>NZ_FNYE01000009.1 GCF_900108945.1 Paraburkholderia diazotrophica | reverse complement strand
GGAATGTACTGCACGTTCGTGTACGTCGCCGTGATGTCGAACTGGCTGTTGAACGTGTAGCCCGCGCCGACCGCGAAGCGCTGCTGTGCCTGCGCCGTGCGATAGCCGTTGGTCACCGCCGAGACGCCCGTCTGCGCGCCCGCATTCGACGTCGTCGAATCGGCGCCGAATGCGCCGCCGCCGACCGTCGAGTTGTTGATCCGCGAGAAGCCGACCGCAAGACCGACCGGCCCCTGCGAGTACTGGATCGCCGTGCTCCACGTCGAGCCCTGGTTCACGCTGCCGGGTACGCCCGCAAACGAATACGAGCCGCTGAACTTGAAGCCATACAGTTGCGGCGACATGTACAGCAGCGTGTTGTTCGCGCGATAGATCGTGTCGAGGCCGTCCACGTCGCCAGGGTGTGCGCCGTAGAAGCCGGTGAGCCAGGTGGTCGGGCTATACGGCGACAGCAGCTGGTAGTACGACGCGTACTGGCGGCCCGCCGTCAGCGTGCCATACGTGCCGTTCGTTACGCCGACGAACGCCTGGCGGCTGAACATCAGGTTGCTCGTCGACATCGCGCCGCTGTTCGCGCTGAAGCCTTCCTCCAGCGTGAAGATCGCCTTCGTGCCGCCGCCCAGATCTTCCGCGCCCTTCAGGCCGAAGCGGCTGCCTGCCCACACGCCCGTGATCATCTTGAACGCCGAGTGGCCGCCCGATGTCGAGCCGAGCGTCGTCGAGCTCGACTGATAACCGATGCCGTTATCGACGATGCCGTACAGCGTCACGCTGCTTTGCGCGAACGCGGGTGCATGCGCTGCCGTAGCAACGGAAGCGACTGCCGCCAGACCTGCGAGGCGCCGTTGACGGTTCTTTTTCATTGCGTTTTTCTCCAGATGCCTCATCGAGGCTGTTATTGATTCGTTGTTCTGTGCCGGCCAGCCGGTCAGGCTTTCAAACCGATGTAATTTCGCGCCGCTGCATCGCGTGGCTCAACCCGCCGGCGTCGACGTTTTCGTCACGGTGCGGCCCGCTGCATGGTCCGTATCGTCAGGTTCCGGAATCGCTTCGATGCGTCCCATCACGAACACGAACGACACGATGCCCACGGCCAGGATGACGCCCGCCACGAGGAACGCGTTGGTGAAGGAGTTCGTCGCGCCGACGATAAAGCCCGTGACGATGGGCGCGGCCACGCCCATCAGGTTGTTCGCGAAGTTCATGATGCCGCCGACAGTGCCGACGCCGCCCTTCGGCGCAATCAGCGACGGCAGCGACCAGCCGACGGGCGCAGCCGCCGCGAGACCGCCGAGCGCAATCGAGATCCACAGGATCGCCCATCCGGGATTCGTCGTCTGCGTCGCGCCGAAGACGGCAAGGCCGAACAGCATGCCCGTCACCAGCACCGCCTTGCGCACGCGCGTCTCGTCCTTGCCGCGCGCGATCAGATGGTCGATCAGCCACCCGCCGACGACCAGGTCCGTCACCGTCGCCACGGCCCACGGAATCGCCGCGAAGCCCGCCGACTTGAGGATGCTCATGTGCATCGTCTGGACGAGATAACCCGGCAGCCACGTGAGGAACAGATAGAACGAGTAACCGTAGGCCGCAAAGCCGATCGTCAGGCCCCATACCTTGGTCTTGGTCAGCAGGTAGCCGAGCATGCCGAACACGCTTGCGCTCGACGTTCCCTCGGGCGTCGCACCACCCTTCTGGATGTAGTCGAGTTCAGCGGCAGAGAGCTTGCTGTCCTTGCTCGGATCGCGATAGATGACGAGGAACGCGATGAAGTACGCGAAGCTCAGCAGCGCCGTGACGCCGAATCCCCATCGCCAGCCCGCATTCACGACGACAACGGCAACGAGCGGCACGCCGATCACGTTCGAGAACTTGGCCGCTGCATCGAAGATGGCCGTCGCGAGCGCGCGTTCCTTGCGCGGGAACCAGTAGCCCGTCGCCTTCGAACTGACGGGAAAGCCGGGCGCTTCCGCGATGCCGAGCACCGCGCGCGCCGCGAACACGCCGCCGAATCCGCTTGCGAAAACGGTAATGGCCGACGCGAGGCCCCACAGGAACGCGCCCCAACGGCCGACGCGCGTCACGCCGAACCGGTCGAGAAAGAGCCCCGCCGGCACTTGCAGCAACGCATACGGCCAGAAAAACGCGCTGAATAGCAGCCCCATATCGGCCGGAGACAGATTGAACGCCTCTTTCATCTGCGGCGCCGCCACCGACAGATTGATCCGGTCGAAGTAATTGATAAGCACGCCGATGCCCAGCAGCAGGCCGATGACCCAGCGCCGGTTGGGAACGCGTTGCCCTGATGCGATTGCCATCATGGTCTCCTTGAAAAGTTATCGTTGTGGCCTTGTCGGCCGGGCCGCGAAGCAGAAATTCCAGACAGCGCTATCTCACGCAGTCTGCATAACGGCAGGCTGCAACTGCGAGCTGCCGCACCATGCGGCCGCCTCGGTAACGAGGCTGGGAAGCGAACGGGTGCCGTCGAGCGTCAGCGTCAACGGCTCGGCAACGGGGCGCTCCAGCGTGGCGAACTGGCTTTCGACGAGCGACGCGGGCATGAAGTGGCTGTCGCGCTGCGCGACGCGCCGCAACGCCTCGCGTTGCGGCAGATCGAGAAACACGAAGCCCAGCGACGACGTCGCGTTGCGCAGCCGGTTGCGATAGCGCTCTTTCAGCGCCGAGCAGGCAAGCACGGCACGTTCACCGCGGCTTGCGACGCTTTCGAGTTCTTCCGCGAGGCGGTCGAGCCAGCCCGCGCGATCGTCGTCGGTGAGCGGAATGCCGCGCTTCATCTTGTCGACGTTCGCTTGCGGATGAAACGCATCGCCTTCGATCAGCACCCCGCCGAGACTGGCCGCCAGCGCCTGCGCGACGCTGCTCTTGCCGCATCCCGCGACACCCATGACGACGAGCGATGAAATGTGTCCGATCATATGCGACTCCTTTCAGCTTTTGAGATAGCGCTATCTCCTTCAAACGAAAATTAAGTCCGGCATCCCTGGCGACTCGCGTAGCACGACGGCGCGGAGCCGTCGATCGAACGCTGTTGCGCGGGATGCAAGACAGCGCTATCCTAAATCGATCATGGCGACATCGACACTCAGGAAAACCCGAAGCACGGGCCGGCCGACCCTCGAAGCGGTCGCCCGGCTTGCCGGCGTCAGCACGATTACGGCGTCGCGTGTGCTGCGCGGCCTGGGCTCGGTCGGACCCGATTACGTGGAGCGGGTCAAAGCTGCCGCGGCGGAACTGAACTACGTCACCAATCCCGCTGCCCGAGCGCTCGCGTCGTCGCGCAGCGACGCCGTCGCCGTGGTGATTCCGTCGTTGTCGAACGCGGTGTTCGTCGACGTGCTCGAGTCGATCCACACGGTGTTGCGTCCGCGCGGCTACGAAATCCTGATCGGCAATTCGCACTACTCGCGCAATGCCGAGGAAGACCTGATCCGCCACTACCTTGCGTCGCCGCCGAGCGGTCTGATCGTCACCGGCTTCGACCGGACGGAGAGCGCGCGCCGCCTGATCGACGCGAGCGGCGTGCCTTGCGTGCACATCATGGAACTCGAAGAAGCCGAAGGCGTGCATTGCGTCGGCTTCTCGCAGGCGCGTGCCGGTGAAGCCGTCGCGGAGCATCTGATTGCGCGCGGCTGCCGCCACAACGCGTTTGTCGCCGCACAGCTCGACTCGCGGATGATGCAGCGCGGAGAGGGTTTTCGCGAGACGCTACAGCGCAAGGGTCTGTACGACCCCGATCTCGAAGTGCTGACGCCGTCGCCGTCGTCGATCGGGCTCGGATGCGATCTGTTCCGCCAGTTGCTGCAACGGCGGCCGGACGTCGACGGCATCTTCTTCGGCAACGACGATCTTGCGCAAGGCGCGCTGTTCGAAGCGCGACGTCAAGGCATTGCGATTCCCGACCGCGTGGCGATAGTCGGCTTCAACGATCTGGCGGGCGCCGCCGATTGCGTGCCGCGTCTGACCACGGTCCGCACGCCGCGAATGGAAGTCGGACGCATCGCGTCCAACCTGCTGCTGTCGATGATCCGCAACGAGCCGGTCACATCGCCCGTCGTCGATCTCGGCTTCGAACTGGTCGTGCGCGAAAGCGCGTAACGACCGTCATCGTCGCGACCGCCTGACTCTGCCTAGCCGCCGCCGAGCAACCCGAACACTGCGACGCTGTTCTGCGTGCCCACATAGACCTTGCCGTTCGCAATCATCGGCGTGATGAATTTGTTGCCCGCGCCGAACTGATCGCGCGCGTTCGCCGCCTGATTGCTGTTGTACAGCTCGCTGGCAAGATTCGTCGCGTCGTACGCGTGCAGCACTGCGATATCGCCGTTTTCGAGCGCCCACACGATTCCGTTTGCGTTGCCGTTCGCCGAAATGCTCGGCGTCGCGCCGGGCGTGCCGAAGCTCGTCGGCGTGCGGCTGGTCGGCGTCGTCGTCAGCCCTGCGCCGCTCACGCCGAACGCCTTGATGCTGTCGCCGATCGAGCCGAAGTACACCGTATTGTTGAAATACGCGGGCATGCCGAACTCAGGGCCCGTCAGTTGTCCGCTGATCTGCTGAAAAAGGTTGTTGGCGTTGGGATTGAACTTGCCCATCGAATCGCGGTTGACCACGTAGATGATCGCGTCCTTGCCGGCGCCGAGCGCGAAGTGATGGACAGCGCCGCTCGCGTCCGTCATATCCGGCAGCACGAGCGCGCCGCCCGAGCCCAGGTCCTTGTCGGCTTGCGACTCCGTCAAGGTGTCCGACATGACGAAATAGTCCACGACCTTCGGGGGAAAGGCCGCGCTCAGCTTGATGAACGCGTTGCCGAAGTTGCCGTTCACCGGGAATCCGTTCGCGTCGAGCGTCGTATCGAACGTGCCGTTGGCGTCGAGGAAATAGATCGACTGCCCGTCCGACGCCATGCCCGCGCCGCTCATCCAGATCGCGCCGCCCGTGCCGTTCGGCGTGAGATTCAGCACGCCCGTTTGCTGCAGCGTATCCGCGTTATAGGAGATCACCCAGCCGTTATACGGCGCGATATCGCAGTGGGACGTCCACCCCGTGTACACATTGCCGTTCAGCAGCAGCAGCGACTGACGTTCCGCGTACTGCTTCGGATCGAACGTGAGCGTGCCGCCCGAACTGTTCGGGCCGCCGCCGGGGACCGACGCGCTGATCGTCGTCGGGCCGCCGAACAGCTCGGCGCCCGTCGTGAGGTCGAGCGCGTGAATGCGCTGGTGATAGTTGCCCGACGCATCCTTCGACATCGCCACCAGATACATCGCGCCATTCGGCCCACGCGCGCGATCGATCACGGGTGTCGATGTAATGCCGATGATCGGCGAGATCTGGAAGCAATTAAGGGAATCGCTCGGCGTTTCGCCATTGCCGAGCGCCGAGACCTTCCATAGCTGGGCGCCCGTGTCGGCGTCGAATGCATAGACACTGTCGTTCTCCGTCGCGACATACAGCACGTTGTGCGTGCCGCCCGCAATCGATACGTTCGCCAGATAGAGCGGCTCGGCGTCGACCTTGCCATCGACCGGCAAGTTGTTGATCTTGCCGAAGGTGGACGAATTCACGTTCGCGGGCGTCAGCTTCGTTTCGTGCAATTGCTGGCCTGTGCGCGCGATGTCGTTGTGATAGGTGACGACATCCACCGTTGGAGCCGCAGTCGCCGGCGGATTTCCCGCGCTGCCCGATCCCGGACCCGGGGTTGATCCCGAACCGCTGCCAGAGCTGGCACTGTTGCTGTCTCCACCGCCGCCGCCGCTGCAACCGACATACAGGGCGGCGACCAGCACCGCGCAAATCAGGCTTTTGCGACCGTGAGCTTTCATGTGTCCACCTCACAATCAAGCAAGCCCCGCTGTCTATGCGGGGCTGTCGACGATTATCCGCCCGCGCCGCGGCAATCGCCATATAAGGCCACGAAGGGAGACAGGCCGCATCATTCGACATCTCGTCGACCCGCCACGGCTATGTCCGCGTTCGGTACAGACATTTTCGTCATGCATCTGCCGACGTTGCTGAGCAATGCGCGTGCCCAATCCGTCATTCACGGATAACGATGCTGCGCATGGCGGCCGGGGGCAGTCGAAAAGAAGCTGAACGGCGATGGCATCCTAAAGGCGAGCCAAAATGATCGGGCAAGCAGGACACGCGTGAATGAACGCACGAGCGAAGCGAAGGTCGATCGCAACAACCGTGACTATGTGGACGGGCCCTGCTCCGCGCGCGACAGCGCCAACGCCAGTCTCGCTCCCACTTCCGCGTTGTGCTTCACGAGCGCGATGTTCGTCGCGAGGCTGCGTCCGCCCGTCAGCGCCTTGATGCGCGCGAGCAGAAAAGGCGTCACGGCCTTGCCGCTCACGCCTTGCACAGCGGCATCCGCGAGCGCCTCGCGTGTGATCGCGTCGATCTCTTCGAACGGCATCGCCGCCGCTTCCGGCACGGGCGTGCTCAACACGACGCCGCCCGCCAGGCCCAGGTCCCATTTCGTGCGGATGAAGCGTGCCTGCTCGCGCGCATCGTCGAGCCTGTAGTCCGCGCGAAAGCCGCTGTCGCGCGTGTAGAACGCCGCGAAATTGTCCTGCTCGCAACTCAGCACGGGTACGCCGTGCGTTTCCAGATATTCGAGCGTGAGTCCGATGTCGAGAATCGACTTCGCGCCGGCGCACACGACCGCCACCGAGGTCTTTGCCAGCTCTTGCAGATCGGCGGAAATGTCGAAGGTCTCGGACGCGCCGCGATGCACGCCGCCGATGCCGCCCGTGACGAACACCTCGATGCCCGCCAGCGCCGCGCAGATCATCGTGCCCGCTACCGTCGTCGCGCCCGTCTCGCCGCTCGCGAGCACGGCAGGCAGATCGCGGCGACTGACCTTGTGCACGCCGTCCGAGCGGCCGAGCCGTTCCAGTTCGTCGTCTGAAAGGCCAATGCGGATTCGTCCGCCCATGACGGCGATCGTCGCGGGCTCGGCGCCCAGCTCGCGGATCACGGCCTCGACTTCGCGCGCGGTGCGCACGTTCTCGGGATACGGCATGCCGTGCGCGATGATCGTCGATTCCAGCGCCACGAGCGGGCGGTGCGCAGCCCGCGCGGCGGCAACGGGCGCGCTGAAGGTCAACCAGGAGTGTGCAAGGTCCGCAGCCATGTCGACGTTTTCCGCACTGTGGAGAATCGCTCAAGTATGCCGTACAAGGCCGCCCGTTGGGTCGCCATGCAGGCGCGGGACGCCTATCATCAAGGTTGCGTCCGTCAGCGGTCCGTTGTGCGCCTCAAGATACCTGCCGCGCACGCGCCGCTGCTCGCGACGCGAAAGCACAGACGTTCACTCACTGATCGTATCGCAGGGTCGATTTCGGGCCGGGAGGTTCCATGCCACCGCTACGCGCAATCCATCTGCTGCAATCGAAGGAAGGCTCGCGTCTGCACGGTCCGGACCTCGACGGGTGGCGCCGCTGGGGACCGTATCTGAGCGAGCGTCAATGGGGCACGGTCCGCGAGGACTACAGCGAATACGGCACTGCATGGGACTACTTTCCGCACGACCATGCGCGCAGCCGCATGTACCGCTGGGGTGAGGACGGCATCGCGGGGTTCGGCAACGATCCGCTCGACTGGTGCATCTCGCTCGCACTGTGGAACGGGCACGATTCCATCATCAAGGAACGCCTGTTCGGACTGACGAACGCGCAAGGCAATCACGGCGAGGACGTGAAGGAGCTTTACTTCTATCTCGACGGCACGCCGACGCACTCGTACATGAAGATGCTGTACAAGTACCCTCACGACGCGTACCCGTACCAGGATCTGATCGACGAAAACGCGCGGCGCGGCGCCGACCAGCCCGAATATGAAATCCTCGATACGGGCGTGTTCGACGATAACCGCTACTTCGACGTGTTCGTCGAGTACGCGAAGCACACGCCCGACGATATCGTGATGCGCGTGACCGTCGAGAATCGCGCGTCGCGGCGCGCAGCGCTTCATGTACTGCCGCAGTTCTGGGCGCGCAACCGATGGGCGTGGTCCAGCAAATCCGGCAAGCCGTCGCTCGTGCTACAGCCCGATGCGGACGAAGGCGCACGCGTCGTCGCGCACAACCCATCGACGGGCACGATGATCGTGACGGCTTCGGCGCGGCAGCCCGTCGAATGGCTCTTCTGCGAAAACGAAACGAATGTGCGCCGCATCTTCGGCATCGATGGTGCGGGACCATTCAAAGACGGCTTCAACGACTATCTCGTCGCGGGCGACGAACAGGCGATCCGACGCGACAAGGGCACGCGCGCCGCGGCGCACGTGTATCTGCAATTCGAGCCTCACGAGCGCTCGGTGCTGTATCTGCGCTGGCGTCCCGAAGCGGCGCGCGGTACCGTGCCGCTCGACATGGAGGCCCTCTTCGCGCGCCGGCAAGCGGAGGCCGACGAGTTCTATGCGGCGCTTCAGCACGACATCGACGACGCCGATGCGCGGCTCGTGCAGCGTCAGGCATTGGCTGGCATGTTGTGGACCAAGCAGTACTACCAGTTCGACGTGACGCGCTGGCACGACGGCGACCCCGGCCAGCCGGCGCCGCCGAAACCGCGCAGGCACGGCCGCAATGCGGACTGGCGGCACATGTGCAACGGCGACATCGTGTCGATGCCCGACAAGTGGGAGTACCCGTGGTACGCATCGTGGGATCTCGCGTTTCATGCCGCCGCGTTCGCAATGATCGACCCCGACTTCGCGAAGAAGCAATTGCTGCTGCTCGTGAAAGAGCGCTACATGCATCCGAACGGACAGCTGCCCGCGTACGAATGGGCGTTCGGCGACGCGAATCCGCCCGTCCACGCATGGGCGACGTGGCGCGTGTATGAACTCGACCGCGAGTTGACGGGCGTCGGTGATCACGCGTTTCTCGAAGTGATGTTCCACAAGCTGCTGCTGAACTTCTCGTGGTGGGTCAACCGCAAGGACGCCGACGATCGCAACATCTTTCAGGGCGGTTTTCTCGGGCTCGACAACATCGGCATCTTCGACCGCTCTTCGCCGCTGCCGACGGGCGGCCGCATCGATCAGGCCGATGGCACCGCATGGATGGCGTCGTATGCGCTCGACCTGATGCAGATCGGCCTCGAACTCGCGATGACGAACGATTCATACGTCGAGATCGCGGTGAAGTTCTTCGAGCACTTTCTGTATATCGCGGAAGCCGTCAGTTGCAACGAAGGATGCAACACGGGCCTATGGGACAACGAGGACGAGTTCTTCTATGACGTGCTGCACCTTCCGGACGGAACCCGCGTGCCGATGCGCATCCGTTCGATCGTCGGGCTGATTCCGCTCTTCGCCGTCCACGTGCTCGAAGAACGTGTGCATGGTCATTTGCCCGGACTGCGCGAACGACTCGCATGGTTTCTCGATCACCGGCCGAATCTCGCGAAGCTCGTGTCGCGCTGGACGGAACCCGGCAAGGGCAACACGACACTGCTGTCCTTGTTGCGCGGACATCGAATGAAGGCGCTGCTGCGCCGCGCGCTCGACGAAGCCGAGTTTCTCTCCGATCACGGCGTGCGGGCGCTATCGCGCTTTCATCTCGACGAGCCGTACCTGTTCGATCGCGACGGCGTGAGCGTCTGCATCCAGTACCAGCCGGGCGAATCGGATTCGCGCGTATTCGGCGGCAATTCGAACTGGCGCGGCCCCGTGTGGATGCCCGTCAACTATCTGCTGATCGAATCGCTGTACGAGTTTCATCGCTACTACGGCGATGAGTTTCGGATCGAATATCCGACGGGCTCGGGCCGCCATCTTTCGCTGAGCGAGATCGCCGACGATCTCGCGCGCCGCATCGCCACGCTCTTCATGAAGGATGCACAAGGCGTGCGGCCCGTGATGTCGGCCTATCCGATGCTGCAAGCCGATCCGCTTTCGCGCGATCTCATCCTGTTCCACGAGTACTTTCACGGCGACAACGGGCGCGGCGTCGGCGCTTCGCATCAAACGGGATGGAGCGGGCTCGTCGCGCTGCTGCTGCAACCACGCCTGATGAAGCTCTCGCATGTGGCGCCCGATGAAGAACCTGTGGCTGCGAGCGTCATCGAAGATATAGCGGCCGTGATCGCGCGTTAGCGTTTCGGCTGCCTGTTTCGACTGCGCGTTTCGGCTACTGCAAGACGAATCACGAAGAATGCACGAACATGTACTGGACCTCAACATTCAAGGAGTGACCGATGGCTACCGAATCTCCCGCAGGCGAACTCGGCGTCGCCGCGCCCGCGTTCTCGCTGCCGGCAACGGACGGCAAGACTTACACGCTCGACGACGTGCGCGGCCCGAACGGACTCGTCGTGATCTTCATGTGCAACCATTGTCCGTACGTGAAGGCCGTCTTGCCGCGCATCGTGAGCGAAGCGCGTGAACTGGCGGCACTGGGTATCGGCACCGTGGGTATCAACTCGAACGATGGCGCCGCGTATCCGGAAGATTCGTTCGAGCGCATGGGCGAACTCGCGTCCCAGTTGCAGTTGCCTTTCCCGTATCTGTACGACGAGACGCAGCAGGTCGCGCGGGCCTATGGCGCCGTCTGCACGCCGGAGTTCTACGGCTTCGACGCCAATCTGCTCTTGCGCTATCGCGGCAGGCTCGACGCTTCGCGCAAGGAGCCCGTTGCGGACGCGCGCCGCGAACTGTTCGAAGCGATGCAGCAGATCGCGCAAACAGGCATCGGCCCCGACACGCAGAATCCGGCGTTCGGATGCTCGATCAAGTGGAAGATCGAGTAGCGCGATCGCATTAGCGGCGCACATGGAAGGCATGATCGCTCGCACGTGCAGCGGCCTGCGAGTGCATGCACGGCATAACGTACTTATCCATTCCCGCCGTGATGACTTCGTTGCCGAGGCGTGCTCGTGTCTGTATCGTGAAAGCTTGAATAGCCGCCGACACGCATGAGGAGCACGCATGACATCGCAAGCAGACGCGCCCGCCGCCGCACCCTTGAGCACCGACGTACTGATCGTCGGCGCGGGACCTGTGGGCCTCTTCGCTGCATTCGAGGCAGGCGTGATCGGCCTCTCGTGCCGCATCGTAGATACGATCGAACGCATAGGCGGACAGTGCATCGAACTGTATCCGGACAAGCCGATCTACGACATCCCGGCAATACCCATCTGCACTGCGCGCGATCTCGTCGATCGGCTTGTCGAGCAATGCCGTCCGTTCGATCCGCCGATGCATCTCGGCCAGTGCATCGACTCGATCGAGCGCCTCGATAACGGACACTGGCGCGCACGCACGGACAAGGGACTGACGTTCGACGCCGCCGCTATTTTGATCGCGGCGGGCAATGGCTCATTCGTGCCGCAACGATTGACGCTCGACGAAGCGGTGCCGCTCGAAGATCGTCACGTGCATTACAGCGTGCGCAAGCAGAGCGATTTTGCAGGCAAGAACGTGGTGGTGGCAGGCGGAGGCGACTCGGCGCTCGACTGGGCGCTGGCGCTGCGCTCCGTCGCGAAGCGCGTGACGCTCGTGCATCGTCGCAACGGCTTCAGCGCAGCTGATTCGAGCGTGAGCAAAATGCGCCAGTCGGTCGAGGCGGGCGAAATGGACTTCATAGTCGGATCGATTGCCGCGTTGAACGCGCCCGGCGGGACGCTCGAATCGATCGAGATTCGCCAGGTCGGCAGCTCGATGCAACTCGATGCGGACCAGTTGCTCGTGCTATACGGGCTCGTCGCCGATCTCGGCCCGATCGCGAAGTGGGGCATCGACATACAGGCGGGGCGCATCGTCGTCGATACATCAAACTACGAAAGCTCGTGCCCCGGCATCTTCGCTGCGGGCGATATCGCGGGCTATCCGAACAAACAGAAGCTGATTCTCTCCGGATTCCACGAGGCATCGCTTGCGCTTCGCAAGGCGTACAGCTACGCGTTCCCGGACAAGAAGCGCGTGCACGTTCATTCGAGCTACGACGCCAAGCTGGCCGAGCGCGTGCAGGCGAGTCACGTGTAGTAGCGGCCACGTACGCGTCTACGTACGCCTCTACGCACGTCACGCCTGACGATAGTAAAGATTCTGCGGATGCCGCGCTTCCGCGAAAAAGAACCACCGCTCGGCCACGAGGCCCGCATACTGGATCACGGATGCCGCGCACAGCAGCACGAACGAAAGCCCGATCGAGCGCACGCTTCCGCCCGACGCAATCAGGCAGAACGGCACGGCGAACGCGGCGATCAGAAACGTCCACTTGATGTGCTTCAGCGTCCGCGGCGTCTTCCCATGGAAGAACTCGCGCAGATTGAACGCGCCCGCCGTGAAGCCGCGCGACTTCTGCTCGACGCGCGCGCCGCGAATGCCTGTCGCGCTTTGCACCGTCGATTTCGGTCTGAGCCGCGCATTGCGCGTCAACGACGCGACGCGCGACGCGCATCCCGCAACCGTCACCCCGCATGCGCCGACCGCGAGCGGCCCGATCAGCGCAGGAGCGAACCACGCGGCGCACGCGGTTGCAAGCGTAAAGCCCGATGCGCAGCCCAGTAGCACGAAATTCACGAGCGTCAGCGGCGTCGCCCATTCCTGCAGGAAGCGCAGACACGCATAGATCATCCCTGTGCAGATGAACAGCAGCCCGCTAGCCACCACCGCAACGAGGCCGATCTCCAGCGTATAAGTCGATGCCAACGCATGCGCGACGCCATAAGCAAACGTGCACGCAAGAAACGCGGGCAAGCACAGACATTCTCTCGACAGCCATGACGTGCGCCACATTGCGATCGCACGCCACGCGCGCTCGGGATGGCCCAGATGAAAGAACGACGCAAGCAGCCCCAGCGCGCCGAGCACGCATGAAAGCCCGGCGCCGACGACATAAAACATCTGCGGCACGGCAGCCGCATCGCCGAAGCCGAGCCGCGACGCCGCCTCGACGCCGACGAGCGCGATCAGCAGCCCCTGGCCCGCGCCGCTCAGCGTCGTGAGGAACACCACTGAAAATGCCGGATTCATTTCGTTCTCCCGTTTTCGATCCGTTCACTCACACGCGCGTCGCAATCGACGCGAGATGAAGCTCGCCGCGTTCCGCCTGCGTTTCGACGGACGCCGCTTCGTTACCATCGGATGTCTTGCACGAACATGCGCCGCCGCACGACGTCACTTTCTGGCGCGGCAGATAGTGATTCGACGGCCGCGTGCCCCATTCGGGCATCAGCTGATAGCCGCCGCGCTCGCGAATCGCCTTCGATACGACCGACTCCGGATCGTGAATGTCGCCGAAGAGCCGCGCCGATGTCGGGCACGCGAGCACGCACGCAGGCTTGCGGTCGCGCTCGGGCAGCGCTTCGTTGTAGATGCGGTCCGCGCACAGCGTGCACTTCGTCATCTCCTTGCGCTCTTCGTCGATTTCGCGCGCGCCGTAAGGGCACGCCCACGCGCAGTACTTACAGCCGATGCAGCGGTCGTAATCGACCAGCACGAGGCCGTCTTCCTTGCGCTTGTAGCTCGCGCCCGTCGGACAGACGGGTACGCACGGCGGGTCCTCGCAGTGCAAGCAGGACTTCGGAAAATGAATGGTGTCGGCGAGTGGAAACTCGCCGGCTTCGAACGTCTGCACGCGGTTGAAGAACGTGCCCGACGGATCGGCGTCGTACGGACGATGATCGGACAGGCTGCCCGCCTCGCCCGACGTGTTCCATTCCTTGCAGCTCGTCACGCAGGCGTGGCAGCCCACGCAGACGTTCAGATCGATTACGAGCGCCATCTGTGTCATCGATGCTCTCCGTTCGCGTTGCACCCAGTTCCACTCAGTTCCATCAGCTACGCTCGGCCGCCTTGCGCAGACGCGCGGCGAACTCGCCGCGTCCCGCGAAATACGTCTGCACGATGCGCTGAATCATGCCGCCCGCCGCCCCGCCGACGACGCCCGGCAGCGCGGGCATCGGCGCGAACTGCGGCAGCGTATGATCGGCGTCCGCTTCGGCGGGATAGATGCGCACGCGCACGTCGTACCACGCGGCCTGGCCCGTGATGGGATCGGAGTTCGACGTGCGCGGGTGATTCGCACTGTTGACGGGAATCTCATCGGCGATCAGGTGGTTCAGCAGAAAGCCGCGCTGCGATTCGTTCGCGTCGGGCCCGAGATTCCACGCGCCCGCCGACTTGCCGATCGCATTCCATGTCCAAACCGTCCCCGGCTCGACGGCTTCGCTGTAGCGCGCAAGGCAGCGCACCTTGCCCCATTGCGATTCGACGTAGATCCAGCCGCCGTCGTCGATGCCTTGCGCCGCTGCCGTACGCGGATTCATGTACAGATAGTTCTCGCCATGTATCTGACGCAGCCACGCGTTCTGCGAGTCCCACGAGTGATACATCGCCATCGGCCGCTGCGTGACGGCCGCGAGCGGATACTGCGCGTGATCGGTCGTGTCGTGTTCGAGCGGCGGATACCAGTATGGCAGCGGATCGAAATACTGCTCGATGCGCGCGCGCAAATGATCCGGCGGCTGACGTCCCTTGGTCTTGCCCTGCGCGGCGAGCCGGAACTTCTGCATCACATCCGAGTAGAGCGCGATCACGATCGGCTCGTTGAACTTGCGAAAGCCCTTCTCGACCGCGAACGCCAGATACGGCCCGTTGCAGTTGCGCATGTACTGCAACGACTCGGGCAACGTGTAGTGATAGACGCAGTTGTGCTTCGCGTACTCTTCCCACTGCCGCGGATTCGGCTCGCCGACGAGCGCCTTGTCGCCGTCCTTGCCGCGCCATCCGATCAGAAAGCCCACACCCGAGCCCGGCGCCGTCTGGTGATTGACGATGAACTCCGGATAGTCGCGATACTTGCGCTTGCCTTCCGGCGTCGTGAACGCGGGGAACTTGAGGCGGCTCGCCAGTTCGACCAGCACTTCCTGGAACGGCTTGCATTCGCCCGTCGGCGGCACGACGGGCACGCGCACGGAATCGACGGGGCCGTCGAATTCGGAAATCGGCCTGTCGAGCATCGACATCGCGTCGTGGCGTTCGAGGTAGGTGGTGTCGGGCAGGATCAGATCGGCGAAAGCCGTCATCTCCGACTGGAACGCATCGCACACGACGATGAACGGAATCTTGTACTCGCCGTTGTCGTGTTTGTCCGCGAGCATCTTGCGGACCTCGACGGTATTCATCGACGAGTTCCACGCCATGTTGGCCATGAAGATCAACAGCGTGTCGATCGGATACGGATCGCCGCGCCACGCGTTCGTAATCACGCTGTGCATCAGGCCGTGCACGGCGAGCGGATATTCCCACGAGAACGCCTTGTCGATGCGTACGGGTTCGCCGCTGTCGTCGATGAACAGGTCTTCGGGCGCGGCCGGCCAGCCGAGCGGACCGCTCGAAAGCGGCGAGTTGGGCTTCACGTCGTCGGGACTGTTCGGCGGTTTCGCCGATGGCGGCACCGCGCGCGGATACGGCGACTTGTGCCGGAAGCCGCCCGGCCGGTCGATCGTGCCGAGCAGCGACATCAGCACGGCCAATGCGCGTATCGACTGAAAGCCGTTCGAGTGCGCGGCGAGCCCGCGCATCGCGTGAAAGGCGATCGGCGCGCCCGTCACGTTCTCGTGTGTTTCGCCCCATGCGTCGGTCCATCGGATCGGCAGCGTGATCTTGTGATCGCGTGCGACATCGGCCATTTCGCGCGCAAGCCGGCGGATCGTGTCGGCGGGAATGCCTGTGATCTCCGACGCCCACTCCGGCGTGCAATCGGCCACCTGTTCGCGCAGCAGCTCGAACGACGGCGCAACGGACGTGCCGTCCGCGAGCGTATAGCGTCCTTCGAGCGCGGGCCGCACGCCCGGCGTGTGATGCAGCACCGCGCGCTGGCTCCCGGCGTCCCACCACAGATGATTCTGCGGGAAGAGAGGATTGCTCACGTCGGCCGCTTCGTCGCGCACGAAAAGGCCATACGTGTCGCTGTCGGGGCGCATGTCCAGCAGTTCGCCCGCGTTCGTATAGCGCTCGACGAACTCGCGATCATACGCATTGCTTTCGATCAGCTCGCGCATCAGCGCCATGAAGAGCGCGCCATCCGTGCCGGGGCGGATCGGCACCCACTCGTCGGCGATGGCCGCATAGCCGGTGCGGATCGGATTGATCGCAATGAAGCGGCCGCCCGCGCGCTTGAACTTCGAAATCGCGATCTTCAGCGGATTCGAGTGATGGTCCTCGGCCGTGCCGATCATGAAGAACAGCTTCGCGCGATCCAGATCGGGGCCGCCGAATTCCCAGAACGAGCCGCCCATCGTATAGATCATGCCCGCCGCCATGTTCGCCGAGCAGAAGCCGCCGTGCGCCGCATAGTTCGGCGTGCCGAACTGCTTCGCGAACAGGCCCGTCAGCGCCTGCATCTGGTCGCGTCCCGTGAAGAGCGCGAACTTTTTGGGGTCCGTCGCGCGCAGATGGGCGAGACGCTTTTCGAGCATGTCGAATGCCACGTCCCACGAGACGGGCTCGAACTGCGCGCTGCCGCGTGGCGCATCCTGTTTGCGCAGCAGCGGTTGCGTGAGGCGCGCGGGCGAGTACTGCTTCATGATGCCCGACGAGCCCTTCGCGCAGATCACCCCCTGGTTGAGGGGATGCTCCGGATTGCCGTCGATGTAGCGCACCTCGCCATCGCGCAGATGCACGCGGATGCCGCATCGGCACGCGCACATGTAGCAGGTGGTCGTCTTGACTTCGAGCTTTTCGTTCTGGGTGCGAGCTTTGTGCTCCATCGATGCCTCCCTGTGATTGCCCGGTGGCAACGGCGCGAACACGAAGACGAACGCGCAATGACGACAGCCGCTGTACCCGTTGCCGGATTCACTACCCTGTCAATGCTAAGAGCGCCTGGTGCAAATTAAAAATCGCGATTTCGAATTCGAATCATCGCGGCAGCCGATAGAAAAGCCCGCGACGGATGTCGCGGGCTTCGCTTCACAGCTTCACATTCGCCTGCCTTTGCCGCTTATTTGACGGGAAATTCCTTGTGCCCGCCAAAGCCGAACCGCATCGCCGACAGCATGCGTTCGGGGAACGACTCGGCGTCGCGCGAACGGAAGCGCGTATAGAGCGCCGCCGACAACACCTGCGCGGGCACCGCTTCCTCGATCGCGGCCTGGATGGTCCAGCGCCCTTCGCCGCTGTCCGCGACTTCCGTCGAAAAGCCATCGAGCTGGCCGTCCTGCGCGAGCGCGCCCGCCGTGAGGTCGAGCAGCCACGACGACACCACGCTGCCGCGCCGCCACACTTCGGCGACATCGGCGAGATCGAGCGTGTAGCGCTCGCTGTCGGGCAGCTCGGGCAGATCCTTGTGCTTCAGGATGTGAAACCCTTCGGCATACGCCTGCATCAGCCCGTACTCGATGCCGTTGTGCACCATCTTCACGAAGTGTCCGGAGCCGACGGGGCCCGTGTGCATATAACCGTTCTCGACGCGCGAATCGCGTCCGTCGCGATGGGGCGTGACGGGAATCTCGCCGCGCCCCGGCGCCAGCACGGAAAGGATCGGATCGATGCGCCGCACGATCGCATCGTCGCCGCCGATCATCATGCAATAGCCGCGCTCCAGTCCCCACACGCCGCCCGACGTACCCACATCCACGTAATGCACGCCGATCTCGCGAAGCTGCGCGGCGCGGCGGATATCGTCCTTGTAGAAGCTATTGCCGCCGTCGATCACGACATCGTCGGCCGTGAGGATGCGCTGCAAGTCGGTGAGCGTGTCCTCGGTGATCTTGCCCGCGGGCAGCATCAGCCACACGACGCGCGGCGCATCGAGCTTCGCGACGAGATCGCCCAGATCGCTTGCGCCCGTTGCGCCTTCTTTCGCGAGCGCTTGCGTCGCTTGCGGATTGTGGTCGTAGACGATGCACTGATGACCGCCGCGCATCAGCCGCCTGCCGATGTTGCCGCCCATGCGGCCCAGTCCCACGATGCCGATCTGCATGATGTGTCACTCCTTGACGTTGCCCGACTTGCAACGCGCGATCTGCTTCTTCGCCTCGTCCGCGACACGCTCGGGCGTGAAGCCGAACTTCGTCTTCAGCGCCTTGAGAGGCGCCGACGCGCCGAACGTATGCATCACGATCTGCGAGCCGAGACGGCCGACGTAGCGGTCCCAGCCGAGCGTGGCGGCCTGCTCGACGGCAACGCGCGGGTGCACGTCGGGCGGCAGCACGGAATCCTTGTACGCGTGGTCCTGCTGCTCGAACACGTCCCACGACGGCATCGACACCACGCGCGCATTGATGCCCTCGCCCTTCAGCGCCTCGTAGGCGTCGATGCACAGCGACACTTCGCTGCCCGTCGCGAGCAGAAGCACGTCGGGCTTCTTGCCGGCGGGCACGTCCGCTAGCACATAGGCGCCGCGGCGCACGCCTTCGGCGGATGCATACTTCTTGCGGTCGAAAGTCGGCAGCGGCTGGCGCGTGACGACGATGCACGCGGGCACGTGCGGATGCGAGAGCGCGACGCGCCAGGCCTCGGCGACTTCGTTCGCGTCGGCGGGACGCAGCGTCGTCAAGCCGGGGATGCCGCGCAACGACGCTAGCTGTTCGATCGGCTGGTGCGTGGGTCCGTCTTCGCCGACACCGATCGAATCGTGTGTGAACACATAAATGACGGGCACTTCCATGATCGCCGAGAGGCGGATCGGCGGCTTCATGTAATCGCTGAAGATCAGGAACGTCGATGCGAACGGCCTCAAGCCCGACAGCGCGAGACCGTTCGCCACGGCCCCCATGCCGTGCTCGCGGATGCCAAAGTGCAGATTGCGCCCGCCATAGTTGTCATGCTCGAAGCTGCCCGTGCCTTCGAACTTCAGGTTGGTCTTGGTCGACGGCGCGAGGTCCGCCGCGCCGCCGATCATCCACGGCACGCGCTGCGCAATTGCGTTGAGCACCTTGCCCGACGACTCGCGCGTGGCCATGCCCTTTGCGTCTGCATCGAATACGGGGATATCCGCGTCCCAGTCTTCCGGCAGCGCGGACGACTGCATCTGGTCGAACTCCTTCGCAAGCTGCGGATACTTTCTCGCGTACTCGGCGAAGCGCTGCTTCCACACGTCGTGCGTGGCCTTGCCGCGCGCGCCCAGGCCTTGCGCGAAGTGCTCGCGCACGCCGTTGGGCACGAGAAATTGCGCATCCTCGGGCCAGCCGTACGCTCGCTTCGCCAGCTTGATTTCCTCTTCGCCGAGCGGCTCGCCGTGCGCCGATGCCGTGTCCTGCTTGTTCGGCGCGCCCCAGCCGATGATGCTCTTCACGACGATCAGCGTCGGCCTGTCGGTCACGGCCTTCGCTTCGTTGATCGCGGCTTCGAGCGCGTTCGCGTCGTTCGCGTCGTCGACGTGCAGCGTGTGCCAGTTATAGCCGCGAAACCGCGACTCGACGTCGTCGCTATAAGCGAGATCGGTATGGCCTTCGATCGTCACGCGGTTGCTGTCGTATATCCAGATCAGGTTCGAGAGCCGCAGATGCCCCGCCAGCGAAGCGGCTTCGTGCGATACGCCTTCCATCATGTCGCCGTCGCCGCACAGCGCGTAGACGCGGTAATCGAAGAGCGGCGCATCCGGCTTGTTGAAGTGCGCCTCGTGCCAGCGCGCGGCCATCGCCATGCCGACACTGTTGCCGAGCCCCTGGCCGAGCGGACCCGTGGTCGTCTCAACGCCCGTCGTCATCCGGTACTCCGGGTGGCCGGGCGTCACGCTGTCGAGCTGACGAAACTGCCTGATGTCGTCGAGCGAGACGGCGGGCTTGTCCAGCGGCTTGCCGTCTTCGTCGACGGCCTTCACGCCCGCGAGATGCAGCAGCGAATACAGCAGCATCGACGCATGCCCCACCGACAGCACGAAGCGGTCGCGATTGGGCCACAACGGCGCGTCGGGGTCATAGCGAAGATGGTTCTGCCAGAGATGGAACGCGACGGGTGCGAGCGCCATCGGCGTGCCGGGGTGGCCGGAATTGGCCTTCTGCACGGCGTCCATCGATAGCGTGCGGATCGTGTCGATCGCAAGTTGGTCGAGATCGGACGTGGACTTCGGTGTGACTTGTGACATGAGCGACGACTCCTTTGCAGAGTGTGCTGTGGCACGACGGGTGCCGCAGCGGGCGACCTGGTCAATTGAGCAAGTGTAGTGCCTCAAGCGCGGCGCTGCAGGTGAGCGTCGCGGTCGACGGAGCTTGATGCGGGAAGGCGCGGCGGGAAGGGTTTCGATCCGCTTTCGCCGCCGATGCGGAACGCGACCGATGCGCGGGAGACTTTGCAACCAGCTTACGCCGGTGGCTGCACAACGATCCGATGTGCGTGAAGGCGCCTGATTTCCAGGCGCAATCGCGCGGCGTTAGCATGAACCGGGCCGCGGCTTCGGTGGCGTCGGGGCTGTCACATCTGCCGGAACAGATGCGCGTATTGCTTGCTCACCGCGACTGCGCGAGCGTAACCGCGCAGCTTCAGCGACATTTTCCCCAATGTGCTGACGCTCGCGCTTTCCACCTGATCGACGTTCACGACGGTGCTTCGATGGACTTGCCAGAAACGCGCCGGGTCGAGTTGCGCGCACAGTTCCTTGAGGCTCGTGCGAATCAGCAGTTCGTCCGTGCGCGTCGTGACGACGACGTATTTGTCGGCGGCTTCGAAGTACAACACGTCTTCGACGGGCACGATCCGGATGTCGCTGCCGCTCGATGCGCGCAGATAGCGCAGCGGCGCGGTCTGCGCGGCTTGCGCGGTTTGAGCGTATTGCGCGTTTTGCGCACTTCGCGCGCTGTCCTGCAAGCGGCTGTCGAGCTGGACGCTGCGCGTGATCAGCTCCAGCTGGCCGAGCACGCGTTGCAGATCAGCGTGCACGTCGGCGGCGGGCGCAGCGTCCATCGGCGAACGCGCAAGCGGCGCACGCAGACGCTCGACCGTGCGCGCAAGCCGCGACGCATCGACGGGTTTCAGCAGATAGTCGATGGCGGCGGCATCGAACGCGTCCAGCGCGTACTGGTCGTAGGCCGTCACGAACACGATCTGCGGAGGCGATGCGAGGTCCGCGCATGCACGCGCGACATCGAGGCCCGTCGCGCCCGGCATCGAAATGTCGAGAAACGCGATGTCCGGCTGCAATGCGCCGATACGCTCGATCGCATCGCGGCCGTTATCGACTGTCGCGACGATCTGCAACGCGGGCCATGCCGCCGTCAATTCCCGTTGCAGCGCAGCGGCAATGGGCGGCTCGTCTTCGGCGATCAACGCAGTCGGCACGCGACGCATCTCCGGCGCATGGCGTTCGTCTGTGTTCGATGTGGCTGTACGTGGCTGGCGCGTCTTCATCGATTCAAACCCTCTCGCGTCGTTCGGCATCGTCGAGCGGAAGCAGCACCCGCGCAACGATGCCGTGCGGCACATTTTCGATGAGCGTCAGCGAAGCGCGTTCGCCATACAGCGCCGCAAGCCGGTCGCGCACGTTCGCGAGTCCGATGCCCGTGCCCTGCGTAGCAGGTGTCGCGCCGAAGCCCGGACCCGTATCGGTCACGGCGAGTTCGACGTTGGGCTCGATGCGCCTCGCGCGCACCTCGATCCGGCCGCCCTCGACGGCAACCTGAACGCCATGCTTCAACGCGTTTTCGACGAGCGGTTGCAAGAGCATCGGCGGCACGGAAAGGCTCGCGCAATCGGCAGGCAGATCGAGCGAATACGCAAGCCTGGGACCGAGCCGCATCGCATGCACGGCCAGCATCGAATCGAGCACCGCGAACTGATCGGCAAGCGTTTCGCTTTCGGTACGCGATGCTTCGAGTGTCGCCCGCAAGAAACGGTTGAGACTGCCGAGCAGTTCGCGTGCGCGCGGCGGATTGGACACGATCAGGCTGTCGAGGGTCGCGAGCGTGTTGAACAGGAAGTGCGGCTCGATCTGCGCCTGCAACGCCTGCAAGCGGGCGCGCAGCGCGGTCTTTTCGGCGGCCTCCTGGAGCCACGCGGTGCGCGCGACCTGCTCGCTCAGTCCCGCGATGCGCGCACGCGACCAGCCATACCAGGTGACGAGCAGCGTCGCGACGAGCGCGATCCAGCCCGTCGTCGCGATCTCTTTGGCCGCAAATGTCTTGCCGATGTCGAGCCCCAGCAGTGCGCTCGCGATCACCCGCCCGAGTGCTGCGCCCGCGACGATCGAGACCACCATCGCCACAGCGAGCTTCGGCGCGGTGAGCGCGTTCCTGCGCTGGAGACGAAAGCGCGCGGCATGGAGCAGCAGCATGATCGACAGACCGATTGCCTCGCTGAACACGAGGTTTTCCGCCAGGCCTTTCCCCATGCCGACGACAGTCAGGCCAGCCGCGATCATCGCGTTGCCGATCACGACGATCACGGATTCGCGCGCATATTCGGCCAGCAGCTGTTTTGCGGGTGCGGGCGCGCCGGCGTACGCATCGGGAAATTTGACGTTACTGCCAGGAATCATGCGAACCATCCCGTCACGATGACATTCAGCAGACGATGCGGCGTCGCCACTGCGGCGAGTCCCGCCACGACAAGACCGATGAACGACCCGCGCATCGCGAGCCGATGGCCGCGGACGTCGCCTTGCCGTATCGCCCAGATCGCTCGTCCGACACTGACGAACGTCAGCAGCGACAGCCCATGCACCCATGAAAAATGTCCGGGGTTCAGTTCGCGGATGTCGAACGAACTGAGTGCGGTCGCGAACATCGCCGCCGCCCACAGACGGCCGAGCCACTTGTGGCGCGCGGTTCCCTTCTCGGCGAAAAGCACGGTTGTTCCGAGTATGACAGAAAGGATGGCCGTGGCGACATGCACGGCGATGATGACAGGCATGCTGGCTCTCCGCGACAGGATGAGCGAACTCGATGACGGCAGTCTGCGCGGCGGACGGATGGCGTTCGACAGGCATGCGACGAAACGTGCGGATTGCGTCGCGAAGGGTGCTTTGGACGGCGCGAGGGACGAAGCTTTGGTCGCGAAGTCGGATCGCCGCATCCGCTGTTCGCGGATGCAGCGATCCGGGGTGTGAGTCTGGAATCGTGCGCGGGTTAGTCAGGCATCGGAAGCGCTTGCAACGGAATCGACGGGCTCTTCGTCGTTGTTCGCAGAGGCGTCGTCGGGTTCGATGCTGGCGCGAAGACACGGCTCGCTTCCGGTGTGACGTTCGAGCAACGCAAGAAGCTCCGGGCGCAGTCCATCACCACATTGAGCCGCGAGAGCGTGAAGCGCGAGAAATGGCAGCATGGTTCACTCCTGTCGGGAAGGCATGCCAAATTTCCCGCAGCCGATGGACAGACACACTCCGTTTCTTGCTGTCTCATCGAAGCATTTGACGCGAGCGATCTTTATCGTGGCGCACTGCCAGTCCACACCGGCGGCGCCCGGCCACGCGCGTTCAAACGGTCTTGATGAGCCCCAGTTGCGTGAGCGCAGTCACGCCGTCATCGAGGCCGACTTCTTCGACGATCTTGCCGTTCTTCAGACGCAGCACCGTGGTGCCCGTGAAGTGCATCTTGCGGCCCGATGCCGGTGGCAACGTTCCCGCGAGGAAGTCGCCGAAAGCGGGGCCCGTATGCGTGCCGCCCCCTTCCCAACGACCGACGACGAAGTCGCCTTCAGCGATGAGATCGGCGGCGCCCCAGAAATTGAGGTCCGGGAACGCGTTGCGAAAACCGGTCATGAACGCCTTGATGTCTTCGCGGCCACGACGCGGCTCGTGCAGCGAATACTTGAGCAGCATGTCCGGCGCGGCGAGCTCGTCGACGACGCTGAGATCGCACTCTTCGCCCCAGAAGCGGGTGAACCAGCGGCCTACGATCGCCTTGTTGTCATCTTCCTTCGACATGTTCGACTCCTTGCTGAGCTTGATTACGGAGAAGCAGGATTGCTTCGCCTGGATACGAACATATCGAGCGCCCTACCTCGCGGCCATCCGATTCTTGCTGCAACATTCGATTGCGCTTTTTGTGGCGCTCGTTCGAATGCGGTCTGATGGTGATTCGGGAAACGCAACGTTGGAGTCGCGGCTTTGACGTCACAGCGAAATGGTTTGGGCACAACGTCAAAAGCCAAAGGACGTGTGTGTCCTTTGGCCTGACAGTGCTTCGATGATCTACGTGAAATGAAAGCTGATGCAGCCTCCCGGCCGGACCGCAATCGCGGTCGCCATCCCGGTCAACGCCGGGCAACGGGCCTGCACGGCAATCGCTCAGCGCATGCCGCCGCTTGCGACCAGATGTTCGCCCGTTAGCCAGCGCGCGTCGTCAGAAGCAAGAAACACGGCGACGGATGCGATATCGTCCGGCTGGCCCGCGCGGCCGAGCGGCGTCTGGCTGAGCGCCATTGCTTCGAAATCCGAGCCGACGATGCCCGCCTCGTGTGTCCCTTCAGTGACGACGAAGCCGGGATTGATCGCGTTGACGCGAATCTTCTTCGGACCTAACTCGCGCGCGAGCACGCCTGTGATCGCGTCCACGGCGCCTTTCGTGCCGCTATACACAGCCGTTTCGGGAGGCGTGATGCTGCTGGCCACCGAGCTCACGTTGATGATGCTCGCGCCTTCGCCGAGATGCTTCACGGCCGCCTGCGTCGTCAGCAGCAGGCCGAGCACGTTCGTATTGAACTGCTTGTGGAAATGCTCTTCCGTGATCGCTTCGATCGGCGCGAACTCGTAAATGCCTGAGTTGTTGACGAGGATATCGAGTCGCCCATATGTCTCGATGGCGGCATCGACGATGCCTTGCGCGTCCGCCGCTTTCGACACGTCGCCGCGAACGGCGACTGCCTTGCCGTTTGCCGCCGCGATGCCGGCGACGACGGCATCGGCGGCCGCCTTGCTGCTTGCGTAATTCACGACCACGGAAGCGCCCTCTGCCGCCAGCGCTTTGGCGATACCCGCCCCGATACCCTTCGATGCGCCCGTGACCACTGCGACCTTACCTGCGAGCCTGCTCATATCGTCTTCCTTCAAGTTGTGCCATACCCAGGGACGGGACGGGCGGTTTCGATAACCGTCCGCCCCGGCGATGGAGCAAATCTAAACACCCCATGTCCCGCGATAAAGCGGCTCAATACGAATTGACTGGCAGGAATCGCCGAACAATCGGCAAAGCACGCAGTGGCAAACCGCGGCAGACCGTACTCGTCACATCAATGGCATGACGTTCGGATAGCTCAGATGCGCTCGCGCTTCCTTCACGCCCTTGACCTCGAGCGCCGCGACGCAGATCGCTCTCTCCTCGTCTTCCGACTGGATTACGCCCCACAGATGCGCGACGCCATCCTTGACGATCACGTTTTCCTTCGACAGCGCCCAGCGCTTGTCGCGCAACGCGGCGACGATCGCTTCGGCGATTTCGCGATCGTTGCTCGCGGACCCTGTCTGTGCTGGCACAGGCGCGCTCGCGAGCGCACGGATCAGATTCGCGCGGGTCACGATGCCAACGAGCTTGCCGTCCCTAAGCACGGGAACGCGCTTGATGCGGCGCTTTTCCATCAACTCGGCAATGCCGCCGACGGGCGTCTTTTCGTCGACGACGAACACCTCGGCGCTCATCACGTCGCTCACCAGACGTCCGTGCTCCTTGACAAAAGCACTTGCCAGATTGCGTGTCGACGAGAACAGTTCGAGCCAGCTCGACCGCCTCGTTTCCGTGCCGGTTTCAACGCGGTGCAACAGGTCTCCCTCGCTCACGATCCCGACGAGCGCGCCGCTTTCGTCGACGACGGGCATGCCGCTGATCCTGTTTTCGACGAGACGTTTTGCAGCTTCTTGCACCGTCATATCCGGTTGCGCGCAGATCACCGACGGCGTCATGACATCGATTGCCAACATGATGTTCTCCTTGGTAGATGTCTCCACTATGTGCGGCCCGACGCTCCACGGCTTGACTGAGGTCAAGCCGTCCGCAGGCGGCGGCGCCCGATGCGCACAGGAAGCGCGTTAAACATGAATCAACCCGGCAACGCGGATCGGTAGCACAATCGGCCTGTATCGCGTTTGCCAACCCGGAGAGCGCCATGATCGATCCCGTTGATTCGAATCCCCCGCCGGGCCGTGCGTTTCAGCGTGTGCTGGTGGCCGTCGACAGCACCGAAGCATCCGTGCGCGCGGCCGAGTATGTGCGTGCGCTGTTCGCCGGCGAAGCGCAAATCGCGCTCGTGTCGGTCGTACAAAGTCCGCACACATTGTTTCCACTCGGCGCGACGGCACGGAACGTTCTGGCCGCTGCACGCGACGAACTGCTTCAGGACGCGCGCACTGCGCTGCATGAAATCGAGGCGATGTTTTCAGGCACCCAGCCGGAAACCGAACTCGTCGAGCTATCGAAGCGCACTGGCGATACGGTTCAAGCGCTGCTCGACGTCGCGGCGCGCTGGCGCGCGGATCTCGTCGTGATGGGCGCGCGGCATCATCATGGGCTGTCGCGCTGGGTCGAAGGAACGGTGTCGGAGCCCGTCACGCAGCGCACCGATTGTTCGCTGCTGCTCGTACCCGAGAACAGCCGCGTGCCGACCAACAGGCGTCCCGGGCGAATCGTCTTCGCGCTGGACGGCAGCGTGCATTCGCTCATTGCATTGCGCATGGGCCTTCAGTTTGCCTCGGCGGATACGGAACTGCGTGCCGTCTACGTACTCGATCGCGCGGTACATCTATTCGATTTCGCGCCCGTCGACATGCTCGAAAACGCGTTTCGCGAGGAAGGACAAACGGTGCTGGAACTGGCCACGCGCATCTTCGATGAACATCAGTGGTCGGCCAACACGGCCTTGATCGAGACGAACCGCGCCAACGACGATGTGCCGCATGCGATCGTGCGCGATGCGCAGCGCTGGAACGCGGATCTGCTCGTCGTCGGCACGCATGGACGGCGCGGCCTCGCGCGCTGGTTCATGGGCAGCGTCGCGGCCCGTACGCTGCGGCTCGCCGATACGCCTGTTCTGCTCGCCCGCGCGCCCGAGATCGAACAGGCGCCGTAAGTCGGAGACGCGCGGGCTTACGTATCTTCAGCGCTCAGGCTCGCGCCATCACATCCGTCGCGAGGACTTTCACGCTTCGTCTTCTTCTTCGCTGCCGCGAACGAGCAGCACGGGACACTGCGAGAACCGCACAAAGCGTTCGGCGACGCTGCCCAGCACGATCCGCTTGACGCCTCGGCGGCCGTGCGTCCCGAGCACCACGAGATCGGCGCCGATACGCTCGGCGCAACGTTGCAGCGTCTGCGAAACGTCGTCGCTCAGGCGTTCCGTCTCGATCAGTTCGACGGCGCATTCGACATCCGACTGCTTGCACGCCGTTCTGGCGCCGTCGAGCGCAGCGGCGCCGTCCTTGCGCAACGCTTCCGTCAACGCGACGGGATCGTAATAGCCGGCGTAACTGAAGAGCGGCGTCGTATCGACGACATAGACGGCATGCACGGTGCCATGCGTCAGCGCCGCCATTTTCACCGCCTCCTGCAGCGCCTCTTTCGACGTGTGACTGCCGTCTACGGCAACCAGAATCTTCTTGTACATGGTGAACCTCCTTGATGTGCTCGTGGACGTTGAAAACGTGACGACCTGCCGATAAAAAATTGACGCAATGCGACGACCGCTCCGATCGCTCATTCAGCGCGTTTCCCCATGCGCGATTTAAGCCATCCATTCGGCCTCGTGCAGTTTCGCCAGCCTGTGCCTGATCTTCTGCCCAAATCCCTGGCGTTTCGTGCCGTCGATGCGCCGCTGCAAATCGCGAGCCGTAATCGCGCAAGTGGCCAGCGGCGATTTGCCCGCTGCCTTCGCCATCTGCTCCAGCGCGGACTCGCTGCCGCTCCCGCCCAGCGAGCAGAACAGCGCGAGATGCCGGATCGCCGTGCCATGTTGCTTGAGCCACGCGAGCGCAGGCGCGGAAGCATGGCTCGCCCACACGGGAGAGCCGACGATGACGGCATCGTATGCGGACAGATCGTGTATGCGCGGCATCACCTTGACCTGCCGGTGGCACAGCACGTCGATCAGCGAGCGCACATAGCCGCGCGCCCCCGCACGCGCCGCAAGTTCGCCCGGCTCGCGTATCGCCTCGAGGTCGGCGCAGAGCTCGGATGCAAGCAACTCCGCGATGCGCTGCGTCGTGCCGCTGCGCGAGTAATACACCACGAGAATCCTGCATTGCGCGGACATGGCGGTTCTCCGTTCAGGCGCATTCCGAGGCGCCATCTGCATTCAGCTTAAGCGCCTCGCCCGATGCATTCGTGATCCAGATCAATCGCGTACGCGCGGTGTCACTGCCGCGGTGTCACTACGCGGCGGCCCGCCAGGTCGCCCACTTCAGGTCTGCGACGGCGATTGCTCGGAGGAATCGTGGCGCACGATGAGCACGGGTATATCCGTCGAGCGGACCAGCGATTCCGCCACGCTGCCGAGCAGAAAACGCTGCACGCCGCGCCGCCCATGCGTGCCCATCACGATGAGATCGGCTTCGCATTCGTCCGCGACCCGCGCGAGCACGGCGGACACGTTTTCCGCATACGCATCGATGGCCCGCACGCTGCCGCGCACGCCCGCTTCCTCGAACATCCGCTCCGCGACGGCGAGCGCTGCGGCGGCCGCGTCGTTCGCGAGCCCGGCAGGCGCGGGTTCGGCGTTGAGCGGATTCGCTTCAGCGGGCCATTTGCCGCGATCCAGCACGCACAGCGCCTCGATCGTGCCGTTCGACAGTTGCGCGAGCTTGACGGCTTCGCCCAGCGCGCGTTCTGCGCTCGGACTGCCGTCGATCGCAACCAGTATTCGTTGATACATGATGACCTCCCCGACATACGCACGCGTTGCCCGACATGGGCAATGTCGCCCACGTGCGACCACAGTGTCCTTCGGCGACAGAATTCCCGATTGATACAGGTCAACGCCATTCAGACCAGCATACGCTCATCGCGACGGCATGGACTCGCGGTCCACAGGAGCGGGCGCGTCGTTCGGCTTGTAGGAATATTCCTATAACGCCTGCCGAACCTCCTAGGCGCGGTTAAAGCGCCGCCGATACTTTTTTGAGATACGACCGTCGATACTGATTGCATGGATGCCGCCACATCAACCACCGTATCGAAGGTCTATCTCGTCGACGACGCGATCGAGGTCAGGCGACGCCTCGCGCGCCTGCTCGGCGCGATTGCCGGCGTCGAGATCGCGGGCGAAGGCGAAGATGTGGACGAAGCGCTGGAAGGCATCCTGGAGTCGCACGCGGATATCGTCGTGATGGACGTGCGCCTCGCTGGGGGAAGCAGCCTTGCGCTCATCGAAGCGCTCTCCCGCGCTCGACCCTCCATCATCAAGATCGTTTTGACGAACCACACTGCGTGCGCATTTCGCGATGCGTGCGCGGCGGCAGGCGCTGACCTCTTCTTCGACAAGACAGCCGAATTCGATGCAGCCTGCCGCGCCATTCAGGCCATTGCACAGTCGCGCCGCGCGCGCGCGTGAATGAACAGGAGCTGACCATGCTTGCCGCAACCGCTCAAGTATCCGACCACCCGCTGACGCGCGCCCCCAAGATCGTGCCGATCCGGCCCGTGCAGCCGGCGCCCGTGCGCGCGACCCGCTGCTCCGCCTGTTCGATGCGGGCCGTCTGCATGCCTCCGGAGTTGACCGCCGACGAACTGGCCAGACTCGATTCGATCATTTGCTCGACGCGTTCCGTCAAGCGCGGCGAGACGCTCTATCGCTCCGGCGATGCGTTCCAGAGTATCTACGCGGTGCGCGCCGGCTCGTTCAAGACGGTCGTCATGCATCGCGATGGCCGCGAGCATGTGACGGGCTTCCAGATCGCGGGCGAGTCGCTGGGCCTCGACGGCGTCTGCGCGGGTCATCACAACTGCGATGCGATCGCACTGGAAGATAGCGTCGTCTGCATCATTCCGTTCGCGCAACTCGAAGTGCTCTGCCACGAGATGAAGTCGATGCAGCATCACATCTATCAGATGATGAGCGGCGAGATCGTGCGCGAATCGAGCCAGATGATGCTGCTCGGCACCATGACGGCCGAGCAGCGCGTCGCGACGTTCCTCCTCAATCTGTCGCGGCGCTTCAAGGCACGCGGATTCTCGGCTGCCGAATTTCATCTGCGCATGACGCGCGAAGAAATCGGCTGCTATCTCGGGATGAAGCTCGAAACCGTGAGCCGCATGTTCTCGAAGTTCCAGCGTGAACGGCTCGTCAACGCGAACGGCAAGACGATTCGCATCGTCGATGCCGAGGCGCTGGCGCGGGTTTGATCGCCTTGCGCGGTCCTGTGTATCGCTCACGCTCGCGGCGGCGTCCTCTTGCCGTATCGATTGCCCGAGCGCGTCGGCATGGTTGCACTGTCGAAGACATGGCCATGCCGAGCGCGCAGCGCACTCCAGCCATCCTTCCATCCGCGCCTCGCGCCGTGCAATGCGGCACGCCCGTACAGCATTTCCCGCTTACGCGCGCCTCGCTTTCGACAGCCGAATATCTGAAGCGCTATGTGTGCTAAAGCGCATCTCGCGCGCGTGAATGCTGGCAAGTTAAGCCACATCATGCTGACCGTCCGATGAAGCCAGGCCCGATGCGGCGCCTGGTGGAAGTCCTGATAGTGCAACTACGAGGGCGCAGCATGAAGCGTTTCGGGATGTTTCCGCAGGGAGGCGGAATGCGATCGGGGAGCATAACGGGACATTGGCATTGACTTGCGTTTGCCGTGTACGACCACAGGCGAGGTAACAACCATGAGAATCAGGACATTGCTCGGGTCCGCGGCGTTGACCGCGACCCTGGTGCCGGCCCTGCTGTCCGCTACCGCGTGGGCCGATGGACCGAAGTCGGCCTATGACAATGGGGGCGTCAGCAATGCATCGCTCGATCCGGGCGAGGAGCAGATGACTGCCGACGACGAAAACAAGGCGCGCATGAAGGATCTGAGCGATGCCTATCACAACGGCTACAACGCCCGCGCCAAGGAGGATGCCGAGACGTATGCGTCGTTGAAGGAACAGCTGAAGCAATCGTCGAAAGCGTCGGTGCAGCAGCCTCCGCCCTTGCCGTCCGGTGCGCCCGGCGACGACGCAGCTCAGGTGAGACGCGTCAGTCAGCCGCGCGTCGCCCAGCAGCCGCTGCAAACCCAGCCGGCGTATGACGACGAAGCAGCGCCCGTGCAGTATGCGCCTGCGCCGCGGCCGCGCTATCGGCCCGCGCCCATGTATGCTCAGGCGCCCGTCTACGACGAACCCGCCGAAGAACCGGGCACCGTCGTCTTTCAGCCTTATCAGCCGCCCCCGCCTGTGCAGTACGTCCCCGTCTATCAGCCCGTCTACGTGAGTCCGCCTGTCGTGCAGCAGGTCGTGCCCGCGCAGTACGCGGCTACGTGGCCCGTTTATCGGCCGCGCTATTACGGGTATGGCTGGCGATGAAAAGATAGACGCCGATCAGCGGCTGGCCGCATAGCCAGCCGCGTACGGCGAACCGACATCCATCGGCCCCGGAGGGCTTGCGCTCACACGGTCATCCCGTGCATCCGGCGTCCGAAATGCGCGCGCTCTGCGCTGTCCATCAGCGCGAGGAACTGCTCGGCGTCCATGTGCACCAGTTCCTCGTGATTGCCCGCCTCGAAGTAGACGTCCGGCTGACGGGCCAGGCTTTCGTCGAGATAGGTTTTCATGCCATAGGCGGAACATACGGGCGGCAGCGCGCCGTATTCGCAGTCCTTGAACAGTTCGCGCAGATCGATTTCTTTGGCGAGCGACAGACGGCGTCCCGTTTTCGACCAAAGCTCGGATAGCCTCACCGCATAGGTCGACGGCAGCACGGCGGCGATATAGCCTTGCTCGTCTTCGAACAGCACGGTCTTCGCGAGACGATCGCCGGGAATATGGGCGGCCGCCGCCGTTTCCATGCTGGAATGGCTGTACGGATGGCGCAGGATTTCGTACCGGGAGCCCTTGTTGCGCAGGCAGTCCTCGAGCGTTGCAGACATTGACATGGCGCACCTCCTTTCGAACACACGGAGAGAGGGAAATAAGTTCGGCTGCATCCTTTCAGGATAGTTCGCTCGCGGGTGAAAAGCAGGTTGGCGTCGGTATGACGCGCGGCTGCATGCCTGTGCGCCGCCAGCCGATGCCCGCATCGCTGCACATCCGGTTGCATCGCGTTGCGTTGCGTTAGGTTGCCTCTTCGCGAAGCGCACCAGGCGCTCAGCCGGGCGTCAGTCCTTTCTCCTTCAGCCATTCGAGATTGAACAGCCGGCTGCGATACAGCTCGCCGCGATCGCACAGCAGCGTCACGATCGTATGACCCGGCCCCATCTGCCGCGCGAGCGATACGGCGGCTGCAACGTTGATGCCCGTCGATCCGCCGACATACAGCCCTTCCTCGCGCAGCAACCGGTACACCATCGTCACGCACGACGGGTCGTCGATGCGGCACGCGTCGTCGATTGCCGTGCCTTCGAGGTTCGCCGTGACACGCGATGAGCCGATGCCCTCGGTGATCGAACTGCCTTCCACCTTGATTTCCCCCGTCTTCACGAAGCTGTAGAGCCCGCTTCCGTGCGGATCGGCGAGCACGATCCGCACGCCGGGGCTCTTTTCCTTCAGAAAGCGGCTCACGCCGGCGAGCGTGCCGCCCGTGCCCGTCGAGCACACGAACGCGTCGACCTTGCCCGCCGTATCGCGCCAGATTTCCGGGCCCGTCGTCTCGTAGTGCGCCTGCCGGTTCACGAGGTTGTCGAACTGGTTGGCCCAGATCGCGTTGTCCATTTCCTGCGCGAGACGGCCGGCGATCTTCTGATAGTTGTTCGGGTCTTTGTACGGCGCAGCGGGCACGGGCCGCACTTCCGCGCCGAGAACGCGCAAAAGCTCCATTTTCGCGGGCGATTGCGTATCGGGAATCACAATTACGCAGCGATAGCCCCGCGCCGCGCAGATATGCGCGAGGCCGATGCCCGTATTGCCCGCCGTCCCTTCGACGACCGTGCCGCCGGGCTTAAGCGCGCCGCGCCGCTCGGCGTCCTGGATGATGTAGAGCGCAGCGCGGTCTTTCACGGAACCGCCCGGATTGAGAAATTCGGCCTTGCCGAGAATCTCGCAGCCGGTCTCCTTGCTGAGCGCCGCGAGCCTGATGAGCGGCGTATTGCCGATGCATCCGACGAAACCTTGCAGTACGGCCATGAGCGTCCCCTTTCAAATCGTCGGCAGACATGACCTGCCATACGAAAAGAATAGGCGAAGCGCTCGCGAGGTCGTTTCGCCGCAAGCGGCTAGATCGTCACCGCTTCGCGCAGGAAGTCCACCAACGCGGACTGCGTAGCATTCATCGTGCCGCCCGCGCCGATCAATGCAAGCTCCGTCGGCGGCAGACGCGGCAACTCGAAGCACACGCTGTGCTCGGAAAGAACGGCCGTCGTCGGCAGCACGGTGATGCCCAGACCGGATGAGACCGCCGCCTGAATGCCCGTCAGGCTGTGACTGCCGAACGCCACGCGCCAGCTGCGCTGCGCCTGGTCGAGGCAGCGGATCGCGCGCAGCCGGTAGACGCAGCCTTGCGGAAAGAGCGCGAGCGGAATCGGCTCGCCGCCCTCGTCGGGCACTTCGATCTCGCGGCCGCGCACCCACACCAGCGACTCGGGCCATGACGCAAGACACTGGCCGCTTCCCGGCTCGCGCTTCACGAGCGCAATTTCGATCTCGCCGCCCGACAGCTTGCGATGCAGATCCGCGCTCATGCCCGCAACCGTTTCGAGCCGCGCTTCCGGCCTTTCCCTGACGAAGCCGGAAAGAATCGACGCCATGCGCTTCGCGTCGAAATCTTCCGGCACGCCGATGCGGATCGGCGTGCGCCACGCGTCGCTCGCGAGCGCGTCCTGTGCTTCCTGCGACAGTGCGATTAGACGCCGCGCGTATTGCGCGAGCAGTTCGCCGTGTTCCGTTGCCGTGACCTGATTGCCCGTGCGGTCTCGCAGAAGCAGCGTGCGGCCCACCATCTCTTCGAGACGCCGCACCTGCTGGCTGACGGTCGATTGCGTGCGATGCACGCGATCGCCGGCCCGAGTGAAACTGCCTTCGTCGACGACGCACACGAGCGTGTTCAACAGATCGAGATCGAGCATGGCGGGCGCCTCATATTTACGTTTCCACTGACACTGGCATTTTAATTTAATTTCCCAATAACGGTCGCGCGGCTTAGTCTGCTGTTCATCCTTTTTTGTTCATCCCTGTTGTTCATCTCGACGCTTCAGCAAAGGAACGAATCATGTCGCTCGACAACACGCCTCGCCCTTCGTGGCTGACCTTCGACTGCTACGGCACGCTGATTCAATGGGACGAAGGCTTGCAGGCCGCCGTCGCGGAAATACTCGCCAGCAAGGGCGCGTCGGCGATCGATCCGCGCGAACTGATCGCCGTCTATGACAGGCACGAGCATGCGCTCGAACAGACGCCGCCTCATCGCAACTTTCGCGAAATCGCGGGCGAAGCCCTGCGTATCGCGCTCGGCGAATTCGGGCTGCGCGTGGACGATCACGATATCGGCACGCTCACCGATCACATCTCCGCGATGCCGCCGTTTCCCGAAGTGGTCGAGTCGTTGCGCGCGTTGAAGGAAAAGGGCTATCGTCTATGCATCGTGTCGAACACGGACGATGACGTGATCGCCGGCAACGTCGCGCAACTCGGCGGCCATATCGATCGTGTGATCACCGCGCAGCAAGCGGGCGCGTACAAACCGGACCGCCGGCTTTTCGACTATGCTCACGCACAGCTCGGTGTATCGCGCGACGACGTGGTGCATATCTGCGCGAGTCCGCATCTGGATCATGCGGCCGCGCGCGATATCGGCTTTCGTTGTGTGTGGATCGATCGCGGCACAGGACGCAAGCTCTTGCCCGACTACACGCCCGACGCAATCGTGCCGACGCTCGGCCGCGTGCCGCCGCTCTTCGCATCGTTCGGCTGGTGAATATCGGCTGGTGAACATCAAAGGCAAGGGATCGTTCTTCATGGCTCATACGCTCAACACGCTCAACGTCGGGACCACGGCCGTCTCGCACCGCGCGCCGCTCGACCCGGACGCCGTGCACGCCGCTCGCGTCGAACTCGCGGCCTGCTTTCAACTGGCTGCGCAATACGGCTTCGAAGAAGGGGTGTGCAATCACTTTTCCGCTGTCGTGCCGGGGCACGATGACCTCTTCTTCGTCAACCCGTACGGCTTTGCGTTTTCGGAGATCACGGCGTCACGGCTCTTGATCTGCGATTTCGACGGCAACGTGATCGACGGCGACGGCCAGCCCGAGGCGACTGCCTTTTATATCCACGCGCGCCTGCATCGCGCGATGCCACGCGTGAAGGCCGCGTTTCACACGCATATGCCGAACGCGACCGCGCTGTGCCTGATCGAAGGTCCGCCGCTGTTGTGGCTCGGACAAACCGCGCTGAAGTTCTATGGCCGCACCGCTGTCGACGAGCAGTACAACGGCCTCGCGCTCGACAATTCGGAAGGCGATCGCATCGCGCAGGCAATGGGCGACGCGGACATTCTCTTCCTGAAGAACCACGGCGTGATGGTGGCGGGCGCGAGCATCGCCGAAGCGTGGGACGATCTGTACTATCTGGAGCGTGCCGCCGAAGTGCAGCTCAAGGCGATGCAGAGCAATCGCCCGCTCAAGGCCGTGTCGCACGACGTTGCGCAACGCACGTACGAGCAGATGAGGCTGGGCGACAAGGAAAGCGGGCGTGTGCATCTGGACAGCGGAATGCGTCGCTTGCGCGAAACGGGGAACCGGTTCGAGTTGTGAGTGCCTGCGACGGCGGCGTGTTCCGTTTTCATATGCCCGTCGCGGGCATCGCTTTCACGCCACTTCGACGGTCACTTCGGGCAGCGCGCGAAACGGCGCCAACAGTTCCTCCGTCGCCGTCGCGGAAGTAATGAGCCGCCAGTCGCGCTGAATGGGCGTCCAATGCTGCTGACGCGCGCGCCCTAGCTTCGCCGAATCCGCGAGCACGATGATCTCGGCTGCGCGGGCCACGATGCACTCTTTCAGGTAAGCCTGCTGAGCCGTCGTCTCACACAGGCCGAAACCCGCGACGACGCCGTCCGCGCCGAGAAAGGCGCGATCGACGGTCAAGCGGCTCAGGATCAGTTCGGCGAGCGGCCCGAGCGTGCTCATGCTCGACCCGCGCAACTCGCCGCCGATCAGCGTGAGCCGCACGCCCGGTGCATTCGCAAGCGACGTCACCGCGAGCAGATTGTTCGTCACCACATGCAGGTTTTCTCGCGCGCTCAGATGACGCGCGAGCCCGGCACACGTCGTTCCGCCGTCGAGCAGCACCGTGTCGCCCTCGCGGACATGCGCGGCCGCCGCTTGCGCAATCGCTTCCTTCTGCTCGCTCTGCGCGGCCTTGCGTTCTTCGAGCGACGCTTCCGGCTCATGCACGCCGACCAGCGCCGTCGCGCCGCCATACGTGCGCACGAGCCGCCGCTGTTTCGCGAGCGCGGTCAGATCGCGCCGGATCGTCGCTTCCGATACACCGAGCGCGGCGCACAACTCTTCGACGTTGGCATCGCGCGTACGAACGAACTCAAGAATCGCCTGATGACGGTCAGTCGTTTTTTTCACATCGGCAGCAGCGTGAGAAAGGGTCTCGATCTTACACCAGCGATGCGCGCGAACAGCATCGAGGCCATACGTAACGCGCTTCGCTTCGCTTCGATTCGCTTCGCTTCGAGTGGGTTAACGGCGCGTCGCCAGTTCCGCGCCCTGGCGCAGCGCTTCGAGCATGCTGCCTTCATCGACGATGCCCTTGCCCGCGATATCGAACGCCGTGCCGTGATCGACGGACGTGCGGATCACTTCGAGCCCCACCGTCACGTTCACGCCCGCTTCGAGACCGAGCACCTTCACGGGACCATGGCCCTGGTCGTGATACATCGCGACCACCAGATCGAAATCGCCGCGGCCCGCGCGGAAGAACAGCGTGTCGGCAGGCAGCGGGCCCGTGACGTCGAGGCCGCGCTCCTGCAGCACCTCGATGGCGGGAATGATCTTCTCCTCTTCTTCGCCGTAGCCGAACAGGCCGTTCTCGCCCGCATGCGGATTGATCCCGCACACGCCGATGCGCGGCTTCTCGATGCCCGCCTTCACGAGCGTCGCGTGACCGCGTTCGATGGTCCGCTGCACGAGACCCGGCTCGATCTTGCGGATCGCGTCGATGATGCCGATATGCGTCGTCACGTGAATCACGCGCAGTTGCGGCGCGACGAGCATCATCGACACTTCTTCGACGCCCGTCAGATGCGCAAGCATTTCCGTGTGGCCCGGATACTTGTGGCCGCCCGCATGCAGCGCTTCCTTGTTGAGCGGCGCGGTGCAGATCGCATCGATCTTGCCCGCCTGCGCGAGTTCGACGGCGCGCTTGATGTACTGGTAAGCGGCGTCGCCCGCCAGCGCCGACAGCTGGCCGAACGGCAGGTCGTCGGGAATCAGGCCGAGGTCGATGCAGTCGATCGTGCCCTGCTCGTAGCGCGCTTCCGATGCATCGCCGATGCGGCGAATCTTCATCTCGCCGCCGACGATCTGATTCGCGCGTTCAAGGCGCTTCGCGTCGCCGATTACGAGCGGACGGCATTGCGCGTAGACGGACGAATGCGCGAGGCTCTTGACGACGACTTCCGCGCCAACGCCGGCTGCATCGCCCATCGTGATGCCGATTACAGGAAGATAGTTGCTCATGATGTGATCTCGTCAGGCTTCAAGGTTTGATTCTGGTTCATGCACGGACGTCAATGCGGGACGACGTCCGGTTCCGTTTCCGGTTCGATTTCGTTACGCAGCGTCAGCCACGCGGCGAACAACGCGTGATCGGTGCCGAATGCACCCGCCTTCGTCACGACGCCGGGGCAATGCGTGCTCGCGGTGCCAAGCGGCCGGCCGACGGCCACGCCCGCTTCGACTTCCGCCAGCAATTGCAGGCTGCCGATGCGCGCGGCCGTGAGCATCGCGCGGGCCGTCTCGCCGCCCGTCGCGATCACGCCGCCCGTCTTCGTGAAGTGCGGCTCGACAAGCGCCGCGAGCGCCGTCGAAAGTTGTGCGCCTTCGGCAGGATTGAATGCATCGTCGCGGCCGATTCGCAGCAGCAGATCGACGCCCGCCTGCAACGACACGCCGATCTGTTCCCGCAACGCGTGCCAGTCGCGATGGCTCGTGCCTTCTCGCAACACGGCAGGCGGCACGACCAGTTCTTCGACGCCGCCACGTTCGCGCAGCATCGCGCACTGCCGCTCGCTGACAGCCGACAGGCTGCCGACGAGAATCAGGATCGGTCCGCCGGGAAACGGCGCAACGTCCGGCTTGCGGCCGGCTGCGCCGTTGCGCGGATTCAGCGCGGCGATCTCGCGCGCAAGACCGCCCGAACCGACCCAGAAGAACGGCGCATCGCTGTGCAGCGTCGCTTGAGCAAGCGCACGCAATGACTGCTCGCTCTGCGTATCGACGATCAGCGCCTGCACGCCTTTCGCGGCCATCGCGCCGATGCACACCGCGAGTGTCTGCGGTTCGTCGCGCAACGCTTCGGCGTCGAGCCGGTCCGTTTTCAGACCGGCCGACTCGAGTTGCGTCGCGATATCGGCGGGCAGTCCCGCGTGTTCGAGCTTCCACGTGGCCGTCTCTTCGAGCGGCTCGCCGTACACATAGACGCAGCCGCCGCGCACCGTGCGGCCCGTCGCGGGGAACGCGGGCGCGACGATCGCCATGCCCGCGAGCGCTTGCAGACCCGCGACTTCGGCGGCCCAGTTGCCGCGCAATGTCGAGTCGATTTTCTTGTAGAGGCGCTGGTCTCGCGCGCTCATTTCCGCATAGGCGGCCGACGTGCGCGCCGCCGCATCGTGCGGCGCGAGACGGCGCGTGTCCGTATCGATGGCGATCGTGTCGGCGCCGTCATGAGCTTGCGTGCGCGTCGCCTCGAGCGTGACGACCGTCCGATGGCCGGCGCTCGCGAATCCGATCGCGCAGTCCGCGGCACCCGACAGGTCGTCCGCAATGATCAGAATCTTCATCGTGCCAGCCCTTGGCGATTCTCCGTGCGCGCGCGTTCGTTGCGCTGCTGATAGCGCTTCGCGATCGCCGACGTGAGGATCGGCGACAGGATCGCCGTCACGACGACGCACGCGGCCACCAGCAAGGTCGCGCTCTTCGCCGCTTCGTTGTACACGGGGTTCGCCGCGGCGACGAGCGCCGGCACGGCGGCCGCATTGCCCGCCGTGTTGGCTGCGGCCACGCCGGCGACACCCGTGCCGCCCGTCAGGCGGTCGGCGAAATACAGCGGAATGCCCGTCACGATCACGACCGCGATACCGAGGCCGATGCCCAGCAGCCCAGCTTGCCATACCTTGTGCAGATCGAGACCGGCGCCGAGCGCCAGCGCGAAAAACGGAATCATCACGGGCACGGCCTTCGCGAGGAAGTCGCGCATCTCGCGGTCCAGATTGCCGAGCAGCATGCCGAGCGCGAGCGGCAGAATGCTGCCGACCAGCGTCTGCCACGGGAACGCCGACAGACCCGCGACGCCCAGCGTCACCATCGTCAGGAACGGGCCCGATTCGAGCGACATCAGCGTATAGGCGCCGACGTCTTCCGAGCGGCCGTACTGGCCCATCAGCGCCATGTACAGGCCGCCGTTCGTGTCGTTCATCGCGGCGACGACGGCCAGCGTCGAGATGCCCGCGAAGAGCCCCGCCGAAACCGGCTGCTCGCCGATGATGTGCCCGAGAATCACGCCGATGATCACAGCCGCGCCCACCTTCGTGACCAGCAGCGCGCCGCCCTTTTTCATCAGATACGGCGTCGCCTTGATGTCGATGCCCGCGCCCATGCAGACGTAGAACACGGCGAGGATCGGCAGCGCGCCCGTAAAGAGCGCGCTGGTGAACGAACCGAAGAATTTAGGCATGCCCGGCAGGAACGTCGCCACTAGCGCGCCGATGAGCAACGGCACGATCATCATGCCGCCGGGAACGCGCTCGATCGAGCGCTTGATGGGAATCTGAACCATGCGAGTCTCCTTCCTGGCTTTATTTGTCGCGTCTAAGCCGCGATTTTGATTGAAACAGTCACCGTTAGATCAAAACGATCAGTCTGCAGTGTAGTGCGTTCTGGATGATTGCGCAAATCGGTCAAACTGCTTGATCGAATCGATCATTTTACTTGCGGGGAGCAGAAGAAGACGTGAGCGCCCGATGCAGCGAAGATGCAGTGCAAATGCGAAAAGACAGGCGGCCCCGTCACCAGGGCCGCCTGTCTTTATTTAACGATACGGTTTGTCGAAGCAACCGCGCGCGCTCCGTGATCGCGGAGGCTAATGCAATCGCCCGATGTCCGGCATCACTGTGCGCGGCTCGCCGCGGCGATGATCGCGTCCGCCACCGCTCGCGGCTGGCTCAGCATCGCGACATGACTGGCGTCGACGTGCGTCACGTGCGCCTTTATCTGCGCTGCCATCGCGTCCTGCAAACGCGGATCGATCATGCGGTCCTTGTTCGCGACAACGAAGTACGAAGGCTTGTTGCGCCATGCCGCGTCGGTCACTTTGTCGTCCGTGCATCCCGCGAACCACGGGCCTTGCGTCGCGGCCACGACACGTTTTTCCGCTGCATTCAGGTCCTGCGCGAAATCGTCGTCGATCGCTTTCGACGATAGCTTCAGGAAGTTGCCCGAGTCCTTTTGCAGCTCGCTCGCCCATGCGGGAGCGGGCTTGCCCTTGATCATGTCGTTGAGCGACTGCCCGCTGTCGGGCGCGAAGGCGGCGACGTAGACGAGCGCCTTCACCTTTTCGTCGTTGCCCGCCTCGCTGATCACGACGCCGCCCCACGAATGTCCGACCAGCACGACGGGACCTTGCTGCGCGTCGATCGCACGCTTCGTCGCGGCGGCATCGTCGGCGAGAGAGCTCAACGGATTCTGCACCGCGACGACGTGCAAGCCGCGCGCTTCGAGCAACGGGATCACCTTGTCCCAGCTCGAACCATCGGCGAACGCGCCGTGCACGAGCACGACGTTCTTGCCCTTCAGATCCTGCGGCTGAGCCGCGTGCGACGCCTGCAACGACAACAGGCCCCCCGTCAGCATCACTGCGGCGAGGCACTTCCTGATCAGCGAATTCATCTTCGATCTTCCTTAAGTGGTCAACATGGATCGAAGCATCGCCGAGGGCCGCGATAACGGGTATCGGTCAAATGACCGACCTCGCGTTTCGCGTCGCGCGGGTATAGTAGGCCCGACAAGGAAATCTGAAGCGTGGACCATGCACACATCGACGGACACTTTGAGCGGCCCGGCCGTTCGCGTATTCGATGCCGTCAAGGCGCTCGCCTTCATCGGCGACCTGAGCATGGGCCAGCCGACCGATCATTCCGTCCGCACCGCGTGGCTCGCGCTGCGGTTGGCGCAGGCGGCAGGGCTCGGCGAAGCGGACATCGTGGCCGCACGCGAAGCGTCGCTGCTGCGCTGGTCGGGCTGCACCGCGAACGCATCGGGTTTCGCCGAGGCGCTCGGCGACGATGTGTCGAGCCGCGAAGCGATGCTCGCGCTCAAGCCGGATTGGGCCGGCCCGCCCGACATGCAAGGCAACATCGGCACCGTCATCACGCCGCTCGCGCGGATTCATTGCGAGGTGTCGGGTGAAGCGGCGCGAATGCTCGGACTCGAAGGCGGCACGGAAGCGACGCTGCGCCATGTGTTCGAAACGTGGGACGGCAGCGGCACGCCGGATGGTCTGTCGGGCAGCGAAGTGCCGGAAGCCGTGTTCGTCGTCGCGCTCGCGGGCGAGCTGGAAATCTTCGCGCGCATCTACGGTATCGAACGCGCGCAATCGTTGATCGGCCATCGCGCCGGCTCGCGCTATCCGGATCATCTCGCGAAGCTGGTGATCGATCATGCGGCGCAATGGCTCGACGAACTCGGACGCGCGGACGCATCATCGCTCGACGACGCGCTGTTGACGCCTCGCATGAACGACGTCACGCCGATCGAGCTGATCGCCGACATCATCGATCTCAAGCTGCCGTGGATGGTCGGGTATTCGCGCGGCGTCGCCGCGGCGGCCGCAGCGTGCGCCGCCCGGTTCGCGCTCGACACGAATGCGCAGAAGCGTCTCTATTGCGCGGGACTGATTCACGGCATGGGACGCGCAGCCGTGCCGAATCCGATCTGGAACGCACCCGCGCGCCTTTCGCAGGCCGCATGGGAGAAAGTGCGCCTCGTGCCGTACTGGACATCGCGTGCGGGCAAGCAGACGGGCACGCTCGCCGATGCAGCCGAACTGGGCTCGTATGCGTACGAGCGCGTCGACGGCTCGGGCTATTTTCGCGGCGCTTCGGGCAGCGCGTTGTCGTTCGAAGCGCGTGTGCTCGCGACTTCGGCCGCGTGGGTGGCATTGCGGGCGGCGCGTCCGTGGCGCGATGCACTATCGGCCGACGAAGCCGCGAAGCTGTTGCGCGACGAAGCAGCACAGGGACGCTTCGATCGCGACGTCGTCGATGCATTGATCGACGCGGGGCCGTCGCAACGGCGCGTCGTGAATCCTCGCGCGCAGTCGGCGCGGCTGTCCGCGCGTGAGGTCGACGTATTGCGCGAAATCTCGCGCGGCGCGAGCAACAAGGAAGCGGCGCGCGAGCTCGCATTGAGTCCGAGCACCGTGCGCACGCATGTCGAGAGCGTCTTTCGGAAGCTGGAGTGCTCGACGCGTGCAGCGGCGACGCTCAAGGCGTTGGCGCTCGGACTGATCTGACGCGATGGGGCTTCAGTTCAAGCGGAATCGCCGGTCTCACACTCCTTCACACCATTAGCGCTTACGCGGCCGCAATCACGTCGATACGCAGCGCTTCGCCACCCGCCGCGATGTCCAGCAGGCGATCGACATTCGGATGTGCGCCCGGCCGATTGCGCGCATCCGCTGTGTGCTCGGCGAACACGGCGAGCCCATGTTCCGCGGCCTTCGCATCGAGCGCGCCGAATGCCTGCCGCAGATAGTGATAGACGGCCAACGAGCCCTGCTTGCCCGGCTTGTTCTCGATGCTCGCCACGACGGCGCCCTTGCCGTCGACGAGGTCGATGCGCTCGATACCGTCGATGCCCGGCAGTTGCGCGAGATTGTCCTTGAATACGTTGCCCGGTTGAATCACTGAATACGCTCCGTCGGTTGGGGAAATAACGTGTGGGCCCGCATTTTATCCGATCGCTTTTATCCGATCGCGTCGAAGCGGAATCGTCGGCGGAGAAGTCGTGACGTATTGCACACGCAGTTTTTCTCATCTGCTGCTATCGATTTCGCGTCATCTGCGTCTTGTCCGTCAATGCATCGGCCAGTAGATTCGAAAGCACATTTCACATTGGGACAGTCGTGTTCCGCATCGCCGGACGGCGGCGCGTGAAGCGCATGCCCTCGACATCAGCCATGTATCAGTACAACGAGTTTGACAAAGCCTTCCTGCTGAATCGCGCCGCGCAGTTCCGCGACCAGATCGAACGCTGGCAGGACGGCCGATTGAGCGAAGACGCATTCCGTCCATTGCGCCTGCAAAACGGCTGGTATGTGCAGCGGCACGCGCCGATGCTGCGCGTGGCCGTCCCTTATGGCGAGTTGTCGAGCGCACAGCTTCGCGTGCTCGCACGCGTCGCGCGCGAATACGACGCGCCTGAAGAAGACGTCTACCGACGCGCGCTCGACACGCAGCGCAAGCTCGGCACCGTTCGTCTTCCCACGCATCATGCGCACTTCACGACGCGCACCAACGTGCAATTCAACTGGATTCCGCTCGCGAAAGCCGCCGATGTGATGGACCTGCTTGCGACCGTCAACATGCACGGCATCCAGACGAGCGGCAACTGCATCCGCAATATCTCGTGCGATGAACGCGCGGGCATCGCGCCCGATGAAATCGCAGACCCGCGCCCTTTCGCGGAAATCATGCGCCAGTGGACGACGCTGCATCCCGAGTTCGCTTTTCTGCCGCGCAAGTTCAAGATCGCGATCACGGGCGCAAGCGACGACCGCGCGGCGACGGACTGGCATGACGTCGGGCTGCGCCTTCGCTACAACGAAGAGGGCGAACTCGGTTTTCGCGTGATGGTGGGCGGCGGCATGGGACGCACGCCTGTCATCGGCACAGTGCTGCGCGAGTTCCTGCCGTGGCAGCACATCATGAATTACATCGAAGCCGTCGTGCGCGTCTATAACCAGTACGGACGACGCGACAACAAGTACAAGGCGCGCATCAAGATTCTCGTGAAGGCGGAAGGCCAGAAGTACATCGACGAGGTGGAAGAAGAGTTCCGCCAGATCGTCGAGCATGACGGCGGACCGCATACGATTCCGCACGAGGAACTGGAGCGCGTCAGTGCGTATTTCGTGCCGCCTGCCGTTTCGTCCGTTTATCGGATGTCGAATGACAATGCGCATGAACAACTGCGCGATGCCGCTCGTCAGCATCCGCAGTTTGCCCGCTGGCTCGAGCGCAACGTCGCGCTTCACAAGGATGCGTCGCTGAGGATCGTCACGTTGTCTTTCAAGCGTCTGCTACAGGCACCGGGCGATGCATCGGCGGATCAGCTCGATCGCGTCGCGGATCTCGTCGACCGTTTTTCAGCCGGTGAAGCGCGTGTGACGCACACGCAGAATATCGTGCTGCCGTGGGTCCACGAAAACGATCTGCTCGCGTTGTGGGAGGCCGCGCGCAGCGTGGGTCTCGCGAGCGCGAACGTGCATCTGCTCACGGACATGATCGCGTGCCCCGGCGGCGACTTCTGCGCGCTTGCCAACGCGCGCTCGCTGCCCATCGCAGAGGCGATCATGGAGCGCTACCAGGACCTCGACGAACTCGAAGACATCGGCGAAGTCGATTTGCACATCAGCGGCTGCATCAATTCGTGCGGACATCACCATAGCGGACATATCGGCATACTCGGCGTCGACAAGGACGGCGCCGAGTGGTATCAGGTCACGCTGGGCGGGTCCGATGGATCGCACGCGAGCGGCGATGCGCAGCCTGGCAAGGTCATCGGCCCATCGTTTTCGGCACATGAAGTACCCGACGTGATCGAAGCGGTGCTACGAACCTATGTCGAACACAGACGCGTGGACCGCCTGCACCGCGAGACCTTCATCGAAACTGTGCGGCGCATGGGCCTCGATCCGTTCAAGGCCGCGGCGAACGCGGCGCGCACACCGATGGAGCTTTCGGCATGAACGGCAATACACGCATCCGGCTTCTCGACGCGGCGGCGCACCTCGCGGATGCCGTCGATCGCATCGTTGCGCTCGATAACGACGCCGATCCGCTCGATCATCGCGACGCGATTGCGCAGGCGCAGCGCGTCGAACTCCACTTCCCGAGCTTCACGGACGGCAGGGCCTTTAGCCAGGCGTATCTGATACGGCGACGGCTCGGCTTCACGGGCGACCTGCGCGCAACGGGCGACGTACTCGCCGATCAGTTGATCCAGATGGAGCGGACGGGTTTTTCAAGCGCGGTGCTCAGGGAAGGCGTCGATTCAGGCGATGCGCAACGGCAACTCGATCGCTTCGCGTCTTTTTATCAAGGCGACGTGGTTCGCGATGCGCCGTTTCGGCGTCACGAGCAGGAAGTGACAGCGGACGGTTGAACATCCGGTGCGCATTAGCGCGGTCTTTGAATACAAGTTGCCGCGATGCGCATCCACGCATCACGGCAATTTTTTATTTTCTTCGGCTCCACACATCAGTCACGCGCGAGCGCACGCTCGATCGTGATCTGCGTCGGCTCCACGCTTTCGAAGTGCATTTCGCCGGGACTGCGTGCCGCCTTTCTCGTGTTGCCTTCCGCCGAAGGACAGGATGCGTTTCTGAAGGCATTGAGATCGCTTTCGCTGATGTCGCCGCCGCTTGCCACATCGCTGGTCACGCAGTGGATTGTCGACGGCACGGCGTCGGAAGTGCTGGCGGGCATCCGGAAGGAGTCGCGCGAACGCCTGCTCGCGGCCAGTCAGGTCCTGTCGCCCGTCAGCGGTTCGAAGACGAGCGGCGGCATTCATATGTGGCAGGCGTTGCCGCAGCACTGGGCCGCGCAGAGTCCCGCCGATGCGGCCCGCAGGGAAGGACTCGTCGTTGCGCCGGCTTCCGCGTTTTGCCAGGGCGGCGATGTGCCGAATGCGATCCGTATCTCGCTTGGCGGCTGCACGCGGCGCAGCGAATTGACTTCGGCATTAAGAAAGCTCGCTGCACTGCTGGAACGCAAGCCAACTGCCGACGATCGGCTGCTGATATAGCGTTAGAAAGAACTGCTGCGATCGAATTGAAGAGAACTGCTTCTATACTAAAGTCCGGCGCACGCGAATAATTCCGTCAACGCTGCTCCGAACACTTCCTTACTCCTTTTATCGTTCGAAGCGCGCCGGGATCACTGCGCGAGTGCCCGCGGCCCACGCCCTTCAACCCGCAGAGCTTGCAGCTATGTAACATATCGAGCGTGGCAGGCACTAAACCTCGGCACCTTATGGCGCCGAGGTTTTTTTATCGTCTGCCGTTCCTTGCCTGGGCTCTGCGCCATCGTCGTCCCAGTCGTGCCAGTCGACGTCGTGATGCTCCAGATACTTGTCCACGGCAACGCCGAGCGTGGGAAAGAAGGTCTCCCCGCCCAATCTGTCGAACATCTCGTACTGCCGCAGCATGTCCTTGACGGGGCCTTTCATCTCCGCAAAGCAGAGTTCGATTTGCCGTTCGCGCAAGCGCGCACGCAAGTCGGCGAGTGCTTCAGCGGCCGTGATGTCGATGTCCGTAATCGGCTCTGCGGCGACCACAACCCATTGCGCGGGCGTCATTGTCGACGCAATCGCGCGCTGCACATGCTCGCGAAAGATCTCCGCATTGGCGAAAAACAAAGGCGCGTCCCAACGAAAAAGTACTAGCCCGGGGATCGTTCGCGCTTCGGGATGCCGCGAAATGTCGTGATAGCCCTTGCGTCCATCCACGCGTCCGAGCACGGCATCGTAAGGGCGCCATGCGCGCCACACGAATGCCATCAACGCGAGCCCCACTGCGATGAAGATGCCTTGAATGGGACCGATCAGCGCGACGCCCGCAAAGCACGCGATCGATTGCACGAACTCGCTTCGACGCAATCGCCGCAGACGAATCACATCACGTACCTCGAAGAGCGCGAGACCCGCCGCGACGACCACTGCGCCGAGCGCGGCGGCGGGCAACGTGCGCAACAGCGTCGGCGCGAAGATCAGCAACGCCGACACGCACAGCGCCGCGACGATGCCCGTTATCTGCGTCTTCGCGCCCGCCGATTCGGCGACGGGCGTTCGCGACGCACTGCTCGTCACGGGAAAGCCCTGAAAAAGCCCCGTGACGATATTGGCCGCACCGAGCGCGACCAGTTCCTGATCACGGTCGACGCTTTCGTGGTGGCGTTCGGCGAATACGCGCGAAAGCACCGCGATATCCGCCAGCGAAATAAGCGCGATCGCGATTGCGCCGGGCAGCAACGCCACGATTTCATCGAGCGAGACCAGCGGAACGGACGGCAACGGCAATCCTTGCGGAACATTGCCGACGACGGCCACACCCGCTCGCCGGTCGAGATCGAACAGCGCAACGGCCAATGTCGCACCGACGACGGCGACAAGTATCCCCGGGACGACCGGCAGCCAGCGCTTGAACCCGAAAATCACCAGCAGGCACGCAACGCCGATCAGGCAGGTCACGCTGTTCAACTGCCCATTGAACACGCCGTGAACGAGACCAGCGGCTTCTTGCACCAGATTGCTGCCCGCGACATCGAAGCCAAGCAGCTTGGGCGTCTGGCTGATGATGACGGTGAGCGCGACGCCGTTCAGATAGCCCTGACGAATCGGCCTCGAGAGCAGATCCGTGACGAAGCCGAGACGGCACACGCCCACGGCGATGCAAAACACGCCCGACAGAATCGCGAGCATGCTGGCCAGCACCAGCAGGCGCTCGGTGTGCGCACCGGCCAGCGGCAACACGATCGATGCGATCAGCGCAGCCAATGCCGAGTCGGGGCCGAGCACCAGAATGCGGCTCGGCCCGAACAGTGCGTACGCGACGATTCCAGCCACGGTTGCGTATAGCCCGGAAATAGCGGGCAGGCGTGCCGCCTCCGCGTAGCCCAACCCCGCGGGGACGAGCACTGTCGTGAGCACCAGGCCCGCAACGACGTCGTGTGAAAACCAGGCACGCTGATAAGACCGCAGCGTCGCAATCCCCGGCATGCGCCGCAGCAATCGATTGAGCGAGCCGACGTCGGCGCCGCTCGAATTGCTGGTCATTCGACTCATCGCGCACCTCTTGAGTCAAATTTGCAGAGCCCCGCTTTAGCTTTATAGACGGAGCCGCGCGAAATGGACTGGAATAAAGCGAGTGCTCTCACTCTTCGATTTGGTCGAAGCTCACAACAACCCGTTCATGCATGCTGCCGGCGGCGTTGCAATCGCTCGATCAGTTCGAACACGGCCATTCCGCCCAGCATCGCGGCGACGAAACCCCAAGCCTTCGGATATCCGGCGCCGAGCGCGACCAGCGCCGGCCCCGGACAGAATCCGGCGATGCCCCAGCCCACGCCAAAAGCCGCGCTTCCGAGAATAAGCCTTGTCGTTACGCTAGTGCTAGCGGGTATTTGCATCGGCAGCCCCAGCAGCGATTTTGCACGGCGTTTTGCGAGCAGAAAAGCAACCGACGCGATACCGATTGCACCAATCATCACGAATGCAAGCGACGGGTCCCATCGTCCCGCGATGTCGAGAAAGCCGAGTACTTTTGCCGGATCGGCCATGCCCGACACCATCAGGCCGATACCGAACAGCAGCCCGGCCACTAACGCAGTCAGCACGTTCAACTCAGCCTCCCACCAGATGCCGCAGCACGAACACCGTCACGAAGCCCGTCGCCATGAACGTCGCCGTCGCGGCCAGCGAGCGGATCGATCCGCGCGAAATGCCACAGACGCCGTGACCGCTCGTGCAGCCGCTCGCGTAGCGCGTGCCGACGCCCACGAGAAAGCCGGCGACGATGATTTCGCCCCATCCTGCCTGGATGTCAGGCGATATCGGCTGGCCCAGCGCGCTCGCCAGAATGGGCGCGCCGATGAGTCCCGCGATAAACGCCGCGCGCCAGCCTGAATCGTCGCGCGACGCGCCCAGCAGGCCGCCGAGAATGCCGCTGATACCGGCGATTCGTCCGTTGAAAAGCACTAGCACGGCCGCCGCCATGCCGATGACGATACCGCCCGCAAGAGAAAAGAATGGAGTGAAGCTCTCCACATCAATCGACACGACGCCTCCTGATTTGCATTCGCATAGAACCGTTATAGAGCACGGTTACAAGTGCAATTGTTTGCCGGGTCAGCCGCGAATGGAAGAACAGCCGGTCTTGCGCCATAAACGAAAGTCTATAACCTGCCAAAGTTTCTTTTATTGTTTCGCGCGACAGACGCGACCTTACACTTAGCGAACCCCTACCGAACCATAAAGAGCCGGCGAGACTCGAAACGCCAGCTCTGTCCACGCGAAAACACCAATCAAAAGGAGACGATGCCCGTCCTGCCGAGCATCAGCACCTATGCCTTCGACCCTCGTCTACACGCATTCCGCCTGCCTGAACCATCAGCCGGGTCCGCATCATCCGGAGTCGCCGGAACGTCTGAAGACGGTCCTGAATACGTTGCGCGCGCCCGAGTTCGCCGCGCTCGAATGGCGCGACGCGCCGATGGGCACGCTCGAACAGGTGCGACTCATCCACGAGCAGGACTTCATCGACGAAGTTGCGGACATCGCGCCGACACACGGCTACATGCCGCTCGATGGCGGCGATACCGTGATGTCGCCGGGTTCGTGGGAAGCCGTGATGCGCTGTGTGGGTGCGGCATGCGCGGGCGTCGATGCCGTGCTCGGCGGAGAAGCGCGCAACGTGTTCTGCGCGACGCGTCCTTGCGGACATCACGCAGAACCGTCAAGAGCGATGGGTTTTTGCATCTTCAATCAGGCTGCAATTGCGGCTGCATACGCTTATGACGTGCACAAGCTCGAGCGCGTCGCGGTTGTCGACTTCGACGTCCATCACGGCAATGGCACGCAGGCCGCGTTCTACAGCCGACCCGAACTCTTCTATGCATCGAGCCATCAGTCGCCGCTCTATCCCGGCACGGGCGCGGCGGCCGAAACGGGCGTGAGCCATAACATCGTCAATGTGCCGCTGCCTCCCGGTTGCGATTCCGCGTTGTTTCGTACACGCATCGAAGCCGAAATGTTGCCGGCCATACGTCACTTCGAGCCCGAACTGATCATCATCTCCGCCGGCTTCGACGCACATCGGCTCGATCCGCTTGCCGCATTACGTCTCGACGATGGCGACTTTCACTGGATCACCCGCGAGCTGACGCGCATCGCCGACGAAACATGCGACGGGCGCATCGTGTCGATACTCGAAGGCGGGTACAGCACAGAGGGACTTGCGGGCGGCACGCGCGCGCATGTGCGCGCACTGCTGGGTCTTTGACGCGTATCGAGATGCTGCATGCGGTACGGAGCTTGCGCGCGCTGACGACCTTGCGCGCATCGCGTGTAGCGACAACGTGCGAGCCTATTTGCGCTGGCTCGGGCAGCGCAGCCGCGCGGAACAGCGCAGCGAGCGATCGCGCGAGGCGACGGGCGCACTGGCGGCGATGATCGGTGGGATGGTTCTTGCGCGCGCCACTGAAGACCCCGCTGAAGCGCGAAAGATTCTGACCGCCGTGCGTGGCTTCGTGCGAGGCGCGTTGAAAGCGGATAAGGGCGCGCGTTAGCACCGTCGAGTGCGCCTGGCAGCACGACAGCCACGACAACTGCACGACGACTAGTGCACGGACAACAAGCCCGCGACCTGATTCGACTTCGTCTGCGCGGCAATGTCCATTGCCGTCATTCCGCGATTATCCTTGAGCGATACATTCGCGCCGCGCGCGAGCAGCAGCTTCACGGTGTCGGCGCGGTCATAGCCGGCGGCCCACATCAACGCGGTGAGTTCGTTCTTGTACTGCCGGTTCACGTCGATGCCGGCGTCGAGCAACTGCTTCACTACCTGTGTCTGTCCCTGGCCGGCTGCGTATTCCATCGCGGTCTTGCCGACGCGGTCCGTCGCCATCGGATCGGCGCCGTGCGCAAGCAGCAACGCGACGATCTCGTCATAACCGCCATACGCGGCCGCCATCAAAGCCGTGATGCCCGGTGCGTCTGCATGCTTCACGTTCGCGCCATGTTCGATCAATGTGCGCACGATGGCGACGTCGCCCTTCTTGCACGCAGTGATCAGAGCCGTGTCGCCGATCCGGTTTTCCGCATCGACGGATGCGCCGCGTCCGAGCGCCGCATCGACGCTCGCGCGGTCGCCGTCTTTCGCGGCAGCAAGCAGCTGGCGGTTCGTTTCGCCCTGGTCCTGAGCGAGCGCCGGCAAAGGCAGCGCCGATGCCAACGCGCACGACACGAGCAATGCACGTGCAACATATCCGACCGTCTGTTTCATTTCGCCTCCGTTGCGCTACTGCAGATTCGCAATGTAACTGGCGAGGTTACGGATATCGTCGTCGGTCAGATTGCGCGTGACGCTCGCCATATTGCCCGCGTCATTGGTGCGGGTGTGCGAGCGAAAGTCCTGCAACTGCTTGACGATGTACTGATACTGCTGACCCGCGACGCGCGGTATCTCGTTCTGTCCGGAGAAGCCACCCAGATGGCACATCGTGCAGAGTACCTCGGCCGACTTCTTCGACCCTGCCGCAACGGCCGCGCCATCCGCCTTGAACGCGATCGGCGCGGGCTTTTGCGCGGCGAAATAGTCGGCGAGATCCTGCATATCGTCGCGCGACAGGTTCGCGGCCATCGGCGACATGCGCGGGTCCTTGCGGCGTCCGTCCTTGAAGTCCTTAAGCTGGAGGTACATGTATCGCGCGGTCTGCCCCGCGAGAACGGGATACTGCGGGTCGGTCGAATTGCCCATCGGCCCATGACACGCCACGCACGTTTGCGCCTTCGTCTTGCCGGCTTCGGCATCCGCATGCGCATCGGTGAGCGGCCACAGCATGCCGCTCACGCCAAACAGGACGGCGCACGCGCGACGCGCCAGGCACCCGCCGCGCCGCGCGAACGGAACCTCCCGCGCGCCCCTCATCACGGCAGCGCGAAGACAAGCACGGTGTTGCCGCGCTTGTAGTCGAGTTGCGTATTGCCGCCCGCCGCGACGGCAATGTACTGCTTGCCGTGCACGCTATACGACACGGCCGGCGCATTCACGCCCGCTCCGCACTGGAACTCCCACAGCTTCTTGCCTGTCGATGCGTCGAACGCGCGGAACAGGCCATTGCCCTCGCCGTTGAACACGAGACCGCCCGCCGTCGCGAGCACGCCGCCGATCAGCGGTTGCGCCGTCTTGAAGTCCCACACGACCTTGCCCGTGTCGACGTTGACGGCCGACAGCTTGCCCCATTGCTCTTCGGACGGAATCACCTTGAACGCGCCGCCGAGCCACAGCTTGCTGCCGCCCGGATAAGGCGTCTCTTCAACCTGATACGTCATCGGCTGATGCAGGTTGGCCGCGTACGCCAGACGCGTTTGCGGGTCGAACGCCATCGGCGACCATTCGACGCCGCCGTTCGCGCCCGGCAGCATCCGCGCGCCTTGCGGCGTCGGCAGCGTCCACATGTTCTCCTGCGGAATCATGGCCTGCGAATAACGGATCAGGCGCCCCGTCGCGCGATCGTGCACATACACGTGCCCCGTCTTGCCCGCATGGATCACGCCCGGAATCATCTTGCCGTTGGTATCGCGCACGTCGATCAGGATCGGCGAACTGACGGCGTCGAGGTCCCACACGTCGTGCGGCACATACTGGAAGTGCCATTTGTATTGGCCCGTTTCCAGATCGATCGCGACGAGCGAATCGGTATACAGGTTGTCTCCCGGCCGGATCGCGCCATACAGGTCAGGCGACGGATTGCCGACGACGAAGAACATCGTATGCGTCTTGCGGTCGATAGCAGGCGCCATCCATACGCCGCCGCCGAGCGTCTTGTAGAAGTCGCCGCCCTTATCCGCGAGCTGCTTCTTCTCGGCGTCGATATCGCGATGCTCGTCGCGCCCCGTTGCGTCCTTCGTCGCCCATACGCCTTCGTGGCCCTTTTCCGGAATCGTATAGAACGTCCACAGCAATTGACCGGAGTTCGCATCGAACGCCTTCACGAAACCGCGAATGCCGTATTCGCCGCCGTTCGTGCCGATCAGCACCTTGCCGTCGACGACGACGGGCGCCATCGTTTCCGAATAGCCGAGATCGGGATCGGCGATCTGGCTTTGCCACAGCACGTTGCCCGTCTTCGCATCGAGCGCGACCAGCTTGGAATCGAGCGTGCCCATGTAGAGCCTGTCACCGGAAATGGCCACGCCGCGATTGTTGGGCCCGCAACAGAATGTCGTCACGGAACCCATCTTGTGCTTGTAGTGCCAGAATTCCTTGCCCGTGACGGCATCCAGCGCGTACACGTGATTGAACGATGTCGTGATGAACATGATGCCGTTTTTCACGATCGGCGCCGTTTCCATCGACTCGTTGACAGCCGTCTGGAAGATGAAGACGGGCCTCAGCTTCGACACATTCGACTTGTTGATCTGCGTGCCGGGATAGAACCGTGTCTGCGCATACGATCCGTTCGAATGCAGCCAGTCGGATGAATTGCTGGCCGCGCCGTCGAGCTGCGCCTGATCGACGGACTGGAACGTCGAAGGCACGGGCGCCGAGGTCGTGGTCGCGGCGTTCTGCACTTCGTCGGCGCCATGCGAGGCAACGGGCGCGAGCGCTGCGACGAGCAAGGGAACGAAGACGGCGAAGTACCGGGGCGATGTGGGCATGAGCGTCTCCTCCGCTTTTTATTGCTTGAGAATTGCGGGCGCTCGAATGCGTCGTTCTTCCACACCTGAAACGGCGTGCACAGGCACGATCGCGCAACCCTTTTCAAACAACAAAAGCTTAAAAATTAAAAGCGTTGATTGCTTCGTCGGAACGGTCGGCTGCGCAAAATCAGGGGGAGAACCGTGACGCCTTTTCTCGCCCCGGAGGCCGGCTCTATTAAGCCTAGGCCAAGCGATGCGGATTTACCAGGCGCATATGAAACTTGCGTTTCGTTGCGCCGCAATAGAACTTCGATTCACATATGAGGATTCCGACTGAATGCGCGCGCAGCGAATTACGGCGGCACAGGTAGCCGTTCTTTGGTAGGCCATTGCGAGCTCTGTGGACAAAAGACTACAGCTCGCTCGTCAGCGTTTACTGCTCGCTAACGAGCCAATATATTCGCCTCGCTATAGCCATACGGGCAGATCCCCGGATCGGTTCGGCGCTCTATTCATCCCTCCGCTCCCACCCGCGGCGGTCTCACGGCGCGCCGCTCCAGCAGGTACACACAGGCATCGAGACAAATCGTCGTGCGCGCGCATGAGGCCCTCGCACGGCCCGACGTTTCGATCCCGTGCATGCAGTCGATGCGGTCAACGCGGATATGACAATCGAAGCGGATAACAAAGCGGCAGCACATTCTCATCACCGACATCACGCGTATTTCGTCAGTCGGGACGCGTGCGTCCACAACAAGAAGGAAGAAGAATGAAGAAGACCCTCCTGGCCGTCGCGGCCCTCGGGTGTTTCGCCACGGCAGCGCACGCGCAAAGCAGCGTCGCGCTGTACGGGCTGATCGATGCGGGTATCACGTATGCGAACAAGGTGGCGACCTCGACGGGACACGACAGCGTCGTCAAATACGGCGACGGTGTCGCTTCGGGCAGCCGTTGGGGCCTGCGCGGCGCTGAAGACCTGGGCGGCGGAATGAAGGCGCTGTTCGTGTTGGAGAGCGGCTTCAGCAGCGGCGACGGCACGTCGGGCCAGGGCGGCGCGTTGTTCGGCCGGCAAGCGTTCGTCGGCGTGTCGAAGGACGGCATCGGCGCGCTGTCGTTCGGTCGCCAGTATTCGTTCTCGACGGAGTACATCGGCGGCAGCTACACGATGGGCAGTCAGACGCCTGCCGGCAACTACGCGTACCACATCAACGATCTCGACCAGCTGGTGTCGAGCCGCATCAACAACTCGATCAAGTTCAGCAGCGCGAACTTCGCGGGTCTGACGTTCGGCGCAATGTACGGCTTCTCGAACTCGACGCTGTTCGCCGGCACGCCGACGACGACCGTGGGCACGACGACGACGCAAGGCTCGTCGAGCGCGTACAGCTTCGGCGCCAACTACGCACAGGGACCGTTCGGCATCGGCGCGGCATATACGAACATCCGTTATCCGAACGGCGCAACGCCTGCATTCAGCGTGAGCATCGCAAACATCAACACGGGCGGACTGCGCGATCTGGAGACGTTCGGCGTCGGCGCGCGCTACACGATCGCCGCTGCCCTCGTGTGGGCGAACTGGACGCACACGAAGTTCGAGCCGCTCACGGGCGCATCGTCGAAGCTGAACAACTACGAAATCGGCGGCCGGTACGCGTTTACGCCGGCGCTCTCGGCAGGGCTCGGCTATACGTTCTCGAAGCTCGACGACCGGTTCGAAGGCAAGTGGCATCAGATCAACAGCGCCGTCGACTACGCACTGTCCAAGCGCACCGATGTCTACGTGCTCGCGATCTATCAGAAGGCGTCGGGCAGCAACACCGTCGCAGGGCGCAACGTGCCCGTGCAGGCGGAGATCGGCTCGTCGTCATCGTTCATCGGCAATGCGGGCGCGAACACGCAGTTCGTGACGCGCATCGGCCTGCGCCACAAGTTCTGATCGTTCGATGCGGCCGCTGCGCCCACGCGGCGTGCGGCCGCTTTTGCAGCGGACTGTCCCGACTCGCGGTACCCTTGCGGGTTTTCACCGACCCACAAGGGACAACGATGTCTGCTTTTCCGTTTGATGCCGTGCTATTCGACTGCGACGGCGTGCTCGTCGACTCGGAGACGATTACCACCGCCGTGCTCGCGACGATGCTCGGCGAGCTTGGCTGGCATCTGAGCCTCGACGACGCGATGGCGATCTTCATCGGCAAGACGGTCATGGACGAAGCGCCGCTGATCGAAGAGAAAACGGGCGTCAGGATCACGACGGCATGGATCGAATCATTCCGCGCACGGCGCAATGCCGCACTCGAACGCGATGTCACGGCGATCGAGGGCATCGCCGCGACGGTCGGCGCACTGCACGCGCGGCTCGACGGACGCATCGCCGTCGCATCGGGCGCCGATCGCCACAAGGTGCGCCTGCAACTGGCGAAAATCGGCGTGCTCGATCACTTCGAAGGGCGCATCTTCAGCGGCCATGAAACGCCGCGCAACAAGCCGCATCCGGACGTGTATCTCGCGGCGGCGGCAGGTCTGGGTGTCGATCCGTCGCGCTGCGCGGTGATCGAAGACACGGTGACGGGCGCCACGGCTGGCCGTGCGGCGGGCGCGACCGTGTTCGGCTACAGCCCCGGCGAGAAAGGTCATAGCTCGAAACAGGCATTGCGCGCAGCCGGTGTCGCCGACGTGTTCGAAGACATGGCGCAATTGCCGGCGCTGCTCGCTGGCTGGGCCCGCTGATTTGCGCTAACGGTTCATCGCGCGCCGAATGCGCGCATCGGCAAAGGGATGCGAGGCCACTGCATTCGCAAACCGTCGATCACGCGCATCGCGGCCAGCGCGCGCTCAAAGCATGTCGACAGCTTCGAGGTTGGCGCCGGAAAAAAACCGGCTCAACTCACGCGTCAGCTCGTTGAGAATGGCCATCTCCGGTTGCGTGATCTTGTGCAAGGGCTGCGTCTGCGTCCAGTCGCCGTACAGAAGCGCGACCGTCGTGTCCTTCGCCTTCACGGGCAGCAGCACGAACGCCCGGGCGTCGGCGAGATGCGCCTTGAACCAGTCCGGCAAGCGCGCCTCCATCCGCGGTTCGCGCGCGTTCTCGATGAAGATGCCCACCGGGTTCGCAATCGCAAGATGAAACACGTCGGGCTGAAACCCCGCGCCGAAGTTCAGCGTCGGCAGCATGTGCTCCATGTCGTGTCCGAAACCGATGCGCGCGTGATACCGCGCGTCGGCCTGGCGCACGAACACGAGCGTGCGCGAAAGCGAGAGTCCTGCCAGAACCGCTTCGGAAGCGAGCGTCAGCACGGGCGCGAGCGTCTTGCTGGACGGCAGCGCGCGCAGGTCTTCGAGACCCGCGCTCAGGCGCGCATGCGCGGAGTTGCCGGTGCTCACGATCGCATCGGCGTGCGCGCGCAGTTCGGCGATTTCCTGCATCAGGCCTTCGCTGCTCTCTTCGTCGATCAACGCGGCGCTCAGCGCTTCGAGCCTCGGCGCATCGACCTTAAGCTCGTCGCTGTAGCGGACGGCAAGCTCGGTGAGCAAGGCTTCCAGGCCGTCGCCCGGTTCGTGGGCCGCGAGTGCGTTGGCCGCTTCCGTCGAATAGCTGTTGACGGCCCGCAGCCAGCGCACATGGTCCGACGCAGGCTCGTTGGACGGCGCGCCGAGCGACTGCATGCCGGCGAAAATCGTCTCCGGCAGACGCCAGCGGCGCGCGGCCTCCGCGCCGATGTCCTCGAAGCTCACGCCGAGCTGGCGCACGCACGCTTCGCTGTCGTCGATCTTTTCGCTCTCAGCCGTGCGGCGCAACTGCTCCCACTTGCCCTCCAGATAGAACGCGACCAGCAGTCTGCCGATCTGCCGCATCAGCGTGCAGACGACGGCCTCTTCGGCGATGCGCAGATCGACGCCCTCCGTGATGCACCGCGCGACCGTCCCGCACAGCAGCGCGCGGTTGAGCTCGAGCTTCGCGTCGATCCGATGTGGCACGCTTTGATGAAAGTGATCGACGATCTTCATTCCGACGACGAGATGGCCGACGGTATCCATGCCGAGCACCATCAGCGCGCGGGTCACGGTCGTGATGTTGCCGCCGAACGCGACATACATCGCCGAATTGGCAAGGCGCAGCACCTTTTGCGTGAGGCCGACGTCCGAGAGGACGACCTGCACGAGCGACGTGAAATCGAGGTTGTCGTCGCTCATCGCCGAAACGGTCGAGCGCAGCGCCTGCGACAGCAACGGGAAATCGCCGCGCTCGCTCATGCGGACCCACAATTTTTCGAGCAATTCTGATTTGACGACAGCGGACATCGGATGGGAGCTGGAAATCGGATACGTTGAAGACAGCAGCGGCAGGCGTGATTAAAACACAACCCGCCGTCCGTCATCGCGCGACGTACGCGCGAAACGCTGCAAGTCGCCGATTTGTGATGCGATTTCGCATCATTTGACAGTTGCTGGCGTGCTCTTCCCGACCGTCGCGACGGAATCAGGCGCCAGACTCGGCGTGCCCGTCGGGCGGCCGAGGCGCCCGCATCATGAGCGATGAAGCACTCGTGCCGCTATGTGACGACGCGGCGAAACGAGGCGAGATGAGATCGAAAGGTGCCGGCGCGCCGACGCAGCACGCGCGCGGCTCAGGTAGCGCGCTTCATCCCGTACGGCGAAGAAAATGCGCTCAGGCAGCCGTCTGGCGCGACCGGTACAGCATTTCGCGCTCGAGCAGATCCAGCAAGCCGATGATCCGCTGTCGTTGCGTCGCCACCAGATCGTGCGTCTGCGTCAGCGCGCGCAGGCGCTTGCCCCAGTATTCGAAGTCGAGCTGGGACGTGTCGTCTGCTGCTGTGCGGCGAACCACGTACTGCACCATCCGTTCGAGATGATCCAGTTCCACGTCCGCCAGGCTGGCCGACTTTCGTGACGCGACATCTGCCGCGCCTTCCGCTTTCGTGATCGTCATAGAGCCCCCGCTCTTCACCCCGTATGCCGTCAGACGGGTCGCGCTCGACTGTCCTCGGCGACAGCGGGGCTGCGCAGCCGCGCCCACGATGCCTCGATCGAAATCGAGGCAACGCCGCGCGACCCGTCCGGCCTTTTTTCTTTCAACGATAGCGCGACTTTTGAGAATGGCTTTACCATGCGTCTCAGTTCTCTGCAGCATCCATAGAAATTCCGGTGGCCCGTTGCGAGCGTCGATATAAGCGTCGATATAAGCGTCGAATCGCAACGCAGCACCGCCGCACCGAACCATGACCCAGCGCCCCGATCCGCACCGGCCGTCGCCCGAGGCCGAACCGCATACCTCGCTGCTGATCGACCGCTTCAGCACGCGCGCGCTCGCGCCCGATCAGCAGGTGCTGGCCTGGCGCACGCGGGTCGGACATGTGGTCGACGTGCCGCCTTCGCGGCAACAGCTGACGCAAGGGTTCGGCGCGCACATCGACCGCTACAGGGTCGGCGGCGCCCTCTTCACCGATTCGCAAACCGGCGCAATGGTGCTCGAACGCTCGATCGCGCGCGTCTCCACGGACACGCGCCGCGACTACGCGTTTCATCTGTACCTGGAAGGCGAGACGGGCCGCATCTCGGGCATGCACCGCAAACGCAGCGAGGCCGATTCGGTGCATGGCATCGTGGCGATGGACCTGAATCAGCCGTTTCGCGTCGAACGCCCCGCGTGCCGCGTGCTGACGCTGTTCGTGCCCCAGCATGCGATCGACGCGGGCCTGTCGGACGGCGAGTCGATCCACGGCCGGACCTTGCCGTTCGGCGCGCCGCTTGCCTGTGCGGCGCGCGATCATCTCGCCGTCGTAGCGGCAACGATTCGTGACGCGCAGCCCGAAGAAGCGGCGCGCGCGCTCGAAACGGGCGCCCAGTTGCTGATCGCCGCGTTCCGGCAGGACGCGACGCTGACGGGCGCGGGACGCGCCGCACTGCAGGCCGCCGTGCTCGCGCGGGTGCGGCGCTTCGTCGACGCGAATCTTCATCGGCCCGATCTGTCGCCCGCGAGCGTCGTGCAGACGCTGCAACTCAAGCGCGCGACGATCTATCGCTGGTTCGAGCACGAAGGCGGGCTGGGCGCGTACATACGCAACCAGAGGCTGCGCGAAGCTGCCAATGAACTCGTGCGCTTCCCGCAGCTTCAGGTGATGGACATCGCCTATGGGCTGGGATTCAACAGCGCGTCGGACTTCACGCGCGCGTTTCGCCGCGCATTCGACATGAGCCCGCAGGACTTGCGCACCCGCGCGCGCTCGCTGCAACGCGCGCGCGAGTGAGCGGCGCGCGTGGCGCGGCTGCCGTCATCGGCGTGTCGAGGCCGCTTGCGCGTGTTCGGGAAAGCGCGTCAGACCGGCTAGCGAGAGCGTCATCGCCGCGATCAGATACCACGCGGGCACCATCGGATTGCCCGTCGCGTCGATGAGCCACGTGACGATCAACGGCGAGAAGCCGCCGAACACCACCACGCCGACGCTGTAGATCACGGCGAGTCCCGCTGCGCGTCGGTGGCGCGGGAAAGCCTCCATCATCAGGACGGAGCCGGCGCCCGCGTTGTTCAGCGCGAACGCGACGAAGGCGGTGATGATGAGCAGCGCGGCGATATCGCTTGCACCGTCGAGCAGCGCCCGAAACACGGGCCATGCCGCCGCGATCGACACCGCGAGCGTCGCGTATTGCAGTGTCTTGCGGCTCGCGAGCCGGTCGGCCATGCGCGCGACGAGCGGCGTGATGACGAGAATCACGAGCCCGGAGATGCAGCCCGTCAGCAGACTGATCGCGGCGGGCCGGTGCAGCGTGCGCACGAGATACGACGGCATGTAGAACACCGTCACGTAGATGCTGACGGTGGGCGCGGCCATCATCAGGACGCCCCAGAAGAGCGGCCGCGCGTGTTCGGTGAAGAGGCGCGCCGACAGTCGCTCGCGCGCGGCCGGCGTTTCGGCGGCAGCCATCCGGCTGCGCAGATACCAGCCGACGGGTCCGATAAAGCCGCCCAGCACGAACGGGATGCGCCATCCCCAGGCCTGCATCGCCTCGTGCGACAGCAGCGCCGTGGCGCATGCGCCGATCAGCGCCGCCGCGAATGCCGCCGCGCCCTGGCTCGCGCCGCGCCAGCTGACCATGAAGCAACGATGCCGATAGGCAACCGACTCCATCAGCGACGCCGATGCCGGTCCGATTTCGCCGCCCGCGGCGAGCCCCTGCATCAGCCGCGCGGTGACGATCAGCACGGTCGATATGGGCCCGATCGTCGCGTACGTCGGCAGACAGGCGATCATCCACGTGCCGACGGTCATCAGGGCCAGCGATACGATCATGCCTGCGCGGCGGCCGCGGTTATCGGCGATATGGCCGATCATCAGCGCGCCGAGCGGACGCATGACGAAGCCCGCGCCGAACGTCGCAAGCGACAGCAGAAGCGATGAAGCGGGGTTCGCCGATGGAAAGAACAGACTGCCGATCAACGCGGCTGAGAAGCTGTAGACCGTGAAATCGTAGGCGACGAAGCCGTTGCCGATCACGATGGCGGCGATGGTCTTTGGGTCGAGGTGAGCGGCCTGGCGAGCCGGCTGGTCTTCGGGGCGAGGCATGAGTGGAGTCGCAGGTGCTGGAGATGCGTAACTGCGTTAACGGCTGTGTTGCGCAGGACTTTAGCAGCCGCGGTAGTACCTCCGATGGATTGCCCCTTCGATTACGTTCGACGGTGGGTTAGAACTGCATCGTCGCCTGGGCTCCAAGCGTCACGCGCGCGGTGGGGAAGGCGGCTGGTTTGTAGAGCGGTGTGCCTGAGCTCAACCGGCTACGTACTTGAAGCCGAAATTTCTCAGGATCAATTTCCGTACGTATCCGTCGATCGCGAGTCCTGGCTAACTGGCATTTGACCGTCCGCTGATTGGCATCCAATTTCGCACCGCGAGTGTCGACCCCGAATCGATACCCCCCATCCATTCCTCGAAGAACAACAAAAAAGCCCACCTAAAGTGAAGGCGGGCTAACTCGAACAGGGCAACGCTCAATCCACCTCAACCCACCACCCAAACCACCCCTCACCTTGAATCGATCGACCCCTGGCTCGGCGGCGACGTCACGATGCCCCACGCCAACGGCAAATCGCCGATCTGGCCGAGCGTCTGATAATTGTTCTTCGCATCGAGCACATAAACGGCATTCGAGCGACCGCACGCCATCAGCACTTTCGAGCCATCCGGCGTGAACGTGAAGTGCCAGCAGCGCTGGCCGACGGGTGCGTCCTTCACGTGCTCGTAGGTCTTCGCATCGAACACCTGCAAGGTCTTGTCGCGCGCGGCGGCGATCAGCAGATGCTTGCCGGACGGATCGAATGCGACGCCGTACGGTCCGAGCTTCGTACCGACTGTTTTTACGGTCTTCAGCGTCGCCGCATCGAGCACGACGAACTTGCTGGTGTTCTCCAGCGTGACGACATAGTGCTTGCCATCCGGTGTCGACTTGATACCGCGCGGCCGCGAGCCCTTGTCGAGTTTCACGGTGCGCACGGGCGCGCCGTTGCCCGTCCGATACACCGATACGGTATCGTCGCCCTCGTTGGTGACGAGCAGCTCGCGCCCGTCCGGCGAGAACTCGACGCCTTCCGTTTCGTGCCCGCTCTTCACCGAGCGGACCACCTTCATCGTCTTCAGATCGACGATGGCGACTTCGGCGGGCGGACTGTTTGCGTCGTCGTCGTCGTCGTGGCCTTTGCCCGCCTGGCCCTCGGGCTTGCCTTCCGGCTTACCTTCCGGCTTACCCTCAGGTTTGCCCTCGGGCTTTCCTTCCGGCTTGCCTGCTCCCTGAGCCTGCGGCGGCGGCCCGCTTTCACCGGGCTCGTAGGTCACGTATGCGTATCCGCGATGCACGCGCACGAACTCAGGGTTCTTTCCGATCTTCACTCGCGCGACGATCTTGTCCGTCGACGTATCGATCGCCGACAAGTCGCCCGTCTTGTTCGCGACCAGCAGCCGGCGGCCATCCGTCGTGAGGCTCAGCCCGCGCGGACCGTCGCTGCCCAGGCCGATCGTCTTCGTCAGCGTCATCTGGTCGAGGTCGATCACGCCGACGCCGTTCGTCTCGCTCGTCACATACGCGGTTGCCGCGAACGCCTGCTGGGCACCCGCGCCGAGCAATACGGCGAGCGCGACGGATGCCGCCATGCGTGTACGTCTTGTGCAATGCATCGATGTCTCCTGCGGTTGGTTGTTCGACGGGCCCGTTTGGGTCATTCAGGCCATCTGCGTTTTGCCGCAAGGGCGAATTCACCCACGCTCAAGTTAGCGCATCGCGCGGCCGGATGACAGCGCGGGCGCCGGGAGTTTTTCCCGAAATCGATGTGCGTGCGATGTTCAATGCGCCGCGTCCGGATCGGCGGCGAGCAGGCCGACGAGGGCATCCGTGCCGCGCCGCCAGGACTGATCGGTATTGCCGCGCATGTCGACCGAGCGTTGAAACACGATCTGTCCGCTCGCCGTATCTTCGATGCGCAAGTTGATGTTGAGAATCAGATTGCTGACTTTCTGCACCCAGCACACGCCGACGCGCTGAACGCCCAGCCGACGGCCAATCTCCAGTTCGCAGCCGTTGCATGCATTGAGGCTCTGCGTCGACTTGAATCCATCGATAAGCAACGCGGCCTGCCGATTGTCGGCGACCTTATAGAGCCCCTGCTGCTCCACCTGCGAGCGCAACCGTTCGCTGATCATCGCGGCACGCGCCTGCTCGGCTTGCACGGCGCCCAGCTCGCTGTATTGCGCGTTGTCGTCGATCACCGCGCAGTCGAGCAACGCCGCCGTGCGAGGCGCGGCGAACACTGTCACCGAAACGGTACAGAATGCGGCGCCGGCAGCAAACGCGTGGAGCAATGCGCGCGCTTTCCTTCGCCATCCGACGCGGGAAACGAGAGAGTCGCGAACGGTCAACGCAGAGAATCCTCCACGATCGGAGCGCCATGTGGAAAGCGCGACAGAAAGCGCGAAAAGCAGCGCGCCGGCAACGCCCGCCTGGGCCGGGCGACGATCGTGAAGCAGATACCGGGCCCGGATGCAACGCCCAGATGCAAGGCTTGTGATTACCTCGCGAGAGCAGCCGCCTGGCCTACGCTTCCACGCTGGAGTGGGACGCGGCCTGCGCGGCCGCTTCGGCGGCGAGCGCCTTGCCGACCTCGTCGGCGAATCGCTGCAAGGAGGAAAGCGGCCCGCACACGCTGTGATAGGACTGGCTGCCGATCTGCGCGTCGAGCAGCACCTGCATGCCGGACTTCTTTGCCATTTCGATCAGATCCACACTGCCCCCTTGCCGGATACAAAACTGGACGCGATAACCCAGCGTAACCGGTCAATCTGACCGTCATTCGGTCGAACAGAGGCCAATGATGAGATCAATTTACCTGTTCGCGCGACACACGTCACGGCGACACTTCACGGCGACTTGAGCGGCGCGGACGCGGACGCGATGGTCCGCGAAGCCACAGGCGCTTCCTTCTCGACGACATCGGTTTTCGGAGAGCGCGCCCTGTCGACGCTCCTGATCGAAAAGCCGAACGTGTTCACGCCGTCCAGGCTGTGCGCGAACACGAACCCGCCATGCATTTCGGCGACAGCCTTGACGATCGCAAGGCCCAGCCCGTGATTCTCGCGGCTGTTCGTGCGCGAAAGCTCGGCACGGTAAAAGCGGTCGAACACGTGATCGAGCACATCGGGCAAAATCGGCTCGCCCGGATTGGCGACGGCGATCCACACGCGGCCCGCTTCGCGCGAAATCGTGACCGCGATCGACGATCCCGGCGTGCAATGATGAATCGCGTTGATCAGCAGATTCGCGCAAGCCCGCCCAAACAGCGAGCGATTCACGCGCGCCACGGCATCGCCGTGCAGTTCGGCCAGCACCTGCGCCTCCTCCATCGGCATTTCGAGGAACTCGACGGTCCGCGCAATTTCCGCCGCGAGCGACACTTCGACCAGTTCCGTGGCCCGCTCGCCCTGATCGGCGCGCGCGAGAAACAGCATGTCGTTGATGATGTCGCGCATCCGCTCGAACTCTTCGAGGTTCGATTGCAGCGTGCGGCGCAAATCGTCGACGGAACGGTTGCGCGTCAGTGCGACCTGCGTCTGTCCGATCAGGATCGTCACGGGCGTGCGCAGTTCGTGCGCGACGTCTGCGTTGAACGATTCGAGGCGCACGTAGGCTTCATCGAGCCGTTCGAGCGCGCCATTGAACGAATGCGCGAGATCGTTCAACTCATACGGCAGCTCGGTCGTGCGCAGACGTTGCGAGCGATTATCGGCGCTCACTTCCGACGCATCGACAGTCAGCCGGCGCAACGGCGCGAGGCCGATGCGCGTGACCCAATAGCTCAACAGCGAAGCGCCGATCGCGCCCAATGCGGACAGCGCCGCGAGCGCCAGACTAAACTCGCGCAATGCCCGCTCGGCCGGCGCATAGCTGGTCGCCACCTGCAACTGCACCTGCGGACGCTCGCCGTTCGGCACGAGCGTCAGCGTGCGGGTCAGCAGGTCGTGGCCCGTGCCGTTGTCGGCGACGCGCGCATAGCCCCCCGGCCATTGCGCGACGACCCTGCCCGTCACGGGATGTCCGTAGTTGAAGAGCGGCGCGGCGCTCGAAATCGAATAGACGCTCGTGCCGTCGCGCGGCGTCATGTCAGTGAGCTTTTCCTGTGCGAAGCGCCACTTGTCGCGATTGATCGCGTGATGCACGATGATGCGCGCGACCTCGGTGCGGCTATCGAGCGACTCGCGCAGCCGCTGCTCCAGTTGCGAGCGGAGCACGAGAAAGAGCCCCGTGTCGACCAGCGTGAAAACGGTCAGAGCGACGAGTGCGAACAGCAACGCAAGACGCCGCCCAATCGAACGGTTCGAGCGAATCATGATGCCTCTGCTTCCTCGCGCACTTCGAGCACATAGCCCATGCCGCGCATCGTATGCAGCAGCTTGGTGGGAAACGGGCCGTCGAGTTTCGCACGCAGCCGCTTGATGGCCGTCTCGACGACGTTCGTGTGGCTGTCGAAGTTCACGTCCCAGACCAGTTCGGTGATCATCGCTTTCGACAGGATATCGCCTTGCCGACGCGCGAGCACGCTAAGCAACTGGAACTCCTTCGCGGTCAGATCGAGCCGCACGCCGCCGCGCGTCGCGCGCCTGCCGATCAGATCGACATACAGATCGCCGATGCAGATCAGCGTCGACTCCTGCACGCGCGTACGCCGTGCAAGCGCATGCAGACGCTCGACCAGTTCGAGAAACGAAAAGGGTTTCGTCAGATAGTCGTCGGCGCCTTCGCGCAGGCCGCGCACGCGGTCGTTCACGTGATCGCGCGCGGTGAGCATGATGACGGGCGTCGACTTGCGCATGCGCAGCGCCTTCAGCACGCTGATGCCGTCGCGCTTGGGCAGCATCACGTCGAGCACGATGATGTCGTAGTCGAACTCGGACGCGAGATGCAGGCCCTCTTCGCCGTCGAGCGCGACGTCGACCACCCAGCCCTGTTCCGTCAGGCCGCGACGCAGATAATCGACGACCTTGAATTCATCCTCCACGATGAGCAGCTTCATGGGCGCTCCTCTCTCTTCTCTCGATCATTATAAGTAGGCTTTCCAAACGTGTTGAGCCCGGTGCCTATGTCACCCTTCATCCGGCATGACGTCTGCCGATGCGCATCCGTTCGCGTCAGTCCGGCGCGCGCGGCGGATGGCGCGAGATTGTTCGCCGCATCGGCGGGCGCGGGCTGCGCGCCTGTCTCCTGCACGTCCCATCCGCCGCCCAGCGCCTTCACGAGCGCGACGGATGTCGTCATCTGCTGTCCGTGAATCTGCACGTCCTGGCGCTGGCTCGTCAGCAGCGACTGCTGCGCGGTGATCACGTCGAGATAGGCGACGAGCCCGCCCGAATAGCGATCGTTGGCGAGCGAGAGCAGGCGCTGCGCATCGGCGACGGCATCGCGCGACTGCGCGGCGGCGCTGTCGAGCACGGACAGCCCCGTGATGCCGTCCTGCACCTGCTGGAACGCGGTGAGCACGGACTGCCGGTAATTCGCCTGCGCGGCCTGATAACCGGCGCTCGCAAAGTCGACGTTGGCCGCGCGCCGGCCGCCGTCGAACACGACCTGACTGAGCGCCGCGCCGAGCGACCACATGAGGCTCGGCGCGCTGATCAGATTCGCGAACTCGGTGCTCTGCCAGCCGATGCCGGGCGTCAGCGTCAGGCTCGGAAAGAACGCCGCCTTCGCGACGCCGATCTGCGCGTTGGCGGCCGCCATCGCGCGTTCCGCCGATGCAATATCGGGACGCCGCTGAAGCACATCGCTCGGCAGTCCGAGCGGAATCGTCGGCACGTGATAGTCGACCACCTTGGGCTCGATCGCAAACTGCGGCGCGGGCACCGCGACGAGCGCCGCGATCGCATGCTCGAACTGATCGCGCTGCGTCACGAGCAGTTGCGCCTGCACGCGTGTCTGATCGAGCAGCGACTTCTGCTGCAACACGTCGAGCCCCGAAACGGAACCGAGATCGTGCTCCGTCGTGACGTAATCGAGCGCCTTCTGTTGCAGTTGCACCGAACGGTTCAGCACGTCGATTTCCGCGTCGAGTTCGCGCAGCGAGAAATAATCGGTGGCGAGATCAGTGGAAAGCACGAGCCGCGCGTTCGCGAGATCGTCGCGCGACTGCTCCGCCGATGCCTGCGCGCCTTCCACTTCGCGACGTATGCGGCCGAACAGGTCGACGTCATAGTTGATCGTCGCGCCGAGCTGCAGATTGTTCTGCACCGTCGATTGATTCGGCGACGCGTAATTCGTCAGAGGCCGGTTTTTCGATGTTCTCTGGCGCGCCGCCGACGCCGACAGATCGACTTCGGGAACACGTTGCGCGCGCGTGTTGGCGAGCGTCGCGCGGGCCTGCGCATAATGCGCGCTGGCCGCGGCGAGCGTCTGGTTCTGCGCGAGCGCCTGCGTTTCGAGACCGTCGAGCGTCGCATCGCCGAATGACTTCCACCAGTCCGACGCGAGCGGCGCGTGCGAGGGCTGCGCGAGACGCCAGTACGAATCCGTGTGCCACGTGGGCGGCGCGTCCGTCAGCGGCGCCTTGTAGTCGGGGCCGATCGTGCACGCGCATAGCACGAGCGCAAGTGCCATCGTGCCGATCGTGCGGATACGCGCGGCGTGTACGAGCGTGTTCACGATGCCGCCTTACCCGTGGACTGCGACGGCGTCTGCGAACGCATCACTTCGACATGGTCGCCGTCGTTGATCGAATCGCTGGGGTTGATGATCACGCGGTCGTTCGGCTCGATGCCGCTTTCGATTTCGAGCGTTTGCCCAAGGTCCTGCGCGATCACGACCTTGCGCAGATGCACGACGCCATTGCTGTCCACAACGGCGAGCCGCGGACCTTCCGCGCGAAACAGCAGCGCATTGCCCGGCACCGTCAGTTGCGCGCGCGCGCCCGACGGCAGCGCCACCTGCACATAGGCGCCCGGCCGCAGCTTGCCATCCGGATTGCGCAACGTCACTTCGATTTGCAGCGAACGCGTGGTCACGTCGATCGCACCGGAGATGTTCGTGATGCGGCCATTGAACTGCTGCCCCGGCAACTCGGCCTGAGTCACGACGACGTCCTCGCCGACCTTGATGTTCTGCGCGTAGGCCTGCGGCAATTGCACATACACGCGCAACGGATCGGACTGCGCGAGCGCGAAGAGCGCGCGGCTCGTGCCGCTGCCCGCGTCGATCAGATCGCCGACATCGACGTTGCGCTGCGTAACCACGCCCGCGAACGGCGCGACGATCCGCTTGAAGCCTTCGAGCTGACGCAAGCGCTTCACGTTGGCCTCGGCGGCGGCGAGATTCGCGACGTCCTGCAGATACGTGCTTTGCCTCTCGTCGAGTTCCTGTTGCGAGACGGCATCGCGCTGACGCAATTGCTGCCAGCGCTCGAACGAACTCTTCGCGAGCCCGAGGCTCGACTGGATCTGATCGCGCTGCGCGACGGCCTGCGCGAGCTCCTGATCGATCTCGGGCGTATCGAGTTCGGCGAGCAGTTGCCCTTCCTTCACGCGCGCGCCGATGTCGGCGTACCAGTGCAGCAGATAACCCGTCGCCCGCGCATAGATCGGCGACTCGACATAGCCGCGCAGCGTGCCCGGCAACACCGTCACGTTGCTGCCGTCGTTGTCCTTCGGCGTGACGACATCGACATACTGCTTCGCGTTTTGCTGCGTCATCTGCACGACCGAGCGGTTTTGCATGATGTTCGCCACGACCGTGCGCAACGCGCCGATGGCGAGCAGAATCAGCACGACCAGGACGGCGATTTTCGCGCGCCGCCATTCGAGATGGCGTGGCGGCAGCGCGTGGCCGTCTTCCGTTTCGCGCGCGGGAATCGCTAGCGAAGAATGCGTCTTCTCAGTCATCTCGGCCGTCCGTCGTCGAGCTGTGTCCGTTTCCGTTTCGGTCGTGTCGCTGATCTCGTTCATGAGCGTCGCGGTCCTCTGATTGATTGTCGTGCTCGCGCCGTGCGTTGCGATGCGCGAGCCGGCTATGGATGCCCGCGAACAGCAGCGGCACGAAGAAAAGCGTCGACACCGTTGCGAACAGCAGCCCGCCGATCACCGCGCGCCCAAGCGGCGCGTTCTGTTCCGCGCCTTCGCCGAGTCCGAGCGCCATCGGAATCATGCCGATGATCATCGCGAATGCCGTCATCAGCACGGGTCTGATCCGGCTCGCGCCCGCTTCGAGTGCGGCCGTCAACGGCGGCGCGCCCGCCGTCAGACGCTGGCGCGCGAACGCGACCATCAGAATGCTGTTCGCCGTCGCGACACCCATCGTCATGATCGCGCCCGTCAACGCGGGCACGCTCAGATGCGTGCCCGTGAGGAACAGCATCCACACGATGCCCGCCAGCGCCGCCGGCAACGCGCTGACGATGATGAGGGGATCGATCCACGACTGGAAGTTCACGACGATCAGCAGATAGACGAGCACGATCGCCATCGCGACGCCGATGCCGAGCCCGAAATACGACGTGCGCATCGTCTGGACCTGACCGCGTATCGTGATGCCGCTGCCGCGCGGCAGCGACGCGCGCGCCTGATCGACGAGCTTCTGGACCTGCGCGTCGACGCCGCCGAGATCGCGCCCTTCCACGCTCACATACACGTCGATCACGGGACGGATGTTGTAATGCGTGACCATCGCGAACTGGGTCTGCGGCGAGACCTGCACGAGATTGCCGAGCAGTTGCGTCGGCGCGGTCGATGTCGCCGATACAGGCGTGCGCAGCAGTTGATCGACGGACGAGATCTGATATTGCGGCGTCTGCACGGCAACGTTGTATTCGACGCCGTTGCGCGGATTGAACCAGAATCCCGGCGACGTCTGCGTGCTGCCCGACAGCGAGACCAGCACGTTCTGCGCGACGTTGTTCGCGTTGAGATTGAGCTGCTGCATGCGCGTGCGGTCCATCTGCAGACTGATGACGGGCTCGTCGAGCTTTTGCTGGATGTGCGCATCGACGGCGCCCGGAATCGTGCGAATCTGCTTCAACAGCTTTCGCGCAGTCTCGAGATTGCCTTCCTGATTCGACCCGACGATCTGCACGTCGATCGCGGCGGGCAAACCGAAGTTGAGAATCTGCGTGACGATATCGGCGGGCTGAAAGAAGAACTCGGTGCCGGGAAAACGTTGCGGCAACAACGCGCGCAAACGGTCGATATAGCCGAGGCTCGGCTTGTGGTCCTCGTTCAGCGCGAGCAGGATTTCGCCGTCGAGCGTGCCGATGGTGCCCGCATTGCTGTACGAAAGATTGATGCCGCTATACGGCAGGCCCAGATTGTCGAGCACGGTGCCCAGTTCGTTCGCGGGAATGACCTCGCGCACCACCTTCTCGACCTCGTCCGCCAGCCGCGCCGTTTCTTCGATCCGCGTGCCCGTCGGCGCGCGCATGTGCAAACGTATCTGGCCCGCGTCGACGCGCGGAAAGAAGTCCTCGCCGAGCACGAGCGCGAGGCCCAGCGAGAGCACGCAGAACGCGAGGAACATCGAGCCGAACAACCGGCGTCGCACAAGCAGACTGCTCAGGACCATGATGTACGCCGCACGCATCGTCTCGAACCTGGAGTCGAAGCGGCGGTACAGGCGCATGAACAGATTCGGCCTGGCATGCGGGTCGCGCTTGTGCGCGTGGCCCATCAGCAGCATTGCGAGCGTCGGCACCAGCGTTCTCGACAGCACATACGATGCGAGCATCGCGAACACGACGGCTTCCGCGAGCGGCACGAACAGATAGCGCGCGACGCCCGTCAGGAAGAACATCGGCACGAACACGATGCAGATGCACAGCGTCGACACGAGCGCGGGAATCGCGATCTCGCCCGCGCCGTCGAGAATCGCATCATGCAGATTCGTGCCCATATGCAGATGGCGCTCGATGTTCTCGATCGTGACCGTCGCGTCGTCGACCAGGATGCCGACCGCGAGCGCGAGACCGCCCAGCGTCATGATGTTGATCGTCTGCCCGAGCGCATGCAGCGCGATCAGCGAAGTGAGGATCGAAAGTGGAATCGAAATGGCGATGATGCAGGTGCTGCGCCAGTTGCCGAGAAAAAGCAGAATCATCGCGGCCGTCAGCGCGGCGGCGATCACGGCTTCGCGCACCACGCCGCGAATCGCGGCCTTCACGAACACCGACTGATCGAACAGCGGCGTGACCTTGAGATCGGGCGGCAGCGCCGCTGTCGCATTCGGCAGAAGCGCATGCAACGCGTTGACGATCGAAAGCGTCGATGCGCTGCCCGTCTTCAGGATCGAAATGAGCACGCCACGCCGGCCGTTTTCGCGCACGACGTTTGTCTGCGGAGAAAAGCCGTCGCGCACATGCGCGACTTCGCGCAGATAAGTCGTCGCGCCGTTCACCGTGCGCACGGGAATTTCGTTCAGGCCCGCGACCGTCGTCGGCGAACCGTTCATGTTGATCGTGTATTCCTTTGGCCCGATCTTCGCGGTGCCCGTCGGCAGGATCAGGTTCTGCGCGTTGACCGCGTTGACGACATCGAGAGGCGTCAGCCCTTTCGCGAGCATCGCGCGCGTGTCGAGATCGACGGAGATCAGGCGCGTCTTGCCGCCATACGGATACGGCACGGCAGCGCCCGGAATCGTGACGAGCTGCGGACGCAGGAAGTTGAGCGCCGTGTCGTTGAGGTCCTGCTCGGAGAGCCGCGTGCTCGACAGGCCCAGTTGAATCACGGGAATGCTCGAAGCCGAATAGCTGATCACGAGCGGCGGCGTCGCGCCCGGCGGCATCTGCTTCAGCTGCGCCTGCTCGACGGCGACCGTTTGCGCGATCGCCGTCTGGATGTTCGCGTTCGGCTGCAGGAACAACTTGATGATCGCGATGCCCGCGAGCGATTGCGACTCGATGTGCTCGATGTCGTTGACCGTCGTCGTCAGGCTGCGCTCGTTGACGGACGTAATGCGATTGGCCATGTCCTCGGCGGACAGGCCGGTGTAGTTCCAGATGATGCTGACGACGGGGATGTTGATTTCGGGCAGCACGTCGACTGGCGTCGTGAACAACACGAAGGGCGTCGCCAGCACGATCAGGATGGCCATCACGATGAACGTGTACGGCCGCTTCAATGCGAGATTGACGATCCACATACAGGCCTGGGTATCCGTTATGAACGCGCGATGGTGACGTCCGGCAGCGGCGTCACTTTTCTCTGCGCGTCCGCGGCAACCTGGTGTTCATGCTAGTGCGTAAGCCCCAACAAACCGATGACGCGAAAATGGCGGTTCTGCCATGTTCGGGAGATGAGATCTTTCGGGTGCAAACGAAAGGCCGACAAACAGAAAGCAACGTCGCGGGAATTGCGGTGGACGTTGGAGTTCGTGCTCGACAGATCGAGTGAGGACAGTTCGATGACGCGTGGCTACACCTGTGCGTGCTGGCTGATCGACTGGGATCGCTACACATCGCGGCGAATAAAACCGCTAGATGTGTGCTTCAAAAAGTGTGTGCTTCAAAAAGCGCACAGACCACGAAGGTCTGTGCGAAGCCATCGAAGGAGCCCGACGGCGGAGGTATTCGACATGTCAGGCCCGCTATCGTGTTCTCACGCGCGTTGTCGCATGCGTTCTCACCGTGCTTTCACGCGTGTTCTCACGCGTGTCGTTACGCTATAGCGAGCCCTTTTCTAAACGATGCCGCGCGGACGGGCCGCGCGTTCAAGGCAGCGATGATTCAGCGACGACAGGATGCGATCGCTGTCCTTTCGGACGCTTGCGCAAGCCCATGTCAGGGACGGTTGTACATCGCGTTCCAGTCGGCCTGCGACACAGCCGGGCGGTCTGCAGCCGCCGAGCCGCTCGTCACGCCGCCGACGCCCGTCGCGGCATTCTGCGCTGCCACTTTGGCTTCGGCAGCCTGGATGTCGGCGGGGTAATGCGGATCTTCGCCACGTGACGGGTTGTAGCCGGCCTTTTCGAGCTGGATCAGCTCGGCACGCACCTGTGCACGCGTGACGGGCTGGTTCGACTGCGCGAACGCGGCGACGGGAGCGGCAAGTGCAGCGGCAACGACAACGGCTTGAATCAGGGACTTCATGACTACCTCCAGACTTTGCTTCGGTCTTTTACGAACAGCCTTGTTCGTAATCAGTGACGACAGTCTAGGTATGTAACCGCTTAAGATTAAGACGGTTGCGAGGAAAGGATTGTTGTCGCGAGCGGGTTAACCCTCTGATTTGAAGCGTGCTGTCGTGGCCGTCGATTCGCAACGGCTGATTCACGGCGAACGGGCGGCTCGCTTTCCGATGAACGCGGCGCAGCGCATTGGGTCAGGCGCGGGATTTGCGCCCGACCCGATGCGCTGTCTGATTCGAAGTTCGCGCAATGCGTCACGACAGCGTTTCTTTGGCTACCGGGAGGCAACATGCAAACGGAAGACGTTACTGAGTACCGTGGTTGCGTGATCCGGCCGGTCGTTACGGCCGCGGAAGGCGGTCGCTATGCGGCCGCAGCCATCGTCACGGACCGCGACGGAGAGACGCGGACGCTCGGCGTCGACGGTAATTTCGCCGAATCGCAGGAGGCTCGCGATCAGGCGATGGAACTCGCGATCGCATGGATTCAACGACGCAACATCGTGTCGGACCACTACGTGAGACGCGGGTGATGCAAGCGCGGCCGCTTCCCTGTCGGGCGCGTGGGCATGACACCACCTCAGCGATGAGCGAAGGAATTGCGGATCATGCCCACGCGCGATGAGATCTCGCTGTATCGCGCCGCCGAACGGGCGGTGGTCGCGCTATACGACGGCGGCGTGCTGTCGCCGGCTGTGCTCGAGCGCGTGTTGACCGCATTCATCGGCGCGAAGGCGAACTGGAACGCCGAGCCCCAGCTTCGCTCGGCCGATGATCATACGTTGCACGAGATCGTCGCGATGACGATGATGCCAGGACGCGCGCCGCGCAATGCCGCGCGCGATTTTGCGCAGGTCATCGCGCATATCGGATCGGCCGGCACGAGTGGTGAATCAGCATCCGATGCCGGCGCATTATCCGCGCATACGAACGAGGACGAAGAAGGCGAGGCGCCAGAACACGACGACACGTTGGAGCAACAGCTCGGCGCAGCCAGACGGAGTCCGCCGAAGCGATCGAAACAGCGCGCTCGGCCCGCAAGCGGTCGTGCCGCCGAGGCGCCCGCTGATTCTCCAGCGCCCAAAGGCTTCAATCCGTTTTTGAATGCGAAGCCACCGCGCAAACGCTGAATTGTCGAATGGCCCTTAAGAACGGAATGCGCTTCGCTGATTGACGAGCAACGTTCCCCTCTCGTGCGGTGCGGGAATGGATTCAGGAATGCAGCATGCGGACGTTCTCCAACTGCCGGGAGTCGGAGAACCGCAATGAAACGTACATACGCAACACGTGTCGCGGCGATTGCCTGGATCGGCGTCGCATCTTCATCTTCGATAGCCGCTGCACCTGTCGCCGCCGCGCCTGTCGATCTGGCTCAGACGGGGCGATCGGCAGGCACCGAAGGCGGCGCGGGAGCCGCCGGACAAAAGGGCACACCGGCCGGGCAGCTGAGCAAAGAAGAAGACGCCCGGCGCAAGCAGGAACGAAGCGGTTCGAAACCAGGCGCGCGCGCGTCTGCTGCTTCCGCTGTGCCTTCGACTTCAAACGGCCAGCATCAATGATGCGGCCACTCGGCGCGCGCCGCGTACCACGACGCCGTCACTCTTCGCTGTCGAGTACTCCTGGTGGAGGCCCGATCGTGATGCCTTCGCCCGGTTGATTCGGAGATACATCCGACGTCGTATCGGGAGGACACTCGGCAATGCAATGACTCGCTTCCTTGTTCTCCAGGCACTGCACGAACCGGTCGGCCTCGTCGCGAGAACGGAAGCTGTACTGCTTGTTGGCTATGCGCACCTGTGTGTCCGAGATGCGCGTCGAGTCGGTATTCATGGTCCCTCCTCGTCACTTCGATGAGGTTACGAACGAGCAAGGCACGCGCCTTCGCCGGACATCAGCCGCGCAATGTCGCGCCTTGCAGCTCCGGGACGTTGCCCGCCTGCTCGTGCACGCATAACTGCTCCTCGACGCGCTCGACGCCAGGCACCGCTGCCGTCTCGCGAATCACACGCTCGCGATCGGCCGCAAGAACGTGGCCCGAAATCCACGCGACGCCCTGCTCCACCCGCACATGGATGGCACCGGGCGTTGCCACGATCCGGCCGAGATGCGCGCGCACGCGATCCGTCAATTGGCGGTCCGAAGTCGGCGCGCTCGATGCCGCCCGATGCAGCACCCCATACGCATGTCCCGCTGCCCGCCGTGCCTGCGCGCGAGACCGCTTCGAAATCCGTCTCGTCGTCGATGCCATCTTGTCGCGCAGCATCGCGCGCCGCCGCTTGCCTGAATGGTTGTCGAAGTAGTACATCGCAGCCGCACCGATCACGGCCGCCGTCACCGACTTTAGAAAAGTGTTCACGTTCGTCCTCCTTCAATGCATGCGCGAGATGAGGGGTAAGGGCAGCATCGGCTATGCCTTCGAGTGTTCGCGTGATCGCGTGATCGCGTGAAGTCGTCAAAGCAGTCGTCAAGGCAGCCTTCAAAGCGGACGTCGCCTGTTGCCCGACGGGTCGAGTCTTTTCTCGTCCTCGTCGTCGGGCGTGAGCGCGGGATCGCGCAATTTCGTTTCGTCGGGACTGACGGGCACGACCTCGTCGACGTCCTTCTCCGGAATCGCGTTCAGATTGTTGCCGCCGGGCGTGCGGCCCGCCGCTTTATCCGTGTTCCTCGCGTCCTTGCTCGTATCCTTGCCGGTGTCCTTTTCCGTGTCTCGCTCGGGTACGGGCTGCGCGACGCCCGCAGGTTGGCGCAGCTTGTCCGTGTTCTGTTTGCTCGGCTTCGATTCCATCCTGGTTCTCCGTGCGATGCGAAAGTTGACGTGCAATGCCTGCGTCTACGTATGCGCAACGGGCGTTCCCGTCGGATCGCGCGACGGGCGGACGCGCTCACACGCTGCCATGGCGCGGCGCGAACGCATCGAAGCGCGCTTCATCGATCGGGTCGCGCGGGCGACGATACGCCCTTGAGCGTGCGCGCTACATCTTCATCGTCACTCACGGCGATATCGCCGAGCGCAATCATGCCCACGAGCCGCTTCTCGTCGTCGAGCACCGCGAGTCTGCGAATGTGGGCCTGTGCCATCTTCCGCTCGACCTGCTTGATGTCGTCTGATTCGAGGCACCATTGCGCTGGCTCGCTCGCAATCTTTTCGACGGGCGTGGTCGGCTCGACACCGGATGCGACAGCACGCACAGCGATGTCGCGGTCCGTCACCGTGCCGACGAGCTTGCCGTCACGGCATACGGGCAATGAACCGACCTTGAGGTCGGCCATCATCATCGCGGCCTGGCGTATCGTGTCGCCGGCAGCGATCGTGATGGGATCGAGCGTCATGATGTCTGCTGCTGTCGTCATGGTTCCCTCCGCATTGAGATGCGGCCGGGCATCGCCGGCCGCATTCGTCGTCGAGCATCGCGCGTACCCATCGCGTCGCATCGCGTCGCATCGCGTCGCGTCGCGTCGCGTCGGTCATGCATCGCACAGTTGAGGAACACGAGGGATCAGCGCTCGCGCAAAGACGAGCGAGGCATCGATCCGCCTTTGCCGGATTCACTGCAACAGGGTGGTCGCTCCAGCGGCGGTTCACGCGCGTCTGCGCGGTCGCACGTCGAGTCGACTGAATGTATGGGGCGTGACGGCGGTTATGAGCGCAGCAACCTACAGATCGTGCGACAGCTCCTCGCTCACCGCATTGCGCAGCATGCGGATGAGCCTTTCGCCCTCTTCGATCCGCGCCTGTTCGACACCGATCTGCGCGGCATCGCCCGTGCGCTCGGCCGACCTTTGCCGCTCTCTTGCAAAGATTACGCGCTCGTGCACCGCGCGTATCGCGGCCCGTATCGCGTTCTCCGATTCCTTCGAGTACCCGTCGGCGAGCGAAAGTACGTTGAATGCGTGTCCCGTATGGCAGCGGTAGCGCAGAGGCCGATCGTCGCCGACCCGCCATAACACGCCGCCGCAGTCCGGGCACGTCAACGACGAACGCACCCCGATGCGATCGAGTTCCTCGGGCGTCACGATGCCCTGTTGCGCGAGGCGCGCCTCGAGATCAAGCTGCTGCTCGCTGCTCATCGCTGGTTCCTCCTGCTGACGAAGCGCCGCGCCCCCGATCGCGGCCGTGATGTTGCGCGCGAGATCGTCGACGGTCGTGACGCTGTCCGCGCCCGCCGAATTCATCGCCGAGCGCGGCATCGACGGCGCTTCGCAATCGGCTGGGTCCTGAACGATGCAAAAGCCGCCGTGCGCGCGGACGGCCGCGAGCCCCGCCGCGCCGTCGTCGAGATCGCCGCTGAGCACGACGCCGACCACGCGTCGGCCATAGTGCACGGCAGCCGAGCGGAACAGCGGATCGGCTGCCGGCCGCGCGAAGTTTTCGGCCGCGCCTTCGTTGAGCTCCAGACATCCGTTCGACAGCACCATATGACGGCCGGGCGGCGCGACATAGACGGTGCCGTTGACGATCGGCTCGCCCTCGACGGGATGGCGTGCGGGCATCGGCCCCCACTTCGACAGCAACTCGGGCAACACGCTTTCGTGCCGGCCGATATGCAAGACGATGCACACGGCGGCCGGCAAATCCTTGGGCAACCTGGAAACCAGCGTCCTGAGCACTGCAAACGCGCCACGCGATCCGCCAATGACCACAATATCTCGCTGATTCATAGACCCTCCTCGGTACGAGGCAGCATAAATCGAACCTGTGCGAAGAATCGCATGCAACGACGGCGTCAAGGCGCACGCCAATCGCTGCTCGCAGCAGATGCAGAAAACGTTCGCGCAGTATCAGCCGTACCGCCGCGACGCCGGGAACGTGCAGCCGTTGCTGGCGAACCGTGCGGACGCGCGACGATAGTCGCGAGGCTCACGCGTCGCGTCGTCGCGCGGGCCGCGACGGACAGAGGGCGAGCCGGACCGGTCGCCGACGAAGGAACGACGGGCGGGGCGCCACTGCTTTCGCGTAGACGCGCCGCCCGCGCCCGCCGCTATCGCATCATCACGAACCTGTTGCCGGCGCTGTGGACCTCAGCAACGCGTGCAGTTTTTGCAGCAGTTCCTCGAAGTCGATGGGCTTGCCGACCAGCGCGTCGAAGCCCGCGTCGATGGCCGCCTGCCTGTCCGCTTCGCGGTTGAGTCCGACGATCGCCACCGTCCCGATGCGCGCGCGTTGCGGGTCGGCCTTGATCTTCCGGACCAGCGCGTACGCGTCGCCCGCCGACGCGCGCACGTCCACGATCAGTACGTCGACGGGTCGGTCGGCGAGTGCGTCCCATGCCTGCGCTTCGCCCGGCACGGCCGTCACCGATGCCTTCTCCAGTTCCAGCAACGCCGTCAACGACGACACGAAGTCCGCATCGTCCTCGACGATCAACACGCGCGCGCCCGCAATCGCGTATTGCGCCGACGAGTCGTCGCGCGGTCGCGCATGCGTCTCGTCCATCGCCGGAAGCCAGACGCTCATCGTCGTGCCGCGCCCGGGACCATCCGAGTGCGCGGCGACGCGTCCGCCATGCATGTCGACGAGCTGCCTGACGAGCGCCAGGCCAATGCCGAGGCCTCCGCGCATGCGGCTGCGCGCGCCCTGGCGGAACATGTCGAAGACGGAGGACAGCTCCGACGGTTCGATGCCTTCGCCCGTATCGGCCACGTCGACGCGCATCATGCCTTGTTCGCGCGTCAGACGCAGATCGATCCGGCCGCCGGCGCGCGAAAATTTCAGCGCGTTGGAAACGAGGTTCCAGATGATCTGCTCGCACCGGACGGGATCGGCGAGCACCATCGCGGGCTGCTCGACGCCCGTCGCGGACATGACGACGCCGCGTTCAGCCGCATCCGCCTCGCACGACTGCACGATGCCGTTCACCGTGGCGGCCAGATCGACGGGCCCGAGATCGAGCGTTAGCTTGCCCGTGTTCACGCGCGAGAAATCGAGCAGATCGTCGATGATCTGCGCCTGGCTGCGCATCGCCCGGCGAATCGCGTCCGCTGTTTCGCGCACGGCTTCGATGCCGCGCGTCTCGGGCAGGCGCGGCAGCATTTCCGCCTTCACGCCGATCAGGTTCAGCGGATGTTTCAGCTCATGCGACAGCACGGCGATGAAATCGTCCTTGAGCTGATTCGACAGCGACTCTTTCTGGCGCTCGGTGCGCTCCCTTGCGAGCGCGGCCTCTTGCGCGTCCTCGCGCTGCTTGCGTTCGGTGAGGTCGCGCGCGATTTTCGCAAAGCCGGTGAACGACGCGTCGCGGATCGGCGTCACGACGCCGCTGCAATAGACCCGGCGATGATCCTTCGTCAGATGCCAACGCTCGTCGTCCGCGCGTCCCTCCTTCGCGGCTGTTTCGCGCTCGTGCGCGGGCGCGTTTGCGGCGCGATCGTCGGGCTGATAGATCAGTTCGATGTCCTTGCCCAGCACTTCGGCCTCGCCGTAGCCGAAGATCCGCTCGGCGCCCGCGTTCCAGCTCACGATGCGTCCCGACAGGTCCTGAACGATGATCGCGTAGTCGTTGGTCGACTGCGCGACGAGCCGCAGCCGCTGTTCGCCGATGCGAGCCTGCTCTTCCGCCGCATGCCGCTTCGTGATGTCGATCAGCGTCAGCACCGCGCCGTCGATCCGGTCATCGGCCGTGCGGTATGGCAGCAGGCGCATCAGATACCACTTGCCGTCGTGGCTTTGCACTTCGCGCTCGATCAGCTTCAGGCTCTCGAACGCCTCCTTGACGTCTTCCGCGAGCGTCGGATGCTGCAGCGAATGCGTGATGTCGAACAGCGACCGTCCGATGTCCGAGTCGATCAGCTTGAAGATGCGCGTTGCGCTCGGCGTGAAGCGTTTCACCTGAATCTTCTTGTCGACGAACACGGTCGCGATGTCGGTCGAGACGATAATGTTCTGCAAGTCGTCGTTGGCCTTCGCGGTGTCTTCGACGCGCGCCTGCAACTCGGCGTTGACGGTCGTCAGCTCTTCGTTGACCGACTGCAATTCTTCCTTGCTGCTTTCCAGTTCTTCCGTCGCCGAACGCAGCTCTTCGTTGATCGCCTGAAGCTCTTCGTTCGACGCCTTCAGCTCCTCGACGGATGTTTCATACTGCTCGACGGTGCTCGCCAGCTGCTCGCGGCTGTGCTGCAGTTCCTGTTCGAGCTGCACGAGCACGGGGTCCTGGCCTTCGTTCTCCGACTCGCCTTCGTCCGTCATCCGCTCCTGCACTTCATCGAACAGCACGATGAAGAAGTCCGCGTTCACGCCCGGATCGTGGAACGGCCGCACGGTCATGTTGATCCACGACGGGCGGCCGTCGCGCATCATCTTGACGCGCCGCGCCTCGACGCTCGCGCCCGTTTGCAGCGCGCGAAAGAGCGTCGTGCGCAGGTCGAGCCGAAGCTCGGGCACGACGACGGCCATGATGTTCGTCGACGGCTCGCCGCCCGCATGCCGCAGGAACCGCCCGACGTTGTCGGACAGATGCACGATGGTCGAGTCGCGATCGACGATCACGCTCGGCGGCGCATACTCTTCGAGCACCCGCTGATGCAGCGCCGAGAACGAGAAGCTGCGGCGCTCGGGCGTGCTCTGCGGCGGCGCCGATGCGCCGTTCACGGGCGCCTCTTCGTGCGACGTCGAAGCCGTCACCGCGAGCGACGGAAAGCCGACGGCCGGCTTCACGCGATTGACGGCCGGCTTCGCGCGGTAGATGCGGTTCTTCTTGTCGACGATGGCGAAAAGATCGTCGGCGGCATCGGCCGACTCCGCCGTGCCGAGAAACAGATAGCCGTCCGGGCGCAGCGCAAAGTGAAACAGCTCCAGAATCTGCCGCTGCACCGCGCGATCCAGATAGATGAGCACGTTGCGGCAGGAAATCAGATCGAGATGCGAGAACGGCGGATCGCGCAACAGGCTATGCGCGGCAAACAGAATGCGTTCGCGCACCGTCTTCACGATCAGATAGCGCGCGCCGTCCTGCGTGAAATAGCGCCGCAGGAGCTCGGGCGGCACGTCGCTCGCAATAGTGCTCGGATACGAGCCCGTGCGTGCGCGCACGATCGCGGAATCGTCGATGTCGGTGGCGAACATCTGCATCGCGGCCGGCGAGCCCGCCGCTTCGCGTGCCTGCGCGAGCAGGATCGCAATCGAATAGGCTTCCTCGCCCGTCGAGCAGCCGGCTACCCACACGCGCACCTGGGCTTCGCTCGCAGCCGAGCGGAACAGCGACGGCATCACTACGCGCTGCAACGCGTCGAATGCTTCGCGATCGCGGAAAAACTGTGTCACGCCGATCAGCATGTCCGCGAGCAGTGCCGTCGTTTCCTCGGGCGTGTTGCGCAGGAACGTGCGATACGCTTCGAGCTCGCGCACGCCGTTGACCTGCATGCGCCGCTCGATGCGCCGTAGCACGGTCGCGCGCTTGTAGTGCCGGAAATCGTGGCCCGTGCGCACCCGCAAATGCATCAGGATATCTTGCAGCGCGCGCTCCGATCCGCCACGCGGCTGCTCGTCGGGCTGCTCGGCCGCAAGCTCGGCGTTGTCGGGCAACGGCAAGCGGATTTTCTGCGCGTTGTTCCACAATTCGAGCAGCCGCTGCGGCATCTCGGCGACGGGCAACACGATGTCGACCTGGCCCGTCGTGATCGCGTGATTCGGCATTTCGGGGTATTCCGCGTCGTTCGGCTCCTGTGCGATCGTCACGCCGCCGCTTTCCTTCACGCGGCTCAGTCCCGCCGCGCCGTCCGAGCCCGTACCCGACAGCACGATGCCGACGGCGCGCATGTCGTGCGCATCCGCGAGCGTGCGGAAGAACTCGTCGATGGTCACCGTCGCGTGGCTTCGCTTTTCGCGCTCGCCGACGCGCAGATACCCCTCTGACAGCCATAGCTGCTTGCCCGGCGCGATCACATAGACGTGGTTCTTCTCGATGGCCGTCGTGCTCGTGACCTGCGTGACGGGCATGCGCGTCGCCCGCTGCAGGATTTCGTCGGCGTGACTGGCGTGCTCCGGCGACAGATGCAGGATGATCACGAACGCCATATCCATCGTCGCGGGCGCATGCTCGAAGAACCGGATCAACGCCTGCACCCCGCCCGCGGATGCGCCTATCCCCACGACGGGAAACGGCAGCGTGCTGCGCGAGGCCGTGCCGGAACCGCTCCCTTCCGGGCTTTGCGATGTGCTTTTGCTCATACTGAAACCTACCCTTTACTCGGATTCCGCGCGTGCCCCGTGCAGTCGATGACGGGCGGTTCGCAAGCGCGCCGATGGATGTTGGGAAATGCGCGTCCATTCGGGAAGGCGGCGGGGCGAGCCGGGAGCCGAATGGGGGGTGCAATCGGAGCCTTTATAACAAATTTCTTGTGAGGGCCATCGATCATTGTCGATCAAATCGGTCGACGTGCGCAAAGTGCGATGCGTTTGCAGTCAACGGAAGGGGAAAAGCGGCGACGGAGGGGCGGGAACGCGTGCCCGTCGTATCGCCGTGGGAGTGGTTGCAGCGCAGCAAGAAGACGGCTGAAGAGCGGCGGACAGCGGCGGGAAGCAGCGCCGCCAGCGACGCTTCATGTATTCGCTCATGTCGAAGCGCAGCAGGATCGCGCCGGCGTCAGCGGGTCATCCGGCTATGACCACAGGCCGCTGCTGTCGGGCCGCGCGACTTCGAAAGCTTGCGGACGACTGCAAACGGTACACGGTCCGTTGAAACAACGCGGCGTCGCGCGGCGCGATCCGCACGCCGCCGCATGCTCTTTACACGGCTGACATCCGCTCGACGGCCGTCACCCTGACAGGTATCGACTTCGCGCCCGGCACCTTGCTTTCCTTCGCGTAGTGCCACAAAGGCAGCAGCGGATTGCACTCCGGATAGTAGCCGCCGATGCAGCCGGCGGGAATGTCGTATGGCACGACGGACAGCCCTCGCACCTTGCGCTCGATTCCGTCGTCGGCGATGGTCTCCAGCGTCACGCGGTCGCCTTCGTGCAGTTCGCGCTGCGCCATGTCGGCGCGATTCATCAGCAGCACCATCCGCGTTCCCTTGATACCGCGAAAGCGATCGTCGTGGTTGTAGATCGTCGTGTTGAACTGGCTGTCCGTGCGCAGCGTCATCAGGCGCAAGGCGCCGGGCTCGCGCTCGGGCATGTCCGGGTCTTCGCCCAATGCCTCCGTCACCATGAACTCGGCCTTGCCGCTCTTCGTTTGCCATTTGCGCTCGCGCGCGGGCATCGGTCGCGGAAAGCCGCCGGGCGTCCACATGCGCGCATCGAAGTCGTAGAAGGTTTCCGGATAGGTCTCCGCAATGGCCGCGCGAACGCGCGAGTAATCGTCGCGCCATGCATCCCAGTCGACGGTCGAACGTTCCTGCAGCGTCGCCTTCGCGATGCCCGCGATGATGAACGGCTCGGAACGGACGTGCGGCCCCGCCGGCTCGATGACGCCTTTCGAGCCGTGGATGCATGCCGTGCTGTCCTCCATCGATACCGCCTGCTCGCCGCCCGCCTGCCGGTCGATCTCGATGCGGCTCAGGCACGGCAGGATGTACGACACTTCGCCATGCACGAGATGACTGCGATTGAGCTTCGTCGCGATATTGACGGTCATGTGCAAACGGCTCCACGCGGGTTCCGTCTGTCCGCGATCGGGCACCGAGCGCACGAGATTGCCGCCCAGGTTGATGACGGCGCGCACGTCGCCCTTCACCATCGCCTCGAACACTTCGACGATGTTCATGCCTTTCTCTCGCGGCGGCTCGAACGAGAACTGCGCGGCCAGCTTGTCGAGCGGCGCGAGTTCGGGCTTCTCGGTGATGCCCACCGTGCGTTGTCCCTGCACGTTCGAATGGCCGCGCACGGGCGACGGTCCCGCGCCGGGCTTGCCGATGTTGCCGCGCAGGAGCAGCAGGTTGCACAGCATCCGCACGTTCTGCACGCCCATCCGATGCTGCGTGAGCCCCATGCCGTAATGAACCATCACGGCGTTCGCTTTCGCGTATTCGGTCGCGGCTGCTTCGAGTGCATCGCGCGACAGGCCGCTTACCTGCTCGATGTCGACCCAGCCGGTCTCGCGCGCGTAACGCGCGAATTCGTCGAAGCCTTTCGTGTGCTCGTCGATGAAGTTCACGTCGAGAACGCGCGGGCGGCCATCGCGAACAGCCTGATCGTCCGCGTCGATCACGGCCTTGCAGATGCCGAGAATCGCAGCCGTATCGCCGCCCGTCTTCACCTGATGGTATTGCGTGCTGATCTGCGTTTCGGCGGGCGTCAGCATTTTGCTGGGCGATTGCGGATTCACGAAACTGATGAGGCCCGGCTCTTTCAACGGATTGAACGTGATGATGGGCACGCCGCGCTTGCGCGCTTCTTCGAGCTGGTGCAGCATGCGCGGGCTGTTGGTTCCCGTGTTCTGCCCGAAGAAAAACATCAGATCGGTCTTTTCGAAGTCCTCCAGCGAGATCGTGCCCACGCCGACGCCGATCGCCTCTTTCAGTCCGACGCTCGTGCTTTCGTGACACATGTTCGAGCTGTCGGGCAGATTGTTCGTGCCGTACATCCGCGCGAACAACTGAAGCATGTACGACGTTTCGAGCGATGCGCGCCCCGATGTATAGAACACGGCGCGGCCCGGATCGATGGCGCGCAGCTCGCGGCCGATTTCCTCGAATGCGTGTTCCCAGCTGACGGGCACATAGCGGTCCGTCGATGCGTCGTAGCGCAGCGGCTCCGTCAGGCGCCCCGCTTCTTCGAGATCGTGATCGTGCCACGTCAGCAGTTCGCGGACTGTGTAGGCGCGGAAAAAATCGGACGTGACGCGCTTGGCCGTCGTGTCCCATGCAGTCGCTTTCGCGCCGCTCTCGCAGAACTCGAACGTATGCGGCGATGCGGGCTTCGCCCACGAGCAGCTGACGCACATGTATCCATCCGGCTTGTTCTGGCGCAGCAGGATCGTACTGTCCTTCAATGCGACCTTTTCCTGCGTCAGGATTCGTACGACGGACTTCAGCGAACCCCATCCGCCCGATGCCCACGGATAGGCCGGGTTTTTCGTTTCCTTGCTCATTCGTCGCTCCGCATCAAATACCTCACAACGTGACGCCCGAGCAATCGATGTTCCTCCGGCGCGCCGGCTTCATTTGCGTGAACTTATTGGCGTGAACTCATTGGCGTGAATTCATTGGCGATTGGGTGGAACAGCACATGCTCAGCGGTTTGCCTGATCCCTTCGACACCTGATGCCATGTCCACCACGAACAGTTCCATGTCCCCGACGATCACGACGCTGATACGTCTCGACCATACCCACGTGACTTCCGCGTTTCATCGATACAGGAACGAAACCGCGTGGTGGCGCAAGCGCGCGATCGTCAATTCGGTCTGCGCGGCACTGGAGATTCACGCGCAACTGGAAGAAGAGATCTTCTATCCCGCACTGGCCCGCGTAGACCCGGACAACGAGACGCTGAAAAAGAGCCGTGCCGAACACGACGCGATGCGCGAGGTGATCGGTACGTTGCGCAGCATGGGCCCGGAAAACGCCGCATACGATGCGCTCTTCATGCAACTGATCCGCGAGACCTTGCATCACGTCGCCGATGAGGAAACGACATTGCTGCCGATCGCGGAACGCTCGCTGAAACACGAGCTGAGAACGTTGGGCGCGCAGATGACGCAACGGCGCATGCAGTTGCTTGGCGAGCGTCCCGTGGAGATCGCCGTCAATACGGCAGGCACGTTTCCCGTCGCAACGGCATTGCTGGCGACGGTCGTCGCATGCGGGATGGTCAAGCTGTTCAGCGGCAATCACCGTAGGCGGGCGTCGCACGCGTGAGCATGCCTGAGGGTCCGCTTATCAGGTGGACAATCAGTTGAACGTGTCGCATCCGCGCGCGCTGAAGTCCGCGCGCGGCGACGTTGACTGCATGGACGAAGTTCAGGCCGGGCGGCCAAACGATAGCGACCTGTCGCCGACGAGCTTGCTGCCCGCCTGTTCGAGTTTCTTCATGAGCTCGGCTTTGCGTGCGGCGAGCTTGTCGCCGAGTGCGACGAGATCGATTCCACGCTGACGCAATTCAGGAAACAACGTCGACTCTTCTTCCTCGATGTGGTGTCGAACGAGTTCCGACATCACCTTGAACGTCGCGTCGAAGCCTTTGTCGCCGGGCTTCAGCGAATCGAACTTCTCGATGAGCGTCTTCACGAGATAGTGCTCGACGAAGGCTTCGTTCACGTCGATCGCGTCGTGTTTGCCGAGCGCCTTGTGCGCGGCGGGGTACAGAATCTCTTCCTCGATGATCGAATGCACGGTCAGCTCCTCGCATGTGCGCTGCGCAAGCGTGCCTTTCGCTTCGAGATCGTCGTCGCGTGTTTTTGCAAACGCATCGAATAGCTTCTCGACGGCGCGATGATCGCTCTTCAGCAATTCGATTGCATCCGATCCGGGGTTGCGCGCCGCCGACGCGGCAACGGGTTTATGTGCGGCCTCATTCATGATCGACTCCATGAAGTGTGATTGCTGTGAAAAATTGCAGCGGCATGTACTGCCGCTGCGACGCTTGATGTGGCCGCGTCGGATCAGCAATGGGCGTTCCTCGCGGGCGAGGTCATCGCAGTGAGGCAGTGCTCAGTCGTCGCTCCGCGAGCCGCCGAGCAACGCGGCCGCCGCGAGTCCGGCTGCCAGTGCGATATACACGGCCGCGAGCGAACGATTCGACAGATGAGCGTCGAAGCCCGGCGTCAGTCGCTCGGGCACCAGGTGATAGTCGACGACGTACGCCGTTGCAGCCGTCGCTGTCGCAGCCGTCGCAACGGCAACCGCGTCCCGACGCGACGACCCACGCGACAGACGATCGCGCAGTCCCTCGAAGAGCATCGCCCATAGCACGGCGGACGCCTCGTGAATCGCAAAACCCGTCAACGAGAAGCGTGCGCTAAAGCGCGTCTCTGCGAACGCGCGGTGAGGCCACAAACAATGCGTGACGGCGTTGATGGGGGCAATCGCGCTCGAACCTTCTGCCGCCGCGCGCCACCCGGCAACGACAGCGGCCAGCGCGCCCGCAAGCAAGCCGGAGCGCACTGAGCGTTGCATGATGGACGGGCTCTTTGCATGCGCGCGCCGGTCCTGCCACTCGATATATCGGGCCATTGGAAGTCTCCCGGACTCATCGTGCGATCCTGTTCACGAGCTTTTGTTGCCTGGCTCATGCGTGCGTGTATCGAAGGTATCGTTGCCACAATGCGGGCATTTGGGAATCTTCTTGCCGTGCGTCACGTGCGTCGTCTTGTGACACTTTTCACAGCGGAAGTCACCCGTCTTTTGCGCGGTTTCACCGGCTTTGGCTGACATGGCAGTTCTCCTTATGGGATGCGAGCGACGCACGCATGCAAGCGCAAAAACACGCCGCCGTTGCATTCGGTTCAGCATGGCCTATGCCCAGCATCGTGGGGAGCTTGCGGCGCGTAGCAATTACAACGTGCGCCTTCACGAGGTGCCGCTCTGCCATACGAGGGATCACCCGTTCGCGCAGGCATAGCCGTTGCGCGAACGAGAGCATTCCACCGGGGATGAAGCCATGACAGATCGAGACGCAGTCACCCACTCGCCACGTCGCCCGTTCCGCCTGTTCGCGCTCGAAGACCGGGTGCTCGCGCAAAACATGGACGGCAAGCTGATCGGCATCGGCGCAATGACTCGCGACGGCGATCGCTGCGTCATTCGTCTGGACGTCGACGGAATCACGACACCACCGCAGCCCGATCCCGAAACCGCGCTCGCGGCGCTGAAACCGCTGCTCACGTTCGAGTATCTCGATGGCCTCTTTACGGCTGTCGCGGCAGAGCATCCACAAGGGGTGCTCGAAGGATGCCCTTCCGCCGTGCTGGTGCTCGACGAACCGGCGCCGCCATCGACGGGGCCAACCGATGCGCCGCACCGCTTCTAGATGCGTTCACGGCTGCACGACTGCAAGTCCTGCGTCGCCTTGCGGCGCAATCGGGAAAGGAGAGACTACGGCAACATGGCGGGCCGTGACCTGATCGAGTGCGCCCGCTATCTGACCGATGTCCGATGGATCGCTTACCACGTGGTCGAACGGGACGTGCTGCAAACTCGCCAGGCTACCGCGTATCAGCGCGACAATGGGCAGCGGCAAAACGGCATGTCTGATTGCGTCGAGAAGCGCCCGGTCCCGGGCCATCGCACAATCGACGCTCAAGAGAACCACCGCATAGGCAGACTCGCGCAGCGCCCCGTACAGTTCCGCGACGCTGCACCCCATCGACGCGTAACCTTGGGTCTTCAGCAGCACGACCAGGGATCGCACGATCTGATCGGAGCGGCCCACGACGAGGACATTGCCGCGCGGCACACGCGAGCGCGGCGCGTTCAGCAGCGCATCGCCGCGTAAAGTCAGTTCGGCCGACAGCCAGACGAGTCTCGCCCGCTCGTACGCCTGCCTGGCCTCGAAGACGGCAAGCGAATCGGACGGATAGCAACCGGCCGCGCGCTGCACTCGCTGGAAAGCCTGCTCCAGACGCGCAAGCGCCACGTCGTATTGTTTGTGTACCGCATCGCCATCCGCGTTCGCAGCATCCATGGGTCGCCGAAACGAAACGACTGCGTTGTTCAAAGCCTTTGGCGTCGTAAGCTGCTGGTCAGGCATGGATCGCTGGCTTGCGAATGAATGCCGGCGAATGCCTTACCGTGCGGCCCCGTCAGCGAAAACCGGGCCAATGCTCAAGTTGTATCCTAATGCAAAAATCTGCCGACGCAACGGCTCACGATGATGCCGTCAAGGTCGGCGGACCAGCGCTGCACGACTGGGCGCGCCATCTCCGATACGATAGGCTGCTTCCAGTCGAACGAGATCGTCTCCAGAGCAACAAACTGGCGTCTCGATCGACGAAACCCCAGGCATGAAACGTGCTGAAAATTTTGATTGACCATTGGCGACGCTTGACATGAACCAGCGGAAGAACGGGGAGGCGACGATGCAAGACGACGACCAGGGCAACCCGTCGCTGCCGGAAGACTGGTGCCGGCGATGGGTCAGCTCCGTTCGCGACTATGCAGTGATCGGGCTGTCACGCGACGGCACGATCAGGACGTGGAACGTCGGCGGCGAGCAGATCCACGGCTTCTCGAGCGAGGAAGTCATTGGCCGGCATTTCGGCATGTTCCATACGCCCGAAGATCGTGCTCGAGGCGCCGCCGCGGCCGCCCTCGAAACGGCGCGGCGCACGGGACGTTCAGAGTCGGAAGGCTGGCGCATCCGGCGGGATGGCTCGCGCTTCTGGGCCAGCGTCGTGATCACGGCCTTGAAAGACGAACAGGGTCACATTGCCGGCTTTGCCAAAATCGTGCGCGACATGACGGACAAGCGAATCGCTCACGAGGCCGTCGTCGAAAGCGAGCAACGCTTCCGGATGCTCGTCAACGGTGTCACGGACTACGCGATTTTCATGCTGTCGCCAGATGGCACCATCACGAACTGGAACGCCGGCGCGCGGCGAATCAAAGGCTTCAGTGCCGAAGAAGTGATCGGCTCGCACTTCTCCCGTTTCTATACGCCCGAAGATACGGCAGCCGGGCTACCGGAACATGGGCTGTCGATCGCCGCCAACGAAGGACGCTTCGAGTCCGAGGGATGGCGAGTGCGCAAGGATGGCCAGCGCTTTTGGGCCCACGTCGTGATCGACGCGATCAGGAGCGAAGACGGCACGCTCGTCGGTTTCGCCAAGATCACGCGGGACATCACCGAACGCATGGACGCCAGCCGGCAGCTCGAAGAGACGCGCATGGCATTGTTTCGGGCCCAGAAGATGGAAGCCGTGGGCAAGCTGACGGGCGGCGTCGCTCACGACTTCAACAACCTGCTGCAGATATTGCGCGGCAATCTCGAACTGCTCGACAGCCGGCATCACCGCGATTCGTGGACGCGCGAGCGGGTCAACAAGGCCATCGACGCCGTCGACCGTGGCTCGAAGCTCGCGTCGCAACTGCTGGCGTTCGGCCGTCAGCAACCGTTGCAACCCGTGGTCATCAATCTGGCGGCGGCGCTGCGCGGCATGGACGATCTGCTTCGTCGCGCGCTCGGTGAAACGATACGTGTGGAGACGGTCGTCGCGGGCGGATTGTGGAACACGCTGGTCGACATCCATCAGCTCGAGAACGTGATCCTCAATCTCGCGATCAATGCGAGAGACGCGATGCCCGACGGCGGCAAGCTGACGATGGAGCTGTCGAACGCAATGCTCGACGACGAATACATCGCGACCGTGCCCGATGTCGCGGCCGGACAGTACGTGCTGCTGGCCGTCACGGATACGGGAACCGGCATGCAGCAGGACGTCGTTGAGCGCGCGTTCGATCCGTTCTTCACCACGAAGCCCGAAGGCCAGGGTACGGGCCTCGGGCTGAGCATGGCTTATGGCTTCGTGAAGCAGAGCGGCGGCCACATCAAGATCTACAGCGAGCTCGATCACGGCACGACCGTCAAGATCTATCTGCCCCGCTCGGCGAAGCCGGCCATCGAGCCGCCGCCGCGGATGCGAACTCCCGTGAGGGGAGGAACGGAGACGATTCTCGTCGTCGAGGACGACCAGAAGGTGCAGACGACCGCGATCGATACGCTCACCGAACTCGGCTACCACGTGCTGAAGGCCGACGATGCGCAACAGGCGCTGACCGTGCTGCGAAGCGGCGTGGACGTGGACCTGCTGTTTTCCGACGTCGTGATGCCGGGCCCCGTTCGAAGCACCGACATGGCGGCACAGGCCGTCACGCTGCTGCCGCGGCTGAAGGTTCTGTTCACGTCGGGCTATACGCACAACGCGATCGTCCACGGCGGCAGACTCGACCCGGGTGTCGAACTGCTCAGCAAGCCTTATAGCCGCGAGCAGCTCGCGCACAAGGTCAGGCAGATGCTCGATAGCGGGAAAGATGCGCTCGCGAATAACGGTTCCGTCGTTGAACGGGCGGACAGTGCGCAGACGCTGCGCATCCTGCTCGTCGACGATGACGGCAATCTGTCGGAAGCGATCAACGAACTGATCCGCTTGCTCGGCCACGCGCCGAAATTCACTACGTCGCCTGAAGAAGCGCTCGGCTGGCTGCGCGAAGAACCGTTCGACGTGGTGATCACGGATATCAGGATGCCGGGCATCGATGGCGTCGAGTTCGCCAGACAGGCGGCCGCGATTCAGCCGTCGATACGCCTGGTGTTTTCGTCAGGCTACGAGATGCCGGCTGTGCCGCCATTGCCGTTTCGCTGGGCGGCGCTGCGCAAGCCATTCACGCTCGAAGAACTCGGCGCCGTATTGCAGGGCTTCAGCGACTGACCCGCGCACTGGCCTGTGGCCTGTGGCTGTCGCGTCGGCAACGACCACGCAGGAGACATCGAATGAGCCGTTATACGACTACGGAAATCGATTCGCTCGCGCAGCAATTCGACAGAGACGGCATGGTGATGCTGCGCCAGCATTTTCCGACGGAAACGCTGCGCCGATGGCAAGAGGCATTCGACGCGCTGCTCGATGAACGCATCCGGTCCAATGCGACGGCCGTCAGAGGCCAGAACAGGCACTACATCACGCTGCCTTTCACGGGCACTTTCGCCGACGAGACGATTTTCGCGGACCCCGACGTGTTGAGCATCGTCGAGCGTGTCGCGGGCGACGACCCCGTCATGTGCCAGCTGGCCTCCGATACGCCGCTGCACGGCTCCGACTATCAGGACATACACCGCGACACGCCGGCGCTCTTCGACGGCTTTCCTGAAACGCCGTCGTTCCAGCTGGCGGTCAACTTTCCGCTGTGCGACGTGACGCTCGACAACGGGCCATTCGAAACGACCTTCGGCACGCATCGGATGCACGCCGATGAAGCGATGCAAGCGTACGCGAAAGGACACGCGCCGTTGCAGGCCATCACGATGGAACTCGGCGACGTGATGATCCGGGACGTGCGGGCCTTGCACCGAGGCACGCCCAATCGGACGCAGATTCCGCGGCCGATGATCGTGATCGGCTACAGCCGGAGCTGGTACTTCCGGCCCGAAGTGCACATCGACGTTCCCGAAGGCGTCTATCGATCGCTAAGCGCCAGGGCCCGGCGACTGCTCCGGTACATGCCGCGCGTGGACAATGCAGACGGCCATGCCGCCGGCGAAAGCTACACGAAGTTCGCCTATTGACCGACATCAGCAGATAGCTTGCAGCAAGCCCGTCACGCCGCGCCGGCACTCGAAACAAACCGCTCGCTTTCGAATTGATCGGACGGCAAGCCTGAATCGATTGCAATCTGTTCGGCGGCACGAATCAGCGCGGCGGGTCCGCAGACGTAGATATCCGGCTGACAGGCCGTGCTCACCAGCGCAGCAGACAGCGCATCGGCCGGTGTGCCGCTGAAGCCATCCCAGCCCGCTTCAGGCTTCCAGACGCACAGATCGACTTCGAGTTGCGGCAGTTGTGTCTTCAGCTCTTCCAGCTCGTCTTTCAGGAACAGTTCGTTTTCCTGATTCACGCCGAAAAAGAGCCGCGCGTCCTGCATTTCCTGAAAGTCGGCCATGCGGCGCAGCATCGACAACATCGGGGCCACGCCCGTCCCGCCGGCGACGAACCAGCGCGCGCGAAAGCTGCCCTCGCGAATGCCGAAGCCGCCCATCGGTCCACGCACGAAAAGCTGTTGACACACCTCCGCGCGCTCGCGCAGATAAGTCGAGAAGCGCCCGTTCGGCTGCAGCCTGATCAGAAATTCGAGCCGTCCTTCCCAGTTGCTTGTGTTAGCAAGCGAATACGGGCGCCGCTCGTCGGTGCCCGGAATCTCGATTTCCATGAATTGCCCGGGTTCGAACTCGGCGGCATTGCCGCCGTCGGCGTCGGGAGAGATCGCCAGTTCCAGGCGCACCGTGTTCTGCGCAATCGTTTCGAGGCCCACGATCGTCGTCGAACGACGCGGCACCGCTTGATGCAGCACTTTCGTGTGATCGTACGGAACGCTGATACGCAGATCGCTGCACGGCGTGGTTCTGCACATCAGGATCGCGGTCGATTGACCCGAAAGCGCATCGGCATTGTGTTCGCCCATCTGATAATCGCCGTGCGTGACGGACGCGTGGCACGCGCCACAACTGCCCTTCCTGCATTGCGAGGGCAGCATGATATTGGCTTGCGCCGCGGCCGTGAGCAGATCCTGATCCGGCGCGCAGTCGAAACTCAGCTGCTGCTCATCGCGTGTCGTGAGCTGGATTTGGAATGTCATGAAATTCTGCGCAAAGAAAAGCCAGGCGCCTGACGACGCCCGGCGGATGGGACTCAGGCTGCCTTGCGGGCAAGCGCGGCGGCGAGATCCGAACTGGCCTCGCCGATCGGCTGAATACCGAACTGCTCGACCAGGATCGTGAGGATGTTCGGCGTCAGGAAGGCAGGCAGCGTAGGTCCGAGGCGGATGTTCCTGATGCCCAGCGCGAGCAGCGTCAGCAGCACGGCGGCCGCCTTCTGCTCGAACCACGACACGATCAGCGACAGCGGCAGATCGTTGACCCCGCACTCGAACGCATCGGCGAGCGCCATCGCGATGCGGATCGCCGAATACGCGTCGTTGCACTGCCCGAGATCGAGCAGACGCGGAATGCCGCCGATGTCGCCGAACTCGTGCTGATTGAAACGATACTTGTTGCATCCGAGCGTCATCACGACTGTGTCGTTCGGCGCCTGCTCGGCAAACTGCGTGTAGTAGTTGCGGCCAGGCGCGGCGCCGTCGCAGCCGCCAATCAGGAAGAAGTGCTGGATCGCGCCCGCTTTCACCGCGTCAATCACCTTGTCGGCAACACCGAGGACAGCATGACGTCCGAAGCCCACCGTGATGGTCTTTTCGGGAGCCGTCTCCTGGAACCCCGGCAGTGCCTTCGCTGCCTGAATCAGCACCGAAAAGTCGTGATGCTCCAGATGCCGCAAGCCCGCCCAGCCCACCGGTCCCGTCGTGAAAATACGCTGGCGATACTGCGGCCGCGGTTCGATGAGGCAATTGGACGTCATCAGAATCGGACCGGGGAAATTCGCGAAGTCCGACTGCTGGTCCTGCCACGCGCCGCCAAAGTTGCCGGCGAGGTGCGAGTACTCCTTCAGCTTCGGATACGCGTGGGCCGGCAGCATCTCGCCATGCGTATAGATCTGGATGCCCGTGCCTTCCGTCTGCTCGAGAAGCGCCTGCAGATCGCCGAAGTCGTGTCCCGACACGAGAATGGCCTTGCCCGCCACGGGCGTGACACGCACGGCCGTCGGCTGTTGCGCACCGAAGCGGCTCGTGTTGGCGTCGTCGAGCAATTCCATCACCTTGAGATTCAGGCTGCCGAGCTTGAGCGCCTGCGCGAGCAAGGCGTCGACATCGCTCGGCTCGCTGGCGAGGAACACGAGCGCCGCTTCGACGCCCGCGTAGACTTCGTCGCTCTCCTTGCCGAGCATCTGCGCATGATGCGCGTACGCGCACACGCCCTTGAGACCATAGATCACTAATGCGCGAAGGCCGATGACATCTGCGCCCACGCTCTCGATGCCCGCATTGATGCCGACCGTCTGCGCCTGTGCAAGCAGACCGGCAAGATCGCCAGCCGGTTGCCATGCGGCCGGGCCGGCCGGCTGCTGGGCGGCTTCGCCCGCGGCCTTCGCTGCGTCTTCATAGGCCGACCGGACACGGTCGCGAAGCTGGGCCGCTTCCTTCAGCATCGCGACGAAGCGGCTCGCGTTGAAGTTGACGTTGGTCAGCGTGGTAAACATCGCGTAGAGAACGAACCGGTCTGCTTCGCGATCTGCATGCCCCGTCGCGCGCGCAAGCGTGTTGTATTGCGCGAGGCCCTTGACTGCATGCACCAGCAGATCCTGCAGATCGGCCGTCGTCGCGTCCTTGCCGCAATTGCCCTTTGAAGATGCGCAACCGGGCTGGACACCCGTGCGGTCCGTTTGTTCACATTGGTAGCAAAACACAGTTTCTCCGTTCTCGTTCAGGCGTTGATAAGACGTGCTATTGCACGGCATTAAGATGCACAAAATCAGTATGTTTTTATTATCAAGATACGAAGATCTGTCGATCATGATCTGGATCATTGAATGCAGGCGAGATCGCTTTATTGCGCCTTTAAAGGGCCTATTGCGAACATTTGTCGCACCCGGCTAAACGAGGCCTGTGCAGCGATAAATGTGTGAGGCGCTCTGCTCCTATCGGATTAGCGTCAACTGCTCCTTCCTTCGCTTCTGTCGAAGGCAGATGATGAGCCGTACTTTTAGTTGACCCTGATGGAGGGCGCCATGGAAATCCTCAAGCTCATTCGTATCGTTTTGTGGAGCTTTTTCGGCGTGCGCAAAAGCGCTTCGCACGACGCCGATTTTGCTAACGTGAATATCGTCTTGCTTCCGTTCGTTGCCGTCGTTCTCGCGGCGTGTATCGGCGGCACGATCTTCGCCGTCGTGCACCTCGTTGCACACGCAACGCACACGCTTCAAGGCTTCTGATCCTTGCAGCAGACACGATCGAAACGAAGATAGCGCGTCGCGTTCCGCTGATTTCACGACGCACGAATCTGCGCGATGCAGATTGCCTTCGAGAGGCGACTGGATGTCCAGCCTTCCTTCTCGAAGAGCACATTGGACCTACCTTCCCACCGCCCGAACGACGACCATTGCATCGGGCCGTCGTCTCATCTCTTGCCACGCGACTTTTCACGCGCATCTCAACAGCAGCTGTGGCATCAAGTACGGACCGGCTCCCAGGCAACAAGAACACTGACCAACGCCGAATCAGCCGAGTGACAGCGGCATGCCATCGGGCGATTTTCTCTGTCATGCAGATGTCACGACAGGTACGCAAAGATATTGCCCCGACTGCGGCCCCGACTGCGCCGCCTGTTGCGACCGCCCGCGCATAGCCGCCATACGCTATGCTTCGCGCAAGCCTCTTCGATCGCTTCCCTCGTCCTTGGACATCCAGATGAAACGCACCGAACCGCCCACTTCTCCCCCCGTGAATGAAGACGCCGATCCCGCGCAGACACCGCAGCGACCCAGCCGCCGCCACTTCCTTGGCGGCGTCGCCGCTGTGGCGATGGGCGGCGGACTGGCAAGCTGCGCATTACCGCCGTCGCGCGAAGCCTCGGTTACGGGCGTCGCAGCGGGACCGCAGTTCGATCGCGCGTTGCGCTCGAAGGTCAAGACGGTCGTCGTGATCTACGCGGAAAATCGCAGCTTCAACAATCTGTTCGGCAATTTTCCGGGCGTCGAACGGCCGCTCTCCGCCGTGAAGCCGGAAGACTGCGTGCAGCGCGACCGCGACGGCAAGACTGTATTGCCTCGTCTGCCGAAAGTGCCGGGCGGCTGGCTGCTGAAGGATCAGATCGCGGACGGCGTTCCATACAAGGCCGGCGAGCAATATCAGACCGATCTGCCGAACGCGCCGTTTGCGCTCAAAGGCCCGCACGGCGAGAACCTGCCGCTGTCGCTTGTCACGCACGATCTGTGGCACGTGTTCTATCAGAACCAGATGCAGATCAACGGTGGCAAGAACGATATGTTCGCCGCGTGGGCGGACTCGGGCGGCTTCACGATGGGTCACTACGCGAACACCAGCTACGACCTGCGCCTGTGGGACCTCGCCAGCGAATACGTGCTGTGCGACAACTACTTCCAGGGCGCGTTCGGCGGCTCGTTCCTGAACCATCAGTATCTGATCGCGGCGACCCCTCCCGTGTATCCGGATCCGCAGCAGAGCATCGCGAAGGCGCAGATTGCACAGACGCTCAGCGGACGCCCCGACGACCCGAATCTGAAACCGCTCGCGACGTCGCCGAACAGTGCGATGGACGGCGTCCCCAAGTTCGGCCCGAGCGCGCTGACGCCGCCGGAAACGCTCGCGGACGGACGCGCGATCAGCTATGCCGTCAACACGATGATGCCGCCCTTCGCGCCCACGCCATACAAGGTCGGCGCGAACGGCGTCGTCGATCTGACGCAGGACAGCAACGCGATGGCCCTGCCGCCGCAGACGCACGAGCATATCGGCGACAAGCTCGACAAGCGCGGCATCGACTGGGCGTGGTACGCGGGTGCGTTCCAGCAGACGCTGGAGATGCACGGCAAGAACACGAACGACGGCACGCCGGTGATACCGAACTTCCAGTATCACCACCAGCCGTTCAACTACTTCGCGAATCTCGGGCCGGGCACCGCTGCGCGCGCGAAACATCTGCGCGACGGCGGCCTCGGCGACGACGAGAGCACCAATCACTTCCTCGCCGATGCGCGTGCGGGCCGGCTACCCGCCGTCACGTTCTACAAGCCGCAGGGCAACCTGAACATGCATGCGGGCTACGCGGATGTCGCATCGGGCGATCGCCATGTCGTGCATGCGGTGAAAGCGCTGCGCGCAAGCCCGCAATGGGAAAGCATGGTGGTGATCGTGACCGTCGACGAAAACGGCGGATGGTGGGACCACGTCGCTCCACCGAAAGGCGACCGCTGGGGTCCGGGCACGCGTGTGCCGGCATTGGTGGTCTCGCCGTTCGCGAAGAAGGGCTATGTCGATCACACCGTGTATGACACGGCATCGATCCTGCGGCTTATCACGCGCGTGTTCGAACTCGAACCGCTCGACGGCTTTCGCACGCGCGATGCCGCGATGCAGTCGCGCGGTCAGCCCGTCATGGGCGATTTGACCAACGCGCTGGATTTGTCCGCATAACGACGAGAGCATTAACGTCCGGGGGCAACTGTGGCCCCCGGCAAACACGAGGCAACATCACGCGCAGCCACGCGTTGCAAAAACGCGTGGCGCGGGATCAAGGCCCGGTGTTCTTCAATGCTTGTGATGACGGATTTCCCGGGCAGCGCACACAGCGACAAACACGCCGACGAGCGCAGCGCCCACGGCCAGTGATTCGTCCAGACGGCTCGAATTGGCGTGCGTCTGCGCGTACATCCACAGAGCGGCCGCGATCGTCGTCATGACGGCCGCGAAAATCAGGCCCCAGATCGGCCCGGCGCTATGCGTCGGCAATGCATGAGATTTCTTCATCGCCCTTTCCCGTTGAAGCGTTCCCGATTGGCTGTACTTGTTATGTGCGTCGACGTATTCATGTCTAACGTACTGCAAGCCTACGCCCGTCAAAAAAGCGCTACAACAGGTGTTGCCGCGAGATCACAGCAATGATCGCGCGTTGCATCTGGCAGCGCATGGCGAGCCTCCTTACTGACGCCGCCGCCACGCCTCATAGAAGCAGATTTTTCGCCGGCCGCTAACCCGCAAAACGCGGTTCCGGCAAGCCGCGTACGCCCAGTCCACGGACCGCGAAGAGGCCGCCCTTGTCGCGTTCCTTCTGCGGAATGCCCCACATCGGGCGGCCCATCGTCGTCACATAGAGAACGTCGAGCTTCGGCCCGCCGAACATCACGCTCGTCAGATTGCGCACGGGGAACGGCACCGTGCGGTCGAGTCTGCCGTCCGGTGCAAAACGCAGAATGCGCCCGCCGAACACGAGCGCCGACCAGACGTAGCCCTCTTCGTCGACGGTCGCGCCGTCGAACGTGCCCGCCATGTTGCGCGCCGATGCGAACACCCGGCGATTCGACACGTTTCCCGTTTCTATGTCGTAGTCGTATGCGTACATCAGCTTCTCGTACGTGTCGGTGAAATAGAGCGTGCGGTTGTCGGGGCTCCAGCAGGGCCCGTTCGAACAGCTGATACCGCTGTCCAGCCGCGTGATCGCGCGGTTGGTGTCGAGCCGGTATAGTCCGCCGCTACGCGTCGGGCGCTGACCGCGATCCGCATCGAAGCGGTCGAAATCGTAGGCCATCGTGCCCGCGATAAAACGCCCTTTGCGATCGACCTTGCCGTCGTTGAAACGCGTCTCGGGATCGTCGCTTTCGGGATCGCCGATCGGCTCGACGGTCTGCGCATCGAAGTCATAGAAGTGAAGCCCGTTCGCGAGCGCGACGACGGCACCGCCCTGCTCGCGCAGCGCCATCGATCCGATATGGCGCGGCACGAAGTAACGCTTCACATCGGAGCCATCCGCGCGGCAACTGTAGATTTCCGCCGCCGTGCTGTCGATCCAGTAGAGGCGCTCTTCGCGAACGTCCCACAACGGCCCTTCGCCTAGATGATTGTTCGCATCGACCAGCAAGCTTGTCTCGACCATCGTCGTCTCCCGATTCGTTTGCGTGATGTATCCGCGATGCCGTCCGCCGCGCATCGCACGTAGCGCAGCGTCATTCGTCGTCGGATTTCGCTGCGAGCGCGCGCCGATGCGCGAGCAGCGCCATCAGCCGCCGGTCGCGCCATGCGCTGCGCGCCTCGATCTGATCGCGCGGCAGCACCTTGCGACGCTGCGCATCGAGCGCCGCGACGACGTCGGCGTGCCATTCGAACGGCACGCGCGTCGCCGCGATCGTGCGATACGTGCCGCCGTAGCGCTGCGCGTAATCGGTCACGCCACCCGGTGCATTCAGATCGATCGTCTCGAACGGACCCATGAACGACCAGCGCAGTCCGAGCCCGTCGCGCATCACCGTGTCGAGATCCGCCGCATCGGCGTAACCCTGTTCGAAGAGGCTCAACGCTTCATCGAGCAACGCGCCTTGCAGACGGTTCAGCAGAAAGCCCGGTATCTCGCGATTCACGACGACGGGCTTCTGGCCCGCTTCCGCGTAGATCGCGCGGGCGCGCGCGAGCGTGTCGGGCGCTGTCCACGGCGCGCCGCACAACTCGACGAGCGGCACGAGCGAAGGCGGATTCACGGGATGCGCAACGAGGCACCGCGCGCGGCTCGCGAGCCCTTCCGTAAACGTCGATGCAGGCAGGCCCGACGTCGAACTCGCAAGCAGCGCATCGGGACGCGTGATGTGGTCCAGTTCGGCAAAGAGCGCGCGCTTTTCGTCGACCACTTCCGCGATGTTCTCCTGCACGAGATCGGCGTCGCGCACCGCATCGGCGAGCTGTGCGCAAACGGCTATCCGCTCGACGATGCGATCCACTGGCTCATCGACGAGCCCGAACGACGCGAGGTCCTGCACGCTCTCGCGAATCGCAGGCACTGCCCCTTCGAGCATCGCGGGCACCGCGTCGTGCAGATTCACGCGAAAACCCGCGCGCGCAAAGACGATCGCCCATGCGCGGCCGATGCGGCCCGAACCAATCACTGCAACCTGTCGCTGCACCATTATGCTTTCTCCCATTGATCAGGCTTTCTTGTCGCGTAGCGTGATGACAGCGGCCAGCACGACGAGTCCGTTGATGATGTCGCGCACCGCGGGCGGCACCGTCGTGCCCGCGAGCAGCGTGCCGAGCGCGGTCAGCAGCAGCGCGCCGCCGAACACGCCGAGATAGTGGCCACGTCCGCCCGTGATCAACGCGCCGCCCACGACGACGACGGCAATCGACGGCAGCAGATAAGGGTCGCCCATGCCGAGAAACGCCTGGCTGCTGAAGCCCGCGAGCAGCAGCCCGACGAGCGCCGAGCACACGCCCGACAGACAGTAGACGGCGATCAGCGTCGGGCCCACGCGCACGCCCGACAGCTTCGCGGCGACGGGCGAATTGCCGACGGCATACACGCGCCGGCCAAACGCCGTGCGATGCAACAGCAGCAGCGCGAACGCGAGAAACACTGGCACGCACCACGCCGCGAGCGACAGCCCGCCCGCACGTCCATTCGTGAACGCGCTGAGCGCGGAAGGCGCCCAGCCCTGCGGCGAGCCGTTGCAGTAGATCAGCGTCAGCCCTTGCAACAGTCCGTTTGCCGCAAGCGTGACGACGATCGGCGGTAGTCCGAGCACGACCACGCCCGCACCGTTGAAGATGCCGACGACAAGCCCCGCGCCCAGCACGACGGGCACGGCCCACCAGGCCGCGACGTTGACGCCGTGCGTGAGGCCCGTGAGCAGCACACCCGACAGCGTGATGAGCCACGGCATCGACAGATCGAGACCGCCCGTCAGAATCACCGCGCCCTGGCCCAGACCGAGGATCGCGAGAAAGAGCGTCAGCGTGAGCAGGCTGCTATAGAAGTTCGCGCTCGCCAGCACGCCGGGACCGTAGACGAAGCCCGTCAACACGATCACCGCGACGAACAGCAGATACGCGGGCACCACGTAGCGCGCCCACTCGCGGTTGCGTTCGATCCAGTCAGCAAAGAAGCGGCCCGTGAGCTCCGTGTTCTCGACCGCGCGAAAGTCCGCGACGGCGAAATCGACGCGCCGCGCGCGCCCGTCGTCCTGTGCGCGGCTATGCGTTCGCAGCGCCTTCACACATTGCATCAGGTAACGCGCGCTTTCGTGCGCCGCGGACTGTTTGCCGATCGACGAGCCGAGCACGGCGAGGATCAGGATCACGGCCTCGGCGATCGTCGTAAAGAACGCCGACACGTTGAGCACGAGCAGAATGTTGACGGTGATCATCAGCGTCATCGCGGCGAACACGGTGCCGACGCAACCTCCGCGTCCGCCGCCGAGCCGCGTGCCGCCGAGCACGACGGCCGTGAACATCGACAGCAGCAGCGGCCTGCCGACGAGAGGATCTGCGGAGCCTGTCTGCGCCGACACATAGAGGCCCGCCGCCGCGTAGAACATGCCCGCAATCGCGTACGTGGCAATGCGATAGCGCGTGACGGGCAGGCCGTTCGCGTACGCGCTGTCCGGCTCGCTGCCGAGCGCGTAGATGCCCACACCGAGCCGCGTGCGTCGCAAGAAAGCCCAAACGGCGAGTGCCGCGATCAGCACGCCCGCCGACATCGGCAGCTTGTCGGGGATCAGGTCGGCCGTGAGCGCGCCCGCGAACTGGTCGCCCATGCTGCCGCCCGGCTTGTTCTGGATCAGCAGCGTCATGCCTTGCACCATGAACATCGTCGCCAGCGTGACGACGATCGACTGCAACCGGAACCACGCGATCAGCGCGCCGTTCACGAGGCCGATGCCACCGCCGATCGCGAGGATCAACGCGACGCCCGCCCACTGCTCCAGTGGCGTGCCCTGCACGAAGCGCACGGCGAGCACGTTCGCGAGCGATACGACCGCCGATGCCGACAGGTCGAAGCCGCCGCTCAGCACGACGATCGTCTGTCCGACTGCGGCGAGCGCGAGCGTCGTGCTGCTCGATATCACGGAGCCGATGTCGTAGAGACCCACTGGTGTCGCCGACAGCGCCACCCACGCGATCATCATCGCCGCGAGCGCGCCGATCGCGATGATCAGCCCGCGATGGTGATCGATGCGCGCGCCGAAGCCGACGTGCGCGCCCGGCCGCGCGATCTCGCTTTCGTGAGACGCAATTGCATTGTTCATCAGATACCTCTCGTAGAACGATGGATCAGGCCGGTCTCAGCTCGACAGCATCCTGCGCATCACGTTCTCTTCGGTGAGCGCATCGCCTTCGAGTTCGCCTGCGTGCCGGCCGCGATAGACCACCGTCACGCGATCGCACACGTTGACGAGCTCGGGTACATCCGTCGAATAGAACAGCACCGAGCCGCCCGCCGCCGCGAATGCGCGCATCAGCACGAAGATCTGATGCTTGGTGCCGACGTCGATGCCGCGCGTCGGATCAAACATCAGCCACACGCGGCTTTGCGTAAGCAGCCATTTCGCCATCGCGATCTTCTGCTGGTTGCCGCCCGAAAACGACAGACAGGGCTTGTACAGCGCGCGCGGATTGACTTCCATCTGTTCGAGCGAGCGGCGGATCGCGGCCTGCTCGCGCTTGCGGTCGATCAGTCCGAAGCGCGTATAACGCCGGATCATCGGCAGCGAAATGTTCTCGCCGCCCGGCAGACGCAGGAACAGCCCTTCCGTCTTGCGGTCCTCGGGCAGCAGTGCCGTCGATACGCCCGCCTTCAGCGAATCGGCGGTTGATGTAAGCGTGACGGGCTTGCCGTCGATGCGGATCTCGCCCGCGTCGATATACGTCGCGCCGAACAGGGCCTCGAACAGTTCGCGCTGCCCCATGCCTTGCAGCGCTGCGATGCCATGCACCTCGCCCGCGCGCAGCGTCAGATCGAAGTCGTTCACCATGCCGTCGATGCGAATGCCGCGCGCCTCGATCGCGGGCGTTGCGATCTTCGCGGGGGCCGTCACCTTCGGCGGATACTTCGCGTCCATCGAGCGGCCGATCACGAGCCGGATCACTTCATCATCGGAGATGTCGGCGGTGTCGAATGCCCCGACGTCCTTGCCGTTGCGATACACGGTGAGGCTGTCGCAGAACTCGCGCACTTCCTGCATCCGGTGCGAGATGAACACGAAGGTCACGTCGCGTGCCTTCAGTTCATCGATACGCCGCGCGAGCCACGCGACGTCGCGGCCCGACAGCGCCGAGGTCGGCTCGTCGAGCAGCAGCACTTGCGGCCCGCGCGCGATCGCCTTCGCGATCTCGATCTTCTGCCGCACGGGCAGCGACAGATCGCGGATGTACGCGCCGGGGCGGATGTCGCCGAGTTCGAGCCGCTCCAGCCACTCGGCCGCCTTGCGCAGCGCGTCGTGCCGTTTGATGCGGCCGAACCAGCCTGTCGGCTCGTAGGCCATCAACAGGTTTTGCGCGACGGTCAGATCGCGCACCAGCGTCATCTCCTGGAACGCGGTCTGCACGCCGGCGCGATGCGCGTCCTTCGGACCGTGCATCGACACCTCTTGCCCCATCACGCGCATGCTGCCCGCGTCCGGCCGCATCAGGCCGGACAGCAGCTTGACGGTGGTCGACTTGCCCGCGCCGTTCTCGCCGAGCAGCGCGTGAACCTCGCCGCGCCTGACGCGAAACGATGCGCCGTCGAGCGCGACGGTTGCGCCGAAGCGCTTGACGATGCCGGCGAGATCGATCGCGAGACCGCCTTCCGCCGCGCTCGCCTGCATGCTCATGCTTGCCATCGGAATACCTCCGTTGCGGCGAGCGTCAGTCCTGCTTGCCGCTCAGCGCCGCATTGAAACCGACCTCGCGCGTCTCGTCCGAATAGATGTCCGCGAACCAGCCCGGCGGCACCTTGTCTTGCGCGAACGCGGTGCAGCCCGCCTTCAGCTCGTCGATCGAACCCGTCTTGCACAGCTTCGACTGCGCGCTCTCGACGAGCGGCAGCTTCAACGTCACGCGTTGCGGAAAGTCCTTGCCGTCGAGCTTCGCCACGGCGAGCTTCAACGCCATTGCGCCGGAGTAAGGCGGCGCGCCATACGAAATCGAGCGGTAGCCGATCGAGCGATACGTGCCCTCGCCTTTCACCATGCCGGGCGGCAGCATCTGCACGCGGTGTCCGTTCGACGATTCGCCCGCGCAGGGCTTGATCTTGTCGTCGGCGATGCCCGCTTCGAGCTGCATCGACGCAGCCGTGAAGCAGCCGACCTGCATCCACAGGCCGTCGATCTTGTCCCAGCTGTTGGTCGCGAGAATCTTCGACAGCTCGGTGCGCGCCGTCGCCTGGCTCCACATGCCCGTGCCTTCCGCGACGATGTGAATGCCCGGGTACTTCGCGAACACGGCTTTCGCGGCCTCGGTGCGCGCGCGGTCGACCGACGTGCCCGGCACGCCGTTGATCAGCACGATGTTGCCCTTGCCGTTGATCGTCTTCGCGAGCCATTCGGCTGTGACGGTGCCCGCCTGCTTCTGGTCGATCGTCACGTTGTGCGCGCACGGCTCGGTGACTTCGCCGTCATACGCCGCGACGACCACGCCCTTCGAGCACGCGTTGCGGATCGCGCGGTTGAGCGCCGTCGGCGAAATCGGATAGATGACGATGGCTTTCGCGCCCGCCTGCACCATCGAGTTGATCTGCTGGATCTGCTTCTGCGCGTCGGTGCCCGCTACCTGTACTTCGAGATCGACCTTGTCCTTCAGCGCCGGCGTTTCGGCCATCGCCTTGACCATGTTCGCGGCTTCCGTCTGCCAGTCGTTGCCGACATAGCTCATCGACAGAAAGATCTTGTACTTGCCGGCGGCAACGGCATTGCCGGAAAAAGCGAGGCCACCGGCGAGCACCGCTGCGAGCGCCGCCTGCCCCGCGCGGCGGATGATGCGAGTCACTGCTTTCATGTCTTCCTCCAGTACCGTCTTTGTTTTTCAGGGTTGGACGTGCGGCAAGCGTGATTCACTCGGCAGGACGATGCCTGCCGAACCGGGCACGACGTTGGGATCGTGTCCGGGGATGACAAAGTCCGCGATCTGGCGAATACGCCTGAGCGACGCGAATTCCGCCTGTGTTTCGTGGACGATGCCGACGGGCACCAGATCGACGATGTTCTCCATGCAGTTCGCGCAATCGCCCGCGATCAGCACGACGCCGTCTTCCGTATCGACGGCAACCGACTGATGACCGGGCGTATGCCCCGGCGTCGGCACGACGCGCACGCCGGGCACGATATCCGCGATGCCGTGGACGAACTGCCAGCGAAACCAGGCAAGCGGCTCGCGGCCGATCAGAAACTCCTGGTAGTACGTCGCCTGAGTCGGCAGCGGATGGCCTGCGTACTCCCATTCGGCTGCCTGGATCACGAACTTCGCGTTGCGAAAGAGCGTGTTGCCGCCCGAGTGGTCATAGTGCAGATGCGTGTTGATCACGATGTCGACGTCGTCCGCGCTCCACCCGACGTACTCCTTCAGCGCGCGTTCGAGCCGTTCTTCGGGCGCCTGGTCGCACGGGCACACGAAATTCGAGACCCACGCCGGATCGTGAATGCCCGTATCGACGACGATCTTTTTCTGCGCGCCGACGATCGCCGTCGACCACACGGGCACGCGGATCGACTGCCCGAAATAGCGCCCGTGAACTTGCGACGAGCGGTCGACCGTCAGCCAGCCCGTCGGCATTGCCACGACCTTCAGACGTGGCGCAGATGCGCTGCTCATGTTGGCCTCCGCGCGTCAGAAGTTGGTTTCGTTCGCGCCTTTGAGGCCCAGCATCGCGCGCGCTTCGGCGGGCGTCGCGATGTCGAGCGAGAGCCCTGCGATCACCTGCCTGATCTTGCGCACCTGGTCCGCGCTCGATTCGGCGAGCTTGCCCGGCTCGATCCATAGCGAATCTTCGAGACCGACGCGCACGTTCGAGCCCTGCGCGACGCCCATCGAGCCGAGCGGAATCTGGTTGCGGCCCGCGCCGAGAATCGACCACACGTAGTCGCTGCCGAACAGGCGGTCGGCTGTGCGGCGCATGTGCATCAGGTCTTCCGGATGCGCGCCGATGCCGCCCAGCAGACCGAACACGCTCTGCACGAAGAACGGCGGCTTCGCGAGACCTCGATCGACGAAATGCGCGAGGTTGTACAGATGCGAGATGTCGTAGCACTCGTACTCGAAGCGCGTGCCGTTGGCGCCGCACGACGTCAGGATGTATTCGATGTCGGCGAACGTGTTCTTGAAGATCAGGTCGCGGCTGTTCTCCAGATGCTGGCGTTCCCAGTCGTGCTTGAATTCCTTGAAGCGCTCGAGCATCGGATAGAGGCCGAAGTTCATCGAGCCCATGTTCAGCGATGCGACTTCGGGCTTGAAGTGATGCGCGGGCCTGAGCCGCTCGGCGACCGTCATGTGCGGACTGCCGCCGCTGGTGATGTTGACCACTGCATCGGTTTCGGCCTTGATGCGCGGCAGGAACTGCTGGAACACGGCCGGGTCTTGTGTCGGCCGTCCGTCGTTCGGATCGCGCGCATGCAGATGCAGGATCGCCGCGCCTTCTTTCGCGGCTGCGAGCGCGGCGTCGCCGATCTGTTGCGGCGTCACGGGCAGATACGGTGACATCGACGGCGTGTGAATTGCGCCCGTCGGCGCGCAGGTGATGATGACCTTGCGTTTGCTTGCCATGTTTTCCTCTTCGCTGGATGACGTCAGAGCACTTCGACGTTGCCGCACACGGAGATCGCCTGTCCCGAGATGCCGCTGCCGCCAGGTGAGCATAGAAAGAGCGCAGTGGCCGCCACTTCTTCGGGCGTCGTCATGCGCCGCAATGAAATCTTTTCGAGGTACTGCTTCTCCATCTCGTCGTATGAGAGGCCGAGTTGCTGCGCGCGCGCGGCGATCACGCGCTCGATGCGCGGCCCCTTGACGATGCCGGGCTGGATCGTGTTGACGCGTATGCCCGCTGGCCCGAGTTCGATCGCGAGACTTTTCGTCAGGCCGACGATCGCCCATTTCGTCGCCGAATAGGGCGTGCGATACGCGTAGCCGAGGCGCCCCGCCACCGACGACAACGCGATGATCGCGCCGCCATCCGGCGCATCACGCAGCAACGGCACTGCGCGGCGCGCGAAGTAGAACTGCGCGTTCAGATTCACGTCGATCGTGTTGTCCCACTCGTCGGGATCGATCTGATCGACGCCGCCAGTCGGCCCGGCGATGCCTGCGTTGTTCACCAGCACGTCGAGTCCGCCGAGTTGCGCGTGTACGTCGGCGAACACGCGCTCGACGGCATCGCGATCGGACACGTCGGCGAGCGTCGCCGTGATCGCGCCTGCATTGCCGCTTTTGCCGCCGCTTTCGCCACCGCTTGCGCCACGATTGGCTTCGACCGTTGCGAGCGCATCGATAGTCTCGCGGCTCGCGTCGCATACGTGCACGCGCGCGCCGGCATCGGCGAACGCGCGGGCGATCACGAGCCCGATACCCGATGCGCCGCCTGTGACGAGCACGCGCAAGCCCGCGCGCGGTTGCAACATCTGTGTAACCGTCATGCTTGTCTCCGTTGTTGTGATGCGGTGAAGCGTGTCAGGCGCTGGCCGCTTCCCTGCCCTGCAATCGCTCGGCGAGGTCCGCTGCCGCCTCGCCGATGTCCTGCGCGATGCCTGCGCGAGCGCCTTCGCCGTCGCCGCGCCACAGCGCTTCGACGATCTTGCGGTGCGCGTCCATCGAGCGGCGCATGTGCGGAATGTCAGGGGCGACGAGATTGAGAAACGGCCCGATGCGCAACCAGAGGTTCTGGATCGTCGCGAGCGTGAGGTCGCTCGCGCCGTGCGTGTAAATGGCGATGTGAAACTGGAAGTTGCTGCGCAGGTAAGCGGCGACATCGCCTGCTTCGACGTTGGCATCCATCGCGTCGTAGATCGCTTGCAACTCGGACAGATGCGCCTGCGTCATCCGCGACGCCGCGCGCTTCGCGACACAGCCTTCAAGCGCGATGCGCACGTCGCGCAGTTCGTCGAGCAGTTCGAGCGTCATCGGCGGGACCATCAGCGCGCGGGCCGGCCCGTCGATCAACGCGCCTTCGGCCTGCAAGCGCGTCAGCGCGGCGCGCACGGGCATCGTCGACGAACCGACCGCCTCCGCGACACTGCGCAGACTCAGCAGTTGTCCGGGCGCGAACCGGCCGATCATGATCGCCTCGCGCAATTGCGCATAGACGCGGCCGGCCATCGTCTCGCGAGCGACGAGTTCGAGCTCGGGCAGCTCGCCACGGGGTGAGCGTGTCGCCATTCAGGTGTCTCCTGTTTTGCGATCTGTGACCTGTGATCACAGTTGCGTTAAAAACAGTGTGCGTCGCGAGGATGGATGAGTCAAGCCATGCTTGACCAGGGTTAATACTCAAACGGTTTGGAAGCGATGGGCCGCCAGTTCGCTTTTAGCGTCATCGGTTCGCGCCTACGATGACCGCGCTTTACGATGAAGCTGGCGTCGAGGGAAAGACAGGCATGCGCTTGTTGCGATAAGCCCTTCTGGAACCACGCGCGGGCCGGCGACGTTGAACCACCGGCCCGCGCGGAAGCAGACGGAACATCCGTCACGCCAACGACCCAAGCGTCTCGCGCCGCCGGTTCCAGCCAAGCCAGACCGACAGCAGCGCGATGAACACGAAAACGATCGACACGTTCATGAAGAGTTGCGCGATCGGCAGATGCATCGCGAGCAACACGCCGCCGAGCATCGACCCGACGACCGATCCAAGCTTGCCGATTCCGATGGCGGCCCCGACGCCGGCGGAGCGCAGCATCGTCGGATAGACCATCCCCGCGACTGCGTAGAGCGCGAACTGGCAGCCGATCACGCAGACGCCGCTCATGAACGCGGCGCCATAGAGCCAGGCCGCGGACATCGGCATGCCGAGCGAAACGCAGACGGGAAGGCCCAGCAGCGCGAGCAGCAAGATCACAGCGATGCCATAGCGGTCCACGCAGCGGCTCAACGCAAGCGCGCCGACCGTCCCGCCCACCGGAAACATCATCGCGGCTTTCGCCGCCTGTGCAGACGGCAACGCGCTCATGCTGAACAGAATCGGCAGCCAGTTCTGAAGAAAATGCAGCGCGAGCGAGTTCAGCACGAACAGCAACCACAGCAAAGGCGTCACGCGAACGAGACCGTTGCTGAACAATGCGAACGGCGTCGCGCGAATCCGCTTTTCGTCGTCGACGACATAGCGCACCGCTTCGTCGCTTTCATGTACATGTGGGTCCAGCCTGCGCACGATGCGGGCGATCTCTTGCGCAGCGCGTCCATTGACGATCAGAAAGCGAACGGACTCCGGCAACAGCGGAAACGATGCGACGGCCACGACGACAGCCGCGAGACCGCCCACTTCGAATAGCACGGGCCAGCCGAAACGCGGCAGCAGCCACGATGCAATCGCGCCGCCACCGCCGGCACCGATCGAAAACCCCGAGAACATCAGCGTGATCCACGTCGCGCGGCGCGCCTTCGGCGCGTACTCGGACACGAGCGCCACGGTGTTCGGCACGACGCCGCCCATGCCGATTCCCGCGAAAAAGCGAAGCACGGTCAGTTGATCGAGAGACGTCGCATAGCTACACGCAAACGTCAGGATACCGAACCATAGCGAACCAAAAATGATCGTGAGCCGCCGTCCGATGCGATCGCCGATAAAGCCGAGCAGCAACGAACCCACGAGCACGCCGAACAGGCCGACGCCGAACACATGGCCGAAGCCTGTCGCGTTCACATGCCACGCGCGGATCAGCGTAGGTGCCGCATACGCCGCGGCGACCTGATCGTAGCCGTCGATCAGCACGATCAGGAAGCACCACGCGATCAGGGACAAGGAAAATCCGCGCAGCTTTTGCCGTTCGATCAGCGCGGTAACGTCGATGGTGCGTGCGGTCTGCATCCAGTCTCCTTTTGCGACGGACACCGGCGCGCTTCACCTGCCCGTCGATTATTTTCTAAAACGATGCACAGCCGCGATCACGAATCGCCTAGCGCTGAACGCATCTCCTCGATGGGGGCGTCTTCCTTGTCGTGCTGCTCGTGCTGCTCGCCGAAGCGCGCCTTGTACAACACGGCGAGCACCGTCGAGAAAATCGTCGCGACAAGGAACAGCGCTGATGCTACGTAGAACATCTGCGCGAACGGCAGATGCATCGACAGCAGAATGCCGCCGATCACGGGTCCCGATACCGAACCGATCTTGCCGACCGAAATCGCGCTGCCCACGCCTGCCGAGCGGAACGCAGTCGGATAGATCATGCCCGCGACCGCATATAGCCCGTACTGCGCGCCGACCACGCAGAAGCCGGTCGCGAACACGGCGAACATCAGCCACGCCTCGGACATGCCGTGTCCAAGGAACGCGACGACGGGGCAGCCGATTGCGGGCAGCGAGATGATGGCCAGCACGCCATGACGATCGACGAAGCGGCACAGGATCAGTCCGCCGAGCACGCCGCCCACCGAGAACATCGTCGTGATGATGCCCGCGCTCTGCGGATTGATGCCGACGCCTTCCATCAGGATCGGCAGCCAGTTCTGCAGAAAGTACAGCGCCATCGAATTGACGATGAAAACGATCCACAGCAGCGGTGTGATCGCGCGCAAGCCGTCGGAGAAAATCAGCTTGAGCACGAAGCGCTTCTTCTCCTGCACTTCGCCGGGCACGAACTGCGCGTCGGCCGGCAGAGAGATGTCGGGACGCAGACGCACAACCAGCTTGCGCACCGTCTCGACGCTGCGCTGACGCACGACCAGCAGCTTCGCGGATTCGGGCAGCGTGATGATCAGCAGCAGCGCGACGGCGAGCGAGCCGACGCCGCCCACGACGAACATCACGGGCCAGCCGTAGCGATGAATCAGCGCGGAAGACACGAGGCCACCCGAGCCCGCGCCGATCGAAAAGCCCGAGAACATCAACGTGACCCACGTTGCGCGCAAGCGCTTCGGCGCGTATTCGGCGACCAGCGCAACCGAGTTGGGCACGACGCCGCCCATGCCGAGACCGGCAATGAAACGCAACAGCATCAGTTCCTGAAGAGACGAAGCCCACACGGATGCCAGCGTCAGCAGACCGAAAAACAGACTGCCCGACACGATGGCACGCTTGCGGCCGAAGCGGTCGCCGAGATAGCCGAAGATGAAAGAGCCGATCAGCGTGCCGAACAGTCCCGCACCGAAGACGGGACCAAAGCCGCCGCGCGCGACGTGCCATTCCTTGATGATGGCGGGCGCGGCAAACGACACGGCCGTCTGGTCGTAGCCGTCCATCAGCATGATCAGGAAACACCAGAACAGCAGGCCGATAGCGAAACGCCCTGTTTTTTGCTCTTCTATCAGTGTCGATATGTTGAAAGTGCGGTCTGCTTGCATGTGCGTCCCAATGTGCCTGATCGGGCAACGGCGCGTTTGCGTCGCGTCGCCGCCCTGCTGCTTCCCTTTGGCGCCGCCGCCGGGAGCCTCAATATACAGGCCCCCCAGCAGACGACAGAATCAAAAATTCTCGATGATCAGATCGAAAAAGGTGAAAAAAGCCGTACTCCTTTGCGCCTTTGCCTTTTCCGCCCGATGCCGTTCCTTCATCCACATCTACATCGCTGTGCTCACGCCATATCGCCCCCGAGCGTGCCACGTCAAAACATCTGATTGAGACCGATGCGCCCCACCGTCTGCGCACTCGAACTCGACGGCTGATAGCCGAACTGTTCTGCCTTCGCGCCCGTGCCCGACGCGCGCTGCAAGCCGACGCCCGCGTAGATCTGCGTGCGCTTGGACAGGTAGTGCGTCAGAAACAGGTTGTACTGGTTGTACGTCAACCCTTCGAACATCGAACGGTTGTACGAGATACCGAGCACATAGAAGCGCTTGCCGCCGCTCAGATCGATGTTCACGCCGACCTGGTAGTTACGCTCCGTCACCGAGCCCTGCGGATCTTCGAGCTTCACATCGGTAAACGTTGCGTGCGGAATGAAATCGCCGACCGCAACGGAACCGCCGACAGCGATCGTGCTATACCGCTCCGCGTTGAACAGCGTGCCCTGCTTCAGCGTCTGCCCGAGCACCGACGTCACGCCGAAAATGCCGAAGAGGTCGGCCGTGCGGTTGTGTGACATCGAGTACGCCGCGCCCAGTTTCACGATGCCGTTCTGATAACGCGCGCCGATACTGTACTGACGTCCCTCGCTGAAATTCGTCTGGTTGCCGAAGCTGTTCATCACGCCCGCCTGGAAGCCGCGGTAATCGATCGTTTCGTACTTCACCGAGTTGTCGAGCGCGCGCGTATTGGCCAGTCCGTCCAGATTGCCGACCGTATAGAAGGACGAGATGCCGGGCACCGAGTTGTTCAGCCCACCCACGTACTCGTACACGTAGTCGGGAATATGGCCGAGGCTCAGCGAGCCGAACCGGTCGTTCGTAATGCCCACATACGCATCGCGATTGAAGAAGCTCGTCGGATTGATCTGCGCGCCCGTGTTGGTCAGGAAGCCCGATTCGAGCCGCGCGAAGACCGTGTTGCCGCCGCCGATATCTTCCTTGATCAGAAAGCCGAAGCGGTCCGGCGTGCGCTTGCCCGCCGATTCCTGATACAGGTGTGCGCCACGCGAGTTCGTCACGAAATCGACACCCACGTCGACGCTCCCGTACAGCGTCACCGATGACTGTGCGAACGCGGGACAACATAACGCGAACGCACAGCCGCCTAACAGCAGACTCGTCGTTTTCAACCAGTGTCTCCAATGTCTTTTTTATCGCCAGCCGGCTGCATGCCCGCTGATCCCCATATGGCATTGTGCCTGTGCGAACCCGCCGTGCGGATGCCCGTGGCCTGTCATATGTTGGCGAGAGTGTAGCTAACCGATTTACAGCTTTGAATCGCGAATTATTTATCAACCCATCGAACAAAACGAACAAAGCCTTTAAAGGATCGGGAAAAACACCAGGGCCGCGTATTTAATCGCGCTTCAAGCTTCTTTTAGCAGAAACCGGGTGCTAACATCCGCCGCGTCACGCGAACAGGGATTGGCATTCGGGAGAGTCTTATGGATATGAGAGGCATGCCGCCGCGGCGCATGGTAGTGGGCATCAGCGGCGCTTCCGGCGTCATCTACGGCGTGCGACTGCTGCAATTGCTGCGCAAGCTGGAGATCGAGACACACCTTGTGATGAGCCGTTCCGCGCAGGTCACGCTTGCGCACGAGTCGGACTACAACGTCGCCGACGTGCGCGCGATGGCGAGCGTCTGCCACTCGAACACCGACATCGGCGCGTCCATTTCGAGCGGGTCGTTCCCTGTGATGGGCATGATCGTCGCGCCCTGCTCGATCAAGACCTTGTCGGAGATCGCGACGGGCATGACGGGCGGCCTGCTGTCGCGCGCCGCCGACGTCACGTTGAAAGAGCGCCGCCGCCTCGTGCTGATGGTGCGCGAAACGCCTTTGCACCTCGGCCACCTGCGCAGCATGACGGCCGTGACGGAAGCGGGCGCGATCGTCTATCCGCCCGTGCCCGCCTTCTACGCGAACCCCGAATCGTTGACCGACATGGTCGATCACACGCTCGGCCGCGTGCTCGATCTTTACGGACTCGATGCCGCGACGGTGCAGCGCTGGGGCATGTAAAGCGTGCAATCGTCTTTATCGTTCTGCCGATAAAGGGTTTATCCCAGGCATTCGCGAATTATCAAATTTCATTGATAACTCATTCGGATTAATTTGCTTCTTTCGCGTGATCCGCTGATTTAAAGTGAATCCCGATTTCACCGGGTTTATCACTGACAAGAATTATCGATTGATTGATAGCCAATATCGATAAAAGCGCCCATCACGAAAGAGGTCGAATCGTCGAATGAAGATAGTTATTGCAGGCGCCGGTATCGGCGGATTGACGGCTGCCGCCGCGTTATTGAAGAAAGGTTTCGATGTCACGGTTTTCGAGCAGGCGCAGGCGCTGAAGGAAATCGGTGCGGGCGTGCAGCTGAGTTCGAACGCGACGCGCGTGCTGTATCAGCTGGGCGTCGGCGATGCGCTCGAAGATCTCGCATGCGAGCCGCTCGGCAAATGCGTGCGACTCTGGAACAGCGGCCAGCGCTGGCGTCTGTTCGACCTCGGCGTGCAATCGCGTGAGGCCTACGGCTATCCGTACTTCACGCTGCATCGCGCCGACCTTCACCAGGCGCTCGCCGATGTCGTGCGCGCGATGAAGCCCGACGCCATTCGGCTCAATCACAAGGTCGAAAGCTTCTCGCAGCAGAATGGCAAGGTCGTCGTGCAGGCGGTGAGCGGCGAAACCAGCGAAGGCGATCTGCTGATCGGCGCGGACGGCGTGCATTCGCGCGTGCGCCGTGCGCTCTTCGGTCCCGACGAGCCCGTATTTTCCGGCGTGATGGCGTGGCGCGGCGTGATCGACGCGGCGAAGCTGCCCGAGCATCTGCGCTCGCCGTATGGCGCGAACTGGGTCGGTCCGGGCGCGCACGTGATTCACTATCCGCTGCGCGGCGCGCGATTGATCAACTTCGTCGGTGCAATCGAGAAGTCCGGCTGGCAAGTCGAATCGTGGTCCGAGCGCGGCACGCTCGAAGAATGCCTCGCCGATTTCGAAGGCTGGCACGAAGACGTGCGCACGCTGATCTCGGCCATCGACATTCCGTACAAGTGGGCACTGATGGTGCGCGAACCGATGGCGCGCTGGAGCGAGGGCCACGCGACGCTGCTCGGCGACGCGTGCCATCCGACGCTGCCGTTCCTCGCGCAAGGCGCGGGCATGGCGATCGAAGACGGCTATCTGCTCGCGCGCTGCCTCGAACGCTACGCAGACGATATCCCTCACGCGTTGCAACGCTATGAAGCGCTGCGGCTCGATCGCACCGCGCGCGTGGTGCGCGGCTCGGCGGCGAACGCGACGCGCTTTCACAATCCGCAGCTTGCGCACGCGGAAGGCGCCGCTGCCTACGTCGATCGCGAATGGAGCGAGGAGCGCGTGAAAGAGCGCTACAACTGGCTCTTCGAATACAACGTCGATGCGGTCGAAGTCTGATACGGCGCGCGCCGCATTTCACGACTGCCCGTAAGAACCACGCATTACAAGGAGACTCCGTGTCTATCGACTCTACCCGTCCGGCGCCCGTGCTTGGCCTGCATCACTTCGCGTGGCGCTGCCGCGATGCCGAAGAAACGCGCCACTTCTACGAAGACATTCTCGGGCTGCCGCTCGTCCATGTGATCCGTCTCGACCGCGTGCCGAGCACGGGCGAATACTGCCCCTACGTGCACGTATTCTTCGAAATGGCCGACGGATCGAACATCGCTTTCTTCGATCTCGGCGACGACAAGGCCGCCTTGCCTTCGCCGAATACGCCGCCGTGGGTCAATCACATCGCGCTGCGGCTCGACACGCTCGGGCAGCTCGAATCGATGAAAGCGCGGCTGATCGACAACGGCATCGAGGTGCTCGGCGTGACCGACCATCACTTCGTGCGCTCGATCTATTTCTTCGACCCCAACGGATTGCGCGTCGAACTGACGGTGCCCGTTGCGCCTGTCGAAGAACTCGAAGGCTATAAAATGCGTGCTCGGCCCGCCCTCGATGCGTGGACCGCAGAGAAAAGCAAGGCAGTATCGGAGACACGCCCCGCATGAGTGCACTGAATGTCACGCACGATCCGGCGCGGCGAAGCTGGATCGAGTCGGCGAATACCGGCGACACGGATTTCCCCATACAGAACCTGCCGTTCGGCGCATTCGTACGCGACGGCGAAGCCCGCACGGGTGTGGCCATCGGCGATCGCATCGTCGATCTGCGCGCGCTGCACGACATCGCATTGCTCGACGGCGAAGCGGCGCGCGCGTGTGCATCGGCTCGCGGCAGCACGCTGAATGCTCTGATGGCGCTCGATGCTCGCCACGTGAGCGCGTTGCGCGCCGCGCTGTCGGATCTGCTGAAACACGATGCGTCTGCGCGCTCGCAGCTCGAATCATCGATCGATGCAGTACTGCCGCTCATGACGGATGTCGAGTTGACGCTGCCCTGGACGATCGGCGACTACACGGACTTCCTGACGTCGCGGCATCACACCGAGCGTCACGGCCGCTACAAGGGTCTCGCCGATCCGCTGCCTGCCGCGTTCAAGTCGCTGCCGATCGCCTATCATGGCCGCGCATCGTCGATGAGAGTGAGCGGCGGCGACGTGCGGCGTCCGCACGGACAGTATCGCGACGCGGACGGCAACGTGCGCTTCGGTCCTGCGCCGATGCTCGACTTCGAACTGGAGCTCGCGGCCGTCATCGGTCACGGCAATGAACTGACGCGCGCCGTTTCGGTCGACAGCGCGCGCCAGCATGTATTCGGTTACTGCCTGCTCAACGACTGGTCGGCGAAAAGCATTCAATGGTTCGAACAGGTGCTGGGGCCGTTCCTCGGTAAAAGCTTCCACTCGAGCGTGTCGCCGTGGCTCGTCACCGAAGAAGCGCTCGCGCCGTTCCGCAAGGCCGCGCCACAGCGCGCAGCCGGCGATCCCGCGATCCTGCCGCATCTCAACGGCGCACGCGATCAGCGCAACGGCGGCCTGCATCTGGAGCTGTTCGCGCATCTGTCGACGGCCGCGATGCGCAGCGACCGCCTGCCACCTGCGCAGATCACGCACACGCATCTCGACAACCTGTACTGGACGTTTGCGCAGATGATCGCGCATCACACGAGCAACGGCTGCAATCTGCGCACGGGCGATCTGCTCGGCAGCGGCACGATTTCAGGCGCGAGCGACGAGTCGCGCGCGTGTCTGACGGAGCTCAGCGAAGCGGGCAAGAAGCCGCTGCTGCTTGCGAACGGCGAGACGCGCATCGAACTGCAAGACGGCGACGAAATCGTGCTGAGCGCGCGTGCCAGTGCGCCGGGCGCGGTGTCGATCGGCTTCGGCGAATGCCGCGGACGCATCGCTTCTGCGCTGCCGTATCCGTTCGACGCGGCATCCCATGAGGAGCATTGAATCATGACGACGACGTTCAATGGCTTCAGGCAGTTCGGCAACGGCCCGCACAAGGTGATCGCGCTGAACGGCTGGCTCGGCAGCTCGGCCGACTGGGACGCGCTCAAGTCCGCGCTCGATCCCGAACGCTTCAGCTATGCGTTCTTCGACTATCGCGGCTATGGGCTTTCGCGCGATCTCGACGGCACATTCACGTTCGACGAAGTGGCGAGCGATGTGCTCGCGCTCGCGGATCATCTCGACTGGCCGCGCTTCAGCCTCGTCGGTCATTCGATGGGCGCCATGGCGATGCAGCGCGTGCTCGTCGCCGCGCCCGAGCGCATCGTGAAGATGGCGGGCATTTCCGCCGTGCCCGCGTGCGGCTCGCGAATGGACGAGACACGCATCGCGATGTTCTCCGCCGCAATCGACGATGTCGCGAAGCGCGCAGGCATCATTCACTTTTCGACGGGCAGCCGGCTCGCCGCACGATGGAGCACGCAGCTCGCGCAAACGTCGCTGCGCGAGTCGCGGCGCGAAGCGTTTGCTGCGTATCTGCCGCAATGGGCAACGGGCGACTTCGCCGCGCAGGTCGAAGGAAATGCGACACCCGTGAAGCTGTTTGTCGGCGAACACGATCCGACCATCACGGCGGACCTGATGACGCGCACGTGGCTCACGTGGTATCCGAATGCCACGCTGGAAACGCTGCACAACGCCGGACACTACGCGATGTTCGAGGTGCCCGTGGCGCTCGCCACTGCACTGGAAAACTGGCTCTCGGAGCCGTAAGAGACACACGGCGAAGCCGTCAATACGGATGTCAGGCATGCGCGCGACGAAGACGCGGCGACGCGCATGCTGCAGGAGACAACATGTACGAGACTACCTATCTGCGCGCAGCATCGCTTGCCGAAGCGGTCGACTGGCTGCGCGAGCATGACGAAGCGCGGCCGCTGTCGGGCGGCATGACCTTGATACCCACGCTCAAGCAGCGACTCGCGGCGCCGTCGCATCTGATCGATCTGACGCGGCTCGACGAACTGCGCGGGATCGACGTGCGCGGCCACGTGCTGCAAACGCTGCACATAGGCGCGCTGATGAAGCATGCGGAGGTTGCCGCATCCCCGGTCGTGCGCGAAGCGATTCCCGCGCTCGCGCACCTGGCGAGCCTGATCGCCGATCCGCAGGTGCGTAATCGCGGCACGATGGGCGGCTCGGTCGCGAACAACGATCCCGCCGCGGACTACCCTTGTGCCGTGCTCGCGCTCAACGCGCATGTCATCACGTCGTCGCAACGCCGCATTCCCGCCGACGACTTTTTCATCGACACATTCGAAACCGCGCTTGAACCGGCCGAGCTCGTCACCGCAATCGAATTCGCCATTCCTCGCCGCGCCGCCTATGCAAAGTACCGGCATCCCGCGTCGGGCTATGCGGTCGCGGGCGTGTTCATCGCGCAGTACGACGACGCGATTCGCATCGCGGTGACGGGCGCGGGCGCATCGGTGTTCCGCTGGTTCGAGGCGGAGGCCGCGTTGCAGCAGGATCTGTCGGAGGCCGCGCTCGCGTCGCTCTTCATCGACCGCGCAACGCTGCCCGACGACGACAACGCGTCGGCGTCGTATCGCGCGCATCTGATCGAAACCTATACCCGCCGCGCACTGCAGGCGCTGCTCGCGTCGTAAGGACGCCCGCTCAATCAGGAGAACAGGATGGAATTCACCGGATCGCAAACCATCGCGGCATCGCGCGAACAGGTATGGCAAGGACTCAACGACGCGGCAGTGCTGCAGGAATGCATTCCCGGCTGCGAAGCTTTTACGGCTGAAAACGAAGACCAGTACAAGGCCGTCGTCGTCGCGTCCGTCGGCCCCGTGAAGGCGCGCTTCAAAGGCACGCTCGAACTGTCCGGGCGCGACGCGCCGAACGGCTACCGGCTCGTCGGCCAGGGCGAGGGCGGCATTGCGGGCTTCGGCAAGATGACGGCCACCGTCACGCTCGCCGATGCCGAAGACGGCACGCTGCTCACCTATGTCGCCGAAGCGCAGGTCGGCGGCAAGCTCGCGCAGATCGGCTCGCGGCTCGTGACGTCGGTCGCGAACAAGCTCGCCGCCGAGTTCTTCAAACGCTTCAACGCAACGCTGAGCGCCGCCAGCGAAGCCGCTGCGGAATGAGCTTACCCGCACGAATGCACGAACGCACGAACGCACGAACGCACGAACGGGGACATACAGGTGAATCATGGTTGAAGTCCAATTGCAGGTGAACGGCACGGACGTTACGCGCGATGTGCCCGACAACACACTGCTCGTCGAATTCCTGCGCGAGCACTTGCGGCTCACGGGCACGCACGTCGGTTGCGATACGAGCCAGTGTGGCGCATGCACGGTCCATCTCGACGGCAACGCCGTCAAGTCCTGCACCGTGCTCGCCGCCCAGGCGAGCGGCGGACAGGTGGTCACGATCGAAGGCCTCGGCGAACAGTGCGGCGCGCGATGCAGCGGCAAGCTGCATCCAGTGCAGAACGCGTTCGTCCAATGCCACGGCTTGCAGTGCGGCTTCTGCACACCGGGCATGATCATGGCGAGCGCGTTCTATCTGCGCGAAGAGCCTGCTCTCGATACCGCGAGCATCGGTCACGCGCTGGAAGGCAACATCTGCCGCTGCACGGGCTATGTGAACATCATCGAAGCCGTTCGCCACGCCGCGCGCGAGATGTACCCCGATGCGCCGTTCGCGAAGACGGAGGAACACGCGTCATGATCGGCAAACCGATACCTCGCGTCGAAGACCAGCGCTTCGTCACCGGCAACGGCCAGTACACGGACGACATTCACGTCGACGGCCAGTTGCACGCGGCCTTTCTGCGCTCGCCTCATGCGCACGCGGCGCTGCGCTCGATCGACATCGGCGCGGCGAAGGAAGCGCCCGGCGTGATCGCCGTGCTGATCGGCCAGGACTATCTCGACGACGGCTTTCAGGGCGTCGACCATGTGCCGAATCCCGTCGATGCCGTCGACGCGACGAAGAAGGCTTTCCTCACATCGCTGACGGGTTCGATCTTCGACCAGCTTCACGTGCCGCTGCCCATCGACCGCGTGCGCTACGTCGGCGAAGCGATTGCGATGGTGATCGCCGAAACGCCGTTGCAGGCGCGCAATGCAACGGAGCTGATCGAAGTCGATTACGACGTGCTCGACGCCGTCGTCAATGCCGCCGATGCAATGCAAGCCGATGCGCCGCAACTGTGGGACGGCGCGCATGGCAACCTGTGTTTCCAGACGCAGATCGGCGATCGCGAAGCGGCACGCCAGATACTCGCGCAAGCCGACCACGTCGTGCGCCGCGAGTTTCATCACAGCCGGCTCGTCAACTGCCAGATGGAACCGCGCAGCGCGATCGGCATGCATGACCCGGCCACCGACGTCTATACGCTGATCTCCGGCAGCCAGGGCGCCGTGCGCCAGCAGCTGTGCCTCGCCGCTGCGCTTAAAGTGCCGCCTGCGCGGATGCGCGTCGTGTGCCCCGACACGGGCGGCGGCTTCGGGCCGCGTTCGTTCATCTATGTCGAGCAGCTGGCTGTCGTATGGGCCGCGCGCCGCGTCGGGCGTCCCGTGAAGTGGACGAGCGATCGCAGCGAAGCCTTCCTCTCCGATTACCAGGGGCGCGACGCGATCATCCGCTCCGCAATCGGCTTTTCGAAAGACGGCCGCATTCTCGCGATCGACAACGAGTGGATCGGCAATGTGGGCGCGCACACCGTCTCGTATGTGCCGATGTCGAACGGCACGCGCATCATGACGTCCGTCTACGACGTCCCCGTCGCCGCCGTGCACGTGAGCGCCGTCTTGACCAACACGGTTCCGACCGCGCCTTATCGCGGCGCGGGCCGTCCCGAAGCGACGCACGTAATCGAACGGATGCTCGATCTCGCGGCAAGCGAACTGGGCATCGACCGCGCGGAAATCCGCCGCCGCAATCTCGTGCCGCACGACAAGCTGCCGTATCGCAGCCCGATGGGTCTTACGTACGACAGCGGCGACTTCGCGCGCAACATGGCGCGCGCGCTGACGCTCGCGCAGTGGGACAGCTTCGAGGAACGCCGCGCGCAATCGCTCGCGAACGGACGGCTGCGCGGCATCGGCCTCGCGAACTATATCGAATCGCCCGTCGGCGCGCCGCGCGAGCGGATCGAACTGACAGTGCGCGCTGACGGCAGCGTCGATATCGTGTCGGGCACGCAGTCGACGGGCCAGGGCCACGAGACCACGTTCGCGCAGGTCATCGCGCATCACCTCGGCGTGCCGATGGAAGCCGTGAAGCTGCGCACGGGCGATACCGCGTTCGTGAGCGTCGGCGGCGGCAGCCACTCGGACCGCACGATGCGTCTGGGCGGCATGCTGCTCGTCGATACCGCGCAGCAGATCGTCGCGATCGGCAAGCAGGTGGCGGCCGGCCTGTTCGGCGTGGAGCCGGCGCAGGTCGCGTTCGCGGACGCATGGTTCACGACGCCCTCCTCCGGCCAGCGCATCGGCCTCGCGGAAGTCGCGCACTATGTGTCGAAGGACGGCTTGCCCGGCGATCCGTCGACGAAGAGGCTGTACGCGCACGCGGAAGTCAACACGCGCGTGCCCGCGCATCCGACGGGCGCCGCGATTTGCGAACTCGAAGTGGACCCCGATACGGGCGTCGTGCAGCTCGTGAACTACACATCCGTCGACGATGTCGGACAGCCGATCAATCCGCTGATCGTCGAAGGCCAGGTGCATGGCGGTCTCGCGCAGGGCATCGGCCAGGCGCTGTCCGAAGGCTTCTATATGGACCGCGATACGGGGCAGGTGCTGACGGGCTCGTACATGGACTACGGCATGCCGCGCGCGGGCGTGATTCCACCGCTCAACGTCGAGCTGACGGAAGACCCGACGCACGGCAATCCGCTGCGCGTGAAAGGGGGCGGCGAGAGCGGCATCACGCCCGCGACGGCCACGATCTTCAACGCGCTGGCCGACGCGCTCAAGGCCTACGGCAACGACGAACTCGCGATGCCCGCCACGCCGAAGGTCGTCTGGGAATACATCCATCGCGCGCAAGGAGGCGCACATGTCAACTGAATCCGTCGCTATCCGTCGCAAGGGCACGCTGCTCGAAGTCGAACTCGACCGGCCCGAGAACGGCAACCTGATCGACCAGCCGATGAGCGATGCCATCATCGCCGCCGTCAGCACGATCGACGACGACACGAAGCTCGTGCGCATCGTCAGCAGCGGCAAGGACTTCTGCAAGGGACGCCAGTCGCCGATGCCGCCCGCGGGCGCGAAGCCGTCGGCGGAAACGCTGCGGCGCGTGGTTGCCGCGCCGCCGCTCGCGCTCTACGACGCACTGAAGGCCGTGCGCGTACCCGTGCTTTCCGTGGTGCGCGGCGAAGCGATCGGTGTGGGCTGCGCGCTCGCGGGCGTGTGCGATGTCGCGCTCGCCGCCGACGACGCCGTCTTCCAGATTCCCGAAATGGAACGCGATATTCCGCCGACGCTCGTGATGTCCGCGCTGATCGGACGTGTGCCCGTAAAGACGGTTGCGCACATGGTGCTGAGCCGCGCGCGGCTGTCCGCGCAGGAAGCACTCGTCGCGGGGCTCGTGAGCCGCGTCGTGGCCGCCGCGTCGCTCGACGACGAAGCCGATGCGCTCACCGAAACGCTGCTCGGCTGCAGCGCGGTCACGCTGCGCGCCGTCAAGCAGTTCCTGCATCTCGCGCCCGAAATGCCCGCAAGCGGCGCGAGCGGCTTTGCCGCGCATCTTGCCGCGACCGCGCTGTCGGCGCGTTTCTAACGATAGCGATAACGACTGCGCGCAGCGTGCCGCCCTCAGCCTAAGGACCACTACATTGAGACCCAAGACCGCCATCCCTTCGACCGCGCAAGGCGCGGAACTGCCCGACCTCGAACGCTTCCGGCTGCGCCGCTTCCTCGCTTCGCTCGACGAAACGGAGCTCGAACGGCACGATGAGCCCGTCGATCTCGCCGACGTCGCCGGCATCATGGAAGGCAATCCGCGCGCGGTGTGGTTTCAGCAGCCGTCGGGCGGCGCGGTATCGCTCGCGGGCAGCGTCGCGGCTAGCCGTTCGCGCCTTGCCAAAGCGTTCGACACGACGCCGGCGCAACTGCTCGAAGTCGTGCGCGAGCGTCTGCGCACGAAAGGCAAGCTCGTCGAAGTGCGCCGCGAAGAAGCGCCCGTGCAACAGGTCGTGCTGACGGGCGATGACTGCGATTTCACCGCGCTGCCCGTGCATCTGCAGCACGATCTGGACGGCGCGCCGTATATTTCGGCGTCGATCGATTTCGCCGTCGATCCCGACACCGGCTGGACCAATGTCGGCATTCGCCGTCTGATGCTGCGTGGCAGACGCACGGCGGGTATCGACCTCGTCGCGCCGTCCGATCTGCGCGCGATTGCGATTGCGCATGCGAAGCGCGGCGAGCGGCTGCCGATCGCGTTCGCCGTCGGCACGCATCCCATCGATCACGTCGGCGCGACGATGCGCATTCCCGCCGACGAGCTCGAACTCGTCGCGGCGCTGCGCGGCGCGCCGATGGGCGTCGTCACATGCGTGACCAACGATCTGCTCGTGCCCGCCGACGCCGAGTTCATCCTCGAAGGCTATCTGGATGAACGCGGCCACGCGGAGCCTGAAGGGCCATACGGCGAATTCCTCGGCTACTACGGCGGCATCAAGACGAACCCGGTGTTTCATCTGACGGCCATCACGCATCGCAAGGATGCCGTGTTCCAGACGTGCACGATCGGCGGCCGCACGATGGCGCGCACCGATACCGCGCAACTGGCCGCGCTGCGCACGGAAGTGACCGTCTGGCGCGCGCTCGAAACCGCCGTGCGCGAAATCAGGGGCGTCTATGCGAGCCCCGCGACGGGCGGCATGTTCAATGTGCGCGTCGCGATGCAACAGCGCGTGCCCGGCGAGGCGCGCAATGCGATCTCGGCTGTATTCGCGTCGCTCGCGAACGTCAAGCATGTATTCGTCGTCGACCACGATATCGACATCTTCTCCGACGAGCAGATGGACTGGGCGCTCGCCACGCGCTTCCAGGCCGACCGCGATCTCGTGATGCACACCGGCATGCGCGCGATGCCGCTCGATCCGTCGCTGGGCGGCGCAAACGTGACGGCAAAGGTCGGCTTTGACCTGACGCTGCCGCTGCTGCGTCCGGGCGAAGAGCGCGATCTCGAACATCGCGTGCCGACGCCGCCCGCATTCACGGGCGCGCGCTTCGACTCGCTCGAAGCCGCTCTGGAGCACGGACCGAAGCGCTTCACCGAACTGATGTCGGCGACGGGCACGCGCGACGGCCGCGAAATCGTGCGCTGGCTCGAAGATACGGGCGCCGCGCGCGCGATCGTCCGCGACAGCGAAGGCCGCTACGCATTCGCTTAAAGCGCGCCTTCGGCGCCCACATCGCGCTGTCACGACATTTGCGCGTCAAGCACAGCCGCCGCTCGATGGCGGCCCGGTATCCGCGATCGGGCTTGTCCCGGTCGCGGATACGCCTGCACGGCGATAGAATCCGGGCAGCTCTGTCCTGCCCTGCCTTCGAGGATCGCCGTCGATGAACCTGTCCCTCAAACAACTCAAAGTCTTTCTTGGCGTCGCGAACGCATCGAGCTTTACGAAGACGGCGCAGAGCATGCATCTGAGTCAGGCGGCGCTGAGCGCGATCATTCGCGAGCTGGAAACGCAACTCAATTGCCGGCTGTTCGAGCGCACGACACGCACCGTCGCGCTGACGGAAGCGGGCCGCCTGTTCTATCCGACGGCGATGAAGATCGTCGAGACGCTAGAGAAATCCGTCATCGAGCTGAACGAGCTGGGCCGGCAAAAGAAGGCCTCGCTGCTGCTGGGCTGCACGCCGATGATCGCCGCGAGCCTGATGCCGCAAGTGCTCGCGCGCTTCGCCGAGACCAGTCCGCAAGCGCAGATCGAACTGGTCGATCGCCCGCCAAGCGAACTGCTGAAGATGGTCGAGGAAGGCGACCTGGATGCGGCGTTCGGCGTGTTCTTCTCGCAGCTCTCCGGTATCGATCGCGTGCCGATCTTTCCAACGCGGCTCGTCGTCGTGTCGTCGACGATGGATGGCGCGCACGGCATCGGCAAGGTGCCGCGCGACGGCGTGCAGTGGCGCGCGCTCGAAGGGCTGCCGATGATCACGCTGCCCAAGGACAACCCGTTGCAGCGCCTGATCGAAGCGTCGCTGTCGAAGGAAGAAGTGACGACGGGAAGGCGCACGGTCGTCGGGCATTTGCAGACGGCGATTGCGATGGCGCATGAAGGGCTCGGCGTCGCGATCATGCCTTCGTTCTGCGAGCACATCTGCCGCCACTATCAGGTGCGGATCGACGTGATTCGTCCGGAGGTGGAGTTTTCGTTTTACAGGATCACGCGCAGCGGCCGCGATACGCTCGCCGCGCTCGACGAGTTCACGCAGATGTTCGCCGCGGCCGCGCAGTTGAGTCCCTTCGATACGGCGGCCAGCGTGAAGTAAACGTCGTGGGCGTTGTGGACGCCTGTGCTACGCGAAGCACGCGAGTTCGGAATCGACGAACGACGACACCATGCCGTGCGCTGTCTTTGCAGCGCCGACCTGCAACGACGGCGGCATGATCACTCCGTTCTTCGCCGCCGTCACTTCAGCAAGAATCGACACGGCGATTTCAGGCGGCGTCCTGCTGCCGATATAAATCCCGATCGGCCCATGCAGCCGCGCGAGTTCGGTTTCCGTGAGATCGAATTCTTTCAGCCGTTCGCGCCGCGCCGCGTTATTGCGCCGCGAGCCCAACGCGCCGACGTAAAACGCGGGCGTCTTCAATGCCTCCATCAACGCGAGATCGTCGAGCTTCGGATCATGTGTGAGCGCAATCACTGCGCAGCGCTCGTCGGGTTTCATGTCGAGTACCGTATCGTCGGGCATCGTACGGACCACTTTCGTGCCCGGCACGTCCCATTCATCCGTGTACTCTTCGCGTGGATCGCACACCGTCACCTGATAGTCGAGCCCCACCGCGATATTGCACAGATAGCGCGATAACTGCCCCGCGCCGATCACGAGCATCCGATAACGCGGGCCGTGTATCGTCAGCAGACGTTTGTTGTCGAAGTCGACGCCATCGGTGGCCTGCGCGGGTCCCAGGCTCGCGACGCCCGTTTCCATATCGAGCATGCGCGCAACGAGACGCCCCGCTTCGACGGCTTCACATAGTTCGGCGATGCCGCTCGCTTTCGTCAGCGGCTCCAGCACGAGTTGAATCGTGCCGCCGCACGGCAGGCCGAAACGATGCGCCTCTTCTGCCGTGATGCCGTATTTCACCGCTTCGGGTTTCGTCTGCTCGATGCCGCGCTGACGTACGCGATCGATCAGATCGTCTTCGATACAGCCGCCCGACACCGAGCCGACCACCGCGCCATCGTCGCGCACCACGAGCATCGCGCCCTCGGGACGCGGCGACGAGCCCCACGTCTTCACCACCGTCACGAGCAGCGCGCGATGTCCCTCATCGAGCCAGCGCGCGCTGGACTTCAATACTTCGAGATTGACACTGTCCACGTTCGATACCCGATTCCTGCAACTCATCCTGCAGACAGTCTAATGGCCGGAACTAGGAGCGTGAATCGGTGAATATCGATCAAGCAATCGAAATTGCTGAAGAGTGAGTCGTGCGACGGCGACGGGCATTCGTTATCCGGTGCCTCATCTTTTCAGCCTCACGACATTCGACGGATGCTGTTCCGACAAAACACCGAAGCTCCACGTCGAACGGCCGCCGCGCTTTGCGACATACATCGCGGCATCGGCGACATCGAGCAGTTTCTCGACCGACTGCACGCGATCAGGGAATGTCGCGATGCCGATGCTCACGCCAATTTCGAAGCGGCCATCGAACTCCCTCTCGCCGACCACGCGCACGCAGCGAATCAGCCGCTCCGAAAGTTCTCGCAGTTGCGCGTCGTCGCCGCAATCCGGCGCGAGCAGAACGAACTCGTCGCCACCCACGCGCGCGAGCACGTCGCTCTGTCTCGTCGCTTCGCGCAGCGCATCGGCGAGGCGCCGTAGCAATGCATCGCCGGCGCTATGACCGAGTGTGTCGTTGACGCTCTTGAAACCGTCGATGTCGAGGAACAGCAGCGCGATGCGTCGTTCGGGGGCGAAATGAAGTTGCGCATTCAGCGCATCGATCGCGGACAACAGGCGTCGCCGGTTAGGCAGGCCCGTCAGCGGATCGTGTGCGGCCTCGCGGTCGAGCGCGGCAGACCATGCGTGCACTTTCGCAAACGCGCGGCGCTGGATATGCAGCGTGTAGATCATCAGGCAGCCGACGAGAACGGCAACGACTGCCAGCGCGGCCGTTCCGAACACGAGGCGCTCGTGCGCATCGCGTGCGGCAGCCTTGCGCTTCTGCTGCCATCGGTCCAGCAGTTGCCCCATGTCGTCGCGAAGCGCGTCCATGTAACGCTCGCCCTCGTTGGTACGGATCAGCGTCAGCGCGTCATTGCTGTGCCCCGTGCGCACGAGCTCGACTGTTTGCGCCAGTTCGCTAATCTTGTCCGTCTTCACATGTTCGACGGCATCGACGAGCGCTTCGGACAGCTCGTCACCAGCCACGACCCGATGCAGCCGGAGGACTGAGTCGTCGAGGTCGCGAACACCCTGTCGATACGGTTGCAAATAGCTTTCGTCACCCGTCAGCAGATACCCGCGTTGCCCTGTCTCCGCGTTTTCCAGATCGTGAAGAACACGATTTGCCTGGCTCAATACGGCAACGGCATCTTCATCCAGCAGGCTGTCGCTGATGATGACGCGGGCTTCGTGCAGGAACAGACCGGCCGCGATCAGCAGACCGAAAGTCATGAAGAGGTAAAGCACAATGAAGCGCCACCGGTCAGCGCTCGCGGCTTTGTACAGACGCGCAGGCAACGCGCTCCCCCAGGCATTCAGGAATCAAAAGTCTAATGATAGAGGAGCGAGCCGATGCTGGCGATCCGGGCAAAACCTGTCAACGCGATCCGCGCCGCGCAGCGCGCGTAACGACTCGCGAAACTGCCGTGTCTGCGCTTGCGCCGACACGCGCCGCGACCTCGTGCGATTCGTTCAGCAGATCGATCAACTGATAAATCGTTCGAATACGATCCGCTATTTATGCACTGCTTATGCGGTATTTATTTGAATCGGACTGGTTGCACACATGGCCGTTTACGCTGCTATAGTCGGCTTCTCTTTCGCTGAACCCGACTGAAATGTCCTGCGAAGCCTGCGACCGGATGCAATGCAGCGATGCAACCGTGCCACACGACGGATTGCGGGCGACGCACAAGCCGAAAAAGCTGCGTCCGCTAGGTCGCAAGCCCGTGCTCGTACAGAACTACCAGTGCCGCGTCTGCGGGACAAACTGGATGCGCGAATTCGATCCGCAAACGCCTGATCATCTGGAATGGGTCTGTCTGCATCACGCATCGAGCATTCTGGACCCGCTTGCCGCGTTGGAACCGGAAGCATCTTTACCATCGACGGATCGCCAGAGCGAAAGCGCGGAGCCGATCGTTGCGCACGACATACCACATCACGCGTTTCGGCCGGAAGCCGCGTGATATGGAAACTCATATGGAAAGCATCTTGTCAGGTGCGCCGTATTTCGCGCCCTGACCACCGGACACGTGATAACGATGTACTCGGGTTAGTGCGGCGGCGAAAGACGTCTGAAGCGTTTCCAGAGCTTCTTCAATGTCCGATGATCGGCGGCGACGCGTGACGCGAGAAAGCCTCGTGCAAAGGCGGCGCCCGCAGCCGTCTCAGGCGACGTTCGCGGCAGCGACTTCAGCAGTTCATCGGCGACGACGGCATCGTTGCGCCAGCCGAGATCGTCCTGCAGCTCAGCCAGGGCACCGACGTAGTGTTGCACGACGCGCCTCGGACAAAGCGACGCGAAGAACTCGGTCGCGTATCGCACTTTCTTCGCTGCAATGCGGGCGCGATGGCGACGGCGATCGTCGATATCGGCGAGCCCCTTGCCGCGCTTGATCAGCTTCCTGTGCCGGCGACGCAGCACATCCGCGGCGAACAGCCTCGCGGGCCGGCTGAGCGCTTCGCGCTGCTCGTCGGACATTTCGCCTCGCCATCCCTTTTGGCTCAACCATAGCGCGAGTTGCAGCGCGAGCCGCGTGTAGCGAACCGACTCGACGGCCTGCGCCGCGCGCTGCCGGTTGTTGGTGGCGATCTTCAAACAGGCGTCGCGCACGGGCAGCAGTTCTTCGGGATTGCCGCTCGTGCCCGCATGTTCGAGCGTCGATCCCGCGAGCACCTCCCAGTCGCGCGCGGCGCCCAGTTCCGAGGCGATCCACCGCAGCTCTTCGTCGAGACCGGCATAAGCGGGAATGACCGTCGCGAACAGATCGAGCGCCGAGCGCAAACGACGCAGCCCCACGCGCATCTGATGAACGCTCGAAGGATCGTGACCCGACACGACGCCGCGCTCGTTCGCATGAACCTGAGCGAGGCAATTGCGCACGATGCTGCAAAACGCGTCTTCGACCGAATCGCTTTTCTGCAGATGCACGGGTTGCGCCTTCACGGCCTTGCAGTGCTCCGCGATGAGGAGCGCGTAGCCGAGGTCGGCCTTGCTGAAACGGTCGATGCGCAGCGGCACGGTGTCGAGCAGTTCCAGTGCGACGCCGTACAGGTTCTCCGCCTGCCCCTGTTTCAGCTCGAGTTCGAGCGCCGCAATCGGCAAAGAGCCTGAGTCGGCTTCGACCGTGCCTTCGTCGAGTGCAACTTCGATTTCGTCTCCGGACGGCAAGCGCAGCGGAAAAACCGCTCGATTGATTCGCGTGACAAAGACGGGCTTTAACTGAGCCGCTGCGGACTCGTCACGGACCAGCTTTCCGCAGTCGCTCGCCTCGGGGATCGGGTCGTGCAGCAGCTTCAGATCGGGTACGTCGCCATCGACGGGCATCTCGAACTCGTTCCTGTCGAACAGGCCCGCCTGAACCGATCCTTCGAGCTTCAGCGTCTGGAGTCTCCCGTCACCGACTGCGCGCACGCGCAACGACGCCCCGCATTCGTGAAAGGCAAGCTCGGGCGTGTCGAAATAGGTGCTCGTCAACAACCGGGGAACCTCGGCCGCGCCTTTCGATTGCGCAAACAAAGGCACGTGACGCAATGTGTCGAGATCTTCGATGCGGACCCGCAGCTTCAGCTCCTGTTCCATACCGGCTCCCATTTGCGCTCGGGACTATCAGGCTACACCGAATCCGCCGGATTGCGGGTCATGCACGGGAGCATTTCATGCATGCGGCGCGCTGGCCAGCGCAATGCGCGCTTTCGACTCGGGACTGCCGTCGGCATGGTACTTCGATCACGAGGAACCCGGCGGCACGCAGCGGCCGGGGCTCGCGTAGCAAAGAGAAGAGTTCGGGTTAAAGCTGAAAGGCCCGCACGGCCGACCGCAAAGATTCTGCCTGCACGCGCAAATCGCCTGACGCCTGCGCGCCGTCCTGTACGAAAGCGGTGTTCTGCTGCGTCACGCGGTCCATCACGAGAATGGCCGCGTTGACCTGCTCGATGCCGTTGCTCTGCTCGCGTGACGCTTCTGCGATCGAGTCGACCAGATTTGCCACGCCGCGAACGGCGGCGAGCAAGTCGACAATCGTGGCCCCGGCTGCTTCGACTGCGACGCCGCTCTGGTCCACTTCGGCTGTCATCTCCTTGATCAACGCGCCGATTTCCTTTGCCGCTTTCGAGCTTCGCTCAGCAAGTGCACGCACTTCCTGCGCGACGACGGCGAAGCCGCGCCCCTGATTGCCTGCGCGCGCGGCTTCGACGGCGGCGTTGAGGGCCAGCAGGTTCGTCTGGAATGCAATGCCTTCGATCACCGATGTGATGTCGCGCACGCGGCCCGACTGTCCTGCGAGTGCGCGCATGCGCGCACCGGCATCCTTCGCGGCGCGGTCCCCGTCGCCGGCCTTGCCCGACGCGATGCCTGCCAGCGTGCGAGCTTCAGTCGCATGTTCCGCGTTGGCTCTGACCATCGACGCAAGCTGCTGCATGCTCGCCGAAGTCTGCTGGATGCTCGCCGCGTGTTCCTCTGCGCTGGTCGCAAGCGTGCCCGTGCCGCTCGCGATGGATGCGCTCGCTTCGGCGATCGTATCCGTCGAGTGGCGGATCTCGCCGATCATCGAGGCAAGACGTTCGCGCATCGCCTTCATCGCGAACAATACGCTGTGTGTGTCGCCCGGCTTCACGGGCACGTCGACGGAGAGATCGCCCGACGCAACGCGATTGGCGATTTCCGCCGCCGTTTGCGGCTCGCCGCCGAGTTCACGGAACAGGCTTCTCGACATCGACGCGGACAGTGCCGCCACGACGCCCAGACCGACGACGATAAAGCAGATGACGAGCATCTCGACGACGTGTCCCGCTTTTGTCGCCTGTTCGTACTCGTACTGAGCAGCCGTCAATTCGATCTTGCGCAGCTCCGCGCCCTGCTGCTTCAACGTGCGCGACAACGGGTCGACGGTTTGCGTCTGCACCCACTGCGCTTCGGCCAGGCTGTTTGCGCTCAATTGCTGAACGGCCGGCCGCAGACCCTTGTCGCGCAGATTCGCCCAGTTCGAAGCGTATTTCGTCGCGAGTTCACGCGAATCCGCCGATGCGCTGTTGGCGAGATACTGCTTCATCAGCGTGTCGACCTGCTCGATGCGCGCGACACCGCTTGCCGCGAGCGCCTGCGTTTTCTGCGCCGACGGATCGAGAATCGCGTCGCTCACTGCAAAGACCGTTTCGGTGACGAGTTCATTGATGGTCGATATCGTCTGCAACGCTTGCGCGCGTCCCTCATACATCTGCTGCAGCGTGTCGATCGACCTCGACACACCCATCAATCCCGCTGCGCCGATGCAAAGGGCAATGACGGTAACGGCGCCCGTCAAAAGAAGAAGGCGGGTTCTGATACTTAACTTGCGCATTGGAGACCTGAATGGCAATGCGTCGCGGCGGCATGGATGCGCGGCTGCGAGGCACGGAGAGAAGACAGTCCTTTTAAAGGGACGCGTCTTCTTTACGGCCCTAAGCGTGGATACTTGAATGAAGTTTTTATGACCATGCGCACCGACGCAGTGCATATGATGAACTGCCGCATGGCAGCGTCCATTGCGTTTGGGGCTTTTCTACGAAACGCGCCATGTCGTTGTCACTCCGCGCTGCTTGAATGACGCCGCACCAACAAGAGGGGCGGCTTTGTCGCTCCTTTTTCTTTATCCGAGGGAGAACAATGAAGAAATCGTGGATCGCCTTGTCCGCTGCCGCCTGCCTGCTGAGCGCATTTTCCGCCCACGCTCAAACTTCGCGACCCAGTTGGATCGTGACGCAGATCTACAACTACAACCATCCTCTCGCGGCCACGGACAGCGCGGAGCTTGCGACCAGGATGTCGACTATGGCGGGTGACGCGTTCGCGTTCTATCGCGGCACTGACCACATCTTCTACCAGGTCATGCTGACGTTACCTGCATCGAGCTATACGACCACGCAGACGGATCAACGGCTTGAATTACTACTTCCACGAGAAGTCGCCGTATCAGGAAGATTTCGACTACACGCAGTTGACGAGCGCCGGCAAGCTGAATACGGCGGCCGCTTATTTGGGTCAGGCATTGGCATCGGCTCACGCGATTTCCGATCAAGACTACAACAGCTCGATCGTCACCTATAGCATCGACAAGCAGGTGACCGACGCCATCACGAGTACGAGCGGACTGGAATCGGAAATCTCGAGCTTCGCATTCAGCTATGCGGCTCAAGTCAATCTGGACTGGCAATCTTTCGTCAGTGCTTATAAGGCCGGGACGCCGCTTTATTGAATTGGTATCGGTGGGAGAGGATTCGGCTTGGTGCGTTCGGCTGAATCCTCTTCGTTTTTCGAAACTCATGCGCGCGAAGTTCGACGTGTTTTCCGAAATTCGCCCGGCAGATGACATCGCATCGGAGCTGAACCAAATCGCTCGACGAAATGCGGGCGGGCGCATGCGTTCCTTGCTGTTTCTCCAACATTTCGACTATCATTGAAATATGGAAATGAATCAGACCGTCGCTGCTTTGGCGGCACTCGCGCACGAGTCCCGGCTTGCCGTGTTTCGCGCCCTCGTGCAGGCGGGCCCAGAAGGCATGCCGGCGGGCCAGATCGCCGCGCTGCTCGACGTCGCGCCGTCATCCCTCTCCTTTCACCTGAAGGAGCTGGCTCACGCGCAACTCGTCACGAGCCGGCAGGAAGGGCGCTTTGTCTTCTACTGCGCGAACTTTGCAACGATGAACGGCCTGCTGGCCTATCTCACCGAGAACTGCTGCGGCGGCAATCCCTGCACGCCAACGACAGCATGTCCCCCTTCCAGGAAGAAGCAATCATGAAGCGCTTTCACATTCACGTTGCCGTCGAAGACCTCGCAGCAAGCATTCGCTTTTACTCCGCGTTGTTTGCATCCGAGCCCACCGTCGTCAAGAGCGATTACGCGAAATGGATGCTCGACGACCCACGTGTGAATTTCGCCATCTCGCAGCGCGGCGCGACGCCGGGCCTGGATCATCTGGGCATGCAGGTCGAGAGCGAAGCCGAGCTGGACGAGATGCGCGACCGGCTGAAACGCGCTGCATTGCCCGTCGACGAGCAGATCGGTACGGCCTGCTGTTACGCGAATTCGAACAAGTACTGGACCGTCGATCCGCAAGGCATCGCATGGGAGTCGTATCGCACGCTGAACGAAATTCCCGTGTTCGGCGAATCGCGCAAGACGCAGTCCTCTGCGCCGGCCTCGGAGGTCGCCGCGTGCTGCGCGCCGCCGTCGGGCAAACCGGCTGGCGTTCCCGTGAAGTCTTCCTCGTCCTCCTCGTGCTGCTGAGTGCTGCGCGCAATTCGACGGGCGACCTGTGACGACCAACGTATTGATCCTGTGCACGCACAACTCGGCCCGCAGCGTGCTCGGCGAGGCCATGCTGAATCATCTCGCTGCGAAACTCGGCAAGGACGTGCGCGCTTTCAGCGCTGGTAGCGCACCCGGCGGCCGGCTGAATCCGTTCGCTGTCGAGGTGCTCACGCAAGCGGGCATCGACGCGAGCGGCTATCGCAGCAAGAGCTGGCACGAGTTTGCGCGCGACGACGCGCCTGCCATGCGCGTCGTCATTACCGTCTGCGACAGTGCGGCTGCAGAAACATGCCCCTACTGGCCAGGCAGTCCCGTCAAGGTTCACTGGGGCTATGCGGACCCATCCGTTGCGCCCGGCGGCGACGAAGGCAAGCGCGTTGCATTCGAACTCACCCGTCAGGCGATCGGATACCGGATGTTGCAACTGCTGGCACTGCCACTGGAAACGATGAACAACGACGAGCTCCAGCGAGCGCTCACAATCATTTCCGAATCGTGACGACAGTGATCGATCTCAAGCGCAAGATTCTCGCCGAGCTGATCGGCACGGCTTTGCTGCTCGCCGTGGTGATCGGCTCCGGCATCATGGCCGAACGGCTTGCGGGCGGCAACGTCGCGATCGCGTTGCTCGCAAACACACTGGCAACCGTGGGCGGACTGTATGTGCTGATCGAAGTATTCGGGCCATTGAGCGGCGCGCATTTCAATCCCGCCGTCAGCGCCGTCATGACGTTGCGTGGCGAACTGCCTGCACATGAGCTGCTGCCGTACATCGCTGCGCAGCTGATCGGCGCACTGCTCGGCGCGTGGCTCGCGCATGCAATGTTCGATCTGCCCATCGTCGCGTTTTCAGGCAAGATCCGCGTGGGAACCGGCCAATGGATTGCCGAAGCCGTGGCCACGGCCGGCCTGCTGCTCGTTATCCTGCGCGCACCGGCCGGACGCGCGTCGATCATGGTCGCTGCATATATCGGCGCCGCGTACTGGTTCACGGCATCGACGTCGTTTGCAAATCCGGCGGCCGCATTCGGCCGCATGTTCACGAACAGTTTCGCGGGCATCGCACCATCCAGCGTGCCTGGCTTCGCGATCGCCGAACTGATCGGCGCGGTCATCGGTCTCGCACTTCACTCTGCGTTCGAATTGCGCCGACTCACTGGGCACCCCAACGACATCGAATCCTCTGGCACGCGTAACGAAATTCGCTAACCAGGCGGCATGTCGACGCACACGCATCGTTGACTGCTTCTTGCATTCAAGTCGCAGGCATTGTCGATGTGTACAGCACCATAGCCGCAATGCCCGCTCCAGTCGACGCGTCAGCACGATTCCGCCCAGCGGCGAAAACGGCAATACGCAGTACGCCGCCGCGTAACGCAAATGTGAGCGTCGATCCATCGACGCATCGTGGCTACTCCGGCGGAAGAACATCGAAGCCCATCCCGTACTGCGTGTAATGGCGCGCAGGTAAAAGCTGTTCCGATGCAACCCAAGCCGACTCACGGGCTGAATAATATACTTACTTCTTAGAGCCGAAATCGGTAAAAATTCGGCCTCTTTTTGCCGGTCATATCTGCCGATTCTTATCTACGGGGTCGCATTCCAAATCATTCGGCAAAGACCCTCTTGCTGGAACGCGCATCACGCAAAAGAATTCCCCGATGCGACGCATCCATGTGATTGCATTGTTTTTTCTTATGATATTACGCACGTCCGCTAGAACCCGGTAGACTTTGCGCTGTTCGGACTTATGTAACGGCATTAAATACCGATTCACTGTTTTTGGTGCTAATCGAGTCTGTGACATTTGCTGCTTTACGGACAATGAGGTACTTATTGCCGGCAAGGCGGTAACGCGGCCAGGACACCTGCCGCGCTCTTTTAACTTGTCACGGGAACGCACCGCGTCGGTCAAACGTTTGCGCTTCAAGGATTCCAAACCCTGAAGCGGACGATCTGCGCTTTTTCCTCGCATCTCCCAGACGAATTACGCAACTTCTGCCGGTGAGTTTCACGGCGAGGATCTTGTTAGCCATGATCAAACGACGTCAATTTCTCGGACTCCTAACTTCCCTTGGTGGCAGCTACATTCTGACCGCTTGCGGCGGTGGCAGTGAAGGCATCAGCGGCAGCTCGCCCGTTGCCAGATCGACAGCGCGCGCAAGCGCTGCATCGGCGAACGGCACGACGATTCCATCCGCATCGTCGATCATCGATAACAACGGTTCCGTATGGACGCTGTCCGGCGGTTCCGTGTATCTGAACGGCGTAAAGGCCGGCAACAACTACAACGTCACGCTGGTGCTGTGGTACGGCGGCACCGTTTATCACCAGGGCACGGGCGGCCAGTTCTACGCGTATAACGGCACCACATGGTTGGCGAGCAGCGATCCGCGCCTGGGCGGCGGCGGCGCCTCCAGCGACGGCACCTCGATTCCGCCCGCTTCGCAGATCACCGACACGTCGGGCGCGGTATGGACCGTCGTCAACGGCGTGATCTATCGAAACGGATCGAAAGTCGGCAATACGTACAACGTGTCGCTGCTGCTGTGGTTCGGCGGCAGCATGTACCACCAGGGCACGGGCGGTCAGTTCTACGCATGGAACGGCACGACGTGGAACGCCTGCAACGATCCGCGTCTGGGCGGCACGTCGGCGGACGGCACGACCATTCCTTCGGCTTCGTACATCATCGACAAGACGGGCGCAATCTGGACTGTCGTCAATGGCGTCATCTACCGCAACCGCGCAACCGTCGGCAACACATACAACGTTTCGCTTCTGCTGTGGTATGGCGGCAAGATCTGGCATCGCGGCACGGGCGGGCAGTTCTACGTGCTCGCCGATCTCGACAGATGGTTGCCGTGCGACGACCCGCGCCTTGCTACATCGCTGACGACGGCCGGAAGCTTCTATGGCATCAACGGACACTTCGACTACACGTACACGCCCGCGCAGCTCGTCGCGATCATGAAGAGCATGGGCTGCACGTCATATCGCGTGGGATGTACCGACGATCCGATGCAACTGAATGCCGTCACGAAGCTGGCGCAGGCCTTCCAGGCCGCCGGACTCACACTGTTCGTTCTCGTCAACCAGGGCGTGTATGACGCAACGGGTGCGCTGCTTCCCGGCGAAGGCGCCGCATACAACCGCGGATTCGCGGTCGGCATGACGATCGCAAAAGCGCTCCAGCCGTATGGCGTCACGCTTTATGAATGCGGAAACGAGCTGACGCGACAGGACGCAACTGTCATGGACTTCACGTACGCCGGAACAAAGGCCTCCGATTTCAACAACGCCAACTGGCCCGTCATGCGCGGCGTGATGCGAGGGATGATCGATGGCGTGAAGTCGGTTCAACCGTCGGCGAAGTGCGGCATCAACTTCTGTGTTGCGGATGTCGGCGCAGCCGATGCGCTGTGGGACGGCATGCAGCCGGACGGCAGCGGCGGCTATCCGAAAGTGCGCTGGGACGTCACGACGTGGCACAACTACGAAGTGTACGGCGACATCTTCAACATCGGGGTCGACGGTGCGGGTCCGGGCTTCGATCTGCCGACCTACTGCAAGGCCCGATATGGTGTGCCGTTCATCATCTCCGAATGGAATACGGGTCCGGAGAAAACCGAGGCTTATCGCGCGTCCTACATTTCTTCGACACTGGCGAACTTCTACCGGTCGAGAAAGAGCCACAACATCCAGTCTGTGATGTACTACGTGCTGGACAGCGGCAATAACACGTACGGCATTATGATCAACGGTACTCCGATTAGCCAGCCGTACTCGGCGCTTTCGAGCTTCATTTCGGCAAACGCCGACAGCTGATCCGGCAAAAACCGGTCGAGCATCGACGAAGCTGTCTTAGCGGCCCGCCACCCGGCGGGCCGTTTTTTATCGTAGCCGACCCTGGCGTTCAAAAGGCAGAAACGACCGAAGCCATACGACGACAACAGCTTCGCAAATCCCGCGTTTAAACAGCGTTAAACAGTACTTCTGCGGCGAGACGCAACTTCATCGTCATCGTCGCGAGATCCCAGGCGTGCGGCCGGCTGCGCCAGTTCAACCCGATTCCCGCCAAGCGATTTCGCGCTGTACAACGCCTGATCGGCGGCTGCCAGCAGGTCGGCAAGCGTGAGCGTTTCGCTTGTGGACTGCGCCAGTCCGATGCTGACCGTGCCCCTGATCTCGACGCCGTTCTTCCTGTGAGAGACGGCGTCGGCGAAGCGCCTGACGATAGCCTCGCCCACCTCTTTGCTGCGAACGCTGTCATGTCGAGGCAGCAATGCGGCAAATTCTTCTCCGCCTATACGCGCGAGAATCGCATCCCGTCCCAACACGCCGCGGGCGACATCCCCAAATGACTTCAGGACCTCGTCGCCCGTCTCGTGGCCGTATCGATCGTTGATTGCCTTGAATTGATCCAGGTCGAACGCAAGTAATGAAACTGGCCGGGACACTTCACCGCGGATGACGCGCGCGCCCTCTTCGAAAAACCATCTGCGATTGCCAAGACCGGTCAGATAATCCGTCTGCGATTCCTTTAGAAGCTGACCGTGGGCTTCGTCGCGCACGAGCCTCAGCAAGGTCATCGGCAGAACGACCGAATACAGCACGCCCTCGTATATCGTGATCTTGCCGACAACCAGCAGCATGCCTTGCCCATACAGCGCCACGAGACCGGGCAACACAAATGCTCTCGCGGCATAGAAGAATGCATGGGCGCCCGACACGATTGCAGCGATGTGCCGCGACTGCATCCCTTTCATTCCGTCGCATCGCAGCAGCTCGCGGGACGTCATGCCGCAAGCCACCGCGATTGGGAACGCACTCACGTAGCTCCACATGGTTTCTTGCCACCGCGTGCCGCCAACCGCCCACGCCAGCGCCAGTAGAACGAGCATGCCGATCGAACCCGCACGGTATTGCCGGTTGCTCAACGATGCGACGCCGTGCAGGATCAGCAGATAGCCGGAGACGATGATCAGGTTGCTTAGCGCAGAGCCCGCCGCGCCGGGCAGATCGTGGCGCAACGGCGCCACCGCACAGCCGATGGCAAGCGTGGCGTATCCCGCTGCCAGTATTTGCAATTCCCTGCTGCGTCCGGGATGCGTGCGACGCTCCCAGAGCGTCATCCCGCAACTGGCGAGAAGGGTTCCGATCGCGAGGAGATATAGAGTTATAAGATCCACATGCATCGCTGACGTGATGACCTGATGTGATGGCTTTAGGCCGGCACATCGCGGCGAAAGCCGGATTTTACGCCGAAATTTTCGACAGCAAGATGATAGTCAAGCGTCCGGTTTCAATAGCGAAGTACTGGTGCACTGGCGTTTCAAGAGTAGATAGCACTCGACGTATTCCCTTGCACAGTACTTGTCGCGGGCCGGTGCAATAGACGTTCTTGCGGCGCCGTCCGCGCTGCCGAATAACGTCGATTGTCGTTGCGTCCGCACGCTTCGGCACCGGGTCTTGTGTCGAACGCAATGGCGTTCACCGCACTGACGCGCCTAAAGCAGAATCACATGATCGCTGATCCGCACGCAGTTCCGGCCGCCGCGCTTCGCGCCGTACAGCGCTTCGTCGGCATCGCGCGCGAGTTGCTCGATCGTCGCGTCGGCAGCGGCCATGCACGCGACGCCGATGCTGCACGTATAGCCGGGCAGCGATTGATCCTCTTTCCGCTCGACCCTTCGCCGGATGATTTCGGCCTGCTCTCGCGCCTCGTCGGGTTGCGCGCGCGGCAGCAGCACGGCAAATTCCTCGCCGCCCCAGCGCGCAAAGTGGCCGTGCTCCGGCAGCATGTCGGCGACGCGTCGCGCGAAGTCGGTCAGGATGCGATCGCCCGTCGCGTGCCCGTACGTGTCGTTCACGTGCTTGAAGTGATCGAGATCGATCAGCATCAGCGAAAGGAGCCCGCCTGCGCGCATCGTCTTTTCGCGTTCCTGCTGATGCGCGCTCAGAAAGGCGCGGCGATTCAGCAAGCCCGTCAGCGGGTCCATGAAGGACTGCTGTTCGAGCTGATTGCGAAGCCGGTCCATCGCCGCGAACAGCAGGCCGACCGTCACTGTCAGCGACATCAGCGCGCTCGTCGTCAGATAGATCTTCTGGAACAGGTCCGCCGAAAAGAGTCCGGCGTTCGCCCATGACGGCGTGAACATCGTCACGACTCGCGCGGCCGTCACGGCCGCCTGGACCAGCAGCATCGAGCCGACGAACAGCGCGGTGTTGCTGCCGCGGCCCAAACGCAGCATCACGACGCAATGCGTCCCGTAGGTCAAGGTCAGGATCAGCGACATCCACAGCGTGCGGCCCGCTGCGGACGGCTGCACCCACGTCGTCCAGCTCATCGCGATGATGCCGACGATCAGCAGCAAGGCAATGAAGCGCCGCGACGGACGGCGCCCGAAAAACAGCTGGCTGCCGATCAGCCACAGTCCCGTGCCGAGGATCATCCCGACATTGGCGACGAGAAACGAAAGCCAGTCGGCGATGCCGCCGCGCAGCGCAAGCATGATCGCTGACACCGACACGATCAGCGCCCCCGACGCCCAATGCCCGACGCCGCGAATGTTCGTCGGAAAACCACGGCTCAGCGAAAACATCACGAGCGACATCAGCCCAGGCATGACTGACGACATGAGAATGACGGTGCGGAGATCAAAGGCTGGCATACGGTTCCGATAGCGGTCTGGCGACATGAGAACCGTCCGGGCTCGCCGACGGCGAGGCGACGGATTTGATCGCCTCATGTGCGCTGGCAGATCAGGCTCGCAATATACCGTACAGCGAACGCAGACTTCACGTATGTCTGTCCAGCGCGGACTATGTCACAAGCGTGTTCACCGGACATCGCTCCGCATATACGTAAGCCGGGTTGCAGATGCTTGCTGCTGCAACAAAACGCGCACCGGTTGTGGAGAGCGAGCCTGCAATGCGACGTCCGACGAGACAGGCGATAGAGCCGCTAACACCGATACAAACCCGCGCATATTCGCCTTTTTACGGCCGGTCAATTCGTAACTACGCGCCGCTTTCGCGTTGTAGGACAACGTATAATGAAGACAAATCTGAATCCCCGAGGAGCGTTTCATGGCCGCGTCCGTAGCACCAGGTTCGACCCCAAGGCGGGCACGCGGGAGTCTTGCCGATCAGGTCGTCGCTTATGTGAACGAGCAGGTTGCCTCGCACGCGCTCAAACCCGGCGATCAGCTGCCGACGGAAACTACTCTGATGTCGTTGCTCGGCGTGAGCCGCACCGTGGTGCGCGAAGCCATTTCGCGGCTGCAGGCCAATAGCGTGATCGAAACGCGCCACGGCATCGGCAGCTTCGTGCTCGAACCGCGTCGCGAGCCGCTGGGTCTGGAGATGGTTCCCGCGACCACACTCAACGACGTGCTCTCGGTGCTGGAGTTGCGCATCAGCCTCGAAACGGAATGCGCGGGGCTCGCGGCCCAACGCGCGAGCGAACGCGATATCGCGAAGATACGCGAAGCACTCGACGCCATCGAAGCAGCGAGCCGCGCCGGCGGCGACAGCACGGCCGCCGACTTGCGATTCCACATTTCGATTGCGAGCGCGACGGGCAACCGCTATTTCGTCGACATCCTCACGCAACTCGGCACGGCGCTGATTCCGCGGCATCGCGTGGATTCGCCGGGGCTCGCGCAAAGCGATCTCAGCGCGTATATGGCGCGGGTCAATCTCGAACACGAAAACATTCTCGACGCGATCGCACGCAAGGACCCCGACGGCGCGCGCGCCGCGATGCGCATGCATCTGTCGAGCAGCCGTGAACGCTTGCGCCGTGCAAGCGCTCAGGCGGAAGAAGCGGCGACACGCACGACGTGAGCCGTCGAGAGCACGCAATCGGAAGAGCGGCCCGCATGTGGCCGCTCTTTTTATTTGCGCAGCGCATCTGACGATCAAGCGTTGACGATCGTGCTTACCGGGCGACGCAATCGGCTGAACGGGATTGTCGTCGGCCAACGACTGTGACAACGGCTCTGCTGGAGAGCGCTCGCGGCGCGCCGTCTTTTCTGCATCCGTCCAGCCGGCATCCGTCATCATACAACTAATTTCGCAAGCTAACCGTGTATGCCTTCTGTGCGCCCCGCTTTGCAGGCTTCCTGCGGATGCGTTGCGGCGCGTCCAGGGTTTACCACCCTTCCTCCTAGTCAACTGACGACTTATCTTGTGTTCAGACGTCCTATGACATACCATGTTCCGCGCAGGACGAAATTCGCCTTGCGTGGTTCGTCAGCCGGGCAATCCGCTTGCATCGGCCCGGAGCAAGCGCTAAAGCGCCTGCTCTGGCCAACAGGAGAATGAAATGAACCAGCCGTCCCCATATCAACCGCTGCCGAACAGCTTTCGCGCCGCCGTCAGAAGCGGCGAGCGGCTCATCGGCTGCTGGGCGTCGTTTGCCAGCCCGATCACGACCGAACTGCTGGGCACCGTGGGCTTCGACTGGCTCCTGCTCGACGCCGAGCACGCGCCCAACGACGAACTCACGCTGATCCCGCAACTGATGGCGTTGAAGGACAGCCGCTCGGCGCCCGTGGTTCGGCCGCCCGCCAACGACAGCGTGATCATCAAGCGCATGCTCGACCTGGGCTTCTTCAATTTCCTGATTCCGTTCGTCGATAGCGCGGACGATGCGCGCCGCGCCGTGGCCGCCACCCGCTATCCGCCGCACGGCATTCGCGGCGTGTCGGTCAGTCAGCGCGGCAACCGCTACGGCACCGTGACTGACTACCTGCACGTCGCCAACGAAAACATCTGCGTCGTCGTGCAGATCGAGAGCCGCGCGGCCGTCGAGGCGATCGACGAAATCGCGGCGGTCGAAGGCATCGACGGCGTCTTCATCGGACCGTCGGACCTCGCCGCCGCATACGGCCATCTCGGCAATCCCGCGCACGCCGATGTCCAGCAGGCCATCGCGCATGTGTTCGAACGGGCGAAGGCAGCGGGCAAAGCTTCGGGCATCCTCGCGCCCGTGCAGCAGGAAGCCGAGCGCTATCTCGCGATGGGCAGCACGCTGGTTTCCGTGTGCGCCGACATGGGGCTTCTGCGCAACGCCGCGCTAAACGTCCGAAAGCATTTCATGCCGGACTGAGCGGAACGCCCCCTCACCTCACACTATCTGGAGTAGCGAATGAAAAAAGCAGGCTTCATCGGACTCGGCATCATGGGCAAGCCCATGGCGGCCAATCTTCGCAAGAACGGTGTCGAGCTTGCCGCCTTCACGCGCAGCGGCGTGCCGGATGAGCTGACGCAGGCAGGCGTGCTCGCATGTGGCAGCCCCGCCGAAGTCGCGGAAAAAGCCGATGTGATTTTCATCATGGTGCCCGACACGCCCGACGTCGAACGCGTGCTGTTCGGCGAGAACGGTGTGGCAGGCAAGCTGCGTCAAGGACAGATCGTCGTCGACATGAGCTCGATCTCGCCGATCGCAACGCGCGACTTCGCGGCGCGCGTGCGCGCGAAGGGCGCCGAATATCTCGACGCGCCCGTCTCCGGCGGTGAAGTCGGCGCGAAGGCCGCGTCGCTGACAATCATGGTGGGCGGTCCACAAGCCACGTTCGATGCCGTCAAGCCGTTCTTCGACATGATGGGCAAGAACGTCTCGCTGATCGGCGAAGTGGGCGCGGGCCAGATCTGCAAGGTGGCCAATCAGGTCATCGTCGCGGCAACGATCGAAGCCGTCGGCGAGGCGCTGCTGCTGGCGTCGAAAGCGGGCGTCGATGCCGAGAAGGTGCGCAAGGCGCTGATGGGCGGCTTCGCTTCGTCGCGCATTCTGGAAGTACACGGCGAACGGATGACGAAGCGCACGTTCGATCCGGGCTTCCGTATCGAGCTGCATCAAAAGGATCTTAACCTTGCGCTTTCGACGGCGCAGGCGCTCGGCGTCTCGCTGCCGAATACGGCCACCTGTCAGGCACTTTTCAACGCATGCGCGGCGCACGGCGGCAACGCATGGGATCACTCTGGCATGGTCCGCGCGCTCGAGTATCTCGCCGATCACGAAATCGGACAGCAGCGGAAATGACGATGACGCATCCGCCGCGCGTGCCGGATCGTCGAATGAACGCGCGCACATCATGAGCGACCCGACTCCCGCATCGTTTTTCGCGATCGTCTCGAACGCGGCGGACGGCGATCTTGCCGTGTTTCGCGTCGACGCATCGACGGGCCACATCGAGCACGTCGCGCGTCATCCCGCTGGCGAGGCCGCCATGCCGATGGCGCTGTCCGCCGGCGGCACCATGCTCCACGCCGCAACGCGCGCAGCGAAGCGGACCATCGTCACGTATTCCGTCGATTCGGGCACGGGCGATCTCACGCGGCTGCGAACGACGTCCATTGCATCGAGCCTCGCCTATCTGTCGCTGACGCCGTCCGGCGCATGGCTGCTCGGCGCATCGTATGGCGAGCATTCGGTGAGCCTGTATCGCGCCGCCGATATTCACGCCAATGCGCAAGTCGAACCGTTCCAGGTGATCGAAGGCATCGAGCACGCGCATTCGATCGTGGCATCCGCGGATGGCCGCTTTGCGTACGTCGCGTCACTCGGCTCCGATACGGTGTCGTGTTTCGCGATCGTCGAGCGCGCCGCCGATGCGCGACTCGAACTCGTGCAGAAGATTCGCGTCGAGGCGGGCTTCGGTCCGCGTCATCTGCGGTTTTCGCCGGATGGCAAGACACTCTATGTATCGAGCGAGTTTCGCGCGACGGTCGCCGTGTTCGCACGCGATACAGAAGCGGGCACGCTCACGGCCCGCTCGGTCGCGCCGCGTGCGCCGGTGCTCGCTCATCTGCACGACGGCCGCGCGCGTCCGCTTGTTGCGGGCACTGCTGGCACTGCGGGCGCTCAAGTCGATCCATCGACACTTATCTGGGCCGCCGACATTCAGATCACCCCCGACGGACATTTTATTTTCGTCGCCGAGCGCACGACGAGCCGGTTGATCGGCTATCGCGTGACGGACAACGGATCGCTCGACTACGCGGGCTATACCGACACCGAAACGCAACCGCGCGGCTTCCGTATCGACCCGAGCGGACGCTTCCTCGTCGCGTGCGGAGAGCAGTCGACGCACGTCGCCGTCTATGCGATCGACGCAGAATCAGGCGCGCTTGCGCTGCTGTCGCGCTGCGAAGGCGGACGCGGCGCGAACTGGGTCGAAATCATTCCACAGACGCCGCCGATCAGGCGCGCGACGTCTGCTCAACCCACTCATTGATCTACCAGCACCGAACCTCAGGACCGACTTTCATGTCTACGATCGCATCCCAAACCCAAGGCGCGCCGACCGTCACCGAATTGCGCGTGGTGCCCGTCGCCGGCCGCGACAGCATGCTGATGAACCTGAGCGGCGCGCACGGCCCGTTCTTCACGCGCAATATCGTGATCCTGCGCGACAGCGCGGGCAATACGGGCGTCGGCGAAGTGCCGGGCGGCGAGAATATCCGCAAGACCATCGACGATGCGCACCCGTTCGTCGTCGGCCAGTCCATCGGCAATCTGCACGCGGCATTGAACAAGGTACGCAAGCAGTTCGCGGATCGCGACGCGGGCGGACGCGGCCTGCAAACCTTCGACCTGCGCACGACGATCCACGCAGTGACGGCGCTCGAAGCCGCGTTGCTCGATCTGCTCGGCCAGCATCTCGGCGTGCCCGTCGCGGCGCTGCTCGGCGAAGGCCAGCAACGCGACGAAGTCGACATGCTCGGCTACCTGTTCTATATCGGCGACCGCAATAAAACGGACCTGCCGTACGCGAGCGGCGCCGAAGGCCGCGACGACTGGGAACGCCTGCGCACCGAAGAAGCAATGACGCCAGAAGCCGTCGTCCGCCTCGCGGAAGCGGCGCAAGCGCGTTATGGCTTCAACGACTTCAAGCTAAAGGGCGGCGTGCTTTCCGGCGACGCCGAAATCGAGGCAGTCTCAGCGCTCGCCGAACGCTTCCCCGATGCACGCGTGACGCTCGATCCGAACGGCGCATGGTCGCTCGCGGAAGCGATCCGCCTGTGCCGCGACAAGCACGATGTGCTCGCCTACGCCGAAGACCCATGCGGCGCGGAGAACGGTTATTCGGGCCGCGAAGTGATGGCCGAGTTCCGCCGCGCGACGGGCCTGCCGACGGCCACCAACATGATCGCGACCGACTGGCGCCAGATGGGTCATGCGATCCAGTTGCAATCGGTCGACATTCCGCTTGCCGATCCGCACTTCTGGACGATGCAAGGCTCGGTGCGCGTCGCGCAGATGTGCAACGACTGGGGCCTCACATGGGGCTCGCACTCGAACAATCACTTCGATATCTCGCTCGCGATGTTCACGCACGTCGCGGCCGCCGCGCCGGGCAAGATCACCGCGATCGACACGCACTGGATCTGGCAGGACGGCCAGTATCTGACGCGCAATCCGCTGCAGATCGTCGGCGGCAAGGTGAAGGTGCCGGCGAGGCCCGGCCTCGGCGTCGAACTCGACATGGATGCGCTCGAACAGGCGCACGCGCTGTATCAGCAGCACGGACTGGGCGCGCGCGACGATGGCGTCGCGATGCAGTATCTGATTCCGAACTGGAAGTTCGACAACAAGCGCCCCTGCCTCGTGCGCTGATGCTGAGCTAACCGCGCGCGGGTGGCCTGCTGATTGCAGCCCTTTCGCGCGCTGACAACGAATCGAACCGGAACGCCGAAACAACGCGGCCAGCATGGCCGCCCCACATCGACCGACATACAAAGCGAACCATGACCACGCCTCAAGAACTCAAAGCGATCGTTTCCGAAGGCCTTCTTTCTTTCCCCGTCACCGACTTCGACAGCAACGGCAACTTCCGCGCCGATACCTATGCGGCGCGTCTCGAATGGCTCGCGCCGTATGGCGCAACGGCTCTCTTCGCGGCGGGCGGCACGGGGGAATTCTTCTCGCTGACGAAGTCCGACTATACGAACGTCATCCGCACGGCGACGGAAACCTGCAAGGGCAAAGTGCCGATTCTCGCGGGCGCGGGCGGCCCGACGCGCGTCGCGATCGAGTACGCACAGGAAGCGGAGCGCCTCGGCGCGAGCGGCGTGCTTTTGATGCCGCACTATCTGACGGAAGCGCCGCAGGAAGGCATCGCCGCGCACGTCGAACAGGTGTGCAATGCGGTGAAGAACATCGGCGTGATCGTCTACAACCGCGCGAACTCGAAGCTCAACGCCGACGCGCTCGAACGTCTCGCGGACAGGTGCCCGAACCTGATCGGCTTCAAGGATGGCGTCGGCGACATCGAAAGCATGGTGACGATCCGCCGGCGCATGGGCGACCGCTTCTCGTACCTCGGCGGCCTGCCGACGGCGGAAGTCTACGCAGCCGCGTACAAGGCGCTGGGCGTCCCCGTCTACTCGTCGGCCGTGTTCAACTTCATTCCGAAGACGGCGATGGCGTTCTACCGCGCGATCGCCGCCGACGATCACGCGACGACGGGCAAGCTGCTCGACGAGTTCTTCCTGCCGTATCTGGCGATCCGCAATCGTCGGCAGGGATACGCGGTGAGCATCGTGAAGGCGGGCGCGAAACTGGTCGGCCGTGACGCGGGCCCGGTGCGCGCGCCGCTGACCGATCTGACCGAAGACGAAATGGCGCAGCTCGACGCGCTGATCAGGAAGCTCGGCGCTCAGTGACATCCATGTGATGTGATGCATTGCGCGCCGCCGAAAGAACCTCAGCGGATCGGGTTGCGGGCGAACGGATGGAGCAGCCGCGTCGGCAGCGAAAGCCGTGCGCGCGAGCCTGTCCATCCGTCGAATCCGATACCTCTGGCGTCAGCGGCGCGAACGCGCATCGGGCGCAACCTGCGCATCCTGCGCCTTCAGGAAATCGACGAACGCGCGCAACGGCGCAGGCAAATGACGGCGGCCTGGATAGTACAGAAACGGCCCCGAAAACCGCTGCCACCAGGGTTCGAGAATCGGCTCCAGCGCGCCGCTGTCGAGATGCGGCCGCAGCATGCCCTCGAACAGATGGATCACGCCGATACCCGCGAGCGCTGCGCTCACAGCCAGATCGATCGCGGCACCCGGCCTGACCACGAGCGGCCCCGACGGATCGAGCCGCACCACTTCGCCGTCGCGCTCGAAGTCCCACGTCGGCATCGCGCCGCCCGCGAACTGGCTGCGCAGGCACGCATGAGCGAGCAGATCGCGCGGATGCTCGGGCCTGCCATGCGCGTCGAGATAGCCGGGCGCGGCTGCCGTCGCGAAACGCTGCACGCGCGGTCCGATGGGAACGGCGATCATGTCCTGCTCGAGGCGCTCGTCGTAGCGGATGCCCGCATCGCAGCCGATCGACAGCACGTCGACGAAACCATCCTCGACCACCACTTCCACGCGGATGTCGGGATACTCAGCGAGAAACGACGCGATCACGGACGGCAACACGATGCGCGCGACGCTCGACGGCACGTTCAGCTTGAGAGTGCCCGTCGGCGTGTCCCTGAAAACGTTGAGCACATCGAGCGCGGCCTCCATTTCGCTGAAGAGCGGCGTCAGCTTGTCGATCAGGCGCTGCCCCGCCTCCGTCGGCGCGACGCTGCGCGTGGTCCGGTTCAGCAGCCGCAAGTCGAGCTTCGTTTCGAGCCGCCGGACGGCGATGCTCAGGCTCGATGCCGAAACGCCGCTGATGCGCGCAGCGTCGCGAAAGCCGCCGGCGCGCGCGACCGAGACGAAGGCGGCAAGATCATTGAGTTCCATGGCCATTGTTCGAAATTTTCAACAACCCGTACACCTTAGGTCGCTTTATTCAACAGCGCAATGGGATCAAACTGGCGGCGTTCAACAAGGAGAGCGTCATGTCGAAGTTCAAGTCAGCCGATCACTTCACGCTTGCCGGCCGCGAGATTCGCCGCATGGGCTATGGCGCCATGCAACTCGCGGGGCCCGGCGTATTCGGGCCGCCGAAGGACCGCGACGCCTGCATCGCCGTGCTGCGCGAGGCGATTGCGTCGGGCGTCAATCACATCGATACGAGCGATTTCTACGGGCCGCATATCACGAACCAGTTGATCCGCGAAGCGCTGCATCCGTATCCCGACGATCTGCTGATCGTCACGAAGGTCGGTGCGGTGCGAGGCGATGACGGCGCGTGGCTTCCCGCGTTCGAGCCGGAGGATATCCGTCGCGGCGTGCACGACAATCTGCGCAACCTCGGGGTCGAAGCCCTCGACGTCGTCAACATGCGCATCATGGGGAGCGTTCACAGCCCGAGCGAAGGCTCGATCGAAAAGCAGGTGGTGGCGCTGGCCGAACTTCAGCGCGAAGGGCTCGTGCGGCACATCGGCCTCAGCAATGTCACCGCGACGCAGATTGCCGAAGCGCAGCGCATCGCGGAGATCGTCTGCGTGCAGAATCACTACAACCTCGTTCATCGTGAGGACGATGCGCTCGTCGACGAACTGGCGGCCAAAGGCATTGCGTACGTGCCGTTCTTTCCGCTCGGCGGGTTCACGCCGATCCAGTCGTCGGCGCTCTCGGACCTGGCGAGCGAACTCGGCGCGACGCCGATGCAGCTCGCGCTTGCGTGGCTGCTGCATCGTGCGCCGAACATACTGCTGATTCCCGGCACGTCGTCCGTTGCGCACTTGCGCGAGAACTTGCAGGCCGGCGAATTGAAGCTGACGGACGCGACGCTCGCCGAACTCGAAGCAATTGGGCAACGCAGCGAGAATCAGCGAGACGAATGAGCGTTGTGCGGGCCGCGCGTCTACGAAGCGGAACGCGAGATGGAACACGAGGCGAAACTCACGCGGATAGCTGCTGCATGATCGCGTAGAGATCCGCCTTGCCTTCGAAGCCGATGCTGGGACGATCCGGCATCGTCACATAGCCGTTCTAGTGATGACGGATGCAATTGACGTTAATGATCTTCGGAAGCCGCCAGGTTATGCGCGAATCGACGCGCTATGGTTCACTGAAAATCACTTCTTTATTAACTTCGGGTGAAAACCGCGACAACCATGGCACTCAGCCGCCGACTGGCGCCAGGTGTTCGCAATGCCGGTTCTGTTTCGCCCAGACTCACTTTCTTTTTGACTTAAGTGGAATCGGATCTCGCATCGCATCTGAGGTTCTTTGTGCTGCTGGCCCGCTACGGCAACCTGACTTCCGCGGCTCGTGAGCTCAACTTCACGCCACCCGCCGCGACCAAGCGGCTCGCTCGACTGGAGGCACGGCTGGGGGTGCGCCTCGTCAACCGCAGTACGCGGCACGTCAGCCTGACTGCAGAGGGTGAAACGTACCTGCATTACGCGACCCGCATCCTCGACGAAATTCGCGAAATGGCAAACGCCGTTTCGTCGAGTCACGCTGTGCCGAAGAGACTGCTACGCATCAACGCGACGCTGGGGTTTGGAAGGACAACCATTGCCCCGATCGTGTCCAACCCGACGCAGTGAGCTCGCTTACCGTGAGTTGCTCTCGCGCGCCCGCTTCTGCAAGAGAAGCAATTGCGCTATGGCGTTCTTCTTCGAATCGCCGCTCGTTTTGCTATCTCTTCCTCCACGAAAAGCGTCAGATCTTCTTTCTCGCGGAAGGTCGCGACAGCCATCAATACGTCGACATCGGTTTCCACTGAAACCGACGCGAATACGTAGATACCCTCATTCAGTTCGGAATGCATAGAGGCTAGCAACTGACCGAGGTCGCTAATGGGCTGGCTCAGCGAAAACCTCTTTGCACACTAAGGACGTGGCAGTTCCCGACGTCTTTTTCATCACAGGTACGCAGCATATCGTGTATCACCACCGGATGTTTGTTCAGAGGGTTCCCTGAACTTGCCGCTGCAGAAGCGGCTCGATCATGAGCCGAAGACAGCCATCGCGCGTGGGCACGTCTAATGCAACGCTCACAGTACCGGTACGCGCCGCGCAAAGAAACGGGCAATGCAGTAGTGGCGGCTTCCTCTTCGTGGAATAACGACCGGTGCATTTATGCCCGTTCGACGAACTCGTTTTGAAAAAAAAGACGTTGATGGAGCTTTACATGGACGGTTTCCACCTGGCAGATGCCCCGCGGTGCACAAGTGTCGCCACGGGACGAGTTCCAACTTATAAACAAATGTCCGAGCGCCCGGCAACATCGCAATTGACTGCATTTACTGCGGCGCTGCAGGCGCGCACTGACAAAGCACTCAATAACTATCGATCGTTACACGATTTCTCAGTGCGAGACTTTCGCACTTTCTGGCGATGCTTCGTTGAATGGTCGCAAGGGCTCGAAGCATCGGGCAGCATCGAGCCGGTTTGCATCGGCGACGATTGCGAGCATGCACGCTTCTTTCCCGAGGTTCGACTCAACTACGCGGCCAATCTGCTTAACCTGTCGGTGGCACCGGCCACTGCACCCGCGATCACCGCGTGTCACGCGGATGGGAGACGTGTGTACCTGACCCGAGGCGAACTGCGCGAGCGCGTCGCGCGTCTTGCACATGCGCTTTCGAAATTGGGTCTGCGCAATGGCGACCGCGTCGTCGCCGTCATGCGCAACGACGCTGACGCAGCCGTTACCGCGCTGGCAGTGACCGCGCTCGGCGCAACCTTTTCGTCCGCTGCACCCGAAATGAGCGCCGAGGCGATCCTCGATCGCTTCACGCCGCTCGCACCTCGGCTGCTGTTCGCGCACAGTGCCGCGCGCGATTTCGACACGGGCATGCCTGTGGCGGATAAAGTCGGCGTGCTGACGGCTGCGCTACCCTCACTGCAGGGCCTCGTCTGTCTCGATGATGGAAACGACTTGCCGGGCACAATCACGCAGCGCGTCTATTCGCTTGGCGAGCTGATCGACGGGGGCGACGCCGCGCGCTTCGAGTGGCCGCACTTCCCGTTCAACCATCCGCTTTTCATCATGTTTTCGTCGGGCACGACGGGCAAGCCGAAGTGCATCGTGCACGGCGCCGGCGGCAGTCTGCTCGAGCACCTGAAGGAGCATCGGCTGCACTGCGATCTGCGGCCCGGCGACCGGATGTACTTCCACACCACTTGCGCATGGATGATGTGGAACTGGCAGTTATCGGCGCTTGCATCGGGCGTCGAAATCGTGACTTATGACGGACCGATCTCCACGATCGATGTGTTGTGGCGTCTCGTCGCCGATGAACGTGTCACTGTGTTCGGCACGAGCCCCGCTTATCTGAAGATGTGCGAGGACGCGGGTCTTGAGCCAGGGCGACAGTTCAATCCAGCCGCACTGCGCGTGATGATGTCGACTGGCGCGGTGCTGTACGACACGCAGTTCGACTGGGTACGCGATCACGTGAAGTCAGTGCCGCTACAGTCGATCTCGGGCGGCACCGATATCCTCGGCTGCTTCGTGCTCGGAAACCCTGACTTGCCCGTCTATGCAGGGGAAGCCCAATGCAAGAGTCTTGCGCTCGACGTTCAGGCGTGGGATCAGGGAGAGCCCACGACTGGAGTCGGCGAACTCGTTTGCATCAATCCGTTTCCGTCACGTCCGCTCGGGTTTTATGGCGACGTGGACGGCGCGGCCTTTCACGCGGCCTATTTCGCCCGTAATCCGGGTGTGTGGACGCACGGCGATCTGATCGAATTTTCGTCTGAAGGCACGGCCCGCCTGCATGGACGCTCCGACGGAATATTGAATGTTCGCGGAATCAAGATCGCTCCCGCCGAGATCTATCGCGTGCTGAACGATATCCGCGAGATTCGCGAAGCGATGGTCGTCGAGCAGAAGCAAGGCGAAGGGCCAACCGATCACACATCCGCTCAACCGCCTGACTCACGCATCGTACTGCTGCTGGTCCTGCAGAACGGCGTTACGTTAACGGGCACGCTGGTCGCCCAGATACGCCGCGATCTCGCGCACCGCGCGTCGCCTGCGCACGTTCCAGACAGGATCATCGCCGTCGATGCATTGCCCGTCACGCACAACGGCAAGCTATCCGAACGATCCGCTCACGATGCGATCAACGGCTTGCCGGCCATCAATGTCACGGCGCTGCGCAATCCCGAATGCCTCGATGCGATCCGGAACCATCCGGCGCTCAAACCAGCGGCTCGCGAGCTTCCGCCAACCGGCGATTCGCGCGAACAACTCGAACGACATTTGCAGGCGCTGTGGGAGAAGCTGTTCGACTTTGCGCCGATCGGCCGCGATGACAATTTCTTCGAACTGGGTGGCAATTCGCTCCTCGCCGCAAGGCTGCTCGCGGAAATACGTCAGTCGACAGGCTACACGATGCCACTCGCGACGCTCGTGATCGCGCCGACGATCTCGCGCCTTGCCGCGATGATCGAAGATCGCACACCGCTGCCATCGTCGCCGATTCTGGTGCCCATGCGCACTGGAACGGGCACGCCGCTGTTCCTCGTGCATGGATTGAGCGGCTCGGCGATGGAATGCTGGGCGCTGGTCCACGCATTGCGCAGCCCGCGCCCGGTCTTTGGTCTGCACGCACGCGGCCTTGACGGAGAAGAGCCGACCCAGCGGCACGTCGAAGAAATGGCTGCCTGCTACATCGACGAGATGCGCGCCGTGCAGCCGAATGGGCCGTACTCAGTGACAGGCTATTCGCTCGGCGGTCTGATCGCGTTCGAGATCGCGCAACAGCTGGCGCGCGCTGGCGACCAGGTCGGCATGCTGTGCCTGCTCGATCCTTATGTGTACGAGCGCTGGCTGCCGTGGAGCGCGCGGGTACATCACTGGTATGGCCGGATGCATGGCCAATGGCGCAAGCTGCGTATGGTCCCGGCGTCGCGAATGGCCGGTTACGTGGCCGATCGGCTCATCGTTGGAGCCGATCACGTGCAAATGCGCCTCGGCCACATGAGACTGCGGCCGGACGCCACGATTGCGTCGTTTCCGCCGGCGCTCAGACAGGTGCGCGAAACCTTGGTACTGGCGATGACCCGCTACCGGCCGCCTCTTTACGAAGCTGGACCGATTTTGTATGTGCGCGCGACGACGCGGCTGGACGAGCATGGCGATCCGATGCTTTTGTGGCAGCGCGTCGCGCGCGGCGGCCTGGTGATCGCGGAGGTATCCGGCAGCCATGACGATATGCTGGTCGAGCCTAACTTGCGGGCCGTCGCGGCACTACTGGACAGGGCATTGGCGAACGCGTGATACAGCGAGGTTTTGGCATGCAGCACGACGTTGCTACAGCGCGAATCGCACGAAATGCGGCGGCCCTTTCACTGCCTGATCCGAGCCAGCTCGTTTTGCGGGACAGAGCCGTTCATGTATGGATGCTGGACGAGCATGTCATCGGACAGGCATGTTCGTCCCTCGCCTACACGCTTTCGCAGGACGAACGACAGCACGCACGAGCGTACCGGCATGAACGCGATCGCAACAACTTTATCGGCCGACGGAGCATGCTCCGCTGGCTGATCGGCGTCTATCTGTGCTGCAAACCCGAATCGCTGCGCTTCAATGTGTCCACGCTCGGCAAGCCCGTATTGCAGCGGCCATGCGATACGAGGCTCGCATTCAATGTTTCCCATACGGACGGGATCGCCCTGCTCGCTTTTGCATTGAATTGCCGCATCGGCATCGACGTCGAGCGACGGATCAACTGCATCGACTGCATCGACTTCGTGAGCGTCGGACGCGGGATCTTTTCTCCCGCAGAGGAAAGCGTGCTTGCGTCGGCACGAACCGATCCGGCCGCTACCTTCCTTAGCATCTGGACACGAAAAGAGGCCCTGCTTAAGGCACTCGGCGGCGGCCTTCTGATCGAGCCCACTTCCTATACGACAGAAGATGCTCTCGCACCCGGCGAAGGCCACTGGCACGCTTCGAAAAAGGGCACACGCATTTCGGGCTGGACGTGCCTGGACTTGAGCGTCGGACGGGAAGTCCAGGGCGCCCTTGCCGTGTCGCTCGATGACGCGCGCGTCGCGCTTTGCCGTTGCTCGCCTTCGATCTGGGCAAACAGTTACTCATTCGCGGGAATGCCGTCTTGACGATTGGTTCGCCATGTCACGCAGAAGCGGGCAACGCAAATCGTTCGCGGAAATTCGGGTGACAAAATGATCGACTACGCGTTGGCATTCGGCGAAAAGGCCGTTGTGCACGTGAAGACAGATCTCGAAGTTCTAATTCAATGCTTCACGAATGGAGCTAAAGTCCCCATAAACCGGACGTAAAAATTGCACGGGCTTGCCGCCCTTCTCCTCGCGATCTGGCACAAGAAAAAATAATTCGGTGAAGGCCTACGGTTTCAGAGGCGGGTGCCGATAAGAGCGCTCATAAGTCCCCTGCAGACGAGGCTCCCCATGTCATTTGCATTTGATCTGATCGCTCACCCCACACCCAGATTGAAGCGTACCGTCGTTATCCTCGTTGGCTGTGCGGGCGTACTGGCCAGCCTGTCGATCTGGAGCCGGGTGCCCGCCGATGTACTCGCCGACGCCGACAGAGAAGTCGCCCACTACGGCCCCGCACTAACGGGGTCCGCGTGCGCGGTTGAAGGAGCCGTCTCGAGAGACGCTCATGGCACGTTCCTCATGTGCTGGAAACAGGTCTGGAGCAAGCCGTAAAAGCGACTCCCGAATCGCCGCGACTGAGTCATTCCGTAACGGGCACTAGCACGAGCGGCTGAGCAGCAGCCGCCTGCGATCGCAAAAGCACGGCTGCTACTATTGCCGCTGTCGGAGCAGTCGAAGCACCTGGGTGTGGAAACGGGCGTTGCGCGAAAAGCGCTGACGCAGTGCTTCGACGTGCCCATCCGACAAGCCATCAAACTCGACAGGGATTCTGGCGGCGTGCGAATCGATCCATACAGCCTGGAACTGTTCATATCCGTGGTGCAGGAGGGCTCGATTGCTCGCGCGGCCAGTCGTAATCACATCGCCCCTTCGGCGCTCAGCCGGCGCATTGCGGATCTCGAAACCGCCATGAGCCTTACCTTGCTCATCCGCTCCCCGTCGGGTGTCGAACTCACCGAAGCGGGCCGCCATGCGTTCGCGCGCGCAGTGTCACTGCATGATCAGTTGCAATCGCTGGCACGCGAGGTACAGTCGCTGAGCGGCCAGATCGCCGGCGTCGTGCGGCTGTATGCGAATGCATCGGCGATCGTCGGCTTCTTGCCCGAGCGGCTGAAAGCGTTTCAGGCGCGATACCCGCTCGTACAGATCGCATTGACGGAACAGATCAGCGATGAAGTGATCCGCGCGTGCGTCGACGACCGCGCCGACGTCGGCATCTGCGCGAGCGGCAAGATACCGGGTGGCCTCGATTCGTGGCACTTCGCCGATGATCCGCTGATGGTCGTGCTGCCGCCCGATCATGAACTTGCCGCGCTCGACGCGCCGACTTTCAGCGATGTCATCCGCTTTCCGCTCGTCGCCCTTCAGGCGGGCGGCTCGCTCGATCAGCTCGTCAACGAGCGCGCCGACGCCATTCGTACGCCGCTCAAGCTGGCCGTGACGGTCAACAGCTTCGATGCGCAGTGCCGGATGGTCGAAGCAGGACTCGGCATCGGCATTGTGCCGACGAGTGCCGCGTCCGCGTTCGCCGGATCGCACGGCTTCGTGCGCCGCCCGCTCGATGAGCCGTGGGCGACCCGTCGCAGCCTGCGGGTTCATGCGCTCAAGAAGTCTTCACGCCTGAAGGCCGTGCAGGCACTGATCGACTCGCTGACGCACGCCGAGGGTTAACGAGGACATCGCGGTTTGCGATGCCCCCTTTGCCGATCCAGCACTTCTTGCCCGTTCGCGCTGCCGTCTAGATTTCCGTTCAAGGAGAAATCGGATGGCGACACTGGATTTGACGGGCCGGATATTGTTTCTTTGCGAGGACCCGCAACGGGTCGAGCGGCAACTCGACGGGCTCGATCTGACCGAGGCGACAGCGGGCACGCTGCGAGACGATGTCTCGACCGACGAGATCACGCCGATGAGCGTGCTCACCCGCTTCGACGAGCGTCTCGGCCGCTTTCCCTATCTCGGCTTTCGCACGGGAGGACGCAATCCCATCGGCGCCGACGCGATCCGCAACGGCCGTTTCTGCGTGACAGTCGCGGGCAACCGGTACGGCAAGGGATCGTCGCGCGAGCACAGTCCGCTCGCGGAATATCGCGCGGGCATCCGGCTCGTGATCGCGAAGAGTTTCGAACGGATCTATCGTCAGAACGCGGACAACCTCGGACTCTTCACGTCGACGGATTTTGGGCTGATCGACCGCATCCGGCGCGGCGAGCCGATCGACATCGAGGAACTCGTCGCATCGCGCGACGCGCTGTCCGCGTCGATTCTCCGAAGCGGCGGCTTGCTGCGCTATGGCGCGCGGCACATGCGGCATATCGAGGCCGCAGATCGCGCCGCGCATGGTGAGCCGCGCACGCTCGCGCAGAAAATCATCGAGCGTCACGCGCTGCGCACAGAAGGAACGGGCGCATCGCTCGCGCCCGGCTCTGGCATTTTCGTGCGCGCGGACTGGCGCTTCATCCACGAGTACTACACCGGTATGGCGACGCACATGCTGCACGCGACGTTCGGCAAGCCGTTGTCGCTGCATCAGCCGGACACCATTCTTGCGTTCGAAGACCACCTCTCCTATTCGCACAAGAGCGCGCTTCACATCAGAAATGGTTTGCTGCCTGACGTCAACGAACTATCCGCGGCGCACAGGCAATTCGCTCAGGACCACGGGCTGAAGAATCACGGCTATCTCAGCGAAGTCGACGGCAGCTTTAGCGAAGGCTCCGAAGGCATCTCGCACGCGATGATGGCCGAGCGCTACGCGCTGCCCGGCCATCTGATCGTCGGCACGGACTCGCACACGCCGCATAGCGGCGCGCTCGGATGCGTGGCGTTCGGCGTCGGCACCACCGATATGGCGAATGCATTCGTCACCGGCGCAGTGCGCATGACCGTGCCGCAATCGCTGCGCGTCGATTTCAACGGCTCCATTCCAGCCGGCGTCACCGCGAAAGACCTGGTGCTGCATCTGCTCGCCGATCCGAGAATCCGAGCCGGCGCGGGCGTCGGCAAAGTGTTCGAGTTCGCGGGCTCTGCGATCGCGCAACTGACGACGGATGAACGCACGACGCTGACGAACATGACGGCCGAACTCGGCGGCTTGACCGGCATCGTCGCGCCCGATGAAGAGACCGTGCGCTTTCTCAAGGCGCGGCGCGGCGTCGACTTCGTGATCGAACCGTGGATGCGCAGCGATGCGGGCGCAAGCTATACCGACGTGATCGAGATCGACTGTGCGGGCATCACGCCGATGCTCGCCTCACCCGGCGATCCGGGCAACGGCATCGCGCTGCGCGATCTCGCTGAGCGCCCGCGCGTCGATATCGCTTATGGCGGCTCGTGCACCGCTGGCAAGCGCGAAGACTTCGACCACTATCACGAAGTCCTCGCATGGGCTGCCGCGCGTGGCCTGCGCGTCCCGTCGAACGTGAAGCTGTACCTTCAGTTCGGCACATCGGATGTGCGGGACTATTGCGTGCAGCGCGGCTACATCGACGCATTCGAGCAGGCCGGCGCCATTCTGCTGCAACCGTCATGCGGCGCATGCGCCAATTGCGGGCCGGGCGCTTCCGTGGACGCGAGCCAGGTCACGATCAGCGCGATCAACCGCAATTTTCCGGGCCGCTCGGGTCCGGGCCAGGTCTGGCTCGCAAGTCCGCCGACCGTGGTGGCCAGCGCGCTCGCCGGCCATATCGCTTCATTCGATGAATTGAAGGCGCGTGCGCAGCGGGCCTGATGGTTCGCTCGCAAACCATACAACGACGATACTGGAGACACACATGGCCATGATGGAGGGCGCGTCACAACTGCGCGCCGCAGATCATCCGGCGCTAGCCGGAACAGCTTCTGCCGTCGACACAGGCGCGATTTCCGCCCGTCTGGACAGGCTGCCTGCAACACGCGCGGTCTGGAAGCTGATCGTGCTGCTCAGCCTCGGATTCTTCTTCGAGCTGTACGATCTTCTCTTTACCGGCTACGTCGCGCCGGGCCTCGTCAAGAGCGGCATTCTCACATCGACGACGTCGGGCCTGTTCGGCACATCGGGCGTCGCGAGCTTCATTGCGGCGCTCTTTTGCGGACTGTTTCTGGGCACCGTCGCTTGCGGCTTTCTCGCCGACCGTTTCGGCCGACGAGCGATCTTCACGTGGTCCTTGTTGTGGTACGTGGCGGCCAACACCGTGATGGCCTTTCAGGACACCGCGAGCGGCCTGAATTTCTGGCGCTTCGTTTCAGGCATGGGCATCGGCGTCGAGCTGGTGACCATCGGCACCTACATGTCCGAGCTTGCGCCGAAACATCTGCGCGGCAGGGCTTTCGCGATCTGCCAGACGCTCGGCTTCTCGGCTGTGCCCGTCGTTGCGTTTCTTTCTTATCTGCTTGTACCGAACGCGCCGTTCGGCGTCGATGGCTGGCGATGGGTCGTGCTCCTCGGCGGTATCAGCGCGCTCTTTATCTGGTACTTCCGGCGCAATCTGCCGGAAAGTCCGCGCTGGCTGGCGAGTAAAGGACGAATTCGCGAAGCCGACGAAGTCCTCTCCCGGCTCGAAGAAAAAGTTGCGAGCGAATACGGACAGCCGCTGCCCGAGCCGGGACCGTCCGACCCCGTGCCCCGCAAGGCAGGCTTCGCGGATATGTGGAAACCGCCGTATCGCAAGCGCACGGTGATGCTCATCATCTTCCACATCTTGCAGACGGTCGGTTTTTATGGCTTCGCGAACTGGGTGCCGACTCTGCTCGTCAAGCAAGGCATCACGGTGACGTCGAGCCTGCTGTACACGACGGTTATCGGCCTTGCGGCGCCGCTTGGGCCGCTGCTCGGCTACTGGATCGCGGATCGCTTCGAGCGCAAGCATGTGATCGTCTGCATGGCTGCACTCAATATCGTCAGCGGCCTGTTGTTCAGCCAGGTGGCGTCGGCGGTCGCGATCGTGACGCTCGGTGTTTTGCTGACGCTGGCCGGCAACATCATCTCGTTCACCTATCACACGTATCAGCAGGAACTCTATCCGACCGCGATCCGCGCACGCGCAGTGGGCTTCGTCTATTCGTGGAGCCGGCTCTCGGCCGTGTTCAGTTCTTTCGTTATCGCGTTCACGCTGAAGGAATTCGGCGTGACGGGCGTGTTCGTTTTCATCGCAGGTGCGATGACGCTCGTCATCGTCGCGATCGGCCTGATGGGTCCGCGAACGCTCGGCAAGTCGCTCGAAAGCATTTCGCACTGAGCGGCGCGTCGCGTCGCCGTTCAACCGCCGCATGCGTGGATCAGAAACTGCTGTAGCGCAGTCGCTGGTCCACTCAGCCGCGCGCCCTTCAGCCAGATCATGCCCGCATCCATTTGCGGAACGGCATCCAGAATCGGACGCGCTTCGATACGCTTACCCTCCAGCGACCACGGGCGGAACACCATATCCGAGAGGACGGTCACGCCGAAGCCGTGTGCAACCAGCCCGCGCAGCGCTTCCATTGAACTCGTGCGAAACGCGATATTCGGCTCGATGCGTTTTTTCTTCCAGTAACGAAGCGTCGATTGCTCGCCTTCGTCGACTGTGATCAGGATGTACGGATGCGCGGCAATGTCCTTCAGCGACGGTGCGTCGAGTTGCGCGAGCGGGTGTGTCGGCGCAACCCATAGCTGCCGACGCGAGCGGATCAGCACCTGTCTGCCGAAGCGGTTGAGGTTCTCGACATTCGAAAGCAGCACCACGCCGATCTCGATGTCGCCGGCGAGAACCGCACTTTCGATATCCGCTCGCTCCATGTCACGCAAATCGAAGTCGATCAACGGATAGGTCGCGCGAAAACGTGCGAGCAGTTCCGGCAGAAAGTAGCCCAGCACCGTATACGACGCGGCGATCCGCACGATGCCGCGCATGTCGTGTGAACGGAACGGCGGCTTGTGGATGGCATCGCGCGCCGCGTCCAGCACGCGCCGCGCGTGGTTGTAGAAATCCTGGCCATCCGGCGTGAGCGCGACGCCCTGAGGCAGCCGCTCGAACAGACGCGTGCCGACACCGCTTTCCAGCGCGAGAACGGCATTGGTGATCGCCGATTGCGACACGTGCTCGTTGGCGGCCGCCATCGAGAACTGGCCTGTTTGCGCCGCCGCCACGAAGTAGCGCAATTGCCGAAGTGTGAGATCGAATGCCATCTGATTTTCGGATACCAGAGTTGCTTATTTGTGATTTTACGATAGCAATCCGGCTTTCTATACTCGGCGAAAAATCACGATTCCGCCGGAGACAGCCCCCATGAATGCGCCCGATCTAGCCGCTACGTCTGATCAATTCGACCAATCCCAACTGGCGACCGAAACGCCTGCCACGCCTGTGACGCTCGACGACAAGTACACGCTTGAAAAAGGCCGCGTGTACATCAGCGGCACGCAGGCGCTCGTGCGTCTGCCGATGCTGCAGAAGGCTCGCGATCTGAAAGCGGGGCTGAACACGGCCGGCTTCATTTCAGGCTATCGCGGCTCGCCGCTCGGCGCGCTCGATCAGTCGCTGTGGAAAGCGAAAAAGCATCTGCAGGCAAACGACATCGTGTTTCAGCCCGGCGTCAACGAGGATCTGGCCGCGACGTCCGTGTGGGGCACGCAGCAGATCAACCTGTGGCCGGGCGCGACGCGCGACGGCGTGTTCGGCATGTGGTACGGCAAGGGTCCGGGCGTCGACCGCACGGGCGATGTGTTCAAGCACGCGAACTCCGCAGGCAGCGACGCGCGTGGCGGCGTGCTCGTGCTGGCCGGCGACGACCACGCCGCAAAATCGTCTTCCGTTGCACATCAATCCGAGCATGCATTTATCGCGGCGGGCATCCCCGTGCTCTATCCGGCGAACGTGCAGGAATATCTGGACTACGGCTTGCACGGCTGGGCGATGAGCCGCTACTCGGGTCTATGGGTCGCGATGAAGTGCGTGACGGATGTGATCGAATCCACCGCGTCGATCGATCTCGATCCGGATCGCGTCGAGATCGTCACGCCGACCGACTACACGATGCCTGCCGGCGGTCTCAACATCCGATGGCCGGATGCGCCGCTCGCGCAGGAAGCCCGGCTGCTGGACGAGAAATGGTATGCCGCGCTCGCCTACGTGCGCGCGAACAAGCTGAACCGTGTCGTCATCGATTCGCCGAAGCCGCGCTTCGGCATCATCACGGCGGGCAAGGCCTATCTCGACGTGCGCCAGGCGCTGAGCGACCTCGGCCTCGACGACGACACGTGTGCGCAGATCGGCTTGCGTCTGTTGAAAGTGGGTTGCGTATGGCCGCTCGACGCGCAGGACGCGCGCGCGTTCGCCACGGGGCTCGAAGAGATACTCGTCGTCGAAGAAAAGCGCCAGATTCTCGAATATGCGTTGAAGGAAGAGCTGTACAACTGGCGCGAGGATGTTCGCCCGAAGATCTACGGGAAGTTCGACGAGCGCGACAACGAAGGCGGCGAATGGTCCGTGCCGCGCGGCGACTGGCTGTTGCCCGCGCATTACGAGCTGTCGCCCGCGCTGATCGCGAAGGCCATTGCGCGCCGCCTTGCCCGCGCGAATCTGCCGGATGACGTGCGCGCGCGCATGCTCGCACGCGTCGCGATCATCGAAGCGAAAGAACGCGAAGCCGCGAAGCCGCGCGTCGCCGTCGAGCGAAAGCCGTGGTTCTGCTCCGGCTGCCCGCACAACACGTCGACGAACGTACCCGAAGGCTCGCGCGCGCTCGCGGGCATCGGTTGCCACTACATGTCGATGTGGATGGACCGCAAGACGGAAACCTTCAGCCAGATGGGCGGCGAAGGTGTCGCGTGGATCGGGCAAATGCATTTCTCCGGCGACAAGCACGTATTCGTCAATCTCGGCGACGGCACCTACTTTCATTCGGGCCTGCTCGCGATCCGCGCGGCGATCGCGGCGAATGCGAACGTCACGTACAAGATCCTCTATAACGACGCTGTCGCGATGACGGGCGGCCAGCCTGTCGACGGCGTGCTCACGGTGCCGCAGATCGCGCATCAGGTCCACGCGGAAGGCGCGAAGCGGATCGTCATCGTCACCGACGAGCCGGAGAAGTATCACTCTGGCATTACGCTGCCCGCGGGTGTCGACGTTCACCATCGCGATCAGCTGGACTCCGTTCAGCGCACGTTGCGCGACATGCCCGGCACGACGGTGCTGATCTACGACCAGACCTGCGCGACCGAAAAGCGGCGCCGCCGCAAACGCGGTACGTATCCCGATCCGGCGCGCCGCGCATTCATCAACGATGCCGTGTGCGAAGGCTGCGGCGATTGCTCGGTGCAGTCCAACTGCCTGTCCGTCGAGCCGCTCGATACGCCGCTCGGCACCAAGCGGAAAATCAACCAGTCGTCGTGCAACAAGGACTTTTCCTGCGTGAAGGGCTTTTGTCCGAGCTTCGTGACGGCTGAAGGCGCGCAGCTTCGCAAGCCTCAGGCCGCACGCGCTGGCGGCACGGAAAGCGGCACGCCCGATTTCGATGCGCTCCCGCTGCCATCGCTGCCTGCGCTCGCGAGGCCGTATGGCATTCTCGTGACGGGCGTCGGCGGCACGGGCGTCGTGACGATTGGCGGATTGATCGGCATGGCGGCGCATATCGAACGCAAAGGCGTCACCGTGCTCGATATGGCGGGGCTCGCGCAAAAAGGCGGCGCGGTTCTCAGCCATGTGCAAGTCGCGTCCGCGCCCGAAGCGCTGCACGCAACGCGCATTGCAACAGGCGAAGCGCGGCTCGTGATCGGTTGCGACGCGATCGTGTCGGCGTCGAACGATGTGCTGTCCCGCACGCAGCATGGTGTGACGTTCGCCGCGATCAACAGCGGCGCGACGCCGACCGCGGACGTCATCAAGAACCCGAAGTGGACCTTCCCTGGAACACAAACGGAAGCGGAACTCCGCGAGAGCATCGGAGACGGCTGCGCGTTCATCGACGCCAACGCGCTTGCGCTCACGCTGCTCGGCGACACGATCTACAGCAATCCGCTGCTGCTCGGCTTTGCATGGCAGAAGGGCTGGCTGCCGCTGGAACTGGCGAGCCTTGTACGTGCAATCGAACTCAATGGGGTTTCGGTCGAGAAGAATCGGCAGGCGTTCAACTGGGGACGCTATGTCGCGCATCACGGCGATGCCGCCGTTCAGGCGATGATCAAGCCGGATGTTGCGGCTCAGCGTATCGTCGTGCAGATGCCCGAATCGCTCGACACGCTGATTGCGTCGCGAGAAGCATTGCTGACCGCGTACCAGAACCAAGCGTACGCGCGAAGCTATCGACGCGTGATCGACGGGATTCGTGCAAAGGAAATGGACATCGCCGGCAACTCGAAACTGCCGCTTACGCGAGCGGTTGCCGTGAATCTCGCGAAGCTCATGGCGTACAAGGATGAATACGAAGTCGCTCGTCTTTACGCGGATCCCGCTTATATGGCGAAACTGCGTCAACAGTTCGACGGTGAACCGGGACGTGACTACAAGCTGAGCTTCTATCTCGCGCCGCCTATGTTCGCGAAGCGCGATGAGCACGGGCACTTGCGGAAGAAGCGCTTCGGCCCGTGGATACTGCCCGTCTTTCGCGTGCTCGCACGGATGAAGGGACTTCGCGGCACGGCGCTCGATGTGTTCGGACGAACGGCTGAGCGGCGCGGCGAGCGTCAACTGATCGCCGAATACATCGCGCTCGTCGATGAGTTCCGCGCAACACTCGACGCGAAACGTCTTCCTGTGGCGCTGCAACTGGCCAACTTGCCCGACGACATACGCGGTTTCGGTCACGTCAAGGAGCGCAATGTCCGCGCAGCCGCGAACAAGAAGGAGCGCTTGCTGCGCGAGTACCTGATGCCCGAGCAATCGACCGCATGCGCATGACAGGTATATGTCTGCGTGCGAGGACGCGAGAGAACGAAGCAGCCCCGGAGGGCTGCTTTGGCGCAGTCCACGTCGTGCGAACAGCTCTGTCGAACTGGCTACGCAGGCCGCACGCTGAAAATAAAATCCACTTCCACTGACGCGCCTTTCGGCAATTGCAACACGCCGACAGACGAGCGTGTGTGTATGCCGGCATCGCCAAGCACGTCGTACAGCACGTCGGATGCGCCATCTGCGACTTCGCTTTGCATCGTGAAGTCCGGCGCGCTTCGCACGAAGACGGTGATGCGCGGCACCGCCAATATCGCGTCGAGCGTTCCGCAATGCTTCTTGATCAGCGACAGCGCGCGGAGCGTCGAAGTCCCTGCTGCGCGACGCCCCTCTTCCAGCGAGAGGGATTCGCCCACCACGCCGACGAAGCGCACCACGTCTCCCACGCGCGGAATCTGGCCGGCAACATAGGCCGCGTTCCCGTCGATCAAAAGAGGCGTGTACTTTCCGCCTTTCTTGATTTCCTCGTCCGGATCGAATCCGAATTCGGCCGCGACCTGTCGCAACTTGTCGTCTCTCGTCATGGCATTTTCACCGACGCTGTCGAAAGCGTAAGGATAGTTGAGTGCTTTGGCTTTGTCCCATACGACGCGTGTCGCAATCCGCCATATCCGCGTCGCCTGCACGCAAAACCTTTCCATTCACCCGGTCGTTAACTCGTTCGCAACCCAGGATCGCCACGCGTTGCAAGACAGCGCCCGTCTATCGTGATCCGGAAACCACATCGGCCGCTGGCCGCGCCCGGCCGCCGGCCAAGGGACCCTTCGTGCGAAAACAACTGACTATCCGCGGCGGACTCGTCGCAACAATCGCCGGCTATACCGTGTTGCTCGTGCTGGTGGTCGGTGCGTGCATCGCTGGCCTCTATGTGGGCAATGCTTCGCTCGAGGCGATGTATCGCGACGACACCGCTTCGCTGCTGCACCTGAAGACAAGCTCCGAGCGCATGCTCGTCCTGCGCGAACGTCTGAGCGACGTCGCGCAGATCATCAGTGCCGGCCAGCCTGCCAGGGATGAGATCGCGCAAGTCCACACGCTCCTTGCGCAGAGCAACGACGAACTGGCGGCCTACTCGCGCCTGCACCAGCGCGCCGCCGACGAGCAATCCCTTTTCGACACGCTCCAGCGCAACCGCCAGGCGCTGCTCGACCAGGTATTTCTGAAGGCGCTGTCACAACTCGACCACGACGACGCGTTCAATTTCCTCAGCACGCAGCGTGACGCGCCGCCCGCTTTGTTCGTCGCGTATCAGGACGCGATCGGCGCGCTCGAAGCATTCCAGGTCGCGCGTGAAAAGGCCCGCTACGACGCGGCCGCCACGCGCTTCCACCAGGTCGTCTGGGCGATGGGCGCGGTGGCCGCGTTCGCGCTCGTCGTCGGCTTCTTCGCGCAGCGCGCGCTTGCGAAGGCGATCGTCGAGCCGATCGATCTGGCCGTCGACCACTTCGAGAAGATCGCGAAAGGCGACCTGACGGGCACCGTCGTCATTTCCCGCGAAAACGAAATGGCCTATTTGCTAAATGCGCTCAAGCAGATGCAGGCCGGCCTCATCGATACCGTGAAGCAGGTGCGCGCGAGCACGGAGACGATCGTCGGCGACGTCCGCGCGATTGCGAGCGGCAACGTCGATCTGTCTTCGCGCACCGAGCAACAGGCCGTGTCGCTGCAGCAGGCCGCGGCGAGCGTGGAGCAGTTGACGGCGGCCGTGCGCCAGAACGCGGACAACGCTCGCGATGCACGCAGCTACGTCGAGGGCGCCGCCGACATCGCGTCGCGCGGCGGAGAAGCGATGCAACGCGTCGTCGAGACGATGTCCGCGATCTCCGAGAGCTCTGCACGAATCTCGGGCATCGTCGGGGTCATCGAGAGCATTGCGTTCCAGACGAACATTCTCGCGTTGAACGCGGCCGTCGAAGCCGCGCGCGCGGGCGAGCAGGGACGCGGCTTCGCGGTCGTCGCGACGGAGGTTCGCGGACTCGCGCAGCGCTGCGCGTCGGCAGCGAAGGAAATCAAGGAGCTGATCGGCGATTCGGCGCGGCGCGTCGACGACGGCAGCGGCCACGTCGCGCTGGCGGGCTCGACGATGAGCGAACTCGTCGGCGCCGTCGAGCGCGTCAATACGATCATGAGCGAAATCAGCATCGCGTCCGATGAGCAGTCTTCGGGCATCGAGCAGGTGAACACCACGGTCACGCAAATGGAGCAGACGATGCAGCGCAATGCCGCGCTCGTCGAAGAAGCGGCGGCCGTGGCACTCTCGCTCGAAGAACAGAGCACGCGGCTCAACGATGCGGTGGCGCAGTTCCGTCTTCGCGAAGAGGCAGTCGCATGATGCCCGGCATCGAGCCTCGACGCCCTCTCGCCGTGATTTATCCCGCGCGCCTCCATGACGCTTTTTCCTGCCCTTCGCACAGCAAATGACGCGCGATCTCGGCCACTCTTTCGACGTGCGCAATCGCGGCCTCGCGTGCCTCCATTGGCTTGCGCGCGCGAATGGCGGCCAGCATCCGGCGCATTTCCTGGACCGCCTGGCGCCCGCGGTCGTCGGATGCGATCGTCAATGCTCTTAGCCTGTTGATACGCGCAGTCAGCGACTGCACGATATCCCACGCTACCGCCTTCTTCCCCCCAGTGAACATGCGCTCGTAGAACGCCGTCGTGAATGCGCGCACGGCTTGATGATCCTGCGTATCGAACGCGTGCTGGATCCTGTCGATGCAGGCCGCGAGTTCCTCGAACGTGCTTTCCTCGGCGTGCCGTGCGCAGGCCATCGCGGCCTCGCCCTCCAGCAACGCGCGTATTTCGTAGATCTCCGCTGCCGTATCGAGATCGAGTATCGCGACGATGGGCCCCTGGTTCGGTATCGAATCCACCAGTCCTTCCGTCTCCAGGTGCCGCAATACTTCGCGTACTACCGTCCGGCTCACGCCGAGTTCCTCGCATAGCGCACGCTCGACGAGCCGCTCGCCCGGATGAAAATGCGCGTCGAGAATCGCGGTGCGCATTTTCTCCAGCGCGAGTTCGCGCAACGTCGTCGTGCGGCGTTCGACTCTCAGCGAAGGCAGCGCATCACTCATCGCAACCGTCAAGCCTGAGAAAACAGACGCACATCACGCGCATCCCAGTCGACGAGCGCCTGTGTGCCGATCGCGAGACCGCTGTCATGGCGATGCCCCGCCGGCATGCGAATCGAAATCTCCTGCTGCCACGGCGTCGCAACGGCGTAATGCATCGCGTCGCCGAGATACGTGATGTCGCGCACGGTGACGGGCAGACTCGCCGCATTCGCTGCGCTGCGCATGTCGTGCAGCGAGCGGATGCGCATCTGCTCGGGGCGAATCATCAGCGTGCCGTCGTCGCCCGGCGTCAGCGCGGGATTGAACGCACCCGACGCTACTTCATGGCCGTTCGGAAACACGCCGTTCATCACGCCATCGGTGTTCGACTTCAAGCGGACCGGCAGGAAATTCGAATTGCCGATAAAGCTCGCGACAAAGCGCGACGCAGGATTCGCGTACAGTTCTTCGCCCGTGCCAACCTGTTCGATGCGCCCCTTGTTGAACACGGCAATGCGGTCCGACAGGCGCAGCGCTTCTTCCTGATCGTGCGTCACATAGAGAATCGTGACGCCCGTCTCCTGATGAATGCGGCGCAGTTCAAGCTGGATTTCCTCGCGCAACTTCTTGTCGAGCGCGGAAAGCGGCTCGTCCATCAACAGCACGGGCGGATCGTAGGCGAGCGCGCGCGCAATCGCGACGCGCTGCTGTTGTCCGCCCGACAGTTGCGCGGGCATCCGGTCGCGGCATTCGGACAGATGCACGAGCGCGAGCATCTTGTCGACTTTCGCCTTCACCTCAGCATCGGGACGGCGGCGCACGCGCAACGGAAACGCGACGTTCTCGCCCACGGTCAGATGCGGAAAGAGCGTATAGCGCTGAAACACCATGCCGATATTGCGCTTGTTCGGCGCGACGGAAAGCAGCGGCTTGCCGTCGAGCAGCACGCGCCCTTCGCTCGGCTCCTGGAAGCCCGCGACGATATAGAGCGTCGTGCTCTTGCCCGAGCCCGACGGCCCGAGAAAGGTCATGAACTCGCCCTTGCGCACGTCGAGCGACACCTGATCGATGGCGACGACATCGTCGTATGTTTTGCGCAGGCGCTGGATTTGCAGGAATGCAGTCATGTCTGGTTCACCTCGCTGGTTACGTCGATTAGCGCGCGCGGCGCAGCACGGCGCCCGCCAGCATCAATACAGTCGTCAGTCCGACGAGCAACGAAGATGCCGCCGCGACGACGGGCGTCAAGTCTTGTCTCAGCGTCGCCCAGATACGCACGGGCAGCGTCTGCAACGTCGGGCTCGCCATGAAGATCGACACCACCACTTCGTCCCATGACGCAAGAAACGCGAAGATCGCGGCAGCGAAGAGCCCGAGCCGGATCGCGGGCAGCGTCACGCGCAGCTTCACTTCGAGCGGCGACGCACCGCAAATCATCGCGGCGTCTTCGAGCGCCGTGTCGAAGCTCGCGAGCGAGTTGCTGATCGAAATGATCGAGAACGGCAACGCGATGATCAGATGGCCGATCACGAAGCCCGTCATCGTGCCGTTCAGCCCGATGCGCAGGAAGAACGCATACAGGGCAACGGCGAGCACGACGACGGGCAGCACCATCGGCGTGAGAAAGAACGCCTGCACTGCGTTGCGTCCGCGAAACTTGCCGCGCACGAGCGCAAGCGACGCGAGAAAGCCGATCAGCACCGACAGCACCGTGACGATCACCGCGAGCTTCGCGCTCGTCAGCAGCGAGTCGAGCCAGCCTGCGTCGGTGAACAACTGGCGATACCACTCCAGCGTCCAGCCCGGCGCCGGAAAGATGAGCCACTGCGAATCGCCGAACGACAGCGCGACGATGAACAGTATCGGCAGCAGAAGAAAGAGCGCGACGGCAGCGCCAACGGCGAGCAGCACCCAGCGCAACGAGCCTAGACGGTCGAAATCGAGCAACATGTCAGTCCTCCCGCCGGGCCGCCCCAAGGGGCGTAGCAGGGAATTCGCGGAGCACCGCTCCGCGCCTGTGAAGCCGTCCGGCTCTGCAGAGCCGGACGTGGACGGCTGACGCCCCCTCGGGGGGCAGCGAACGTAGTGAGCGTGGGGGTTGTTCAGCCTCCCGCCGGGCCGCCCCAAGGGGCGTAGCAGGGAATTCGCGGAGCACCGCTCCGCGCCTGTGAAGCCGTCCGGCTCTGCAGAGCCGGACGTGGACGGCTGACGCCCCCTCGGGGGGCAGCGAACGTAGTGAGCGTGGGGGTTGTTTCATCACCGGCCTCCAATACTTGCGCGCGCACTGCCCGTGAAGCGCAGTTGCAACGCGTAGAGCGCGAGCGTCACGGCGAGCAGCACGAATGCGGCAGCGCCAGCAAGGCCCCAGTTCAGCAGTTCCTGCACGAGCTGCGCAACGAGTTCAGCAAGCATCATGTACGACGGGCCGCCGAGCAGCGCAGGCGTGACGAAGTAACCGAGCGCCATCACGAACACCATCAGCGCGCCCGACGCGACGCCCGGCATAGCGAGCGGCACCAGCACGCGCCAGAACGCCTGCCAGCGGCTCGCGCCGCAGATCGCGGCGGCGCGCAACGTCGACGCGTCGATGCTGCGCAACGTCGCGTGCAGCGGCATCACGAGAAACGGCAGCATGATGTACGTCATGCCGACCGTCACGCCGACGAGGTTGTTCACGAGCGTCAGCGGCTCGCTGATGATGCCGAGCGCCATCAGCATCCGGTTGATCGGCCCCGTCTGTTGCAGCAGCACCATCCATGCGAAGGTGCGCGCAAGCAGATTGGTCCACATCGACAGCAGCAGGATCGCGAATAAAAACGAACTCAGCTTGCGCGGCGCGATGGCGAGCAGCCACGCAGTCGGAAAGCCGATCGCGAGCGTCACGACCGTCACGACCGTCGCGACCAGAAAGGTGTTGCCGAATACGCGCAGATAGGTCGTCGAGCCGAGCAGTTGCTCGTAGTTGTGCAGACCCGGCGTCGGCTCGATCACGCTGCGCAACAGCAGCGACAGCACCGGTAGCAGAAAGAAGATCACGAGCAGCAGCAGCGCGGGCACCAGCAGGCGGATGCTGCGCCAGTCGCGCCGCCGGCGCTTGGCCGTCGCGGGAGGATGCGCGACGGTACTCAGAACATTAGGCATGGTGTCTCCCATCCACTCCGATGACTATGTGCGCTCGCGTCGACGTTCATATCGACGCTCGTGTCGACGTTCACGCAAAGCGCGCTTATTTCGACTGCCACGCGTACCAGCGCTTCGCGATAGCGTCGCGGTTCTCGGCCCAGTACTTCATGTCGAGATTGATCTGCGAGTTCTTGTACTGATCGGGCAGCGTCTTCGCGATCGCGGGCGACATCAGCGCAGCCGATTTGACGTTGATCGGCGCGTAGCCCGTATCGGTTGCGAACTTCGCCTGGGCCTGCGGGCTGGTCGCGGCGGCGAGGTACTTCATTGCCTCGGCCTTGTGCTTCGCGCCCTTCGGGATCACGAGCATGTCGGCGGCCGTCAGGTTCTGGTTCCACGAAATGCCGACAGGCACGCCCGTCTGTTCGAGCGCATGCAGGCGGCCGTTCCAGAACATGCCGATGGGCGCTTCGCCCGATGCGAGCAGTTGCTGCGATTGCGCGCCGCCGCTCCACCAGACGATCTGGCTCTTGATTGTGTCGAGCTTCTTGAACGCGCGGTCGAGATCGAGCGGATAGAGCTTGTTCGGCGGCACGCCGTCGGCGAGCAGCGCGATTTCGAGCACGCCGGGCGCCGACCATTTGTAGAGCGTGCGCTTGCCGGGGAATTTCTTCGTATCGAACAGGTCGGCCCACGTCGACGGCTGTGCGCCCGCGTACCTGGCCTTGTTGTAGCCGAGCACGAACGAGTAGTAGAAGCTGCCCACTGCCGCCTGCGTCGCGAAGCGCGGGTCGAGCTCGTCCTTCTTCACGACGGAATAATCGATCGGCTCGATCAGTCCTGCCTGCTGCGCGGCGTACGCGAAGTCGCCTTCGACATCGACGACATCCCAGTTCACGTTGCCGCTATCAACCATCGCTTTCAGCTTGCCGTAGTCGGTCGGGCCGTCCATCAGCACGTTGATGCCCGTCGCCTGCGTGAACGGCTGCGCCCAGTTCTTCTGTTGTGAAGATTGCGTGGTGCCGCCCCAGCTCGTGAAGACGATCGGGTCTGCGGCGAGGACGGGCGCGGACACCAGCGTCGCCGCGCACAGCGCGACCAGCGGCGCAATGAAAGAAGTGCTTTTGCTGCTCATGTCTGTCTCCATGGAATACGTTTTGTATCGGGCAACGTGTACGGCGGCGAGCCGGACGCTCTCTCTCAGGTTTTCAGTTCAGCGGCGAGAAACGCGCCGGCTTCATGATCTTGTTTTCCATCTCTTCCATCAGCGCCTGAATCTTCGGCGCAAAGGCCTGCCATGCAGGGTCTTCGGCGAGCGCGGCGCGGCGGCGCTCGCGTTCGTCGAGACTCGGATAGGCCCAGATATGCACGATCTGATTCAGCGGACCGACTTCCGAAAAGAAGTAGCCGACCAGTTGACCCAGATACCGCTTCTGCAACTCGATGCCCTCCTCCTCGACGAGCTTCAGATAGGCGGGCACGGCGCCCGTCTTGATGCGGTACGTGCGGATTTCGTAGAACATGCGAGCTCCTGTTGCTGTGCGAACGTTGCGAGCGTTGATGGATCAGCGCATCACGAACGGATCGGCGATCGGTTCATCCGATGTGCGAATCCAGACCGATTTCGTGCGCGTGTAGTCGAGCACCGCATCGAGGCCGCCTTCGCGTCCGAGTCCGCTCAAGCCATAGCCACCGAACGGCACGATCGGCGACACCGCGCGATACGTGTTGACCCACACGATGCCCGCGCGCAACGCACGCGTCAGACGATGCGCGCGCGTCAGGTCGCGCGTGAATACGCCGGAGGCGAGGCCATAGCGCGTGTCGTTCGCGAGCGCGACCGCGTCGGCTTCCGTATCGAATGTGACGACGCTGAGCACCGGCCCGAACAGTTCTTCCATCACGCTCGGCACTTGCGCATTCGGACAATCGACGATGGTCGGCATGAAGTAGTTGCCCTTGCTCGCGCCATCAGGCTGCTTGCCGCCCGTCACGATGCGCCCGCCTGCTTCGACGCTCGCGTGCAGCACGCGCTCGATGTGTTCGAGTTGACGGCGCGTCGCGAGCGGTCCCATTTCAGTCGCCATGTCCTGCGGATCGCCGATGCGGATCGCCTGTGCCTTTGCGACCAGACGTTCGACAAGCGCATCGTGTATGCCGCGCTGCACGACGAGACGCGAGCCCGCGACACAGCTTTGGCCCGTCGCCGCGAAGATGCCCGCGACGATGGCGTTGCATGTGCTGTCGAGATCGGCGTCATCGAAGACCAGCACGGGCGACTTGCCGCCGAGTTCCAGCGACATCGCAGCGAGGTTCTCCGCCGAATTGCGCACGACATGACGTGCCGTTTCGGGGCCGCCCGTGAAAGCGATCTTCGACACGAGCGGATGACTGGTCAGCGTGCGGCCGCAATCGTTGCCGAAGCCCGTCACGATGTTGACGACGCCCTGCGGAAAACCCGCCTCATGCACGAGCCGCGCGAATTCGAGCAGCGGCGCGGGGCCGTCTTCCGATGCCTTAAGGACGATCGTGCAACCCGCCGCGAGTGCAGGCCCGACCTTGACCGCCGAGAGAAAAAGCTGCGAATTCCACGGCACGATGCCCGCGACGACGCCGACGGGCTCGCGTCGCAGCGTCACTTCCATATCGGGCTTGTCGACGGGCAGCCACGCGCCCTGGATCTTGTCGGCGACGCCCGCGTAATAGCGGTAGTACTCGGCGACATAGCCGATCTGCGCGCGCGTCTCGCGAATGATCTTGCCCGTGTCCTGCGTTTCGAGTTCCGCGAGACGCGGCGCATGTTGCGCGACGAGATCGGCGAGCTTGTACAGCAGCTTGCCGCGCGCGCTCGCCGTCAGATTCGCCCACGCCGGATCGTTCAGCGCGCGATGCGCGGCGCGCACCGCACGGTCGACATCTTCGGCGCTCGCGGCAGGCATGTGCGCCCACACGTCGCCCGTCGATGGATCGACGCTGTCGAAGTGCTCGCGCGCATCTTCGAATGCACCGTCGATGTATTGCTGGAACCGCTGGACCATGTCAGCCACTCCGTTGAATGTTGAGGCTTCGTGTCAGCTTGCGGCGAACGCGGGCATCACGTCGGAGATGAACAGCTCCAGTGACTTTCGCTTGCGCTCGAAGCTCATGTGACTGTCGAGCCAGAAGCTGTACTGGTCGTAGCCGAGTTCTTCGTAGCCCTTGAGACGCGCGATCACCTGCTTCGGCTCGCCGATCACGAGGTTCTTGCGGATCGATTCGGACGAGTATTGCGGGAACATCTCGACGTCGGCGTCCGTCAGCGGCTCGATGAAACCCTGTGTGACGGGGCGCTCGTTCTTGAACCATTTGCTGAAGTAGCGATAGAAGCGCGCGAGGTCCTCGACGGCTTCATCCACTTCTGCGGCATTCGCGCCGACGAACGTGTGCATCAGCATCATCACCTGCGGACGCGGCACGTCAGGATGCGCGGCGCACGCGGCGTTGAAGCGCTCCATCAGGCTCACGACTTCGGCATCGCCGGAAGCCAGCGACGTCACCTGCACGTTGCAGCCGTTCGCGACCGCGAACGCATGCGAGTTCGGATCGCGCGCGGCGAGCCACATCGGCGGATGCGGCTGCTGGATGGGACGCGGCACGGGCGTCGATTTGGGCCACGACCAGAACTCGCCCTGATGCGCGTAATCGCCTTCGAAGAGCTTGCGCAGCGCGGGCACCAGCTCGCGCATCCGCGCACCGGCGCTCATCGCATCGAGACCGGGAAGCAGGCGCTCGTATTCGAAGTTATAAGCGCCGCGTGCGATGCCGAGATCGAGCCGCCCATTGCTCGCGACATCGACCATGCCCGCTTCGCCTGCGAGCGCAATCGGATGCCAGAACGGCGCGATGACCGTGCCCGTACCCAGACGAATGCGCTCCGTCTTCGCGGCGAGATACGACAGATTGACGAATGGGTTGGGCGCGATCGTGAACTCCATCGCGTGATGCTCGCCGATCCATGCCGTCTCGAACCCGCCGCGCTCGGCGATCTGCACGAGCTCGGTCATCTGGTCGAACAGCTCGCGATGCGACGTCGTGTCGTCGTATCGCTCCATGTGCAGAAACAATGAAAACTTCATGATGTCTGTTCTCTCTTAGTGAGCAAGTGCGAGCGTCTGTACCGTGCCGGCTTCCGTATCGCCGACATAGATGCCGAATGCGTCTTCGCTGCGTTCGCGCACGTAGCGTTCGAGCATCGAGCGCACGGCTTCGTCGCGCAATTCATCCCACGGAATCTGCGACAACGGCACGATGCGAATCGAGCTATCGATCCACGCAGCGCCGCTGTCGATCACGCGGCCGCGATAATAGATTTGTACACTCGGCGCCTGTCCGCTGCCCGATTCGAATACGGCAAAAATGAAGTCGAGATGCGCGTCGAGACCGAGCTTCGCGAGCACGCCGCGCAGACTCGCCGCATCGCTCGCGGGTTCGAGCTTGACGCCTGTCGGCAACTGCAATCCCTTCGGCGTATCGAGCAGCACGAGTCCATCGCGATGTTCGAGAATCGCGCCCACTTGCGCGCGCGAACTGGCTGCCGCCAACGCATCCTGCGACAGGCTGAAGTTCACATACGCGCCCCGGCAATAGCCGAGCGGCGACGAAGTGGTATGAACAAAATCGACGACGCGTCCGATCAATATGATGTGATCGCCGGCATCGACGACTTCATGCGTCGTGCAGTCGAAGCTCGCGGCCGCATCGTCCATCACGGGCGCGCCCGTCGTGCGCGCGTGCCACGCGACTTGCGAGAACTTGTCGGCGGCCTTGGATGCGAACACGCCCGACACCGCTTTCTGATCTTCGGCAAGCACACTGACTGCGAAGCGGCGCGTCTGCGAGAAGACCGCGTAGCTCGATGCCGTCTTCGCAATGCACACGAGAATCAACGGCGGATCGAGCGACACCGACGTGAACGAATTCGCCGTGAAGCCGCGCGGCGAACCGTCCGGCTGGATCGTCGTGACGACCGTCACGCCCGTCACGAACGCGCCGAGCGCGCGGCGAAAATCGGCGAGGTCGAAACTCTGTTCCGCGATTTGCCCGGTGGTCGGCGCAGTGGTCGGCTCAGTGGTCCGCTCAGTGGTCCGCTCAGTCATGGCGTTCTCCAGAAATCGTTCGGTGCTGCGGATTGAAAGCTCGCGCCGGATTCACTGCCGATGCTTCGGCGAAGAACGCGAGCAGCTTTTCGTTCACGCGCGCCGGATCGGTGACGTTCATCATGTGACGCTCGTTCGCGATGATCTCGGCGCGGCCGAACGGCGCCGCGGCCGCCATCGCGAGCGACATCGACGGGCTCGAATTCGGATCGCACTCGCCCGTGAGAAAGAGCGCGGGCACGGCGAGACTCGCGAGGCGGCCGACGTGCGCATCGTCCGAGCTGGCAAAGAGCCGGTAAGTGCGCGCATAGCCGACAGGGTCGACGGACAGCAGCAATTCGCGCACAGCCTGCGCCGCCTGCGTCAGATGCACGGGAATCGGATCGCCGAACCAGCGCGACAGCGTCGCGTCGACGCCTGCATGCGGACTCACACCGGCGGGCGCATCACCGAGCATCTCAGCACGCGTCATCACGGCTTCGCGCTGCGCGGGCGTGCGGTCATAGACCGCGTTCAGCGCCGCAACGCTCAGCGTGCGCTGCGGATGCGTCAGCGCGAATTCGAGCGCGACGAGCGCGCCCATCGAATGCCCGACGATATGCGCGCGCCCGATTCGCATCGTGTCGAGCAGCGCTTCGAGTTGCGCCGCGTATTCGTCGAGCGTCGGCGCGGGCGTCGGCAGCGCGCTGTCGCCATGACCGAGCATGTCGTACACGACGACCTGGAACGACGCCGTCAACGCGTCGATCTGCGGTGCCCACACGCTCTGGTTCATGCCTACGCCGTGGATCAGCACGACCGTCTCGCCACCTTCGTCGGCGCGCGGCGCGTAGACGCTATAGCTCGTGCCCGCGGCCTCGCCATGCGACACCGCCCGCTCGGGCGCCAGTTCAGGCTTCATTGGATTCGAGTTCCTTCAGGTCCTGATAACGGTCGCCGATACGGTGGTGCGGACGGCCTCCGATCGATGCGCCCAGCGCGATCACGAGTTCATCGGGCGCGGGCGCATCGACGATCGAAAACTGCACGGTCAGATAGTGCGAGCGCATGCCTTCGTCGTGCTTGTGCATCAGCGGAATCGAGATCGGGCAGTTCGGTCCGCCGCGCAGATTCGTGAAGCTCAGATAGCTCTTCGCGCCGACGGCCTTGCGATAGTGGTTGCCGAAACGCAGCGTGTGGATCAGCGCGGACGCATGCTCGATTTCGCCCGACGTGCCGACGATGGCCGCCTTGCCATAGCCTTCGATCGCATCGCCCGAACCCGCGACGCGCAGCATTTCCGCCGTCAGCATTTCGCCGAGCTGCGGCGCGAGCGCGTGAATCTCCGGCTTCAGGTCTTCGACGAAGCCGCGCCCCGCCCACGGGTTACGCAGCACGGCTGCCGCGCCGAACAGCTTCAACGGCCGGGCCGCTTCTTTGCCGCCTTCGATAAAGGTCTCTTCGATGTAAGTGACCAGCTTGCGCACTTCCAGCTTCATATTGGTTTCTCCTGATGTGGGCCCGAGGCCGTTGATCTGCGGCTCGTTGAGATTATGGTATTCCATCTTACGGACTACACCAAGAAGCAAAGTATTATGGAATACCATGATATTGACGGAGCGATTTCAGGCACGTTTTTCGGCGCCTCTGACGTTGTGCAATGCGGCAGTTCTCAAGGGGCGGCGATCGGCAGGCGTCGACGCGCAGGAACGGTGGCTCAAACGAAAAAAGGCCGCCGGGAGCGCCGGCGGCCTTGATCCGTAAGCGTTCGTGGGAAAGAGATCAGCCGTTGTCGGCCGCTTCCTGCTGCTGCGCGAGCGCGCTCAAAGCCAGCTCTGCCGTGCGTCTGATGTGCGCAAAGGAAGCCGCCGACGCCGCGTCGCCGTCGCGCCGCTCGATCGCGTCGAGCAGCTTGTTCATCTCGCGGTTCGACTCGTCGCCGCGGCCCGGCGTCGCGATGGTCAACGCGCGCAGCCGGTTGATGCGCGCGTTCAGCGTCTTGACGACAGCCAGTGACACGCGTTTTTGCGCGCCCTCGAACAGCGCCTCGTAGAAGCGCTCGGTGTATTCGAGCACGCGCGGCATGTCGCGCTGTACGAACGCATCCTCGATGGTTTTGCGGATTTCGCGCAATTGCCTGACGAGTTCAGGCGTCGATTGTTCGGCGCACGCGCGCGCGGCGTTTGCCTCCAGCAGACCACGCAGTTCGTAGATCTCGCCGACCTGCTCGGGATCGAGCCGCGCGACGATCGGCCCTTTTTGCGCGACGATTTCGACCAGTCCCTCCGTTTCAAGATGCCGGAGCACTTCACGCACGACCGTGCGGCTTACGCCCAGTTCGTCGCACAGCGTGCGCTCGACGAGCCGTGCGCCCGGCCGGAAATAGCCTTGCACGATTGCACCGCGCAGCTTGTCTAGCGTGAGTTCCCGCAGCGTCTTGGCATTGCGGTCGATTCTGAGGTCTGACATAGGCGGCAAAGAGAAAAAAGGACGACGGTCCCGCCGTCGCGCTCGATGCGTCGATACGCGCCGACTGGAATGCCATATTATCGTTCATCTCACTATGATGCCGATCTGCAAGTCAGAGCGCGGTGGGTTTGCAGCATCGAATCGCGTCGCGCGGCCGCGCGCTGATTACGCCGGAGCGTTGCGTACGATCGCTTCATCGGCGATTGGGCGACGTCAGCCCGCCCGCCTATCGCAGTTGCGCGATGCGTCGCGCGGGACTGACCACGAGCAGCACGATCGTCATCACACAGAATGCCGCGCCCGCGTAGAACGTTGCAGCCGCGCCGATCCGGTCCCACAACGCGCCCGCGATCACACTCGATATCAGCGTCACGATTCCGCTCGACAGATTGAAGATGCCGAATGCCGTGCCGCGCAAATGCGCGGGTGCGCTATGCGACACCATCGTCGCGAGCAGCCCTTGCGTCATGCCCATGTGCAGGCCCCACAGCGCGACGCCCACGAGCAGAATGCCCCAGTGAACGGCGTGCGCGAGCACGACATCCGCAGCGCAAAGAATCGCGAGCCCGACGATCAGCAAACGGATATGGCTCGTCGAATCGGCGAGCTTGCCGAGCGGATACGCGGACAACGCATAGACGACATTCATCGCGACCATCACGAGCGGTACGAGTGCGATGGGCACGCCGCTGTTCATCGCGCGCAACACGAGAAACGCCTCGCTGAAACGCGCGAGCGCGAACACGGCGCCAACGGCGACGACCCACCAGTAAGCCCTTCCAAGTTGACGGATGTTGTCGCGGCGAATCGGATTGACGCGCTTCGCGTCCGCATGCCGCAAGGGCTCGTCGATGCCGAGCGTCAGCAGCACGACGGCCATCGCGCCGGGAATCACGGCGAGCCAGAACGCGAGCCTGAAATCGTCCGCCCACATCAGCATGATGACGACGGCGAACAGCGGCCCGAGAAAAGCGCCTACCGTATCGAGCGACTGCCGCAGCCCGAACGCGGCGCCGCGCAGATGCGGCGGCGTGACGTCGGCGACGAGCGCATCGCGCGGCGCGCCGCGTATGCCCTTGCCGATCCGGTCCATCACGCGGGCGGTCACGACGAAACCGAGCGTCGGTGCAATCGCGAACAGCGGCTTGCTCAGCGCGCCGAGTCCGTAGCCCGCGACGGCAAGCCATTTGCGGTTGCCGAGATAGTCGCTGAGCACGCCGGAAAACACCTTGACGACAGGCGCCGTCGCCTCGGCAACACCCTCGATGATGCCGATCGTCGCCGCGCTCGCGCCGAGACTCGCCATCATGAACATCGGCAGCAGGCTATGGATGATTTCGGACGACACGTCCATCAACAGGCTGACACAGCCGAGCACCCAGACGCTGCTGGGTATCTGCCGAAGCGTACTGAGTCGTGACGGTGTTTGCATCAGGCGTTCAATGACGGATCACTGCTCGTTCAGATGGCACGGCACGGATGAAGCTAGCTGGCCGCAAGATACATCGCCGCGAAGAACAACGCCGCGATGAGCGCGATCGCGCTCGCCGCGAAGTTCAGCCAGAACGCGACACTCTGGGCAGGCGGCGTGATGTTGCACGCGCGGCACCAGCGCGCGTATCGGGAATAGAACGAACCCGCGTTGACGGTGATCCACATCAGCGAGAGTGCGCCGATGAAAAACGCCCACGCGAGAATGCCCAGCAGTAGATGCGATCCTTCCATATCAGCGCGCCGTATTCGCGAGGCCGGCTTTTGCAGGTTCAGCCGCTGCTGCCTGAATAGCGCAACGACGCGAGCATGCCGGGCAATTGCGATTGTCCATGATTCGGGAAAACGAATGCTATTTCTGACGCGCCATTCTAACAAGCCGATAAGAAAGCTTTCTGTCAGCGCAAAACTCCCGGTTGATGACTAAACGCATCTCCACAGGGTTTAAGTCTCGTTTAATCCGCCCCGCCTAGATTGAAATCGCCGCGACGCCGCGACCACTTACGGTAATTCGCTTAACCCCTCGCTCAAATCGCGCGCGTCGAAAAGCAATGCCGCGTCATCGACGCACTTATCTTCACGATGGAGATCGTCATGAACTCACTCGCCAGAACAGGTCTTCTTGCCATTACGCTCGTGCTTGCGCAGACCGCGAATGTCGCGTTCGCCGCGACGCCGAACCTGCCGCCGCTTCAGCATCAGGGCAACGTCGCGTATCTGTCGGGCGGCGTAGGCAGCGATCAATCGGCTGCGTTCAAGGACGAAATGCACAAGTACCCACTCGTGCTCGAATTCGCGGGCAAGACGCATCAGGGCAACGAATATCTCGCGGATATCCCCGTTCATATCACCGACATGCACGGTGCGACTCTGCTGAACGCCACTGCGCATGGCCCGTTCATGCTCGCGTCGCTACCGGACGGACGCTATCGGATCACCGTCAGCTATGAAGGCAAGACGCAGCAGCGCGTGGTCGATGTCAAACCGTCGACGCATGTTCGCACGCTGTTCCTGTGGCCGGCACAAACGACGCAAACGACACAAGCCGCGCAAGCGGATGGGAGTACGACGTGAGCGCAGTCGTCGACGCGCCACCCGACGAGGCACGACGCCGATGGATGATCGCGACAACCGTAGCCGGCGGCATTGCAGGCGTCGCAGTCGTGACGCCCTTCGTCGATTCGTTCCGGCCGCCCGCGTCCGCGCTGGCCGCGGGCGCGCCCGTGACGGTCGATATCAGCCGCCTTCGGCCCGGCGACATGCTGACGGTCGCGTGGCGCGGCAAGCCCGTCTTCATCGTCAATCGCACCGAGTCGATGATGGCCGCTGTACGCGCCGCCGATCGCTTCGTCGCCGATCCTGATAGCGAGCGGCCGTTCTCGATGCCATTGCCTGCGTATTGCCACAACGCGTACCGTTCACGCGCGGAACGCAAGAACCTGCTCGTCGTGGTGGGCGTCTGCACACATCTGGGATGCACGCCGAGTCCGCGCTTTCAGCCGGGCCCGCAGCCCAATCTGCCCGACGACTGGCCCGGCGGATTTCTCTGTCCGTGTCACGGCTCGACTTATGACCTCGCGGGTCGCGTGTTCAAGGACAAGCCCGCGCCACAAAACCTCGATGTGCCGCGCTACCGATACGAGAGCGCGAACAGCGTCGTGATCGGCGCGGATGAGCGTGGTGAAGCTGCGTAAGAAGCGTCGACACTGGACTTTCGATAGCGCTAACCCTTTTGTACAAGAGCGGTCAGCAGACTGGATCACGACCGCTCTCTAGCATTGCGAGAACACACGCCGCTGTACACTTCCGGGCAACGTCGCCCCGCCGACGCTTCGTGAGCGATGCACCATGGACCGGATCGATGCAATGAAAGTGTTCGTCGCGACGCTGGATGAAGGGAGCCTTGCGGGCGCGAGCCGGCGCCTCGGCCGTTCGCCCGCTGCCGTGAGCCGCGCCATTGCATTTCTCGAAGAGCATGTCGGGTCGCCGCTTCTGCATCGCACGACGCGCACCATCAAGCTCAGCGAAGCGGGCGAGCGCTACGCCGCTGCATGCCGGCGCATCCTGACCGATCTCGAAGAAGCCGACCTGCTGGTGGCAAGCGAGCGCGCCGCGCCACGCGGCCTGCTCACGGTCACGGCACCTGTTGCTGCTGGCCAGGACCTGCTGCGGCCCATCCTCGACGCCTTCATCGATCAATACCCTGCCGTCTCCGTCCGGCTGCATATGCTCGACCGTCCCGTCAGCCTGATCGACGAGGGCATCGACGTCGCGCTGCGCATCGCGCATCTGCCCGATTCGACGCTGATCGCGATCCCTGTCGGCGAAGTGCGGCGCGTCGTGACGGCGTCGCCGCGCTATCTCGCGACACACCCGAAGATTCGTGAACCCGGCGACCTCGAGCAACACCCGATCATCTCGATGACGCACTTCGGTCTCGACTCGTGGAGCTTCCCGCCAGCAGAAGGCTCGAGCGTTGCGCAGGTCGTGCGCTTCTCGCCACGCCTGATCGTCAACAGCATCGATGCAGCCGTGTCCTCTGCCGTCGAAGGGCGCGGCGTCACGCGCGTGTTTTCCTATCACGTCGCGCAGCAGGTGAAGGACGGCAAGCTCGCAATCGTCCTGCGCGACAGCGAACACGCGCCGTTGCCCGTTCATCTCCTCACGCCGCATGGCCGGCTGTCGGTGCCGAAGGTGCGCGCGTTCGTCGACTTCGCCGCGCCGCGTCTGCGCCGGCAGTTCAAGCAGCTGCAGCGCATCACCGACGCGCGCTGACCCATCCATTGAACCGCTTGGCGGAAGAATGTCTGCCGCACTGCGTTGATTCTCTCTATGACCGGTTGAATCTAGACTTGCTCCATGAAACGGGCCATGCGCGGCCCGATCCGTTCAAGGAGCAGGTCATGGGTGCCGAACAGAAAGTGGTGATCGTCACGGGCGCGTCGCAAGGCATCGGCGCGGCACTGGTGGACGCGTTTCGCGACCGCAACTATCGCGTCGTTGCGACGTCGCGCACGATTCGCGCAAGCGACGATCCGGATATCGCCATCGTGCAAGGCAATATCGCGGACCCTGAGACCGCGCAAAAAGTGATCGCCGTCGCGCTCGAACGCTTTGGCCGTATCGATACGCTGATCAACAACGCGGGCATCTTCGTTGCGAAGCCTTTCGAAGCGTACACACCCGAAGACTATGAAGCCGTCATGTCGATCAACGTACACGGCTTCTTTCACATCACGCAGCGCGCGCTCGTCGAGATGAGCAGGAAGCGCAGCGGTCACGTCGTCAACATCACGGCGAGCCTCGTCGATCGCCCGCTCGCCGCGCGGCCCGCTGCAATGGCCGCGCTGACGAAGGGCGGCCTGAATGCCGTGACGCGCTCGCTGTCGATCGAATACGCGTCGCGTGGCATTCGCGTGAACGCCGTCGCGCCCGGCATCATCAAGACGCCGATGCATCCGCGCGACAAGCATCACGCGCTCGCGCGATCGCTTCCGCTAGGGCATCTCGGCGAAGCGGCCGATATCGCCGAAGCAGTGCTGTATCTGGAATCGGCGGCCTTCGTGACGGGCGAGATCCTGCACGTGGATGGCGGCAGCAACGTCGGAGCGTGAGTCGATTCTTTTCATTGCATCAGCCACACGCCATTTCGTATTCGCACTGGGAAGTACCAGGAAGCACGGAGAAAACAATGCAGCCCGCAGTTCTGAACGCATCGACACGGCCCGCATTCAGCGTATGGCGCGGCACTGTGTCGGGAGCGAGCGCGAGTCTCGTCGGCATCGGCCTTGCGCGCTTTGCCTACACACCGCTTTTGCCCGCGATCATCGACGCACACTGGTTCGCCGCATCGACGGCCGCATATCTCGGTGCAGCGAATCTGGGCGGCTATCTGGCGGGCGCGTTGCTCGGCGGCTACCTCGCGAAGCGCGCGAGCACCACTTACGTGCTGCGCGCGATGATGCTGCTCGCAACGGTTGCATTCGTCGCCTGCGCATTCCCGCTGTCGTTCCTGTGGTTCTTCGTGTGGCGCTTCGCATCGGGGCTCTCGGGCGGCGCACTGATGGTGCTGGCCGCGCCGACCATCCTCGCGCATGTGCCGCCTGCGCGCCGAGGGCTCGTGAGCGGCGCGATCTTCGCGGGCATCGGCCTTGGCATCGCCGCTTCGGGCACGATCGTGCCGCTGCTGCTGCGCGAGGGCGTCAAGGAGACGTGGCTCGGACTCGGCGTGATCGCGCTGCTGTTGACGATCTCTGCATGGAACGGGTGGCCGAAGCAGGACACACCCGCTCATCATTCACAGACACATCACGCACACGCAACGCACGCGAAGCAATCGCGCTTCACGCTGCGCGCGCTGTATGCCGGGTACGCGCTGAACGCGGTCGGTCTCGTTCCGCACATGCTGTTTCTGGTCGACTTCGTATCGCGCGGACTCGGAAAAGGCCTCGATACGGGCGCGCAATATTGGGTGCTGTTCGGTCTTGGCGCGATTGCCGGTCCGTTGCTGAGCGGCCACCTCGCGGACCGCACGGGCTTTGGTCCGGCGCTGCGCGTGGGCTTCGCGATCCAGATCGTCGCCGTGCTGTTGCCGTTGATCAGCGCAGAGCCCACTGCGCTGATCGCATCGAGCGTACTGATGGGCGCCGCCGTGCCGGGCATCGTGCCGCTCGCGCTTGGCCGCGTCAACGAACTGCTCGCACACCATCCGTCGATGCAAAAAGGCGCATGGAGCACAGCAACCACAGGCTTCGCGATCTTGCAGGCCAGCGCTGCATACGGGCTGTCGTTTCTCTTCACGCGAAGCGGCAGCAATTACCGGATGCTCTTCGCGATCGGCGCCACATCGATCGCACTCGCGCTGGGCATCGATCTGTTGACCGCACTGCGCGGCCAAATGCGGCAACAAACGCAGCAACAAACACAGCAACAAACGCGTCATTGAAGGATACCCGGCATGAGCCAGCCCACTACATTTGATATGCGCGAAACACCCGAAACTTTCGCGCTCAGCTACGCACAACGCAACGACAGATACTGGAAACGCAATCTGTTTATCTGCGTATTCGGTTCGTTCACGACGCTGGTCAGTCTCAGCATGCTGCTGCCGTTTTTGCCGCTCTACGTAAAGCAGCTCGGCGTCGAATCGCAGGCGGATGTCATCCAGTGGTCAGGCGTCGCGTTCGGCGCGACGTTTCTTGGAACGGCCGTGACGGCGCCCATCTGGGGCAGGCTCGCCGACCGCTATGGTCGCAAACCGATGCTGATTCGCGCAGCCGTCGGCATGGCCGTCGTGATGTCGCTGATCGGCATCGCGCACAACGTCTACGAACTGGTCGGGTTGCGGCTGATTGCGGGGCTCGTTGGCGGCTATGCATCGGCATCGACCGTGATGGTCGGCACGCAGGCGCCGCGCGAGCGCGCCGGATGGGCGCTGGGTCTGCTGTCGACGGGCGCGCTCGCCGGCAATCTGGTTGGACCGTTGATCGGCGGCTTGCTGCCCGGACTGATCGGCATTCGCGGCACGTTCTTCGCGGGCGCTGCGGTGATCGCCGTGGCCGCGCTGCTCACGATCTTCGTCGTCAAAGAAGACTTCCAGCCCGACACCGATGCGAAGCGCGGCGCGAGCGTCGCCGCCTCGACCCATGCGTCACGCACGCGATACGCGGTGATTGGCGCACTGCTCGCGACGGCAATGATGGTCCTGCTCGCCAACATGTCGATCGAGCCCGTGATCACCGTATATGTCGGCAGCCTCGGCGTGGAGCTGGATCGACTGGCCCGCATCGCAGGCGTCGTGATGGCATGCTCCGCGTTCGGCAGCATGTTGACGGCGGCGCGCCTCGGCGCGCTCGCGGATCGCATCGGCGCATGGAACGTGATTGTCGGTTGTCTCGTGGCGACGGGCCTGCTGATGATTCCGCAAGCGTTCGTCAATCAATGGTGGCAACTCGCAGCATTGCGAGCGCTGATGGGCATGTCGCTTGCGGGGCTGTTGCCCGCCATCGCGAAGCTCGCGCGGCACGCCGTCGACGAGAGCAAGACGGGTCAAATGCTCGGCTATCTGCAGTCCGCGCAATTCAGCGGACAAGTACTCGGCCCGGTGATCGGCGGTCAGATTGCCGTGCATCTCGGACTGCATTCGGTGTTCTTCGCAACCGGCTCGCTGCTCGTCGGGTGTGCTGCGTTCGCTCAGTGGGCACGCGGACGATAACGCGCGTGCCGGGTTGTGCCTATACTTCGTCCGTAGACTTTCGATGTTCCTCGTGCAAATCAACCGATTCACCGAACATCGTCATTACTCGGGAGCGAAGTCATGTTCATTGCCATGAACCGGTTCAAGGTGGCGCCGGGCTCGGAAAAGACGTTCGAGGAAGTGTGGACGACGCGCGACACACACCTCAAGGACGTCCCCGGTTTCATCGAGTTCCATCTTCTGAAAGGCCCGCAACGCGACGATCACGTGCTGTATTCGAGCCATACGATCTGGGCGAATCGCGCGGCCTTCGAGGCGTGGACGCAGTCCGAAGCCTTTCGCGCCGCGCATCGGAACGCCGGAAATGAAACGCGCGCGCTTTACCTGGGTCATCCGGAATTCGAGGGATTCGAGGTCATCCAGACCGTGAAGTGACGGACGGTTCTCATGCTTGCGAATCGCTTTGCACTTGATAGTCCGGGCGTGCCCGTCTTTCAGTCGAATGGCAGCGAATGCGTGTTCGGCAATTCGGCCATCGCGCTGACATGGATGATTGCAGATCGATCGCTCGGCGGATTTCGCATCGTCGATCGCGTGCATGCGCAAACACTTTCGGTCAGTGCGCCGTTTGCGATGGCACTGGCTGATGAATGCACTGACGGACACACGCTCGGCATCGACGAATTGCAGCTGATCGAGCCGTTGCGCGAAGAAGTACTGATAGCCAACGCCGAAGCATTGCGAAAAGCGGAGCGCAGCGCCGGCCGACGCGTGATCGCCATACTGTGCGACAGGCAGCGACGTCTGCGGGTCGAATGGGGTATCGAGCAGCGCGAGAACTCGCCTTATTTGCGGCAGCTTCTGTCGATTACCGCACTCGCGCAGGCCGAGCGCATTGTCTCCGTTTCGCTATTGCAGACGCACGCGCCTTTCGCACGAAAGATTGGCGAACTAAAAGCGGTGCCCATCGTCGAGGGCAACGTCTATCTCGGTTTCGAGCTTCCGATGGCCGAAAGCGAAGTGCGGGGCGGCATTGCCCGATTCACGGTCACGCGCGAATTGCCGCTCGAAAAAGGCAAGACCCTCGCTTATTCAGCCGTGGCAGGCGTGTTTCGCGAAGGTCAATTGCGCCGCGATTTCGCCGCCTATGTCGAGCAAGAGAGAGCGCACCCATATCGTGCGTTTCTTCACTACAACTCCTGGTACGACATCGGCTTTCTGACCGCCTATACGCAGGATCAAGCGATAGAACGCATTCACGCGGTAGGCCGCGAACTTCATGAAAAGCGCGGCGTACAACTCGATTCATACCTGTTCGACGATGGATGGGATGATTACAGCGGCGCCTGGCGATTCAATCGCGCTTTCCCCGACGGTTTCGTGCCCTTGAAGCATGCCGCCGCGCGCTATGGCGCAGCGCCAGGCGTGTGGCTTTCGCCGTGGGGCGGCTACGGGCCGCCTCGACAAGAACGCGTGACGCGCGGACGTACAGCCAGATACGAGACCGTCGGCGACGGATTCGCGCTCTCCGGTCCCAGGTACTTTCAGCGCTTTCACGAAGCCGCAATGGACCTGCTGACGCGACACGGCGTCAATTACTTCAAGCTCGACGGCACGGGCAACGCAAACGTCGTCGTGCCCGGCAGCCGCTTCAACAGCGATTGGGATGCCGCGATAGAACTTATCGACGATATCCGTCGTACGAAGCACGATGTCTTCGTCAATCTGTCCACGGGGACGCTGCCATCGCCATTCTGGCTGCGCTATGTCGATTCGATCTGGCGTGATGGCGCTGATTATGGCTTTACCGGCACGGGCAGCGATCGCGAACAATGGATCACCTATCGTGACACCCAGACCTATCGCAATGTCGTTTGCAAGAGTCCGCTCTTTCCGCTCAATTCGCTGATGCTTCACGGCATCATTTACGCGCAGGAAAATACGCGGCTCAACGCCGATCCCGCGCATGCGTTCGCGAGCGAAGTGCGTTCGTACTTCGGCAGCGGCACGCAGTTGCAAGAGCTTTATGTGACGCCGTCGCTGCTAAAGGAACGCGATTGGGACGTTCTCGCGGAGGCCTCAAGATGGGCGCGCGCCAATGCCGATGTACTTCGCGACTCCCATTGGATCGGCGGCGCGCCGGATCAACTCAAGGTTTACGGTTGGGCCGCGTGGACGCCCTCTAAAGCAATCGTCACGCTGCGCAATCCGAGTCATCGCGTACAAAGCTTTTCGCTCGACCTGAGAGAGCATCTCGAACTGCCGGACGGCATGACGGGCGGATTCAGTGCACGCTTTCCGTTTATCGAACCGCCAGCGAATTTTCCACTTCTATGGGACGTTGGCCATCCTCAGGCGATTCGACTCGATCCGTTACAGGTACTGACGCTTGAGTTGAGTTATCACCCGTAATGCTTACGTCAGCGTGGACACGAGATCAATCGGCTTAGCTTCCATCTGGTGCAGATCGAAGACGGTAATCGTGTTGTCGCCGGGCTTGAGCCACGGAGCGGGACAATAGAGCCGCGTCTGTGGACCGATATTCCAGTATCGCCCGAGATTGTGTTCGTTGACCCAGACCACGCCTTTCGTCCATTGGCTCATGTCCAGATACACATCGCCCACCGTATCCAGCGACAGCACCGCGCGAAAGAATAGCCCGGCTCTGTCCGGGTCGGTGCATACAGGGCAAAGATCTTCGATAAACGACGCATTCATCGGAAGAAGGAAAACTTCCCACCCCGTCAAAACCTCAGTCACTCCGGACTCGTCGCGCAACGTAACAGGATCGACAAGTCCTTTGCGGTCGATCATCGTATGCCCGTAATTCACGCGCCCCATGCCTTCGACGAGTAGGTCCAGTACCGCTGCCTCATTTGATCCAGACGACGGAAGCGCAAGCGGACTGCGATGCATGATATTCAGCGATTGCGCGCGATCTCTCGGCATGCGCGCACGCGACGCGCCGCCCACATATTCGCCGCCGATGAAAACGCACGCATAGTCGTGAACATCGCCGATATCCAGCACGCCACCTCGATAATGCTCAAGCCGCTTCCGGTAGACGACGAAGCCGGACATCTGGCCATACATTTCGAACGGCTGCGGATCGACGGTCTGCCCGGCGGGCAGAGAAGACGGAAGGTTGTCCCAGATGGACGCGAACCGCTGCGGAACCAAAGAACGACTATCAATAGCGAGCGTGGCGACAGGATCGGGTACATCGGGAAGTGGCGTCGCCAGATATCTGGAAATGATCTCGCGATACTTCATGTACTTCGCAGTCGCCACGCCTTGCTCGCTGATCGGCGCCGAATAGTCGTAGCTCGTGATGTCCGGCTGATATTCGCCCGTATCGGCATCCACATTTGCACCGGCATAGAAGCCAAAGCTCGTGCCACCGTGAATCACATACAGGTTGAACGAGAAGTTCTTTCGCATCAGCTCATCGAGCGTCGCGGATAGATCGACAGCCGTGCCTTGCAGCGCAGTGTCACCCCAATGTGTGAGCCAACCCGGATAGACCTCGCCCGCCATGATGGGCACTGCGGGAAACATCTTGCGCGCCGCTTCGATTTGCGCCGCGTTGCCATTGCTCAACGCGATCGCCCCATCGACGACATAGCTGCGGTTCTGCTCGACTTGGACCAGACCGTCTTCCGTATAGAACGGGCCTTCAATTCCGCCGCGAATCCAAAGCTGCCTGATTTCTTCGAGGTAAGCGGCATTGCTCGCATACGATCCAAATTCGTTTTCGATCTGGATCATCAGAATCGGGCCGCCGTGTATTGCCATTAGCGGCTTCACGCGTGGGACAAGTTCATCGATATAACGTGCGACAGCCGACATATAGCGCGAATCACTCGCCGAGTCGGTGCGCAACTGGATATCCGGGTAACGCAGCAAATACGACGGAATTCCGCCGAGATCCCATTCGGCGCAAACATATGGACCGGGCCTGAACAGCACCCACATGCCTTCGATCTGGCAGAGGCGAATGAACGCCTCGATGTCGCGATTGCCGGTGTGAAAGTCGAATGCTCCCTCGCTCGGCTCGTAGTAATTCCACATGACGTACACAGCGATGGAATTCATCCCCATCGCCTTGGCCATCCGAATGCGATGCCGCCAGTATTCGACGGGGATTCGCGCCGGATGCATTTCCCCGCTGCGGATCTGAAACGGCTCGCCGTCGAGCAAAAAACCGTCGCCGTTCTTCGCAAAGGAAAAGACGTGCGCGATATTCATTTCACTTTCTTCTCGCGCATGAAGCGCAATGCGAAGCGCACGAGCTTCGGCATCGTGTCCGGACGCAGCAGGCGCTCGTCGTAACCCGAGAACCGCTCGTCATTCTCTTCGAGGCACAACATCATCAATTCACGCACGTCGATTTCCGCGCCGGATACGGCCTGTGCGCCGTTCACCGTGAAGTTGTTGTCCTGCTTCTGTTCGTTTCCTTCCGCGTCGATCGTGCGCGCAAGGCCAATGCGCTCCCAGCCGAGAAACACCCATACGGCGACGACCTTCAGCTCGAATCGGATGCGCTGCCACCATGACAGCCTCGCGCGATGCCAAGCCACCCAGTTCGCGAACAGAAGAATATGACGACACTCCTCCTGCATCACGGGCTCGAATGTGTCGATCAGCTCAGGTGGAAAGAGCCCGGAGCGATGCGCGACCTTGAACAGGCCGAATGCGAAAAAGCTGTCGATGCATTCGCTATAGCCCGTGACGAGATAAGCCCATTCGGCGTCTCTCGGGAATACATAGGGCGCCTCGCTCGCAAGCGTAATGCCATACGCGGCGACCATCCGCGACAAGACCTCCTTGTGCCGGTTTTCTTCCCACGCGTTCAACGCGAGCGCACTGCGCATCTCGGCTTCGTCGATGGTCGCGGCGTAGGCTGCCATGCGCAGTCGCGCCTTGCCTTCCGTCTGCACGGCGATGTCCCAGATCGGCAGCGAGACGATCCGCTCGAGCACATCCGGCTCGAGCTTCGGCCAATCCAGTACCGACGGCCGATAAGGATTGAATGTCTCGCGAAACATCCGGCACGTTTCGCGCAGGTGGATTTCGGACCCGGCTTCGAACGGGCCCGCGACGTGGCTCGTCCAGTGCCGCGTGTTGATTTCGGCGGCATCGACCATTTGCCGGTCGGGCGTGCACTGCGCCAGTGCCGGCGCAGTGAAGTCCGGAATCATCTGTTCGACGTCGAATGTATCAAGCGTCTGCTCGCTCATGGTGATCTCCACCAGAGAACACTTGCGTTGTTGATTCGGACGAGATCCGTCCTTCATGCATCGGAATGAACGCGCTTCATCTGCACGTCACGATGCTGGTCGACGGATCAGCCGGCCATCAGTCTATGCCAGCGTCAAAAACAAGCGCTTTTAAGCAGTCGTCAGCGGCATGGCCGCGACCGCAGCTAACATGCCATAGCGCCGGCAGTTTTTCTCGTACGGCCGTTCGCGATTGAATTCGGACAACGCTGTCGGGTGTCAGACGGAATTCGCGATGTGCTCGCGCAACCATTGATGCGCCGGGTCGCGATGACAACGCTCGTGCCAAAGCATCGCCATTTCATAGCCGGGAACAGCGACGGGCGGCTCGACGATTCGCAACGTGCCCGTATCGCGCACGAGTCGCGCGGGCAACATCGCGACGAGATCGGTACTCGCGAGCACCGACATCATGAACAGAAAGTGCGGCACGGACAACACGACCCGCCGCGTGAGGCCCACTTGCGCGAGTGCTTCATCCGTCACGCCGCGAAATCCGCCGCCATCCGGCGAAACGATCACGTGCTCCAGTTTGCAAAACTGCGCAAGCGTCGGACGCCGGTTCAGACGCGGATGCCCGGCGCGGCCGGCCAGAACATAGCGCTCGGCGAATAGCACGCGGCGATGCAGACCTGAGGGCGATTCGTCGCTGGTATGAAAAGCCAGATCGATCTCGCCCTGTTCCGCCTGTCTGACGATGCGCGTCGGCACCATTTCGACCACTGAGAGCCGCGTGCGCGGCGCCGCTGTGCGCAACGTACTCAACGCGGACAGCAGAACCGTCGATTCGCTGTAGTCGGTCGCCGCGATTTTCCACGTATGAGTGGCCTCGGTGGGATCGAACGTCTTCGGCGACGACATCACACGCTCCAATGCTTCGAGCGCCTCTCGCAACGGTTCGCGCAGTTCGTCGGCTCGCGCAGTCGGCCGCATGCCGCGCGGCCCCGGCAACAGCAGCGGATCGCCGAAGATGTCCCGCAGTTTCGCGAGATGCACGCTCACCGACGGTTGAGAGAAGTTCAGGCGTTCCGCCGCACGCGTCACGTTGTGTTCCGACAGCAACGCGTCGAGCGTGACCAGCAGGTTCAGGTCCAGCCGTCTGAGATTATTCATGGCAATACCGGGAATATCAGAAATTCATTTCCAATATACCTGACGAGCGCCTAATCTGCTGGCTACTGAAAACGGAGGTTGAAACATGAAAGTTCTGCTCGTCTACGCACATCCCGAGCCGCGATCATTGAACGGTTCGCTGAAGGACTTTTCGGTCGAACGTCTTGAGAGCGCGGGACATGTCGTGCAGGTATCGGACCTGTACGCGATGAAGTGGAAAGCGTCGCTCGACGCCAACGACAGCATCGAGCGAAGCGACAACGCACGCTTCGATCCGAGCGCCGATTCGAAACATGCGTTTGAAAGCGGCCTGCAAAGCGAAGATATCGCACGGGAACAGCAAAAGCTGCTGTGGGCGGACGCCGTGATTCTGCAATTCCCGCTCTGGTGGTTCTCGATGCCCGCCATTCTGAAAGGCTGGGTGGAGCGCGTATTTGCGTACGGTTTCGCGTATGGCGTGGGCGAGCATTCGGACACCCGCTGGGGCGACCGCTATGGGGATGGCACGCTGGCGGGCAAGCGCGCGATGTTGCTGGTCACGGCAGGCGGCTGGGAATCGCATTACGGCTCGCGAGGCATCAACGGCCCGATCGACGACATTCTTTTTCCCATCCACCATGGGATTCTGTACTACCCCGGCTTCGACGTGCTGCCGCCATTCGTGATTTATCGGACGAGCCGCATGGATGAAACAAGGTACGCGGATACCTGTGAAGCCCTCGCCAACCGGCTGGACAGTCTGTGGACCACGACGCCCATTCGGTTCCGGCCGCAAAACGCCGGAGCATACGAGATTCCGGCACTCACGCTGCGCGCCGACATTGCGCCGGAACAATCGGGCTTCGCCGCCCACATTGGATGACGGCGACGCAAAAGCATTGCGCTCATATCTACAGCGGTCACTCGGATTTTATGCTTGATGCGTAAATTACATTGAAACGCATGACAGCCGCTTTCGGCGGCTTTTTCATCGAGAGAATAAATTGATCGCCGGTATGCTATAAACGGGGCATTGAGCCAAACTAGCGATCAGCCGATCTCGAATGTCATATGGCGTTTTACTTTGTCGAACCCGAAGTGGCTGGCGGCCTCGGAAAGCATACCGTTCTCGATTCAAGCGTGTATCCGCCGAACGTCACGCAATTGCACTACCGAATTATCAATTGGCTCGGCGACGCGCTACTGGAAAGCTTCCCGGCACTGATCATCACCCGCGAGGCCGCTGATGCATTGCAGGCAATGGGAGCAACTGGAATGGCATATCGCACCGTTGAAATAACGGTTAGCGACTCATTTCAGGAAATTTATCCCGACCGGGAATTGCCTGAATTTCTCTGGCTATGTGTGCCGGGTGCAGCCGGCAAGGACGATTTAGGCATCGCCGATGATTCGCGCCTCGTCGTTTCAGAGCGCGCATTAAAGCAGTTGAAAGCCTTCGGTTTGAATCACGCGATCATCGAAACGTATTCCGGATCGACATGAACGCATGCGCGCGGCCTGCCGACCGCCGCGCGTGTTCGTTCACAGCACACAGGCAACCGCTCAGCCCGCCAGCTCGCGATGCAGCGCGAGGTACTCCTGCGCCAACTTATGCCGCGGATCGAGATGGATCACGGGCGTTGCATGCTGATGCGATTCGCGGATCTTCACCGACGACGACAACCTCGAACCCAACACGGGCAGCCCTTCGCTGACGAGCTCATCGACGAGTCGCTGCGGCAGGCTCGCGCGCGGCTGGAACTGGTTGATGACGATCCCTTCGACGTGCAGCCCATCGTTGTGGTCCTGCTGGATTTCCTTCACGTTGTCGAGCAGCGTATAGAGTGCGCGGCGCGAAAAGTCGTCGCAGTCGAACGGAATCAGGCAGCGCTCGACGGCGATCAACGCCGAGCGCGTGTAGAAATTCAACGCGGGTGGCGTATCGATGTAGATCGCGTCGTACATGTCGAGCTCGTTCAACGCATCGCGCAGCTTGTAGATCTTGTAGCGCGATTCGAGCTTGCCGTGGAGCGTGTCGAGATCGGCGTGCGCGGGCATGATGTCGAGATTTTCGAACGGCGTCGGATGAATGAACGACGTCACGTCGATCGGCTTGAAGCTGAACGTCAATGCGGTTTCGAAGAAGCCGGCAACCGTCGGGCTCACCTCGTTCGCGCGCGCGCCGAGTAAATACTGGCTCGAATTGCCCTGCGCGTCCAGATCGATGACGAGCGTACGCAAGCCCTCGCTGGCGCTGATGGCCGCCAGGTTGCACACGATGGTCGATTTGCCGACACCGCCCTTCTGATTAAATACCACGCGCCGCATGTGTCCCCTCTCGCTGTCAATCTGCCTGAAAAACCAGCAGCATACATCAGCCAGATTACCGGAGGGGACGCCACCGGGTAACGCCTGCCAATTTCGCCGACGCGCACGGTTTTGGGGCTTCCGGCGCGCTTTTTCGTACGCGGTTACGTGCATTCGTACAGCGCGGATTCATCGCCTAGAATCGATTAAGGCGCGTGGCGGACCCCGCTCGTCCGATTGCGCCATCTATTGCATTCGAACCTTTTGTGGAGGTCACAATGAAAGCGGACGAAAGAGGCGACATGCACGCCTTCGTACAAACGGCTGAACAGGCAGGCGATTATGTCTGGGTCATCGCACTCGTCGACTTCGCTGCGCGCGAGGTGAAGCGCGCGCTCGTCTCCGACGAGAAATACACGACCCGCGCCGCCGCGAAAGACGCCGGCGACGCGCGCCTGAAAGCGCTCGAGCAGGACCGTCAGGCGCACGCGTAGCCGTTCATCGGCCCTTCAGCACGGGGCCAGCATCACCGGCCAGGCGCCGCACAAGGAGCATCCCATGGCCAGCAAGAAAGACAAGTCTGGATCGTCCGTTGGCGTGTCGGTCGACGCAGGCAGCTATCGGGTCACGCGGCCCGACAGCGCCGACGCCGTGATCGATCTGATCAGGCAGCACGAGGTTCAGATCGTCGATCTGAAATTCACCGATCTGCCCGGACTGTGGCAGCACTTCTCGATCACGCTTCCCGAAGTTCACGACGGTCTGTTCGAAGCCGGTATCGGCTTCGACGGCTCTTCGATTCGCGGCTTTCAGGAGATTCACGAATCGGACATGCTGTTGCGGCCCGATCCGTCGACGGCCTTCGTCGATCCCATGTGCGACACGCCCACGCTTTCGGTGATCTGCGACGTCGTGGACCCCGTGCTCAGACAGCCCTATTCGCGCGATCCGCGTTACATCGCGAAGAAGGCCGAGAACTATCTGCGGCAAACGGGTATCGCGACGACCTGCTATTTCGGCCCTGAGCTGGAGTTCTTCATTTTCGATTCGATCCGCTTCGGCCAGGATCAGCACAGCGGGTACTACTACGTCGAATCGGCGGAAGGCGACTGGAACACGGGCCGCGACGAGGGCGCTTACGGCGGCGGCAATCTCGGCTACAAGCCGCGCTACAAGGAAGGCTACTTCCCGACGCCGCCGCACGACACGCTGCAGGATATCCGCAGCGACATCGCGCTCACGCTGCAACAGGTCGGCGTGCAGGTCGAGGTGCATCATCATGAAGTCGCGACGGCGGGACAGAACGAAATCGACATGCGCTTTGCGACGCTCACGCGCATGGCCGACAACGTAATGATCTACAAGTACATCTGCAAGAACATCGCGCGGCGCTATGGCAAGGTGGCGACGTTCATGCCCAAGCCGCTCTTCGCCGACAACGCGAGCGGCATGCATTGTCACCAGAGCCTGTGGCGCGACAACGAAAATCTCTTCTACGACGCGCAAGGCTGGGCGCTCACGTCCGAGCTGTGCCGCTGGTATATCGGCGGCCTGCTTCAGCATGCACCTGCGCTGATGGCCTTCTGCGCGCCGACGACCAACTCGTATAAGCGGCTCGTGCCGGGCTACGAAGCGCCTGTGAATCTCGCGATGTCACAGCGTAACCGCTCGGCCGCGGCCCGCATTCCGATGTACTCGGATTCGCCGAATGCGCGGCGCGTCGAGTTCCGCTGCCCCGATCCGTCGGCGAATGCCTATCTCGCGTTTGCCGCGATGCTGATGGCGGGACTCGACGGCATCGAGAACAAGATGGACCCCGGCGAGCCGCTCGATCGCAACATCTACGATCTGCCGCCTGAAGAGGCGCGCAAGGTTCGGCAGGTGCCGGGGTCGCTCGATGCATCGCTCGCCGCGCTCGAAATGGATCACGCGTTCCTGCGCAAAGGCGATGTCTTCACCGACGATGTGATCGACGCGTGGCTGACGTACAAGCGCGCGAGAGAGATCGACAGCATCCGGTTGCGGCCACATCCGTGGGAGTTCTATTTGTACTTCGACGTGTAGTGGTCGATGCCTCTGCTCGTTCTATGTATTCGACTCGCGCTGGCCGCGTACGTGATCGCGCTGATCGCGCTGTACTTCATGCAGGACAGGATGCTGCTGCCCGCCACGCTGTATGACGCCGAGCCGCCGACGAGACATCATGCGGGCTACGACGTCGAGCCGTGGCACGCGAGCGGTCAATATGCAGGCTATGTCGCGACACCTGTTATCGGCACGCCGCGCGGCACGTTCGTCATCTATCACGGCAATGCGGAATCGGCGGAGAACAAGCTGCCGCTCGCCGAGATCTTCTTGCGTGCAGGCTATCGCGTGGTGCTGGCCGAGTATCCGGGTCACGGCAAGCGCGAGGGCTCGCGCACGATGAAGGCCGCGCTGAACGCATCGCGAGACGCGCTCGCGGCAGTCCGCGAGCAATGGAATGGGCATGTCTATCTGGTAGGCGAATCGCTGGGCGCGGGGATGGCCACGCAGGCCATTCGAGGCAATGAATCGACAGTCGCGGGCGTCGTGCTCATTACGCCATGGGATACGCTCGCAAGCGTCGCAGCACAGACGCTATGGATCTTTCCCGTACGCTGGATGCTGCACGAACCGTTCGATTCGATCGATGCGCTCGCGCGGTATACGGGCCCCGTCGTCGTGATCGGCGCGCAAAAGGACACGCTGATCCCCGTCGCGCACGCCCGCGGGCTCGCGAGCGCGCATCGGGGCGCTCGTCTGATGCTGTTGACGGATGCGAACCACGACGACTGGTTTGATGCAATGACGGGCGAACGCTGGCAGCAGGTGCTCTTGTGGCTGGGCGCGGGCTAGTGCGGAACCGGTGACGGACTGTTGCATTAGCCGCCACACGCAATGCGCCTTCGAATCAGGCCGCCTGATTAGCCAACCCGCCTCGTCAACATCTCGTTGCGAATAAGCGCATGCAGATCTTCCGCACTCGGCTGCGTGCCCCATCTACTGGCGCCCGCCACCGATGCAATCGCGAACCACGAATGCGGCGGAAACCACTCCTGCACCATCGCGCCGTTTTCGCGCAGACACAATTGCCCCGTCAGCTCGCTGAACTCAGCGGACATCGACTTGCCGTTCAGATGCACGGTCACGCACGTGCCCTTCGACGACGGTTGCTCCTCCACGCTAACGATTGCGTCCCCGTCGTGCAGATGTTCGTATGAAGTGGCCATGATCAATTGCGCCCGGCAAGTGCGCTTCGACGCAAGCGCCCGAACATCGTCCATGCGAGTGTTGCTTTCATCGTTCACTCCTGGCTTCTGATCTCGGGAGCGACTATATGCAAACCGCAATCGGGAATCTGTGTATGTGTGTAAGCAAACGTGAATTCCGCTCGCGTTGCACCGCGCAGATGGGGCGAACTGTAACGGGCGTGCGTCGATACAACACTTCGCCGATCCGATTGCGCTGCGCGACAGCATGAAAACAACGCGTGCCTGATCGTCTATCACATCATCGCGGCTACGCATACGCGTGTGGATTCCGCTGATAAACGACGGCATGCGCGCCGCAAACGTTGTCATAGCGGGGTAACCAGTTCGGAATATCGTGTTGCCCGGAATCACACTGCATTCCCGTTCCTTACCCGCGCCGACGCGCCCGCCCCTCTGCGTTTTCTGCGTCGTCTGCCTTCCACCGCGAGAACAACCGACATGTCGAACAAGAACACCCCCGATGATGCATCGCCGGCCGAGCAGGCTGCCAACCCGTCAACCACGTTTTCGCGCCGGGGCTTTCTGAAGCTCGCGGGCGCATCCGGATTCGCGACGGCAGCGGGCACGTTTGCAGGCCCCGCCAAAGCGGCGCCGTCGGCACCCGACGGCACGCCGGAACAGATCCATCTGACCTGGGGCGAAGACCCCACGGGTGAAGTCGTGGTCTCGTGGGGATCGGCGGCGGCTGCTGCGAATCCGCGCGTGCGCTTCGGTGCATCGGGCGAAAAGAAAGAGACGATACATGCCGTTCAGCGCACGTACACCGACGGCCTGAACGGCGAAGTGGTGTTCACGTATCACGCGCGTCTGCATGGACTTCATGCCGCGACGACGTACCAATACGAAGTAACGGCGGACAACGACAGCAACTCGGGCACGCCCTTTTCTGCGACGTTCGCGACGGCGCCGCGCGGCCGCGCGCCGTTCCGCTTCACGAGCTACGGCGATCTCGCGACGCCCAACACCGGCTGGGTGCTGTCGTCGCCGCAAAGCCGCTTTGCCGTGCAAGCCGTCGAGCGCTTCCAGCCGCTCTTTCATCTGCTGAATGGCGACCTGTGCTACGCGAACCTGAACCCGGCGCAGCAGCCGGAAGTGTGGCGCGACTTCGCCAACAACGCGCAGACATCGGCGGCGAATCGTCCGTGGATGCCGTGTCCCGGCAATCACGAAGTCGAATTTCACAACGGCGCGCAAGGCTTCGATTCGTATCTGACGCGCTACACGCTGCCTAACAACGGCACGCGCTTTCCGGGCCGCTGGTACAGCTTCCGCGTCAGCTCGGTGCTGTTCATCTCGCTGGATGCAGACGATGTGATCTATCAGGACGGCGCTGCTTTCGTCGCCGGACCGAGCCCGCTCGTGCCTGCCGCGAGCACGGGCAACCCCGCGATTCAGCCAGGCACGTCGTTCTATATTCGCGGCTACAGCAACGGCGAGCAGACCCGCTGGCTCGAAAAGACGCTGCGCCACGCCGCCGACGATGACGACATCGACTGGATCATCGTGCAGATGCACCAGGACGCGTTGAGCTCGTCGAGCACGGGCAACGGTTCGGACAAAGGCATCCGCGAAGCGTGGCTGCCGCTCTTCGATCGCTATGGCGTCGACCTCGTGCTGTGCGGCCACGATCACGACTATGAGCGCAGCTACCCCGTGCGCGGCTGCAACCATCACGCGGGCATCGACGCGAAGACAGGCGAGAAAGTCGATACGTTACAACCGAAGCCTGCTATCCATCCGCATGCGAGCAGCGGCAATACGTTCGATACGAGCCATGGCACGATCCACCTGATTCTCGGCGGCGGCGGCACGAGCGCGCCGCTCGATGTGTACGGTGTCGATACCGGTAACGGCAATCCGCAAGCGAAAGTGTTCACGAAGCCCAATCGGCCGATACAGGGTACTTCGGCGGGCACCTTCACGCGCGCAAACGCCGACGCGCTCGAAGATGCGATCTGGTCCGCGCAGCGCGACACAGGCACGGGCTACGGCATCGCCGTGTTCGATTACGATCCGGGCCAGCACGGCGGCAAGACCACGATCACGATGAAGTACTACCACGCACCCGGTGCAGACAAGACGCCGACGCAGACGTATGAACTCTTCGAGACCGTTGTGTGTGAGAAGCCCCGCCGACGCTGATTGAATCCGATCAGACGCCTACGAGTACGATCATGCGCAGCCCGCGATCTCGCGCGGGCTGTGTCGAACAACGCGACTGTTTATGAACGACAGGTTCAGGCGAAGTCGGCGATCGCGTACTGTCGGCCAAGGTGCAGTCTGGATATTCACAAGAATAATTTCAAGGCCGCGTTTAACCTGCCGTGATGACCGCTGGCGAGTTCATCCGCAATCAATACCCGTAGCCGCCCTGACAAGGCACATAAGCGCGTTGATAGCTGTCGTAGCAAGCGGATGGCGGCGGTTGCGTATAAACCGGTTGCGCATAGGCTGGTTGCTGATAGACCGGTTGTGCGTAGGCGGGCTGGGCAGCCGCAATCGAGGTCACGAGCGCGCCGAGCACCGCGCCCCCGATGAGCGCGCCCACGATCGCGCCATCATTGCCGCCGCCGTGACCATGGCCCCAGCCACCGCGCCCGTGCGCCGATGCCTGCTGGGCCACCGACAGACTACCGATTAGCAACAACACAAGTGCTGAGCGTTTCATGAGACTCTCCGTTTTCCCGTTTTCCGTTTGACGGGTTTCTGGAGATCATCTTAAGCAGGCGTCGATGAAATAACTTATGCAGTTGGTAACCGCGCATTTCAAATCTTACAAAACCGCATTTAGGCCTGCGTGACAGGCGAATATTCGAAACTAGACAGCGGCCACGATCACGACCTCGATCAGCTTCTCCCGCTGCGCCAAGGTAGCCCCCACAGTGGCGCGAGGCGGCGTGTGCCCTGGCGTCACCCACGCGTCCCACACTTCGTTCATCGCCGCAGCCTGTGACATGTCGGATAGAAAGATCTGACATGACAGGATGCGAGACTTGTCCGATCCATGTTCAGCAAGCAGCGCATCTATCGATGCCAGCACTTGACGCGTCTGACCGGCCATATCTTGTGTGATGTCTTCCGGTACCTGACCTGCAAGGTAGATCGTTCCCTGATGAATGGCGACCTCCGATAGACGCTTCCCTATATGGCTGCGCTTGATTTCGGGCATCTTCGTTCCTTTTCGAGTGGCTTGGGCGGTGAGTGACTAGCGTTCACGACCGGCGAGTGCGGCCTGATACCTGATCGATGAAACGACGCCAATGCGTCTGATCGGCTCCGGAGGTAGCCAGCTCGGGCCTTCCAGACTGAGCGCATCGGACAGTTGCGCAGACTGCGCACCCATGGCCATCTCGCCCAGCAACTTGCCGTATGTTGTGCCCTTGAGCACGCCCGCTCCATTGCAGCCCAACGACGCAAACAGGCCAGGTCGCAGTTCTCCAAAGAACGTGGCGCCGTTGCGAGTCAACGCCGTTGTCCCTCCCCACACGTACTCGAAAGCATGAGATTTCATGTTCGGATAGCGGCGCTGATAGCAGCTCGTCAACTCAGTCAGCGTATCGGAGGGGGATTGCTCTCGCTCATAGGAGTAGGCGCTGCGCACCATGAAACGACCGCCGTGAACGCGGCGCAGTGTCGTGCCCAGGCGATTGGCCGGTATGACGCCCCACTCTTCGGTATCGCCAAGCTTCTTCAGCTCGGACTCGGGCAGCGTAGGAGTGACGGCCGCATACGTGAAGATCGTGATCAGCCTGTCGCGCAGTATGCCTAACGCTTTGGCGAATCCGTTGTTGGCCAGGATGACGCGATCAGCTGTGTATTCCGCTTCGGATGTCGTGATACGGAAAGGAGACGACTCGCTTAGCGCCATGACGGGCTCGCTCTCGACCAGGACGACGTTTGACGGCTGACTGTCAGCCAGCCCCCGAATCAGTGCGGCAGGCTGGACGAAAACGTTATTGGGCGAATGAAAGCCGTAACGGTAGTAGCTGGTGCCGAGCTTTTCCCGCAGCGCATCGCGATCGTACTCTTCGAAGTTCACGCCCCATTCGCGGTATTGAGCCAACGATGCTTTGAGATTCTCTACGCCCGAATCGCTTGCCGCGGCATGGAACTTTCCGGCCGGGTTCCAGCTACAGTCAATTCGATGTTCGTGAACGAGTTGCTCTAGCCAACGTAAGCCTGCCTCGTACAAGCGAATCTGTTTGCGAGCGACTTCCAGCGGACTGGTGTGCCCACCCATTTTGGTGTTGTGAGGCAGATTGATAACGAAACCCGAATTCCGGCCGGATGAGCCTTCGCCGATGGTCGAGGCTTCGAGTACCAGCACCGGTTGGTCGGGCTGCATCTCTGCGATGCGGCGCGCGGCAGCCAGACCCGTGTATCCTCCGCCGATCACAATCGTGCCGAACCGCCGAATGCTCGTTCGAGAAGGCTTCGGACGCTCGGGCAGCATCGCGTTCCAGCCCGAGCCAAGCTGATACGTCGGGTATTTCCCGACGGTTACGTCGGAGGTAGGGAGACCTTGTCGGATATGCATGGAATCACCGCTGCAATCGAAACATCATTGCGCTCGCGCCTCGAGCGCCTGCGAGCGAACAGCGGACCGTGTCAAAGCCTGCGCCTCTTCGTATAAGGAAAAGGAAACCGGCTTCCTCGATGGTTTAGTCTTTTCTCATCATGCCGAGGAAGCCGGGACATCCGTCTAATATCAGTAACCCAAATGATGAGCTTAACTGCGCTTTGATTTCATAGCGGTCACTGCAGGACGAAAGAAGGCACATTATTCACATGCGTCGAGCTGCCGCACACCGTGTGATACGGGATGTCACGACCGCAGAAGTCGCCGTGTGAGATAGAAGTGTGCAATCGATAGCGACACTATCACGTGAGCCACGATCGTCATTTTTCGCGTTCGGCATATCGGCCAGCTTCCGCAAGCAGCCATTGCGCGAACGCCTGCAATTGCGGTGAATGTTGCTTCGACTCGGGAAAGACAAAGTAGTATCCCTTTTCGCTTTGCAGAGACATGCTGAACGGCAGCACTAGCTCTCCCGTCGCCACCTCGTGTGATACGAAGAACCGAGGAACAAGTGCAATGCCCAATCCCGCACGCGCCGCCTCGACGAGCATCGAGAACAGTTCATAACGCTGCCCTCGCATGCAGTCGACGTCGTCAGCGATGCCCGCCTGTGCGAGCCATTGCCGCCATGCATCCGGCCTTGCTGACTGGTGAAGCAACGTAAACTTCGTGACGTCCTGAGGCTCGAGCGATTTTCTTCCCTGCAATAGCCGCGGACTGCAAACAGGCGTCATCTCCTCACCGAAGAGATAGGTCGTTATGGACCCGGGCCATACGGGGTCGCCGAAGTGAATAGCTGCGTCGAACGGCGTGTCTGTGAACAGGAATGGTTCGGCCCGTGTCGTCAGATTGACCGTAACGTGTTCATGCTCCGCGTAGAACTGTGGAAGCCGCGGAATCAGCCACCGCGTCGCGAACGTCGGAATGACGGCAAGCTCAAGAATCCCACCGGCGTTCCGATGCGCCATTGCGGCCAGGGCATTGCGCTCTATCCGGTCAAGATCTTCGCGAACCTGCCTCGCGTAGACCTCACCGACCTCGGTCAGGCTGAGCCTCTTCTTCACACGGTTAAAAAGCGGTACACCCAGATAATCCTCAAGGCTCGCCACCTGACGACCGACGGCGCTCTGGGTCAAAGCCAGTTCCTCGGCGCTGCGGGTGAAGCTCAGGTGGCGCGCTGCTGCCTCAAAAGCGATCAGTGCTTCGATACTCGGAATTCTTCGCCTCACGTTCATTCCTCAAACGCACAACGTTGCGAGTTTATATCGTTTGCCGCCCGCCGACCATGAAGTAACAATGGTTTCCATGACATACGGGGAGTGCCCGGTCCGATTGCCTTCAATTGCTTTCACTATCTCTCTGATCATCCGGATGAGTGGGTCAGCGCTGTAGCGCTCGCTTCTGGCCATCAGGCCTCTGTCGCGCACGAATTGCATCGTTGCTTTGCATTCCTATTTATATGATTGTCCATTTTACAAAGGATGCTTCATGACTTCCGAATTGCTTCCTGCAAAGTTCAAGCCTTATACCCGCCAGACGATCAGCCAGGCGCCTCAATGGCAGTTACTCCCGGAAGAACTTCGCGAAGCCGTACAGGTTGTCTCCCGGGTTATGCCGTTCCGGACCAACCAGTACGTGATGGACGAACTGATCGACTGGAACAATGTCCCCGACGATCCGATCTACCGTCTGACGTTCCCGCACCAGGACATGCTCTCTCCGTCCGACTACTCGAACCTGAGAGACCTCGTACTGGTGAAGAAGGATGACGCCGCCATCGAGGATGCAGTTCGCAGCATCCGGCTGGCGATGAATCCCCATCCCGCCGGTCAGATGACGCACAACGTGCCTTTTATGAACGGACAGCCAGTGAGTGGTCTGCAGCACAAATACAGGGAGACGGTCCTCTTCTTTCCCAGCGCCGGGCAAACATGTCACGCATATTGCACGTTCTGTTTCCGCTGGCCGCAATTCGTCGGCATGGACGATCTGAAATTCGATGCGCGCGAATCGAGCGAACTGGTCGAGTATCTGAAGCTGCACCCCGAGGTTACGGACGTGCTGATCACCGGCGGCGACCCGCTCATCATGAACACTCGTTCGCTCGCGGGTTACATCGAGCCGCTGCTCGTCCCCGAGCTCGCGCACATCCAGAATATCCGTATCGGCACGAAGTCCGTTGCGTATTGGCCTCAGCGCTTCGTGACGGACAAGGATTCGGATGATCTGCTGCAGCTGTTCGAAAAGGTCGTGGCCGCCGGTAAAAACATGGCGATCATGGGCCACTACAATCACCCGGCCGAGCTTCGAACCGCTATCGCACAGCGGGCCGTGAAGCGAATCGTATCGACGGGTGCGACGCTGCGCATGCAAGCCCCATTGATCCGTCATATCAACGAAGATCCGAAGGGCTGGGCAGAACTTTGGACGACGGGCGTACGGCTGGGCGCCATTCCTTACTACATGTTTGTCGAACGCGATACGGGCCCGAGCCACTATTTCCAGTTGCCGCTCGCACGGGCGTACGAGATCTTCCAGTCCGCCTACAGTTCCGTATCAGGCCTGGCTCGCACGGTCCGTGGACCTTCGATGAGCGCATTCCCGGGCAAGGTCGTGGTAGACGGCATCGTCGAGATCGCTGGCGAAAAGGTGTTCGCGCTGCAGTTCCTGCAAGCACGGAAGCCCGAGTGGGTCCGCCGTCCGTTCTATGCGAAGTTCGATCCTGATGCGACGTGGCTCCATGATCTCGTTCCTGCATTCGGAGAAAAGAAGTTCTTCTTCGAAACCGACGCGGACGCACCGCACAAAACCCTGCAGCTTGTCACAAGACACACGGGCCGATATGTGCCGGGCGCGACATCAGAGACGCCGGAGCCACTCGCGATCGAAGCGTAACTTCGGCAAGGCGGCCCGCTTGCGCGGGCCACAACCCGATTCATTTGCACGCCCCGGAGGAGAAATGACGTACGTTGTAACCGAGAGCTGCATCCAGTGCCGCTATACAGACTGTGTCGAGGTCTGTCCCACCGACTGCTTCCGCGAAGGTCCGAATTTTCTCGTCATCGATCCGGACGAATGCATCGATTGCGGCGTTTGCGCCCCCGAGTGCCCGGTCGACGCCATCTCCTCGGCCGAGGACATTGCGGGAAACGAGCAGCACGTTTTCATCGAGCTCAACGCCTCGCTCGCCAAAGAATGGCCTGCGATCACGACACGGCAACCGCCTCTACCCGGCGCGGAAGAGTGGAAGGACGTGCGGTCCAAGCTATCTCATCTCGCTCGCGACACGGTAATTTAACCGTCACATTCCGTCTGCAGCGCCCTGCGCCGCCCGTTGCATCACGATGCCGACGTAGGCGCGGGCCGCAATGATGCAAAGGCATCTAGCTCAACTCACCCTGCAGAACCAGCAACTCCCGTTTCGACGCCTGTAACGCAAATTTCGCGGCCTCCTGATAGGCCGCGTCGGCGTAGCACGCCTTCGCCTGTTCATAAGATGGAAACTCGACAACGACCACTCGTTTGGTCGTTCGGGCCTCTTTAAGCACGGCATCCGTATCGGGAACTCTAACCTTCGCGTCGTACTTTGCGGCAATAGGTGCCCATAGCTCACCATATCGCTTTTGCGCATCGGGATCTTTAACGTCCTCGCCTAAAATGAGCCAATAGCCTTTCATGCTTTTTCCTCCAATGAGATTGTTTGTACCGCGCGTATCCTGTCAGATCGCAGACGGATCTTCGTTCAGCCATTCGATGAGTCCGGTGATGGATGAAGTGATCGATCTGCCGTGCGGCACCACGATGTAGTAGCCGTCCCGCATCTTGCATGTGGCCGTCTCAAGTCTCACCAACTCGCCTGATGCCAGCAGATCGTGGACCAGCCGCCCCCAGCCGAGCGCAATGCCCTGGCCGTACCGCGCTGCCTGCACTGCGTCGGTGTAAATGCTGCACCGGAGCGCATAGTTGAGCTTTGGTGGACGGTGTCCCACAGACGTGAACCACTCATCCCATCCCATCCATCCCTCGGATGTCGAGTCGGATTCGACCAGCGGGAGTTGTGCCAGCTCTTCAAGAGACTGAGGCGCCGCGTTTTCCCGCAGCCAACGCGGTGAACATACGGGAAAGACCTCTTCATCGAAGAGCAACGTCGATGAACCGTCTCGCCAGGTGCCGTCACCGAACCTGACGGCTACATCCACCTCGTTATGCCGTAGATCAGCGGTGAACATCTGGGTCGTCAATCGGAGCTTCAAGCGCGGCTGTAGCTTCTTCAGGTTCGCCAGGCGCGGCAGAAGTCGAAGCTGGGAGAAGGCGGCGGTGGACGCAAGAACCAGCTCCTGCTGCTCGATTCCGGTCGACAGGCGATCGAAGACGCCCGCGATCTTCTGCATCGACTCGGCGACGACGAGGTAAAGCGATTCCCCCTCGACGGTGAGCGATATCGACCGATGCAAGCGATGGAAGAGCTTTACGTCGAGCGTCTCTTCGAGAAACCTGACCTGCCGGCTCACTGCGGCTTGACTCACTCCGAGTTCCGCTGCCGCATTCGTGAAGCTCGACAGACGCGCAACCGCCTCAAATTCGACGAGCGCGGTCATTGACGGAATGATCCGTCGGTATCCCTTGGGACCTCTTGTAATTTTCATCTCTGACTGTCTCTGCTTGAGTAATGAAGCGCGGTCCAACCTCGCGCATGTTGCGCGAATGCCAGGGGTTTTCCCCGCAGCGGATCAGCTAAACGGCGCCGGTTCCCCAAACCACGAGAGCGTAAAGTTTCGCATAACATAGAGTAATACCGGCAGCACAATAAAAGACCGTTGACGCTCCAAATTTGCACTTCAATACTGGCATTGCGGCTTTACGCCTTCGCCCCGCTGAAATACAACGTGATTGGAGCAAAAAGTGTCTGTCATCCCCGTCAAAACCCATCGTGAACTACTGGACAGCCGGGTGCCCGGCTGCGGATTCCCCGGCGAGATTTTCAGCCGTCAGGACGTCTTCGAAAACGATCTCGATGTTTTCTTCAATAAGCTCTGGATTCTCGTCGGCGTAACAGCCGACGTTCCCGAACCCGGTGACGTATCGACCGTCGAGATCGGCAAGGCATCGATCATGATCGTTCGTGACGATGACGAGAACATCCGCACGTACCGGAACGTCTGCCGCCATCGCGGATCGCGCATCATGAAGGAGCCCGGAAAGGCGAGCGTGGGCATGCTGGTCTGTCCTTATCACCAGTGGACCTACGACCTCGATGGCAGCCTCAAGCACACCTCCCATATGGGCAAGGATTTCGACGCGAAATGCCGGAGCCTGATCCCGGTTCACACGAAGGTGGTCGGCGCGCATATCTTCGTGTGTCTGTCCGACGATCCCCCCGCCGACATCGCGAAGCTGGAAGAGGTGATGACGCCCCGCTTCGCGCCGCATCAAATGCAACGCACGAAGATCGCTTTCGAGTCCGAGCTCATCGAGAACGGCAACCGGAAGCTGGTGATGGAAAACAATCGCGAGTGCTACCACTGCGAAGGAACTCATCCCGAGTTGACCAACTCGTTTCTCCCGGAAGATTTCGGCTTCTGTCCGGATGGTCTCGGAGAAGAAGAGATGGCTTCCTATCACACCTATGTGGCGCGCAACGCGGCAAACAAGGAGAACTGGGAAAGCGAAGGTTATATCTGTTCGACCTTCGAGTCGCTCGACGAAAGCGTTCATACGAACTTCCGCACCCAGCGCCTCGTGATCGCCGGAAGCAACGAATCGCAAACGATGAATACCAAGGTGGCGAGCACCAGGCTCATGGGAGACCTCACGCGCCGCGATCTCGGCGATGTTCATATGTGGGGCCACAATTCGTGGACCCATGTGATGAGTGACCATTCGATTGTCGCTTTCATTCTTCCGATCGCACCGGACAAGACGCTCGTCCGCACGAAATGGCTCGTTCACGAAGACGCCGTGGAGGGCGTCGATTACGACGTGAAGGCCCTTACTGAAGTATGGCTGGCAACCAACCAGCAGGATGCCGACCTTGTGCAAGGCACTCACAGTGGCACGCAGGACCCTGCTTACGTCCCCGGCCCCTACTCGCAGTACACGGAGGCGGCACTCGACCAGTTCTGCCGCTGGTATGACGCGAAACTGAAGGAACAAGGCATCTAACGAGCCTGCTGGCGTCAGGTCCAACCGCACACCTGACGCCAGCCGATCACCTGGTGGGCGCAATCGCGGACCCTGTTACCTACCTGGTGGCGCGACCAAACGAACGCACCTTCTCCATGACGTCATCCGGAACGTCGATCTCACGCACCTTGATGTGGCTACCCGGAATGCGGACACCCGCTTGCGCCAGTCTGTCGATCTGTGCGGCGACGCGGGCTTCGAAACCTTCCGCAAAGACGTCGGCCTTCAAGGCCACGAGAAAGAGCCCGACTCCTGGCGTCTGGCTTCCTTGCGCATAATGCGGCGCGTCCATTGACCAGTTGCCCCCGGTCATGCCTGCCGCAAGAATCTCCATCATCATCGCGATGTTGGCTCCCCGGGCGCCACCGAATGCCAACAACAGGCCGTTGATCGCCGCTTTCGCGTCGGTGGTGGGCTCGCCCTGTTCATCCACCGCCCAGCCCTCGGGGAGGGTCTCTCCGGCTTCGGCAGCCCTTCGAACATTGACGAACGCAGTGGCACTCGACGCCTGGTCGATCACGAGAGGCCGATCGTTCGCCACTGGCGCAGCGAAAGACACGGGATTGGTGCCGTAAATAGCCTTTCCGCTTTCGAGCGTGGTCATCTGTGCTGTTGCATTGCACGTACCCAACGCAACGAGACCTGCTTCCGCGAGCCGCCGCGTGTAGTAGCCAAGCTCACCGACCGTGAAGCTGTTGGATATGGCGAGCGCGACGACGCCGTATGTCTTCGCCCTTTCGACGACCTCATCGAAGACGCGATCGTAGGCGAGCTGTGCGATTCCACGCTGCGCGTCAACCCGCACGGCCGCCAGGGCCGGAAAGGTGACCTGCGGCTCGGCATTCACCGCAATTCGGCCCTTCACAAAGCCGTCCAGGTAGTCCGGAAGATGCGCAAAGCCAACCGCCTTGCTGCCGGCAAGCTCGGCCGATATCACCGCCTCGGTGAGCGAATGAGCGATCGCCTCATTTGCTCCCGCCGTCGTGATCGCCTCGAACGCTATCTGCCGCGCTACTTCACTCTCATATCTCATAGTCTCATCACCCAAATGCAAACGGTGGACGAGCCGAGCCGCTGCACCGCGCTCGTATCGTCCACACGCATGCTGATGCGTTGCGACAGACGGTCCAACAAGACCGCGATGCGTCAGGCCCAGATGTCACCCAGCGTGAAGCCGTTCACGAACGGATCATCAGGGTCGAGCACATAGGTGTTGTAGCCATAGATCCACGAACGGCCAGAGATCGTCGGCACGACGGCCTTGATGTCACCGATATTCGTCTGCTCGACGAGGTTTCCCGTGAACACCGTTCCCAACACGCCTTCATGCCGGAAAGGCTGGTTCAGATCGAGCTGGCCCTTCGCATGAAGCGTGGCCATCTTCGCCGACGTGCCCGTTCCGCAGGGGCAGCGGTCGATAGCGCCCGTCCATGTTGCCGGGTTATCAAAGTCGATCTCCCCGCTCGCAACCGTGACCGCGTTCTTCCAGTCTGCTTTCGGATTGTCGGTCGGACCGGACAGTTGCGCGATCGTGATGCCGTATCCAGGATAGTGCGGATGTGCGACGGGCAACTGCTGCTGGGCCGCCTTCAGGATCAGCGCAGAGATTCTGGTGATCTCACGACCATGTTCGGGCTTGAGCTCGAGCCCCTTGAACTGTCGAACATCGGCAATGACGTAGAACATGCCGCCCCAGCCCACATCCACAGTGACCTTGCCGAGATGGGGCACGTCGATGACCTTCTCGATGTGGGCCGCAAATGCCGGCACGTTCCGGAACGTTACCGAGGTCACTTTGCCGTTGCTGCACTCTGCCCTGATACCGATCAACCCTGCCGGCGCTTCCAGCTGAAACTCCGTGACGGGCTCCTGCATCGGAATCATCCCGGTTTCCAGAAGCACGGTGGCAACCGAAATCGTGTTGCCGCCGCTCATCACCGGATACTCGACCTGTTCCATGATGATGTAGCCCGCTGCCGCATCCGGATGTTTCGCCGGTACCACCAGATTGCAGCATAGCGGCGGATAGCCACGCGGCTCCCGCAGCATCAGCATGCGGATCTGGTCATCGTTTTCTTCGAGCCACTTCATCTGCTCATAGACTGTGTTGCCCGGAATATGGGGAACGCCGCCCGTGATCACGCGCATCGGCTCACCGGAGTGAGTCTCGACGGCGTGGAAAGTGCGTTTGAAAGTCATGATCTTCCCGTTTCGTATATCGTTGCCAAAAAGATATTTCTCGACATCGCGCGAGGTGTCACCGCGTCCAGCGGACGCGCCGCCGCTCGTCCGTCTCGCCAGATACCGATCCCGGTCCATTCCGGTTGTATCCGGCCGCTACGGCGTTCGGCGGCACATCCGGTCGGGTTCTACGGATCAGATGTCCTCCCACCAACCCACGAGTCAACATACTCCCGTCAAACGGCCGCTCCGCCAGGTTTGGCCCGTGTTGTATTGATCATAAGCGCCGCTTAGGTAATGGGCAGAGCCGATCCCGCGGATCATCATCGGACTCGCCACATTTGCCCTTTAGCTATTGCACTGTCTTCAATCGCGAGGTACCGATGACAAGCCGCCCCGATGTTGTGAACGAATTCATCCATGTCGCCCGACAGCACTTTGCATCCGATCTTCTTCCCGCCGAGGCCCGCAAGATGGCCGAGGCGGTATTCGCAAGACTGGAGGTTCCGTCGGACGATGGACAGAGGTTGAGTGCACGGTATCCGGCCTGTGAATGGCTTGACGCATCGCTAACGGCGCTTTCTGGAGATGCACGGTTCAGTGATATTGCAAAGGCACTCAAGTCGGTTGAGCCCCTTCTCGGGTGGCGCCGAAGAACCTCCGGCGTCAACGGTAGTCAAGGCTACGTCGAACGACACGCGAACGGCTTCGTTTGCGGACCCGGAGGAGCCGAAAGCCGAAGCGACGTTCAGCTAGGCATCACGCTCATGCTTCCCAACACCCGCTATCCGGATCACAGCCATCCGCCACAGGAGGCGTATGTACTGCTGAGTCCTGGCGAGTTCCGGCAGTGCGATGGCGAATGGATCGATCCGGGTCCAGGCGGCGGCATCTACAACACGCCAAACTTGCTGCACGCGATGCGCAGCCGTACATCGCCATTTCTCGCTCTTTGGTGCCTTCTTGTCTGAACTATCACACACGACGGGAGCATTCGCGCCGCGCGCAAGACTTTGACAACGGCAGGAGAACGCAGAGCGCGACATCCACTGCAACCGACATTGGGCAGGTGTCACGCTCATCTGCACTCTTCGCAAACGGGTGGGCGACATCTCTACTGTGAGTGCGCCCTCCCGCGTGATCAGTTACCTGGTGCCGAGCCACACTGCGAACTTCTGATTCAGGTCGTCGGAATGATCTGCCCAGAAGGCTACGTCGACGTCGACCGCTGTCTTCTCGTTTGCCGGGTTGGTCGGCAGATACGGGCTGACTGAAGGATCGACCATCGAGATCGACGATTTGCGCATCGGTCCCAATGCAGTCGCAGAACCGAGCTTCGCGAGCTGTTCCGTCGATGTCGAGAAGTTAAGAAATTCCTGCGCGGCCTTCAGGTTCCTGGTACCCTTCACGACCGCGAGGCCCTCGATATTCTTCACTTCCCCATCCCACACGAATCCGAACGGCTTCTTGTCCTGAGCAATGGCGGTCCAGATGCGGTTGCAGTAAGCGCTCGTCATCGAGACCTCGCGGTCGGCGAGGAGTTGGGGCGGCTGAGCACCCGCTTCCCACCAGACGATCGAGGACTTGATCGTATCCAGTTTCTTGAACGCGCGGGTGACGCCCGCCGGTGTAGCCAGGACCTTGTACACGTCAGCCGGTTTTACGCCATCAGCGAGCAGCGCCCATTCAAGAGCCGCTTCGGGCGATTTCCGCAGGCCCCGCTTGCCGGGAAATTTCTTCAGATCGAAAAAGTCCGCGACGGTCTTCGGCTCGCCGTTCTTGAAGGCTTCCTTGTTATAGGTAATGACAGTCGACCACGCTACGTTGCCGACCATGCAGTCCGTGACACCGCCGGGCAGGAAATCCGACTTCGCGGGCGTGCCGTTTTTGGCTGCAGGCAGCGCGGCGACATTGACCTTTTCCAGCAGTCCTTCATCGCACGCCCGAATGGCATCGGCCATCTGGATGTCGACAACGTCCCAGGTCACGTTGTTGGTTTGAACCTGGCTGCGAATCTGCGCGATGCCGCCGTTATAGACGTCGCTCTTCACGTTTGTGCCGGCCTTTGCAGCAAATGGCTTCACCGCAGTTGCGATCTGGGCGTCCTGGTAGGAGCCGCCCCAGCTCGCAAATACGATATCAGCCGCGCTAGCAGTGACACTCACAGCCGCCGTCGCGACCAGCAACGCAATCTTCGCTGAATGCTTGATTTCCAGTTTCATGCTTTTGTCCTTCCTATTGACGTCTAGTGGCACGGTGAAGCCAATCGTCTCGGTTAAAAAGAAAAACGCTCCTGATATGAACTGCCAACTTCAAACCATCATTCCGTCGTATCGCAAAGAAAAAAGAACCAGGCGTCACGCCGATTGGCATGCTTTGCGCCTCCGTTTGCCCGATCATCTGCTCGAGCCGGACGCTCTCTTCTGTCCTCGACCACTGATAAGGTCTACTACTTATTGCGTCGTGTACTGTGGCACTAACGCGTCGACGGTTTTGCAAGATCAACGCGTCGCTGACCGAACTCACCAAGGTCCCACGTTGATGGAGTTCGACCACGCATCGGCGGAATCAACGCCCGACCGTAGCGCCCTGGGCTGAACCATCGACCAGTCAAAACGTAAACGATCGCTACTATTAGCTTGCCTTAAGCTGAACATGCGTTCAATCTCACTGCGCTTGAGGCTCACTATATACGCGATTTTTGGATGTCAAAAATAATTTTTCAATGCTGTTTTCGCTGTAAACGTCGTATTCTGACAAGTGTTGGGGTATTTACCTACACAGAGAACACCAATCACGTGAACTATCGTTCAACGACACTGCATATTTGACGTCGCTCGTCATGAACACTTGTTCAGTCCAGGGAGCCGGGTAGGTCCGTTCGCGAACCGTGCTGCCAAGGTTTCGCGACGGATCGGGTAAATCAGGTCCAAATGCACGTTCGGGGTAAACTGGCGCACTTACACAGTTCGTCGGGACGGCGGGCACAGAACAGACGAGGGAGCAATGCAAACAACGACGACGTCAGCCGCTGCAAAGGATGACCGGAAGGAAGATCCGGGTCCCTACGAGGGAATGCGGCTGCGGCTTATCGATGCGACGCTGGCGGTCGTCGGTGATGTCGGCCTCGAGAATTTGACGATCCGGCGAGTCAGCGAACATGCGAGTGTGTCAGTCGGCCTGGTTCATCATCACTTTGAAAACAAGAAGAGCCTCGTCTATAAAACGTTCGAACATATGATTCGCAGAGTGCGCGATCAGTTGACCAGCGGCCGGCGTGGCATCGAAGATCCCGTCGAGCGGATGAAGTTCACGGCAGACATGTGCTTCAGCGACGAGGTGATGAGCCCTGGTGCTGCCAACGTTTGGCCGCACATGTGGAGTTCGTCGGCTCACGATCCGGAAGTACAGCGACTCTGCGCGGCATTTTCGAAGCGCTTGCGATCCAACTTCATCTTCGATCTGCGGCAGGCTGGATGCGATCACACAATGGCACGAATCCACGCCATTCAGGCGCTTGCGCTCGTTCACGGGCTCTGGATCGAGCATCGCGTTGCGGCGAGCGTGACGCTTGGCGAGGTCATCGGCATCTTCCACGGGATGATCGACGACGCGACCAGACAGATCTGGAAGATGAACATGTCCAAAGCAGCAACGTCGGCTCCCCACAGTTGAACGCGTACAGTTTGCGCGCCGTCTACATGTTGGGGTAGTTGGGGCCGCCGCCTCCCTCTGGCGCGACCCACACGATGTTCTGAGTAGGGTCCTTGATGTCGCAGGTTTTGCAGTGCACACAGTTCTGCGCATTGATCTGTAGCCGGGGCCCTTCATCGCCAGAAACAAATTCATAAACCCCCGCGGGACAGAAGCGTGCCTCCGGGCCTGCATAGGTTTGCAGGTTCAGATTGACGGGCACTGACGGATCTTTCAGCGTCAGATGCGCGGGCTGGTTCTCTTCGTGATTCGTGTTCGAGATGAACACCGACGAGAGCCGGTCGAATGTGAGCCTGCCATCAGGTTTCGGATAGTCGATCGGCTTGCACTGCGAAGCCGGCTTCAGCATCTCGTGATCCCAGTGCTGGTGATGCAGCGTCCACGGCACGTTGCCGCCCAGCAGCTTCTGCTCGATGCCGACCATCAGCGTGCCGACGTACAGGCCCTTGCTCATCCACTGCTTGAAATTGCGTGCTTTGTACAGCTCGGTGTGCAGCCATGAGGTTTTGAACGACTCGGGATACGCGGCGAGTTCATCCGACTGACGGCCGGCCTGAACCGCATCGAACGCGGCGTCGGCGGCCAGCATGCCCGTTTTGATCGCCGCGTGCGAACCCTTGATCCGCGACGCGTTCAGGAAGCCCGCGTCATCGCCGACCAATGCACCGCCCGGAAACACGAGCCTCGGCAGCGACATCAGCCCGCCCGCCGTGATCGCGCGTGCGCCGTACGACACACGCTTGCCGCCTTCGAGGAACTTGCGGATTTCCGGGTGCGTCTTGTAGCGCTGGAATTCCTCGAACGGCGACAGGTACGGGTTCGAATAGCCGAGGCCGACCACGAAGCCCACCATCACCTGGTTGTTGTCGGTGTGATAGAGGAACGAGCCGCCGTAGGTGTGCTTGTCGAGCGGCCAGCCGGCCGTGTGAATCACCAGCCCCGGCTTGTGCTTCGCCGGATCGATTTCCCACAGTTCCTTGATGCCGATGCCGTAGACCTGCGGATCGGCGCCATCGCGCAGTTTGAACCTGTCCGACAGTTGCCGGCCGAGATGTCCGCGCGCGCCTTCGCAGAACAGCGTGTACTTCGCGTGCAGCTCCATGCCGAGCTGGAAGTTCTCGGTCGGCTGGCCGTCCTTGCCGATGCCGAGGTTGCCCGTCGCGACGCCCTTGACGGAGCCATCGTCGTTGTACAGCACTTCCGCCGCCGCAAAGCCCGGGAAGATCTCGACGCCCACCGCTTCGGCCTGCTGGCCCAGCCAGCGCGTGACATTCGCGAGGCTGATCACATAGTTGCCGTGATTCTTGAAGTTGTCCGGCAGTGCCCAGTTCGGCACGGCCTTGGCGCCCGTTTCGGAGAGGAACAGGAAGCGGTCTTCCGTCACTTCGACGTCCAGCGGCGCGCCTTTTTCCTTCCAGTCCGGGATCAGTTCATTCAACGCGCGCGGGTCCATCACGGCGCCCGAGAGGATATGTGCCCCGATCTCGGAGCCCTTTTCGAGTACGCAGACGCCCATTTCGACGCCTCTTTCGACGGCGCGCTGCTTGAGCCTGATCGCGGCGGCAAGACCCGCCGGGCCGCCGCCAACGATCACGATGTCATATTCCATTGCTTCCCGTGGACCAAATTGCTCTAGCAAACCTTGCGCGTTCATATTCAAAAATACTTGTGAGCATAGGGAGAAGGACACGCCCGTAAGGACATCGTGCGCACCAGGGTTCTGATCGCATATCGACGATCAACGGAGGCGGATCGTAGAACGGACGAATTTGCCAGGCGGTAGACATAACGGCCGCTTATGCTAGTTTCAAGAATCGTTTGGATTAGCTCGACCCGGTCAGTCTCGCGGCACCATTCACCCAAGATGGAGGTGGATATGCGAACTGCGACCGTTGGAGTGGACCTCCGTGCACTTCAGGCATTCGTGGCAGTCTGCGAAACGCGATCCATGACACAGGCCGCAAAAGTCCTGGGTGTCACGCAGAGCGCGGTCAGTCAATTGATCGCATCCCTGGAGCGAGAACAGGGCGTCGCGCTATTCGACAGGGACTGTCGGCCAGTCAGGCCAAACGCTGCTGGCAAGATCCTGTTCTCGAGTGCCATCGGACTCCTTGAACACGCTCACGCAGTCGCATTGCATGTGCGGTCGGCTGCCGGCACTCAGGCCCGAAGCCTGAGAATTGGCTGCGTCGAATCGTTCGCCGCGATCTTCGGACCGCACCTCGTTCAGTTGTTGGGTCCACGAGTCAGTGACCTGACGATTTCGTCGGGCTCCACTCAAACGCTCAGTGCCAGACTGTCCGCTGGCGACCTGGAACTGGCAATATGCAGCGACGCAGCAGCGGACATAGAAAAGATCGAAGCACGTCCGTTGTTATCCGAGCAGTTCGTTGCTATTGCCCCGAAGAAATTCGCGGACCATCGTCAGCTCGAACAGATCGTGCGAGAACTCCCTCTCCTACGCTACAGCGCCGGCTCGGGAATGGGAGCGCAGATCGAGCGCTTCATGCGTCAGATAGGCGTGTTCGCGCCGAAGCGATATGAACTCGACAGCACGGAAGCACTCCTCAGCCTTGTTGACGCCGGATTCGGCTGCGCGATAACCACTCCGCTTTGTCTCTACCGGTATCGCGCCCTACTCGGAAGCACAACGGTGATCCCCTTGCCCAACATGCGGCTCGGTCAGCGTGACATGTTCATTCTGACCCGGCGCTCTGAATGGTCGACCATGACCGACACCATCGCGTGTGAAGCCGTTGCGATCGCCCGGGACATCATCACACCGACTCTTCAGCGAACTTTCCCTGAAGCCGCACCGTCGGTTTTCGAATTCTTCTGCTCGGCCAATGCGGATGCCCCGGCAAGTCGACGTATCGAGGATTTTGCGTTGGGGTAAGTCATCTCGATCGTCCGGGGCAACAGCATTCCATTAGCGCCGCCCTCGCGACACTTAAATTAAAAATAGAGCGTGCTTATATTCCCGCACGAAATTATTTCTGGTCGCACACTTGACTCACACCTTGCTCAATGAAGGATGCAAACCGTGGATAATTTCGATGTGGTCGTGATTGGCGCCGGCGTTATCGGCACCTCTGTGGCTTTCCAGCTTTCCAGGCTCGGGGCGAAGAACGTTCTGGTACTGGATCGCGGATTGATCGGCGCCGGAACGACCTCACAGTCATCCGGCATCCTGCGCACTCACTACTCCGTCAAGGAAAACGTAGAGCTGGCGAGAAAATCGTGGGAAGTCTTCAACAACTTCTCGTCCTATCTGGGTGATGAAGAAGCGTCATGTGGCCTGGTGAAGTGCGGCTACATGATCGTCGCGAGCGAGGGCGACAAGCTCGAACCTCTGCGCGCCTCGCTGCATCAGCAGAAAGAGCAAGGCATTCCACTCGAACTGCTGAACCAGCAACAAGCCAGGGAGTTGATGCCGATCGCCCGGTTCGACGACGCAGCGCTTATCGGCTATGAGCCGGAAGCCGGGTTCGCAGATGCATACCTCGTCGCAACGAGCTTTGCGCGCGCCGCACGCCGTGGCGGCGTGATGTTCAAGGAAAACGTCAACGTCAACAAGATCCTGTTTGAGAACGGCAAGGTCGTTGGCGTATCGACGAGCATCGGTGACTTCAGCACGTCCACCGTGATCAGCACGCAGAACATCTGGACACCCGAGCTCGCGGGCTGGACGGGCCGTGATCTCCCCATCATGCCGGAGCGCCATGCCGTGCTCGCGCTCGAATGCGAAGCGGCGAAGTACACGTTCAAGATGCCCGTCTTCAAGGATCTGGCATCCGCCGGCATGCTCTACTACCGCAGCTACGGCGGCAGCCAGATGCTGGTCAGCGAAGGCGTTGTCGGCGAGAAGCTGAACACGGCCGACACCGAGCAGGGCGACATTCCGATGGACTACATCGTCGACGTCGGCGCCCAGGTCGCCGAGCGCTTCCCTGAGTACGAAACGGCGGGCATCGCCTCCTCGTGGACGGGCGTCTACGACGTCACACCGGACTGGAACCCCGTTCTCGGCAAGCTGCCCGGCATCGAAGGGCTGATCGTCGGCTACGGCTTCTCGGGACACGGCTTCAAGCTGTCGCCCACGGTGGGCCGCGTGCTCGCTCAGGAGGCACTGGGTATGCCGACAGATGTATCGCTCAAGCCATACTCGATCGAACGCTTTGCAACGGGCGAGCTGTTGACGGGCAAGTATGGTCTGGGCGCCGTTTCCTGAGGGCCAGTCGATGTCCCCGATGCAAGTGCGCGATATCGCGTCAATACCTTCCGAGAAATGGCGCAATGGCAAGGGCTTAACGAGAACCCTGGCTGCGGAAGGTACTGACTGGCGCGTGAGCATTGCAGAGGTCGAATGCGACGGTCCGTATTCGACATTTGAAGGCATGACGCGGTTATCCGTCATTCTGCGGGGCAACGGAGTCGTGCTACGCGCTGGCAGCCTGACAACGACTCTTACACCGTTCGCATCCGCCGAATATGACGGCGGCATCGCATGGAATGCTTCGTTGATAGACGGGCCTGTCACTGCGCTCAACGTCATGTGCAAAAGGCACATCTATCGGCCGAGCGCGCGTGCACTCACAGGTCCCATGACCGTACTCGCAAGTGCCACGGCCATCGTGCTGGCTGCGGGTCGTACATGTCATGCCGCAGCTTCGCCAGAGGGAGCACCGCTCCGGATCGCCACAGACCAGTTTGCTGTCTTTCGACATCTGGAACATCCGGTTCTGGTCACCCCCGACCCGATCGGCGGAAAAGATGGAGGCTTTGGACTTGTCCCACAGCTGGTGATCTTTGAACCGGCGACCGTCTGAACGTGAGGAACATGAAATGAAAGTACTGACTGCAGTAAAGCGCGTCGTTGACTACAACGTGAAGGTGCGCGTGAAGGCCGATCAAAGCGGTGTCGATATCGGCAACGTGAAAATGTCGATGAATCCGTTCGACGAGATTGCTACGGAAGCGGCGACACGCCTTAAGGAAGCAGGGAAGGCTACCGAAGTGATCGCCGTATCGTGCGGCGTGCCGCAATGCCAGGAAACGCTTCGCACTGCGCTGGCTATCGGTGCAGACCGTGGTGTGCTCGTCGAGACGGATGCCGAACTGCAGCCTCTCGCGGTCGCCAAGCTGCTCAAAGCCGTGATCGACAAGGAACAGCCGCAACTCGTCATCCTCGGCAAACAGGCGATCGACGACGACGCCGGCCAGACGGGTCAACTGCTCGCGGCGCTGCTCGACTGGCCTCAGGCAACGTTTGCCAGCAACATTGAAATCGGCGACGGGTCGGCCACCGTCACGCGTGAAGTGGATGGCGGGCTCGAAGTGGTAACGATCCGTCTTCCGGCAATCGTCACGACGGACCTGCGTCTGAACGAGCCGCGATACGTGACGCTGCCCAACATCATGAAGGCGAAGAAGAAGCCGATCGACATCCTCAAGCCTGCTGACCTGAGTGTCGATCCCTCCCCTCGCCTCAGGACGCTCAAGGTGGTTGAGCCCGCGGCCCGCAAAGCCGGTGTGATCGTCCCCGACGTCGCCGCGCTGGTCCAGAAACTCAAATCCGAAGCAAAGGTGATTTAAATGACGACGCTTGTTATTGCGGAACACGACAACGCTCAGGTGAAGAACTCGACGCTGCATACGGTGTCGGCGGCGCAGAAGATCGCGGGCGGCGTGCACGTACTGGTCGCGGGAAGCGATGCCCGTCCCGCAGCCGAAGCCGCAAGCCGGATTGCGGGCGTCGAGAAGGTCATCTTCATCGATGCACCTCATCTCGCCGATGGACTGGCCGAGAACGTCGCTGCGCAGATCGTCGGACTGGCTCGCGACTATACGCACGTATTCTTTCCCGCGACTGCGGCCGGCAAAAACACGGCGCCGCGCGTCGCTGCGAAGCTCGACGCGTCGCAGATTTCGGATGTGATCGCAATCGATGCACCCGACACGTTCCAGCGACCCATCTATGCGGGCAACGCCATTGCGACCGTGCAGGCTAACGATCCCGTGAAGGTCGCGACGATCCGCACTACCGCGTTCGATGCAGCCCCGGCACAAGGCGGAAGTGCCAGCGTCACCGAAGTGACGGCGGTGGCCGACACCGGCCTGTCGACATTCGTTCGCCGCGAGATCGCGACAAGCGACCGCCCGGATCTGACGGCTGCGCGCGTCGTGGTATCGGGCGGACGAGGCCTCGGCAGTGCCGAGAACTTCGCGATCCTGGACCCGCTCGCTGAAAAGCTCGGTGCGGCGATTGGCGCTTCGCGCGCCGCAGTGGATTCCGGTTATGCCGCCAACGATCTGCAAGTTGGTCAGACGGGAAAGATCGTAGCGCCGGAACTCTATGTGGCCGTCGGCATTTCCGGGGCCATCCAGCACCTGGCGGGCATGAAGGACTCGAAGATCATCGTCGCCGTCAACAAGGACGCTGAAGCGCCGATTTTCGGTGTCGCCGACTACGGCCTCGTCGCCGATCTGTTCGAAGCTGTTCCGCAGATCACACAGTCGCTGTAACGCTGCAACGTCAGCGCTGCATGATTTTCCCATCTCCTTGGGTATCTGGCCGACACCGCATGAAGTACGCGGCGCCGGCCTTTTTTCAAGCATGAGTCGAAAGTATCCTGTTGGCAAAAAGGGTAAAGCGCTCAGGTGTCGATAACCGGCGGGCTCGAAGCGCTCAACGCTGACCAGCGCATATTGTGGTTGCCTGTGCTCAGGTAGTCGCTGCGCGGAGTTTCAATGTCGCGGCAGTGGCCGCCGAAATCATGCGCTCGATCACAGGTTGAACCCGTTCAGCAAGATCCTGCCGATAACTGAACGGGGCATCTTCATTCATATACGTCGACTGGCACATCTCGAGTTGCACCGCGTGGATACCGCTCGACGGCTGACCGAATGCCCGCGTGATATAGCCGCCCTTGAACCGGCCATTCGCAACCCATGTGAACGGTTGTCCGTTGACCAGTTCGGATGAAATTGCTTCGAGGATGCTGGCATCGCAGCTCGCGCCGGCGTTCGTGCCAATGTTGAGATCAGGAAGCTTGCCCTCGAACAGTCGCGGCAGCACACTGGCAATCGAGTGGGCTTCCCACAGCAGTACTTGCCCGAATTGCTGCTTCATCCTGTCCAGTTCAGTGCGCAGCTTTTCATGGTACGGCCGCCAGTATTTGTCCAGACGCCTTTGCACTTCGTCCTGCTCCGGCGCATTCCCTTCCGCGTACAGCGGTTCGCCGCGAAATGTTTCCGTCGGACAAAGCCCTGTCGTCGTCTGCCCTGGGTACAGGCTTTCGCCACTGGGCGGCCTGTTGAGATCGATGACATAGCGCGAGAAACGGGCACCCAGGACGGAAGCGCCGGCAGCTTTCGCAAAGCTGTAAAGACGATCGAGATGCCAGTCGGTATCGGCGACAGCACGAGCCGCGTCCGTCATCTGGGCCGCGATCTCAGCCGGAATCTCCGTGCCCAAATGCGGAATGGAAACCAGGAGCGGAATCCGCCCCTGATGGAAAGTGAACATCGCTTCTTGCACAGCAGAATCTCCTGATACGAAGGCATTTGAATGTCGCCGTCGGTAGTCAGACCTGCCGCCCTTACAGCCACGCCGATCGCCGCCATGCGAGACGCTCGTTTCGCTTGTCCGTCAGCGCATCGTCATTAGCGACGACGAACGACACATAAGGCATGCAAAGCCTGAAACAGCGTGGATAAGCACCGGGCCGGATAACCTATCGACCGCACATCTGGCGGGGCGGCTTGCAACCGCCCCGCTTTCCCGCCTAGACCACATCCTCGCTCATCACCATCAGTTGCGTGTTGCCGCCCGCAGCGCTCGCATTGACAGTCGTGATGCGCTCGCGAACCAGTTGCGTCCAGTCGTAAGTGCCATCGTCGCGCGTCAGTGCGATGCCGATCATCCGCTGTGCCGCCACGCGACGCAGATTGCCGACGCCTCGCTGGTCAGCCGTCGCGAGGACCACATCCGGGCGAACGCCGGGGACCTCGCCATCGAGCACCCGAACGGCATCGGCAGCGTCGATGACACGGCAACCGGTACCGAGAGCGGCTGCAATTTCATCCGCAACCGACGATTTCAGCAGCAGCAATTCATTGCCGAACGCACACGCAGCCGTCGCCTGAACCAGCAACGCCTCGACCGAGTCCGCTGCACAGAGGGCCTGTCCGCGAGGCAGAAGTTCGACGGTGTTCTCCTCTCCTGTGAGGGCCGGCAGACTCAGCGGCCGGAAGCCATCCGCGAGGCGAAGGAGCTGCGCCCTGTACCGCGCAAGTCGCGCTTGTGCATCCGCATTGAGACGCCGCGCAGCGGATGTGCTGGCGATCGCCTCGACGCGTTGCATGGCGCTGGCGCGTGCCTGAGCGTGAGCGCTCATCCGCGCAATGAAACGCCCCTCTGCCGAAGCGACGGGAAACTCGAAGTACTTGTCGCTCACGGCCGCCTGCGATGGGGCGAACGGTCCCACGTCCGCTGCGTATGCGTTCGCAGCAGAACGGGTGAGGCTGATCAGCGTCAACGGACCGGCAATCATCGAGCCCGTGCCCGACGCTCCGTTACCGCCGACGGGCTGCATACCCGGGAAGGCACCCAGCATCGCCCGATTGACGCAGATACTGCTCGCCGCCGACAACGACAGCAGCGTACCCGCTGCTTCGTTGATGCGGGTGTGCAAGCCCTGCACCCCACTGCCCAATCCGTTCAACGCCTTGATGAGCGCTTCCATGTTGCCGGTTTCGTAGCGTACGACGTGCAGGATGGGCCCCGTTATCGACGGGTCGATCGCTGCAAGCGATCCGATATCGCCAATGTCCACGATAGTGGGTGCAACGAAATTTCCATTGCCGGCGCCCGCGCCCAGTTTGCCCCGGGTAATCCGGAAGCCGCGACGCTTGCGCTGCTCGATGTATGTCTCGGCGCGATCGCGCGCCTTGCGCGTGGCCATCGGCCCGATGTCGGTCGCACCGCTCAGCGGGTCGCCCGTGTTGCGCTCGCTGAGCATGCCGCTGAGCATGCGCAGCACCTTGTCTGCCGTTGAATCCTGGAGGCACAGGATGCGTAGCGACGATGCCGCCTGTCCCGCCGACTTGAACGCGGAGACGATAGCGTCCGAGATGACCTGCTCCGGCAGAGCGGAACTGTCGACGATCATCGAGTTGACGGAGCCGTAGGTGGCGATGAATTTTGCCGGCTGCGCGGAAGCAGAGAGTTGCACGGCGATAGAACGGGCCGTCTCACGCGAACCGGCAAACAGGACTGCGGCCACGCGTTGATCGGATACGAGCGCTTTACCCACCGTCGCGCCATCACCCAAGGCGAGCTGAAGCACGTCCTGAGGAACGCCCGCGCCGTGGAAGACCCTGGTGGCTTCGAACGCGATCAGCGAAGCGTCCGACGACGGCTTCGCAATAACAGCGTTGCCGGCCGCGAGAGCAGCCGATACATGACCGACAAACGAGCTCAGCGGACACGCCGACGGCGTGAGACTGATGACGGTTCCCAGCGGCTGCACGTCTGCCAGGGCCCTGTCGCTTGTCAGCTGGAACGCGTACAACCGGCACAGGTTGACGGCAGTGCGGACCTCTTCCACAGCCTCCGCAAGCGTTGCTCCGTTTTCGAGCGACAACAGTGCGCCAATTCGCGACGCGTTGGCTTCCAGGTCGCTCGCAACCCGTTCCAGAACTTCTGCGCGGTTGGCCGCCGTTCTGAGGCCCCAGTTGGAAAAGGCCTGACCTGCAGCGTCCAGCGCTGCCGGCACACTGCTCATCTTGCAGCTGGCGAAACTTCCAATGGCCTCGGCGAGATTACCCGCGCTATAGACCACGGCCGTCGATTCGGACTTGGCATCGCCTGCTCCCGCGAGCAACGAATGCGCGTTCACACGGTTTGCCCGGATGTCCGCCACTGCTCGCTCGAACTCCGGTGCCCCGGAAAAATTCAGCGCCGTCGCGTTGACACGGCCCGGCAACAGATTGCGCGGCGATGCGATGCCGGCGTGCGGCTTACCGCCCGTTCTTGCTGCCTTTGCGACGGGATCTTCGACGATGTCGGCAATGCTGACGGCGGGATCGACGATCTGATTGACGAACGACGAGTTCGCGCCATTCTCCAGCAGACGGCGGACAAGGTAAGCAAGCAAGGTCGCGTGCGGGCCAACGGGCGCGTAGATGCGGCATGGACGGTTCAGCTTGGCGGCGCCCACGACCTGATCGTATACGGTCTCGCCCATGCCATGCAGACACTGGAACTCGTAATCCTTGTCCCCGGCAAGCGTATGCACTGCCGCGACCGTGAACGCGTTATGCGATGCGAACTGCGGAAAGATGGCATCCGGCGCGTTGAGCAAGGCTTTTGCGCACGCGATGTAGCTGACATCCGAATGCACTTTCCGCGTGAAAACCGGGTAGCCCATCGCGCCGGCATCTTGTGCGAGCTTGATTTCGGTATCCCAGTAAGCGCCCTTGACGAGACGGATATTGATCCGCCGCCCGTTGGCGCGAGCGAGCGCGATGATCCAGTCCGCCACCGCCCTGCCGCGCTTCTGGTACGCCTGCAACGAAATACCGATACCATTCCAGCCCTTCAGGCTCGGCTCGGCGCACAGACGCTCCAGCATCTCCAGTGTCAGGTCGAATCGCGCCGACTCCTCCTGGTCGAGGTGAAAGCCAATGCCGTACTGCTTCGCGATTTGTGCGAGTTGCAGCAGTCGCGGATACATCTCGTCCAATACCCTGTCGCGTTGCGTCAGCTCGTATCGCGGATGCAGGCCCGAGATCTTGACCGAAACGCCAGGCCCGTCGATGGGCCCCTGGCCCTTCGCTTCCTTCCCGATCGCTTCAATGGCATGGCGGTACGACTCGAAGTACGCCTGCGCATCCTCATCCGTGAGCGCCGCTTCGCCCAGCATGTCGTAGGTGTACCGGTATCCGCCCGACTCGCGTCCCTTGGCCACGCCGATCGCCTCTTCAATCGTCTGGCCCGTGACGAACTGCTTGCCGAGCATCCGCATCGCGTACGCGACGCCGGCGCGCACGACCGCCTCGCCACCCTTGCGAACGACGCGCGACAGCGCTTCCGCGAGCGCATTCTCGTCCGGCTGTTTCAAAAGCTTTCCGGTGAAAAGCAGACCCCAGGCCGTCGCGTTGACGAATAGCGACGGCGATTTGCCGATATGCGCGCGCCAGTCCGCGTCGACGATCTTGTCCCGGATAAGCTGGTTGCGGGTCTCCGTGTCGGGAATCCGAAGCATCGCCTCGGCGAGGCACATCAGCGCGATGCCCTCGCGACTGTCGAGCGAGAACTCTTGCGTCAGGAGATCGACGCCGCCCGCGTTGATACGCGCGTCACGCACGCCCTGGGCGAGCCGCGCGGCAAGAGCCTGCGCCCTGGCGAGCGTCGGCGCATCCATGCGCGCCTCTTCGATCAGCTCGCGCACAACGACATCCTCGGCCAGCGCCGAGGCGTCGCGAATGCGTTGACGCAGTGTTTGAAGATCTGCCGTGCCGCTTTGCATCGATTGGATTTCCGACAGCATGATGGGTTACCTGGTGAATGCTTGTTTGTTGACCGATTGATCAGAACTGGTTGGCCGTTCCACGCAGACGCTCGGTTCTGCGCCGCAGTAGTTCGAGCGTGATGAGCAGCAGCGTCGAAATCACGACGAGTACGCTTGCCACAGCCAGGATAGTGGGACTGAGTTGCTCGCGGATACCAGCCCACATCTGCCGCGGTACCGTTCGCTGGTCGGTGCCCGTGAGGAAGAGGGCAACGACAATCTCATCGAACGAGGTTGCAAACGCGAACAGCGCGCCCGAGATCACGCCAGGCGCAATGATGGGAAGCTTCACCTGCATGAACACGCGCAGCGGCGAGGCACCCAGGCTGCGGCCTGCACGGGACAACGTTTCGTTGAAGCCTGCGAGCGTCGCCGTCACGGTGACGACGACAAACGGCACCCCGAGCGCGGCGTGCGCGAGGATCAGACCCGTCAGGCTGTTGACAAGGCCGAACGGACTGAAGGCAAAGTACACGCCGACTGCCGTAATGATCAACGGAACGATCATTGGCGAAACTAGAATGCCCGTAATGAGCGCCCTGCCCTTCAGGCGCGGATGAGTCAGCCCGAGCGAAGCCATCACACCGAGCGTGGTCGCCAGCAGCGTCGAAGTAACGCCCACAATCAGCGTATTTTTCAGCGCCAGCATCCATTCCGGGCTATTGAGAAAGTCCTGGTACCAGCGCAGGCTGACGCCCGGCATCGGATAGGTGAAGTACGGCTGCGAGTTGAACGACAGCGGCATCACGACCAGGATCGGGGAAATCAGGAACACCAGTACCGCCACCGACAGGATCACATGCGCCCACCGTCCCAGACGTCCCCAGATCGTTACATACGCGGGAAAACTGAACATTTTGATCACCCCAACTTGACGCCGGCGCCGCCCGTCATACGGACAAACACGCCATAAATCAGCAGCACGCCTGCGAGCAGAATGGACGCGAGCGCGCTTGCCAGGCCCCAGTTCAACGTGTTGTTGACATGATTTGCGATGTAGTAGCTGGCCAGCTGATCATCCGGGCCGCCGACGATCGCTGGCGTGATGTAGTAGCCGACGGCGAGAATGAATGTCAGCATCCCTGCCGCGCCGACACCCGGAAGCGTCTGCGGGAAATACGCCTGGAAGAACGAGCGGATCGGACCCGCGCCTAGTGAACGTGCCGCTTTCATGTAGATGTTCGGCACGCCCTTCATCACCGAATACAGCGACAGGATCGCGTACGGCAGCAGAATGTGCGTCATCGCAACGAGTACGCCGAAGCGGTTGTAGATCAGCGGCAATCCGTGATCGGTCAAGCCGAGGTGCTTGAGCACGTCATTGATCACGCCGTTGGATTGCAGCACAACCACCCACGCAGTCGTGCGCACCAGGATCGACGTCCAGAAGGGCAACAGCACCATGATCATGAACAGGTTGCTGTAGCGTGCCGGAATGTTGGCGAGGAAAAACGCAACCGGGTATCCGAACAGCAGACAGAGCGCGCTGACCGCGATGCTCACCCATGCAGTCCGGACGAAAACATCGACGTAAAGCCGCTCGCTCTCGCTCTGGCGCACGATCGCGCCATGAGTGTCGCGCTTGAAGTCGAATGCCTTCAGGTAGTAGCCCAATGTCCACGGCGACGAAGCGTATTTGAGCGTGGACCATGCAGCGATGTCATCCCAGCGCGCGTCGATCGCGGTGAGGCGCTGATGCCATGACCCTGTACTTTCATCGCCCAGGCGACGAGCCGTCTTCATGAGCAGGCTCCGCATCCCGGCTTCGTCGTAGTTCAGTCGCGACGCGATCCGGCTCACGCCCTCGCTTCCCTTTGCCGCAAGGAGATCATGGGCGAATGCGTCATACACCTGTTCACCCGGCAGCTTGTCTCCGCTTGGGTCCCATTCCCGAAGCAGCGCGGATGCGTGCGGCATCTCCTGGGAGAGCGTCGGATCCCGGAAGCTCTTCATCAGCAGGCTTCCGATTGGAACAAGGAAGGTGACAAGGAGGAAGATCAGCAGCGGAGCGACCAGAAGGAAAGCTTTCACGCGCTCGGTGCGTTCAGCGCTGCGGAGCTTTGCCTTGAGACTTTTAGAGTCCTTCACAGTCATTTGAGGTGACTGGTCAGTGGGCACGGCCATATCGTGGGGAAGTATCATCGTCGTCCAGCGGCTAGCGCCGCGTCCTCCTCGTCAATTCAACACCAAACTTTCGTACCCGGATGGGAGCGCGACCGCCATCCGATGCAATCCTTCAAGCAAAGCCAGGTAGCCTGCTGTTCCTGAAAAAGGCAGCCTTTAGTGGAAATGCGACACAGGCGTCCTTTGAAACTTCGTTCGCCTCGCATCACCCCGAGGCACACGGCCCGGGTTTAGTCTCCACTAGTTGTACTAATTTTTCCCTTGGCTTTTCGCATGCGCCGTGTCGATTCGCTACGCCTTGTTCAATCAGTTACTGCAACGCGCGGCAGCATTCCGCCATCCATCCGACGTGTACGGAATCGCCAATACGCAGCTGACGCGCGACGCCGTTGTTCGGCAGCTTCACGATGAAGTCGTTTCTGCCGCATACCTGCATGACCACGCGAAGATGATCGCCGTAGTAGATGAGATCCTTGACGCCGCCCTGGAAGACGTTGTCACAGCTCTTCGCCAGATCGCCGACGGTCACCCGTTCCGGTCGCAAGGAGATGCTGGCGGAGCCGGTTCCGCGAACACTCGGGCCAGCGAATGCCTGGATGTTCTGTCCGCTTTCCAGCTTGACCGTACAGCGCTCGCGATCCACGGACGCGACCGTTCCAAGCAGTTCATTGCTTTCGCCGATGAAGCGGGCGACAAACGCATTCTCAGGGTTCTCATACAGTGCTGGCGGCGGCGCGAGCTGCTGGATGATGCCGTTGTTGAAGACAGCAATCCGGTCGGACATCGTCATCGCCTCGCCCTGATCGTGAGTGACATACACGACGGTCAAACCGCTCTGCTCATGAATCTGCTTGATCTCGTACTGCATCTGCTCGCGAAGCTGCTTGTCGAGTGCGCCAAGCGGCTCGTCCATCAGCACCAGCGCCGGTTCGAACACGAGTGCGCGCGCAACAGCAATCCGTTGCTGCTGCCCGCCCGAGAGCTGGGCCGGCATGCGATTGGCGAACTTTTCCATGTTCACCATATTGAGCGCGCGCTTCACCTTTCGCGCGATCTCGTCCTTCGACACTTTCCGCACCTTCAACGGAAAGGCGAGGTTCTCCGCTACTGACTTGTGCGGAAAGAGCGCGTAGCTCTGAAACACCATGCCGATGTTGCGGCGCTCCGGCGGAATACGGTTGATCGGCTTCCCCTGAAGCAGAATCTCGCCATGTGTTGCGGTTTCGAAGCCCGCAAGCATCATCAGACACGTTGTCTTTCCAGAGCCCGACGGCCCGAGCATCGTCAAGAACTCACCCTCCTGGATCTCGAGGTTGAGATTTTTGACGACGAGCGTCTCGCCGTCGTACGTCTTTTGGACATTCTTGAAAGAGACAATGGTAGACATGACATTTCCTCAGGAGAAGCCGGAATCAGATTTAAGCGCCGAACTGCCAGTCGCGCGGAGGCAGATACGTTTCCTTGACCACGCGCGGGGATGCCCAGCGCAGAAGGTTGAGGTACGAGCCAGCCTTGTCGTTCGTTCCGCTCGCGCGGCCGCCGCCGAACGGCTGCTGGCCGATCATCGCGCCCGTCGGCTTGTCGTTGAGATAGAGGTTGCCCGCGGCGTTGATCAGAACCTGCTCTGCGCGATGCAGGGCGAAGCGGTCGGTGCAGAAAATCGAACCCGTCAATGCATACGGGCTGGTCGAATCGATCAGTTGCAACGTCTCTTCCCAGTTCGCATCGTCATAGACGAACACTGAAAGAACGGGACCGAAGAGTTCTTCTTTCATCAACGCGTGCTTCGGGTCGCTCACTTCCAATACCGTCGGCTCGACGAAATAGCCCGGCTCCGACCACGTCTTTCCGCCAGACACGATCTTGACGCTCGCATCTTCTCTGGCCGCTGCCAGCGCCCGGCTCAATTTCTGGTGCGAGGCTTGGGAGATCACAGCGCCCATGAACGTATCGAACTGCGCGACATCGCCAACTTTCAGCTGCGCGAGACGGTCACGCATTTCCTGGCTCACTGCAGCCCAAAGACTGCGCGGGATATAGGCGCGCGACGCAGCGCTGCACTTCTGGCCTTGATACTCGAACGCGCCGCGGATCAATGCGATTGCGATTTCCGATGCATTCGCCGATGGATGCGCCAGAACGAAGTCCTTTCCGCCCGTCTCGCCCACGAGTCGCGGAATGGTGCGGAAGCTGTCCACTTTCGATGCAACGCCCTTCCAGAGCGACTGGAATATAGCCGACGACCCCGTAAAGTGAATGCCCGCCAGGTCCGGTGAAGACAGAGCGACACGCGTGGTCAGCTCCGCATCGCCGGGAACGAAGTTGATCACACCCGGCGGCAGCCCGGCTTCTTCGAGCGCTTCATAGAAGATCCAGTTCGCTAGCGCCGACTTCTCCGACGGCTTCCAGAGAACCGTATTGCCCATGATGGCCGGTGCCGTCGTGAGGTTCGCGCCGATCGCCGTGAAATTGAACGGCGAAACCGCGTAGACGAACCCTTCCAGCGGACGCCAGTCCGCGCGATTGACCGCCGTGGGAACCGACATCGGCTGCTCCGCATACACGCGTTGAGCGTTATATGCGTTAAAGCGCAGGAAGTCGATCAATTCGCATGCGCTGTCAGGCTCCGCCTGATCGATCGTCTTGCTTTGACCGAGCATCGTCGCCGCATTGATCCGCATGCGCGAACGTGTCGCCACGATATCGGCGGCCCGATGAAGAATCGTCGCGCGGCTCGCATGCGTCAGGCTAGCCCAGTCCTTCGCGACTGACGCCGAGCTCTTGATCGCTTCGGCGATCTGGCTTTCCGTCGGACGATGAATGCGCGCGAGTACGCGCTGCGTGTCGTGCGGTGCGCGCACTTCGACCGTTTCGTTCGAGTAGTAGCGCTTACCACCGATCACCGTCGGAATGTCGACTACTTCTCGCTGCTCCAACGCTTTGGAAAGCTCTGCCGCAGCAGCGGTGCCGGGACGGAAACTCACTTCGGTTTCGTTTGCTGGCAACGGGAATTGTGGGCCTGAGATCACGCTAACTCCTTTTACGAAAAAGCAATTGGGACGGACTACGGGGAAGCGCAGGGCCTGCGGTTATCGACTAAAAGCGACACCTCATTTGGCCGTGTCACTCCTCAACGCTTTACCTCAATGCCCAGAGTAGTCTTTAAAGAAAATCGGCCTTACTGTTCAATCAAACGTTATGCTTTGGTTTCGCCCGTCGTTATGAAAGACCCCTCTCCTCAACGACCACACGACGCGCGCCATCAGGTTCTGTCCGCCGATACCTGATTCACTCTGGTCGCAAACGGCATCTGACTTGAAGCGAATCCCCTCGCTTCGCAACGTGATGTGCGGGCGATGACCTGCTTGCACGCGATGCTCACGCTGTTCTCCATGTCCTGGCTGAACGCGGCGAGTGCAAGCGGTCGGGCATCAAACATACTGATCAGCGGTTCAGCAAAAGAAGCGTCTGCGACGTGTGACGGTTCTCCTCATCACGGTTTTTCATTGAACATACGTTCAGCACAAATTCTGTTGTGTCAACTATATATCCGAAACCGCTCGAACCAAAATCATTTTTCCGCACCATTTCATTGGGGTTAACGCGATCAGGTGGACGATATCGCGGGTTTTTACCTACTTGAATCTGCGTTATTTTCGTGAACAATTGTTCAGCATTGACGTGCCCAGAAGGATCGTCTCGTACGAAACGTAATGAACACGTGTTCAGTCGCAGATCGATGACTGACGGCGCCGCCGCGCTGTCGGCGGCGCGCGCTGCGAAGCGCCTCAATCAACTGTGGAATCGGGAAATGCAAGAACTGAAGTTGCGGGCCGCTGAGATTGAGAGCCGGAAGGACGACCCCAGTCAGTACGAAGGGATGCGTTATCGACTGATCGACTCGACGCTCGAAGTCGTAGGTCACGTTGGGCTCGAACACCTTACGATCAGGAAGGTCAGTGAGCACGCCGGCGTCTCCGTCGGTCTCGTGCATCATCACTTCGAGAACAAGAGCAACCTCGTCTACAAGACGTTCGTCTATCTGATTCGACGAGTGCGTGAACAGCTCACGGCCGGACGCCGCGGCATTGTCGATCCCGTCGAACGCATGAAATTCACGGCGGACATGTGCTTCAGTGACGAAGTGATGAGTCCTGGTGCAGCAAACGTGTGGCCACACATGTGGAGTTCGTCGGCATACGACAAGGATGTTCAACGGCTTTGTACCGCCTTCTCGCGTCGATTGCGGTCCAACTTCATATGGGACCTGCGTCAAGCCGGCTGCGATCAGACGATGGCGATCATCTACGCGATGCAGGCGATGGCGCTGGTGCACGGGTTGTGGATCGAGCACCGCGTCGCTGGAACGATGAGCATCAGTGAAGTTCTCGGCGTTTTTCACGGTGTCATCGACCACGCGACTCATCGCGGATGGAAGACGAGCATGATGTGCTACGCCGGCATCAATCACTGATTTCATCGTGCACGCATGTTCCGTGATGAAAGCGCGTGTCAGATCTTGTGCATCGAGAGATACGCTGAAACTGACGGACGCAAGCCAGTCGGACGAAGGACGAAAGATTTCTAGCAGGCAGATGAGATCATGGCGATCGTGAAAGAGAGTGCTCCCGAGCAGTTCCCGGATTGGGGGCTCCTCGCGAGTTGGGTAGCCGTTGTCGAAGCCGGATCTATTTCCGATGCTGCCAGTCGGCTTGCCATTTCCCAGGCGGGCGTCTCTCTTCGCATAAAGGCTCTGGAATCGATACTGGACACGAGCCTTCTTGACCGCACCACCCGGCCGGCAAGACCTACGGCCGCCGGGCAGCGTCTGTTCGAACACGCTACCGTTCTGTTGCAGGGCGCCGATCAGATGGTCGAGAGCGTGCGAAACGTGACCCGCGCAAAGCGTGTCGTCGTCCGTCTTGGCTGCGTCGACTCGTTCGCTGCGACCATCGGCCCGATCATCATCAAGGCCCTGTCGGGCACATCGCATCAGATCAGATTGTGGTCCGGCATCACGCCGACTCTGGACGCACAACTGGAGGCCCGGCAGGTCGATATGGCGGTGACGACGACAAGCTTCTCGAACGCCGCGGGCATCAAGCGTCAGAAGCTGTTCACAGAGCCATACGTCGCCGTGTTACCCAAGAGCTTCGAAATCGATCGGATCACGACTCTCGCGGAACTGAGCCGTCATCTTCAGTTCATCCGATACAGCTCGCGCTCCGTCATCGGTCAACATGTCGACGCCTACCTCGCGTCACATGGTGAAGATATCGATCGTACGTGCGAGTTCGACGCGACAGATCCCATGCTGAGCCTGGTTGCCGCCGGACTCGGGTTTGCGCTCACGACGCCGTTGTGCCTATGGCAATCGCGACACTATCTGCCGGAGATTCGTGTCGTGCCGCTCACCCTATTCTCCCGGCAAGGACGGCCATATCAGCCTTTAAGCAGATCGTTCTTTCTCGCCCATCGCGAGAACGAACTGGGACATCTGCCTGCCGATCTCTATGACCTGCTCAAGCGAGCCTTCGAAAAGCAGGTCTCGCGAGACATCGCCAAGGCACTGGCGTTGCGACCGGAGGAAGTCTACATTCCGGACGAGCAGTAAAACGAGCGCGTTTTCTTCGAACCGCGCCTCAGAGCCGCGTTGCCGCCGACACCGGTAAAGCTACTCCAGACACGCGTCGTGGAGATCGCGAAACAGGTCTCCCGTAGCACCTGGCGCAGCCAGGCCGTCAACTGCGCGTTCAGCGGCACACAGAATCTCCGTCATAAACGCGTCACGTTGAGCGTCGCTCTGCGCAATCTCGAGCTCTCTGCGCCACCGACCTGCCACTTCCAGTTCGACGACGTGAACACCACACTCCGGTCGGCCGTAACGCTGCGCCGTGAACGCGTCCGTCAGCTTCCCGTTGACGACCCACGAGCGTTCCAGCGCCTGCGCCGCCTGCGTGATGGCGCTGACGATCGCTCTGTCGCTGGACGCACCGTGGTTGGTGCCGAAGTTGCAATCAGCCGCGCCCGGCTGCGTCCGATACGGAGAGAGCCACGCGCCCGCATGCGAGACCAGCATCAACACGTTATCGTGCGTTTCACGAAGCCGGCTCAGTTCCGCCAGAATCGACGCCTGGAACGGTTTCCAGTGCTCCGCGACCCGACGCTGCACCTCCGCCTCGCTTGGTTCGGCCCCCGGCAAGTAGAGCGCTTCTCCTCGCGACGTATGCGTACGGCAAAGGCCCAGCCGGTTCAATCGCTGGGACAAGGCGGTATTGTTCGCCGCAACGTTCAGGTCGATCACGCACGGATGAAGTGCGGCGGATAGGCATGTGACTCCGCGTTTCCGCGCAACTGCACCAAGTGCCTTTCCTCCCGGATCGGATAGTCGGCCATTGACGGGTTCCCAGGCGGGATGCGCAAGCAGATCCGGGGGAACCATTGTCCCGGTGTGGGGTGTTACGACCATCACCGCTGACTGACCGCGAACGATCGCGCTTTCGTTTCCCATGATTCCCTCTTCCCGATCTAGCGTTAGCGCTTCCAGCCTTACATGCAAGGCAATAATCAAAATAGCCCGGTTGAAGCGGGGAAACCGATACTCCAAGCACTGCTTGCTCTATGTATAAGCGTCGCTGATGAGCCTGCGCGCAAATACGTACGCAGGCGGAAAACTGCCCTCCCGTTGGATATCGTTGTGCCGCATTCAGAAGGAAAGGCGGCCCGTCTCCTTTCGCTTGGGCATGGACACTTCGCTCAGCAATTTCATTCCGCGTGCGACGACTTCTTTTACTTCTCCGCACCGATGGTTGTCACCGGTTGCCATTTCATCGACTTGACCTGATAAAGCGTTGACGTCGGATTGTTCAGATCTCCGTATTTATCGAATGAGATGTGTCCAGTGATGCCGTTGTATTGCATTGTCCGGAGCGTCTGCATGAATACAGCAGGCTTCACGGAATTCGCCTGTTTCATCGCGGTGATGGCGAGCCACGCGCAGTCATAGGCGAACGGTGCATAGGTCAGCGTATCCGCGCCAAAGCGCTTCTTGAATTTATCCGCAAACGCGCGGCCTTCGGGCAATGAATCGACCGGCCGGCCGTATTCCCACGCCATCGCCCCTTCGGCCGCGTTGCCCGCCGAGCCGATGAACACGCTATCGGCAATCCCGCCGCTTCCGACGAACTGCGCGCGCAGGCCGAGCTGCTTCATGCGCTTGACGATCAGGCCCGCCTGGCCATCGAGCCCGCCGAAGTAGAGAAGATCTGCGTTGGCCGCCTTGATGTTCGTCAGTTGCGCATTGAACTCGACGGCTTTGTCGTTGGTATATTCCTCGGCCGCGATCTGGCCGCCGGCTGCTTGCACGGCCTTCTTGAATTCTTCGACCGCTCCCTGTCCGAAGGCTGTCCGGTCGTCCATCACCGCGATCCGCTTCGCTTTCGTGACCTTCAC
>NZ_FNYE01000062.1 GCF_900108945.1 Paraburkholderia diazotrophica | reverse complement strand
CGGTACACGTTGACGCAATGATCTTCAGGGCCATGCGACACTCCTTGCAATGATGATCGGTGTAAGCCCGGTGAGACAGGCATGACTATCCTGCCCTGCTGCCTCGGCGGCGGCAGGCGCTTCGACGGTGCCCCAAGTGCGTTAGGTGTACGACGCCGCTACAGGCAGTCGAGGGCAGCATGCTGTCATTCACGCTATCCTCCATAAATGACTCGTAGCAACCGACGGTGGTTGCGCAGTAGGCAAGAGCGAGATCCGTGCCACTCGAACGCGGTGGCCTATGGCGCAAGTGCCGGCGAACTTTTAGTTAATCTTGTCTCGGTTCGCCGACATTCAAACCCGACAACTGGAGCCGGACCTGTCGCTGTTACGACAAGACGAAATGGCTGCCCGGCACAGAGAACGTGGCTTCAGGTTCATCGCGCGTAACGTATCCGCGCGCTGCGCCGCGCGATGAAACAACCCGGCACACCCGGCGTGCGGACGGCAGTCCACGACGCTAGGCGGCGGAATCACTCGACAGTAACGGTGAAGTTCTTGGACGCGAAGCTCAGACCGCCGGGCGATGACGTGATCTCGAAGCCGTACTGCAGTTCGCCGATCATAACGTCGTCGAAATAGTTGAGCGACTTCAGGTACTTCATGATCGCCAGCACATCGATCGTCGTGTCGTTGGTCTTGGTCGTGCGCAAAAACGAATAAACCGTGTTGCGGCCGTTGCTGCCCACGTAGACGTTCCAAGTGCCACCGGTTAGCGAGACGTTGCTGTGAAGCGGTACAGCGCAACCAGCGGACGTCCAGTTATAGGAGATCGGCTTGACATTGCCGCAACCCTCCGAGGTTCCGGTGTAGTTCAGCCAGACCATAATCTCGTGCGAATTATTGCTAGCCCATATATCGAAGGTCGATTCCCATGCACCACCGGAAGGCGTAGTAGCCGAGACCGCCGCGGTCAACGTGTTCAACGAACTGATGGTCTTGTTGATCAAGTAACCGATGTGCGGATAGGACTTGATGCCGCTGGTGTTGGGCTGATCCGAAGTTACGCCCCAGTCGAGGTTAGTGTTGGCCCAGATGGTCTGCACACCCGCGGTCACATTGCTGCAGGGAGACCAGACGTCGTTGTTGACGGTGTAGCTGCCGTAGATCCAAGAGGCGAATAAATTGGTCGAGAAGCAGGACGAGGTTTCGGGGGAAGATGCTGACCAAGTCGCGGCCTGTGCGCTGGTGACGCCAAGCATCAGTATGGCGGTAGCAGCGTAGCTCGCTAGGATCGAGATTCGGGGCATGGTAGTGCTACGTCCTGTCGAGTGGATGAATCTGTCGGAATCAGTGGGGGCGAGCGGCTTAAGCAGCAATCCAATCCAAATAGAAACACTGCCCGGGAGAAAGTTTGCGTGACGCTGTTGTCCACATCTCCCCTCCGACCATGTGAGCCACTGAATGCAATCGAGCAGGACACAAGCACAGCAGACATTCCTGTCGGAGTATTGCCCTTATGCCGCGTGATCGAGCGGCGCAACCTGTTCGCGCGAACCTGACTTCCTGCGCAGCCGTATTGGCGCCGCGTTTATCGATCGTCGCCGTCCCGAGCTCGCCATTCTAGGCGATTCATTTTTCAAAATGCTGCCGTGCCGCCGCCCTATTCCAATGGACCTGCAACAGAAATCGATGGTATGCCCGGCCTTGCTGACTGGGCGATACTGGTCCTTCCTTTCGCCCTTGCTTCCAACATAGATCTCACTGACGCGTCAACCCCTGCAGACGGGGTGTTTGTGATAGGACGCATCTCCCGCAACGGCAGCAACTTACTGTAAGCGATCAACGATGCACGGTTAAACGATCCACCGAGGTGCCTCGCCCCTCAATCACTTCTTCGAAGTCTCGCAGGCACCAGCGCACACACGTCAGAATTACATCAAGCGGGGGTCGGACACGACCGTCCAGTGCATCTTCATCGAGTTTTCAGCTATTCATCCTTCTGTGCTCGACAATCTGATTCCCAGAGCAAATCTTTCCGGCGTTCAATCCCAGCCTCAACTCTGCCGTACACCGCTTCCGTCTCTAGCCTTGCACCAGCGGCTCCGATCAAACGGAAACATAAAGTAGTCACTCACGGTGAGCGGTTCAGACTGGCCTCGAAGCCCAACTTCCGGCCACTCATTCTTTTTTGGCCAGTACGCCGTACGAAAAATCGTGTCCCAGATAGTCGTAAAGAACCCATAGTTCCGGCGTCGGTGTTGCAGTTCCAACGAGTGGTGAATACGGTGGAACTTATTGTCGCCGATGATGTATCGAAGCGGCCCAAGATTGATGCGAGTGCTAGAGTGAGAAAGATGCGCCTGAAAGGCAATCAGTGTCATCGCAACAGCGGGCACCACGCCAGATTTAAAGTGAATCAGCGTGAGTGGTAGGGCCACAAATACTGCATAAATAAGCGGCTCGGAAACGTGATGATTGCAATTCCACGCCGTCAGCTCGCGGATCGAGTGATGAGTAGCATGCATGCGCCACATGAATGGAACAGCATGCTGAGCTCGATGCATCCAGTAGTAAAAGAAGTCGCCGGCGATCGCAACTAAAACTCCAGAAAGGACGGCGAAGCCCACGTTAATGATTGCGTTGTCTGAGTGAAGCAATGTCGCGAAATTGACCGTTAGGAGCGGCTCGACCCCTAACCATTCCAAACCCACGGCGTAGCCGTGCCAGACTATCGCACCGAGCCCAATGCGAATGATCCAATTCCGTACGCCGCGAACGTACGACGCAAAACTGTATCGATAAGCCGGAAAGATCACCTCGAGCGCTACGCACAATGTAGCGAAGATCGCAACGAGCTTAAACGATTTCACAAAAAACTCGGCCATCTGATTAACATCGAGAATATGCATCTATTTTGCTCCGAGAAAATCGACCGAATGTGCCCACCTCCGGTCGGTGCGATTCTCGCGTCAACGCAGCCGATTTCACCGAGGATCAAGCGTTCAACGGTTATTGATCTTCAGCGCGACCTTACAAGTCCGATTGGGCATCGAGATCCGCACCTATAGCGCATTGCGGTAAAGTCATACAAATTTTATATTCACGCCGCATTCATACGGTCACCGTGGATCACCGCGCCATCAAAGCGGTGCGTGACATACTATGCGGCATTTCCAAAAATTCCGAAAATCGATTGTTTGGATAGGCATCATTTGATCTTTAAATGGCTAACGCTACTCCATGACGGAGTGTTACCGACTTTCAACCGGTTTGGTCAGCTGTGTCACGTGATTACACGCCTAGGTATCCTCATTATTGATTGGTTGCGATAGCAGCGCAGCCATTCCACCAATGACATGTAGCGATGCGCCGGTTAAGCGCCGACGCCTCTCGTTCATGCACCTGGCGTCTAATCGAGCGCAAAATATCGCCGATTCAGGGCGAAGCAGGCGTGAAGGAATTGCTGTGCAATCACAAAACGCGCAATTTCGTGCTCTTGACTACAGGTTGATTGATGAATGTTCTCTGTGCGATGTGCATACGTGCGACTACTTCGATGAAGGTTTTTCTTAACGTGAGCTCGTTCTGGAAGGCCTGCTTTCGCCTTCCGGATAGCTCCGCAGCTCGAATCGACGTTAATCCTGTTCGGCACCGGAGGTTTGCACGCAACACCATACGGTGTGACTGCTTAGGACTTTGAGGCAGGAATTGCCCACTAGCGCGTCGTGATGCAAGGCGTCAAAGACCCTCCAATTAGCTTGGTACTAGTATCAATATTATTTGTTTGATATAGCTCCGGTGTTTTTGATATGGTCACATTCGCCGTACCTTCAACGAATACAATTTTTTCAGCATGCTGTATAGCCTCCGTCTACGGAATAGGTCGGTATCCGATTTTTGCGACCGACGGCCGCTGCAGCATTCACCTCAACCATCGTTCCCTAGACGGATGCATTGTCATAACGGAGACAATCCATGAAGAACCCTGTCGCATTTTCACAAAGTTCATCACCGACTGTTGACCTGCTGTATGACTACGCTCCCTTCCTTCAACTTTCAGAGTCTGAAGGAGGAATTGGCTGCTTTCCGTCCGGCATCCCTGCGCCCCGAGTTGCCATCGTTGGAGCCGGTATCAGCGGCCTTGTGGCTGCCACAGAACTATTGCGAGCAGGGGTAAGGGACATTACATTATTTGAGGCTCGCGATCGCATTGGAGGAAGAATTTGGTCCCAAACATTTGATCCAAGGCATCCACATCTTATTGCTGAAATGGGCGCAATGCGATTTCCTCCTAGTGCAACCGGCCTTTTTCACTACCTAAACAAGCATAACATCTGCACGACAGCGTCTTTCCCTGATCCAGGAGTGGTCGACACCGAGCTGCATTATCGCGGTGCTCGTCATGTTTGGCCCGCGGGAGATCCCCCACCGTCATTATTCAGACGCGTTCATGAAGGTTGGACAGCCTTGTTGCGTCACGGGTGTGTACTAAACGGCATCTCTCTCGTAGCGCCAACAAAGATTACGGCCATGTTGAAGTCACATCAACTCGAAAAAGCGCGTACGGCATGGCAGGCCTGGCTCGACGCATTTCGAGATAGTTCGTTTTATTCCGCCATTGTGACGATTTTCACTAGCCCGAATCCACCCGGCGGTGTCCTATGGAAGAGACCCGACGACTTCGAGCTGTTCGGCTCTTTAGGGATAGGTTCCGGCGGCTTTCTGCCTGTCTATCAAGCGGGATTCACTGAGATTCTGCGTCTCGTCATTAACGGCTATCTCGATGATCAGCGCCTGATCTCGAGCGGAACTTCCACATTGGTTGAACGGCTGGCTGGACAGGAGATCGGAGGAAGCACTGTCAGCGAACGGGTTCGCTTTAGCACCGTGGGGCGCATCTACAAAGAGGATGGGAAGATAAAACTTTCAACGGATAGAGATGGGATAGTGGCTTTCGACCGCGTAATCGTTACCAGCAACAACAGAGCAATGCAAATCGCTCACTGTCTGACAGACGACGAAACGTTTTTAAGCCGCGACGTATCCCGAGCCGTGAGAGAAACACATCTCACGGGGTCGTCGAAACTGTTCATGCTCACCCGCGACAAATTCTGGATCACAAACGGGCTGCCAGTCACCATCCAGTCGGACGGTTTCGCTCGGGGCGTATATTGTCTCGATTACGAACCTGATAACTTAGATGGGCGGGGCGTGGTATTACTCAGTTACACGTGGGAAGACGACGCCCACAAGCTACTGAGCGTCGCCGACAAAAAGCAGCGGTGTGAGCGCTTTGTCGAGGAACTTGCAACGTTCCATCCAGAACTCGCGCGCCATTTAGTTCCCGCCGCCGGCAATTATGATACTAGTGTCCTTCACCACGACTGGTTGACCGACCCGCACTCCTCCGGAGCGTTTAAGCTCAACTATCCCGGCGAGGATGTCTATTCACAACGACTCTTCTTTCAGTACAAGACGGCAAATAATCCTGCAAGGGATACCGGGCTCTATCTGGCTGGATGTGGCTGTTCTTTCACCGGAGGATGGATTGAGGGAGCTGTGCAGACGGCTGTGAACAGCGCATGCGCCGTGATACGCAGTACAGGAGGGAAGCTTCTGCCGGGCAACCCGCTTGACGAAATCCGCAGCGCTTACCGTTACTGATATCGCACGTTCGCTCGTATTTGAAACCCTATGCATTTTGAAAACACCGTGCAATCACTCTGCGATCGCATACGGACTGGTACACTGTCGGCAGCAGAAATCCGGGAGCGCATACTCGGCGCGGATGTACGTGCGGCGACACTCAACTGCTTCATTCGTACATGCGACGCCGAGACGTACTTTGCTAGAGCGAACGACGCTTTAAAAGGTGCACCACTCTTTGGCATCCCTTTTTCCTTAAAGGATAATATTTGTGTTAAAGGTCTCCCTGTTACTGCGGGAACACCGGGAATGGAAGATTGTATTGCCAAGCGCGATGCTTCTATCGTCAGGAAGCTGAAATCCCTCGGAGCTGTCGTCGCCGGCAAGAACAATATGCATGAACTTAGCTTTGGCATCACATCGGTCAACCCTCAATGGGGGACTGTGGTGAATCCAGCAGCTCCCGAGCATTTGGCCGGAGGGAGCAGTGGCGGTTGCGCCGCGGCTGTGGCAGCCGGCATCGTTCCCATCGCAATCGGGACGGACACCGGCGGCTCGGTAAGAATACCGGCCGCCTTCTGTGGCATTACTGGCTTTAGGCCCACAAGCGGTCGATGGTCTTCAGCCGGAATCATCCCCGTTTCCCGAACGAAGGATTCCCCAGGCCTGCTGACGAAGACAGCGAAAGATGCGCAGCTTCTATATGAGTTGCTGACCCCCGAAGATCAGCTTCCGACAAAAATGAAAAGTACTCGACGCCGAATCGGCCTTCCGGCGTCGATGTGGACGGAACTGGATGATGATGTCCGAAAGCACTGCGCGCACGCCGTCAGACGACTGACTCGTGCAGGTTTCCAGTGCATCGAACTGGATGATTCGGCTGTTGCCGGGCTAAATAAGGCCGGAACGTTTACCGTTCCGATTTATGAATTTTTCACGGATTTCCCTCGGACATTGCTTTCGCTGGGGTGGGCAAACAGGATAAATACAGTGTTCGACAACATTCGTGACACTGGTGTCCGAGATATCATTCACACCAATCTGGCCGGAAAGTTTATCTCCAGTCGAGACTATTCATCCGCAATCCAAAGTATTGCTGCCTTACGCATGCAAATGAATACGTTGTTTAGCAACTGGGACATTGATTTTCTCGCTTACCCGACCGTTCCGCGTTGCGTACCGCGTCTGATCGATGCCGGGCGGCCTGGACTATTTGCGGACGTGATTCGCAACACCGATTTGGCCAGCAACGCTGCGATGCCTTCTATCACCCTTCCTGTCGCGCCCGATAAGTCACTGCCGGTGGGACTGAGTTTGGACGCTGCGCGAGGTCAAGATCGCCGCCTCCTAGCCGCAGCAACATGCATTGAAGAAATTCTGATTTCGTAATAGTGGGCTACCGTGTAGCACCGCTCAGCGCAACAGCGCCCGCGGCAACTCGTCTCACACGCACTGTCAGGAGGGCAAACGGTAAATGCAAATTTCCTTGAAGAGGATAAATGCGCTCTTTGACCCTGGCAGTTTTGTTGACCACCACCAGGATGAGAGGAGTCATTTCATCTGCGGTGAAGGATTGGTAAATTCGGTAAGGACGTTTCTTGTCATGAATCGCGGGCAAGACTGTGAGTTCCATGGAAGTGGCCAGTGGCACACTGCCGGGCAAATCATAAGCACGGTAACTCAGGCTAAGAATAACGGTGCCCCGTTGATCTACATTCAGGACCAGTCTGGAGGGACAGGTAGCTTCGACACAACAAAAGTGCTTTCCCGAGACATGTCCAGACTGCTTTTGTCTCCATCGGGAATGGGCCGGGTAAGCGCATCTATCGCGGAATTTGCAGAAACTAATCTGCTGATTTCCGCCATACTCGGTCCTACTTCAGGCCCGCTTGCTTTACCGCTGATGCTCGCAGACTTGGTACTGATGACTGAGAAGGGCGCTTTATGTATGGGTCGGCCGGATATGGTGAAGGCCATGCTGGCGCAGGAGTCCGACCTCTATTCACTAGGCGGAACAAACGTCCACAGCAAGGACTCAGGCTCGGTTCAGCTGGTATTTGATGACGAAGGAAGCTTGTTCCAATGCTTAAAAAAATTGGTTAACGACATTTTTAAAGGCAGCTCACGCAGCGCTTTTGAATATCAAAATCCCGATCCGACCAATTTTGAAAAATTGATTCCGTCGAATCACCGAACACCATATGACATGCATGATTTGCTATATTCTTTTATCGATAAAGGCAGTCTGACCGAAATGAGCCCACAATACGCGCAGGAGGTATTGACGGGCTATGCAACCATCGGAGGGAATCTGATCGCGGTTATCGCCAACAACCCTCGACACAACGGAGGCATAATCCATCGGAAATCTGCGTCCAAAATGGTCAAAATGATAAACATTGCTGCCAAAACCAAAACACCGATTATATTTGTTGCTGATGTCCCCGGATTCATGATCGGGAAAGAAGCGGAACGTAGCGGCATATTCTCGGCGGCAGCAGAATTGTTTCGATCGCATATTCAATGTAAGGTTCCGAAGTTACTCCTTGTTGCGCGAAAAGCTTACACCGGCGGTGTCTACGCCATGTGCGGACCCGGGTTCGACCCGGTAGCAGTGCTGGCATATCCGCATGCGCATATTGGCGTTTTCAGTCCGGATACGATGAACAAGGTTTTATCTAACCTTGACGAGGACGCAAGGATCACAGTGCAAACACTAACCAAAGAAATTGAGGATCCAAGGTTATTAAAAAGTAGCGGACTGATTACTGACGTTATTGATATAGAACAAACAAGGGATCAACTAACTAAATATTTATTTCCTAGCTGATGATGCTCTCGTATTTTTCCGGCCGTTTACTTTTAAAAGCACACTTGAAATATTTTGCATCAAAACGGCCAAGTATTGGCGGACTTGCCAATACTTGATTCTGAGAATGATGTCCTCGGCTTTCATGGCAGCATTCCTTCGCTGTTTTTGGTGTAATCATTGCATCACACAGCGCACTGGAAGATGCTTTGGACCACCGACGAAGCTGGACGCGATGAATTCAATTTCACCCGCCGGCTCGATAAGCCGCAACCTCGGGATCAGTTCCTCAAACAGGATGCGCATCTCCATGTTTGCGAGATGCTGACCAAGGCACACGTGAGCGCCAACGCCGAATGCGAGATGCCGGTTCGGTTTGCGGTCGATATTGAAATTGAACGGCTCAGGAAAGACTTCCTCGTCAAAATTTGCTGAGCCGTAGCAGAGCATCAGCCAATCGCCCTTCCGGATTGTTCGTCCTCGGACGTCGGTGTCGACAGTTGCCGTACGCATGAAATGACGCACAGGCGATGCGTAACGACAGGTTTCGTCGATAAACTGCGGAATCAGCGAACGGTCCGCCTGAAGTCGCGGCAGCAGCTCAGGGAAGCGGCTCAACGCCCACATCGCGACTGAGATGGACGATGAAACCGTATCGTGCCCCGCAGCGGCGATGATCACGTAATAGCCAAGAAGGGTTCTTTCATCGATAGGCTGGCCATTGACCACCGCGTTGGCTAGTACGCTCGCGATATCGTTACGTGCGTTCGCCCGGCGGTCTTCGGTGAGGCGCTTGAAGTAGTCCTTGAAGTCGGCCACAACGGACAGCAGAGCCTTGCCCATTGCGCTGCTCGAGTCGCCTTGGCGCTGCATCTCGCGCTTGTATTCCGCATCCTCGCTTCCGAACATCTCATGAGTCAGCGTCAAAAGCCGCAGCGAATCCTCCTGCGGAACGCCGAGAATATCCATGATCACGTTCAGCGGGTAGTGCGATGCAACGTCGTTCGCAAAATCGATCACTTGCCCGCTTTGCTGCAGCAGTTTCGCGGTCATCGCACGTGCCAGCGACCGAATGCGGCCGTCAAGCTTGATGATGCTGTTCGGCATAAACCATGACTGTGTCAGCGCACGTAGATTCTTGTGCTCGTCCCCATCGACATGCACGAGCGAGCGGACAATGTTCGGGCTACCAGTTGCGGAAATGACATGCTCGATCGACGCTTTCGGCCGGCAGACGACAGAATACTCGCCGTTGCAAAACGAGACGGTGTCTCGTGAAATCATGGAGACGTCGGCGTGTTTCGTGACCACCCAGAACGGATCATGCCCGTCCGCCATTGCACGCCCGACAGGGTTGTTCGCGCGCGCCCAAGCATACGTTTCATGGAGACGATCAGGGTTGGTATAGTAATGCGGATCAACCAGATGGTTTGCCATGTCTTTTGGCAGGTCGTAATTTGACATGTTCATGACGGTAGGACGGTTTAAAATGCGTCGTGAAATCGGCGTGGCCAATAACCACACGCAAAAACGACTGACTGTTAGGCCAAGATTGCGTTCGCGCGACCGCAACACGAAACTTCCGAGACCGGTACCAATTGCTAATACACGCATTTCACGGCCACCACCTGCTGTGACGTTCGCACAGTCGATGACTATGCGGCCCGGAATGGTGGTCTGAATGCGCGCAGAGTATCGTGAGCTTGTCAAGTGGCTGGCTCGTCGCGCCGCGGACGATGCAATTGCGTCGACGTCTGCGAATCGGCGAACTCCGCCGAGTTTGCGGGCTCTGTGCTCTTTCGTTCGGCTATGCTATCGATAGTAGTCCTCTTGGCTTTTGCAGTGAACACATAAATTTTCACCTTGCGCGTTGACCGTCTCGGGGCGAAGATCATACGGTTGGTGAAAATCGTACGCTTCTTGCGATCATGAAGACAACGACCGTAAGTTGATTAACGTATTCGCCCCCGCGCTCAGGCCGAGGGAACCGAGCGTAGCTATTGCGGCTGCCAATATGTCGGTGAGTTGCTTTTCTCGAAGGAACTGGCCATACAGCGATGCGGTCGACCTATCGATCATGGCATAAGTGTACCGTTGCACATTTCATCGGAAAAGAGCTTGCGAGTAGGCGGCATGATTGAAATCAATGGTGTCGCCCGGGCACCGAGATTGACTGTGATAGTGAAATCAATTTTTCCAGCTTCGGCTCGGGTCGCGTGCTTTGCTCATGCCTTTGCCGAGACCATTACGTCGCGTCGATACTCGGAGCGATGAGGCCGGTCAAAAATGACGATCCGCAGCGTCATGCCAGGAAGCCACCCCTCGAAAAGAAGCTCGCGCACCGCGCCGGCGAACTTGTACTTGAGCCTTTGTTCCGGTTAGCTCTTCCGTCCGTCGAGGAACGTCGCGCTGAACACGGACACCACTGCACACTATGTAAGTGCTATCCGCTATCATTGCGCTTGAACGAGCGGCGTACGCGCCGCAAAGAATACCTCTGCATCCCGGCGGGCCGCGGACAGACGGTTTGTTGCGCACTAGTGCGAACGGCGAATGCGCCACTACGAAAGCTAACACTGCCCTGGGCCCGACGCCCTTCTGACAGAAAGAGCGTGTGCGCCACTCACCTTCCTCACCGCCTATTCGACGATCAACCCATGCCGGATCGCATACCGGATCACCTCAGCATTGTTCGAAAATCCGAGCTTCTGCATCAGGCGCGTCTTGTATGTACTGATCGTTTTCGCGCTGAGCGCGCACGCGTCGGCGATTTCGTTGATGCTCCGGCCCGCCGCGAGCATCTGCAGCACCTGAAACTCGCGGTCCGACAGCACCTCATGCGGCGGCACGTCGCCGCGCTGCGTTTCGAAGATCATTCCATCGACAAGTTTCGGATCAATGAAGCGGCCGCCGTCCGTGAGCTTGCGGATCGCCGCGAGCAGCACGTCCGGGTCGCTGTCCTTGGTCAGATAGCCCGTTGCGCCCGCGCGCAATGCGCGCGAGGCCACCTGTGCCTCATCGTGAATGCTCAGCACGAGTACGGGCAGCGACGGTTGCTCCACCCGCACTCTGCGGATCAGATCGACGCCACTGATGCCGGGCATTGTCATGTCGAGCAGTAGCAGATCGACGACACAACTGCGCAGCCTGTCGATCACTTCTGTCCCTTGCACCGCTTCCGCCGCGACGATGATATCGCTCGTGGTTGCGATGATCTGCCTGAGTCCGCCACGGACGATCGCGTGATCGTCCGCAATGAGTATCCTGATCATGTTCGAGGTCCGCCATCGAGCGGAATATGAATGGAAACCATGGTCCGCGCGCCCGGCCTGCTGCCGATCGGAAGCGATCCACCGATCAGCAGCGCGCGACAAGCCGCGAATGAAAGCAGCACTTTGAGACCGTGAGAAGCAACGCATCGACTGCCTCGCTCACCAGAATGACGAGCGCGGTGCGACGAAGTAGCAATGGAGATTCGGCTCCGTCACCTCATGCCAACCGCTGGATATCAGCCTTCACTCGGCGCATGAGATACTGTTGTTACACCATCAAGATCCAGGGTGATCGCGCAGCTAATGGCGAGCACCGTCGCGAGACGCCGCAGTTTCAGGGCGCCACCGCATGTAGCCAAACCGTTCCACCGCGCATCCAACCTGACGAGCGCCGTATTCCCCGCGAGTGCCGCCGTTTGGCTATCCTATTCTGCACTCGATCTCAAAAACGAGTTCACCGCGTCTTGCCCAAATTCTTCCCTGCGGTTCTTGCCTGCTTCTTCAGCTCTTACGCCTGCGCCGCTAATCGTGCTTTCTCCGGTGACTCGACCACAGCCATCGGCTTCGCCACGGACGCCGGGCGTTCGATGAGAACGTCGATCTTATCCGCCATTTCGCAAAGCGAGAAAAATCCGTATTCGCCGAGCTGGTCCGTGTCGTACCGCCGTAATTTACGCATTGTTTCACCCAAACGTCTCAGCGCGGCAGGCTTGCTGTCTATTCTCTCGCTCCGAGAGATAAGCAATTGTCACACTTCGCGTGGCGTGGGATTTTCGACGCCGGATTTTCGCACAACTGGTTTAACGACGCTGTCAGGACGCACTGGAAAACCGATGCGAGACATCCTGATTAACGCGTCAGGAAATCCTGAGCGCCATTTGCTCGTAGAGCCTGCGGCCGATGCGCGAGAACCTTCTATGCCGTTGCATCATGCCTCTTTTCTCGTGGGAAATTCTGGCGCTTCCAATCGGCCGCAGCTATGGGTTTCGTGGTGGTCAGCACGAGTCAAGTAACATCTGGCGATGCGGGAGACGAAATGCGCTTTATCGCGACCATCGCTTCCCGGCGATCGCCATCAGTTGCGCTGCGCGCCCGTACTACCGCTTCCGTTGAGCCTGCGTACAACAAGACGTTATTGCTCGAATGGAGCGTTGTGGTCCGCTACGAAATCTTTGGACGTTGGGTGCGATACGTTCGGCGCAGCTTCGCACCGTGCGGTCAAATCGGCTCGCCGCGCATCCCGCACCATACGACATCTGAGGATGTGCTAGAACGTTTCGCGGCGCATGCGTTCGCATCGCGCCGCCGTGAGCGCCTCGAAGGCAAGAGCGTTCCGCTGAAGTCGGGTCGGTGTCGCGGCGTTGCCGGAGGCAGGTCTCGAGATCGGCGGGCAGAGGTGCGCGCTGCACGGCGGGATGCTCTGAAACGCACACGCATCGCCGCTATCCGATTTGCGCAATACCAATTTTCCGGGCGGTTGACCTAACCTGAGCGCCGGTGCTCCACGGCGAACTTGATCAGCTCTGCCTGACCATCTATTTCGAGTTTGCGCTTCAGATTCTGCCGATGCGTTTCGACGGTTCTCACTGACAGACCGCTGCGCTGTGCGATCTGCTTGCTCGACAGACCTTCGGCCAGTTGGTCAAGAATGTCAAGCTCTCGCGGTGTCAAACGCTCCGTAGGATCACGAAGGGTCGATGCCTGGATAAGCCGCGCGCCAAGTCCTTCGCTAAAGAACGTCTTCCCATCAAGAACCGCACCGATCGCGCGAATGATTTCCGCGCCCGGTGAATCCTTCAACAGGTAGCCGCGCGCACCGGCGCGAACAGCGTTGGTCACATACTCAACGTTGTCGTGCATCGACAGCATGAGCACGCGTATGTCAGGAAAGCGCTCATGAAACAGCGCGGCGAGCGTTATTCCATTGATCCCCTTCATGCCGACATCCATCAGAACGAGGTCGGGCTCCTGCGCAGCCGCGAGCGTCATCGCTTGTTCCGCATTCCCCGCTTCGCCGACGACGGCAAAGCCTGGCACAGCCTCAAGACGCGCGCGCAAGCCGTCGCGCACAAGCGGATGATCATCGACAAGGATGAGGCGGGCCGCGCCCGTTGGATAGCTCATGAATGGTTTGCCTGCAGTTCTTCCGGAAGCGGGCCGCGCATGAAAAGCGGCACGGTCGCCGTGACTATTGTATGGCCCGCGTGTGAGTCTAGTTGCAGGCTGCCGTTGAGAGCCTCCAGCCGCTCACGGATGTTGCGCAGACCGACGCCACCAAAAAGATCGGACTGTACGCGTTCGACATTGAAGCCCCGTCCGTCGTCGCTGATGGAGAGAGTGATCTCGCTCCCCGATACTTCGAGCGCCACCGCCGCCCGACTCGCATGTGCGTGCCGGAGAATATTGATTAACGCTTCCTGCGCGATACGAAAGAGCGTGGTTTTCACAGTATCGGGCAAGTGCGCGGCGTGATCGTGGCAAATCTGCGTGAACCCGATCGCCAGTTGACTCTGCGCGCTCAACTCGCGCGTCAGCTGTTCGAGCGCCGCGGCGAGGCCCAGATCATCGAGCATCGAAGGACGCAGTGCATGCGAGATCCGGCGCACCTCGCGCAGCGCATCAGCGAGACGCGTGATCCCCATAGACAGCGCTGCTTCTGCCGACGGGACGCGCGTTGCACTCAGCTCGAAGCGCGCAAGCGCCGATTCGAGTAGCAGCTTGACGGACACGAGCATCTGGCTGATGCCGTCGTGAAGTTCCCGTGACAGCCGCGCCCGTTCGTTTTCCTGCGACTCGACCACCTGCTGTGCGAGACGCTTGAGCTTGGCATCGGCGCTGCGATGCTCGCTTACGTTCAACACAAGCGCGCACACGGCAATCACACCAAGCCCGGCCAGCGCAATGGTGCCGATCCACATCATCGTGTGGTCAATATCGGCCGATGCGCGCCGATCGATGCTTGCGAGAGTCGTATCAACATCATCCAGATAGATGCCTGTGCCGAGCATCCAGCCCCAGCGCTGTAGTGGCACGACATAGCCGAGTTTCGCTGAGAGCTTGCCCGTCGATGGACGATGCCACACATAACGTACATAGCCGCCTCCCTGTGCCGCCACGGCGAGCAGTTGTTGGATTGTCGGCGCCCCTGCGGGATCGCGCAGCGTCCACAGGTCACGGCCGACGAGATTCGGCTCGCGCGGGTGCATCAACGAACGGCCATGCATGTCGTAGACGAAGAAGTAGCCGTCGGGTCCGAAGTCCATTTTCTGCAACATCGCGAGTGCGCGGTCGCGCAGCATGGCATCGTCGCGCGCATTCTTGCCGGCCTCGTCGTACAGAGGCTTGATGGCGCCAGTCGCGAGATCGACATAATTGCGCAATTCGATTTTCTTGCTGGCCATATAGGCCAACTGAGTCGTGTCGTGCTGCGCCTTCGCGAGCGTCGTCGCCTGATGACGCACGCCGAAGGCAATGCCAGCTATCGCGACGAGAAACGGTACGATGGCGAGCAGAAATATCTTCGCTTTCAGTTTCATCTTGGTAAACCGGTCGGTCGGGCTACGTATAACTACGTAGCACACTTACGTAGTTGTGCGCTTGTGACGCACTCGATGAAGACGAATACTACACGCCCAAAGCATGGCACATCCCTGACTATGCGCGGCGGCCCGCACAGCGAGCCGCAGTGGACCCGGCCTGCTGCGCTGATGGTCGTTTCATAAAACTATATTGGAGACTCCTATGAACCGCGCATCCAGTTTTCTGGTGTGGACGGCAGTCGCACTGTTGGGCGCATTCGCGTTCGGCACCATCGCGCTCACGCACGGCGAAAAGGTCAGCGCCCTCTGGGTCGTGATCGCCGCCGTCTGTGTCTACCTAATCGCGTACCGCTTCTACAGCCACTTCATCGCAAATCAGGTCGTGCAGCTCGACGGCCAGCGTATGACGCCTGCCGTGCGGCATAACGACGGTCTCGACTACGTGCCGACTAACAAGTACGTGCTGTTCGGCCATCACTTCGCGGCCATCGCGGGCGCGGGTCCGCTCGTCGGCCCGGTCCTCGCCGCGCAGATGGGCTACATGCCCGGCATGCTCTGGATTCTCGCAGGAGTCGTGTTCGCAGGTGCGGTGCAGGACTTCATCGTGCTCTTTATTTCGACGCGCCGGGACGGACGTTCGCTCGGCGATCTCGTGAAGATGGAGCTTGGCACTGTCCCCGGAATAATTGCGCTGTTCGGTGCTTTCCTCATCATGGTGATAATTCTCGCCGTGCTGGCGCTGATCGTCGTTAAGGCACTGACGAACTCACCGTGGGGTACGTTCACGGTCGCCGCGACGATTCCCATTGCTCTTTTCATGGGCATCTACACGCGCATTCTCCGCCCGGGCTGTATCGGTGAAGTGTCGGTGATCGGCTTCGTGCTGCTGATGGCATCGATCGTATTCGGCCAGCAAGTGCACGATTCCGCAGCACTGGCCGCCTGGTTCACGTTCAGTGGCACACAGCTCACCTGGATCCTTATCGGCTACGGTTTCATCGCATCGGTGCTGCCCGTGTGGCTGCTGCTCGCGCCGCGCGATTATCTGTCGACGTTCCTGAAGATCGGCACGATCCTCGGCCTTGCAATCGGCATTCTGATCGTCGCACCGGAACTGAAAATGCCGGCGATGACGAAGTTCATCGACGGCACGGGCCCCGTCTGGTCGGGCAATCTCTTCCCTTTCCTCTTCATCACCATCGCTTGCGGCGCAGTGTCCGGCTTCCATTCACTGATTTCATCGGGCACGACGCCGAAACTGCTCGACAATGAAGCCAACGCGCGCTTCATCGGCTATGGTGCGATGTTGATGGAATCCTTTGTCGCCATCATGGCCCTAGTCGCAGCGGCAGTGATCGAGCCGGGCGTGTACTTTGCGATGAACTCACCAGCTGCGGTGCTCGGCAACATGCCTGAAGCCGTAGCGCAGACCGTGTCTCAATGGGGTTTCGTGCTGACCCCGGAAATGCTGACGCAAACGGCAAAAGCCGTCGGTGAAACCACCATCGTGGCGCGCGCAGGCGGCGCACCGACGCTCGCTGTGGGTATGGCTCAGATTTTGCATCAGGTGATCGGTGGTCAGGCGATGATGGCGTTCTGGTATCACTTCGCGATCCTGTTCGAGGCACTTTTCATCCTGACGGCGGTCGATGCGGGCACGCGCGCCGGCCGCTTCATGCTGCAGGACCTGCTCGGCACATTCCACCCTGCACTCAAGCGCATAGATTCGCTCCCCGCCAATCTGATCGCAACTGCGCTGTGCGTCGCGGCGTGGGGCTACTTCCTCTATCAAGGCATCGTCGACCCGTTGGGCGGCATCAATACGCTCTGGCCGCTCTTCGGCATCTCGAACCAGATGCTTGCGGGAATTGCACTCGTGCTCGGCACGGTGGTGCTCTTCAAGATGAAGCGCGAACGCTTCGCATGGGTCACGCTGGTACCGACCGTATGGCTACTGATCTGTACGATGACGGCAGGCTGGCAGAAGATCTTCGATGACAACCCGATGGTCGGCTTCCTCGCGCACGCAGCGAAACTTGGCGCAGCTGCCCGTGCAGGCAAGATCGTCGCGCCCGCGAAGTCTGTTGCGCAGATGCATCGCGTCATGTTCAACGACTATATCGACGCGGCGCTCGCCGGACTGTTTATCTTCGTGGTTGTCACTGTTGTCGTGTATGGGGCGCTTGCTGTCGTGCGTGCTCGTCGCGAAGATTGTGCTACTGATCGGGAGATGCAATTCGAGATGCTGCCCACCGACCAACGTACAGTTAGCACTAACTGACCGGAGGCCGTGATGTTTTCAGGACTGAGGCACGACGTGCGTAACGCCGGGCGCTATCTCGGCCAGACCATACGATTGATGGTCGGCTTGCCCGACTATGAGACGTACGTTTCGCATATGAGGAAGATACATCCCGACCGGGATGTGATGAGCTACGAAGAGTTTTTTCAGGAACGGCAGGCAGCGCGGTACAGAGCAAGTACGGGGAAGTGTTGTTGAACTTACAGGTGCCGGCTCATCCGCAAGCAGCTCTCGTCCCGACCCATCCTGGAGCGACGACCGCCCGCGAGTTTTGACAGAGCTTTAGCACTTAACGATGCGTCATCGAACGGGTTGCTTTCATTCACCTTCACAACACGTACTTGCCACCCTGATGGGTGACCTTTCCGCGGGCGATCACCACCATACCCTTATAACGCAGTAGCACCGGGCGGTTTGAAGCCTGCTGCTACAAATCGACTCCGGGAGGCGCACACTCAATACGGCACCACACGGATTCACTTGTGTTCGTGACACACATTCGGGTACCACGTGGTGCCTGGTTGCGGACGCGAACCTTGACCGGTGAGCAAGGCCCGCGTCGAACGTATCGCACTAACGTCGAATGATTTCGAAGCGGACGACAACGCCCCGTTTGAACAACAACTTCTCGATGTCGCGCAGGCTCAACTGAACCCGGTAGAACATGCGCACGGCGCGACTGTTGACGCTTGCCGTCAAGCGATGGTCGAGATGAAGCGCAATTCTTTCGCCTTCCGCATCGCCAGATGTTATCCGAGTCACTCGGCAACGTGACAATACCTCCCGAACGAGTATCCGATTCGCGGACGAAGCTATTAAACGGGCTGGCGACACAACCCGCCAATGCCGTACGTTCGCACCGGTGCATGTTCGGTCCTTGGAGCGCGTCCAGCCCAGTCTCGTCCGACGACGTTTCTTCTTACGTTTTATAGGTGCCATACTTGCAGGATACAGCGCATAATTACCGATTCGAACGGCTTAGAGTATGCGGTAAATGAACGTTCAACGCTTTTCCGAAAATCGAAATAACCGCCAAGTCCTCTGGGAGGACGCGGACCGTGTCCTCTGTCGGGTTTGTCAATCTCGCGGCAGCGAAAGCGTTCTGGTTGTACAGACCACGGCGGCGAATCCCTCAGCCGACACCATCCTTCGTCTCACGCATGAATTCGAGCTGAAGGAGAAACTCAACAGCACATGGGCGGTACGGCCGATAGATCTGATTCGCGGAGAAGGCCGGACTGTATTGGTGCTCGAAGACCCGGGCGGCGAGCCGCTCGAACGGATGATCGGCGCGCCGATGGAAATGGGAACTGTTTTACACGTTGCCATCGGCATTGCTGAAGCGCTGGGCAAACTCCACCAGCGCGGTTTCGTCCATAAGGACCTCAAGCCCGCTCATATTCTGACAAACTGTGCGGATGGTTTCTTGCGGCTCACCGGCTTCGGCATCGCTTCAGAACTGCCCCGCGAGCGTCAATCCCCAGTGCCACCTGAGACGATTGCGGGCACGCTGGCATATATGGCGCCCGAACAGACAGGGCGAATGAACCGCTCGATTGATTCCCGAAGTGACCTCTACTCATTTGGCGTTGTGCTCTACCAGATGCTCACCGGTGTATTGCCGTTCAATGCCGACGATCCGTTGGAATTGGTGCACTGCCACGTTGCTCGCAAGCCGATGGCGCCGAACGCGCGGGCGGGGAGAATTCTGCCCGTCGTCTCGGAAGTAGTTATGAAGCTGCTCGCGAAAACGCCCGAGGAGCGCTATCAGACCGCAGCCGGTGTGGAACGTGACCTCCGACGTTGTCTCACCGAATGGGAGCGACAGCGGCACATCGAAGTCTTTACGCTCGGCGAGCACGATACGCCTGATCGGCTGTCGATTCCCAATAAACTTTATGGTCGGCAACGTGAGATCGACGCTCTGGTCGCGGCGCTTGACCGCGTCATCGCTAGGGGCACACCGCGATTGGTGCTGGTTTCCGGTTATTCGGGCATTGGTAAGTCGGCGATCGCGAATGAGCTACAGAAGGTGCTCGTGCCGTCACGAGCACTCTACACGTCGGGTAAGTTCGACCAATACAAGCGCGACATACCGTACTCGACACTGCTGCCCGCTTTTCGTGATCTGGTGCGCCGGCTTCTCACCCTGCGAGAGACGGAACTGGCGATTTGGCGCGAGGCGTTCGTGGAGGCACTGACGCCAAACGCGCGACTCGTGACTGACCTACTCCCCGAGCTTAAGCTCGTCATCGGCGACCAGCCGCCCGTCCCCGAACTGGATTTGCATCAGGCACAACGCCGTTTCCAGCTAGCCTTCCGGCGGTTCGTGAGTGTCTTTGCCCGGCAGGAACATCCGCTGGTGCTGTTTTTCGATGACCTCCAATGGCTCGATACCGCGACGCTGGACCTGTTGCAGGATTTTCTAACCTGCCCGGATCTGAAGTATCTGATGATCATTGGCGCGTATCGAAGCAACGAGGTAGACACCAATCATCCGCTGATGAGTAAGCTTCAGGCATTCAGGAGCATGGGCGCGGCGGTTGACGAGATCGCGCTCCTACCGCTTACCCGCGAGCACGTGGAGCGATTGATTGCAGAAGCGCTCCACACAACGCCGGAACGGGTCTCGCCACTTGTGCAGCTCATACATGATAAGACTGGCGGTAATCCGTTTTTCGTCATTCAATTTCTACACGCACTCGCCGACGAGCATTTACTCACTTTCGACCACAACCTGGCCTGTTGGCAGTGGCGTCTGCCACAAATTCGCACAAAGGGCTACACGGACAACGTGGCAGACCTGATGGTCGTAAAGCTGGCCCGCCTCCCTGCCGAAACGCGGCGGGCATTGCGACTGCTCGCCTGTCTCGGCAATACCGCAACGCTCGGGATTCTGTCGAAAATGTTGGGGAAAACCAAGCAAAGTGTGCGCACGTCGCTGATACCAGCGGTACACAAGGAGCTTGTCGATGATCTGGGAGATGCCTACAGGTTTGCGCACGACCGGGTGCAGGAAGCTGCCTATTCGCTGATCCCAGAAGGCTTGCTTCCAAAGGTCCATCTGCGTATCGGGCGCCTGCTCGCGACACAAACCTCTCCCGAGAAGCGCGAGCAGGCGATATTCGATATCGTCAGTCAACTCAACCGCGGGACAGCGCTGATGGATGATCAGGAGGAACGCGACCAACTTGCTGCATTCAACCTGATAGCCGGCCAGCGCGCCAAGACGTCGACGGCCTACGAATCAGCGCTCACTTATCTCATCATGGGTGCGCAACTCCTAGCCGACGACCGCTGGGAGCGCAAGCACGAACTCATCTTCACACTCGAGTTAACTCGAGCCGAATGCGAATTCCTGACCGGTCGACTGTCGAACGCAGAGCAACGCTTGAACGTGCTGTCACTTCGCGCAACACGTATCATCGAACAGGCGATCGTCACATGCCTGCAAATGGACGTTTACCTGACTCTTGATCAGAGCGATCGTGCAGTCGCTGTTTGCCTCGAACATCTCCGTCGCGTCGGGATTCATTGGTCAGCCCATCCTAGTGAAGAAGAAGTACAACGGGAGTACGAGCGCATCTGGATCCGGCTTGAGGGTCGAGTGATAGAGGACCTCATCGACTTGCCACTAATGAAGGACCCAGATTCTCTTTCGACGGCTGATGTGCTGAGCAAGCTCTTGCGCCCAGCATGGTTCACGGACGCGAATCTGGCCTCGCTGACGATATGCAAAGCGGTCAGTCTCAGCCTGGAGCATGGCAACTGCGACGCGTCCTCTTTCGCGTATGTTATGTTTGCACGGATAGCGGGACCGCGGTTTAACGACTATCAAAAAGGGTTCAAGTTTGGCGATCTCGGCTACAGGCTCGTCGAACAACGCGGCCTCAAGCGCTTTCAGGCGGTCACGTATCTTTGCTATGCGCTTTATGTCGCGCGCTGGACGAAACACGTGCGGATGAGCCGTGAGGTGCTGGATAATGCATTCAAGGCGGCGAATCGAATCGGAGACCTGCCGTCTGCCGCCTACACGTGCTGCCATGTCATTTCCAACCTGCTGTTTGTCGGCGAGCCATTAGGCGCGGTGGAGCATGAAGCCGAACAGGGCCTAGTCTTTTCCGAAAAGACGGGCTTTGGCATGGTTGTCGATAACCTGAGCACGCAGCTCGCGCTAATTCGAATGCTCCGCGGCTCAACACTCCGATTTGGGAGCCTCGATGACCGCAACGTCAATGAACCTCGCTTCGAGCATCGTTTGTCGGGCAACCCCGCGCTGGCGACCGCTGCGTGCTGGTACTGGATCAGGAAATTGCAGGCACGCTATATTGCCGGCAACTACGCGGAAGCTGTTGACGCTGCAGGGACGGCGCAACAACTGCTCTGGACGTCTTCGTCACATTTGGAGGAATGTGAGTATCACTTCTACGGCGCGCTGGCCCGAGCGGCATATTACGATCACGTTCCGGCCGGAGAGCGGCAGGTTTGCCAAGATGCCATAGCGACGCATCACCGGCAACTGAAAATCTGGTCGAAGAACTGCCCCGCAAATTTCACAGATCGCGTGGCGTTGGTCGGTGCCGAGATTGCCCGGTTGGAAAATCGCGATGTTGACGCGATGCGGCTCTTTGAAGAAGCCATCGTGTCAGCACGCGCTAATGGCTTTGTCCATAACGAAGCTGTAGCGAACGAACTCGCGTCCCGTTTCTACGCGACACGCGGTTTTGAGAAGATCGCACGCATATATGCCAAAGAGGCCCGACAGGCCTACCAACGGTGGGGTGCCGATGGCAAGGTGCGACAACTCGACGACCTTCATCCGCATCTCATGGACAAGGAGCGAGCGCCAACGCCAACTACCACTATCGGGGCGCCCATCGAACAATTGGACCTCGCTACCGTGATCAAGGTATCGCAGGCAATCTCGCGCGAGATCGTCCTGGACAATCTGATCGATACGGTCATGCGCACGGCGATCGAACAGGCGGGCGCGCAGCGGGGAATGCTCATCCTACCAGACGTCGACAAACAATGGATAGCGGCTGAAGCTACAACGGACGGCAACATGGCTCTCGTGCAGTTGAGGACTGTGCCCATTAATGCGACGTTGATGCCCGAATCAGTGCTTTACCATGTCTTACGCACCGGGGAGAGCGTCATCCTCGACGATGCCGCAGAGGACCCTGCATTTAGCACGGATCGCTATATCCGCGAGCATCGGCTGCGTTCTATCGTCTGCTTGCCTCTAACGAACCAGGCCAAGCTTACGGGCGTGCTCTATCTCGAAAACAATCTGATCACCCGCGCATTCGCTCCTGCTCGAATTGCAGTGCTTCGCCTTCTGGCCTCACAGGCAGCAACATCGCTTGAGAACACTCGCTTGTATGAGGACCTTACGGAGCGCGAAGCTAGAATCCGTCGTCTCGTCGACGCAAACATCATCGGCATCATCGTGTGGAACGCTAATGGCGACATTCTCGAGGCCAATGACGCATTTCTGAGAATGGTGGGATACGAGCGCGAGGACCTCGTCTCAGGCCGCATACGCTGGAGAGATCTGACGCCGCAGGAATGGCAAGAGACCACGCAAGATGCCCTAGCACAGATTTTGCGGACGGGGCGCGTGCAGCCATCCGAAAAGGAATACATTAGAAAGGACGGCAGCCGTGTACCTGTTATGGTTGGCAGAGTTGCTTTCGAATCCAGTCGGAAAGAAGGCGTCGCCTTCGTGGTCGACCTGTCAGAGCGAAAAGAAGTGGAGCACCGCTTGCGGGAATCATACGAGATGCTGCGCGAACTCACCTCGCGTCGCGAGACGGCACGCGAAGAAGAGCGCAAACGTATTGCACGTGAAATGCACGACGAACTCGGGCAGCATCTCACCGCACTTCGCCTAAGACTCTCTGCTTTGCAGATGAAACTGTACACTGACTGTCCGAAGCTTGTCGAGCAGACGCAGGCACTGGTTTCTCTCGTGGACCAAACAATGCAAGTTGTACGGGGCGTCATCACATCGCTACGCCCAGCCGCGCTGGACACAGGCATCGTGGCCGCACTCGAATGGCTCGCTGCCGAGTTCAATCGCAATCGACGTATAGAGTGTCGCCTGCTCGTGCACGATGAGAACATCGCAATGGACGAGGACCGGGCTATCGTGCTGTTTCGCCTGGTTCAGGAGGCACTGACCAACGTCTCTCGTCATGCGAAAGCCACGAGGGTGGTCATCACGCTTGAGCGGACGGCTAATGCTTACCTTCTCGAAGTACGCGATGACGGCGAAGGTTTCGACGTTCAGGCTGCCCGAAAGAAATCCTTTGGCCTGGTGGGAATGGAAGAGCGCGTTCTGATGCTCGGCGGCCAAATCGAAATTGTCAGTTCACCGGGTGCCGGAGCTGTAATAAAAGCGAGCCTGCCTGATAGTTAGGCCGCGATCGCAAAATGCGGGATGTTCGTCAACCGCACGCCGCACGCCATGCGTAAGAATTCGCCGCAACGGCACAAATAGTTCGTCCAGATGCCATGCGGTACCGGAAGCGCGGGCGCGGCCCGCCGTGCAAAACCCGTGCGAAATGTTCACACCTGCGTCGAATGGGTTTCGTAGCGGACGAAAACAGCCCGTTTGGACAGCAACTCCGCGATGTCGAGCAGTAACTCAAAATCGTTATTACCAGCGCACGGCGCAACAGACAATTTCAATGTGGCCGCCGAGCGGCTGGGCGGGCACTGACCATCACCCAGCGAGAGTTTCCAGTCCTTCTTGCCGACTTTAAAGGCCATGTACAGGGACGGCCACCCGCCGTCGAATTCTGCCCGCGGAGAACCGTGTCAGGCGCATCCATTTGCGTGCCCCTTCCGAGAAAACGAGTGTGCGAGCCCCGTCTTACTCCTGTCGGGCGCACGCGCACCATCGCTGCGCTCCCGTATGGCATCTACGTGAGGACCACACGCACGTCAGCGGACAATATCAAAGCTGTAATCTGTCTTCGAAATATCAATGGTATTCGCGTCCATTGTTTCGAAGAACTCATCCAGCAGCGCCAATAGAATTCGCAAGCCGCCAGAATACCCCCAAGTCGGGTAGCGATGATAGTGATGGCGGTCGAATATGGGGAACACGAGCCGTACGAGGGGCGTCCCAGTGTCGCGCTCCAGATACTTTCCGTATGTGTTGCCAATCAGGAAGTCCACTGGCTCCGTGAATAGCAGCGAGCGCATGTGCCAAAGATCGCGTTTTGGGTAGACCTTGCATCCTGCACCGTATGGCGATGCATCCAACAGGGCTCTGACCTTCTCTGCCCAGCCATCGTTGCCATTCGTTGCGAGCACGTGCACCGGCTCCGCACCGAGTTCAAGCAGGAATTGCGTGTACCCGAGCATCTGGTCCGGATCGCCATAAAGGGCGTAGCGTTTGCCGTGCAGATTCGCCTGACTGTCCGCCATGGCATCGACGAGTTGGCCGCGCTCCTTTTCGAGCTCTGCGGGAATTGGTCTGCCGGTCACACGCGAAATCTCCATGAGGAAGTGGTCGGTCCCGCCAACGCCGACGGGCGCATTCAGCGAGATCACTTCCTGGCCATGATCGGCGATGAACTTGCCCGTCTTCTCACAGCAAAACTCCTGAAAGACGAACGTTGCCTTTGCGTTCAACGCGCGCTCGACCTCCTCTTTCGTTGTTCCGCCCTGGTACATCCGGAACTCGCCATCGGTTGGCGTATTCCATGTCTCGGACGGGTCACAAATGATGTTGACTTTTACCCCGAACAGATCAAAGATCCGTCGAACCTCTTTCATATTGCCGACCACGAAACCATCGAATCCACCGATAAAGTTCACGGTGTCGTCCGGCACGCGAGTGAGCGGTGTGGTAGTGCCAGCCTTGCCGTCCCAAAAATACTTCAGAATGCCCAATAGCGCATTGTCGTAGCCGGTCACATGGCTGCCCACAAACGCGGGCGTGTGGGCAAACGGCACGTCATAGTCTTGCGGTACGCTGCCCTTCTGCTTGCTGTTCTTAATGAACGCATCGAGGTCATCGCCGATCACCTCTGCCATACATGTTGTCGAGACGGCAATCATCTCGGGCTTGTACAGGTTGTATGCATTCGCGAGGCCATCGATCATGTTGTTCAGCCCGCCGAACACCGCGGCGTCCTCTGTCATCGACGAACTGACGCACGACGTCGGCTCCTTGAAATGTCGCGAGAAATGCGAGCGGTAATAAGCCACGCAGCCCTGTGAGCCATGCACGAACGGCAAAGTCTTGTAAAAACCGTTGGCCACGAAGACTGCGCCAAGCGGCTGGCACGCCTTTGCTGGATTCACTGTCAGCGAATCTCGAGCAAAATTCTTCTGCTTGTAATCCTCAGTCTTTGTCCATTCGGCGACCTGCGTCACCGCCTCATCAGGATGATTGAACTCGAAGTTTTCCCTCTTGTTGCGGAGAAGTTCCTGATACTCTGGCTCGCGAAAAAGCAGTTCGTGATCGAGAATTTTATCGGTGGATTGGGGCATGACACGCTCCTGAATCGAAAATCTGAACAGCCTTCTGTCGGCACCGTTGTGCCATAAGCGCCCGGTTGCGCTCAGGCAGCCTTTTTCCACGGGGCCTTCGAGAGACCCCATACTGGACTCGAGATCGCCATGTCCATGTCGCGCGCAAAGATCGCGAAGCCGTCGTAGCCGTGATAGGGGCCGGAGTAATCCCAGCTGTGCATCTGCCGGAAGGGGACGCCCATCTTCTGAAAGACGTACTTTTCCTTGATGCCCGAGCCGACGAGATCCGGCCTCGTGTGCTCAACAAATTTCTCGAATTCATAGCCGGTCACGTCGTCGTAGATCAGTGTGCCGTCGTTAACGTGGTGCGTCGTGCGCTGGTAGTCGTCGTTGTGAGCGAACTCGTAGCCGGTACCGACGACTTCCATGCCAAGGTCTTCGTATGCCCCGATAACGTGACGCGGGCGCAAGCCGCCCACAAACAGCATCACCTTCTTGCCTTGCAGACGCGGCTTATACCTAGCTATGACAGCATCCATCAACGCGCGGTATTTAGCGATCACTTTTTCGGCATTCGCCTTGATTGTGTCATCAAATCGGCTCGCGATCTCACGCAGGCTCTTCTCGATCATTGTCGGACCGAAAAAGTTGTACTCGACCCACGGAGTCCCATACTTCTCTTCCATGTGCCGGCTGATGTAGTTCATTGACCGGTAGCAGTGCAGCAGGTTAAGCTTGGATTTCGGCGTACTTTCGAGTTCAGCAAGCGTGCCATCGCCCGACCACTGCGCGATGACGCGCAAACCCATCTCCTCAAGCAGGATCCGGCTTGACCACGCATCGCCGCCGATGTTGTAGTCACCGATGATCGCGACGTCGTAAGGTGTCGACTCAAGTGAGGGCCGCCTGTTCGGATCGGCATGGTCGAACACGCAATCGCGGATCGCATCGTTTGCAAGATGATGGCCGAGTGACTGCGACACACCGCGAAAACCCTCGCAGCGTACCGGCACGATCGTGTGCCGCCCGTACTGCGTGCTCTTCTTCTTTGAGACTGCCTCGATGTCGTCACCGATCAGACCGATCGGACACTCAGTCTGGATGGAGATACCTCTGTTGAGCGGAAAGAGCTCCTGGATCTCGTCGATGATCTTGTCGAGCTTCTTGTCGCCGCCGAACACGATGTCCTTCTCCTGGAAATCGGAAGTGAACTGCATCGTGACGAACGTATCGATGCCCGTCGTGCCGACATAGTAGTTGCGGCGCGAACCCCACGAGTACTGGCCGCAGCCGACGGGGCCGTGACTGATGTGAATCATATCCTTGATCGGCCCCCAGACAACGCCCTTAGAGCCGGCGTACGCGCAGCCGCGAATCGTCATCACGCCGGGCAGCGACTTGATGTTGGACTTCACCCCACAGTCGGGCTTGCCCTGTTCAAAGGAACCCAGATGCTTGGCGCGGCGCTTGGCCATCTTTTCG
>NZ_FNYE01000101.1 GCF_900108945.1 Paraburkholderia diazotrophica | reverse complement strand
CGGAATGTGAATCGAAACCGTGGTGCCCGCGCCCGGCGTGCTGCCGATCGAAAGCGATCCGCCGATCAGCCGCGCGCGCTCGTTCATGCCGAGCAGGCCATATGAATAGTCGCGCCTCACCACCTGCTGGTCGAAGCCGCGGCCGTCGTCACGCACGTGCAGTTCGAGCTTCTCCGCCGTCGAGATCAGCGTCACGTGCACGCGCGTCGCGTCGGCATGACGCGAGACGTTCGTCAGGGACGCCTGCACGATGCGGAACACGGCCGTCGCGTGCGTATCCGACAGCGCGGGCTCGCCACCGACGATGCGCAACTCGCAAGGAATCGCATTGCGGCGGTTGAACTCGTCGACGAGCCATTCGAGCGCCGACACGATGCCGAAATTGAGTGCGGCCGGCCGCAGATGACTCGCGACGTTGCGCACCATCCAGATCGTGCCTTCGACCAGCTCGCGCATATCGTCGGCTTTTTTCATTGCGCCCGGATCGTGCGTGAGACGCATCTTGAGCAGCGACACGTCCATCTTGAGCGCAGTCAGCAACTGGCCAAGCTCGTCGTGAATCTCCATCGCAATGCGCTTTCTCTCCTCTTCGCGGATCGCCTCCATATACGCGGACAGCTCACGCTGCTGCTCGCGTGATTCGACGAGTTCCTGTTCCATCTCCTTGCGCCCCGTGATGTCGTTCAGGCCGACATAGATCGCGGGAGAATCGTCGTAGGTCGCGACGCGCGCGGTCGCCATCGCCCAGAACTGCGTGCCGTCGGGGCGCCGGAACTACACCTCCGCATTTCGCAGGCTGCCCTCCGTCCTCAGATGCCGGATCACATGTTCGCGCTCGCTGGGATCGGCGTAGAAATCTGCGATATTCGCTGACATCCCTTCGTCCATGCCGAACAGTTCGCGCAGCGGCTCGTTTGTGTACAGGATGTGCCCCTCCGGCATCGACGTAATGCACAACGGCACCGGACTCGTTTCGACGATCGCGCGAAAGCGCGCCTCGCTAGCCTGCAGGCGCGCGTCCGCGCGCCGCCGCTCGTCGATCTGCGCCTGCAGGTTCGCGTTGGCGCGCGCCAGTTCTTCGGTGCGCAACGCGACGCGCCGTTCGAGATCGTCGCGCGCCTGCGATAGCGCAGCCTCCGTTTCCTTGCGCACGGCCACTTCGGCGAGCAGTTGCCGGTTCTGTGCGAGAAGCTGCTTGTGCATGGCGCGCAGCTCAAGATGCACGCCGACGCGCGCCAGCGTCTCGTCGATGCGCAACGGCTTGGTCACGTAATCGACCCCGCCCGCCGAAAAGCCCTCGACGCGATCCTCGTTGCCTGTCAGCGAGGTCATGAAGATAACAGCGATATCGCGCGTGCGTTCGTCGCGCTTCAGACGGCGACACGTCTCGAACCCGTCGATACCCGGCATCTTCACGTCGAGCAAAATCAGGTCGGGCTGCGAGAAAGCCGCGCGCTCCAACGCTTCGACACCGTCGAGCGCCACCAGCACGCGAATGCCGCGCGCTTCGAGACTGTCTACGACCACGCCGAGATTCGCGGGCGTATCGTCGACGATCAGGACGGTGTCCGTATGCGCGGCCGAAGCGGCGAGATGGCTCATGTTGCGGTGTCCCCTTCCAGGTGCCGCTCAATCAGATGCAGGATCGCCTTCGACTGATACGCGCGCACCAGTTGATGCAGCCGCACAACGAACGCCGCATGCGCCGGATCGCTTGCCGCGACGCGTTCCGACCACTGAACGATGCGCATGTTGCTATCGTGCGCGAGCTGATGAGATTCCGAGAATCTGCGCATAACCAAGGATGCGGTTAAGCGGCATGCTTCGCGCTCGATGGACGCCTCGCGCTCGTCGAGATACGCGCGATGCAGGCGCATACCCATCGCGTTGAATGTCGACACCGCGCGTTCGAGCTCATCGGCCTCGCGCGGCGGCCCGTGAAAATCGCAATCGTTCACGGTGCGCGCGATCGTCGCAAGATGCCGCGTGACCAGTCGCCACAGGATATAGAACGTGAAGAGCGCGACCAGAAACGTATTCGCGCCCTGGCTCACGAGGATCACGAGCGCGGTGCGCCCGAGTTCGTGATAGA
>NZ_FNYE01000024.1 GCF_900108945.1 Paraburkholderia diazotrophica | reverse complement strand
GTGATCGCGAGCTTGAACGGCGTGTTGTTCTGGAATACGCGCAGGCCGTCGCTCGTCGGCGTGTCGGCCGTGATCAGGCCGTTCGCCGTGCCGCCTGCCTGTTGCGTTGCCGTGCCGCACGAAAGCGTCGAGTTGCCGGACGGCGACGGAGCGGGTGCCGGAGTGGGCGTAGGCGTAGGCGTCGGAGTGGGCGCAGGAGCCGGCGCGGGTGCCGGTGCCGGTGCCGGAGCCGGTGCCGGAGCCGGCGCGGGTGCCGGCGAAGGCTTCACCGACGGCGCCGGCGACGGTGCCGGCGCAGGTGCCGGAGCCGGAGCGGGCGCAGGAGCCGGTGCCGGTGTGGCCGCGACAGCGTGCACCCAGCACGCCTTGTCGTAGCCGACCGCGGGGTCCGTCTGGGAAACTGCGCCGACATAGCAGCCGACGCCGTTGCTAAAAGTACGCGGCGCCGTCAGCATCGCCGACGGCGCGTCGGGGGGCACGGTCCCGAACACGACTGCGCCCGTTCCGAGGAACGAGCAGTTGGCATTTTCCAGTCCGCACAGCGTGTATTGCTGGCCTGCGACGGTGATCGTCTTCGTCTGCGCCTGCACGTGTTCCGCACCGAACGAGGCCAATACGGTTGCCGACGCAACCCCCAGTAGTTTCCAATATCTCATCATTGTCCGTATGTTTCGCTGAAAAGCAGTTGTCCCCGAAGGTCCAGCAAGATCGATCGGAGTCGTCCCGCCTTGGCGTTATCGAATAGAAGGAGAAGTGAAACGGAGAACGCATCGCCTGCGTTCATTGCCTGATCCGCTTGTGCTTGTGTCGGTTGCGTCTTCACGCATCTGCACGAACACGCACCGCAAACAAACCCGCAAACTTGCACCCGTTACAGCTTTTGTTGCGCACTTCGTTACGACGAAGTTCATGAAGTCCGTCGTCCGCTCTGTGACAGGAAAATATCCAGCGATGCCGTTTTTCAGCAAATTTAGGATCACTGATTGCCGTGCAAAGTACTTCGCGTTTCTTTGGGCAAAACAATGCCATCGCCGAACCTCATCGGTTCAACGACACTGGACACAATCCTGCGATTGAACAGCCAAGATCCATGCGTCGGCCTCTCGCAAACGAGAACCGGGCAGGAATTGACAACCGGACTTCAAGAACTTCAGGAACCGCCTCTTCGCCGCTGTTCACGGCAAAGTGATGCTTGGCTATGCGCCACGCCCTCTCCAGCAATTATTACCCCGTGAATGGCGGCTTGATGCTTGATCCGGTATTAATTACAGAAGATTTTCTGGGCAGACGAATTATAAACGTTTCATCCTTGAAACGTGAACCGCGCAAATGCAGAAAAGGACTAATCTCAATAGCACGGGGTAAAATCGGCCCGGTATTTTCTTGATCGGCCGAAGCCGGGGGCGATCTGCCTACGAAGGCCCGATAAAAGGTATATCTATGATCGATCTGGATATTTTTTTCGCAAGCTGGCTTTTTATAATATTAATACGAATATAGATTCAGCCCCTTTTCGAGTGTAATTATTTAATAAAGCCGGTAGATCAGATTGAAATGCCGCGCATTATTTTACTTCAATCATTTACGTAAATAGGCCGGAATTTTCATTCGCGCATTTTCATTCTCTCGATCCGCGCCTCGCAATCGATTCAAGCAACGCAAACACGACGATAGAAGTTCCAGGCGTGCTTCGTATTCCAAACGAATTGCTTCAACGTGATACGCCCGAATGTCGATTGAACGGATCGGCCCGCTGTCACGAACCGCCGTTCCAGTGCCTCTTGCCGATCGATCTGAGTATCGAGTATCCGCGGGCAGTCAGATGCAGATGCGCATGACCCGATGCGAGTCTTTCCAGCGAAACCAACTGGCGCTCGCACAACGCGTGAAGATCGTCACGGTCCAGATCGTCCGGATATCGCGTCGTGCCGATCAACATGAGCGCTGCGATCTCGTGTGGACTGAGCATGATTGTCTCCATCGGCTTGATGTCTAGTCGGCGCCTGCACATCGTGTGTGGCGGGTCATGTTTGAAGAATAGAAGCTCGATACAGCTTGTCGACGCGCACTTTGTCGCATGCGAAGCTCTTCGCATTCCCCGTAATACCCGCGCTCGCGTTGCTGGCATACACTGTCGTATTCCCGCCCGCGCAAACGCCCCGCCGCCTCCATTCGTTCAGTCATGCCTCACCAACAACGCCGTCGTTTCATTGTTGCGGGCGCGCTCGCCGCCATAGGTACTGTTGTCGTTTCCAGATCATCAAAAGCCGCGAGCCGCAATGGCACGATCGCCCTTGCGCTGAAGTCGATTGCCGACCCGTTCACGTCGTCGATGATCGATGCGGCCCGCGCATTCCAGAAGCACTCCCCTTATCCATTCGACCTCGTCGTGCAGGGCACGGCGACGGAGACCGATGTCGAAGGCCAGATACGCATCGTCGAGAACCTTATCGCGCAACGCGTCAGCGCGATCGTACTGGCGCCGACCCATTCGAAAGCGTTGATCCCCGCCGTGAACGAAAGCATCAGGCGCGGCATCATCACGCTGACCATCGACAACCCTCTCGATCCTGACGCATCGAACGCCGACGGCATGCGCATCCCTTTCGTCGGACCGGACAACCTCCGCGGAGCGAAACTGATCGGCAACTATCTCGCGCAAAAGCTGCATGGCGGCGACCATGTCGGAATCGTCGAAGGCGTGCCGTCGGACCGCAACGCGCAACAACGCACGACGGGATTCACGGACGAAATGAAGGCTGCGCATGTCGACATCGTTGCCGTCGAAGCGGGCGACTGGGAATACGCGAAAGGCAAGCGAGCCGCTGCTGCAATACTCGCGCGCAGGCCCGACATACGCGCGCTGCTGTGCGGCAACGACAACATGGCGATGGGTGCCGTCGACGCGGTTCGCGACACGCGCAAGACAGGCAGCGTATTGATCACCGGCTACAACAACAGCGCCGCGATCAAGCCGCTGCTGAAGAACGGCAGCGTGCTGGCGACCGTCGACCAGTTCGCCGCAAAGCAGGCCGTGTATGGCATCGACGTCGCGTTGCAGGCGTTGCTGCAACAGCGCAGACAGGAGGACCTGTCCGCATACATAGAAACACCCGTGGCGCTGGTTACGCGCGGCAACGCCTGAATCACGCCGACGCAATCGGGCGCGGCGATCCAAATCGTCGCCACGCGCTTCGTGTATAAAGAGAGCAATACAAAGCAAGCGGAGCCGCCATGCCCGACACGCCAACCCAGGATTCGAAACCGGCTGCCCAAGCCTTGCGCGCATTGGTCCCGCCGCGGGCGAAGCCGTGGATCATCGGTGGCGGCATCGCGCTCCTGCTTGTGATCGTGTTCCTGATCCTCAGGCCTTCGGGAGAAAAGCGCGACCTGCGCGAGTTGACGGGCCTCGGATTCTCGATCGACACCTGCGTCGACAGTAACAGTTCTGCTCCCGTTCCCAGGTCCGAATGCCTTGCATTGCGAGCGAGCCCTTCACTGACCACATCGCAGCTTGCGACAGCGCTGCCGCATCTGAAAGGACTCGATCGCCGGCTCGAACTGAATCTTGCCGGCGCGCAGGTCGACAGCATCGATTCATTGAACGGACTGGATACGCTCGAATCGCTCGACCTGACGGGCACCTCCGTATGGCGCATCGATGCGCTAAAGGGAATGCGTTCACTGAAACGGCTCGTGCTTCACCGGACGGAAGTCGAGAACATTGATGCACTAAAGGAATTAACGGGACTGCAATCGCTCAGTCTGTGGGACACGCGTGTTGCGAATCTCGATGCATTGAAGCCTCTCACCGATCTGCAACTGCTCGATCTGCGGGACACGCAAGTTCGCGATCTCGATCCGCTCGAAGACTTGCCTCATCTGGAAACGCTCAAGCTGGGCGGCGCAAGAAACGTCCGTGACATCGATCCGCTTGGCCAGTTGACTACCTTGAAGACGCTCGACCTCAACGAGACGCAGGTCGAGAGCATCGGTGCGTTGAAGAAACTGCGCGAACTGCAAGCGCTCTATCTCGCGAACACGCCCGTGCGCAACATCGACGCATTGAAGGGAACGCCGTCGCTGAAAACGCTGGTGCTCGACGGCTCAAGGGTCGAGAACATCGATGCGATACGCGGACTGACCCAGTTGGACACGCTCGTTCTTGCACGCACTCAAGTCACCCGCATCGATGCGCTCAAGGATCTGCATAAGCTGCAACGGCTTAACCTTGCGGATACAACGATCGACAATATCGACGCGCTCGGCGGCTTGAAAGAGCTTCAATCGCTGAATCTCTTCCGCACGCGGGTTCGCAGCATCGACGCGCTGAAAGGCATGACCAGTCTGCGGGAACTGTATCTCGCGAATACGCCCGTCGATGACGTCGACGTGCTCAAAGGCCTGACCGGTTTGCGCGAAGTCGTGCTCTACGGCACCAGAGCACGAAACGTCGACGAGATCAAATCGGCGCTGCCGAAGACACGCGTCGTCTGGTGATCGTTCCGTCCGCGCTCAGCGTCTAAACGTTCGACGTCGAAGCGCGCGGCTCATTCCTACCTCATTACATACTCTTTACACCGCGCGACAGCCGCTTCTCGCGGACGTCCGCGCACGCATGTCCCCCACCCGCTTTCCCTTGATGCGCCTTGCGCGCAGGCCCAGGGACGCGCATTCGAGAGTCGACGATACAGGGGAAATCCCCAATACGAACATCGTCCTATGACAAAAGGAAATATATCTGGCGACGTTACCTTAGATCACATCAGCGACCCGACGGGCCGCAGCTAAGCGAGGAAGCCAATGCGTTACGCGCAACCCTGGAATGCCACACCCGCCGCCCCGTCCTTCCGGGACGAAGCCGATCAACGTGAACGCGCAAGTGACGCGTCAAACCTGCTGAAGCGAGCCATCACCGCCGCCGCACTCGGCAATGCAACCGAGTGGTTCGATTACGGCATCTATGCGTATGGCCTCGCGTATATTTCAGCAGCGCTCTTTCCTGGCAGCGCCGCAAGCGCGACTCTGTTCGCTCTCGGCACGTTTGCCATTTCGTTTCTGATCCGTCCGCTCGGCGGCCTCTTCTGGGGCCCGCTCGGCGACCGTCTGGGACGCAAGCGCGTGCTCGCGCTGACCGTGCTGTTGATGTCCGGTGCGACGCTGCTCGTCGGCGTGATTCCGTCTTATTCGTCGATCGGTTGGCTCGCGCCCGCTGCGCTGATCGTGTTGAGAATGCTGCAAGGCTTCTCCACGGGCGGCGAATATGGCGGCGCCGCGACGTTCATGGCCGAGTACGCACCCGATGATCGGCGCGGCTTTTGCGGCAGCTTCCTCGAGTTCGCGACGCTGGCCGGCTTCTCGCTCGGCGCGCTGCTGATGCTCGGCTGTTCGCTCGTGCTCGGCGATCAGGCGATGCACTCATGGGGCTGGCGTCTGCCGTTCCTCGTGGCCGCGCCGCTCGGCCTCGTCGGCTGCTATCTGCGCTCGCGCCTCGAAGAAACGCCCGTGTTTCGCGAGCTGGAAGAGCAGGCGCACAAGAAGAACGAGCAATCCGTCCCGCTGAAGACGCTCTTCGTTCAATACAGCAAGCCGCTGTTCCTGCTCGGCGGACTCGTCGTCGCGCTCAATGTCGTGAACTACGTGCTGCTCGCGTATATGCCGACGTTCATGCACAAGCAGTTGGGCGTCAGCGAGAACATGTCGTTGCTGATTCCCCTGATCGGCATGCTCACGATGATGGCGTTTCTCCCGTTCGCGGGTTCGCTGTCCGACCGCTTCGGACGCAAGACGATGTGGTGGTTCTCGCTCGTCGGCCTGTTCGTCGCGGCCGTGCCGATGTTCACGCTGATGACGCACGGCGTTGCAGGCGCGCTGATCGGCTTTGCGGTGCTGGGCCTGCTGTACGTGCCGCAACTCGCGACCATCTCCGCGATGTTCCCGGCGATGTTCCCGACTCACGTCCGCTATGCAGGCATGGCCATCGCGTACAACCTGTCGACGTCGATCTTCGGCGGCACCGCGCCGATCATCAGCGACTGGCTCGTGGACAAGACGGGCAGCGCGCTCGTCCCCGCGTATTACATGATGGGTGCATGTGTGGTCGGTGCGATTGCGTTGCTGTTCGTGATCGAGACCAAGGGCTGCTCGCTGCGCGGCCAGACGTTGCCGGGAAACAAGCGCTGATCTCACGCGCTTGATGCACGAAGTCGAACGACGGGCGCAGCAGCGCCCGTTTTTCATTTGTGCGCGCGGTTATCAGCGAATCGCTATCGACGATGCGCTAATTCGGCAGACGCCAGTGCCACCGCCTGCTCACGCGCAGCCTGTCTCGCCGCGTGATCCACTTCGGCGCCGAACAGCGTCTTCTCGACGACAATCGATTCGATATCGGTGACGCCGACGAAACGCAGCCACGCTTCCACATACGGCCGCTGAAAATCGAACGATTCGGCGGGCGTGCTCGACTGCTTCGAATAGTCGAGCCCTCTTGCATAGATCACGACGGCCTTCTTGTCCTTCAACAAACCGCCGAAGCCTCGTTCATCGAACGAGAACAGAATGCCTCGCTGCGACACGACATCGATAAAATGCTTCAGCTTGTATGGGATCGAAAAATTCCACAGCGGCACAGAGAAGAGCAGCGTATCGGCTGCATGCAGGCGCTGGGCTAGCTGACGGATATCCGCCCATGCGCGCGCCTGAGCATCGCTGAGCGGGGTGCCGCTCAGGTCCGCATACTTCGCATCGAGCGCATCGCCGTCGAATTCCGGCAATGCCGTCGACCACAGATCGAGCACGTCGATCCGATGATCGGGATGCGCTTCGCGCCAGGCGTCGAGATACGCGCGCGCAACGTCGAGCGACGCAGACCGCGTCTTGCGCGGCGACGATTCGATATGCAGCAAGGTCGGCATCGGAGGGCTCCTGTGTCCAGTGTATTGACCGGCCTTCATCACAACATATTTCACCGCAAAATATAAACGAAGTATTATTGGCCTATTCAGTCTGGATCGCACTGAATCGGAGATAGCGCCGATGTTCGATACCGTCCTGCTGCGCTCATTCGTGGCCGTCGTCCAGGAAGGCGGCTTCACGCATGCCGCCACGCGACTCAACCTCACGCAATCGGCCGTCAGCGCGCATCTGCGCCGCCTCGAAAAGCAGATCGGCCGCGATCTGCTTTCGCGCACCACGCGCTCCGTCACGCTGACGGCGGACGGCGAGCTGCTGTTGGGCTACGCGCGCGCGATCCTCGCGCTCAATCAGGATGCGCAGGCGCAGCTCTTTCGCGGGCCTAGCGAGGGCGCGATCCGTGTCGGGCTCTCCGAAGATCTCGCCAATGTCAGGCTGATGAACGTGATGCAGAGCTTTGCGGTGCGCTATCCGCGCATCACGTTCAGCGCGAGAGTCGGCATCCCGGCCGAACTGCTTCACGCGATGGACCAGCGCGAACTCGATGTCGTGATCGGCGGGCGCTGCGCGGATGCGCGTCGCGGACGCGTGCTGTGGCGCGAGCCGCTCGTGTGGGCGGGCGCGCAGTGGGCATCGCTGACGCGCGGCGCGCCCGTGCCGCTCGCGCTGTTCCCTGAGCCATGTCCGTATCGCGAGGCCGCATTGGCCGCGCTCGCTCGCGCGGGCCTCGATCATCGGATCGCGCTGGTCTGTTCGAGCGGTTCCGGTCTGCTGGCCGCCGCGCAAGCTGGCTTCGCCGTGACGCCGATTCCGCATACGCAGCTCGTGCACGGCTTGCACGTCGTTGCGCCCGATGCGGGCTTGCCCGCGCTGCCCGATGTGGAGTTCACGCTGTTCGCGGCGGCAGGACCCTCAGCGCCCGTCGCCGACGAACTGGGCAATGCGATCGCACTCGCATTCGCGCACAAAGGCGAAGCGTCATTCGCGCAAGGCACGCGCCTTGCACCCGACAGCGGACAACCACAAGGAGAATGACGTTGCCACGTTCACCGCTCGACCACACCACGCCCGGCAAGAAGCGATTCTCGATGATTCGCGAGTTTCATCTCGCCGACTGGTTCACGCTCGGCAATGCGATCTGCGGCACAGGTGCGCTGTTTTCGATGATGAGCTACATCGGCAGCGCCGACGTCATGCATATCTACTTCGCGTGCGCGCTGGTGTTCGCCGCACTCGTTTTCGATGTGCTCGACGGACGCATTGCGCGCTGGCGTCAAACGTCTTCGCTGCTCGGCAAGGAACTCGATTCGCTTGCCGACGTAATTTCATTCGGCGTCGCGCCTGCCGTGATCGGCTATGGATGCGGCATGCGCGGTCTTTACGACCGCTTTCTGCTCGCGTACTTCGTTGCATGCGGCGTGTCGCGGCTTGCGCGCTACAACGTGACCGCCGATGCCATGTCGGCCGGCACCGGCAAGGTCACGCACTTCGAAGGCACGCCTATTCCGACCTCGTTTGCCATCGTTCTGCTGCTCACCGTCGCTGCATGGCAAGAAGCGCTCGGCGCGCAACTGTGGCTAGGCGAATGGCGTATCGCGGGGCACGTGCTGCATCCGTTGACGCTCGTCTTTGGCATCTCGGGATCGTTGATGATCAGCCGGATCCGGATTCCAAAGCCTTAACAGCGTCGCTTCGTCAATGATGCGAGAACAACGACGTGCCAGCCGTGACATTCGAAGGCGCGCCCGATTGCGAGAAGTTCATGGGCATCGTCCCATACGCTTCCGTTGACTCGCGCGCGGTGCCCGTCTGGGCCGCCGCATAGTCGGGATAGTGCACTTTCGATTGATGCAGCGTGCCGTCCTTCTCGGCCTGAACGATCTGCGCGTTGACTTCGCTGCGCGTGACCGGGGCCTGAGTGGACTGCGCGGACTGCGCATACGACATCGCGGGAATAGCCAGCGCGGCGACAATCAAAGAAACAGTGAGTGAAGCTTTCATCACGCTCTCCTTTTGAGCTTGCGAATCTGAAACATGCAATGGGCCCGGCAACCATCGCTTCGTCATTCAAAGGACGACATTCAAACTACATAAGGCGCCGGAGTCTGTCGTGCTGTTCCAGTTCAGATTAGGGCGCTTGACTTAAAACTGCCTTAGTCGCGCCATCGAATTGCGTTCATCCACTGCGTGTTCAAAAGCAGTGAATGACTCGCGTGATTGATTGTCGTCATTCGGCGCTGACCAAAGACTGACCAGTCGATGACAATTCTGTCATCTGCCGGACAGACGTTGCTGGCGCAACTGCGCAAGCGCGCTTGTCTTTTCGGGCGGGAGTGCGAAGAAAGGGATCGTCGAAAAAGCCGTGGAGTAAATGGGCGTCAGCCGTTCGAGACCCGATAGGTCCCTCTGCCCGCCTGCTTGGCGTTGTACAGCGCCTCGTCCGCGCGCCGGATCAGGCCGTCGACGGACTCGTCGTTGGCCGCGAGCGCAATGCCGATGCTGGTGCCGATGCTGATCGCTTCACCCGTCGACAGGTGATACGGCATTGCAATCTCGCGGATCACACGTTGCGCGAGGGCGACGATGGAAGGCAGCGTTGCGTAGTCCGCGATGATCGCGAATTCGTCGCCGCCCAGGCGCGCGACCAGTTCGCCAGGGCGCAGCGTGCGTGTCAGGCGCGATGCCACCGTCTCCAGCACTTCATCTCCCGCGCAATGGCCGAGCCGGTCGTTGACCTGCTTGAAGCCGTCGAGATCGAGATACATCATCGCGATGGCGGCCTCTTTGCGCTTCGGCGCAGAGGCAAGAATGCGCTCCAGCCGATCGCGCAATTCACGCCGGTTCGGCAGGCCGGTAAGCGAATCGTGCCGCGCCAGATGCAGGATTTGCGCCTCGCTCTCGCGCCGTTTCGTGACGTCCTCGATGATGATGACGGCGCTGCCGTCGGGCACCGGGTTGCGGGTCATTTCGAGCTGGCGGCCGTCTTGCAGTTCGAGATCGAGCGGCCGGCCCTCGTCGGACAGCCATGTGGCGCATCGTTCGACCAGTTGCTTGCGCAGCGTTTCGCCGAACTGCGAAAGCCCCACCTGGCCGATGAACTCGGGCAGCGGCACATTGAGCTTGAGCGTTTCGACAGTCGCGCCGAAAAGCTCCGCCGTCCGGCGATTCGCGATGATGACCTTGCCGTTGGAATCGATCGTGCACAGGCCATGCGGCATGTGCGCCAGGGCGGCATCGAAGCGGGCCGCCAGCTCGGCGTGCCGCTGCTCGGCCGTCATCAGCGCGACGAGGCCCTCGTAATGCCGACCGACCACCGACACCATCGCGCCGATATACGCAACGAGCGGCGGGATCAGAATCCACAGGCCGCTCTTCGCGGCGAAAAGCGCGCCGACGCCGATCGGAATCGCGCCCAGGCAGATCTGCGCGATGGCGAGCCTCGGCAGTGCCGCGTTTCGTGAAGCGATCCCGCCGAGAATGCCAGCCGTCACCATGATGGCCAGCAACGCAAGCTGCCTGTCCGTCGACATCACGCACGCCATCGTGCCCAGACCGAACACGAGGCACGCGACGAGGCCGACGGGCGCATAGCGCGTCGCCCACGCCGCCGGATGCACGACGCCCGCGCGGCTACGCACCAGATAAAGACGCACGATGCCGAGGCGCGTGAGCAGCAGCCCGATATCGGCGACGAGCCACGCCACCGTCCACGGCTCGCGCAGACGGACGAACGCGACCAGCGCGACGAACACGCTCGCGATGCCGGAAAGGAACAGCGGCCAGACGTTATCGAACAGCGTCGAGAGCAACGACGCGCGGATCGATGGGCTGATGACGCACTTTCCATGCGCTGGCGTCGCCAGGAACGGATCGAACAGGGAAGGTCTCTCTGACATGGGAGGGGCCGTGGTCAAGAATGTCGAACTCCGGCTCACGGTAGGCATGCTTCGCTTTCTGCCTTCGCTTTTTTGCCTTTGATCTCTGTGTTAACGGCACGAATTCGCAATTCTTGATTATTACCTGTTTATGGACCGTTTGTTCTTCTCCTTACAAAACGACAGCTCACGAAAACAAAAGCCCCTTCGCGTGAGCGAAGGGGCGAAACCGTTTCGTATGCAATGAAAATGAAATCCGCGCTATCCGACGATGATCTTCTCGCCCGGACGGATCTGCGTCGGATGCTTCGCGACTTGCGGATTCAGTTGCAGGATCTCGTTGTACGCGGCGACGTCCTGCTCGCCGTGCGTCATATGACGCTGGTCGTCGCGCGCCACGTGCGCGGCGTCGAGCAGCGACTCCCGGTTGCGCCCGGCGATGACCCACAGCGAATCGTTCTCGACCACGAAATACGCTTTCGGGGTCGGCGCCGTGTTCTTCGGCTGGCCCGTGGACGGCTGTGCTGAAGGCGTCTGCGTGGGCGGCTGCGTGGGCAGTTGTGTCTGCGTTTGCGCAGGCGGCGTCGGCGTGACGGGCGCCTGTTTCGCGCCAACGCCCGGCGTACCCGTCACGCCTGGCTGCGGCGCATTGCCGTTGAGATTCGCGCCCGCGTGATTCTGCTTATCCTGGTTGCTGCTCGAACCGCCGCTGAAGAAGCTCTGGATCAGCGTCCCCGTAAAAATGCCGACGGGCACGAGCGCCAGCATCGTCGGGAAGCGGTCCATGCCGGGCGTCGCGTTGGGGAATTGCGTATGCAGTCGGCCCGCGCCGAGTATCGTCGCCGACGTGATCGCGATGCTGCCCAGCCAAGGGTGTCCGCTGCCCAGTTGCGCTATTCCGCTCGCGAAGCCCGCCGCCGTCGCGACGTAATCGCCCGCTGCCTGCGCGAAGCGCGTCGAGCGGAAGCGCTTCTCCGCATTCACGTGGTACGCGCTGTTGAAGTACACGATGCCCGTATAAGTCGCCGTGAGGCCCGCGCCGATCGACGTCAGCAACGGTGCTAGCGCCGGGTGTGCGACGAAGGTCGCGACGTTCGTCGCCATCGTCGCGCCGTAGCTGATAACGGCCGCGCCACGGCCCAACAGGCCGAAGTGATGGCGCGGGCTGCCGCGATGCAGGCCCTTCAGCGACGTGCCGCCCACTACGCCCTGCATCTGCGCGAGCATGTCGGTCGCGATTGCCTTCGTATGCGCATGGGCTTCCTCGAAGGTCAGCATGCCCGTCCGCTGCATCGCGCGCAGCTGGCCCGCCTTGACCTTGCCCTCTTTCGCCAGCAGCGCAAGCTGCTCGACGCGCTGCTTGCTGATCTCGTTCGGGCCGAGCTGCCTGCGCAAGCCGCGTTCGAGCCGGTCGACGACGGCGTCGAACACGCGCGGATCGCCGTTCTTCAGGCTTTCGACGGCCCCCTGATGCAGCGCCTGGAACACGCGTCCGCCCCGCGCGCCCGCGAGCAGCGACGTCGTCGTCTGGTGCAGCCCTTCGCTGCCGAACGTCTTCAGCAGATGCAGCGCGTTGCCGCCGAGCACGCCCAGCGAAGGCAAGCCCGCGCCGACCAGCGCGCCCGTCTGGATCAGCCCCTTGCGCCCGCCATATCGGCCGTGCACGCGCAGCGCATGCAACTCCGCGCTTGCACGGTCCTGTGGATCGATCGGCTCGGCCGTCAGTTGCGCCGCCGTCTTGCGGCTTGCGCTGATCGGCTTCGTGCCGTCGTTGCGCAACGCCGGATCGCCGACGACTTCGTCTCGCCAGTATTCGACGGGATCGGATACGGCGCCTGAAGCCGGCGCCGGCTTCGTCTTCACGGGCGCGAGATTCAGATGCACGCCGACCTCGTCGTTCCAATCCTTTGCGAAATCGCGCGCGAGGCGCTGCGTCATGCTCGCGCGATCGGCCGCTCGCCAGTCGGGCGACGCGAAATCGATCGTGGCCTTGCGCGCGCGGTTCAGCAGCGCCGTCGTATTGCCTTCGCATAGCTGGCTGCGCAGCGCATCGATTGCTTCCGGCGTCATGCCCTCGGCGCGGCCCAGGCGCGCGACCTCCGCGAACAGCAGTTCCTGCTGATCGGCAAGCGTCTGCTCGTCGACGCGCTCGAACACGCGCGTGAGCGCATCGGCGCCATGCAGCCGCGTGAGCCTGTCGGGCGCGCGGCGCGCGTAATCGACGATCGTCCGCGCGAGCGACGTCGTCAGATCCTGGTTGGCGATGAAGTCGGCCCCGTGCGTGCCATACGACAACCCCATGTGCACCCAGTCGAGCGCGCCGCGTTCGAGCACCGCCCTCAGCAGCTTGACCTGGCCCGAGCCCGGCACCGATTCGGGCACGGCATCCCAGCCGTGGAACGTCACCATCACGGTCGGCGCGTTGCTGTCGGGATGATCGATCGCCCACTGTTCGAGCGCACCGAAAGTGCGCACGTATTCGTGATAGGTGTCGTCGGTGCCCGCCTGGAAGCGCCGGTCGCCCTTTGCGACGAGCGCGCGCGAAGGCGCCGTCTCCAGCCGGATCGCAAAGCCCGCTTTCGACGCCTCGTCGAGCCAGCCATGCAAATGCTGCAACTCGTCCAGCGCGAGCGCCTTGCCGTCCGAATCGGGCGCGGGCTCGATCACGTTGCGTTCGGCGTCGTACGTCGCATGCTGCTGATCGCCGAGCGCTTTCACGTCCTTCAGGAATTCGCGGTCGTGGCTCTTGCCGAGCGCCGCCGCGAGCGAATGCGGATCGACGACCAGCGACACGATCGGCATCACGCCGCCATAACGCTTCACTTGCGCGGTAAACAGCTTCGGATCGTCGCGCAGCGAGTACGCACGCGACATCGGCGCAAGACGCCGCTGCAACTCCGGCGCGAGGCGCACGAACAACTGGATCATGCGTCCGTTCGCGACTTGCGCGACGCTGAAGCGCCGCCCGAGCCTTGCGCCGAGCATCGGCACGCTGCGAAACGGCATCGTCGTCACTTCGCGCGCGACGTACAGCGCATTGCCAAGCGACGTCCACAGCTTGCTGTCGACCATCACCGTCTGCGCGGCGCCCGTGAGCTTCAGGCGGCGCTCGTCGGGCAGCGAGCGTCGCTCGTTGTACGCCTTGACGAGCGCGTGCGTCGCGAACCATTTCTTCGCATCGGACGAGCCGTGCCGCAGATTCGACTCGGCCACCGTGGTACTCGCGAGGCCTGGCTGATACGGCTGGATGTCGAGCGCATCGGCCGATTGCGCGAACGCTCTGAACGATTTCCCCGATTTCCACGCGACGCTCACGCGGCGTTGCGGGTTGAAATGATCGATCTCGTTCCTCGCCTCTTCGATGCCCTGCCGCAGGCGTTGCGACACGGCTTGCAATGAACGCGCCCTTGCACCGCTCGTACCACTCGCGCCGCTCGTGCCATTAATCCGGCGCGCCTTCAACTGCGCCTCGAACTCCGCCTTGCGCGTGCGCGCCGCTTCGAGCTGCGTCGCGCCGACGTGCTCGAAGAACCGCTCGGGCTTCAGGTTCGTCACGAGGAAATGAATGTTCGCGCCATAGCGTCCACGGCCGATCGGCATCTGGTCGACGGGCACGCCGCGCGCATCCGGATTGTTTGCCTTGCGCAACTCGTTGAACCACTGCAGCGACTCCCCGCGCCTCGCGATCACGCCGATGGGCCGGGTCAGCGCCTTCACGAGCGGACCGTCGGTGTCGTACACGTACACGTGGTGATCCGCGTCGAGCGCGTTGCTGTCGAATGCGCGTTGCAGATGCAGCGCGTTCTGTCCGCTGAAATCGGTTGCTTCGAGCGGCTTGTCTTTCGCGGGCAGCAGATTCGGCGCAAGCAGCGCATCGTCCCGCGCGGAACGGGCGGCGGCACGGGTCACGGCCTGATTGACGGCTTGCGTCGCCGCCTGCTGACGGCGCAGCAACGCGACGGCCTTGCGCGCCGCTCTGCCGACATGAAGCGGCGCGTTCACCGCGAGCTTCGTGCCGCCTTCCATGCCGCGCTGGCCGACGTCGCCCAGCTTCATGCGCGGCCGCTTGTCGGTGTCAATCGTCTTGCCATCGGCGGCGGCCTTTGCAGCATCCTTGCCCGGAAAGCCGCCCAGACTGTCGACGCGCGACGGTTCCAGCGCGCTGACGATGAACTTCACGCCGCGCCGTCCCGCGCGGTTCACCGGAATCCCTTTCGCTCGGCGCCGGAACGCGTCGCTCAGATCGTGCGGCGCGATCTCGGTATCGCCGAGCGGCGTTTTCTCGTGATAGCGCCAGTTCGGCTCAAGCGACGCCGCCGTGGCGACGAGTCCTTGCGCCACTTCCGCATCGGATTTGAGCGTTGCGTAGCCGAGCACCTTGCCCGTTTTCTCTTCGGTCGCGTAGATGGTCTGCTGCGTGTCCGCCTTCGCGGCTTCGGCGGCGCGCATTGGACGCTTGAAGGCGGCCTTGTGCGCATCGGCGAGCGCGGCGATGTCGTCGATCACCTGCTGGTCGATCGCACCGTTGCCGTGTGCGGCTTTCCACGTCTGCCGCGTATTCGACGCCTGAATCTCCGACGCGCCGCCAAAGCGCGCCAGCGTTTGCGCCGACACGGGCGACACATAAAAGTCATAGCGCGCGCGTTCGTTGCGCCCGGCGCCCCCGGCGCGCAAGAGCTTCTTGAGCGTGGATGCGCTGAGCCTTTTGCCGGGCAGCGTCGTGGGCGCGCCGAGCTTGCCGTGCGCATCGGTTTTCATTTCGGCGAGAAACTCGGGCTGAACGTGTTCGCCATCGTCCGCCGGCCGTGTGGTCTTTCTCGCGATCAGCACATACGCGCTGCGCCCCGCTTCGTGCTCGAGTCCGTTGAGTTGCGGAACATGCGAGCCGTCGATGCGCGTCAGCTTGCGCAGTCCATTCGTATGGAGCCATGCGCCCGCCAAGTCGGTCAAGCGTTGCGCGGGCACGGCGGCTGCCGTCGAGTGGGCAGGCGCAGCCGTCGAACCGGCTTGCGCATGAGGCGCCGCGCTGCTGCCTGCCGAAGCGCCACTGCCGGGCGCGTTGCCCGCGTTCAGGCTGCGCGCTTGCGCTTCGTACAGCTGCCGATAGTCCGCATGGCCAGGCAACGACGGCTTGACGCTGCCGAACGCATCCGCGAGCCGTTGCATCGATGCCGTGTCGTTCGCGCTCACACGGCCGTATGTCTGCTCGATCGCATCGGGCAGTTTCAGTTGCGCGCCGATGTCGACGTTGCCGGGCGACGCAGCCTTGATCTGATCGCGCACAGTGAACGCGTTCAACTGCGCGCGCGCTTCACCGGCGAGCGCGCTGTCGACATAAGCATCGACGCTGCCGATATCGAGGCCCGTCCTGCCCTCGATGAGATCCGTCGCATGGCCCGCTTCATGCGCGAGCGCGTAGACCATCGCGCCCGCCTGCTGGAACTTGCCGTCGATCACAATGCGCTTGCGCCCGCCATCGACGCGGCTGCCCTCGCCCGGGCGTCCGCGCACCGCCTTCCAGCCCGCCTGCTTCCAGAGCCGCATCTGCTCGCTCAGCAGATCCGAATGGCCAGCGAGATCGAGCGCCTCCTTCGGAAGCGGCGCGCCGCCGAAGCACATGCGCACGCGCGTGATCAGCGCCGGCTTCTGCGCGAACGCGTCGGGCTGCATGACTTCTTCGGCTTCGGGATGCGCGAGTTCGATATCGTCGCCGCTCGCGCCGCGTTGCGGCTTCGTTTGCACGGAAGGCGTCTGCTCGTCCTGCTGCCGACGCTCGACTCGCGCGCGCGCAAGCCCGACCAGCTGATCGATTCTCGCGAGGCTCTGCGGCGTGGGCGGCGTTCCGGGCGTGACGGCTTGCGCGTCCGCGAGATCGAACGTGCCGTCGGCGCGCACAAGGAATTGCAGATCCTTGATCTCGATGTTGCGCTCGACGAGCCAGTTGCGCGTCGCGCTCAGGCTGTCGATGCTTCGCTGCGTGAAAAGGCTCGTGTCGTACACGGAGATGTAGCCGCCGCGCGGCGCTTTGAGCGCAGCCGTGGTCAGCGCCCGGTCCGACGCGCGGTACGTGTCCATCACCAACGCGGACAGGCCGTGAATCTGCGTGACGCCGTGAATCTTCGCGAGATGCGGCGCGCCGAGCGACTTCAGCTGATCGGTGAGCGCAATCATGCGTTCGGGCGAATCGCGCGTCGGCGCATCCGAGGACCGGTCGCTGCTGCCCGTCTGCATCACGTGATCGCCGATCTCGCGGTACACGACGACCGTCTTGTCGCCGAGTCGCAGCGCCGTCTTCTCGCCGCCCGCGCCGAGCAACATGCCCAGATGCGCATGCGGGTCGATCGGCGAACGCGTGCCGTCGGCGTGCGTCACGTGGAAGGCGCTGGTGTCCGCGTCGAACTCGACGGGGCCGTCGAGCCCCGTGTCGATGCGGCGCGGCGCGAGCGTCGCCCACTCGGCGGGCGCTTCGGGGCGCGGCGTCAGCACGTAGCTGCCCGTAATATCGGCGACGGCCTGCGCGCGCTCGAAGCCGTGCGCATTCGGACGCACGATGGGCACGATGATCGCGGGCTGATCTTCCATTACCCAGTCTTCGAAGAGACCGTCGTGCAGCGCCAGTTCATGCGGCGATCCCGTGACCAGCACGTCGACGAGTTCGTCCGGCAACTTCACTGCGCCCTTGAGCGGCGCATCGCCGACTGCGCGATTCAGGTTCGCGTCTCGCGTGTCGCGCAACGCCATCAGCTCGCGAAAGTCCGTCGGCAACGGCAGGCCCTCGGGCGGCACGTTGCGCGCATCGCCTGCGTCAGGCGTATGCGGCGCGGGCATCGTGCGCGCTGCCTGCTGAACGTTGCGTGCGTTGTCCGTCGAGCGAGCCGCGCGATCGTATGCGTTGCCGTAGAACTCGGCGTACGTGATGCCGTCGCCACCCGACACGGGCGACGCGCCGAACGCGTCCGCAAGACGCGCAACCGTGCGCGCGTAATCGTTCTGCGGCGTCCACGCATCGGCTTCGCGCTGGATCATCTGGGGCAGGCGCACGTTTCGCGCGATATCGCCGCCGCCCAGCAGATTGATCTCGTAGCGCGCTTCGAATGCATTGATCTGCGCGCGCGCTTCGGCTTCGAGCGCCTTGCGCGTAAAGCGGCTGCGTGCGCTGTAGTCGAGGTCCGTTTGTCCCTGGATCGACTCGACGGCATGCTTCGCCTCGTGCGCGAGCGCATACGTCATGCTGCCCGCGTCGCGCAGCCCGCCATCGAGCATGACGCGCCTCCGCTGCGTATCGACGCGGCTGCCGCGGCCTGCGCGCCCCACTTTTACCCGCCAGCCGCTGTCGTTCAGCATGCGCAACTGTTGCGCGAGCGTGCCTGACTGCTGCGCCAGCGCGCTGACTTCGTTCGGCAACGGCGCGCCGCCGAAGCGCATCTGCAGACGCGCGAAGAAACCGGGCTGGGACGCATCGGCGGGCGCGTCGACTTCGATCTGCGGATGCGCGAACACGAGGCTGTCTTCGTCGACGGCATTCGACCGCGCCTTGCTCTCGCGCGCGCCCGGGGCTTCGTTCGTCTCTTCCGCATGCGATGGCTGCCGCGCCACATATACGCCCGCTCGCGGCGGCGCTTCTGTTTCGTGCGCACTGGGCACGGCCTCATCCGCGCCGACGTTCGCATCGATCACATACAGGCCGCTCGCGCGACGCACATAACTCGACGCAGCGGCAGGCGTGCTTAGCGCCGTATCGACGGAAGTCGCGCCGTCCGCTTCCGGCTGCGTTCCCGCACGCGCAGTCGCGGCGACGATCGCGGGCTGCTTGAGTCCGTTCGTGAACTGCGGCGCGCGCGTGGCTGTCTTGCCGTCATCGAGTACGACGATCGGCTCGTCCTGCGACGCGGACTGGCTGACAGCTTGCGGCAGCGGCGCGGCGCGCGCTTTATCGGCTGATGGAGCGAGATCGTTGGGCTTCATCGAAGGCGCGGCGGGTTCGCTCAGTGTGTGACGCACGACATACAGCGTGCGATTGCCCATCTCCGTCTGCTCGATCACTGGCGTGGGCATCTGAGGCCGGCCGGTCGCAATGCCCAGGCCGTTGCTGTTAACAGGCTTGGGGGACACGTCGCCCTCGTTGAGCACCGACCAGACGACGCGCTGCCGGAACGTCGTCGGCGTCTGCGCTTCGTCGGCGTTGCCGCGCGTGAGCGGGTCATCGACACGTCGCCAGGCCGCCGCGCTGGCGGCACGGCTGCGGCGGTCCGTCCGCATCGCGACATCGGCTTCGCTCGCGTCTTGCCGGCTGCGCTCGCGAACCCGGTCGCCCGCGCCCGCCGATGCGCTGCTCGTGTTGCGCGCCGTCGCGGCGGCGCTCTGCACCGTCTGCGCATCGACGCTGTCGTTGCGCGGCCGCGCGACAGGTTCCGGCGTGCCCGAGGCCGCGCTTGCGTCCTTGCTTGCGCCTGCTTGCGGCGTCACGGGATGTGCCGTTTCATCGGGCGCCGTCGCGGGATCGTCGTTCGACGATTGATCCGGGTTGCGGCCCGCGATCTGCGCGACCTTGTTCGCCGCGTCTTTCGGCGATGCGACTTCATCAGGATGACTGAGCGATAGCCGATCCGACAACGACAACTGACCGTCCTCGTCGACTGTGACGCGTTCATTCGTTTCGTAGCTCTTCAGCGATGGCCGGCGTACCAGATTGCCCGGATTGTGATCGAGAATCGAGATGCTGCCGTCGCTGTCGAGCACCGCGCCGCTGCCCGTCTGCGCCGCGCGACCCGTGTTGCCCGCCGCGTTGCCGCGATTGAGCACGCGCACGGGTAAGCCTTCGTAGGTCAGCACGCGGTTGCCCGCCATCAGCGTGCCGTCTCGCGCAACCGTCACCCGATGACCGTCGAGCGTCGCCGGCGCGCGATCGAGCGTCAGCGCGTCGGTGCGCGCCGCGACGCGCGCGACGCCGACCTGCTGGCCGTCAAGCGACATCGTCGAGCCGTCGGTGCCGCGCGCGGCGAATTGCGAGAACTTGCGCACGGCGCCCGTCGACGTCGCCTTCAGCACGTCGTGGCCCTTGAGCAGCGCGACGTTCATCACGAGCGACGACACGTCGCGCGAGATGTTGCCTTTGCCGGTGAAGCTGTCGTAGGCGAGCTGGCCGCCCGCTTCGATCGCGCCGCCGAATGCCGTCACCCTGGCCGTGACGTTCGTGCCTTTGGTAAGCACGCTCGCCGTCTTGTCGGCGTCGAGGCCGACCGTCGTCACCGCCTTCGAGAACAGCTTCGTGCCCACCAGTTCGGGCACTGCCTTCGCCGCGCCCGCCGCGCCGAGCGGCACGAGATTGATGTAGTCGGCGCGCGCGCCCGCGTCGAGCGGGCTGATCGTCTGATCGTGATACGCGCGGTCGGCGAGATCGTAGCCTGCGTTGGCGGCGGCGCCCGCCGTCGCGCCGATGATCATGTCCGTGCCGACGACGTCGAGCGCAACGCCGAGCGGCGCAGCGACGCCCGTCGCATCGAGTATGCCGCCCGCCACGTCGAGCACGACGCCGCCGATCAGCGTGCCGAGATTCACGTTGCTCGCGCCGATCGTGTGCAGCGCGCTTTGCAGGAAACTGTCGTGATGCGCTTCGCTCTGCTTCACCTGAAGCGTGCCGTGGTCGTAGCCCGTCGCGATATCGACAGTGCCATCCGACGACAGATGGTTGTGCTCGATGTAGTTGTCAACGCTCGAATATTGCGCGCCCGTATCGTCGATATAGTGCGTGTCGCCGCCGCCTTTCGGCGTGACCTTGAAGAGCGCCGTCTGCACGACGCCCGCGTCCTTTTGTGCGTAGACCATCGGCAGCACGCTCACCTGCGCGTCGTCGCCGCCGTACTTGTGAATCTCGTTGTAGACGGAGTCGATGGTCTTGAGCGCATCGCCGTCGTACTGCACGCCATGCGCGGGCGGACTCTTCATCGTCGGCAGGCCGAGCGCCTGTCCGATCAGATTGCGCTGCGCATCGGGGTTCATCTTGCTGAAGTCGTACGCGGCGCCCTTGTTGGTGGCGGCGCTCATCTGGTCGAGCATCGAGTGAGACATCTCGCTGCGATGCGACGCGTAGAACTGATCGAGCGCCTTCGCGTAATCGGCCTTGTCGGAATCGGTGACGGGGTTCAGCAGATTGTCGGCAAGGCCCGCCTGGAACTTGTCGAACAGCACCTGCTGATGCGTGCCCTCCGACATCAGCGACAACTGGTTCACGCGATTGTTCGCGTTTGTCACTGCGGTGCGTGCGTCGGCAAGCTGCTTCGAATACGGGTTGATCTGACACGGCACCTGCACGTCGAGCGATACGTTGGCGGGCGCGGCCGTTTGCTGCGGCACGTTGAGGAGCGGCGAGAGCGGCGTCTGCTGCGTGCCGCCGCCGTGCGTCTGGTTCCATCCGTCGTACTGGATCTGCGCGAGTTGCAGCGTGTCGTTGGCCTTGCCGAGCGCGTCCTGCGCGAGCGTCAACTGGAACTGCGTCGCGCGATCGGAGACGGCGTCCGTCAGCCGTTTGTCTGCTACCTGCACCGCCGATGCGATCGTCTTCACGCCCTTGATTTCGAGCGGCAACGGATCGTTCGCGACGCACATCGTCCGATGGTCGTACTGGTTCTGCATCCCGTTCGCGGCGTCGCCGTATTGCCCGGCGAGCGACTGGCCATACGCGGCGACGAAGCTGTCGTGCGAAATGCTCGCCTGCGTTTGCGCCTGATACAGCTTGTTGCCTGCATCGTTGAGCGTGGGGTCGCCGTCGGGTTGCAGGTTATGCAGATGCGGATTCGCCGCATATGCAGCGCGCGACGCCTGCTGCGCGGCGTCGTAGTCGGACTGCGCGGAATCGGCCGCGCGCTGGTCGTACAGCATCTGCAGATAGGCGCCGCTCGTTTGCGCATTCGTCTGCGCGCGCGTCAGCAGCGTCTGTTGCGCCGCAACCGTCGTGTTCATCACCGTGGGGCCGAACTTGCCGGATACGGCATCGTAGGTCTGCTGCACGTCGGCAAGATGCGACGCGTCGCTTGCCGCGCTGAGGCATGCGTTCGCGTAGTTTGCATCGTCGGCTGCGTTGCTGAGGTTGGTGTCGGCCGTCTTCGCGTCGACGGGCGGCGGCGCGTTGACTTCAAGGCCGAGCGGCGCGAGCTTGTTGTTCAGGTTCGCGAGGCCGCTGTCCATCGCGCCGCTGTAGTCCTTGTCGGATGCGTGCGACTGCAATTGCGCGTAGGCCAGATTCGAGTTCGCGATGTCAGCGCTTTCGCGGCCTTGCGCCTGGCTGTATGCCGCCGACGCCTTCTGCCACTTGTCATAAGCGCCCAGTTGCTCGGGCGTCTTGAAGTCGCTCGCCGACGGCGGATTCTTTGGGTCGAAGCCCGGCATCGCTTTCTGCATCGCGGCCGTCGCCGCGTCGTAATTGCTTTTCGCGGGCGCGACGGCGCTCTTGTCCGCGTCCGCCTGCTGCGCATAGGCGATCATGTAGCCCGCGTCCGTCGTGACTTCGAGTTCGCGTCCCGCCGTCGTGGTCGCCTTGTGCGCGTTGTCGTAATCGGTCTGCCCCTTGTTGATCGACGCCTGGCTGGCCGTCGGGTCGCCTTGCAGACCGGTGAGGGTCGTGTACTTCTGCTGCTCGTCGGTGGCGGCGTTGTCGTACTTCGTCTGCGCATCCTGAATCGCGGACTGCGCGGCCTTCGTGGTCGGATCGTCGACGGTGATGTCGGGCGGCGGCGGACGGTATTGCGCGGCGAGCCTCTGGATCAACGTCGTCGCATCGTTGATTTCCCCGCTGGTCGGCTTCGACGGGTCCGTATTCGCGTTGACCTGCACGGTGATCTGCGGCGCGGCGGGAGGACGTTGCGTATTCGGCGGATTGACCGTCTGCGGCGGTTGCGGCTTGGGCTTCGCGAGTGTTGCGTCGAGGAATTGCATCCAGTTGACGCCCATGCCGATGCCATCGATTTTGAGCATGCAAGTCTCCGTGCGACGGGCCCGCGCGCGCAAACGCGGGAACGAACGACGCCATGCGCCGCGCGCGGCGCCGACTTCGAGTGTAACGAGCACGGATAGCGTCTAAAGGAGGCGATCTCGTAGCGGGATGCGAGCGCGGGCGGGATAGCGCCGCGCGGGCTACGAAATGCAGTGGCGTGCGGATTGCACGAAGCAAAACACAGCACTGCTGTCTACGCACGGCGATGCGTGCGCAGACAGCGATGAAACTGCGGCCTTCACCTGGATGCGCTTGTGTCGTAGCGCCAGGCTTAAGGGCTCACGCGACGAGAAACTACGCTTGCGGTTCGGCGAGAATCTGCTGAATGGCCTGCTCGAATGCTTCGGGCGGCTGTCCGCCCGTCACCAGATAGCGCTGGTTGAAGATGATCGACGGCACGGACTGAATGCCCAACGACTGGGCCTCGTTTTCCTGTGCGCGCACATCTTCGGCATAATCGGTGCTTTCGAGCACGGCACGTGCCTGCGCTGCATCGAGCCCCACCGATTGCGCGGCTTCGACGAGCACATCATGATTGCTCGGGTCCTTGCCCTCCGAATGATAGGCATGCAGCAGCGCGAGCTTGAGCGGCAATTGCTTGCCTTCGAGGCCGGCCCATTGCAGCAGCCGATGCGCATCGAACGTGTTGTACACGTGCTCGCGCGGCCCGAACACGAAGCCGACGTTTGCGCCGCGCTCGCGGATCGTTTCTTGCGTTTCGGCGATCTGTTCCGGTGTGCGTCCATATTTCTTGCCGAGATAATCGACGATGCGCTCGCCTTGCGGGCTCATCTCCGGATTCAACTCGAACGGATGCATGACGATCTGCGCATCGACCGTGTCACCGAGACGCGATAGCGCAAGCTGCAATGAAGACAGGCCGATAGCGCACCAGGGGCAGGCGATATCGGAGACGAAATCGATTCTGAGTGGTTGAGTCATTGGCCTTTCGATCAGGGAAGTTGGTGGAGATCAACCCACCTTAACAGAATCCGGCGAGATCGTTTTATGCCGCGCCGCAGCACATCTGCCCACTCGCGAATCGTCGCCGCAGGTGGCGGCCCGCGCCGTTTTCACGAATAATGGCCGGACAACAGTCGCAGGGAGGACGGACATGGAATATCCACCCGAAGCCATCCGCACCATTGCGTTGGTCGGCCATGCCGGATGCGGCAAGACCTCGCTGATCGAGGCGCTGCTGCATCAGGGCGGCGCGATCCATGCGGCAGGCAGCGTCGACAAAGGCTCGACCGTCTGCGACTTCGATCCGCTGGAGCGCAAATACCATCACTCCCTGACCTCCGCGATCACCCACCTGCATTACCAGAACACCCGCATCTACCTCGCCGACACCCCTGGCTACCCCGATTTCTCCGGTCTCTCGATCAGCGCACTGCCCGCCGTCGAAACGGCTGCGATCGTGATCAACGCGCGCACGGGCATCGAGATGACCACGCGCCGCATGATGGCGTGGGCGGAAGCGCGCAAGCTGTGCAGGATCATCGTGGTGAACGGCATCGACGGCGAGAAGGTCAATCTGCCCGAACTGCTCGAAGACATTCAGGAGACGTTCGGCAAGACCTGCCTGCCCATCAATCTGCCCGCGCAAGGCGCGCAAGCGGTAGTCGACTGCTTTTTCAATCCGTCCGGAGAAGCCGATTTTCTGTCGGTCGAATCCGCGCACGACGCGCTCGTCGATCAGGTGATCGAACTCGACGCAAAGCTGATGGAGCTTTACTTGGAACAGGGCGAAGCGATCGAGCCCGAGCAGTTGCACGAGCCGTTCGAGCGCGCGCTGCGTGAAGGCCATCTGGTGCCCGTCTGCTTTACGTCGTCGGCGACGGGCGCGGGCATTCAGGAACTGCTCGACGTATTCGTGCGGCTGCTGCCGAATCCGCTCGAAGGCAACCCGCCCCTTTTCTATCGCGATGTCGATGGCCGGCGCGAGACCGTACAGGCCGAGCCGTCCGCCGACAAGCACGTGCTCGCGCATGTGTTCAAGATCGTGATCGATCCGTACATCGGCAAGATGGCCGTGTTCCGCATTCATCAGGGCACGGTGCGGCGCGATAGCCAGCTTTATATCGGCGATGCGCGGCAGCCGTTCAAGGTCGCGCATCTGATGATGCTGCAAGGCAAGGACCACGTGGACGTCACGGAGGCGGGCCCCGGCGACATCTGCGCGACCGCGAAGGTCGACGAGATCGGCTACGATGCCGTGCTTCACGATGCGCCTGAAGACGGCAACATCCATCTCGCGCCGCTCGCGTTCCCGACGCCGATCTACGGTCTCGCGATCGAGCCCGAGCGGCGCGGCAACGAGCAGCGTCTGTGGGAGCTGCTGCAAAAGCTCGCGGCGGAAGATCCGTGCCTGAAGATCGACCATCCCGTCGGCACCAACGAAACGGTCGTGCGCGGGCTCGGCGAACTGCATCTGCGGCACATGCTCGAACGGCTCGCCGATCAGTACAAGCTCGCCGTCATCACGCGGCCGCCGAAGATCGCGTATCGCGAGACTATCGGCGGCAAGGCCGAGGGCCATCACCGGCACAAGAAGCAGACGGGCGGCGCGGGACAGTTCGGCGAAGTGATGCTGCGCGTCGAGCCCCTGCCGCGCGGCGCGGGCTACGAGTTCGTCGATGCCGTCAAGGGCGGCGCGATTCCGGGCCAGTTCATCCCCGCCGTCGAGAAAGGCATCTTGCAGGTGATCGAGAGCGGACCGCTCGCGGGCTTTCCGATGCAGGACGTGCGCATCACCGTGTTCGACGGCAAGAGCCATCCCGTCGATTCGAAGGAAGTCGCGTTCGTGACGGCAGGCCGCAAGGCGTTCATCGATGCCGTGCTCAAGGCCCAGCCGATCCTGCTCGAACCCATCGTCGACATCGAAGTGATGACGCCCGAAGCGACGATGGGCGACATCATCGGCGATCTGTCGGCGCGGCGCGCACAGGTCCAGGGCACGCGCAACCTCGCGGGCCATGCGGTCGTGGTGGCGGGCAAGGTGCCCCTGTCGGAGCTGGCGGATTATCAGTCGCGTCTCAATGCGATTGCAGGCGGGCACGGCAACTACAGCATCGAATTGAGCCACTACGACCCCGTGCCGCCGAACCAGCAGGACAAACTCGCTTCGCAGTACAAGAAGCAGAGCGACGCGGCTTAGCAGGCAGCGCACCCGCACGTTTCAGCGCACGGGCGGCGCATCAGCGGCGCGTCAGCGCGATCGGCTTCGCGCGCCCTTCTTCGCGCTTGAGGCGCGAGGCGCATCCCTGGCTGGCGATGCGATGCCGCCCGTCATCTGCTCCATCCACGACAACGCGTCGACGTACGACAGGAACTGCTGCAGATACCCCGGCGACAATTCGCGCATCAGCGAGAGCGACCGATGCACGAGGCTGCTCGAATTGAGCGGCCCCGCATTGCCTGGCACCTGTTCGAGCGACTGGCGCAACTGCTTGTCGGCGCTGAGCTTCGACCAGGTTTGTCTGAAGTAATCGAGTGTTTCGTGCTGTGGGTTTGACGTGACGCGGTGCGGTGCGTTGCCTTCCGCCGACGACTGATTCGCCACGATGTAATCGGCGAGTTTGCCGAGCGGGCCGCGAGCGCGTGCGGGACTGTCGTCGACCGTATCGTCAGCGCATCTATCGTTCTCGCGGTTCAGATCGGCGGCATAGGTTTCGAGCAGCGCCGACAGACGCTCGTCGAGAATACGCCGCGCTTCGCCGTGATGAGCGGCTGCGCGCCGCGCCATCGCGTCGATGAAATGAAAGCGCATGGGATCGAGCCGATCGGCGCCTTGCGCGCGCCATGCGTCGAGTGTTGCGCGCGCGTGTGTTTCGCCTTGCGAGACTTGCAAGGCTTGCTGGCCTTGCTGGCCTTGCGTGTCCCTTTGCATCTCGCCGTCCGCGCCACGTGGCATGTCGTCGTCACTCACGGCGCCCGTCCGCCGCTCGACGATGCCGGCCTCGGCACCGCAGCGATTTCGACGCGCCGGTTCCTGGCGCGTCCCATGTCATCGGCATTCGAGCTGACCGGCTGCTCGGAGCCGAACGCCGCAGCGAACACCGACGAAGCGGGGATGCCCGCGTCGATGAACGCGCGCGTCACCGTCAGCGCGCGCTGCGCCGAGAGCTCCCAGTTGTCGGCGAAACGGCGATTGCCCGCGCGCACCTGCTGGTCGTCGGCAAAGCCGCTCACCATCAGGATCTCGTCGCGCGACTTCAGATACGTCGACAACGGCCCCGACAGGCTCTTCAACAGTTCGCGGCCCTGCGGCTGCAACTGATCGGAGTTCAGCGCGAACAGCACGTTGCCGCTGATACCGATGCGTCCGTTGACGAGCGTCACCCGCCCCGCCGCCAGCGGCCCGGCGAGCGCCTGCTCGAGCGTCTTGCGGCGCTGCGCTTCCATCTGACGCTGCCTGACCTCGTCGTGAAGCCTCGTCGTCAGTTCGAGCTGCATGCCGATGACGCCCACCAGAATCAGTACGAACGCGCCCAGCAGCACCGACATCAGATCGCCGAAAGCCGCCCAGATGGGCGTCGTCGGCTCCATGCCGCCGTCGATTTCGTCGTTCATGCCGATTCGGCTCCCGCCGACGCCCGCTGCGCGGCAAGCTGCTGAAGGTCTTCGACGATCTGCTTCTGCGACAGCATGCTCAGGTCGATCACTTCCTTCGCCTGCGCGACGTAATAGGCAAGCTGCTCGTCGCTGCGCATCAGCGACTTGTCGAGCGCGGCTTCGATACGCTGCAGGTGGGCCGTCAGCTTGTCGTTCGATTCGCCGAAGAGCTTCACGGCCACGCCGAACGCCTCGCCGAGGCTCGCCACTTCGACGGCGCTGCCCGTGACCTGCGCGGCCGCGTCGTTCAGCTTGCGGGTTTCGGCCTCGACCTTGTCGGTGAACTGCGTGCCGACGCGCGCAAGCATATCCGCTGACGTCGCGACGAGCGCATCGACGGCCGTGCGCTGTTCGGTCGACGCATGGTTCACGGCGTCGAGCAGGGTGTCGAGCGTTTCGAGCAGGCGGCTGCGCTCTTCGAGCATCGCGTTGTCGCGCGCCATGCTGTCCGTGAGCTTCTGACGCAGTTCCGCGATGACTTCGGCTGCGGCCCGTGGCGCTTCCGACGCGGCCTGCACGAGCCGCGAGATCTCCGCAATCGTGCCGCTCGCGTGCGCCTGCGTCTGGGCGGAAATGTCGCCCGCCGTGCGCGCGAGCGCATCGCAAATGTCCTGCTGGCGGGCCGCGGCGCGCGCGCCCGCTTCCTCCCATTGCTTGCTCAGCGTCGCGGCCACTGCGCCGAGCGACTCGCGCCACGCTGCCAGACGCGCTTCGTCGCGCGCGGCCCATTGCGTCTGCAAATCGGCGTGCGACTGATCGACGGCGCGCAGCAACGCCGCCGCGTGCTGCTCGAACGTCGACGCCGCCGTCGCGAGCGCCTGCTGGTTGCGCTCCGCGATGGTCTCGCTTGCGCGCTCCTGCCGCGTCAGCGCCTCGTTCCACGCTTGCGAGACGCCGCCCGCCGTCGCTTCGAGACGCGTCGACACGCCGTCGAGCAGACCCGCCGAGCGTTGCTCGAACGTCTGCGTGAACTGATCGAGCGACGCGCGCAAATCCTGCACCAGCGATTCGCTCGACCGCTGATGTCCCACAAGCGCCTTGTTCCACAGATCCGCGACGGTGGTCGTCGTCGACTGGAAGCCGCTCGACAGCCCGTCGAGCTGTTGCTGCACCGCATGCGTGACGGTCTCGCGCAACGCGGCCATCTCGCGCGCGTGACCGGTCATCGTGGCCTCCATCGCCGGTTGCAGCGCGGCGCCGGCGGCGCGGGCGCTTTCGGCCGCGCTCTCCTTCAACGACTGCGCCACCGACGACGCAAGGCGCGCATACGCCGTTTCCGTCTTGCTGTGGAACGCGTGCTGGCTGGCGGCAAGGCGCTCGTTCAGCGCGAGGCTCTGGTGCTCGATGGCCGTCATCATCGTCTGCAGACGATCGACCAGCGTGGGCATCATCTCGGCTTGCCGCTGCATGAGCCTGAACGTGTCCTCGCGCTGCTGGCTTTGCGAATAGACGCGCAACGTGGTCGCGATCTTCGCGTCGAGTGATTGCGCGGCCTGAGCCCGCTCGCGGCGGCACAACGCGGACAGCAGGCCGAGCATCGCGGACGTCGCGACGCCTGCAATCGACGTGCCGAACGCGAAGCCGAGCCCTCTGACGGGCGCCGCGAGCGATTCGCGGATCGCCTGGATGTCGGTCGCGCTATCGAGCGCCGCGCCCGTGCCGCGCAGCGTCGTGACCATGCCGAGCAGCGTGCCCAGCATCCCCAGCAACACCAGCAGGCCGACCAGATACGGCGTGAGCGCCGGTCCCGGCAGCGCGACGCGCTCGCCCTCGATACGCAGACGCACCGCGCTGCGCAGGCCGGTATGCAGCCCGTCGAGCCAGGCGGACAGACGCGGCGGCGTCCCGGACAGACCGGCGATGGCGGCCGTCAGCGTCGAGGTCGCCTGCTGATAGCGGTGCAACTCCAGCGCGCCCGCCACGTAGCAGGCGGCAATCACCAGCGTAACCGTCAGCGCCAGCAGATTCGAGCCTATATAGCCCGCGCCGACCCAACCCACGGCAACGAGACCCACCAAAAACACAACGACAAAATCAATGCGATATCTGGACATGTTGTCCCAGTTAGCTGATGCGAAGGGCCGCGAGCAACCCTTCGACCGGTTGAAAACGAATTTCCAGTTCGGCGAGCAATACGCCCTGCATGTCCTTGCGGAACACGTCGAGCCACGCGCCGGGCTTGACGGCAGTTGCAACGCCATCCGGGGCATGCGCGTGCGCCAGTTGCGCCAGCGCGTCCTGCTCGGCCTGACGCAAGCGCTCGAAATGCGCGCCAAGCATGCCCGGCACGGCAGCCAGCAGGTTGTGCTCGCGCGCGCCCAGCGCGCGCTCCATGATCGCGTCGACGACCGCGAGCCGCGTCATCTCGGGCGTCTTCGCCGCCAGCATGCTCCGCAGCCGGCCGCGCAGATTGCCGATCGCGGTTTCCATCGACTGCTGCATCGCGAGATAGCGCTGCCGGAAATCCGCGTAATCGGGGGCCGGTTCGGTCGGCTCGCTCTGCGTGGATTTCGGCGCTGATCCGCGCCGGCGAGCCGAGGCGGACACATTGTCGCCGGCGATGGCTCTCGCAAGCGACGCGCGCACCTGCGCGCATTCGCTCCCGGCGCCGTCGTGCTGCCGCGTGCCGCCCGCGACGGCAGGCGGATTGCCGTTCAGCGCCGTCGATAGCGCGATCGCGTCGGTCCAGCCGAGCCATTGGCTCAACTGGTCCGACAGCGACTGGCTGGACGCGGGAACGTCGACGGCCGTCAGGCGGGCCAGCAGCCGGACGAGCGACGGGCCGCTGACCGCTGCGCGCTGAGGGGCTTGAACCATACAACCAGAATCGTAAAAAGGCAGCAGTTTACACGCTGGCGGGATGGCCGCCGCCAGCCGGGAATGATTTCGGCGATGCAAATCGGGCGCCAGCTGCGGACGTTGACCGTGAAAGCCCCGCGCATCAAGGGCGAGCGCCCGTCATGGCCGCCATTGACTGATGTGCAATGGCGGCCACGGGCGCCGGCTCCCGGCAGCGCGGCCCTCGCTAATGCGGCCGATCAGCAGCGCGGACCGCGCTAGCTCATCGTCAGCACGACGCGAAAGCGCGCGGCGCCGCTCATCATGCGATCGTAGGCTTCGGCGGCGCGTTCGAGCGGATAGGTCTCGATCATCGGCTTGACGCCGGACAGCGCACTGAACGCGAGCGTGTCCTCCGAATCGGCCGATGTGCCGGACGGCCAGCCCTGCACCGCGTTGCGGCCCATGATGAACTGCACGCTCGGAACCTCGATCGGCTTCTCCGCGACGCCCACGATGATCAGCTTGCCGTCGAGCGCGAGTCCGCCGAGCGTGGCCGTCATCGCGTCGCCGTTCGTCACCGTCGCGAGCACCACTTTCGCGCCGCCCAGCGCGCGCAGCGCGTCGGCGACGTTCTGCGTGCGGCTGTCGATGTAATGGTGCGCGCCGAGCTGTTTCGCGAGCGGCGCCTTGTCCTCGCCGCGCGCGATCGCGACGGTGCGAAAACCCATCCGCTGCGCGAATTGCACGCCCAGATGCCCGAGGCCGCCGATGCCGAGAATCGCGACGACATCCCCCGCGCGTGCCCCGCTGTTTCGCAATGCATTGAACGTGGTGATGCCCGCGCAGAGCAACGGCGCTGCGTCCACGTCGTCGAGTTCCGACGGCATGCGCGCAAGCGCTTCGACGGGCGCCACCAGGTATTCGGCGTATCCGCCGTCATAGCTGATGCCCGGCACCTGCGCGTTCTCGCACACGACGAAGTGGCCACGCCGGCAATTCGCGCAATGCCCGCAGTGGCCGCCATGCCAGCCGACACCCACGCGCTCGCCCGCCTTCCACCCTTCGACGCCCGCGCCGAGCGTATCGATCACGCCCGCCACTTCATGTCCCGGCACGCGCGGATACTGCAAGCCCGGCCACAATCCGTCTTTCGTCATCGAATCGCTGTGGCAGATGCCGCACGCCTGCACCTTGATCAATACATGACCGGGGCCGGGCGCGGGCACGTCGCGTTCCACGATCTCCAGCGCCCCGCCGGGGCCGCCGACCTGTACCGCTCTCATCTTTCGCATCGAATTTGCTCCAGTCGAAGAACAGTCACTCCAGCGCGGCCAGGCTCGCGTCGGCCATACCTTCGGACGCGCCGCATCGCGACGCAGCCGGCTGGTCCGACAGGGATAGTAGGTGGAGAAGCGTGCGCCCGCAATTGAACGGTCGAATCCGGACGAATCGGACGAATCCCGGCGACCCCAGGCGCTCGCCGATGACAATCAGGAACGCGATGGCCGATGAAGGCCGGCGATCACGCCGAGCCGATTTTTCCGCGGCGTCTTTGTCGTGTGAAGACGTTGTTCAGCCACTCGCGGCCATTGACGACCATCATGCCCGCGAGCACGAGCACGCTGCCCGCGAGAAAGCCCGGATCGAGCCGCTCGTGCAGCAGCAGGCCGCCCATCGCGACGCCGAATATCGGCGACATGAACGACAGCACGCCCAGGCGCGACGCGAGATAGATGCGCAACAGCCAGAACCAGACCGCATAGCTGATGACGCAGACGACGATCGCCTGAAACCCGAGACTCGTCCAGACGAGCGGCGTGCCGTGAAAATGGAACTGGCCGGTGATAGCCGCGAACGGCAGCAACACGACAAAGGCCCATGCCAGCTGATAGAAGAGCGTCTGCGTCGCGGGCGCTTCGCTCAGACGCGTCGCGCGCACTGCGACCGTCGTCATGCCCCACGCCGCGCCACCGCAAATGCCCATCAGATCGCCGAGAATCCAGTTCGGCGACGACGGATCGCCGCCGCCCTTCGCACCCGGACCGACGAACGTGACGACGATGCCGACGAACGCGATCGCGATGCCCATCCATTGCATGCGCGTCAGGCGCTCGGACGGCAGCGCCATTTGCAGGCCGACTGCGGCGAACATCGGCGCGGTATAAAGGAATACGGCCATATGAGAGGCCGTCGTCCATCGCAAGCCTTCGGCCACGAACAGAAATTCGGCGGCGAACAGGATGCCGACCAGTGCCCCTGGTCTCAACGCAACGCCCGGCAGCCAGTTGTCGCGGACGATCATCCTGCCGAACACCCAGACCAGCACGGCAGCCACGCCCGAGCGCATCGACACCTGAAGCAGCGGCGAGACATCGCTCGCTATCGATTTCATCGCGACCTGCTGCAGGCCCCATATGAGGCACAGAATCACCATGCTTGTAACGGCAAAGCCGTCTAGAGTTTTTCTCATCGATGTTCGTCAGCAGGTCTGATGCGAAGCTGGTTTGCTCATGGCTCGCGAAAGGAGCTAGATTTTCGACGATTTGCGCTGCGATGTCGAATTGCGCTCGCGCTGGCGCGGCTGGTCACAGGTCGTTGCGAAACGGTCCGGCGCGCTTCGAATATTGGCTGCACACGCCCCAGGTCGACGGGCCTGCCACATGACATCGCTATACTCTCGCACTTTCATTATTCGCGCCGTCGCGCACCAGGGATTCACTATGACCGCATTGCCCCCTTGCCCGAAATGCCATTCCGAGTTCACGTATGAAGATGCGGGCGTCTTCATTTGCCCCGAGTGCGCGCATGAGTGGACAGCGCAAGCAGCGGGACCGGCCGAAGCGACGGCCCGGGTCTATCGCGATTCAGCCGGCAACGTCCTGCAGGACGGCGACACCGTCACGGTCATCAAGGATCTGAAACTGAAGGGATCGGGCGGCGTGATCAAGATGGGCACCAAGGTAAAGAACATTCGCCTCGTGGATAGCGATCACGATATCGACTGCAAGATCGACGGCTTTGGCGCGATGAGCCTGAAGTCGGAATTCGTCAGGAAAGCGTGACGGGTTTCACGTCATTGCGATTCCATGTGTCCGGGAACGGGTCGTTTCCGGACAAACAGTGATCCCGCCGAATGGCCGATGCGAGCAATGCGTGCTCACGGAAAAATCGGCGTCGTGGGCTCGGCCCCTTCGAGATCGGCCTTCGGAAAATGCTGCGCGACCATCTGCTCGATCTCATGCTCGCGCGAGCCGGGGACGTCGGCCATGATCAGTATCTGGCCGTCGCGTATCGCGTTGCGAAAGCGTTCGAGCCGCGTGTTGGGCTCATCGACGCCGATCATCGCCGCCGTCCACGCACCGAAGCCCGCGCCCGCCAGCGTCAATCCGACGACGGCCCCGCCCGCAATCGCCAGTTCCGCAGGCGGAAACACGAGCGCGACGAGCCCGAGCAATGCGCCCGTTGCCCCGCCAAGCGCCACGCCGCGCTCGAGTGCATGCACGACGTCGCTGCTTTGCAGCAGCGATGCCTGAGGCAGTTGTTCGAGCGTGACGCTGTGATTCGCCAGTACGTGGATGTGGCGCCACGTGATGCGCGCCCGCAGCAGGTCGTCTACGATCGCCTTCGCTGTCGGCGCGTCAGGTACGAGAAAATAAAGGCGTCTCATGTCGGCTCTCCGTCAAACTTTCGGTGATCCGCAACGGGATGATGCCGTTCATCGTACGCCTGTTACCGCCCACCAGCGCGTGCCTGTCCGCCAATGTCACGACGCGCGGACGGTACCGCGCAATCGCCGACGGATTGGTCAGCGAGGGTTGCGCGACGAATGTCAGCCGTGCCCTGTCACGAATTTTTTCGTCGCGTGATAGCCGTGCTTTGTCGCATCGGCGACGGCATGTCCCGCCGACTTCGCGCCGTGGCCGATCGCATGTCCCGCCGATTTTGCGCCGTTGCCGACGGCGTGCGCGGCATGGCCCACCGCGTGGCCCGTGTCCCGGCCCGCCGTCTTGGCGTCTTCCTTGAACTGGTGAGCGCCCGAGGCGAGGCTCGCATGCGCCAGCGGACTGGCCATGACCAGTGCGGCGACGATGATCGAAATTCTGGTCTTTTTCATGGCCCCGATTGTCCCACGCCGAATCGCTGCGCACGGTGTGGGACTGGTAAGCATCCGTCCTTGTTTGTATCGCGATGTTTCCGCTTGCGTCACGCAAAAATATGCCAAAACTATGCGTTTTGCGCGGCGCTTTCGCTGATGCGCGGTTGGTACTAGTCTAGAAGGCGGGTCCAGGACGGACGGCATACGCTGCACGTCAGCCACGTTCTTCCGTCTGTGACGCGTTCTCACGTCGTTCTGCCGCAATGGAGCGAGGTCCGCCATGCAATTGTCCGCCGTCAAGGTCGTCAAGCCCGAAGCGACCAACTTCATTCTCGGGCAAAGCCACTTCATCAAATCCGTCGAGGATATTCACGAGGCCCTCGTCGGCACCGTGCCCGGCATCAAGTTTGGCCTCGCGTTTTGCGAGGCATCCGGCAAGCGGCTCGTCCGACGCTCGGGCACCGACGAAAGTCTCGTCGAAATGGCCTGCCAGAACGCGACGAACGTCGGCGCGGGCCACAGCTTCTTCGTGTTTCTCGGCGACGGCTTTTTCCCCGTCAACGTGTTGAACACGATCAAAGCGGTGCCCGAGGTCTGCCGCATATTTTGCGCGACGGCGAATCCCGTCGAGGTGCTGATCGCCGAAACGGATCAGGGGCGCGGCATCGTCGGCGTGATCGACGGCTTTTCGCCCGTCGGCGTCGAGAGCGCGGACGATGTTCAATGGCGCAAGGACCTCTTGCGCACCATCGGATACAAACTGTAGCGGCAGCGCGCTTGCAGACGTCGCGCAGACGTCGTACACGGATCGCTCGCGCCGCCTCGCCAGCCGACCAGACATGGAACAACGACGACGCCTCGCGCCGGGCACGCTCTGGCCAGCCGTTCTTCGACAGACGGAACATGCGCTGCGCTGCGGCGCGCTGCACCCGATCGACACGCAACAGGCGATGATCGAAAGCGGCGGCATCTGCTTTCTCGTGCGGCAGGTGTCGAGCCTGTCGCGCAAGGAGCAGCAGCGCGCGCAGGCAGCAAAGGTTCAGACGGCGGCGCGCCCTGCCGTGAACCCGTTCCTTCCGTACGAACCTGATCTGTTCGTCGCCGATATCTCCGACACGCATCTCGCGTTGCTGAACAAGTTCAACGTCATCGATCATCATCTGCTGATCGTCACGCGCGCGTTCGAGCGCCAGGATGCGCTGCTCGATCTCGCCGACTTCGAAGCGCTAGCGGCGTGCATGGCGGGGTTCGACGGCATCGGCTTTTACAACGCCGGCGCCGCAGCGGGCGCAAGCCAGCCGCACAAGCATCTGCAGATCGTGCCGCTGCCGCTCGGCGATGCCGGTCCGCCCGTGCCCATCGAGCCGATGCTCGCGACGGCTGTCATCGAAGGCTTGGCGGCACGCGTGCCGGGCCTGCCGTTCCGGCATGCGTTCAAGCGCTTCGAACCCGATGCGATGGCATCCGCCGATGCGGCCAGGCTCGCGCTTTCCTGCTATCACACGCTGCTCGAAGCTGCTCGCGTCGGCGCGGTCGACATCGATGGGGAACGCTGTCACGCGACGCCATATAACCTGCTCGTCACGCGCGAGTGGATGCTGCTCGTGCCGAGATCGGATGAGCGCGTCGAAGGCGTGCCCGTGAACGCGTTGGGATTCGCAGGATCGCTGTTCGTGCGCGACGCGGCGCAGATGGATGTGATCGAGCGGCTCGGCCCGATGACGGTTTTGCAACGCGTCGCGCTGCCTGCAAACGCGTCGCGATGATGCGAGTGATTCGTGTCGAAGCGAAGGAGGCGGACATGCTGAAGATCGTCGCGAGAGATCGGATCGCGGCAACGCTGCGTAGGATTCTTCAAGCTGGCAACGCACGCGTCGTTACTGCGTTGGCGCTCGCGTGCGTCGCGCTCGTGGGCGCGGCACAGACGCGGTCTGCGTCGTTCGATAGCTTCGCCGTGCCGTCGGGCAGCGCGCCACACGATGTCGCGCCGTCGCCCGATGGCACCGTGTGGTTCACCGCGCAGGCGCGAGGCTCGGCGGGACGGCTCGATCCGCGCAGCGGCAAGATCGACAGCATTGCGCTCGGAAAGGGATCGGCGCCGCATGGCGTGATCATCGGGCCCGACCAGGCAGCGTGGATCACGGATGGCGGCCAGAACGCGATCGTCCGTGTCGATTCGACGACACTCGCCGTCACGCGCTTTCCGTTGCCGAAGGACCGGCCGCACGCCAACCTCAACACGGCCGTGTTCGACAAGCAGGGACATCTGTGGTTTACGGGGCAAAGCGGCATCTACGGCGAGTTCGATCCGAAGCGCGGCACGATGCGCGTGTTCGATGCGCCGCATGGTGCGGGCCCGTACGGCATCTGCGTGACACCCGACGGCGCGCTGTATTTCGCGTCACTTGCAGGCAGTTACCTCGGCCACATCGATCCGGCAACGGGCGCCGCGCAAGTCATCGAGCCGCCGACGCCCGATCAGGGCGCACGCCGCGTCTGGTCCGATTCGCGAGGGCGCGTGTGGATCAGCGAGTGGAACGCGGGACGCGTCGGCATGTTCGATCCGTCGACGCAGCGCTGGCGCGAATGGCGTCTGCCCGGCGACAACCCGCATGCGTATGCGATCTTCGTCGACGACCACGATATCGTCTGGCTCAGCGAATGGAGCGCGAATGCACTCGTGCGCTTCGATCCGCATACCGAGCGCTTCGACGTGCTGCCACTGCCGCGCGACCACGCGAACGTGCGACAGATGATGGGCCGCGCGGGCGAAGTGTGGCTGTCCGAATCCGCGACCGATCATCTCGCGCGCTACCCGTCGGGTGCTGTAAAAAACTAACGGGCAATGATGGCGACTGACGGGCGCAATATCATCGGCGCATGCGCACATCGCGTGCCGCTCCGTGCCGCACTGCCGGCAGCTTGTCTGCCAAAAACATCCGCCGCCCCTACAATAGGCTGCGCCGCACGATCTCGCGCGCGCCGCGCCGAGCGCGACCTACGCAATCACATGACGAGTTCGCCGATATGAGACTCATGAGATTCCGATTTCTCATCGCCTTTCTCTTTGCCGTCTTTGCGTTTTGCACGGGCGCATCGGCGCAGACCGTCGACAGTTCCGATCCGCAAGCGCTGATCAAGACGGTCACGCAGCAAGTGCTCGACGAAGTGCGCAAGCGCGCGATCGAGCCGACCGACATCCCGCGCATCATGGACATCGTGAACCGCGACATCCTGCCGTATATCGACTTCGAGCATACGACGCGGCTCGCAGTGGGCCGCTACTGGCGAACGGCGACGCCCGAACAGCAGAAGCAACTCGTTCAGCAGTTCCAGACGCTGCTGATCCACCTGTATTCGGGCGCGCTTGCGCAGCTTCGTCCGGACCAGCAGATCGAATATCCGCCGATGCGTTTTTCGCCGACCGATACCGACACCGTCGTGCGCACGATCGCGATCACCAATGCGCAGCCCGTCGAGATCGATTACCGTCTGCGCAAGACGCCGCAAGGCTGGCGCGTGTACGACCTGAACGTGCTCGGCGCGTGGCTGGTGCAGACCTACCGTCAGCAGTTCGGCGAGACGATCCAGCAAGGCGGCGGCATCGATGGGCTGATCCGCTTTCTCACCGACCGTAACGAACAACTCGCGTCGGGCAAGCAGTGAAACGCAACGCTCGACGAGAAGACTACGTTCGAGCCTTGAATGGGAAAGCGGTGGATGAAACGCCCGGCGCGCCGCGTTATTTCGCGGCGCCCAATAGCTTCACCAGTGCATCGAGCCCGTTCACTTCCCAGTCCGGCCTCTGGCCCATTTCGTCGAAGACCTTGCCGCCCCGGTTGATCCACGCCGTCGGAAAGCCGAAATAACGCGCGCCCGTCGCATCCCACGCATTCGACGACACGAACAGGATCTCCGTCCGGTTCAGCCCGAATGCGTGCTCCGCCAGTTCATACGCGCGATTGTCCGGCTTGTACACGCGCACGGGATCAACGCTCAGCAGATGATCGAAGCTGTTGCGCAATCCCGCATGGCCGACCACCGCGCCGATCGAATGCGGAGAGCCGTTCGACAGGATCGCCAGCTTCAGGCCGCGCTGTCGCAGTTCGCGCAACGCATCGGGCACTTCCGCGAACGGTTGCAGATGCAGATACGCATCGGACAGCGAGCGGCACGTGTTGTCATCCAGCGCGAGTCCGAGATGGCGGCCCGTATAGCGCAATGCTTCTTCCGTCACGTGCTCGAACGGGATATACCGGTTCATCAGGCTGCGCAGCCACGTGTATTCGAGCTGCTTCTGCCGCCATACGTTGCTGATCTCCTGCCCGCGCCCGGGGAACTGCTCGTCGCATCGGCTGGAAACGGAGTGAACGTCGAACAGCGTGCCGTAGAGATCGAATGCAATCGCTTTGATGTGGTCCATGCCATGTCCTCCAGATAAACGTGAAGCCTTCCATCCGGGCCTTGACCCGCGGGATTTAACCCTTCGCTTCCTTCAATCGCGCGCGATGCGCCGCCACCTTCGCGCGATTGCCGCACACCGCCATGCTGCACCAGCGGCGCGCGTGGCCTCGCGTGTGATCGGCGAAAAGCAGCGTGCATTTGGGCCCTTCACACGCTTTCACGTGCGTGAAGTCTTCCTCGCAGACGAGCCTCGCGAGCGCTTCAGCTATCGGCATCAGTAACGACTCCGCCGATTGCCATTTGCGCGTCATGCGAAACGTCAGCGCCGTTGCTTCATCCGACCCGCTCGCGGCGAGTTGGCCATATTGTTCGTCGCGTGCGAGCAGCTGGTTGAGCGGCTCCAGCTCGCGCAAGTCCTTGACGGCGAGCGCGCGCCCTTTCCTCTTATGCACATATCCCCTGAACCATTCGCGCAGACTGCGCGCCCTGGCGGCGATCTCGTCGAGTTCCGCCGACGTGGACTGCGCGCGCAGGCCCGCCAGCACGTCAGCGGGCACCATGCCCGCCTGTTCGAGCCAGCCGAGCAGACCTTCGCCGTCACTGACCCAGTCGACGGGCTCGTCGACGGGTGTCGCAACCGAATTCAGGAAATCAAGGCCGGGCGCATCGGCCACGAACATCGCCGGTATGACGCGGTAGTCCATTTGCGTGTCTAACGTGTGTTGACGATGACTCCATCGTAACCGCTAAAAATCTTCTTGACAAGTTACATCATCAATGCGTAACCTGTATAGCATCGATTTGAAGGTTACGCTGAACGAGGCAAAAGGCCCGATCCTTGAGCCGGTAGAAACCCCAACCCTTACGGAGAGAACGCCATGTCCACGATTGCCCATCGCCATGCCGACGTTGACGGCTTCAACGTGTTCTATCGGGAAGCCGGCCGCCCCGGCGCGCCGAAGCTGTTGCTGCTGCACGGCTTTCCGAGTTCGAGCCACATGTTTCGCGACCTGATTCCTCTACTCGCGGAGCGCTTCCATATCGTCGCGCCCGATCTGCCGGGCTTCGGCCAGTCGGACATGCCCGAGCGCAGCGCTTTCGCGTACACGTTCGACAACATCGCCAACGTGATCGATCGCTTCACCGAAGTGATCGGCTTCGATCGCTATGCGGTGTACGTCTTCGATTACGGCGCACCGACGGGTTTCCGTCTTGCGCTCAAGCACCCCGAGCGGATCACGGCAATCGTTTCGCAAAACGGCAACGCGTATGTCGAAGGACTGAGCGAAGGCTGGAATCCGATTCGCGCGTACTGGCAGGACCCGTCGCAAGCGAACCGCGACGCGCTGCGCGCGCTGCTGACCAAAGAGACGACCATCTGGCAATACACGCATGGCGTGCCCGACACAGCCGCGGTTTCACCCGATGGCTACTCGCTCGACGACTACTACATGAGCCGTCCCGGCGCGCATGAAGTCCAGCTCGATCTGTTCGGCGACTATCGAAGCAACGTCGCGCTGTATCCGGCGTTCCAGCAGTACTTCCGCACGCATCAGCCGCCGTTCCTCGCCGTGTGGGGCAAGAACGATCCGTTCTTCCTGCCCCCCGGCGCCGAAGCGTTCAAGCGCGACATCCCCAACGCGGACGTGCGCTTCTTCGATACCGGCCACTTCGCGCTCGAAACGCATGCGGAAGAAATCGCCGCGGCCATTTCCGGATTTCTGATTCGCTGATTCGCGGATACGCAGTCCGCTTCATCACATTGCGTCGACTGACGCCGCATCTACCCTGGGAGAATCTTCATGCGTGCAATCGTGCTCGAAAAATTCGGCGGCCTCGATAGCCTCGTCTATACGGAACTGCCGGAACCGGAACCGCTGGAAGGCCACGTCGTCATCGAAATCAAGGCGTTCGGCATCAACCATGCCGAAATGCACATGCGGCGCGGCGAGTGGGCCGAAGCCGCGAAGGTCAGCGGCATCGAATGCGTGGGCATCGTCAAGTCGTGTCCGGGCGGCGAGTTTCCTGTCGGCGCGAAGGTGGCTGCGTTGATGGGCGGTCTCGGCCGCACGATCAATGGAAGCTACGCGGAATACACGCGCGCGCCCGTTTCCAACGTCGCGCTGATCGAATCCGATCTGCCGTGGGCTGAGCTTGCGGCGATTCCGGAAACGTATGCGACAGCATGGACGTGCCTGTTCCGCAACCTCGACATCAGCGAGGGACAGACGCTGGTCATACGCGGCGCGACGTCGTCGTTTGGACAGGCGGCCGTCAATCTGGCCGTGAACGCGGGCGCAAAAGTAATCGCGACGACGCGCAATCCGGCGCGCTTCGCGATGCTCGAAAAGCTGGGCGCGGCGCGCGTCGAACTCGAAGGCCCCGATCTGTCGAAGCGCATCGCCGAAGCAAAGCAGATCGACGCCGTACTCGATCTCGTCGGCAACAGCACGATTCTCGATTCGCTTGCGATGTTGCGGCGAGGCGGCCGTGCGTGTCTCGCGGGCTGGCTGGGCGGCCTCGCGCCAATCGCCGATTTCAATCCGCTGTTGCAGATGTCGAGCGGCGTGTACCTGACGTTTTTCGGCAGCTTCGTGTTCGGCACGCCGGGCTTTCCGCTCTCCGACGTACCGCTGCAAGCGATCGCAGCCGATGTCGCGGCGGGCCGCCTCAGCGCGAAGCCCTCGCGCGTGTTCGGCTTCGATGAGATTCGCGAAGCGCACCGCGTGATGGAAGCGAACGAAGCCGGCGGCAAGATGGTCGTGGTCCATTGATGCGTGACGATCGACGAAACCGGGAGACCGACATGTCCAGCAAAGTAGCGATCGTCACGGGTGCGAGCCAGGGCATCGGCCGTTCGACGGCCATCAGGCTCGCGCGCGATTTCGACGCGATCGTGCTCGTTGCGCGCAACCGCGAGAATCTGGAGCAGACGGCGGGCGCGGTCAGACAGGCGGGCGCAAAAGCACTCGCCATCGACATCGATCTGTCGTTATCGGAAGCGGCTCGACAGGTTGTCGACGCAACGCTCGCGTCGTTCGGAAGGATCGATGCGTTGCTCAATATCGCGGGCGCCGTGCCGCAGATCGACGTGTTCGACATGACGGATGCCGAATGGGATCGCGGCCTCGCGTTGAAGCTGCATGGCGCGCGGCGTCTGACCGTCGCGGCGTGGCCGTCGCTGAAGGAAACGTCGGGGTCCGTCGTGATGATGTCCGGCAATTCGGCGCTTTTTCCGAAGGCGCCGTATGCAGCCGTCGGCACGATCAACGCGGCGATCGTCGCGCTCGCCAAGGCGTTTTCGGATCGCGGCATCGCGGACGGCGTGCAGGTCAACAGCGTGCTGCCCGGGCCCGTGATGACGGGACGCCGCCGCTCGTATCTCGAACATTGGGCGCCGCTGCACGAAATGACTGTCGAAGAAGCAACGGCGAAGTTTCCAATGGAAGCGGGCATCGCGCGGTATGGCACGCCGGACGAAATCGCCGAGCTGATGGCGTTTATCGTTTCGCCAGGCGCGCGTTGGATGACGGGCACGACGCTGCGTATGGATGGGGGAGAAGTGAAATCGATCTGACTGCCGAAGGCCGGCAACGCGTTGTGCGTGTGCCGGCCTTCTTTAATGCGTGCGATAAGCCGCATCAACCGAACGCGATCGCACGCGCGATCATCGTCATACCCATCGCGATGACGACCACGCCCGTCGCACGCGCAACCCGCTCGCCTGCGGGCGCGAGACGTTCGGCGGTGATGGCCGCCGTCACGAAGGCCATTGCGTACAGATCCATGATGCCGTTGATCAACAGCACAGCCGTCAGGCCGGCGCAGCAATAGCAGCAGTGCACGCCCAGGCGAACGCCATGCAGCCAGGCCGAGCGGGCGCGTGCTGGCGGCGCGCACTGGTTCATGAATGTACAGCGGCAGCAAGCAAGATAACGCGCTTTCCACGCCCTGAACTGCACCACGCCTGCGATGAGAACGGCTATGCCCGCCGCGAAGGGAATCGCGTGTGCGAGCGCCGGAAAGTGCAGCGCGAGCGCCATCGTTGCTGCGCCCAGCGCGAACACGGCCACGCCCGCCACGGTCCATACGAAGAAGTAGCCGACGCTCACGAGCGCCGTCAACGGCGCGAGCCGTCTGTCTCCGGTTCCGCTCGTTGCGCGGGCCGCCTCGTGATAGCGCCACAGTACAGGCGCGAGAGACGGCAGCATCATCGCGATCATCATCACGAGCCACATGCCGACGAACGACGCCGCGGCGCGCGGCCATTTCTGTCCGCACATCGGGACCCATGTCATCGACAGGGACCAGCCGCCGGGCATCGGCATGTCACCCATCGCCGGCATCGACGTGCACCAGACGATCGTCGATGCCGCACAGACGGCGAAGACGAATGCAACGATGGCGAAAAAGGTCCGCCGCGAGGATCGCCGTGAATCCCATCGCGAATCCCGCGACGAAACCGCACGCCGCGAAACGTTGCGCCCGATGGCAGTGCCGATGGTATCCACGATCGGCCTCAGCGCTGCGCGTATTCGTCGTGACGACGCCACCAGATGCCCTGCTCGTTACGCCCTCTCGGCGCGCGATCAAGCCACTGGTACACGCCCCACAAACCGTCGAGACCGCGCGCATAGGTCGAATACGTGTGATACACGACCCCGTCCTCGATGACGAACGTGCTCATGCCCGGCCGGTCGCGCGAGTAAGTCGGCGCGTCGGTGCCGCACGTGGCCGCGAACTGGACGACGGGTTCCGGCGCAGGCTCGACGTCCATTGCATGTCCGCCGCGCTCGAAGTTGTACTCGACGTCGCCGGCACGCTGCTGCTCCTTGGTGAACGACACGTTGAAGTCGAAGTTGAAGTCGCTGCCGTTCGCCGATGCCCACGGAAACGTCCAGCCCATCCGCCTCCGGTACGCGTGCAGTTTGGCGAGCGGCGCACGGGAAACGGCCGTCAGCATCACATCGTGGTTCGCCAGATGCACGGCGAAGCCGTTGAAGCCGTCCGCGATCGACGAGCACGACGGGCAGCCCGCCGTATAGTCCGGTCCGAACATGAAGTGATAGACGAGCAGTTGCGAGCGTCCCTTGAACAGGTCCGCGAGCGTGGCGCGCCCGTCATCCGTGTCGAACGTGTACGCCTTGTCGACGCGGACCCAAGGCAGCGCCTGACGTTGCCGCGCAAGCTCGTCGCTGCGCCGCGTCAGCGCCTTTTCCGCCTCGAGCAGTTCGAGCCGTGCAGCCAGCCATTGTTGACGTGTTCCTGTTGCATGAGTGGTCATCGTGGGTTCCTCCGTTGAATGTCGTGCGCCGATCGATGCTTCGCCGATGCCGCGTGTTCGTGAATCGACGTGTGCTAGATTAGGACGGCCCATCGGATGGATGGGAGTGACAAATGTGACGGGATTCGGATGGACTCACTCATCGCCGCTGCGGCGCGCGCGCTCGCGGCAGGTGATCCCCTCGGCGCGCTGAACCGCGTCGCGTTGCGCGACGACGCGCCCGCGCTCGCGCTGCGCGGCATCGCGATGGCGCAGCTCGGCGATCTCGTTCGTGCGAAGGCGCTGGTGCGAAGCGCGGCGCGCGCCTTCGGTCCCAAAGAGGCCGTCGCCCGCGCGCGATGCATCGTTGCCGAAGCCGAAATCGCGCTTGCTTCGCGCGACCTCGGCTGGCCCGCAAAGTCGCTCGACGCCGCGCGTGCGACGCTCGAAGCGCACGGCGACCATCTCAACGCCGCGCATGCGCGGTATCTCGAAGTCAGACGTTTGCTGCTGATCGGCCGTCTCGACGAGGCCGAGCGTCTGCTCGACGGATTCGATCCCGCGCCCTTTCCGCCCGCATCGAGCGCCGCGCATGAGCTGATCGTGGCGGGCATCGCGATGCGCCGGTTGCGCACGAAGACAGCGCGTGCCGCGCTCGTCCGCGCCGGGCGCGCCGCGCGTCACGCGGGCATTCCGGGGCTCACGGCCGAAGTCGAAAGCGCAGTGCGTCTGCTGGACTCGCCGGCTGCGCGGCTGATCGCGCGTGGCGAAGAGCGGCTCCTGCTGCTCGATGAAGTGGAGGCGCTGATGGCGTCGAAGGCGCTCGTCGTCGATGCATGCAGGAACGTCGTGCGCGATGCGGGCAGCGTCGTCGCGCTCGCGACGCGTCCCGTGCTGTTCAATCTCGCTCGCGTGCTCGCCGAAGCATGGCCCGCCGACGTGCCGCGCGACACGCTCATCGCGCGCGCATTCCGGATGAAGCACGCCGACGAGTCGCATCGCGCGCGCCTGCGCGTCGAGATGGGACGGCTGCGGACGATGCTCGGCGCGCTCGCCGACGTCACCGCGACGCGGCGCGGCTTTGCGCTCGTGCCGCGGCGCGCGTCCGAAGTCGTCGTGCTCGCGCGGCCTGTCGAAGAAGAACACGCGTCGATGCTCGCCTTTCTCGCCGATGGCGAATCGTGGTCGAGCTCGGCGCTCGCGCTTGCGCTCGGCGCGAGCCAGCGCACGGTGCAGCGCGCGCTCGATTCGCTTGCGGCAGCCGGCAAGGTGCAGTCGTTCGGACGCGGACGCGCGCGCCGCTGGATGACGCCGCCGATGCCCGGATTCGCGACGGCATTGTTACTCCCCACGCCGCTCCCCATCGACTAGCATCAGAGGCTCGACTCTTCATCGACCATTTCACCAACCGCTCTTCATAGACCACTTCTTCACCGACCAGGATGGCAGCATGAATCGAACAGCCGCTGAAATCGTGCGTGAATATGGACCTTTTCCGGGCATCGGCAGCGTGCATGGCGTCACGTATGACGGTCACAACGTCTGGTTCGCCACCGGCGACGCGCTGCAAGCGCTGGACCCCGCAAGCGGACTGACGACGCGCTCGATCGGCGTCGATGCGGACGCGGGCACGGCGTTCGACGGCCAGCACCTGTTTCAGATCGCCGACGACCGCATCCAGAAGGTCGATCCGCAGACGGGCCACGTGCTCGCGACGATCCCCGCGCCCGCCGGCAGCAACTCGGGGCTCGCGTGGGCGGAGGGATCGCTGTGGGTCGGGCAGTATCGCGAGCGGAAGATCCATCAGGTCGATCCGCAGACGGGGGCGATTCTTCGCACCATCGAATCGAACCGCTTCGTCACGGGCGTGACGTGGGTCGATGGAGAACTGTGGCACGGCACGTGGGAGGGCGACGAGAGCGATTTGCGGCACGTCGATCCGCGTACGGGCGAAGTGCTCGAAATGGTCGAGATGCCGGAAGGTGTGATGGTGTCGGGGCTGGAGTCCGATGGCGCCGACCGGTTCTTCTGCGGCGGGGGCGCCAGCGGGAAATTGCGTGCCGTTCGGCGGCCTAAGCGGGAGAGCGAGGCTGGAGGTACGGTAGGCACGGCGAGCGGGTGAATGGTGGGTGGAGCGCGCGTCGAAACAGTGTGAAGAGGATTTCGATCCCGGCGTCGATCTCGGCCTCGACCGCGTCGGCGCAAGCTTGAGGCGCAAGCTTGGAGGAGCAAGCGAAGCCGATCAGGATGCAGTGGAACGCGAGCGGCCGCCGTTAGGCTCCTGTGCCACGCCGCACTACGTGTGTGTCGCCGTGTGTCCCGTCGCCGTGTGCTTGCCGCGCTTGATGCGACACCGCGCCCGCCCGCTCATCCCCGCTCCACTTTTTCCACCCGCTTCGCGCTGCGCGCACGCTGCGCAGTCGCCGACGACAGCGGCTGCATCAACTTCGCGTACTCCTGCTCGAGAAACGGCTCCGCATGTTCGAGCAGAAAGCGCCGAAACATCACGCACGTCGGCGACAGTTGCTTCGAACTCAGATGCACGATCTGCCACGTGCGCTCGACGGGCGTGCCGTTCACGTCGAGCAGCGCGATCTCGCCGGTGCGCAGTTCGAGCGCGAGCGTATGCAGCGAGATGAGGCTTACGCCCATGCCCGCCATCACGGCCTGCTTGATCGTTTCGTTGCTGCCGAGCGTCACGCAGCGCGTCGGTGTGAACAGATGCTGCCGGAACGTATGTTCGGCAACGGCGCGCGTGCCCGAACCCGGCTCGCGCAACAAAAACGTATCGCCCGCCAGCTCCTGAAGGTCGAAGCGGCGCGCGTGACGCAACGGATGCGTAACGGGCGCGATGATCACATGCGGATGATAGGCAAGCGGCTCGGCTGTCGTGCCCAGTTCCGGCGGCGGGCGGCCCATGATCGCGAGATCGGTTGCGTTGTCCTGCAACAGCCTCAGCAGCGTCTCGCGATTGCCGACTGAAAAATGCACGTCGACCTTCGGAAACTGCTTCGAATACAGCGCCAGCAGCTTCGGCGCGAAGTAGGTCGCGGAGCTCACGATGCTCACCGCGATCGTGCCGCTATCGGCTTGCGCGAGCGAGGACATCGTGTCTTCGGCGTCCTTGATCTCGCCGAGAATGCGGCTCGCGTGATGCGACAGACGCTCGCCCGCTTCCGTCAGCGTCAGCCGCCGCGCGATCCGCTCGAAGAGCGGCATGCCGATCGCCTCTTCCAGTTGCCGGATCTGCATCGACACAGCGGGCTGCGTCAGATGCAACTCTTCCGCCGCGCGCGCGAAGCTCGGCAGACGGCTTGCGATCACAAAGATCTGCAGTTGCCTGAGCGTCAGCGAGCGGATCAGATTCATGATGCGTTTTTTTCCCAAACGCGTTTCGACGGGCAGCGAGCACGCTGCCCGTCATGTCACGCAGCGTGCATCCAATATTCAGCGAAAATCAGCGGCTCGCACGCGGCGCGTTGGGGGGTGGCTTCGGCGTCGAAGGCGCGCCGTGCGCGGGCGGCGACAGCTTGCGCACCGACGTTTCGAAGCTCACCGATTCCGTCTTGACGGGATGCGTGAAATCGCCGTTGTCGCCGGGTACTTCGGTGAGCAGCAACGACACGCCGCCAGGCACGCCATCGGCGAGGATGAACGTGTAGCGCTTGCTCGTGTACTTCGGAAAACGCTCCGCGTTCGGATCGTTCAGATACGGTTGAATCACGATCTTGCGCGCCTTCACCGGCTTGCCTTCCACCTGCGCCGTCGCATCCGTGATGGGCGGCCCCGCCGCGAGCGCGAGCCGCACGCGCTGCTGGAAGTAGCGGCGCTGTCCGCCCGTCGACTGCTCCATCTCCGCAATGTCGCGTTCGAGAAAATACAGAATGATCGGGTTGCACGGCAGATTGCCGGGCAACGCCGCCTTGCCGTTCGCATCGGTGACAATCGCGTCGCTCTTCGCGTTGTCGTCGCTCGCGACGAGTACGCGAACCCGGTCCGTCGACTTCTCGGGCGGCGCCGATACGACGAGCGAATAGTCGAGCTCCGTCTGCGACGCGACGCCGTTCAGATGCGGCGTGAGAAACAGCAGCTTTTCGGCGGGCGCGATGGGTGTCGTATCGGCGGCGAACACAGCCTGCGGCACGGCCATCGACACAGCCATCGACACGGCAACCGGCACACCCAGCGGCGCCGCAACCGCCGCCATCGCCGCCGTCGCAACGGCGCCGCGCACGGCAAGCGCACGCGCGAGAGCGCGTGCGCATCGTGCCGGCTTGCGCGTCATTTCGGCGAGTCCGTTGCGACGGGCGCGCTCGCCAGCGGCAGCAGCGGCACGTCGTAGCTGGTCAGAATCTTGTCGATGTTGCTCTGATGCGTGGCGATCCACTGGTCGATCTTGTCGTGCCATGCCTTCTCGCCGTTGCGCACGCCCATCGAAATTTCATAGTCGAAGCGGATGCCCGGCTGCGGCGGGAACGGCACGAGCTTCACGCGATCGCTCGCCTGCTTCGCGAAATAGCCCGCAATCGGCCCCCAGACGAACACCACGTCGACGTTGCCCTGCACCAGATCGCGCTGGATCATCTCGCCGGGAAACGCGTTCGGGTCGCCGCTTTGCGCGCGATACGACACAGCCTGGTCGATCAGATTGTTCGACAGCAGCCAGTCGACAGCAGGCGTCTGCGAGAAGATGCCGAGCTTCAACTTCTTCAGCTGATCGGGCGGCAGCTTCAGCAGATCGGTTGGCGTGTTGATGTTCGCGAACTCGGGGCGCTTCTGGAACACCATCGCATACGTCGAGTGCAGCCAGGGCCGCGTGGTCGCCGTCATGTCGTAGCCGTGCGGCACGCCGATCACGAGGTCGCATCTGAACTGCTCGGTGTTGGGCAGCTTCTCGCGCAGCGTATGCCGCACGAAGCCCATGCGCTGCGGAAAATACGTGTATTCGAGCTTGTAGCCGAAGTCTTTGGCCATCGCGGCCGCGATCTTGTTCTCGTAGCCCTCGCCCTTCTCGTTCGAGAGCGGCATGTTGTTCGGATCGGCGCACACGCGCAACACCTTGTCGGCGCCGTCGTTGTTCGGCAGGTCCGGCGCGGGCGCACCCTGCGCGCGAGCGGCTGGCCCGCCGACACAGGCCCAGCATAGCGTCAGCATGGCACAGGCAACATGGACGGCTAAACGTCTGCGATCGGACATGGAGGTCTCCCGGGTTTGCGTCATGCGATGCACGGCATACGGTCACTCACGCAAGCGCGTCACGTAGCATCACGTGACGCCATGAAGCTCATTTTGCATCGATCGCCTGCAGATCGCCCGGTTTGATCTTGCCGTCGGAGCGGCCCTTCAGGTACGCGTAGAGGTTTTCCCAGTTCTTCTGCATCATCGAGCTCGAACTGAAGTCGGGCATGCCCTTGTCGACACGTCCGCCGAATACGGTACGGTGAAATTCGTTCTTGTCGAGCGTCTTGAACGCGTCGATCAGCGACGGGCCCACGAGGCCCTCCTGCTTCGCGCCATGACAGCGCTCACAGGCAAGCGCACGCCATGTTTTCCAGCCCAACAGGGTATTGTTGTCGACCTTGTCGCCATCGACGACCTTGTAGGCGACCTGCTGGACCTGAGGCGCGCCCGACGACTGCCCCCAGCTATTGGTCATAACGACAGGTAATGCGCCCAATCCCAGCAACGTACCTGCAAGCGACAGCACAACACGGCCTTTCATGCGTTCGTCTCCCTTACTTTGGTCTCACGCAACGTCGTTGCGTGTTTTCGATTGAACCTGCTCTGCGACTGCAAGGTGACTGCCGGCGACGCGTCTGCGTTCGACGCGTCGCCGGCGCCGCCTCGAGTCTTCATCGAAGCCGAAGACCGCATGCGGGCGTCTTCGGCTACGTCACTGCTGCTGCGAAACCACCTTCGGGTCAACTCTGATCAACCCTCTGATCAACCCTTTTCGCCCGGAATGGCGAACACGAACAGCGTGCCGCCGAGCGCCGTGTACTTGGCCAGTTCGCGGTAGCCACCGACAGCGCCCAGGCCTTCCGTCGACTTCTGCAGGCCGGCTGCCATGCCGATGCCCGCCCAGCCGCCGATGCCCGAGTACACGCCGATGAACTGCTTGCCCTGATACTGGTACGTGAACACGTTGCCGATGATCCCCGACGGCGTCTTGAACTTCCACAGCTCCTTGCCGTCCTTGATCCGAACTGCCTTGATGTAGCCTTCCAGCGTGCCGTAGAAAGCGATGCCGCCCGCCGTCGCCAGCGCGCCCGACCACACCGAGAACCGTTCCGGCTTCGACCAGACGATCTTGCCCTTCGACGCATCCCACGCGATGAAATTGCCCATCGCGCCGTTTTCGTTAGGACCGGGATACATCGACAGCGTTGCGCCGACATAGGGTTGTCCCGACACGTAATCGACGTCGAACGGCTCATAGTCCATGCACACGTGATTCGTCGGCACGAGGAACAGACTCGACGTCGGATCGAACGCCGCCGGCTGCTCGTCCTTCGAACCCAATGCTGCCGGGCAGATGCCCTTCACGTTGTGATCGGGGCCCGCCTTCTGCGTCGAGTAAGTTGCGTTGCGGATGGGCAGACCGCTCTTCACGTCGACGCTATCCGCCCAGTTCACGGCCGGGTCGTACTTCTGCGCAACCAGAAGCTCGCCTGTCTCGCGATTGAGCGTGTAGCCGAAGCCGTTGCGGTCGAAGTGCACGATCGCAGGCGTCTTCTTGCCGTTCACGGGGATGTCCGCGAGGATCATTTCGTTGACGCCGTCATAGTCCCACTCGTCGTGCGGCGTCATCTGATAAACCCACTTCGCCTTGCCCGTATTCAGGTCACGCGCGAAGATCGACATCGACCACTTGTTGTCGCCGGGACGCTGCGTCGGATTCCACGTGCCCGGATTGCCCGTGCCGTAGTAGATCAGATTCAGCTTCGGGTCCCACGCGTACCAGCCCCACGTGGTGCCGCCGCCGAGCTTCCACTGATCGCCCTTCCAGCTCTTGATCGACGAGTCCGCGCCCACCGGCTGCAGCTTGCCGTCGGCCCAGGTCATCGTCTGCTGCGGATCGAGCAGCATCTCGTTGTCGGGGCCCGTGCTGTAGGCCATCCACGCCTGCTTGCCCGTCTTGATGTCATAGGCGATCAGACGCCCCCGCACGCCGAACTCGCCGCCGGAGATGCCCGTCAACACCTTGTCGCCGAATACATGCGGCGCGTTGGTGTTGGTTTCACCCGCCTTCGGATTGCCGTTCTGCGCTTTCCAGACGACTTCGCCCGTCTTCGCGTTCAGCGCGACGAGCGTCGTATCCGCCTGTTGCAGGAAGATCTTGCCGTCGCCGTACGCGAGCCCGCGGTTGACGGTATCGCAGCACATCACGGAGATCACGGCCGAGTCCTGCTTCGGCTCGTACTGCCACAGGAAGGTCTGATCCTTCAGGCTGATCGCGATGACCTTGTTGGGGAACGGTGAGTGGATATACATCGTGTCGCCGATCACGAGAGGCGAGCCTTCGTGACCGCGCAGCACACCCGTCGACATCGTCCAGGCGACCTGGAGTTTGCCGACATTGCTTTCGTTGATCTGCTTGAGCGGGCTGTACCGGTGATTCGCATAGTCACCTGCCTGCGACGCCCAATTCGAGGGGTTCTTGAGCAGCGAGTCCAGTTGCGGATCGGCATAAGCCAGGAACGAGTTCAGCGCCGTCGCAACCAACACCGCCAGTCCTAGAACCAGGGTGCGTACGTTCATGTCTCCTCCAGAATGATGTACTGGTTAAACCGTCCAGTTACCGATGACACGCTACCGGGTCGCTCCAGCCGCGCCTCTGGATGCAGGTAACGCCTTGTGCTGGGCCAGGTCCATTGCCCGGCTCATGCGTATGACGGCGGATCGCATATTCCATGCCGGTCGCAATCGCACGCCAATCGCGCGCCGCTACGTGGGGTTGTGGCGTCAACGTGTTCCGCTTCGCAAGCGACGGCGAGACATACTGTGTCAGATACGCAAACAATCCATGGCACGGCGGGGGCGCATGTCAGCGGATTGCAATCGGCTTTGCTTCGAAACGCAGGCCGGCACCGAATCGCCATCGGCACTAAGCTTCCATATGCGAGATCCATCACATGACACGAGCGGAGGTCCGCCATGACGCAAAGCGAACAGGTGTATTCCGACGAGGACATCCAGAAGAGGCTCGAAGGCCCGTTGCAGCACTGGTATCTGGAAGACGGCTGGCTGCGGCGCAAGTACCGCACGGAAAGCTGGAAAGGCACGCTGATGGTGGTCAACGCGGTCGGCCACCTCGCCGAGGCCGCGTGGCATCACCCGGATCTGACGGTGTCGTATGCGTTCGTCATCGTGAAGCTGAAGACGCACACGGCGAAGGGCATCACGGACAAGGACTTCGCGCTCGCCCGCAAGATCGAGGAAGTGATCCAGTGGCAGCCGGGCAAGGAAGGCGGTCCGCTCGAAGGCACGCCGTCGGACGATCAGCGTTTCCGCTATATCAAGTACGACGCGCCGAAGAGCTGAAGCGTTAAAGAGTCGACGCGGCGAGAACAGCGCGCGCGGTCCTGCGGCCACGCGCGTGAAGCGCGACGCTGCCGTTTTGCGGCGAGCCGCGTGTGACAGGCCGTGCCGCGATCGGCGCAGCGCCGCGGCGCTGCGTCTGCGTCGCGGCTTGCTCTTCACTGCTTGCTGTGTCGCGCGTGTATGGCGGCTGTGTCGCGGCTTGCTGTATCGAGCGTGTATCGCGGCTGTGTCAGCGCTGTACCGCATTCGACACGCGATGTCGCTGCGAGCACGTCGCTGGCCGCGCGCGATGCCGTTGCGATGTGACGCGCGATACGGCCGCCCCGCCCCGCTGAAAGGCGTCGAGGCCCACGCCGATCCGCGCCCAATCGTCAGTGGTACGGCTCTTGCCTGACGATGGAACGCCCCGGCTCGTCTGGCCGTCCCACGCACACCCCATTCGACAAGGACTTTCGCATGCGGATGTCATCCGAACGCACGTCGGCCTTGCCGGCCCTCTCTGCGATCACCGTCGAAGCGCCCGGCCGCCTGCACCTGGGCTTTCTCGATCCGGGCGCATCGCTCGGACGCGCGTTCGGCAGCGTCGGCGTCGTGATCGAAGGCTGCTGCACGCGTGTCACCGCGCGGCACGCCGACGACGACCGGCTCATCGAAGGCGAGCCCACGCCCGCGCAGCGCGAGCGCATCGAGCGCTACCTGGCGCTGCTGCACGACGCATACGGCGGGCCGCCCGTTTCCATCGCAGTGGAACAGGCCGCGCGCGCCCATTGCGGCGTCGGCTCGGGCACGCAACTCGCGCTCGCGGTCGCGACGGCGTATGCGCGTCTCGCGGGCATCGACGCGACGAGCGCGGAACTCGCGCAGCGGCTCGGCCGCGGCGCGCGTTCCGGCATCGGCGTGCTCGGCTTCGATCACGGCGGGCTGATCGTCGATGGCGGTCCAGGCCGCGCGGCATCGCGCAGCGGCGCAGATCCGGGACCGTCCGCGTCCCGCGCCGCGATGCTGCCGCCGCTGCTCGCGCGCCAGCCCTTTCCCGACGACTGGCGCATCGTATTGATCGACGACACCACGCGCGAAGGCCTGCACGGCGAAGACGAGCGGCGCGGCCTCGCTGCGTTGCCGCCCTTCCCGCAGGAGCTCGCCGCGCACGTGTGCCACCAGTTGCTGATGCGCGTGCTGCCCGGCATGGCGCAAGGCGATTTCGATTCGTTCGCAGCGGGCGTCAGCGCGATCCAGCAGTCGATCGGCGAGTACTTCGCGCCCGTGCAAGGCGGCGTGTATTCGAGTCCCGCCGTCGCGGCCGCGTTGCAGGCGATCGGCGCGAACCAGACGGCGGGCATCGGACAAAGCTCGTGGGGGCCGACGGGCTTCGCGTTCGTGCAAAGCCCGCAGCGCGCCGACGAGGCGCTCGCCGCCGCGCGCGCGGCGACGCGCGTGTTTTCGGGCATCGTGTGCTCGGTCACGCGCGGTCGCAATTACGGCGCGCGCTTCTATGCCGTCCAGCAGCCGCACTTCGGCCTCGACGTCCGATGAGTCGCCCGATGAGCCACCCGATGAGCGCCAATCAACGGGGATCAGCCCGTTCAGCCCGAATCGCCGCCCGCGCCGCCGGATCGAATCTGCGTGTCCCGACGGGTCGCGCACGCCCCGCTACCGACTACCCCCAATGAGCCCACGCCATGTCCACAACCACCACTGAAAGGCCCTACATCCTGCACATGTTCACGCCGACGCCACAGATGAGTCCGTTCGACGTCAACATGGCCGCCGATGCCGGTTATCAGATTCTCGTGCCGTACTGCGAGGTCGACGTGCGCAACGTCGTGCAGCTGACACAGGATGCGATCTTCTCGCGCGGCCCGAAAGGCGTGTCGCGCACGGGCATCTTCATCGGCGGACGCGACGTGATGCTCGCCGCCGACATGCTCGACCGCGCGCGCGAAGCGATGGTGCCGCCGTTCGAAGTCTCCGTGTTCGCCGATCCGAGCGGCGCGTATACGACATCGGCGGCGCTCGTCGCACTGGTCGAATGTCATCTGAAAGCGCAGTACGGCGAAGAACTGAAGGACAAGCAGGTGCTGATACTCGGCGGCACGGGCGCCGTCGGACGGATCACGGCGGCCATCGCGGCGACGCTCGGCGCGCATGTCACGATCGCGAGCCATTCCGATGCGGCGCGCGCCGAACGCGCGAGCCATGACGTCGACGAACGCTTCGGCATCAAGACGACGGGCGTCGGCACGAGCACGCCCGATACGCTGCATGCCGCGCTCACGCGCGCCGATATCGTCTTCGCGACGGCGACGGCGGGCGTGCAGGTCGTAAGCGCCGCCGATCTCGCGCACGCTCAGCGCCTCCTCGTCGCCGCCGACGTCAACGCGGTGCCGCCCGAAGGCATCGCGGGCGTGAACGTGATGGACGACGGCAAGCCGCTCGCGGGTGCCGCGCGGCCAGACGCGATCGGCATCGGCGCGCTTGCGATCGGCAACGTGAAGTACCAGGTCGAGCATCGGCTGTTCACGCGGATGCGCACGGCCGGCAAGCCGGCCTATCTGGGCTTCACGGAAGCGTTCGACGAAGCGCGCGCCGTCGTCGCCGAGCGCAGCTAGCGCGCAGAGGGGCGAGGCGATGTCCATGATGTATACGACTGCCGGCCACTTCGCCGAGCCGCGCGCGCGGCCGGGTGAAGGCGCGCCGTTCGTCGCCGTGGCGGGGCTGTCGGCGCGCATGCTCGCGCAGTCGGCGGCGCATGCGGGTTATCAGGTGGTCGCGCTCGATCTGTTCGGCGACCGCGATACGCGCCTTTACTCGAAACTGTGGATCGATATCGGCGGACAAGGCCTGTCGATCGATCGCGGCAAATTGCAGGCCGCGCTGGAGCGTGTCGCGCGCTTGCCGCGTCTGCTCGGCTTTGTGACGGGCAGCGGGCTCGAACCGCATATCGACTTCCTGCAACACGCGCTGGGACTGACCCGACTGCCCCGGCTGATCGGCAACGATGCCCGCGCGGCCGCTGCCGTTCGCGAGCCGCGCCGCTTCTTCGCGCTGCTCGACGAGCTGGGCATCGCGCATCCCGACGTGGCATTCGAGCGGCCCGAGCGGCCCGAAGGCTGGCTGCGCAAGCAGGCCGACGGCTGCGGTGGCACGCACATTCGCGCTGCGGCAAGTGCAGATGCAAACGCCGATGCGCAAGCCAACTCTTCCGGCTACTTCCAGCGACAGAGCGCAGGGCTTTCGATGTCGGCGCTCTTTATCGCCGCGCAGCGCGACGCGTCGATCGTCGGCTACGCGGAACAGCTTTGCGTCGCGAGCGGCGCGTTGCCCTATGTGCACGCGGGTTCGCTCGGGCCGATCGATCTGCCCGCACGCGTGACGGAACAGATCGCCTTCGCCGTGCGCTCGATCGCATCGCGCGCGAATCTGCGCGGACTTCATAGCCTCGATTTCCTGCTCGACGGCGATGACATCAGCGTGCTCGAAGTCAACGCGCGGCCTTCGTCGACGATGGCGTTGTACGAACGCGCAGCGCGCGACGCGTGGCCGCGCGGTCTGCTTGCCGCGCACATCGACGCCTGCCTGCATGATCGCCTGCCCGGCTCTCGCATGAATGGGCCGACGAGTGCGCCGATGAATGCGCCGATAAGTGCGCCGTCATGCCGCGTCGCACAACAGGTCGTGTTCGCGCCCGAAGCGTTCACGGTCACGCGCCGCTTCAGCGACACCTTGTACGTCGATCCCGTCTGCCACGACATCCCGAACGCGGGCACGCGGATCGAAGCGGGGCAGCCCGTCTGCACCGTGCTCGTCACGGGCGATTCGCGCGCCTCGCTGCAACGCGAGCTCCAACGTCACACGCAACGTCTGCTGCAACACATCGAAACCTGCCTCGAGCCTGCCCATGAATCCGTCGACTCACATGGCTGAACCCCACGGCAACACGCCTCCTGTTGCCAGCGATGCGCCCAGCGTCAACGCGTTCGCCGCGCCGCTCGTTGCGCAGCTTCTGGCTGACGCCGCGCGGCTTCGCATTGCGTCGTCGCGTCATGCGTTCGGGCCGACCATCGTCGATGCGGGTGTAACGTCGCCTGGCTGCGTCGAAGCGGGCGTGCTGATCGCGCGCATCTGCATGGGCGGCCTCGGCCGCATCGAGACGCGCGTGAGCACCGAACTCGAGCCGCTCTGGCCCGCGACGATCGAAGTGCACACGTCGTCGCCCATGCTCGCCTGCCTCGGCAGCCAGTACGCGGGCTGGAGCCTGTCCGCGACCAGGGAGCAGAACAACGGCAAGAAGTTCTTCTCGCTCGGCTCCGGTCCGGCGCGCGCGCTGGCGGGCAAGGAGACGCTCTTCGACGAGCTCGGCTATCGCGATCGCCACGATGCGGGTGTGCTCGTGATGGAAGTCGGCCAGCCGCCGCCGCAAGCGGTGCTGGAGAAAATCGTCAACGATTGCGGTCTCGCGCCCGACCATCTGACCGTAATCGTCACGCCGACACACTCTGTCGCCGGGACGGTGCAGGTCGTCGCGCGCGTCGTCGAAGTCGCGCTGCATAAGACGCACGTGCTCGGCGTGCCGCTCGGCGAGATCGTCGAAGCGAGCGGCACGGCGCCGCTGCCGCCGCCCGCGCCCGACGGCCTCGCCGCGATGGGCCGCACGAACGACGCGATCCTGTACGGCGGACGCGTGCATCTGACGGTGACCCGCGATGCCGTCGCGCGGCGGCTCGCGGCCGAGTTGCCGTCGTCGAATTCGCGCGACTATGGGCGGCCCTTCGCCGACATCTTCGCGTCGTTCAACCACGACTTCTATCAGATCGATCCGTCGCTGTTCGCACCCGCCGAAGTGTGGACGAGCAGTCTCGAAAGCGGCACCACGTATCGCGGCGGCCGGCTCGACGCAGCGTTGCTGCAAGCGCTCTGGCAAGGCGACGCGTTCGCTTGCGCCGACGATCCTTCCGATGAAAACGCTGCCGGGCCCGGCACGCCGGGCGTCACCACGCCGGGGGCGCCATGAGCGATCTGCGATCGGCCGAACTGCGGGCGGGTGGCCTGCGCGTCGCGATCATGACGGACGAAACCGGCTGGCACACGGGACGCCTCAAGAAGGCGTTTCGCGCGCGCGGCGTGGAGGCGCGCTGCGTCGATCTCGCCACGTGCCGCATCGACACGACATGGTCGCCGTATGGCCTTGCAATTCCCGGCTTCGCGCGCGAGCTGCCGGATGCTGTCTTCGTGCGCGGCATTGCGGGCGGCACGTTCGAACAGGTGACGCTGCGTCTCGGCATCCTGCATGCGCTGCGCGAATGCGGCATCCCCGTCTACAACGACGCGCGCGCGATCGAGCGCAGCGTCGACAAATCGATGACGAGTTTTCTGCTGCATCGCGCGGGCGTGCCGACGCCCGCCGCGTGGGTAACGGAATCGGCGGCCTTCGCGCAGCGCGTGCTGATGCGCGAGACGGCCGCGCGCCGCCAGGTCGTGCTCAAGCCGCTGTTCGGCTCGCAGGGCAAAGGGCTGCAGCGGCTCGGCGCGAGCGCGGCGCGCGACGGCACGTTGAAGCCGCTGCCGCCGCTGCGCGGCTATCAGCAGGTCGCGTATCTGCAGAGGTTTGTCGGCACAGCAGGCGCAAGCCGCAGCACTGGCACAAGGCGCGCCCGTAGCGCAAGCCGCGCGGGCTTCGACTGGCGCGTGCTGGTGATCGGCGGCCGCGCGGTTGCGGCGATGCGGCGCGTCGGCGGCCGCGGCTGGATACACAACGTCGCACGCGGCGCGCAATGCGAACCCAGCGCACTCGATCCGACGCTCGCGGCCCTCGCCGAGCGCGCGACGGCGGCGCTCGGCCTCGACTACGCGGGCGTCGATCTGATCCCCGATCCTTCGATGCCCGATGAAACCGGCGTGCCGCTCGTGCTCGAAGTGAACGGCGTCGCCGCATGGCGCGGGCTGCAATCGGTGACACCGATCGATATTGCGGCGGCGCTCGTCGACGATCTGCTGGACCGCAAGCTCGCGGGCAGCCGCGCGGGGGCGCTTGCTGCATTGCCGCTCCATGCAGGCCGCTGACGATCCGCTCGCGCGCGCGCCCGACGCGTTTCTGCGCGCGTGCCGTCTCGACGTCGAAACGGCGAAGCCGGGCAACGTCAGCATCGCCAGCGCGGGGCATGGGATGGAAGCCGCGCAGTTCATCGATAGCGCCGAGGCTGCCGCTCCCGCGCTTTTTGCGCGAGGCGCGAGCGTTGGCGCGCGCATTCTCGATGCAGTGACGCGCACGCAGCAGGTTGCCGGCTGCAATACGAACCTCGGCATCGTGCTGCTGATCGCGCCGCTTGCTGCCGCGCTGGAACTCGCCAGCATCACGAAGGATGTCGCTTTGCAGGCATCCGGATGGCACCGCTGCGTCGAACGCGTGCTCGCGGCGCTCACGGTGGACGATGCGCGCGCCGCCTATCGCGCGATCGCGCTTGCGAATCCCGGCGGCCTGGGCGACGCGCCCGAACAATCAGTGCACGCGCCGCCGACCGTCGATCTGCGCGCGGCGATGGCGCTCGCCGCCGAGCGCGACAGCATCGCGCGTCAATACGCGAACGGCTTCGCCGACGTGTTCGGCACGGGCCTCGACGCGATCGCGAAGTCGCATCGCGCGATGCCCGCCGCGCTCACGCTCGATGTCTTCCTCACGATCCTCGGCGCGTGGCCGGACTCGCACATAGTGCGCAAGCATGGCGCGGCGGTGGCGCAAAGTGTCACGCATGAGGCACGCCTGCGTCACGCTCGATGGCGCACGACGGACGACGCGCAGAGCGTCGCGCAACTCGATGCATGGGATGCCGAACTTAAGGCGCAACGCGTCAATCCAGGCACGAGCGCCGATCTGACTGTCGCCACGCTGTTTATCGCCGCGTTGCTCGATCCGCTGCGCTTCGCAAGCGGGCGCAGCTAGCCCAAAACGAACGGCGCCAAACGCAAGCAAACACCGATTGGCATGTTTCCTGTTAGACGAGAACGCGGTGCGTCCCCCTCATACAACTCGCGGCGGGCTCCACGCGTCGCGAGTTCGTCCCACGTAGACAGATCCCAATTCACTGGAGGAACAGCATGGCCAAGATCAACCGCGTCATGGTAGGCGAGTCGCTTATCGGCGAAGGCAACGAAGTGGCCCACATCGATTTGCTGATCGGGCCGAGAGGCTCTGCCGCCGAATCCGCTTTCTGCCACGCGCTCACCAACAACAAGGACGGCTTCACTTCGCTGCTCGCGGTCGTCGCGCCGAACCTGATGGCAAAGCCGAACACGGTGATGTTCAACAAGGTGACGATCAAGGGCGCCAAGCAGGCCGTGCAGATGTTCGGCCCGGCGCAGCACGCCGTCGCGCTGGCCGTCGCCGATAGCGTCGAGGACGGCACGATCCCGAAGGAAGAAGCCGATGACCTGTTCATCTGCGTCGGCGTCTTCATCCACTGGGAAGCCGAAGACGACAAGAAGATCCAGGAGTTCAACTACAAGGCCACGCGCGAAGCGCTCCAGCGCGCGGTAGCAGGCGAACCGAACGCCGCCGAAGTCGTATCGAAGAAGTCGAGCGCCGCGCACCCGTTCGCGCCGAACTAAGGCGCCGATGCGCACACCGGCAGGGACAGGCGTGTTGCGCGCGCGAGGCGCCGCAGGGCGGAAACGTTCTGCGGCGCCTCGCGCCGCGCGCTAATATCGATGTATGCAGAACGCTCAAGCAGAGGCTTCGACATGACCTCATGTTGTCGCGCGGGCATCGCGGTCGCGGCGCTCGCGTGTGTTTCGCTCATCGCGCCACTCGCGTCGGCGGCCGGTTCCGCCGGCAGCGGCGCGCCTGCCAAAGGCTACGACTACCCGACGCAAGGCCGCGTCGAATATGTGCTCGGCTGCATGGACGACAACGGCCACGACTTCGCCAACGTCTACAAGTGCTCGTGCGCGATCGACAAGATCGCGGCCGCGCTCCCCTATGACGAATACGTCGAGCAGATGACGTTCTCGAAGTACGCGTCGCTCGGCGGCGAAGGCGGCAACGAGTTCCGCGTCGACCGTGCGCGCGCGCAGACCAAAAAGTATCGCGCGTTGCAGGAAGAGGCCTATCAGGCATGCGGACTCGCGAAGGCCTCGCCTTCCGCGGCGAAGTGATGCACGCGCGGTGAGACCCGCGCAGTGATGCGCATCGGCCCATCGAGACGGGCGAAGCGCAGTCGTGCAGTCGTGCAGTTGCGCAGGCGACAACCCGCCGCCGCCGACGACACCGCGGCGGGCGCAGTGCGTGCATGCTATGCGTGGCCGTCGCCGCGCCGCCGTTCGATGATTACGCCAACGGCGGCGACGTCGTCGAACTTCGCGGGCTTGCACAGCTTCACACGCACCCAGTGCGCGCCGAATCTGGCGATCAGCAATTGCGCGATCCGCTCGGCCAGCGCTTCGAGCAACTGGACTTTGTGCGTTGCAAGAAGCGTGTGCAGCTCCGCGCGCACGGCAGCGTAATTGATCGTATCGCCGATCTGATCCGTCTCGCACGCGCGCAGCGACGGCACGCCGATCGACAGATCCAGCTGTATGGGCTGCGGCTCGTGCAGTTCGTCCGTGTCGATGCCGATCACCGTCTGCGCGACGAATCCCTCGATATACACGATGTCGAGCGCGGTGCGCAGCGCGGCGGCCGGCTCCGTGCGATCGGCGGGTGCGGGCATCGGGCGCGCGCTCGACGGCAGCACGACAGTGAAATGCAGGGGACTGCTGGCTGGATTGAAACGGTCCATGTAGGTGCTCCACCGTGGGCGCATCGTCGTTGATGAAGCCGCGCGCAGCGCCGCGGCGCGTTGCCGGGTCCGATCGACCTTCGATGCAGGAAAACCCGGCCGGTCATCCCAAGCAAAAAGCACGCGCACTGGCGCATACTGGTACGACTATTTATTGATGTATCGCGACACGGGTTGTAGAGTGATTGCTGAGTGCTGTTGAACGCATTCAAGCGACATATCAAGCGGTTCATCCAAGCGCGCGACAGACGCGCGGCACATCGGAAGTACACGGGGAAACACTTACATACAGCGCCGGCCGTCGCGCCTCGACATGTCGAAGCGGATATCGAGCCGGACGCATCGGAGACGCCCCTGATGTCATCGCTCGTTGACATAGATTCGCACGTCCGGGATGTACTGAACATCGTCAACAACAAGCCTGCCACGTGTTCGATGAGCCCGTCTGTGGCGCAGTCGTGGACGCGCTGCCTCGTCGAATTCGGCCTGGACCCCGGACGTTTCGTGATGCCGCCCGTGCTCACCGAGCACGAACTGAGCATGGCCCGCGAAGCAGCGGGCGATCTGATCGCCTGCTCGAAGCTGGAAATGACGACGCTCTATCAGCAGCTCGCCGACCCGGAACTGGCCGTGATCCTCGTCGATGCGAACGGCGTGATCGTCCATCAGGTTTCGTCGGTGCCGTTCGGCGAGACGGTCGCCGCCGACGGACTGCGCGCGGGCGCCGTCTGGAGCGAGCGCGAGGCGGGCACGAACGGCATGGGCACGTGCCTCACCGAGCGCGAATGCCTCGCCGTCTACCAGCACGAACATTTCTATCCGCGCTACACGTCGCTCACCTGCTCGGCTGCGCCCATCTTCGACGAACGCGGCTCGATAGTCGGCGTGCTCGACGTGACGAGCCGCTCGAAGATGCTGCAACAGCATTCGCTCGTTCTCGTCGGCATGTCGCGGCAGATGATCGAGAACCGGCTGATCGACTCGCGCTACCGCCGCGCGAACACGGTCCACTTTCATAGCCGTCCCGAGTTCGTCGGCACGCTGCACGCGGGCAAGCTCGCCGTCGACGACGAAGGCGTCGTGCTCGCGGCCAATCGCAGCGCGCTGTTCCAGCTCGATCTGCGCTCGCCCGATCAGCTGTGCGGCAAGCGCATCGAAGAAGCGTTCAGCGCGACGCTCGAAGACATGATCGCGCGCAGCATACGCGGCTCGTTCCATCCGATTACCGTGTACAGCGCGCATGCGAACAACCGCTTCTTCCTGATCGCGCAGACACCGCGCGACGCCACCACGTTCGCGGGCGCGAATCATACAACGACGAGCCTCGCGCGCGGGCCATGGAGCGACGTGTCGATCAACCGCAGTGCGCGCACGAAGAGCACGCGCGACGCACGCGACGCGAAACCCGCCGCAGCGGGACTCGACAAGCTGTCGCATCTGGAATTCGGCGATCCGCGCATGGCTGCGCAGAGCCAGCTGGCCGCGCGCGTGATCCAGCGGAAAATCCCGATCATCCTCAGAGGGCAGACGGGCACGGGCAAGGAAGTGTTCGCGAATGCGCTGCATAGCATCAGCCCGAACGCGGCGGGCAGCTTCGTCGCGGTGAACTGCGCGTCGCTGCCGGAAACACTGATCGAAAGCGAGCTGTTCGGCTATCGCGCGGGCGCGTTCACGGGCGCGCAGCGTGAAGGACGGCGCGGCAAGATCGTGCAGGCGAACAACGGCACGCTGTTCCTCGACGAGATCGGCGACATGCCGATGGCCTTGCAGGCGCGTCTGCTGCGCGTGCTGGAAGAGCACGAGGTGACGCCGCTCGGCGCGGAAACGACGATCAAGGTCGACTTCCAGCTGATCAGCGCGAGCCACCGCAATCTGCTCGATCTCGTGCAGCGCGGGCTCTTCCGCGAAGACCTGTATTACCGCCTGAATGGCATCGAAATCAATCTGCCGCCGCTGTGCGAGCGCGCCGATTTGCTGCCGCTCGTTCATCATCTGCTGGAAAGCGAATCCGACGATCCGCCCGAACTCAGCGCCGAAGCGCGCCACGTGCTGCTCAATTACGCGTGGCCCGGCAACATCCGGCAATTGCGGCACGTGCTGCAAATGGCGATCGCGCTGTGCGACGGGCCGGAGATCCGATGCGCGCATCTGCCGGCGGAGATCGTCGGCGAGATCAACGGCAACGGCGGTAACAACAGTGGTAACAGCGGCGGCAACAACGCCGCGTATCCGCGCGCAGGGGCTCCCGCGCTCGGTGGACCTGCACGCGCGCCCGCGCCGCCGTTCGACGACGACACCGATCTGTCCGCGCTCAACGCAATCCAGATCAAGGAGCGCGAAACGGTGCTTGCGATGCTCGATGAGCATCGCTGGAACGTGAGCAACGTCGCGAAGACGCTCGGCATCAGCCGCAACACGTTGTACCGGAAGATGCACAGGTTGCATATCCGGCTTTCGCACGACGGCTCGCCGTCTCCGACGGATGTTGCGCCCGGCGCATGAGCGGCATGTATGAGTGGCATGTAAATTACGCATGAATGCACCGTCGCCCGCCCGCCGCCCCGGCGAATTCCGCCCCGACGCGCGCTTTGCGTGGTGCATCACGGGCTCGGGCCATATGCTCGAAGAATCGATCGACGTGGCGCTCGCGCTGCCGGGCGTCGATCTGTTTCTGTCGGCGGCCGGCGAAGAAGTGCTGCCGCTCTACGGCTGGCCCGTGCCGAAGCTGCGCGAGCACTTTCGCGTGATGCGCGACAACAGCGCGAGCAGCGTGCCCGTCGGCATGCTGTACGAGGGCTTCTATCACACCGTCGTGATCGCGCCCGCGACCAGCAACACGGTCGCCAAATGCGCGCTCGGCATCTCCGACACGTTGCCGACCAATCTCTACGCGCAAGCGGGCAAGCAGTGCGTGCCGGGCATCGTTTTCGCATGCGACACCGAGCCGAGCGTCATCACGCAAAGCCCGCACGAGTGGGTCGAAGTGCGGCCGCGAGCGCTCGAACTGGAAAACGTCGAACGGCTTGCGCGCGTCGAGCACACGACCGTCGCGCGCTCGCTCGACGAATTGCGCGCGGCATTGAGCGAACGGCTATCCAATCTCGGGCTCGCATGGAACACATCGTCTTCCTGACAGGCAGGCTCGCCGAAAAAAGCGTCGTGCAGGTGCTGGAAGGCATGGCGAACGCGCCGTTCACGTGGGAAGTGCGCGAGATCGGCTTGCAGGTTGCCGCGCTGATGACAGCCGACATGATCCGCCGGCGCGTCGCATTGCCGCTGAACGCCGATCGCATAATCGTGCCGGGCCGTTGCCGTGGCGATCTCGCCGCGTTGAGCGAGCACTTCGGCGTGCCCGTCGAACGCGGACCGGAAGAAGCCAAGGACTTGCCGCAGCACTTCGGGCAGGCCGCGCGCAGTTTCGACCTGTCGCGCTACTCGACGGAGATCTTCGCGGAGATCGTCGATGCGCCGCGGCTCGATCTCGACGGCATCGCGGCGCGCGCGAAGCTGTATGCGGAGCAAGGCGCGGATGTGATCGACGTGGGCTGTCTGCCCGACACGCCGTTTCCGCATCTCGAAGACGCCGTGCGCATGCTGAAGGCAGGCGGCTATCGCGTGAGCGTCGATTCGATGGTCGCCGACGAGCTGTTGCGCGGCGGCCGCGCGGGCGCCGACTACCTGATGAGCCTGAACGCCGACACGCTATGGATAGCCGACGAAGTGAGCGCGACGCCGATCGTCGTCGGACGCGAGCCGCGCGATACGGCGTCGCTGCATCAGGCCATCGACACGATGCTCGAACGCGGCCGGCCCTTTCTCGCCGATCCGATCCTCGATCCGATTCCATTTGGTTTCGCTGCGTCGATTGCGCGATACGTCGCGCTGCGCGAGCGGTATCCGGATATCGCGATCATGCTCGGCGTCGGCAATCTCACCGAGCTGACCGAGGCCGACACGAGCGGGATCAACGCGGTGCTGCTGGGCATCGCGGCCGAGCTGAACGTGTCCGCCGTGCTGACAACTTCCGTCAGCCTGCACGCGCGGCGCGCGGTGCGCGAGGCCGATGTCGCGCGGCGCGTGATGCATGCCGCGCACGACGCGCAGGTGCTGCCCAAAGGCATCGACCCTTCTCTCTCTGCGCTGCATGCGAAGCGGCCTTTTCCATACGATGCCGATGAAATCGCGGCATTCGCCGCGCAGGTGCGCGATCCGAATTTCCGCGTGCAAGTGACGACGGACGGCATTCATGTGTACAACCGCGAGATGCATCTCGTCGATGGCGATCCGTTCGCGCTGTATCCGCATCTGAAGCTCGAACACGATGGCGGCCATGCGTTCTATATGGGCGTGCAGACGGCGCGCGCCGAAATCGCGTGGGAGCTGGGCAAGCGTTTCGATCAGGATCAGCCGCTGGATTGGGGATGCCAGGTCGACCGGCCGGAAGAGAATCTCGACGTGTGGTGTGCGCCGGGGACGACGAGGAAAAAGGGGGGTGGTTAGGTGCTCTGATAAGGTGGCGTCGACTGCCACTTTCGCCGCTCGGCGTCGGGCTGGTAGGTCACCGGCAAAAACTGCGCCGTTGCGAAGCGATCAGTCGGGGAAAGGGCTCGCATTGGCAAACACATAAGTCATCGCTTAAAGCAGTTCGTTTGTTGCCCTGCCCCGTTTCGCGAGGTCCGTTCCCGTCGCAAACGATTCGGCCTTGGGTGCCGCAGGCGGGACACGAAACGATATCACCCTCATATGCAATTGCGCGCCCGTCCAGCATGTCGACGCGGGATGCTGCGAATACGCGGCCATTGGCGGTAGTTATATCGCCGTCTCTGATTTCAAAACGTTGTTTCATCGTTCAATCACTGATATTCGATTTTCTTCGATTGGATTGCTCCGAATCGGCGGAGCCGCGTCTGTGTTACCAATTCGGGCTCGTGCGTGGATGGCTGGAAATCCGCAGAGAAAGGACGACCAACAATGCCCCGTTCAACTAATCCAGTGAAGCCTGCAACGGCTTCGGGATGCGATAAGACTGGCCGTCAAATTTCAAAACATAACTCTGCATGACCGGATTCTTCTCGATCTTGTGACAAACCTCACCAGCCGACACATACCTAATAGGTGTCGTCTTTGTCCTCGCGACCAACTCAGAATATCCGTTTGATTTTGAACCAATCACATCGATAAATACTTTGGTGGCAACACCAGTAAATACACACTTACGATCTCCCTCCCCGCCATAAGAAGCCGTCAACAATCTACGCGCAATTGCCTTTAGATCGTTCACTGTCAAAATATACAAATTCATAATTTGCTCGGAATATGGATTTACACCTGACTGATTGCGTCGGGTAACTCTTATACCGAAAGCTAATTCGTTATCGCTAACTTTGTAGTTGGCAGTATCAATATCTATTTCGCGAGGCTCAATTGCGTCGACAGTCATCAAGTGTTTTTCATTCATCTTACCAAGAACCGTGCCCGTGTCCTCATCTACGACGGCGACGACCATTCCAAGATAGGGTTCGTGGTCACTGCCAGCCTCAGTCACGATCGTATATGCGTACGGCCTAACAATAATATCCAACCGTGCCTTCTGCAGCCAAGACTTGCACTGTATAGCCAACGCATTATTGCATCGCGCAGTAATCTGGTCGTCATTTATTTCCAAAGATGGTTGGCTCGCCTATTGGACATAGCGATAGCTATCACATTTCTATTTTTTTATTAAGCACCATTTTTCTCTGCAACTATCAACAAAAGGTTTTAACTCATTTACTGCCGCCGCCACGTTTCCCGCCTCCCGCAGGTGAATCGCATTTTGCTCTGACAGTCGCATGAAATATAGGAAAATCGACTTGTATTTCGCGTCCCGCTCAGGGATTTCTCGATAATAACCAGAAAAATCGATACCGTCTGCGCATATACCATCAACTTCAACATTACCCACTTTCAATCTGTTTTTCGACACATAAACACCGACACCTCTACCAATAATATCTTTTATATCAACATTAATTATTTCGTTTTCAACGGGCTCTAGTTCACCCTCAAAATAATTTGGCGGCTTATTTAACTTCAAGATTGCTCTGGCAAAACAATCTCCCGCCGTGGCCGAACCGCGCGCGAGCGCACCTCCTGCGATCATGAATGTTTTTTCTGCACCGGCGTCAATTAGCAACGCATCACCGCGCTCTCCCCGGTAGACCTTCGGATTACCTGCGGAAAATGCCCGTACACCATACAGGATCACACACATACATATAATTAATTTAATAATCGATTTCATCTTTCAGCTCCTCTTGTGCCTTACGCCTTTCCGATCCGTAGCGATGCGATATTCCATCTTGTATGGCCGATGAAGAATGAATAAATCGAATCATCCTACCTTGCGGATCTTTCTTCCCTCGTTCCGCATATATAGCGTCAATCAAAGCCATGTCATACGCTCTTGTTTCTGTTGCGGCAATGACAAGATTGCTCATAGCTGTACTGATAACGTCCGTTGAAGGCCCGTTCTGTACCGAAATCGACCATACAACATCATTGATTGCATGGGAGTGATATCTCAGATCGACTCCTGTCTGAGCCTTCACATAGGCAATCTGAACATCAAAGTGTGTTTTCTTTATGAACTCATGCTCAATTCGCGTAAACTCTGCCGTGTTTTCAGAGACAATAGCTCTCCATTTTTGCGAGAACCCCGGTGTGCCCGGAGTCAATCCAACAAATTCCGAAGCCCATGGAAAATCTGGTGAATTGGCAAATTTTTGAACTGTGCCGCCGATGATAAAGGAACCGTCCCGTTGTCGCGTCTTACTTGTCATTTGATAAGAACCGTATGAAACGCCACCTGGATCACCCTGCCCTCCTGAAATGGTAATTGGCCCTCTACCACCGGTTTCATATTGACTTGATAATTTGCCGAGGTCGTAATCTCTTCTTTTTCGTGCAATCGCAAAAGTCGCCACCAACGCAACCGGATTAATGTGATAGACGACCGGGCTCGCCGGGAAGTCCGCGACCTTGCCCTTGACTTCGTCCCACCACTGAAGCTTCCTGATGCGTTCCAGTTCGCACTGCCAGTTCTGCTTTGCATTTTTCATCAGTGCCGTAAGGGCTTGCCAGCGTCCCATATCACCGCCCCATTCGCTTTCATAGCGCATGATGATGTGCGACAGTTCCTGGGCAAGCCAGGGCTCGCGCAGGGCGGCCCGTAACGCACGCGCGGTCACGACATTTCCGGCATCCTTGCTATTCCGTTTGTCTGTATCAAGCGCCGCGACGATGCGTTCGAGCCTAAGCAAAAGCGCACTTCCATTGATCGCCTCGGTCGATGGCTCGAACTCCCGCTGCTCCTTCCAGTCAGCCACGCCCGTTACGACCAGCGCACGCCGGAAAGCATCCGTGAGGCTGATTCCCGTCGCGTCCACGACCTCGAAGCCGGGCCACGCCCAGGGACTATCCCACTGCGTGCCCGGATGTCCTTTTTCACAAACCCATCCACGCGCAGGCTGGCCTTTCGCGTTGCCAATCGGAATTCGCCACCAGCGCACACCACGTTCGTCGACGGCCTTGTCCGCGGTATCCAGGGCGTCCAGTTCGGCGAGCGACGATGTATGGATCAAGCCGCACGCGGGTTCAGCTATGGCCTGAAGCTGCAACGGGAACTGGCTCCATGCGGGAGTCCCGTTACCGGCTGTCGCCAGCTTGTCGCGCTCGATCCACACGGGCGGCCCGTCTTTCACCAGCAGGGCTCCTTGAGCATGGCATAAGGCCTGTACCAACACCCACGGACCGCTCGCCGGACATTGCATGAGCGTGACTTTTGCAACGGGTCCACGTACGCCAAGTCGCGTATTGGCCGGTGCGGGTGCCGGCACCAGCCTCGCGCCTGCATTGACGACAAAAACGGTGCGCTGGTCCGCTGGTGACTGTGCAGCGCGTGCACGGCTCTTTTGGAGGAAGGCAGAGAACTCCGGACCGGCGAACACTTCGAGATGAAGAAGCAGCCGAGCCGGACGGGGCGGCAGCGGCGTTGCACGCTCGTAGTCGTGATACTCCCCGATCTGCCCGAGCAGCGTACCGGCCTTGATCTTGATCGGCACGTGCGGAATCACCACCGTACCCACGCCAGTCGGCTCCTTCACCGGTTGCAGATGGGGCAAGAAAAGCCAGCCCCAGTCGCCCTCGGACGTGACCGGCGCGGGCGGTGCTTCGTGTGCAGAAGCAGCGCCATCCGGCGTGTGGCTGTCCGGACGCTGCCAGGGTACGTTCAGGTCATCCGAGCCAAACACGCCGCCGTTCGTCGGGCTGATCATCGTGCCCGCTGTAATCGTCTTGATATGCGCCCACTGGCCACGTCTCTCGTTGATGGTGATCTCGCTGCCTTCCGGAAGGAAGCCGACGCGCTTGCCCGTCTTCGGCGCCGTCCAGACAAACGCGCCCGCCGTACCCGGGCTGCCATCGTGCCCCGGAAGCTGGTGAGCCTTGCTGCCGATTCGGTACGCGTCCACGCCTTCCCACCACCACGGACGCGCGAGCTTCCCGTCAGCGAGGTAGGTGCTCCAGTCCGCCATGTGCATGTAGAGGCTATACACCATCTGCATTTCGTCAGCGGACTGCGTTGCCGTGGTGCCAGGTGCGGGCGGCAGGGTCATCCTGTGGCGCACGAGCACGAAGCCGGTCGAATACATCGCCCATTTACCATCCTGCGCGAAATGTAGATGCGGGTACGCATCGTCAATCCGGTAAGCCACAATCTCTCCGTCCGCGATGCATTGCACGCCGTCCGCCTGATACAGATAGCTTGCGGTCGCCGCGCCGAAATGCACGCCGCCATGCGGAAAGCCGTTCACGCCGAGCGGATAGTAACCGTCATCCATGAGGCCAAATGCTGAGTAGCACGTCTGCGGATCGGCAACAGGCTTCTTGTCCTTTGTCGCGAAGGGATAGGTCCAGCGGATGGACGGTTCAGTCGAAACGGGTTTTTCGGATGCGGCAGGTTGTGTCGTCATATCGCATTACTTGCTGTAGGGTTGTCGTGCACGACTGGTAGCGGTGAACAACGATCGTTACCCAGAGAACCGTGAGCCGTGCTGGCCCGTGTCGGGAAGGTCGGTCGTCCAGGGCAGTGCTGCTTTTTTCATGGCCGCATCGGGCGACTGCTTTTGCCACGACGCTGCTTTCTCGATGTAGTCGCCCGGGGTTACCTGCCTGATGCCGGTCGCCGTGATGCTGATATAGGATCCCCCAGCGCCGATCCACACCTCGTCCTTTGCAGACAGCACAACCCGGCCTGCCGTGCTTGTCACGGTGAGGTCTTTCATTGCGGTCGCGGCCAGTGTGTCGCTTTGCGCCTGAATCCGAACCGGGCCCCTGGCCGCGAATATCTTTACGCCCAGCGTGTGCGCAAAGAGCGAGATCAGTTCGCCCGCCGCGATCGTGAAGCGCTTCATGATGCTGAAATCAGCGTCCTTTCCGGCGATAGTCTGGATACTGTGACTAGCCGCAATCTGCACCCCCTTGGCTGCGACGATAGCTATCGATGCAGGCGCGCTCGCGAGCAGGCCTGGCTGCTTTAGCTGGTTGAAGTCATCATTGATGGCCTTCTGCGCGTCCGTATCGGCAGGTTCGGCCTTCGACGCCTTCGCCGACTCCGCAAGCGCATGCGCGAGCGCCAGCGCCTGTTCAAGCTGCGCAATGGTTTCCTGCATGTCCAGTTGCTGGCCGCTCGCGCCCGGCCGGTCATAGGCCGTCAGGTGCAAACCGCTACCGCCCCGCAGCACACCACTGCCCGACGTGCGCAGTTCGAAACCCTCGCCGCGCTTCTGCTTCTTCGAATCAACCAGATAACCGAGATTCAGCTGCGTCTTGCCCGCATGTTCGGTTGACAGCTTGATCCCTTCCTGGCCCTCCCAGTCCTCCATCCGAAACTTGTTGTTGCTCTGCGTGCGGATCACGTTGCGCGACAGCCAGCGGTCGTCACTGGTGATGTGATCGATCGCCTGGCTGTTGTGCATCGCGTGGGCGATATACGGTCGGTTCGGGTCGCCGTCATGGAAAGCGACAGCGACCTCGGTGCCGTCCAGCAGCGGAAAATGAAAGCCAGTCTGGAGCGCGCCCGCGAACGGCTTCGCAAGGCGCAACGGGACGCTTTCGCCCCCTGCACTCCATTCGTCGAAATCAAGGTCGAAGCGCACCACGTAATGACCCTGTTGCGTCACATACGCGTACTTGTATTTGCCTGGCGAGGTAATGCGCGCGCTCAGCGTGCCGCCGATCTTCGGCCAGGTTTCCTCGTTGAGCGGAAGCCTGAATCGGCGGTCTGACGGAATGGCCTTGTAGGAGTTCGTATAGGCGTCGTCGCGTGCGCCGCGGTGCGTGACCTCGACAATCACCTGACCGTGAGGCGCATCGGGCAATATCTCATCGATGTGCAGAATGCGCGCTGGCGCTAGCGCCAGCACGTTGCTCTGACCTTCATAGACGATCTGCGACGCAATCGCCGCCTCATGCCTGAGCTGTGCCTCCCACTTCGCACCCTGCGCGTCCAGGTGATGCGCGCCCCACACATAGAACTGCCCGTAGGTGGTGCTGTCATCGGTGGCAATGTTGGCTTCGTCCCTGAACCGTTCCCAGGCACTGCTCGGGTTGTAGTCGGCTACCGCTACCGACTGCGCAACGGTGCTGGCGACGGTCGCAAGCGAAGTCACCGCTTCAACGCCGGACTCCAGCCCCGCCTGCTCGCGGTAGGGGACATCGAGTGCGGGCTGATAGACATAGTGATCGATGTCGTCGCACAGATTCACGATGTCGCCATGCTCGCCCGACGTGAAATAGCTATAGATGCCCTCCTGCCTCATCAGAAGCTGCACCCAGGCGAGGTCATCCATCTGATACTGCAAGCGGAACGCGTGCTGCGGATATTGGCGGCGCAACCTGAAACTGTATTGATGGCCCCTGAATCCGTGTCGCCTCAAAACCTGTTCGATGATCTCCGGAGCAGTCACGTGCTGATAAATGCGGCTCGTGCGTATGTGCGCGAGCTTCGCAACATGCGCTTCGACTGCAAGTTCGTAACTGGTGAAGTCCCTGGTCGTCTTGAGCCTCGCAAAGCGCGTGATCCAGCCAGCAAATGTGCGGCGCTGCGCGTGTTCGGTAACAATGGAGAGCGTCGCGTTCCGGCCCAGGTAATCGGCCCGTGACAATGCATCGGGATGCGTGAGACGGAGTGTGATGCGGTAAGGTTCGCCAAGCCTTTCCGTGGCTTCAAACGAAACAACGGACAGCGCCCCTGCGCCCTCTATGCCGGGCACGTCAAGGAAGTAGGCTTGTCTCCCCGTGCCTGCACCCATATCGCGTGAGGCGATGAACAGCGTGTCCAATGCGTCTGCCATCTTTCTGCCCCTTTTATGAAGTTGGGCTCAGCGTGCCGGAGGCGCACAGACGCGTATATCAGAAAAGGTCGAAAGTTTTCGTGGAGCCTGTATGGACCGGATAGGCAGGCGGACGGAACATATCAGCCTGGGCCGCAGCGCAGCGCCGTCGAGCCGGCGCCATAAAGAAAAAAAGCTGACGGCCCCGCGCGGGGTACGGTCTACAGGCCGTCAGCCAACCACACACAACCGGGACGCACGACAACAGGCCCCCGCCGGCGTCACCTACTCACACCCTAGTTTGCCGGTCGCGCAACTGCAGGATCATCGGTGTGAAGATAAGCTGCATCGCCAGCCCCATCTTGCCGCCGGGCACGACGATCACATTCGGCCGCGACATGAACGAGTCGTGCAGCATCGTCAGCAAATACGGAAAATCGATGCCTTTCGGCTTCGAAAACCGGATCACGACGAAGCTCTCGTCGGGCTGCGGAATCTCCCGCGCGGTGAACGGATTCGACGTATCGACGGTCGGCACACGCTGAAAATTGACGTGCGTGCGGGAGAACTGCGGACAGATGTAATTCACGTAATCCGGCATGCGCCGCAGGATCGTATCGACGACGGCCTCATGCGAATAACCGCGCAGCGTCTGGTCGCGATGCAGCTTCTGGATCCACTCGAGATTGATGATCGGCACGACGCCGACGAGCAGATCCGCATGCTGTGCGATGTCGACCTTGCTGGTCACGGCCGCACCATGAAGCCCTTCGTAGAACATCATGTCCGTGTCCGGCGCAATGTCCTGCCACGGCGTGAACGTTCCCGGGTCCTGCTTGTAGACGATGGCGTCCGCATCGTCGTGCACGTACCGGCGGAACTGGCCGGTGCCCGACGCGCCATAGTTCGAGAACAGCTGCTCCAGCTCTTCGAGCAGATTCGCATCGGGGCCGAAATGGCTGAAGTTTCGGACGCCGTCCTGCTCGCTCCGCCGCAGCGCTTCGCGCATGCCGAGACGGTCATACCGATGGAACGCATCCCCTTCGATGATCTGCGCATTGATCTTCTCCCTGCGAAAAATGTGCGCGAAGCTTTTCATGACGGTGGTCGTGCCCGCGCCGCTCGATCCCGTCACCGCGACGATCGGATGTCTGATTGACATGCGTTGTCTCCTGTCCCATGCAGAGCTGTCGGCTGGAGTTGGTGCTTCAGCACTTACTCCAGCCCCATGCAGAGCTGTCGACGGGAGTTGGTGCGGAGCACTCACTCCCGTCCCATGCAAAGCCTCGATGGCAGTAGCAAGCGCTTCAGCTGTCGGCTGGAGTTAGCGCTTTAGCACTGCTACCGTCCTGTGCGGGCCACGCGTCAGACCGTCGCTTCCGAAAGGAACAACGAGCGCTCACGAAAAAGCGGCGACGCAAACGGCGCGTCGATGCCCAGATCGTGCTCCCGGTGATAGCGGCCAATGCGCGCTACTTCGTTCGCCGAGCCGAGTATCAGCGGCATGCGCTCGTGGAACGCGCGCGGCGCGGCATCGAGCACGCGCTCGCGTCCCGTCGTCGCCATGCCGCCCGCCTGCTCGACGAGAAAGCCGAGCGGGCTCGCATCGTAGACGGCGGAAAGCCGTGCGCGCATTGCGGAGCGCGTCCGGTAATCGCGCGGCATCAGGAAGAGGCCGCCGCGCATCAGGATGCGATGAACTTCCGGCACCAGCGCATCGCTCCAGTGCAGGCTGAAATCGCGCTCGCGGCACCCGGCGCGGCCCTCGCGACACTCGTGCACATAGCGGCGCACGGGCGGCTCCCAGAAGCGCTCGTTGGACGCATCGACGGCAAGCTCGGCCGTGTCGTCGGGAATGCGGATCGACGGATGCGTGAGCACGAACTCATCCGTCTCGCCATCGAGCGTGAAGCCGTGCGTGCCTTCGCCGAGCGTGAAGACGAGCATCGTCGCGGGGCCGTAGATCGTGTAGCCGGCCGCCACCTGTTCGCGGCCAGATTGAAGGAGCGCCGCGCCATAAGGCTCGCCATTGTGTTCGCCGTCGGATTCGACATACGCGCCGTCACGAAGCTCGCGGTTCGCCGCATCGCTGGCTGGCGACCGCACGTGCGTCACCGAAAAGATCGAACCTGCCGTGCCGTTGACGTCCGCGCTCCACGGGCAGTTGAGCGGATCGAATGCGAGCTGGTAGGCGGCGCTGCTCGCGTCGTTCGCGCTGCCGCTGCGCAAATCCGTTTCCAGCTTGCCGACCTGCTTGCGTCGACGCGCGGAGCGCGCGAGCACCGCGCCGCCCGCAACGGAATCGGCGTGCGCGCTCTCGCCGAGCGTGCCGCGCGCGAGCGCAGCCGCGATCGTCCTCACCGATGCGGCGACTTCATGCAGCACCGCCTGCAACGCGGTGGGCGGCCGCGTCGACATCGGATGCCCGGCATCGCCGCTCAGGAACCTCGTCAACGTAATGTTTGCGTGACACATGATGCTCTCCTGCGAAGTGGGTAACTCGGGTTCGGTGGCGTGGCTCGCCTCGTCACCGACAGATTCGGAGAACACGCTGCTCGCGCGGATATCGGCGGAGTCAGCAGCGTTAGCGCGGCGGGATCGGCGGGGTTGGCGCTCGCACCGCTGCCCAGCGTATCCGCGAACGGACGATGGGCCTCGCGCAGGCGCGCGCGGTGAGTGGGCGCGCATCCGGCGAGCCGCTGTGCGGCGATTTCGCGGATACGCGTCCTGCCAGGCGCGAGACCGCCCAGATCGCGGTCGATTTCGTCTGGCACGCCAGCGAGACCCGATTGGCGAAAGAGCACATGCAGATCGACTCGCGGCTGCGCGCCCGGCGCTTGCGCTTTCGTCGGCGCGTCGAGCCCGGTTTCGGGCTCCGCGTTGGAGTGCGCTTTGAGCTCCGCTTCGGGATTCGCATTGGGATTCGCTTTCGCGTCCGCTTTGTCGTCTTTAACGACGGCGTTCATGACGATGTCTCCCTGTCGACCACAGCCGGCATATCGACGGAAGTTGGCGCGTCGACCAGCGTTTGGCGCTTTGGCGCCTTACTCTTGTCCCGACTTACTTCCGTCTCATGCCTTGCTCGGGTCCCATGCAAGATGGTTGCCGTACGGCGTTTTTGTCTGGCGCGTCGTGGGGGACGCTGGCGCGGTGCGGCGTGCGCCGTCGTCGGCGAATAGCGCTGCGCGCCTTATGGGAAATGCTCGCGGGCATCGACGTCCGCGGGCCTTGGAGGTCAATGTAGGCGGCACACGGGATGAAGTGAATTCACGATTTTTTTCAGCAGGCTTAAGCGATCCGTTAAGACGCGTGCACATGACGCAAAATGCGTCCACAATGGAATATCGGCTCGTGGAACACTTTGCTGCGGTTCCGCTACAGAAAGGCGCGTAAGCTGGTTCGGGGCGCGTCGCACGGTACCATTTCCGGCAGTTTGGGTGTCTGGTACGACAGTTGCATCAGCAACATGGGCCGACGCGATCGGGTGTCCTGTAAGTCACGAGGGCGTCGGTCGCAAATGGGACCGCCGTTTCACTCGTAAAGGAGGACGACTATGCAATGGACTACCCCTGGCTACACCGATATGCGTTTCGGCTTTGAAGTCACGATGTATATCGCTACTAGATAGCCGGCCGGGGCCGGCTCGATTTTCGGGCCGGCCCTTTCGCTTTTTGAATTTCCTGTCTTGATGTCTGCGACGCTGTTTTGTTTTGCCCTTGGCGCGGGCATCTGAGATTTTGGTCTGCGACGGCTTTGGTTTTTTGCCTTGTTGCTGGCATCCGCGATGCGGTTTCGTGTCTGCGACGCTTTGGTTTTGGTTATTGTGGCTTGCCGCCGGCGTCCGCGATTGCGGTTTGGGTCTGCGACGCTTTGGTTTTTGGTTTTTATGGCTTGCCGCCGGCGTCCGCGATGCGCCTCGCGGCGCGGGCGTTGCCCCTGTGCGGGGCGGCACTCACTTTCTTTGCCGCCGCAAAGAAAGTAAGCAAAGAAAGCGGGCTCACACCGCCAGTGCTTGACACTTACCCACGGGCTCTCAGCATCCCCGTGTTTCTTGCGGCAGTGTGCTCGCTTGCATTCGTTGCCCACGCTCTGGCCAAACGCCTGACCCGCTTCATGCACACACGGCACAACGAAGGGCATCGAAAACTCAGCGCTGCATGTCGGTAGTGAACGAGGTTGCTGTGTCATAGACGGCAACGCCCGCATCTGAGCCGCCTCGCGTAGCGAAGGTGTCCTGTGCGGCGCGAATGCCTACACATAGTTTGCCGCAAAGGGGCTTGGGAATATTCGATGTCGCGCGCCGCAGTTCCGGTGCATGATGCAGGTGAGGCGTCAGATAAACGCGCTGGCAACGTGCATGAGATAGCACGCTGCCGCATGAAACACGGGGACGTTGAGGGCCCGTGGGTAATACAGAGCATTGGCGGTGTGAGCGGCTTTCTTTTGCCTACTTTTCTTTGCCGCTGCAAAGAAAAGTAGGTGCCGCCCCGCACAGGGGCAACGCCTGCGCCGCGAGGCGCATCGCGGATGCCGGCGGCAAGCCATACAGACCAGAGCAAAAAGCCATCGCAGACGAAAACCGCATCGCGTATGCCCGCGAAAGGCAAAGCAAGCAATCGCGGATGCCGGCAACAAACCAAAGACCAAAACAAAAAGCCGTCGCAGACACAAAACCCAAAAGGCAAACAGCGTCGCAGACACAGAAAACCCCACATCCATGATCCATGAAACAGTAATCACGACAGCGTCAAGCGACGGCCACCCCCACGTGGCGCCGATGGGCGTGCGCTTCGAGCATGGACTCGCGATCCTGGCCCCGTTCAAACCGTCGAAAACCCTCGACAACATCCTCGAAACCCAGGCCGCCGTCATCAACTTCACGACCGACGTGCGCATCTTCGCCGGCTGCGTGACGGGCGCACAGCGCGACTGGCCGACCCGCGCCGCGAGCCGCGTCGGCAGTGTGCGACTGCAGCAATCGCTCGCGCACACTGAGTTGCTGCTCGATCACATGACCGACGATCCGCAACGCCCCGTGCTGCACATGCGCTGCGTGCACAGCGAAATGCACGCGCCGTTCGGCGGCTTCAATCGCGCGCAGGCGGCCGTCGTCGAAGGCGCGATTCTGGTGAGCCGCCTGTTCATGCTGCCCGCCGACAAGGTCGACCGCGAAATGGCCTATCTGCAGATCGCCATCGACAAGACAGCCGGCCCCGATGAACTCGCCGCGTGGCAATGGATCACGGCCGCCGTCGAACGCTTTCGCGCAACAGGCACCGCGTCGGAGTCGGGGAAGAGCAGCGCGCCCGCATCGTCGCACGCAGGCACCACGTGATGCCGCCATCCGCGCATCGCCCACGCACTGCCCGCGCATCGCACATCCGGAGACTTCGATGACCGCATTGCTCGCCAGCGTTCGCTCGACGGAAGAAGCGCTCGACGCCGCCGCTGCCGGCGCCGATCTGATCGACCTGAAGGAGCCGCTCGACGGCGCGCTGGGCGGCGTGCGCCTCGACGATCTCTGGCGCATCGCGCATGCGCTGCGCGCGCGTTACCCGGTCAAGCCGATCAGCGCGACCATCGGCGACCTGCCGTCCGATGCGCTCGAGACGATCGCGGCGCGCGTCGCCGAAGTCGGCGATGCAGGCGTGGACTTCGTGAAAGTCGGCGTGATGCCGGGGCCGCATGCGCATGCGTGTCTGACGCACCTCGCCGGCCTGGATGCGACCGTGCTTCCCGTGCTGCTGTCCGACGACGGCATCGACGCGTCGCTCGTCGACCATGCGGCGACGCTCGGCTTCGAAGGCATCGTGTTCGATACGGCGGGCAAGACGGGCCGCACGCTCTTCGACTGCATCGACGGCGCGACGCTCGCGCGCTACGTTGCGACGATACGTGCGTCGGGCGCGATGGCGTGCATCGCGGGCTCGCTCGGCTGGCCACAACTCGATCAGATCCGCGCGATCGCACCCGACGTCGCCGGATTTCGCACGGCGCTTTGCGAAAACGGCCGCACATCGCGGCTCGATCCGCGCCGCGTCGCGCAATGGGCGGACGCGCTGCATCACGCCGCACCGAGCGCTGCCGCGTGATGTAATGCGTATGCGCACACACGCGCCGTGCGCCTTACCAGCGCAGCGCCGATACAGAACTCAAATACAGAACTCAAATACAGCGCTCGAAACCAGACGCTCAAGAACATTCACGCCGCCGACGCATTCAACAGCCGCTCGCGCACCAGCGCGACATCCGTCTTGCTGAACAACTCGACCTCGTAGTTCGCCTCCTTCACGTAGTGGACGAAGCTCGGATCGACCACGCCCTTCGACGCGAGCGTGACGAGCGGCACGCCTTCGCCGATCGGGCATGACTTCACGACCATCAGGCGCTCGGCGTTCAGCGTCGTCGACAGCCATGCGGCGAGGCTGTCGGACGTCGTGTCCCAGTTGGTCATCGAATCGGGCGTGACGCGCATCAGGCACACGGGCATCCACACGGCGACCTTGCCCTTGCGCAACGCGCGCCGGATCAGTTCTTCGTTCGTCGCGAGCACGAGATCGGGCAGGACGGCCTGCATGAGAAGCGCGTATTGCGTCATCGCGAGCAGACACATGTTGTGCGCGGCGAGATCATCGAACTGCCATTCCTGCTGATACGCCCGCACGCAGTCCGCAAAGTCCCCGCCGCCGGGCACGATCACGACGCGCCCGCCGCCGACTTCCCAAAGCTGCGTGAGCCAGTCACGCAGCGACGGGTCGTGACTCAGGCTTCCCCCGATCTTCACCACCCACATGTCCGTTACCTCGCTCTCGTTCGACTCCACGGCGGCGTTGTGCCGCGCTCCTTGCCTCCGCTGATGCCCCCTGCCTCACCCACGCTGATGCTTGTCGGCGCCTTGCTACGCGCCACCCGCCCGATGCCGCGAGTCCGCAAGTGGCCGCGCGTGTAGCGCATTGACACGTGCCGCATGCCGCGCAACGACATACGCCCGCAGAGACGTTCGCGCAGCGAGCGGCATGTCGCGCATGCCACATGCGCTCGCGGCAACACTCACGCAGCGCGCGTCGATGCTCGCCGCTCCTCGAGCCCGTTCGCCATCAGCAATCCGACGGCCACGCTCGGCGCGCACGTCGCGATCCATTCGGCAGCATGGTCGGGCGCGCTCGCCGCCGTGCGCGTCAGCGTGCCGAAGTCCACGTAATCAAGCGCATTCGCGCGCGCCAGCGACGCCGCCAGAAATCTCCCGCACCCCGCGCCGACGATGGGCGCCCCTTGCAACGACGGATGCGCTTCATACACCTGCGCGAAGCTCGCGCCGATCGCCTGCAACTGCGCGTCGCGCCATGCGTGCGCAAACTCGCGCCATTCGTGCTCGGGCGCATCGGCGGCATCGCGGCCGATCATCCGCGCGAGCCGCGCGCAACTCGCGGCGACCGTCTTCGGACCGTTGTCCGCGCTCGCGTGCTGGTCGTGCGGCGACCATAGCTCACCCGTCAGCCGGTAAACGTCGGCACTCGTCGCGAACCATTCGTTCATCACACCCGTCGTCTCGCCGCGAAACGCGATCCGATGCGCGATGCCGCACAGCGGCGTGCGCACGACGCCGTGATACGCGAGTTCGCCCGTCGTCAGGCGCGCCGCATCGTTGGCGCCGCGCGCCACGACGCGCCCCGCGACGACGGGCACGATATCCGTCGTCGTGCTGCCGATGTCGATCAGCACGCAGCTGCGCATGCGCGTCGCGATGTATTGCGCCGTCGCGAGCCAGTTCGCCGATGCCACAGCTCGCCATTGCGTGACGCTGTATGCGGCGTCGAGCCAACCCGAAGCGCCCGCAAAGAAGACCGTTGCGCTGCCGATGCGCGCGGCGAGCGCATCGACGATCGCGCGTACGCCGTGCTCGCGGTCCGCGAACAGGTCGACCATTTCGCCCGTCATCGTCACCGCGTGACGCGAGCACGCGTGAAGCGCATCGGGCCAGCGCGCCGCCACGGCGTCGATCGCGCGATGCAGATGTTCGAGCCCCTGCCACAGCGGACAGGCCCATTGCGCGATATCGGCGACGGCACCCGATGCATCGACGCGCGACACCTTCACGTGCGCGCCGCCGACATCCCAGCCGAAGATCGCGGGTTCGCGCGAAGCAGAGAGTGCGCTCATGTTCCCGTTCCGCAAGTGGAAAGCGCGTGATCGACAGCGGGACGCGCGCGGACATGCAGGCCGTGCGCCGCGAGCACGTCGGCGGCGAGATTGCGGCCCAGCCGCGCGGACTGACCCGCATACGCGACGGTCGCGCGCGGATTCACTTCGATGACGACAGGGCCGCGGCTCGGATGCCACACGACATCGATCCCGACGAACCCGCGCAGCCCCGGCAGCGCGGCCGCGACCCGTTGCGCGAGCGCATCGAGCGCACGGCCTTGCGCGCCGTGACGGTCAATGCAGCCGATGTCCACGCCTTCGAAGCCGACGACCTGCCCCGGATGCCCCGCGACGGCCGCAGCCACGCCGATGCGCTGCCGGTTGATGCTGACGAGCGTCGCACGCGACCCATCGCCACTACCGCGACCATCGCCACCATCGCGGCCATCGCAGATCAACGACAGGCTCAGCGGATCGCCGTCCACCCATTCCTGAAGCACCGTGTCGCGCCCTGCCGCGCAACGCGCCGCATATTCGGCGCGCGCGCCGTCCGCATCGTCGAACACATGCGTATCGAGACCGCCCGCGCCGTCGTCGGGCTTGACGACCCAGCGCCGCTGCGTGCGCGCGTCGATCTGCGCCGCTTCAAGCGCAGGCGTCACGGCGATGCCGCGCGACGCGAGGCGCTGCGCCGTCGCCCGCTTGCTCGACGCGAGCGCGATGGCTTCCGTCGTGCAGCCGATCCAGCGGCCGGGGCCGACGACATCGGCGAGATCGAGCATCAGGCCGTCGCACTCGGGCGCGACGATCCACGCATAGTCGTGTTCGCGCGCCGCTCTCGCGACGAATTCGAGCATCGTTTCGCCGGGTTTCGCGCGACAATGCGCGACGCCTTCGTCGACGGTTTCGAAGCGCGAGCTGGCGAAGCTCACCTGCACGCCGTCGAGCTGCCGCAGATCGCCGACAATCGCATCGCGCATCACGCGGCCTTCGACGACCAGCGCGCTCAGGTCCGCGAGACTGCTGTTGTCCGCGAACTGCCGGTCGATGCCGCCGCCGGTGAGATACTCATAAACCCAGAGTTTCATCAAGGAACGTCTCCGCATGCAGGTGATTCCGGTACTCGATCTGCTCGACGCTCACGCGGTGCGCGCGATACGCGGCGACCGCGCAAACTATCGGCCCATCCAGTCTTCCCTCTGCGCGACGAGCGAACCGCTCGCCGTCGCTCGCGCGCTGCTCGCCGCGAGCCGCGCGCATGTGCTGTACGTCGCCGACCTGGGCGCGATCATGTCGCGCGATGCCGACCCATCGACGCTCGCCACGCTTGCCGCGAGCCTCGCCGATCCACGCCAGCACGACCCGCAAAGCGCGCCGCTCGAAATCTGGCTCGACGCCGGCTACGCCGACTTCCCGTCGATGCTCGACCACTTCGCGCGCATCGCTTCCGCCATCGGCTCCACGTTCGAGCGCAAGGCGATTGCGCGCATCGTGCCCGTGTTCGGCTCCGAATCGCTGCGCTCGCCCGATGCGTTGCGCGAAGCCGAAGCGGCCGGCTATGCGCCCATCCTGTCGCTCGATCATCGCAGCGGCCAGCTGATCGCGGCGCCGGGCATCGCCGATACGCTGCGTTCGCCTTCGACATGGCCTTCACGCGTGATCGTGATGACGCTCGATCAGGTCGGCGCCGATGCAGGCCCGGACCTCGATACGTTCGGCGCGATCCGCGCGCAAGCTGACCAGCAAGACGAGTTGCACCAGCGGGGCCAGCGCACGCTGATCGGCGCGGGCGGCATCCGTCATCGCGACGATCTCGATGCAGCGGCACGCAGCGGCGCCGATGCATGGCTGATCGCGTCGGCGCTTCATGACGGCAGGCTCATCGACACACTTCCAACTCGCGCACAGTGAACGCGGACGCTTCGGCGTGAACCGCGAAACAATATCCATGCCACACGGACTGCGTTGCAGCAACGGCGCGCGTCGCCTGCACATTGCGCGCCGTGGTGTCCCGAAGTGACACACTGTTGCAGCGCGGAGCACATACTGTGCTGCGCGCGCCGAGCCGCGCGCAACGAGGGACTGCTTCATTCGCTGAACGTGCGCGCTCGCGTTCGACGGTTCGATGCGTTGCGCCAAAAAGCGTGGGACGCGTGACCCATCGGTAAGCACCGCAATAGCGCGCAATGACGCGCACGCACGCGTTGCGCCGTGCGAGCCGCCCCTCATGCGTGCACGATGCGGCCTCGTTGAAATCGGCACGGACCTTGCTGAACGGCTCCTCATGCACGAGTCCAACTCTCACGTCACGAATGCCAATGCGGCGTCGCCCGCCGATGGGCCATTGCCGTTCACCGCGGCGACGACCGACTGGACCTGCCCGTTCTGCCCGCTGCTGTGCGACGACATCGAGGTCCATCCGGGCAACGACGGGACGCTCGCCGCGCCCTTCACCGATTGCCCGCGCCTCGCGCACGCACTGACGCGCTACGACGCAAGCGACAACGTATGCTCGCCTTCGATCGACGGCACGCCCGCATCGCTCGATGCCGCGCTCGACGAAGCCGTCACCGTGCTCGCCCGATCGCGCCGCCCGCTGTTCGGCTGCGCAACGGACATCGCGGGAGCGCGCGCGCTATACGCACTCGCGGCCGGCTGCGGCGCCATCGTCGATTCGCTGCAAGGCGACGCGATGACGGCCGCCACGCTCGCATTGCAGGATCGCGGCGCGTTCTTCACGACGCTCTCGGAAGTGCGCTCGCGTGCGGACCTGCTGGTCGCAGTCGGCTGCGAGCCGTCCGCGCAGCATCCGCGCTTCTACGAACGCATCGCGAGCGGCACGGCGATGCAGCGCGAGATCCGCTTCGTCGGCTGCGAGGTCGATCCCGTCGCGAGCCGCCTCGACGACGCGCGCGCCGGTTCGATGCTTTCCGCCGCATCGCTGCACGACGTGCTCACGCTGTGGTCGGCGATTGCCGAAGGCCGCAAGCCCGAAGCGCTCGAAGACGGCACAGGCATCGCGACCGAGCTTGCGTCGCTGATGGCGCGGATACACGAGGCGCGCTACACGGCATTCGTGATCGAGCCCGCCGCTTTGCCGCAACCGCATGCGGCGCTGCTGATCGAAGCGCTGCACCGTATCGTCAAGGCGATCAACAGGACGAGCCGCGCGGGCGTGCTGACGCTCGGCGGCGCGGACGGCGCATTGAGTGTCAATCAGGCGGTCACATGGCTGTCGGGCTTTCCGTTGCGCACGCGCGTGTCGAAGCCCGACCGGTTGCCGGGCACGCCGCCGCTCGATCACGATCCGTATCGCTATCGGATGTCACGCCTGCTTGCAGCGGGCGAAGTGGACGCGCTGTTGTGGATCGCGAGCTTCGAGCCGCATGCGCTGCCCGCCGAACTGCGCGACGACGTGCCCGTCGTCGTGCTCGGCGCGCCCACGCTCGCATCGTCGATCGCGCCGCGCGGCGCGAAGACCGTGTTCATTCCCGTCGCGACGCCGGGCATCGACAGCGACGGACATCTGTTTCGCGTCGATGCGTCCGTCGTCGTGCCGCTGCATCCCGCGCGCAACATTGCGCTGCCCAGCGTCGCGACGATCGCGGCGCATCTCGCCGACGACCTCGCCGCGCGCGCCGCGCTGACGCGGAGGCCGTCATGAGCATCGCGCGACTGCGGGGCGGCCGCCTCTACGATCCCGCGAACGGCATCGACGGCGAAGTGCGCGACCTGTATATCCGCGAAGGCCGCATCGTCGCGCCGCCCGCCGATGGCGCCGTCGACGTGGACTACGACGCACAAGGCATGATCGTGATGGCGGGCGGCATCGATCTGCATTCGCACATCGGCGGCGGCAAGACGAACCTGTCGCGATTGCTGCTGCCCGAGGATCATCGCGACGACGCGCCGCGCGACGCCGCGTATGAAGCGGTGCAGGACGAACGGGGCCGCTATCTGCGCATGCCGTCGTGCGGCGTCTGCACGCCGGGCACGCTCGCCACCGGCTATCGCTATGCGGAGATGGGCTACACGGCCGCGTTCGAGCCCGCGATGATCGCGTCGAATGCGCGCCACGCGCATCTGGAAATGGGCGACACGCCGATCATCGATCACGGCGCTTACGTGATGCTCGGCAACGACGAGCTGTTCCTGCAGATGCTCGCCGCGAAGGACGACTTCGAGCGCCTGCGCGATTACGTCGGCTGGACGATGCACGCGAGCCGCGCGCTCGGCGTGAAGGTGGTCAATCCCGGCGGCATTTCGGCGTTCAAGTTCAACCAGCGCTCGCTCGATGTCGACGAGGCGCATGCGCACTACGGCATCACGCCACGCGACGTATTGCGCACGCTGACGCGCGCGCTGACGGAACTGCGCGTGCCGCATCCGTTGCACGTGCATGCGAGCAACCTCGGCGTGCCGGGCAACATCGATTCGACGATCGCGACGATGGATGCCGCCGACGGTCTGCCCATCCATCTGACGCACATCCAGTTCCACAGCTACGGCACGGAAGGTCCGCGCAAGTTTTCGTCGGGCGCACGCGCGATCGCGGAAGCTGCCAACGCGCGACCCAACGTGTCGATCGACGTCGGCCAGATCATTTTCGGGCAGACGGTCACGGCATCCGGCGATACGATGATGCAGTTCAAGAACGCACCGATCGCGCGGCCGCACAAGTGGATCGTCGGCGATATCGAATGCGATGCCGGTTGCGGCGTGGTGCCGTTCCGCTATCGCGAGCAAAGCTATGTGAACGCGCTGCAATGGATCATCGGGCTGGAGATTTTCCTGCTGATGAACGACCCGTGGCGCGTGTCGATGACGACCGATCATCCGAACGGCGGCCCGTTCACGAGCTATCCGCATCTGATTCGCCTGCTGATGGACAAGCCGTTCCGCGACGCGCAGCTGGATCGGCTGCATCCCGAAGCGAAAGTCGCGAGCGCGCTACAGGAATTGAAGCGCGAGTACTCGCTGTACGAGATCGCGATCGTCACGCGCGCGGGCCCTGCGCGACTGCTCGGCCTGAAAGACCGCGGCCATCTCGGGCCGGGCGCCGCCGCCGATATCGCCGTCTATCGCGACGACGCCGACCGCGAGCGGATGTTCACGTCGCCCGCGTATGTGTTCAAGGACGGCCAGCTGGTCGCGCGCGACGGCAATCTCGTATCGACGCCGACGGGCGGCATCCACTTCGTCTCCCCCGATTTCGACAGGAGCATCGAAACGACGCTGCGCCAGTACAGCGAAGCGAATCTGGCCACCAATTTCGCCCATGCCGCGATCAGCGACGACGAAATCTGCGCGTGCTGCCGTGGCGGACGGCTGTTGCCCGTCGCGTGTTTCGCGCGGGCGTGAGCGTAAGACCGGGCACAACGCGCGATGCAGATCAACGACACCCTGATCGACGACACGTTCGCGGAAGCCTTCGCGATGAAGGCGACGCGGCTCGTCATCACCGCGCACACGCCGCGCTGGGCGCGCGCGGCGGCCGATTCGCTGACGGGCTTCGCGACGTCGGTGATCGACTGCGGCTGCGAGGCGGGCATCGAGCACGAAATCCCCGCCGACGCGTCGCCCGATGGCCGGCCCGGCATCTCCGTGCTGATCTTCGCGGTGTCGTCGAAGGAACTGGCGAAGCAGATCGTGCGGCGCGTCGGCCAATGCGTGCTGACGTGCCCGACGACGGCCGTCTACAACGGCATCGATCCCGCGATCACGCGCGCGCCGCTGTCGGACCTTGCGCCGCTCGGCGGCTCGCTGCGCTTTTTCGGCGACGGCTGGCAGATTTCGAAGGTATTGGACGGCGTGCGCTACTGGCGCGTGCCCGTGATGGACGGCGAGTTCGTCTGCGAGGAAACGGTGCAGACGGTGAAGGCCGTCGGCGGCGGCAATCTGCTGCTGCTCGCGCGCGATCTCGACAGCGCGCTGGCGGCAGCGGAAGCCGCCGTCGCCGCAATGCATCGCCTCGCGAATGTGATTACGCCGTTTCCCGGCGGCGTCGTGCGTTCGGGGTCGAAGATCGGGTCGAAATACAAAGGCGCCGTCGCGTCGACGAACGATGCGTTTTGTCCGACATTGATCGGCCTGTCGCATCGCAGCGAACTCGATGCGCAGACAGGCTGCGTACTCGAAATCGTGATCGACGGACTAACGGATGCCGACGTCGGCGAGGCCATGACGGCGGGCATCGACGCGGCATCGGCGGCAGGCAGTGGTGTCGTGCGCATTTCAGCGGGGAACTATGGCGGCAAGCTCGGGCCCTATCATTTCAGGCTGCGCGAACTCGCCGCTGGCATTGTGCAGCGCGAGACGGGCAGCACGTCGGGCGACACATCAGGCAACACGTCGGGCGGCGCAGCGAATGCCGCGAAGGACGGCGCGCCATGACCGCGATTACGTTGCGCGTGAAGCACGCGCCGGGCTTTCGCGTCGACGGCTCGCCGCTGCTGCCGTCGGCGTTGTCGGCGCTGTCGGGCGACGCGATCGAACGGTTGCTGCTGTCCGCCGGCAACGAAGCGTTTGCGATCGGCGATCTGTTCGACGTATCGCTCGCGACGAATGATGGAGAAGCGCGCGTCGTGATCGAAGGTGACGCGCGCTGGCTGGATGGCGTCGGCGCGCAGCTCGATGCAGGCAGCGTGCGCGTAACAGGCCCAGTCGGCGATTACGCCGGCTTACGAATGACGGGCGGCACGCTCGACATCGAAGGCGACGCGGGGCATTTCACCGGCTGCGAAATGCGCGGCGGGCGTCTGACGGTCGAGGGCCGCAGCGGCGATTTCGTCGCGGGTGCGCGGCTGGGCGGAATGGAAGGCATGACGGGCGGCACGCTGATCGTCGCGCGCAACGCGGGCGCGCGCCTCGCCGACCGGATGCGGCGCGGCACCGTGCTGATCGGCGGCGATACGGGCGATTACCCGGCGTCGCGGCTCGTCGCGGGCACGATCGGCATCGCTGGCCGTCTGGGTGCACACTATGGCTATGGCATGCGGCGCGGCACGCTGTTGCTGCTGCAACGGCCGGAACGCGTGCCGCCAACCTTTACGGCCGGCGGGCGCGGCTTCGACGTGTTCTGGTCGCTGCTCGCGCGCACGCTCGCCGCGCAATGCAGCGAGATGGCTTCTGCATCTGCGTTAATGAAGCGACGGCTTACGCCCTTTGCAGCGCTCGATGCGCGCAGGCTGCCGCAGCGCTACACGGGCGATCTTGCCGTCGATGGACGCGGCGAACTGCTGATCGTCGAATAATGCGGGCGCCGCAGAATGATCGAGGGAACCGACATCATGAACGCCACACGCTCGACCGACGTCGCGCGCAGGGAACGGGAAGCGCCAACACGCTACCCGATGTCGCTGATCGTGCTGCACTGGCTGATCGCGTTCGGCATCATCGCGATGCTGGCAATCGGCCTGTACATGGTCGGCTTGCCGCGCGGCCTGCCCTTCAAGGCCACGCTGATCAACTTTCACAAGTCGCTTGGCTTGACGATTTTCCTGCTGGTGCTGATCCGCATCGGAGTTCTCATGGTATCCGGCAGGCCGCCGTTGCCGCCGATGCGAGCGTGGCAACGCGCCGCCGCGAGCGCCACGCAGGTTCTTTTATACGTTTCGATGATCGCGATGCCGGTGACGGGCTATCTGGGCTCGTCGTTCAACACATACGGCACGCGCTTCTGGGGACTCCTGCTGCCGAAATGGGGCTGGGACGACAAGCCGATACGCGAGTTCTGGTTCGGCATTCATGAGATCGCCGCATGGATCTTCATCGTGTTGATCGCGCTGCACGTCGCGGGCGCGATCAAGCATCAGCTGATCGATCGCGACGGACTGTTGCGCAGGATGCTGCCATGACTGCGATGACACTCGACGATCATCAGTCGAAGCGCATTTTCACGGCCTGTTCAGGAGCGCGCGGACAATGAAGATCAAGGTACTCGGTTCGTCGGCGGGCGGAGGCTTTCCGCAATGGAACTGCAACTGCCACAACTGCGACGGCGTGCGCAAGGGCACGCTCAATGCACAGCGGCGCACGCAGTCGTCGATTGCCGTCAGCGTCGACGGCATTGCGTGGCTGCTCGTGAATGCGTCGCCTGATATCCTCACGCAGATCGCTGCGAATCCGGAGATGCAGCCCGCACGCCATGCCCGCGATACGGGCATCGCCGCCGTGCTGCTGATGGATGCGCAGATCGATCACGTGACGGGCCTGCTGATGCTGCGCGAAAACAGCGCGCCGCTCGCGCTGCATGCGACCGAGTCCGTGTGGCAAGACCTGTCGACGGGCTTTCCCATCGTCTCGATCCTGTCGCACTACTGCGGCACCGAGCGTCGCACGATTGCGCTCGATGCGGGCCCGTTCGAAATCGGCGCGCTGCCTGGCGTGCGCATCGAGGCGCTGCCGCTGTCGAGCAAGGCGCCGCCCTACTCGCCGCATCGCACGGCGCCCGAGCGCGGCGACAACATCGGCTTGCTGCTCACCGCGCCCGGTTCGGGCAAGCGCGTGTTCTACGCGCCCGGTCTCGGCGTGCTCGAACCGCAGATCCGCGAAGCGATGCGCAGCGCCGATCTGCTGCTCGTCGACGGCACGACGTGGACGAACGACGAAATGATCGAGCTGGGCCTGTCGAAGAAAACGGCCGCCGACATGGGTCATCTTGCGCAAACGGGCGCGGGCGGCATGATCGATGTGCTGGATTCGCTCGATAGGCCGAACGCGCGAAAGGTGCTAATACATATCAACAACACGAACCCGATTTTGATCGACGACGGTCCCGAGCGGCGCATCCTTGCGCAGCACGGCATCGAAGTCGCGCACGACGGGATGTTGTTCGAACTGTAGGCGGCAGCGCGCGCTGCCAGTACAGACATGGAAACGGAGATTCGATCGATGACTCTCAAGAGCGATGCCGGCCCCGCATGGACCGGCGAAGAATTCGAAGCGCAGTTGCGCGCGAAGGGTCAGGCGTATCACATTCATCACCCGTTCAACGTGAAGATGAACAGCGGCGGATGCTCACGTGAGCAGATTCGCGGCTGGGTCGCGAACCGCTTCTATTATCAGATCAATATTCCGCTGAAGGATGCCGCGATTCTCTCCAATTGCCCCGACCGCGCGACGCGCCGCCGCTGGGTGCTGCGCATTCTCGATCACGACGGCTATGGCGACGACGAAGGCGGCATCGAAACATGGGCGCGCCTGGGCGATGCCGTCGGCCTGTCGCGCGACGAATTGTGGTCGCTCGAACACGTGGTGCCGGGCGTGCGCTTCGCCGTCGACGCGTATGTGAATTTCGCGCGCCGTGCGCCGTGGCAGGAAGCCGTGTGCTCGTCGCTGACGGAGATCTTCGCGCCGCAAATTCATAAGGACAGGCTCGCCACGTGGCCCGAACACTATCCGTGGATCAAGCCCGAAGGACTTGCGTATTTCCGCTCGCGCATCTCGCTTGCGCAGCGCGATGTCGAACATGGCCTCGCCGTCACGCTCGATCACTTCCGCACGCGCGAGCAGCAGGAACGCGCGCTCGACATCCTGCAGTTCAAGCTCGACATTCTGTGGACCATGCTCGACGCAATCGAAAAGGCTTTCCCCGCATGAACACGCCCACGAATGAAAATGCCGCGCAAAACAGTGAAAAGCGCGGCCCGAAGCTCAGCAGCCTGTTCCGTCTGCAATGGGAACCGGCACAGGATGCGCATGTGCTGCTGTATCCCGAGGGCATGGTGAAGCTGAACCAGAGCGCCGCGCAAATCCTGTTGCGCTGTGACGGCACGCGCGACATACCGACGCTCGTCGCCGAACTCGAACAGGCGTTCAACGCGACGGGCCTCGCGCCCGAAGTCGAGGCATTCGTCGACCACGCGCGCTCGCGTGGCTGGCTGGAGTAACAGCATGAGCGATCTCGCGATTGCGGAACGGGAGCACGCGCAGCAGCCGGAGCGCGGCGATGTCGGCCCGCCGTTGTGGCTGCTGGCGGAACTGACGTACCGCTGTCCGCTGCATTGCGCGTTCTGCTACAACCCGGTCGACTACACCCATCATCGCGACGAGCTGAGCACCGCGCAATGGATCGGCGTATTGCGCGAGGCGCGCAAGCTCGGTGCCGCGCAACTCGGCTTTTCAGGCGGCGAGCCGCTGATGCGCGACGATCTCGAAGAACTCGTCGCCGAAGCGCACAAGCTCGGCTTCTATACGAACCTGATCACATCGGGCGTCGGACTGACGGATGCGCGGCTCGACGTGCTGAAGGCGAACGGACTCGATCACATCCAGTTGTCGTTTCAGGATTCGACCCAGGAGCTGAACGACTTTCTGAGCAGCACGCGCACGTTCGACCTGAAGAACCGCGTCGCGCGTTCGATCAAGGCGCACGGCTTTCCGATGGTGCTCAACTGCGTGCTGCATCGCTATAACCTGCCGCACGTCGACAAGATCATCGACATGGCGCTCGCGATGGGCGCCGAATATCTGGAGCTTGCGAACACGCAGTACTACGGCTGGGCGCACGCGAACCGCGCGCAGCTGATGCCGACGGCCGAGCAGCTGCGCGAAGCAGAAGCCGTGGTCGAACGGTATCGCAAGGAGATCGGCAACCGCTGCAAGATCTTCTTCGTCGTGCCCGACTACTTCGAAACGCGGCCCAAGCGCTGCATGAACGGCTGGGGCTCGGTGTTCCTCGGCGTCGCGCCCGATGGCGCCGCGCTGCCCTGTCATTCGGCGCGCTCGCTCCCGGGCCTCACGTTTCCGAACGTGAAGGAGATGCCGCTCGCCGACATCTGGTACGCGAGCGACGCGTTCAACCGCTTTCGCGGCTTCGAGTGGATGAAGGAGCCGTGCCGCAGTTGCGACGAAAAAGAAAAAGACCTCGGCGGCTGCCGCTGCCAGGCGTATCTGCTGACACACGACGCCGCCAATGCCGATCCCGTCTGCGACAAGTCGGAGCATCACGAGCACGTCGTGAACGTCGTGCGCGACGCGGCCCGGCGCGGCGCGGCGCTTGCACCCGACGAACAGCCCGTCATGTTCCGCAACGACGCGAACTCGCGGCGGTTCGCCGGCGGTTCGGAAAGCGGCGCACATGGCGGCACGCGTGCGGCAACGGGAACGGGAACGACAACGACAGCGACGCCCCCAAAAGAGAAAACGCGATCATGACGACGTCCGCCATCTCCGTGCTTCTCGTCGACGATCATGCCGTCGTGCGCGAAGGCTATCGACGTCTGCTAGAACTGAGCCCCGATGTGCGCGTCGCGGGCGAAGCGGCCGACGCGATGCAGGCTTATCAGCGCTTCTGCGCGTTGCAGCCGGATGTCGTCGTGATGGATCTTGCGATGCCGGGCGCAAGCGGCATCGAAGCAATGCGCCGGATGCTCGCGCGCGAGCCCGATGCGCGTGTGCTGATCTTCAGCGTGCACGAAGAGGCGCTCTTCGTGCGCCGCGCGTTCGATGCGGGCGCGAGCGGCTATGTGACGAAGGCGAGCGCCCCCGATGTGCTCGTCGAAGCGGTGCGCGCCGTCGCGCGGCGCGTGCGCTATCTGAGCGCGGACGTCTCCCACGCGCTCGCATTGCGGACGATGTTCAACGAAGGACCGCCCGGACGCCAGCTGTCCGCGCGCGAGTTCGAAGTGCTGCGTCTGCTCGTGCAGGGCTATACGCTGCCCGTGATCGCCGAGCGGCTCGGCCTGAGCCAGAAGACGATTGCGAATCATCAGTCGGCGATCCGGCAGAAGTTCGGCGCGAACAATGGCGTGCAGCTCGTGCAGATCGCGCAGCGTCTCGGGCTACAGTTCTCCGAACTGGCTGCGCCTCACGAACTCTTCGGCTCGTCGGGTTCGATGGGTACACTCGGAACGCTGGGCTCGGGCAGCCCGACATGAGGCGGCACGCGCGCGCATAGCAGAAAGCCTCGTCCCGGCTCGCTCGCGACATGGAACTCGCCGCCGAGCGCCTCGACACGCTCGCGCATGCCGACGAGACCTAGCCCCGCCCGAGGCTTCGACAGATCGGCGCCGGGGCCGTCGTCGGCGACCGTCACGACGACCTCGCCGCCGCGCTCGCCGTCAAGCGGCGCTCTCACCAGATAGATCTCGACGTTCGACTCGCGCGCGAACTTCGACACGTTCGTCAGCGCTTCCTGCACGAAGCGGTAGAGCGTGATGTTGAGCGCGTCGGTGAAGCCGTCGAAGTCGCCGTCGATGGTGAGCTTGAACGACGCATCGGGCAGGCGTTCGCGCCAGCCTTCGACGCAATGCTCCAGTGCGCTCGGCAAGCCGAGTTCATCGAGGCCGATGGGCCGCAGCTTGCGGATCATTCCGCCGATCTGCCGGTAGACGAAGCTCGCGCTTTGCATCACGGCAAGCGACGCGCGATGAATCTCATCGCCATCCGCCGACAGATCGCGAATCCGCGCGGCATCGAGCGCGATCGCGTTCAGGTACTGACCCAGTTCGTCGTGCAGTTCACGCGCGAGATGACGGCGCTCCGCTTCCTGCGCTTCGATGCCCTCGCTCGCAAGGCGCCGGTTGTCGGCGAGCAACCGCTCGGCCTTCTCCTCCGCTGCGCGCCTGCGCAGCAATTCCCTCTGTGATTCACGATAGCGCCGCCACGCGAACCATGCGCAGCCCGCGGCGAGCACGAACATCGTCACGGGCAGTTCGTCGAGCTGATAGCGCTCGCTATTGCGGCTCCAGTGATACGTAAGCTCGCTGACATCGAACGTCGCGCACAACGCCCAGACGATCGCCGCCAGCATCACGACGCACACGAATTCGATCCATGCGGCCGAGCGTGATTCTTTTGCGCGGTCGTGGCCTTTTACGTGACGTTGCGCGTGACCTTTCGCGTGACCCTCCGCCTCGCGCGACGGCGTCGCGCGCTGTTGCGCGGCGGGCGCTTGCGTTGCGCTCGCCGCATCGGCCCGGCTGCCTGCTGCTTGCCGCGGGTCCGGCGCCGGGTTCGCATTCACTGGAGAGAGAGCTTCGGGCATGAGCGTATCGATGGAAGCAGTGACTCATTCTACTCATCCGACGGGCGCCTTTCGCTTCCTGGATGCGTCAGGGAAGGCTTCCCGAAAGAATCGGGAAAGCTTCCCGGGCGATACACACCCTTCATATGCGACGCTGCATCGGTCGGTGGTCAAGGTATGCAGCAGCCTACAAGCTGCAGACAGCCATTCATGCGTAGCCCCAACGATCGGTCGCCGCCGACAACGCTAGAACAACCCGCTGGAGACGACAACCATGAAACATACGCGGCGCACGTCGCGGCGCGCGCGCCGGCATCCGCGCAACGGCACGATTCAGCTCGTAGTCGGCGGCGCGCTGGCGAGTCTCAGCGCGGGCGCATGGTCGCAGGAAGCGACAACACCCATCAGCGTGCAGCAAGCGACAACGCACGAAGCACCACAAAACACGGCACAAAACGAATCGCAAAGCGTTTCGCAAGATGTCGCGCAAAACCAGAACCCTCCGCAGGAAACCGTACAGCCGTCGATACTCGTGATCGGCACGACGCCGCTCGTCGGCATCGGCACGGCCATCGAGCTCGTGCCCGCGAACGTGCAGACCATCCGTGGCCGCGAGATTGCCGGGCAGCATCCGAACACGCTCACCGACTACTTCGCGAGCAATCTGCAGAGCGTCGATATCAACGATGCACAAGGCAACCCGTCGCAGGTCGACATCAACTATCGCGGCTTCACGGCTTCGCCGCTGGTCGGCACGCCGCAGGGACTGTCCGTGTTTCTCGACGGCGTGCGCGTCAACGAGCCATTCGGCGACGTCGTCAACTGGGACCTGATACCGCAAGCCGCAATCGAAACGATCCAGCTTATTCCCGGCTCGAATCCGACCTTCGGCCTCAACACGCTCGGCGGCGCAATCGCGATCACGACGAAGAACGGCAGCACGTCGCCGGGCGGCGAGGCCGAGATCAGCGGCGGCTCGTGGGGACGCAAGAGCGCGCAGATCCAGCAAGGCGGAATGATCGGCAGCAACCTCGACTACTACTTCACGGCGAACGCAATCAACGACGACGGCTGGGCCGATCACAACGGCAGCCGTCTGCGCCAGGCATTCGGCAAGCTGCGTTATCACGATGCCGACAACACGCTGTCGATCTCCGCGGGCGCTGCGGACAACACGCTCGACGGCTCGCAGACGATCCCGCGCTCGTTCCTCGACAACCGTTCGCAGGCTTACACGTTTCCGGATCAGAACAGGAACGAGGTCGGCTATCTGACAATCGCGGGCGAGCATTACTTCACGCCCCATATCCAGTTGAGCGGCAATCTCTACTATCGCCACTACCGCAACGAGAACGTGAGCAGCAACGTCAACGACGACTTCGATCCCGGCGGTCCCGACGATGTGCCGCCCGCGATTAACCTGCAATCGACGATCTTCACCGAAAGCTATGGCGGCAGCCTGCAACTGTCGCTGCTGCAACAGCTCTTCGGCAAACGCAATGAGCTGGTGCTCGGCGTGGCCGCCGATCTGGCGAACTCGCATTTCACCCAGTCGTCGCAAGACGCGGTCTTCACCGACACGCGCGCGACGATCGGCACGGGTCCATTCGTGCCGACCACCGATGCGAAGACGCGCAACGAAACATACGGCCTCTATTTCAACGACACGTTTTCGTTCAACGAGCAATGGTCGATGACGCTTGCGGGCCGCTATAACTGGTCGCGCACGACGATCGGCGACGAGAGCGGCCAGCAGCCGCTGCTCGATGGCCGCCATGTGTTCTCGCGGTTCAATCCCGCCGTCGGCGTCAACTGGAATCCGACCGACAACTTCACCGCCTATGCGACCTACAACGAAGGCATGCGCTCGCCGACGTCGATCGAACTCGCGTGCGCGGACGCGAACGCGCCATGCTCGCTGCCGAACGACTTCATCGCCGACCCGGCTCTGAAACCCGTGATCTCGAAGACGTTTGAAATCGGCGCGCGCGGAAGGCTCGGCGGCAATACGACATGGAGTGCGGCGCTCTATCGCACGACGCTCGACGACGACATCCAGTTCGTCAGCAGCAATGGCGCGTCGACCACGCTCGGCTTCTTTCAGAACGTCGGCAAGACGCGCCGTCAAGGCATCGAGCTCGCGGCGCGCACGAAGTACGGCCCCGTCGGCGTGAGCGCGAGCTATAGCTATGTGGACGCGACGTATCAATCGACATGGACGGAGAGCAGCGCGAGCAATTCGAGCGCCGACGCGAACGGCAACATCACCGTGAAGCCGGGCGACCGCATTCCGGGCATTCCCGCCAATACCGTGAAGCTGCGCGTCGACTACACACCGATCGCGATGTGGAACATCGGCGCGAACCTCACGTATCGCGGCAGTATCTTCGCGCGCGGCGACGAGAATAATCAGGATGTGAACGGCACAGTGGCGGGCTACTTCCTGATCGATCTCGATACGACGTACAACGTGACGAAGCAGCTACAGGTATTCGCGACCGTCAGGAATCTGCTGAACAAGCACTATGCGAACTTTGCGATTCTCGGCGAGAACTTCTTCAATGGGCCGAACCATACATTTGATCCGAACAATGTCACCAACGAGCAGTTTCTCGGAATCGGCGCGCCGCGCGGCGTGTGGGTCGGCTTGCGTTACGCGTGGAAGTAGTTGAAGCACGCACACTTTATATTCCCGCTTACCACCAAAGTCATATAGGCCCAGGCGCCCGCGAAAACCATACTGGGTTCAAGCCGCGTGGCCGCACAGTCATCTTTCGCATGGCCGAGCTTTCGCGAGGCTGACTACGTGTCAACGAATTCAATCCTGTCTTGCTACAGATTCTGATGGTTGTGCACGTCTAAAGTCGGCGTGGCTGTCCGCTTTCTTCCAATGCGACCCACGCTTTTGTCTCGGTCCGGCGCAACCGCGTAATGCGCTGCAATTGTTCGAAGGAGACTCAAATGAAGACGATGCTCATCCTCTGCGGCAGCGTGCTCTGCCTGTCAGTGTCGCAAGCGTATGCACAGGAAAGCGCTACCAACACGGCAACCACGACGCCGGAAACCGTCGTCAACTCGGAAGGCCCCGGCATGTCGGCAACGTCGATGTCGGGCGGCGCGACCATCTCGCATGGAAAGACGCGCAGCGAGGTCTATCAGGATCTCGTACGCTCGCAAAAGAGTGGTGAAGCCGCGCGTCTGAACGAACTCTTCAAGGGCGGCAACTAAGCGAAGCGGTTGCATGCTGTTTGAAAGCCCGGCACGAAGCGGGGCCTGTCAGCGCAGACAGGCCCCGTTGCATATTCGCGTTACGGATCGATGCCGCGTTTCTTCGACCGGCGTGACTGAAAGCGCCCCGCGCCGCCCCGCTCCGCTGGCAATTTCGGCAGCCACGCATGCTCTCCGACGGGCACGGCGGGCGGGCGCGCCGTGGCAGGACAGGCGTGGACAAGTTCATGCGGCGATGCGCCCGGCTGGTCTTCATCGGCCGCTTTCTGTTCGATCCACTTGCGGCTTGCGAGCGGATTCATCGTCGTCGGCGCGATCTTCGCTGTTTTCTGCGACACATTCTTCGATGCCTTCTTCGCTGCCGTCATCGGCGTGATGACCACGGCATCGCCCGTCACCTTCGCTTGCGCGAATAGACGCGACACCTGCGGCGCGGCCGCGCTCGTCCCCGTGATAGCGGCGAGACTTCCGCTGCGCGTGCTGGCGCCGAGCACGCCGATGCAAGCGGGCGAGTCCTCGCCGACGGCAGTCGCGTCGGGTCCGTTCCTCTGCTTCGTGCGCAATGAAGGTCCCGTCGATGAATAGAGCGCCGCCTTGCCGTCCGTACGCCGATAAGCGCCGACCACGACGGTATAGTCACCCGTCGCGATCGAACTCAATGTGCTGCCGCGCCTTATCCACGAGTCCATGTTGCGTTCATCGAAGTCCCTCACATGCGAACCCGAGATGAAGCGCTTGTAGAGCGGATCGTCGAAGCGCGACTGGCGTCCGCGCATCGGAAAGCCGAACGCCGTTTCGTTGCGCTGTACCCACGCGTGTATGTTCAGCGCGTCGCCGCGACGCGCCGTGTTCGATACAGTCACGCTCCAGTTGCCTGCCGGCGTTGCATCGCGCGACGGATCGCGCGTGATCGTGGGCGCGAGCGCGATCAGGATCATCCTGTTGTCGCCCGTCGCGACGCGGTCCAGATACACGGATGCGCACAGCACATTGCTGCCCGGTTGCCACGCGTACAAATTTTTCACCGACATGGCAGGGCTTTTATCGCCCGTCGGCGGGCACACCTGAATTTTGACCTTCGACGGATCGGCGTGCTCGGGCAACCAGATCTCCAGAAAACTGGGCGTCGCGCAATCGGGCAACACACGCCATGTGAGGCTCTTCGATTCGCCATGCGCAAGCTCGATATTCGCATGACAGCGCAGCAGGTTGCTGTTCCCAGCGGGCACGACGACGGACAGATCGCGATGCTGAGCGATCAGCTCGTCGATGGCCCGTTCGATGATCGAGCTGCCGTCATGCGGTCCCGCCATATAGCCGTAGCTCAGATTGAGCACCACGCAGTAGTCGTGGCCGTGGCTTCGCGCGAGATCGTCGGCGCGGCGCAAGATGTAGCGCATCGCATCGAGCGCCTGAGTGGCGAACCAGAGTCCCGACGTATCGCGCACGGTCCGTCCAGGCGTCCTGAACTGCACGCCGATCAGACGCACTTTCTCCAGCGCCTTCCTTTCGTCGCCCTGCCGCTGCAGGAAAGCCGCATGCAGATCGCCGGGCCGCACGCCGCCTGCGAGGTCCAGCGCTTCCGTTCCGTGCGCCCAGCGCCTGCGCACGCCGATATAGCCTGCCTCCCGATACGCGGCGTCTTCGTCGATCAATCCGCCTTGCGTGTAACGCGCGAGCATATCGTCGATGCCGGCCTTCGAAAGTTCCCGTCCATAGTGCAGACCAGGCGGCGTGCCGGGCGTGTCGTCCTGATTCCAGAAGTATTCGATCCGCGTGGCCGACGGATCGCCGGAAGAACGAAAGCGTTCGTGCGCGAATGCGAGGCCGTCGTCCATCACGCCGAGGAACACGATGCGCTCGCGCTTCGCGCCCGCTGCGCCTGTCTTTGCCTGGGAAGCGGCAGCGAACTGCGGGCCCGTGCCCGTTGCGAGCGCCGTCGTGGCCTGCGATGCGCCAGCAGGCTGATCGTCGGGCACGATCGGCATGCCGAGTTCGAAGCGCTTCACGAAGCCCTTTAACGTCGTATCGAGTTTCGCAAAGAACACTTTCGTGATGGAGGCCGTCAGAAAGTGCGTGTGCTCGAGATCGCGCGGCGGATAGCGATAGAGCGACGACACACGTAGCCACGCTTTCCACCCCGCGTGCGTGCTTTCGAGACTCTCCGCGAACGACTGCGCCGTCAACGGCGAGCCATCCGGCCCAAGCTCTTCGAGCTCGATGATGACGCGCACCCAGCCCGCAGGCGGTCCGCCCAGATCGGCGAACAGCGTCGCATCGGCCCATGCCAGATACGGGTCGGCCCGCGCCGTGCCGTTCGCGCGCCCCGTCCAGTCCAGACCGCTCCACGCGCCCGTCTTGCCCGTCAACGATTGCCAGGTCATCGCCCACCTCGCTCGAACAGGATGAAGACGCTAGAACATCGTGTTCGCGAGGGCGTTGCCGTTCCACTCGCTCTCAGCCTGGCTCCACAGCCACGACAGAATGTTCGAACCGTCGACGGATTGCGCGCCCGGCTTCTTCCAGCCGAGAAACGGAAACTTCGCCAGCACGGTCGCCTTCGATATCTTGTGCGCCTTTGCGTATGCATCGACATCGTCGTCGCTCAGCGGCTCGTGATAATCGAAGTCGGGATTGCCGTCAGGGTTCTTCGCCGACAGCACATGCCCCTTGAACTCGCGCGACGTGATCTTGCCGTCTGCGAGAGGATCGCGCTTCGCACTTCCTCTCGGCTTCCTCAGGTTGCGCATGCAGCGCGCGACGAAGTACTCGCCGAGCGCGATGCCGAGCACATGACCCGCAATGCTGTCGATGGGGAAATGAACGCCCGCCACCGTTCGGTTGACGGCGACGCGATACGCCTGGCGCATCGCCTGCTGGTAGTAGACGGTATGGCGGCCCTGCTTGAACAGCGCGCACAGCACGACGGCGATGATGAACGCCTGGGTCGAGTGGCCGCTCGGCAGCGAACCGTGCCCCGGCGTCTGGATCATCGGCTGCACCTGTTGCGAGTACTCCACCGCTCGTGGCGCCGCGATTGCATGCTTGAAGCGGATTTCGGCGTAAATCGCGAGGCGCACTGCGGTATCGAGCAGTTCGATCGTCTTCGGCGTGCGGCTCGGATGCAGATAGATCAGCATGCTCCAGAAGGCCAGTTGCGGCCCCATCTGGCAGAGAATTTCCGCTGAGCGATCTTCGCGAAGGTCCGCATAGAAGTCGAGCCATTCGGCCTGCTTCGCGAACACGTCCTTATCCGGACGATGCAGGCTCACGATATCGATTCCGGTGCCGCCCCTCGCCGGCCGGTGCGAGAGCTGCGGATACGCGAGCGTCTTGCTCCCTTCGTTCTGTATCCAGAAGTGCAGGTTCGACAGCAGCTCGAAATCGAACACCGTCGCGCGCACCCACGGCTCCCATCGCCATAGCTGACGGTAGTCGTCGATTGCACAGAAGTTCTGCTTGTCGAAATCGACCGTGACGCGTTCCGGCGGATGCCAGCTGCCGACAATGCCATCGCGATGCCCGATCAGCGCGCCGGCAAGAAGCGGCCCATCCGCCGACCCGCCGCCCACATCGTAGACGCCGCCCGCGCCGCCGCCGCCCGAAGGCACGCCTGCACCGCCCGCACCGCCTGCGCCACCCGCTCCGCCTGCGCCGCCCGCACCACCTGCGCCACCCGCTCCCCCTGCTCCTCCTGCACCGCCAAGTCCGCTCACGATAGGCCTCCTCTGTCAGGAATCCTGCACCGCATTCAAACCTTCTTTTACGCAGGCAAGCCTGCCTGCCGCAATGCTTCCGACCATATCTTCCCGGTCTTGTACGCGCCGCTCGGCGAGCGTTCGAGATAGCTCGTGACCGTCAGCGTCGGCTCGATCGCGAGTACTTCGTTGAGCGTCAGCCTCGCGGCATAGACATCGCCGAGCAGCGATTGCGCAATCGCCAGCGCGCGCAATGTCGATGTATGGGTGCGATTCACGCGCAACGAGCGCTGCGCGAGTTCGACGGCGCGCTCATAGCGCCCGGCCGACAGCGCCGCCGTCGCGCCCAGTGATTCGTAGAAGTAGCGCAACGGATCGAGCGGCGACAGGCGCAGCGCGCGCTCGGTCGCGTCGACGGCTTCATCGCCTTCGCCTTCGAATGCGAGCAGCGTGCCTTTGAGCAGCCACGCAAGCGAATCGTTTGGATTGACCGCGAGCGCGCTTTCGTAGCGCTGCTGTCCGACGTCGAGCTGCTTGAGGAGGTTCGTATGCACGAAGCCGTCGATCGTCATCGCGAGCGAGCATTCGGGATCGGCGTCGAGTGCGCGGCGCGTGCAGCCAAGCGCGGCCTGCGCCTCGGCGGCGCGATCGTTGGTCCAGCCTCGATTGAAACGCAGTACGTGCCATTTCCCGAGCCACGCATGCGGCAAGGCCTGTCTGCGTGCACGCTCGATCAGCGCTTCGAGCATGTCGCGCGCACGATTGAAATCATGCGAGACGCCGCGATGCATCAGCACGATCGCGCTCATCAGCAGCGTCGAGCTTTCGAGCGTCGGCAGCGCCTGCGAGCGCGCGCGCTGCAACTCGCGGTCGATGATCGCGCCGCTCGTTTCGGCGACGATGCGATCGATCATTTCGTCTTCGCCGAGCATGATGTGCGTCGCGCGCCCTTTGATGCTCGCCGTCCACAGAATGTGGCGCGACTTCGCTTCCGCGAGTTCGGCGACCAGCACGACCTGATCGCCCGACGTCCGATACGCGCCCGACAGCACGTAACGCGCGCCGAGAAACGCACTGATTTCGTCGAGCGTCGCATCGCGCTCGCGAAACGCCGTCGTCGACAGACGCGAGATCACTTGCAGTTCGGCCGTGCGCGACAGCGACGAGATGATCTCGTCCGCCATCACTTCGCCGAGCACCTGTTGCCCCGCCTCGCTGCCGCGCGACGCGAAAGGAATCACGGCGATCGTCGGCCGCAGCTCGGGCAGGAATGCGGTCCCGCGTTCGATCACGGGACGCGGACCAGGCGGGCCGATCCGATACGCGCGCACGGGCTGATCGAAATGCTTGACGTGACATTCGCCCAGATCTTCGATGTCGGCATCGAGATCGGGTGTCAGCTGATCCCGCACCTGCGCCGAAACGACGATCTCGCCAGGCCCCGCGAGCGTATAGAGCCGCGCCGCGAGATTGACGCCGCGGCCATAGACGTCGCGCTCGTCTTCGTATAGCTCGGTGACGTGCAGGCACATGCGCAACAACATGTGCTGCTGCGGCGGCAGCCCCGTGTTGACTTCGCCCGACGCGTGCTGGATCTCGAAGGTCGCCGCGAGCCCGTCGCGCAGCTCGACGAACGTGACCATCAGTCCGTCGCCTTCCGTTCTGATCAGCCGTCCGCGATGCGCGGGTACGATGTCGTTCTCGATGTGTGCCTTGAACTTGCGCCACCGTCCCGCTGCTTCCACTTCGTTGTCCTGGATCAGCCGGCACGATTCCACGAGGTCCATGAACAGAACCGTGCGGACGACGCGCGCCAATCCGTCGGATGGGCAGGAAGAATCTGTGATCACCTTCTTCAAGCCTTTTTGAAGAGCACCTGCTACCGGCTCACGATCCGTTGCATCGCGATGAGGCAACTCTGCGAATGTCTCGCAATGCAATTGCGGCACACGCGCCATATGGCGCTGCGCAGAGTTGATCGAACAAACGGATGGTTCGCCTGTCTTGCCGGGCGCTGTGGAATGCGCGCCCGACACCTCGGATCGACGTGCGATTGCTATGTGTTATAGATCAAAAAATACCGTTTAAAACGGCCTTTTTTCTTGCAACGCACGTGCGTCATTCGTTGATGGGAACGAGGGCACAGCGATTGATAGCGCGTATGTAAATAAACCGCTGCAAACGAAACTAGCTTTTCGAGCGCAGCTTGTCCGCTTCGAGTCGCCGCGTGATCAGGTGGATCAGATACGTCGCGAACTCGGGGTCCTGATAGTAGAGGCGCATCGCGTCAGTGGCCGATACCATCAGCAGTTCGCAATCGCTGACGCAGCGCGCGGTGCAGGTACGCCGATGGTCGGGCGAGAAGAGTCCGATCTCGCCGAGTATCGCGCCGCGCCCCACTTCGATATTGATCTCCGCGAGACTCACGGTGCCGCGCACGACGTAGTACAGCGCATCGCTGGGATCGTTCTTGTGAAAGAGCACTTCGCCGGACTTGAAGCGCGTGGGCGTCGTGAACGCGAGCAGCCTGCCGACGGAAAGCTGGCCATCGAGCGCGCGATGCAACTGCGCATCGCCGATCTGCCGCAGCCGCGCGGCCGCCACGCTCGCCTGCCCGCGGCTGCCGACCTTCAGCGCCTTGTACACGGTGTACAGATGCACCTTGACGGTGCCCTCCGTGATGTTCAACTGCTTCGCGATCGACTTGTTCGTTTCGCCGCGCGCCGCCAGCGCAAGCACCTGGATCTGGCGCGGCGTCAACACGTGCTCCTTGATTTCGTCGGCGAGCGCATCGGATGCGTGCACATCGTTCTCAGTTGCACGCAGCGCTGCTTCATCCGGCACGAGCGGCGTCGAAGCGGGATACCGGCTGCCCGCGAGCAGAAGACGCAGCGCATCCAGCAGCGCCTCGCCCGATTCCGATTTGTCGAGATGGCCCGCGACGCCTGCCGCGACGAATTCCTCGACGGTCTGCGGATCGACGGCCGTCAACAGCACGAGCACGGGCAGTCCCGTCTGCAGCCGCTGCGACGCGTGGGCCACGCTGAGCGCGTCGGGCACGCTGTCGCCGTCGAGCACGACGAGGTCGGCGAGCCGTTCATCGTCGAGTATGTTCGAGGCGAAGTCCGCGCATTTCACTTGCACGCACTCGGCCAGGTCGCCGAGCAGACGCGCGACGCCATCGCGAAACAGACCTGCGGGAGCGATGAAAAGAATCAGCATGCGCGTGACGTGCTTTCCGGATGGTCCAGAGTCCGTACGCACTGCTTGCAGCCGTCTTTATCGTATGAATATAGTGTCGTGGCGAATGAAAGCGTGCGCGTCGCTAACCGTTATAGGCGACGCAAGACAATGCGTCTCGCTGCCGATCGGGTTTCAGTGCTTCAACGCACGAACGTCTCGACGATTCCCGCACCCGCGCACAACAGCACGACGAGCAAAGGCCGCACGTTCCAGCACGTGAGCAGGAACAGCGACACGACTGCGACGGCGAAATCGGTTGCCGACAATACGGCGCTCGTCCACACAGGCGCATAAAACGCGCTCGCCAGCAGACCGACGACGGCGGCATTCGCGCCCGCAAGCAATGCGGCAACGGACGGACGCGTTCTCAATGCCTGCCAGTGCGGCAACACGGCGATGACGAGCAGCAGTCCCGGCAGAAAGATGCCGACGGTTGCGCAGAGCGCGCCGAGCCAGTGCGCGGATGAAGGGCTCATCATCCAGCCGAGGTACGACGCGAACGTGAAGAGCGGTCCCGGAACGGCCTGCGCCGCGCCGTAGCCCGCGAGAAAATCATTCGCAGAAATCCATCCGCTTGCGACCGTCGCCTGTTGCAGCAGCGGCAGCACGACATGGCCGCCGCCGAACACGAGCGCGCCCGAACGATAGAACACATCGAAGATCCTGATCGTCCACGTGGCAGGCAGAAGCGCTTCCAGTGCGGGCAAGCCTGCGAGCAGAACGCAGAACAGCACGAGCGCAATGCCGCTTGCGGCGCGCGGCAAGGCGAAGGCGTGCGCGTCGGCGGAAGCGCTGCCTGCAACGGGTGCCGACGATGCCACCGATGCCGACGATGCCACCGACATTCGCCACACGACGATGCCGAGCAACGCGCCGCCGCCGATCACGATGAGCTGCGCGTACACCGTATCGAGCACGCTCAGCAGCGCGAGCGCGGCAAGCGCAATCGCGGCGCGCGCACGATCGGGACACAGGCGGCGCGCCATGTCCCAGATCGCCTGCGCGACGACGGCCACGGCGACCAGCTTCAGCCCATGAACGAGTCCTTTGCCGAGCGTGTTGTCGAGCAGTCGTGCAAGGCTCGCGTAACCCGTCAGCAAGACTGCCGAAGGCAGCGTGAAGCCCAGCCACGCCGCGAGCCCGCCCCACCATCCGGCGCGCAGCAAGCCAATCGAAAAGCCGACCTGGCTGCTCGCCGGTCCGGGCAGGAACTGGCACAGCGCAATGAGATCGGAGTATGTCTTATCGTCGAGCCAGCGGCGGCGCTCGACGAACTCGCGGCGGAAATATCCAAGGTGCGCAATCGGCCCGCCGAAGCAGGTGCAGCCCATTTGCAGGAAGACCCATAGCACTTCGAATGCGTTGCCTGCGCGCGTCTGTCGACGCGACGTGCTTTCACTTTCCATAAAGGTCGCCGACGGGCGTGAAGTCTGGATTCGCGCATTGCGCCGATGTGAACGGCAATGCGCGCATCACTCTAACGCAAACCGCGAGCGCGAGGTGTTATCCAGCTTACGTGGGCGCGCCGGCAGTGAGATGAACGGGAACAGCCGCCCGTCTTGCGCTTTTAGTCGGTGTGCAGAGCGGGCATCGTGTGCCGATCGCCCGTCCTGCTTCGCGCTTCACTTGAGATCGACGGTCACGAAGCTGCGCGCGTGATTGCGCTGGATCAGCAACGCGGCCTTCTTGCCCGCCTTCGCCGCGAGCGACGCGAGTTCATCCTGCGATGCGACCAGCGTGCCGTTGAGCGACAGCACGACATCGCCGGGCTTGATGCCGGCGCTGCCCGCCGTCCCCGACACGTTCTCGACCATCAGACCTTCGGCGAGGCCCGTGGTGCGCCGCTCGTCATCCGTGAGGGGATGCATCGTGAGGCCGAGATGATCCAGCGGACCTGCACCGCTCATGCTCGTGCTCACCTCCGTGCCCCCGGCAGCATCCGGCTGTTGCGCCGATGCGCCGACGCCGACCATCACCGTCATCTGCTTGCGATTGCGAATGAGCGTCAGCGGGACTTTCGTTCCCAATGGCAGCGCCTCGTCCTGCGCGGCGAAATCGGCTGCGTGTTCGACGGGCTTGTCGGCGAGTTTTACGATCACGTCGCCGGGCTTGAGGTTGCTCGCCGCAGCCGGGCTGCCCGGGTCGACGGCGATCACGAGCGCACCCGCCGCGCGCGGCAGGCCGAATGCGCCCGCCAGCCCCGGATCGACGTCCTGCACCTGGATGCCCAGGCTGCCGCGCGCGTTCGCGTTCTTGTCCTGGCTTTGCAACTGCGCGCGCACCTTGTTCGCCATATTGATCGGGATAGCGAACGTCAGGCTCTGGGAACGTTCGCCATCGCCGTATACCTGCACGTCGATGCCGACCACTTCGCCCGCGCGGTTGAACACGGGGCCGCCGGAATTGTCGGGGTTCAACGAAACGTTCGTCTGGAAGAACGGAAACGTGCTGCCATCGGCGAGCGTGCGCGAAGTCGCGCTGACGATGCCCGCCGTCACCGTGTTCTGGTAGCTGTCGGGCGAGCCGATCGTCAGCACCTGCTCGCCGACTCGCACGCGCGTCGAGTCGCCGAGCTTGACGGTCGGCAGCTTCGTCGCGTCGATCTGGATCACGGCGACGTCGCTCTGCGTATCGACGGCCACCACCTTCGCCTTGAACTCGCGCCGGTCGGTCAGGCGAACGGTCACGTCATCCGACTGATCGACGACATGCGCCGTCGTCAGAATGAGGCCGTTCGGGCTCACGATAAAACCCGAGCCGACACCCGAGATCGCGCGCGGCGAACTGCTCTGGCCGTCCTGCGAATGCGGCATGGTCTGCTTGAAGAACGCGAAGAGTGGATCGTCACCGTCGATCGCCTCGGAGCCAGGCCCCGAAGCCGGCGCCGTAGCCGAAGCGGGCGCCGCGCCCGCCGCCGTCTTGTCCTGCACCACCGCGCGGATGTTCACGACAGCCGGCCCATAACGCTCGACGATCATCGGAAAGTCGATGGACGTGTTCGCCGGTGCGGTCCGCTTCTCTTTCGCTGGCGCGACGGCCCCCGCGGATGCGGACGCGGCGGCGGGAGACGCGGTCGCCGCGAATGCGTCGGTGCAGGAATAGCCGGCGAGACATGCCGTCGTCACGGCGATGTAAAACACGCTGCGGGATAGGGTCGGGTGAAGCACAGCGCACCTCCATGGCGGTCGTTATGCCTGGCACTGTGAAGAAATTATTTCGCGCGCGGCGGCAAGCGAGTGTGATGCAGCACACCGATGAAGTCGAAAAGAAAAGGAGCCCAGTCAGCCGGCGCGACGGATAGGGTCGGGCGCTCCATGCGCGAGCGCGCATGGATGAGATCGACCCGTTATGCGTTTTTCGGCGGATCGAAGCCGACGTGAGATTCAGCTGCATGTTTGCCGCGATGGACGATGAGGGATGCGAGCGATACGCTCGCACGCGCGTTCCCACGGCTCAGCCGTTGTGAAGAACGCGGCGTTCGTCCTGATTGATTTATAGGGAAGCGCAGAGAAAATTGCAGCGAGTACAAATCCTGGCGTGCGTCGAATGCACGGCTGCCGGTGCGCCGATCATTTCAGGTGCGTTGAATGCCAAGCCGTTACAGCCTGCTTGCTGTCACGCTCGGGCGGTCACACAGAAAGCATCGCCGTCCTTCTGTGTCAGTTTTGCGTCGGCGAAACGGGCGCCCGTCACGCGTTCGAGAAGGCCGCTTTGTTGTTGACCCGAATGGATCGTGAAGGCGAGCGCGAGCGTTGCACCCGGCTTCATCACTCGCCTCAGCTCGGCAAGACCGGCAGCCGCATCGGGCCAGACTTGCATCGAGTTGACCGCGAGCGCCTTGTCGAATATATCGTCGTCGAAGGGCAGGCGCTCGGCCGAGCCCTGGCGCAGATCGACCTGTCCGCGCGCGATCGCTTGCGTGTTGCGCGCGGCGGCCTGCGCGAGCATCTCCGGCGACGGATCGACGCCCGCGATCTTGCCCGCTGTCGCCTTCTGCGCGAGAAGCTGAATGCCGACGCCCGGTCCAAAGCCGATCTCGATCACGCGGTCGCTTGCGCGAACGTCGAGCAGATCGATCGCCCATGCCGCGCACGGCGCGTTCATGTTCGCCATGATCCTGCCGCCGATTCGTCCGAGCGCGCCTTGCGGGCGGCCGAATGCACGCAGCAAGACACATCTGAAGAAGCTCACGTTCGCTCCCCTGGCGAAACACAAAAAAATGCACTGGCAGGCACGCGCGCCTGTCAGCGCTTCGACGTTTGCGGCGAACCGCTATTGCGCGCTCTGCAAGTCCGCAATGGTGGCCGCGAGAAAGCGCGCCGCCTCGCCGCCCGTGACGACGCGATGATCGAACGTGAGGCTGAGAGGCAGGATGCGGTGCACGGCGGGCACGCCGTCCGCCGCGACGACCTGCTCGTGGATGCGCCCCGCGCCGAGGATCGCGACGGTCGGCGGCACGACCACGGGCGCCGCGTATTTGCCCGCGATCATCCCGAAGTTCGACAGCGTGATCGTGTTGCCGCGCATCTCTTCGGGCGGAATCTTGCGCGCGCGGATATCGGCGCGCATCCGGTCGAGCCCGCCGCGCAGATCGGCGGCGTCGCGATGCGCGACGTTGCGCAGCACGGGGACGAAGAGCCCGTCGGGCAGATCGACAGCGATGCCGAGATCGATCTTCTCCAGCACGTGACGCCGCCCCGTATGGCCGTCGAACCATGCGTTCAGACCCGGCTCCACGCGGCAGCCCGCGACCAGCGCGCGGATCAGCCGGATCGTCACGTCGGTGTGCGGCGGCCATGCGTGGATATCGGCATCGTCGATCACGGTCGCCGCGGCCACTTCGCTCTGCGCGCGCGCCATGTTGTGCGCCATCGCGCGACGCACGCCGCGCAGCACTTCGGGCGGTCCGAGCTCGCCGAGTATCTTCGCGACGCGCTGCACGTCTGCCGCCGTGATGACGCCTTCGGGTCCGGACGGCGTCACCATCGACAGATCGACGTCGAGCTTGCGCGCGAGCGCGCGCGCGGCCGGAATCGCCTTGATCACGCCGCCTGCACCCACACCCGACGTGAGCGATGCGGGCGACTCCTGCACGACATGCTGGCCGACCTCCATGTGGCCGACCACGGTGCCCGCATCGGCGTCCTCCTCACCCTCGCCTTCAAACGCGACGAGCGGCGCGCCGAGATGCACGATGTCGCCCGTCTGTCCGAACAGCTTCGCGATCCGGCCGGATTGCGGCGACGGAATATCGACGATCGCCTTCGCCGTCTCGACCGACAGCAACGGTTGATCCGCGCGGACGTCATCGCCGCTCTTCACGTGCCACTCGACGATTTCCGCTTCCTGCAAGCCTTCGCCCAGGTCGGGCAGTTTGAAGATCTTCATGGCCTCACGACGCCTCCAGAGCCTGCCTGACGGCCGCGACGATGCGCGCGACGCCCGGCATGTATTGATTTTCGAGCCGGTACAGCGGCACCACGACGTCGTAGCCGGTCACGCGCTGCACGGGCGCGAGCAGCGAGTAAAGCCCGCGCTCCGCGATGTTCGCGGCGATCTCCGCGCCGATGCCGCCCGTGCGCGAACCCTCGTGCACGATCACGCAGCGGCCCGTCTTCGCGACCGATGTGAGAATCGTGTTCATGTCGATCGGCTTGAGCGTCGCGACGTCGATCACCTCGGCCAGCACGCCTTCCTGTGCGAGCAGATCGGCGGCGGCCTGTGCGTCCTGCACCGCGCCGCCCCAGCTGACGAGCGTGACGTCGGAGCCGTCGCGCAGCGTGAAGCAGGTATCGAGCGGCAGCGCTTCGCCCGTGTCTTCGACCGTTTGCCGGTAGAGACGATAGAGGCGCGTCGGCTCGAAGAAGATCACCGGGTCGGGATCGCGGATCGACGCGAGCAACAGGCCGTATGCGCGCGCCGGCGACGACGGCGTCACGACGCGCAAGCCCGGAATGTGCGCGAAGAACGCCTCGGGGCTTTCGGAGTGGTGCTCGGGCGCATGGATGCCGGCGCCGCACGGCGCGCGGATCACGAGCGGACACGCGAGACGTCCGCGCGTTCGGTGCCGCAGGCGCGACGCGTGATTCAGCACGTGATCGATCGTCGGATAAAGGAAGCCGCTGAACTGGATTTCCGCGACGGGCCGCAGCCCCATCGCCGCCATACCGATGGCCGTGCCTGCAATTCCCGTTTCGGCGAGCGGCGTATCGAGCACGCGTTGCGCGCCGAAGCGCGCCTGCAAGCCGGCCGTCGCGCGAAACACGCCGCCGTTCACGCCGATATCTTCGCCGAGCAGCACGACGGCGGGATCGTGTTCGAGCTCGTAGGCCATCGCCTGATTGAGCGCATCGATCATGTTGAGATCAGCCATGACCGTTCTCCTGACCGTTGCCTTGCCCATTCGCCTGGCCATTCGCCTGGCCATTCGCCTGGCCATTCGCCCGGCCATTCTCCCGCCCATTCGCCGCAACGGGCGCGAAGCGCTGCGCAGCTTCGAGCTGCTCGCGCAATGCGTGAGGCAGGCTCTCGTACAGGTGATCGAACATCGCGGACACATCGGGCGGCGGCACGGCGAGATACGCTTCGACAGCCTCTTCGACTTGCGCATGACAGGCCTTGCCGAGCGCTTCGTCCTGCGCCTTGTCCCAGACGTTCATCCGCATCAGATACGTGCGCAGACGCACGAGCGGCTCGTGCGCCCATTGCTGGCGAATGACTTCGGAATCGCGATAGCGGGTGGCGTCGTCGGCCGTCGTGTGATCGCCGAGGCGATAGCTGAGCGCTTCGATCAGCGTCGGGCCATCGCCGCGCCGCGCCTTATCGAGCGCCGCATGCACGACATGATGCATCGCGATCACGTCGTTGCCGTCGACCTGCAAGCCGTCGATGCCCGCCGCGATCGCCTTCTGCGCGAGCGTCTGCGCCGCGCTCTGCATGCCGCGCGGCACCGAGATCGCCCACTGGTTGTTGTTGATGACGAGCACGAGCGGCGCTTGCCAGATGCCCGCCATGTTCATCGCTTCGTAGAAGTCGCCTTTCGACGTGCTGCCGTCGCCGAAGATCGCGACGGCCACGCGCGGCTCGCCGCGCAGCTTGAACGCGTAGGCCGCGCCTGCCGCATGACATACCTGCGTGCCGATGGGCACACAGTTCGGAAAGTCGAGACGCGGCCCGCTGAAGTCGCTGCCGCGCTCGTCGCCGCCCCAGTACAGCAGGCTTTCCGTCATCGTGACGCCGCGCAGCAATTGCGCGGCGTGATCGCGGTAGGACGGGAACAGGACGTCGTCGGCGCGCATCGCGCTCGCGACACCGACGCCGATCGCCTCTTGCCCAACCGACGAAGCGAACGTCCCGAGCTTGCCGGTGCGTTGCAGCGCAACCGCTTTGGAATCGAATGCGCGCGTCAGCACCATCGCGCGATAGAGCGGGATCAGCGCCGCCGGTTCCCGCGCGAAGGCCGGCAAGGACTGCACGGGCTCGCCGCCGGGGCCGAGGTATTGCGTGTACCCGATGTGAAAACTGGCAGTCGTGGTCATGACCGCCCCTCCTTGTTCGTTCAGATCTGAATGCGTGCAGGAGCTCACGTGCACATCCTGTGCCGGTTGGCGCGGGCGTGCCCGGCCGACGTGGACGCGTGTCCCGACAGCCTTATCCTTTGACAGTCGAAGCCGGCATAAGGTGCGAAGTTTTTGTCGATTTACACGTAACGTGGGCTTTCGGTGTGCGCGGTTGTTGCCGCAATGCAATAAACGGCAATGCGATACGCGTAGCGACTTCCGGCAAATCCGCGACATCGGTGCGCTTCGCCTTAAGCTTGCGCGAGTCGTTCTTCCCGGTGCGATGTTCATCGCTGCGCACGACGACAACGAATAGAACGATCGTTAGTTCGGATTGCAAATCTATTGATGTGTGCGGTCCCATTTTCATGCAGCACCGTTGCATCTGAAAGAGGCGGAAGCGGCGAGAGGACAGCACGCAGAGCCTTCGATAAACTGGTGATCGGAGAATGTAGCTGTCCGCCGACAAACGCCCGCACTTGCGGCCTCACCGATCAATGCGAGGTTGAGCATGGAAACGAAACTGACTGCCCACTTGCCGACCGTCGACGTGGAAATCACGCGACGCAAGCTGCCCGATCTGGGCGCGGAAAGCATCGCGATTCACATCACGGCCGTACCGACCGTCGAAGCGGCCGCGCAGTGGTTCTTGCAACCCAGCCTCTTCTCGCTGATGTCTCCCCTCATGTCTCCCGTCACGTCTCCCCTCATGTCCCCGATATCGATCTGGGCGATGTGGATGCGCGCGTGGCAACCGTGGCTCGGCTTTGTCGCCGCGCCTGGGCACGCGGCACAAGCGCGCGAAAAACGGCTGCCGGATGACAACGCGGCCTCTGGTACGCATTGACGCAAACGCACGCCGCCACAGCGCGCTAACATTCCTCTTGCACATGTGAATCGATGGGCCGCATGACGCGGCTGTGCGATTCAATCGGTAGCGGCCATTGCCCGCTCCGAGCGAGGAGGATTGATCATGCGCGCCATGGTTTTCGATGGTTCGAGTCCGCTGCTCGCCGAACGCGATCTGCCTGACCGCACGCTCGCGGCGGGCGAATTGCTGATCGACGTTCACGCGTGCGGTGTGTGCAGAACAGATCTGCATGTCGTCGATGGCGAGTTGAGCGAGCCGAAACGTCCCGTGATTCCGGGCCATGAAATCGTCGGCAGAGTCGCGGCGCGTGGCGCGGACGTAACCGCGTTCGAAATCGGCGACCGCGTCGGCGTGCCGTGGCTCGGCAAGACATGCGGCGTCTGTCCGTACTGCGCGGGCGGCCGTGAAAACCTCTGCGATGCGCCCGCCTTTACCGGCTACACGATCGACGGCGGTTACGCCGAACAGGCCGTCGCCGATAGTCGCTACTGCCTGCACCTGCCCGCGAACTACGACGACGCGCAAGCCGCGCCGCTGCTTTGCGCCGGGCTCATCGGCTACCGGACCCTCAGCATGGCGGGCGACGCGCAGCGCGTCGGCATCTACGGATTCGGTGCGGCAGCGCATATCGTCGCGCAGGTTGCGCGTCATCAGGGCCGCAGCGTGTACGCGTTCACGCGCCCCGGCGACACGACGGCACAACAACTCGCGCGCAGACTCGGCGCGGTTTGGGCAGGCGGCAGCGACGAAACCGCGCCCGATCCGCTCGACGCCGCGCTGATCTTCGCGCCCATCGGCGCGCTCGTGCCGGCAGCGCTGAAGGCCATCGTCAAGGGCGGCATCGTGGTGTGCGGCGGCATCCACATGAGCGACATCCCCGCGTTCCCGTATTCGTTCCTATGGGGAGAGCGTCGCGTGGTGTCGGTGGCGAATCTGACGCGAGCCGATGGCGCGGCGTTCATGAAAATCGTCGGCGAAACGCAACTCGATATCGAAGTCACGCGCTATCCGCTCGTCGAAGCGAACCGCGCGCTCGACGATCTCCGCGGCGGCCGCGTGTCAGGCGCGGCTGCGCTGATCGTGCGTTAGTGGAAAGCGAAAGACTGATCGCGGCTGGGAATACGGACAATGCGCCGCTTACGGTGCGGACGTGTCCCCTCTCGTACGAAGCGCAGTGAGAATGCCTCTAAGCAGATCGGCGGGCGGCGGCGGACAGCCCGGTACGGTGACGTCCACGGGAACAAGATTCGACAGCGGCCCGCATACCGCGTAACTGCCGCCGAAGATGCCGCCCGTGCATGCACAGTCGCCGGCGGCGACCACCAGCTTCGGATGCGGCGTGGCCTCCCACGCGCGGCGCACGGCTTCCTTCATGTTCAGCGACAGCGGCCCCGTGACCAGCAGCATGTCCGCATGCCGCGGACTCGCGACGAATTTGATGCCGAGACCTTCGATGTTGTAGTACGGATTGTTCAGCGCATGGATTTCCAGCTCACATCCGTTGCACGAGCCCGCGTCGATCTGGCGAATGCACAGCGCGCGGCCGAGCACGTCGAGAATTTCCGCGTGGAGCTGCTGATGCTCGGTTCGCCACGCATCGTTGTCGGTGGGGATGCGCTGGGACGGAATATCAGTCTGCGCGATCCGCTTGAGAAGTTGCCACATTAGAGATCGTGTCCCGCGTAGTTCAGATTGAACGACTTGTTGATCAACGGGAAATCGGGAACGATGTTGCCGATGATCGCGTGCTCCAGCGCCGGCCAGTTCTGCCATGAAGGATCATGGCAATGACAGCGCGAGATCGTCCCGTTTTCGCCCGTCTCGATCGCGACGAACACATCGCCGCGCCAGCCTTCGACCCAGCCCACGCCGCAAGACGGCGGCTGGCCCGCGTCGATTGATTCTGCAATGTCGCCATCGGGCAGAGCGTCGAGAAACGCACAAATCAGCCGCAGCGACTCGTAGACCTCGTTGAACCGCACGGCGACGCGCGCGGCCACGTCGCACCGGTTGTCGGTGACGAGTTGCGCCTCGACTTCGTGATACGGCGCATACGGATGATCGACGCGCACATCGATGCGCAGCCCGCTTGCCCGTGCCGCGAGGCCGCACACGCTGAAATGCATCGCGACGTTCGCGGCGAGCTTGCCCGCGCCTGCAAAGCGATCCTGCAAGCCCGACTGATCGTCGTAGATGCGCTGCATCACGCGGACTTCGGCTTCGATCCGTTCGCACTGGTCCGTAAGTGCCGCGATGAAATCCGCAGTCACGTCACGCGCGACACCACCCGGGATTATCTGATCCATCAGATAACGATGACCGAACACGCGATCGTTCAGGCGCAGCCAGTCTTCCTTCATTCGGGAAAATTGCGCGAGGCCGAATGCGAACCCGGCATCGTTGCCGAGCGCGCCCAGATCGCCCAGGTGATTGGCAACGCGCTCGCGTTCGAGCAATAGCGCTCTCAGCCACTGCGCACGCGGCGGAACGAAGACGTTCCAGGCGCGTTCGACGGCCATGCAATACGCCCACGAAAAGGCAACCGTCGTGTCGCCGGCAATGCGCGCAGCGAGGCGCTGACCGAGCAGCACGGGTGTCTGCTCGAATAGCCGCTCGATGCCCCGATGCGCGTAGCCCAGCCGCTCCTCCAGCCGCAGCACCTTCTCTCCGACGACCGAAAAGCGAAAGTGCCCCGGCTCGATGATGCCCGCGTGAATCGGCCCGACGGCTATTTCATGCACACCGTCGCCGGCGACGGGCACGAACGGATAGTCCGCTTCCTGCGACTCGAAGCGCTCGTTTCCGGACGCTTGCTTCTGCAGCGGAAAGTAATCGGCGGGCCAGTTGCCATGGTTCAGCCAGGGCCGCGTATCGGCCGCGCCCGTTGCGCGCAGGCCGAGCAGATCGTAGACCGCGCGCTGCATCCGCGATGCACACGCAAAGATGCTGGACAGGTCCGGATAGCCAGCGTCTTTGCCGTCATCGTCTCGCGCGACGGGCAATTGCGCCCACAGCAGACCATCTTCCATCGCATAGGCCGCCGAAACGACGAACGCGCCCCTCGCCGCTTCCTTGCCCCACAGCGAAATCAGGCGCCCGCCATGCTCTCGAATCGTGCCGGCAATGCGAACCCACGTCGCGGAATCGACGTGCGCCAGAAAAGCCGACGCCTTGCCGGTGAACATCGACAGCCGCACGACATCAGAAAGCCCGAGTTCGTCGATTCGCATGCATCACCCCGCGAGCATCGCCGCCGCCTGCCGATACCACGTCGCAAGATAAGGCGGAATGTAAAGCCCGAGCATCAGACCCAGGCCCAGGTGAACGAATACGGGCAGCAGCGCCGGCGGATGCTCGAGCGCCGTCGCCGTGGTCTTGCCGAACACCATGTGCTGCACGCGCGCGAAGATGATCGCGAATGCAACCGCAAGCGCGAGCAGCAGAAACGGCGTCGCCCACGGCAGTTCGCTGATTGCCGTCGTCAGGATCAGGAACTCGCTCGCGAACACGCCGAACGGCGGCATCCCGAGGATCGCGAGCGCGCCGAGCATCATGCCCCACCCGACCGTCGGGCTCACGCGCAACAGCCCGCGAATGTCGTCGATCACCTGCGTGTGCGCCTTCTGCGCCGCGTGCCCGACAGTGAAGAAGATCGCCGACTTGACGAGCGAATGAACCGTCATATGCAGCAGACCCGCGAACGTCGCGGTAGGCCCGCCGAGCCCGAACGCGAATGTCATCAGGCCCATGTGCTCGATCGACGAATACGAGAACAGGCGCTTGACGTCTTTCTGACGCAGCAGCGAAAACGTCGCGACCAGCACCGACACCAGCCCGAACCCGACCAGCAGCCGGCCAGGCAGACCGTTTTGCAGAGCGCCATCGGCGAGCACCTTGCAGCGGAGCACCGCATACAGCGCGACGTTGAGCAGCAAACCGGAGAGCACGGCGGAAATGGGCGTGGGGCCTTCGGCGTGCGCGTCGGGCAGCCAGTTGTGCATCGGCACGAGGCCGACTTTCGTGCCGTAGCCGATCAGCAGGAACATGAACGCCAGCGACATGATCGTCGGATCGAGTTGACCCTTGACCGCGTTCAGGCTGCTCCACAGCAATGCATCGCCGCCGCTCAGATGCCGGCTCGCGGCGAGATAGAGCAGGATCGTGCCGAACAGCGCCTGCGCAATGCCGACGCCGCACAGGATGAAGTACTTCCACGCCGCTTCGAGACTCGCCGCCGTGCGATACACGCTAACGAGCAGCACGGTGGCGAGCGTGGCGGCTTCCATCGCGACCCACAGGATGCCGACGTTGTTGGTCAGCAGCGCCAGCAGCATCGCGAATACGAACAGCTGATACATGCTGTGATAGAGGCGCATGCGCGCGCCCGTCATCTTGCCGCGGCTCTGCTCGATCCGCATGTATGGCCGCGAGAAGATCGACGTCGTCCAGCCGACGAAGGCCGTCAATGCAACGAGAAAGACATTGAGCGGATCGACGAAGAAAAGCTTGCCGAGCGCAAACGCGGGGCCGTGCGCGACCGTTTGCTCTGCGAGCACCATCGCGGCGATGAAGGTGAGGAAGCTGAATCCGACGTTGAGATCCGGCGCCACGGCATGCTGTCCAACGAGCGCGAGAACGGCTCCCGCGCACAATGGAATCGCGAATACGAGCAGCAGGACCCAGGCGTCAGTCATCTTTGAGCTTTTCCAGGTGATGAATGTCGAGGCTGTCGAACTGCTCGCGAATCTGGAACATGAAGACACCGAGAATCAGAATGCCGACCAGCACATCGAGCCCGATACCGAGCTCGACGATCATCGGCATGCCGTTGGTCGCCGCTGCGGCCGCGAAGAACAGGCCATTTTCCATCGAAAGAAAGCCGATCACCTGCGGTATCGCCTTCGAGCGCGTGATCATCATCATGAACGACAGCAGCACGCACGCGAGCGCGATGCCGAGCGTGCCACGCGCAACGGACGACGCGAGCTGGCTGATCGGCGTCGCGACGTTGAACGCGACGATCACGAGCACGATGCCGATCAGCAACGTGGTCGGGATATTGAGCAGCGTCTCGACATCCGTTTTCACGTTGAGGCGCTGCACCAGCCTGTAGAGAATCCACGGAATCACGCCGACCTTGAGCACGAGCGTCAGCAGCCCGGAAATGTAGAGATGAACGTCGTCCGTGACGAAGCCGAGCACGAGGTTCGCCGAAACGAGCGCGATGCCCTGGAGCGTGTAGAGGTGAATCAGCGAGAGGATTCGCCGCTGGCTGAGCATCGCGAACGACACCATCAGCAGAACGGCGGCCAGCAGGTTGATGATCTGCGTCGCGAGACCGTGCATTCACGCCCCCAGCAGAAAATGCACCAGCATGCCGATCACAGCGAGCAGGAACGCTGTGGCGAGAAACTCCGGCACACGGAAGATGCGCATCTTCGCGTTCGTGGTCTCCACGACCGCGAGCGCGGCACCGCCGACCAGCAGCTTGACGAACAGCGCGGGGATCGCGAGCAGCAGCGCAACGGGATTGCCGGCCTCGGCAATGCCCCACGGCACGAAGAGCGCAAGCCCGATGCACGAATACGCAAAGAGTTTCAGACTCGCGGCCAGCTCCATCAGCGCGAGATGCCGGCCCGAATACTCGAGGATCAACGCCTCGTGGATCATCGTCAGTTCGAGGTGCGTCGTCGGGTTGTCGACGGGCAGTCGTGCATTCTCTGCGAGCGACACCATCGTGAACGCAATGCCCGCGAACGCGAGGCTCGGGTAGATCGCAAGTTCCTGATGGCTCAGCGTGCCGACGATATGCGTGAGCAAAGTGGAGTGCGTGATCAGCGATGCGGAGAACAGCACCATCAGCAGGGCCGGTTCCGCGAGAAAGCCCACCAGCATTTCGCGGCGCGCGCCGAGCGTGCCGAATGCCGTGCCGACATCCATCGCCGCCAGCGAAATCGCGACGCGCGCCAGTGCGAAGAGGCCAACGAGCGCGATTGCATCGGCGGCAGGCGACAGCGGCAGTTCCGTCGATAGCGTCGGCACGATCGCACACGCGAGTGTCATGCACGCGCAGATCACATACGGCGCGCCGCGAAACACGGGACTCGCATGTTGAGCGACGACCGATTCCTTGTTGAACAGCTTGTGCAGCGTCCGGTACGGTTGCCAGATAGAAGGCGCGCGCCGGTTCTGCAGCCACGCACGGCACATGGTGATCCAGCCGGACAACAGCGGAGCGGCCGCCAGCGCCAGCACGATTTCGAGCATCTGCGAGAGCAGTCCGGAGGGCGTCATCATCGTCGCACCAGGATCAGCAGCACAATGAGCACAAGGAAGCTGTACATCAGATATACGGCGATGCGGCCCGTCTGGAGCAAGCCCGCCACCGCCGCGATACGCGTGACGATGCGCTCGATCGGCTGGTAGATCAGCGCCCATGCGCGGTCCGTTACGGCCACGCGATACACGGGGCGTGCATCGAAAGGCGAAGGCAGTTGCCGTTCGATTCTGAAGAGCGGCGCAAAGATTTCGCGGATCGGTTGCCCGAAGCCTTCGGCCGTATCCTGCATGCGCGCGTTCACGAACGGATGGCCGCATGCCCAAGGAATCGCGCGGCGCAAGCGCCCATGATAGAAACGGCGCACCAGCACCCAGACCAGCGCGCAGCATGCAAGGAAGAACAGCAGAAAAGCGACGGGCATGTAGCTCGCGCGTTCGATATTGACGGGCGCGAGCAGCAGCCAGCCATTCCGCGCGACCGTCTGGCCGATGCCCGCGCCGATCATTGCATGCGTCACCCGGTCGAGCACGGCAACGAATTGCACCGGCAAAAGCCCGAGCAATACGCACATTGCCGCGAGCCACACGAAGCCGGCCCGCTCCCACGGGCTCGCGTCATGGGCATCACTCAGTTTTGCTTCGCGCGGCTGTCCGAGAAAGATGATCCCGAAGAACTTGACCATCGTGTAGCCAGCGAGCGCGGCGACGAGTGCGATCAGTGCCGCGACGAGCGGAACGATCATGTTCAGAAACGAATTGGGCAGCTCCGGCGTGAACAGGAAGCTCTGCAACAGCAGCCATTCGGAGACGAATCCGCTCAACGGCGGCAGCCCCGCGCTCGCAAGCGCGCCCAGCAACGCGACCCATGCGGTCCATGGCATAAAGCGGATCAGCCCGCCGAGGCGTCCGAGATTGCGTTCGCCCGTTGCATGCAAGACGGAGCCCGTCGCGATGAACAGGAGGCTCTTGAACGCCGCGTGGCTGGCGATCTGATAGAGCAGCGCGGTCAGCGACAACGCCGCGAGCGCCGGCATGTCGAACGCACGGAAAAGAATGGCCAGCCCCATGCTGACGAACATCAGACCGATGTTGTCGATCGACGAGTACGCGAGCAGCCGCTTCATGTCGGTCTGGATCGCGCTGAACACGACGCCGAACAACGCCGTAAAGAGCCCGAGCGCGAGCAGCACCACGCCCCACCACGCGATCTGCACGTGCAAGAGATCGAACACCGTGCGCAGCACGCCATAGAGCCCTGCCTTCAGGACAAAGCCGCTCATCAATGCCGATACGGGCGATGGCGCGGCCGGATGCGCCTCCGGCAACCAGACATGCAGCGGAAAGATGCCCGCCTTGGCGCCGAATCCGAACAGCGCCAGCACGAACGCAATTGAGGCCCAGAACGTGTCCAGATGCTGCTGCCGCATGCCGGCAAACGTGTAGTCCCCCGTATTCGCCTGCAGCAAGCCGAAACACAGCAGCAAACCAAGCGCGCCGACGTGCGAGATCAGAAAGTACAGGTATCCGGCACGGCGGATTTCTTCAATGCGATGGTTGCTCATCACGAGAAACGTTGCCGCAAGCGTCATCGTTTCCCATGCAACCATGAAGCAGTAGGCATCGTTGGCCACGAGCACGAGGGCGAGGCCCGCGAGGCACACGTGATATTCGAAACAGAGCAGACCGGGAGGCGTGCCTTCGCCCTTGCGAAAGTAGCCGGCGGAAAACGCGCTGACGCCAGCGCCGACCATGCCGAGCACGGCAAGAAAATACGATGAGAGGCCATCGAGCCGCACATGAAACGGCAGGCCGGGCAGCCCGAGCGGCAGGACCGTTTCCTGAGGAGCGGAAAACACACCCGCAAGTCCCAGCGCGCACAACAGGACGCCGAACGCGGCGCCAGCCGGAAACAGCCCGTGCGCCACGACCCGCGTGCGGCGCAGGCTGGCGAGCCCCAGAACCCCGATGGCAAGCCACCCCGCAATCACGAGCAGCACGGCCTGAAGGATGGTGGGAGTAGCCATCGCGTGTCGTATCTACTTGTGCGCCTGGCGGCGGACAGCGATGGCACCGGTCCATGACGGGTGATCAGCGGCTCGCGCACAGCCTTCAATGCACCGTGGACGCGATCGGTTTCGTTCGCGTCCTTCCGTTTGAACAGGCTGTTCGTTCGCCGCAAATCCGCACTGCATGGGATGTCTCCGCTCGATGTCGGGACCCGGCACATCGGTCCCGCGTCAGGAACATACAGTTATCAGAGTATGATAATGGCGTTATCATCCTATCAGCTTTGCCCGCAGGATTCCATACAACGTCGATGACGTGCGCCGCTTCATGCCGGCACTTCCGTTTTCGCCGCTGCCTGACTGCGACCCGTGCTTTGGACCCAAGGCCAGCGTGAATCCGACGCGAAGGAGATCACGCCTCATACGTACACGCGTACACGCCACGCGGCAACAGCAGTCGATCTCACATGCCAGCACAGTTTTTTCGAACATTGACGGGAAGGGACCGGAGTACCGCGGCAAACAGGCGCCTCGGGTTTTCACTTGCATTCGTCGCGGGCGCGGCGAACGCAGGCGGGTATCTCGCCGTCAGGCAGTACACGTCGCACATGAGCGGCGTGATCTCCGCCATCGCCGACGATGCCGTGCTCGGCGACTTCGCGCTGCTGCTCGCGGGCGTCGGCTCGCTGATTTCGTTTCTGCTAGGCGCCGTGTGCTCGGCCATGCTCGTCAACTGGGGACGTCGCCAGCGCCTGCACAGTCAATATGCTTCGCCGCTTTTGCTGGAAGCCTCGCTGCTGCTGTGCTTCGGATTGCTCGGCAGCCATCTGGCGCTGTTGGACACGCTATTCGTGCCTGCAACCGTCATGCTGCTGTGTTTCATCATGGGCCTGCAGAACGCGATGATCACCAAACTGTCGGGCGCGGAAATCCGCACCACCCATATGACAGGCATCGTCACGGACATCGGCATCGAACTCGGCAAGCTCTTTTACTGGAACGCGTCTCGGGACGACCCGGCGCTCGCGCCCGTTCTCGCCAACAGGGAGCGGCTGAAGGTGCATGCACGCATGCTTGCGAGCTTCTTCGCGGGCGGCGTAACGGGTGCATTAGGCTTCAAGCACGTCGGCTACGCAGCGACCATTCCGTTGGCCTGCGTGCTCACGGTACTCGCGATCATTCCGCTGCTCGACGATCTGCGCGAGCGAACGTGGGGCCCCGCCCGCAGGCCGGAGTGAGCGCTTCATTGAGCAGGCAGGCGGTATGCATCGACGTTTGCGAGGCGTTTTACGACGCACATGGTATTATCATGTCATTAACATATAATTCTGATCGATAACAGGTGACATTTACGGACTGAACCTGCTGGGACAAGCCATGAAGCATTCGGCACCGCAGGTTCGTATAGTCCGCGCGAAAGCAAGGAACTCATGTGATTGACCCTGGCGCGGCTCTGCTGTCATACGACCATGCGTGTCGTCTCGTACGGGATGTGTCCGGCGATCACGGTCTGATCGTGATCGGCGTCGGCACGGCTGGGGAACGTGGGTTCCAGATGCTCTACCGGTTTGCGGAAGTTTGCGACCGACTCGAAGCCCATGGGATCAACGTCATCTTCGTTTATCCGAAGGCGTCGGCCCGCCATGTATTCGATGCGATGTCGGTACGCGGTTCCCGGTATCGGGGAAAGACATGTCTGTTTCTCGACGGCGATGGCCGGATCTTTCGCAAGCCGGTTCAGCCGCGGGCGCTGTGTGCGGTATATCTGGATGCCGAAATGCGGCAGTCGGGAACGGCGGACCTAACGCTCGACAGCGAAACCTGGGACGAGCAGTTGCGCAGTTTCTTTTCAGACGTCGTCGGTCGGCGACTGCATTGAATCGGGTCGGCGAATGATCGTCAGCAGCTGGCGATGTGCGCGATAGCGAATGTCATGCTCGACGATTAGTCGCCGGTAGCATTCTCCTGATGTTACGCAGGCGGGCGACCCATTATAATTTGATTAACATACCTGATCCCACTCCCGCCATGGAAACGAAAAGTGCCCGATTGACCGTCCTGATCGACCCTGTCAAGAAAGAGGCGTTCGAGAAACTCTGCGCCGCACAGGACCTGACGCCCTCTCAGGTGGTTCGGCAGCTTATCAGGGAGTACCTCGAGCAGCACGGCGTGACCTGGAAGACGCGAAGTGCAATAGGCTCGCGCACCCGGCAGAAGGCGGAATAAGCCGCGCACTCTTCGCTATAAGGCTAAACGGCCGAAGATGCACTCCCGTTTCGACAGCGCATAGCCATTGTCTTTTGACACGGTCCTGTCTCCTTTGACTATTTGCGCATACAGGTTCTCGCCATAGCTCGTTTCAAGCGGTTCACCCTGCGATACCCCGGACGTGCGCGCTCCGCCTTCGTGCCGTTCTGCGCGAAGGAAGACAGCTTCTGTCTTCATCGTCGCATATAGGCCATGCGCAAACTGCATCTTCTGCGATGCAGCCAACTCTGTACGCATCGCCCGCATCTGTTCCGCAAACTGGTAAACCGGATTCAGAACGAGATATACGGTTGAGTCGCGCGGTCGATGTCGGCGGTTGAGCGGCCGTCGAAGAACAGAACGCTTTCGAACGACATTGAACCGCAATCGAGGCAGGCAGTACATTCCATCTTCTTCGCATTCTCGTGGCAATTGAACGCCCGGATGACGTGAAGGTGGGAGAGCCGGAAAATAAAAATGCCTACCGGCCCGGCACATCCGGAACCTGTAGGCATCATCAGCCGCGCACGATCAGCGGCTGTTAGGGAAAAATGCCATCTCCAGCCGACACGTTTTCAACTATAGGCAAGAGGTCGCTATCTGCACAGCCGCACTCGCTTAGTTTGCGCCGCCTTTGTGAAATAGCGAGAACTTCTTTGGATGATGCTGCGGATCGTCCTCGCCCAGCAACCCGAACTCGATGGGCATACGCGTATAGAAAACATGTACGCGTTCGGCGCGGACGACGTCGAGCAAACGCTGTGCCTCTTCGTCGGTGACGGCAACGATGATTTGCACCGGCTGGTCGGCGAGCTTGAGCATGTGCGCGGCATGATGAGCGCCCGCATGTCCGACGCCCTCGCTGCCGCTGATGACCGTCGCGCCGCGTATGCCCAGTGCCTTCACCTCATGCAGCAGCCATTCGCAAACCGTCCTGTGACCGTGCCGCTTGTTCTGCTCGGTGTAGAACGTCAGTTGATATCCGTTCATACGAATCTCCGTGGACCGACTGGACCCGCCGGACCGCAAAGCCACAGTCCTTTCCGGCAACAGGCGCGCGGAACCATGACCCATTTCATTCTAATGCAGGCCGTCGCGCGCATGCGGATTGTGCGACGCAATCACCAGGCCACGCCCGTATTCGGTCACGAGAGCTTCTTGCGGAATTCCATGGTCGTTCCCTTAGAGGTTCGGCTGCGCGCTGTCAGGCTCGCCGAGCGTTTCGAATTCAACGGGACAACGGGTGTAAAACATTCGAACGCCACCGGCGTCGAGGTTCGCAAGCAAGGTATCGATCTGCTCATCCGCCGCCGCAACCATGACGGCGACAGACTGATCGGCGAGCTCGAAAAAGCGGGCAGCGTGATACTTCCCGTGGGCGTCGATTCCCTCACTGACCTCGGTCACGGTCGCCCCGTGGATGCCAACCTTAGTTATTTCATCGAGCACCCACTCGACGACCGTCGAGTGCAGTTTGCGATGACTCTCGTTGGATGCGTAGAGTGTGAGCTGGCTGCCTTTCGTCACGAGAACCTCCTGTGAATTTCACTGATGGTCCGATGATTAACTTCCCCAGAAGCGAATCCGCAACCGTCCGTCGTTTATACGACGAACATTCGGTCGGCGACAAAAGGGCGACAGGAGACGGAAAGCGGGAACATCGAACCAGACGTGAAAAGAGAAGATCAAATCTGGGCAGCAGGACGCTGAAGGACGCACCTACGACTTCCTGACCCAGGAACCGTAGGCATCATTAGCCGGCAAACCGGCGGTTACGGGAGGAATGCCATCTCCGTGAACCGATTCTAGCACGCGATGTTTGCGCTCGAAACGGTCGCGTTTTGATGCGAGCAAAACGCAAAGCGGACCACGACGTGCGTGATCCGCTGGCAACGTCGAGCGAATTAGCGCGCCGACATCCACTCTTCTCCTGAAAGACCGCTTGTCGCGTACTCAGCCTCTTTTGCGCGAATTGTGTCTCGCTCGTCGAGATAGGCCGAGCGATAGCCCGTATGCACACCCCAGTAATAGAACACCAGCGAGAACACGATCACGACCAGCATGTCCCAGCCGTACGGCAACAGCCCCATCCCGCCGAACTGCCTGCTGCCGATCAGCGACAGGATCGCCATGACCGGCAGGTACGCGACCAGCCACCACGCCGCCTTCAGGTCCTCGTTGAAGCCCGTGAAACCCGACTTCGCCTGGAAGTAGAAGAACACCGGCAGCGCGACGATCATCAGCAGGATGATCTCACCCGTCAGCGGCCACTTCGCCCAGTACAGGATCAGCGACGCGCACACGAACGCGAACGGCGCGATCACGCCCATGCCCGGAATGCGCAGCGGACGCTCCAGGTCCGTC
>NZ_FNYE01000054.1 GCF_900108945.1 Paraburkholderia diazotrophica | reverse complement strand
AGCCCGCGCTGCCGTCCGACTTGCATGTGTAAGGCATGCCGCCAGCGTTCAATCTGAGCCAGGATCAAACTCTTCAGTTCAAACCTGTTACTGTTTTCGGTTCTGTTACGAACCGGTCGCTCACTCAAAATCACTGACAGATGGTCCGACCGGGTTTCTCAACCCCATCGGACCTTCCTCAATTTCTTTCTGTGTGAGACTCGATTACTTTCGCTATCGGTGATTCCGGAGAACCACCGTGCGCTCGCCATCGAGCACCCACATCTGTCGGCTGTTAGTTTTTAAAGAACATCCGCACGAGGCGCCTTGCCTTCGTTGCGTTGCTGCATCAGCAGAGAAACGAGATTATGCAGAACCTTCCGGTGTTCGTCAACAGGTTTTTTGCTACCGCAGCACCCGCCGACGCCGCCGGAAAACCGCCTCATTGCCGGCTCTCCCGCCTTTCCCGCTTCCCTCGCGCCGCGGTGTCCGCCGCGCGAAAGAGCGGAATTCTAGGCGCTTGCCACCGCCGTTGCAAGCGGTTTTTCGACGGTTGTCATCACCGATGTTTGAAGACGGGTTTGCGCTTTTCGACGAACGCAGCCATCCCCTCCTTCTGGTCCTCGGTTGCGAACAACGAGTGGAACAGCCGGCGCTCGAAATGCACACCCTCGACCAAAGTCGTTTCGTAAGCGCGGTTGACGGATTCCTTCACCATCATCACCGCCGGCATCGGAAACTCGGCGATCGTCGCTGCCGCGGCGATGGCCTCATCGATTAACGTCGCCGCAGGAATCACACGCGACACCAGACCCGCGCGCTCGGCTTCAGCGGCATCCATAAACCGGGCCGTCAGGCACATATCCATCGCCTTCGCCTTCGATACTGCGCGCGGCAGTCGCTGGGTGCCGCCCGCACCCGGCATGATCCCCAGTTTGATTTCCGGCTGACCGAACTTTGCCGTGTCGGCGGCAAAGATGATGTCGCACATCATCGCGAGCTCACAGCCGCCACCCAAAGCAAAACCGGCCACTGCTGCGATGATCGGCTTTCGAACCGATCGGACGGCTTCCCAGTTTCGCGTGATGTAGTCGCCCTTGTAGACGTCCATATAAGAATAGGTCGCCATCATTCCGATATCCGCACCCGCCGCAAACGCCTTTTCACTCCCGGTGATGACAATGGCGCCAACACCCTCATCCGAGTCGAACGTTCGCAGGGCTTCACCCAGTTCGTCCATCAGAGCGTCGTTGAGCGCGTTGAGCGCCTTCGGACGGTTCAACGTAATAAGACCTACGCGGCCACGTGTCTCAACCAGAATGTTCTCGAAAGCCATGCACTCCTCCTAAGTGTTTACCTGCAGGCGCGAGGGGCTCGCGCTGCATCCTAATAATGCTAACATTCACCAACCAACCGGTCGGTCAATGAATCGACAAGGTTTCCTCTAACGTTCAATGAGCACCTCGCCCGCCATGACCCATCCGCTATTTACGAAGCACGAAGACACGCTGCAGAAAGCTCTTACCGCCATCGAGACCCGCGGCTACTGGAGCCCGTTCCCGGAAATGCCGAGTCCCAAAGTGTACGGGGAAACCGCGAACGCGGACGGCGAAACGGCATTCAAGGCTCACCTGAACAAGACGTTCGAACTCGACCAGCCGAGCACGGGCGAAACGGTAGGCGCAGAGCAATCGCCGTTCGGTTTTCCGCTTGGCATCCGCTACCCGAAGTCGGAGCCGGATGCGCTGATCGCTGCCGCCGCCCAAGCCCAACGCAAATGGCGCGAAGCGGGTCCGAAAGCGTGGATCGGGGTGAGCCTCGAAATCCTCGCGCGCATCAATCGCTTGAGCTTCGAGATCGGCTATAGCGTGATGCACACGACCGGCCAGGCCTTCATGATGGCGTTCCAGGCAGGTGGTCCGCACGCTCAGGACCGCGCACTCGAAGCCATCACGTACGCGTGGGACCAGTTGCGCCGCATCCCTGCCGACGCTCACTGGGAAAAACCGCAAGGCAAGAATCCGCCGCTCGCGATGCAAAAGCGCTTTAACATCGTGCCGCGCGGTACGGCCCTCTTGCTCGGATGCTGCACGTTCCCGACGTGGAACGGCTACCCCGGCCTCTTCGCCGACCTTGCGACCGGCAACACGGTCATCGTCAAACCGCACCCGGGCGCGATCCTTCCGCTCGCAATCACCGTGCGCATCGCCCGCGACGTGCTGCATGAAGCCGGCTTCGATCCGAACGTCGTGACCTTGCTCGCGACCGATCCCAACGATGGAGAACTCGTCCAGAACCTCTCGCGCCGTCCGGAAATCAAGCTGATCGACTTCACGGGCAGCACGCAAAACGGTACCTGGCTGGAGCGCAACGCGCACCAGGCACAAGTGTTCACCGAAAAGGCTGGCGTCAACCAGATCGTGATCGACTCCGCCGACGACCTCAAATCGGTCGCGCGCAACATCGCCTTTTCGCTGGCGCTGTACTCGGGACAGATGTGCACGGCTCCGCAAAACATCTACGTGCCGCGCGAAGGCATTCGCACCGCCGAAGGCACCATCTCTTTCGATGCCGTCGCTGAGGCAATTGCCAGCGCTGTCCAGAAACTCTGCTCCGATCCGGCCCGCGCCGTCGAACTGCTCGGCGCGATACAGAACGAAAGCGTGATCCAACGCCTCGACGAAGCGCGCAAGCTCGGGCGTGTTCTCGCGGACAGCCAGTCACTCGAACACCCGGCGTTCACGGGTGCCCGCGTGCGCACCCCGCTGGTTCTGCAACTCGATGCCGCGAAAGACGAGTCACTGTTCACACGAGAGTGGTTCGGCCCAATCTCCTTCGTGATCGCGACGGACTCGACGGGCCAGTCGCTCGACCTGGCCGGACGTATCGCCGCCGAGCACGGCGCGCTGACGCTCTCCGTCTACAGCACCGACGCCGAAGTAATCGAAGCGGCCGAGGAAGCATCGATTCGCGGCGGCGTCGCACTGTCCATCAACCTGACGGGCGGTGTGTTCGTCAATCAGTCGGCAGCATTCTCGGACTTCCACGGCACGGGCGCCAACCCGGCTGCCAACGCCGCGCTCGCCGACGCAGCCTTCGTGGCGAATCGCTTCCGCGTCGTTCAAAGCCGGGTTCATGTTGAACCGAAGGCTGTTCCGGCGTAAGTCGGCCGAACGATATAGGACGTTTGACCGACGTTTTGGCCTATGACTTCAGGCCGACTGATCGCGCACCAAACGTCGCACTAACATGCAGTCCACGGGCCGGTCTTCGTGCCGGCCCCTCTTCGCAGGAACTCCGAAATGACTGACGCCTTTATCTGTGACGCGATCCGCACTCCCTTCGGCCGCTATGGCGGCGCCCTCAAAGACGTCCGGGCCGACGACCTCGGCGCCGTTCCGATCAAGGCGCTGATCGAACGCAACCCGGGCGTGGACTGGCGCGCGCTCGACGACGTGATCTACGGCTGCGCGAATCAGGCGGGCGAAGACAACCGCAACGTCGCACGCATGTCGGCGCTGCTCGCAGGACTGCCGCCGGGTGCACCCGGCGCGACGATCAACCGTCTGTGCGGATCGGGGATGGACGCAGTCGGTACGGCAGCCCGCACCATCAAAACCGGCGAAGCGCACTTGATGATCGCAGGCGGCGTGGAAAGCATGACACGCGCGCCGTTCGTGATGGGTAAGGCAACGTCCGCGTTTTCGCGGCAATCCGAAATCTATGACACGACCATTGGCTGGCGCTTCGTCAATGCCCAGATGAAGCACGCCTACGGCGTCGACTCGATGCCCGAGACAGCCGAAAATGTCGCGGTCGACTTCAACGTGAGTCGCGCCGACCAGGACGCGTTCGCGCTGCGCAGCCAGCAGAAGGCCGCCCGCGCGCAACGCGACGGTACGCTCACACAGGAAATCGTCGCCGTTGAGATTCCGCAGAAAAAAGGCGAGCCGGTTCGCGTGACACTCGACGAGCATCCGCGCGAAACGTCACTCGAAGCGCTCGGCAAGCTGAAGGGCGTCGTGCGCCCGGACGGATCGGTGACGGCGGGCAATGCATCGGGTGTCAACGACGGCGCATGCGCGCTGCTGCTCGCCAATCAGGCCACCGCAGACCAATATGGTCTGCGTCGCCGCGCCCGCGTGCTCGGCATGGCAACGGCCGGCGTCGAGCCGCGCATCATGGGAATCGGCCCCGCGCCCGCCACGCAAAAGCTCCTGAAGCAGCTCGACATGATGCTCGACCAGTTCGACGTCATCGAACTCAATGAAGCGTTCGCGTCGCAAGGCCTTGCCGTTCTGCGCCAGCTCGGCGTGCCTGACGACGACCCGCGTGTGAATCCGAATGGCGGCGCCATTGCGCTTGGCCATCCGCTCGGCGCGTCCGGTGCGCGTCTGATCACGACGGCGCTGTATCAGCTCGAGCGCATCAATGGACGTTTTGCACTGTGCACGATGTGTATTGGCGTCGGCCAGGGCATCGCGCTCGCCATCGAGCGCGTCTGAACGGCGCGACACTGAATTCCGTATGGAGACGAGGAGACAACCGATGCCCTATGAAGCGATCCGCGTAGACATCGACGCGGCCACGCGCGTCGCCACTGTGACGCTGAACCGTCCCGACAAGCTGAACAGCTTCACACGCGCGATGCATCAGGAGCTGGGCGCGGCGCTGAAAGAAGTCGAAGCGGCAGGCGCCCGCGCGCTCGTGCTTACGGGCGCGGGCCGTGGCTTCTGCGCCGGCCAGGATCTCGCCGATCTCGACTTCACGCCAGGCGCAATGACCGACTTGGGCGACCTGATCGACAAGCACTTCAATCCGTTGATCCGCCGCTTGCAAGCCCTTCCGCTGCCGGTGATCGCGGCCGTGAACGGCACGGCGGCAGGTGCCGGCGCGAATCTCGCGTTGGCGTGCGACCTCGTGCTGGCCGCGCGCTCGGCGAGCTTCATTCAGGCATTCGTGAAAATCGGCCTGGTGCCCGATTCCGGCGGCACGTGGTTCCTGCCGCAACGCGTCGGCATGGCGCGTGCGCTGGGTCTCGCGATCACCGGCGACAAGCTCAGCGCGGAAAAGGCGGAAAGCTGGGGTCTCATCTGGCAAGCCGTCGACGATGCCAACCTGCAAAGCACGGCAGCCAGACTGGCGGCGCAACTCGCGCAGCAGCCGACGCGTGCCATCGCGGCGATCAAGCAGGCCATGCGGGCAAGCGCGACCCAAACACTCGATCAGCAACTCGATCTCGAACGCGACATGCAGCGCGAACTGGGCGCATCGCATGACTACGAGGAAGGCGTCCGCGCATTCATCGAAAAACGCGCGCCGCGCTTCGAGGGCCGCTGACATGTCCACGCAACCTGACCCGAGCAACACGATGACGCCCGACGAACTCGCCCGCGCAACCACCGACGCCATGTACGCCAAGGACGCCTGCAGCCAGGCGCTCGGCATCGAACTTGTCGAGGTACGCGCAGGCTACGCGCGCATGCGCATGAGCGTGCGGCCCGAGTTTTTGAACGGGCATCAGATCTGTCACGGCGGACTGATATTCACGCTCGCCGATACGGCGTTCGCCTTCGCCTGCAACTCGTACAACATCAGCACCGTCGCTGCGGGCTGCTCGATCGAGTTTCTGCGGCCGGTGCAAGGCGGCGACGTCCTCACAGCGGAAGCGGTCGAGCAGACATTGAGCGGCCGCAGCGGCATCTATGACATTCGTGTCACGAATCGAGCAAACGAGACCGTTGCGATGTTTCGCGGCAAGTCCGCGCAGATCAAAGGCACGGTGATTCCCATCGACAACTGACGGGGCGCCCGATCGCGCCACAAATCACTGCTCCGCCTCTCGCGCGGCAACCTATTCTGAAAGAAAGGAGACACCCGATGACTACCTCGCTCCCGCTCGACCCGATCGAAAAGGCGAGCCGCGACGAGCTCGCTGCACTCCAGCTCGAACGGCTGAAATGGTCGCTCACGCATGCGTATGAAAATTCGCCCGTCTATCGTCGCAAGTTCGATGAAGCAGGCGTACATCCATCAGAGCTGAATTCGCTTTCCGACCTGTCGCGTTTCCCGTTCACCACGAAGAAGGATCTGCGCGACAACTATCCGTTCGGCCTCTTCGCCGTGCCGCAGGACCAGATTTCGCGAATTCACGCGTCGTCGGGTACGACAGGCAAGCCGACTGTCGTCGGCTATACCGCGCGCGACATCGACAACTGGGCCAATCTCGTCGCGCGCTCGATTCGCGCTGCGGGCGCGCGGCGCGGCGACAAGGTGCATGTGAGCTACGGCTACGGCCTCTTCACGGGCGGCCTCGGCGCTCACTATGGCGCCGAGCGCGCGGGCCTGACGGTGATTCCGTTCGGCGGCGGGCAAACCGAGAAGCAGGTGCAACTGATCCAGGATTTCCGCCCCGACATCATCATGGTGACGCCGAGCTACATGCTGTCGATCGCCGACGAATTGGAGCGCCAGGGCGTCGATCCCAGGGAGTGCTCGCTGCGCATCGGCATCTTCGGCGCGGAACCGTGGACTAACGATATGCGCCTCGCGATCGAAGAGCGGATGGGTATCGACGCAGTGGACATCTACGGTCTGTCCGAAGTGATGGGGCCGGGCGTGGCGTCGGAATGCGTCGAGACCAAAGACGGTCCGACGATCTGGGAAGACCACTTCTATCCGGAGATCATCAATCCCGAGACGGGCGAAGTGCTGCCGGACGGCGAGCTTGGCGAACTCGTGTTCACGTCGCTGACGAAGGAAGCACTGCCCATCATCCGTTATCGCACACGCGACCTGACGCGTCTGCTGCCAGGCACCGCGCGCACGATGCGTCGTATGGAAAAGATCACGGGCCGCTCGGACGACATGATGATCATCCGCGGCGTCAATGTGTTCCCAACGCAGATCGAAGAGCTTCTGCTGAAGCAGCGCGCGCTGGCGCCGCACTATCAGATCGTGCTGACCAAGGAAGGCCCGCTCGACGTGATGACGCTGAACGTCGAACCGTGTCCGGAGACCGCACCGGATACAGCCGCGTTGAGCGCTGCGAAACAGGCGCTCGCGTATGACATCAAGGCGATGATCGGCGTCACCGCGAATGTCGTCGTACTGGCTGTCAATGGCATCGAGCGCTCGGTGGGCAAGGCGCGTCGTGTGGTGGACAAGCGCAAAGCAGGCGCTTGACCGTCGACGTTTCCGTGCGCAAGCAAAGCGCATAAGAAAAGCCCGACGGCGGAACACATGAGCCGCCGTCGGGCCGTTCATCGGCAAAAACCTCAAGAGCAAAAACCGAAGCTCAACAGAAGAACAAAGCTCACGAATTAGGCAGCAGCAGCCACATCCGTCCGGCCTGTTTCATCTTCCCCGCCAGATCGCCGGCTTCATCGCCGAGTCCCCAGAAGTAGTCGGCGCGCACGCCGCCCTTGATCGCCGTGCCCGTATCCTGCGCGAACACCAGGCGATTCATCGGCGCATTGGTCATCGGACGCGTCGTCTGCAAGAACACCGGCGTGCCGAGCGGAATCGACGAAGGATCGACGGCAATCGACCGCTCGGGTGTCAGCGGCACGCCTAGCGCGCCAATCGGACCATCGGCGCCGCCCGACAGCGTCGGCTCGTTCGACGGCATCTCGCGGAAAAATACGAAGCGCGGGTTCGTATCGAGCAACGCATCGACACGCGTCGGGTTCGCGCGAGCCCAGCCCTTGATGCCTTGCATGGTCGCCTGTGCGGGCGTGAGTTCGCGTTGGTCAAGCAGCCAGCGGCCAATCGACTTGTACGGCTGGTTGTTCGTTCCGCCGAAGCCGACGCGCATCACGCTGCCGTCTTCCATCACGATGCGTCCCGAGCCCTGAACCTGCAGGAAGAACGCCTCGATGGGGTCGTCCACCCAGACCAGCTCGTTGCCGTTCAGCACGCCCGAGCGCTCGAGTTGAGCGCGCGCCGGCAGAGGAGTGCCCGGACGATACGCCGAAGGCCAACGGTACAAGGCAGTCTGATACACGCCATGACGCACGCGCGAACCGCGCAGCAGCGGCTCGTAGTAGCCTGTCACGAGGCCGTCCAGCGTCCCGTCGGTATTGGCGAACTGAAACGGCGTGAAGTAGGTTTCGAAGAAAGCGCGCGCGCTGGCCACGTCGAGGTCATCCAGCAGCAACGCCGCCGCGCATGCGCGCCGCCACGTCGGCTGGCTCGCAAGTCGTACGCAGTTCTGCCGCAGCGCCGCCGCAGCGCCGATTAGCGAATCGTCCTGCCAGCCCGGCACCTGTCGCCACGCAACGGCCGTCAGTCGCTGGGCGGCTAGCTGTCCGGGGATGACCGCGGCGCCAGTCGGCGGTGAAACGGATGGCCGCAGCGCGCCGCCTCCCCCGCACGACGCCAGCAATACGGCAACCGACAGTGCCCCCGCCCAGGCGACGGCCCGGCGGGCAAAGCGCATACAATGATTGTTCTTGATGGAAACTGCCATGTCTGATCTGTTCGACGAATACCCGATGCTCATCTTCGCGCTGGAGTCGCTCCTTGCGCTCTTCCTGCTGATTTTCATCGTTGTGTGGACGGCGTCCGGCAAGAAGAAAGCCGCACACCAGAAGCAGGACACGAAACCGGTCCCGCCGCAGCAACAACAACCGCGTCGCTGACAGAACGCGCGTGGCGCGTTCCGTTCAATGCAGCGTGCGCGGCATGCGCAAAACGAATTCCGGCACGGGCGCTTCCCAGCGCTCGCCATCCTCGGCAACGCAGAAATACTCCCCGCGCATGGTACCGACGGGCGTCGCGATCACCGCATAGCTCGTGTATTCGAACTGCTCGCCGGGCTTCAGCAGCGGCTGATGTCCGACGACGCCCAGCCCTTTCACTTCCTGAACGCGATTTTCGCTATCCGTGATGATCCAGTGGCGCGCGATCAATTGCGCCGTCACCTGGCCGGTGTTGCGAATACTCAGCGTATAGGCGAACGCGTACTTTCGATGCTCCGGGTCCGACTCTTCGGAGATGTATCGGACTTGGGAAGAGACGCTAAATTCGTACTGGCTCATGCTGATTCGCCTGATTCCGATGGTGACCAACGCGGGCTATCGACCGCGCGAGACCGTCTGCAGGCGGCTCGTGCGCTGATCGCGGCGCGCCCGCAGAGGCATTGACATGGTTTGGCATTCTGCTTCATGCCGCGCACGCTCGCAACCGCGTCTGCTGAACGGACAAGGCGGAGACAGGTGACCGACAGGCCATCGAGCGGCACGGCCAGCGACCCCGCCATCGCGTCTCGCCGAAGGCCGCAGCGCGCGTGGCGGCGCTAAAATAACGGCTTTCCGTCTCCGCCCTCCCGACAGCCATGACCCAATTCCGCATCGCTCCCAGCATCCTGTCCGCCGATTTCGCACGGCTCGGGGAAGAAGTTCGCAACGTCGTCGCCGCCGGCGCCGACTGGATTCACTTCGACGTGATGGACAACCACTACGTGCCGAACCTGACGATCGGCCCGCTCGTGTGCGAAGCGATCCGCCCGCACGTGCAGGTTCCCATCGACGTGCATCTGATGGTGCGCCCCGTCGATCGCATCGTGCCCGATTTCGCGAAGGCCGGCGCGAACGTGATCAGCTTTCATCCGGAAGGCTCGGATCACATCGACCGCACGCTGTCGCTGATCAGGGACCATGGCTGCAAGGCCGGCCTCGTGTTCAATCCCGCCACGCCGCTGAACTACATCGACCACGTGATGGACAAACTGGACCTGGTGCTGATCATGTCGGTGAATCCGGGCTTCGGCGGACAGTCGTTCATTCCCGAGGCGCTGAACAAGCTGCGCGAAGCGCGCGCGCGCATCGACGCCTACAAGGAAAGGACCGGCCGCGAGATTCATCTCGAGGTGGACGGCGGCGTGAAAGTCGACAACATCGCGGAAATCGCAGCCGCTGGCGCGGACACGTTCGTCGCGGGCTCGGCGATCTTCGGCAAGCCCGACTACAAGTCGGTGATCGACCAGATGCGCGGCGCGCTGGCTTCCGTCGGGCGCTGACATGGACGCGACGTCCCGCTACCCCGCCCCCGCGTTCCCGGCCGGCAAGCTGAAGGCGGCCATCGTCGACCTCGACGGCACGATGGTCGATACAGCCGACGACTTCACGGCGTCGCTGAACGGCATGCTCGCGCAATTCGACGCCGAAGAAACCACGCGCGAGGAAGTGATCGATTATGTCGGCAAGGGCTCCGAGCATCTGATTCGCAGCGTGCTCGCGCCGCGCTTCGAGACGGAGCTGGCGCAGTCGCGTTTCGACGAGGCGCTCGCGATCTATCAGGAGGAGTACGAGAAGATCAATGGTCTGCACACGCGGCTCTATCCCGATGTCGAGGCGGGCCTTATCGCGTTGCGCGACGCGGGCCTCAAGCTCGCGTGCGTGACCAACAAGCCGCATCGCTTCGCGACGCAACTGCTCGAGCGATATGGTCTGCTGCGCTACTTCGGCGTCGTGCTGGGCGGCGACAGCGTCGCGGCGAAAAAGCCCGATCCGCTGCCGATGCTCACCGCCTGCGAAGCGCTGGGCGTCGAGCCGAAAGCGGCCATCGCAATCGGCGATTCACAGAACGACGCGTTCGCGGGCCGCGCGGCCGGCATGGCGACGCTGACCGTCCCGTATGGCTACAATCACGGCGAATCTGTTCAAACCATAAAATCCGATGGTATAGTTGCGTCGCTGTTGGGCGCCGCCAAGGCGATCGCAGCGCACAATGCAGTACAATCGGCAGCATCTAATCCCTGACTTAACCAAGTCTTCCTCATGTTTCTGAATAAAAAACGGAGTCTGAGCACGATCGACCGGGGAGCCTGGCCCTGGCGTCGCTGGTCGCGCTAATACCTCGCCTGAGGTACGCTGAAGCTCGTCTTCGGCACCCGTTTTTTACTTCGCTGCGCTCACGCGCTTTTCCCGAACTGCCGCGATCGTCAACCGACCGGCTTAACTTCGCTGCACCGCGTTTCAGCTAGCCGTCGCGTACCTTGCGTACTATCGTCGTGCTGTGAAGCCGTGCAAGCGTCGTCGGGAAAGCGCACGCCGGTTTCATCACCTGTGACGAGCACATTCGACCGGTAACGCAGCCCCGCTTTGTCCGACGCCCGCCGCGGCCGGACGCACGAACAGGATCGGAACATGACCGAACTCGAATTTCAGTCCCTCGCAAACGAGGGCTTCAATCGCATCCCGCTGATCGCCGAAGCGCTGGCCGACCTCGAAACGCCGCTCTCGCTGTACCTGAAGCTCGCGCAAACCGAGCGCAACGGCGCGAACTCGTTTCTGCTGGAATCGGTGGTGGGCGGCGAACGCTTCGGACGCTACTCGTTCATCGGCCTGCCGGCGCGCACGCTGATCCGCACGCGCAACGGCGCGACGGAAGTGGTGAAGGACGGCAAGGTCGTCGAGACGCACGAAGGCGATCCGCTCGAATTCATCCAGCAGTTCCAGAGCCGCTTCAAGGTGGCGCTGCGTCCGGGCCTGCCGCGCTTCGCGGGCGGTCTCGCCGGCTACTTCGGCTATGACGCCGTGCGCTATATCGAGAAAAAGCTCGCGCACACGGCCCCGCCCGACGATCTGAATCTGCCCGACATCCAGCTGCTGCTAACGGAAGAAGTGGCCGTCATCGACAACCTGGCGGGCAAGCTGTACCTCGTAATCTACGCCGATCCGACGACGCCCGAAGCGTACACGCGCGCAAAGCAGCGTCTGCGCGAACTGAAGCAGCGCCTGCGCACGACCGTGCAGCCGCCCGTCACGTCGTCGAGCGTGCGCACCGATATCTATCGCGAGTTCAAGAAGGACGACTATCTCGCCGCCGTGCGCAAGGCGAAGGAATACATCGCCGCCGGCGAACTGATGCAGGTGCAGGTCGGCCAGCGTCTGACCAAGCCGTATCGCGACAACCCGCTGTCGCTGTATCGCGCGCTGCGCTCGCTGAATCCGTCGCCGTATATGTACTACTACAACTTCGGCGAGTTTCATGTGGTCGGCGCGTCGCCAGAAATTCTCGTGCGCCAGGAAAAGCGCGGCGAAGACCGGATCGTCACGATCCGTCCGCTTGCGGGCACGCGTCCGCGCGGCAACACGCCCGAGCGCGATGCCGAACTCGCGACGGAACTGCTGAACGACCCGAAGGAAATCGCCGAGCACGTGATGCTGATCGACCTCGCGCGCAACGACGTGGGCCGCATCGCGCAAATCGGCTCGGTGGCGGTGACCGACAAGATGGTGATCGAAAAGTACTCGCACGTGCAGCACATCGTCAGTTCCGTCGAGGGCACGCTGAAGCCGGGCATGACCAACTTCGACGTGCTGCGCGCGACGTTCCCGGCGGGCACGCTGTCGGGCGCGCCGAAGGTCCGCGCGATGGAACTGATCGACGAACTGGAGCCCGTGAAGCGCGGCCTGTACGGCGGCGCAGTCGGCTACCTGTCGTTCACAGGCGAGATGGACCTCGCGATCACGATCCGCACGGGCGTGATCGCCAACGGCAATCTGTACGTGCAGGCGGCGGCGGGCATCGTCGCCGACTCGGTGCCCGAATCCGAATGGCAAGAGACCGAGAACAAGGCGCGCGCCGTGCTGCGCGCCGCCGAGCAAGTGCAAGACGGCCTCGATAGCGACTTCTGACGGAGACTGACCATGCTGCTGATGATCGACAACTACGACTCGTTCACCTATAACCTGGTCCAGTACTTCGGCGAACTCGGCGAAGACGTGCGGACCTATCGCAACGACGAAATCACGCTGGACGAAATCGCGAAGCTCAACCCCGAGCGCATTTGTCTGTCGCCGGGACCGAGCAATCCGCAACACGCAGGCATCACGCTCGACGTGCTGCGCGAATTCTCCGGCAAGTATCCGATACTGGGCGTGTGCCTCGGCCATCAGGCGATCGGCGAAGCGTTCGGCGGCCGCGTCGTGCGCGCGAAGACGATCATGCACGGTAAGGTGAGCCAGATCGAAACCGACTGCAAAGGCGTATTCGCCGACCTGCCGAAGCATTTCACCGTCACGCGCTATCACTCGCTTGCGATCGAGCGCGAATCGCTGCCCGATTGCCTCGAAGTGTCCGCATGGACCGACGACGGCGAAATCATGGGCGTGCGTCACAAGACGCTGCCTGTCGAAGGCGTGCAGTTCCACCCGGAATCGATCCTGTCGGAACACGGCCACGCACTGCTTGAAAACTTCGTGAAGCAGTCGAAGGCTGCTGTCCGCACCGCATAAGCAGCGCACAAAGGAGACATCACCATGATCACGCCACAAGAAGCGCTGCAGCGCACGATCGAGCACCGCGAGATTTTCCACGACGAGATGCTGCACCTGATGCGCCTCATCATGCGCGGCGACATGTCGCCCGTGATGGCGGCCGCGATCATCACAGGGCTGCGCGTCAAAAAAGAGACCATCGGCGAAATCACCGCGGCCGCCACGGTGATGCGTGAGTTCGCGCGTCATGTCGACGTGGAGGACAACTCGAACTTCGTCGATATCGTCGGGACAGGCGGCGACGGATCGCACACGTTCAACATCTCGACGGCGACGATGTTCGTGTCGGCGGCGGCGGGCGCGAAGGTCGCGAAGCACGGCAATCGCGGCGTGTCGAGCAAATCCGGCAGCGCTGACGTGCTCGAAGCGCTCGGCGTCAATATCGACCTGCAACCGGAACAGGTGGCCGCATCGATCGCCGAAACGGGCATGGGCTTCATGTTCGCGCCGAACCATCACCCGGCGATGAAGAACATCGCGCCCGTGCGCCGCGAACTCGGCGTGCGGACCATCTTCAACATCCTCGGCCCGCTGACGAATCCCGCCGGCGCGCCGAACCAGCTGCAAGGCGTGTTTCACCCGGACCTCGTCGGCATTCAGGTTCGCGTCATGGAGCGTCTCGGCGCAAATCACGTGCTGGTCGTGTATGGTATGGACGGCATGGATGAAGTGTCGCTGGGCGCAGCGACGCTCGTCGGCGAACTGCGCGATGGCGAAGTGCGCGAGTACGAGATTCACCCGGAGGACTTCGGCATGCAGATGGTGTCGAACCGGACGCTGAAAGTGGCGGACGCCAACGAATCGAAGAAGCTGTTGCTCGAAGCGCTCGACAACAAGCCGGGCGTCGCGCGCGAGATCGTCACGCTGAATGCGGGCACCGCGCTGTACGCGGCGAACGTCGTGGCATCGATTGCGGACGGTATTCAACTGGCCCGCGAAGCCATCGCCAGCGGCAAGGCGCGCGCGAAGGTCGACGAACTGGTCCGCTTCACGCAGCAATTCAAGCAGTGACCAGGCATCAGCCGCATTAACCAGGCATCAATCCGGCTTTAACGAGGCAACGGGATTCATATGAGCGACATTCTGGACCGCATCATCGACGTCAAGCGCGAAGAAGTGCGCATCGCGCAGCAAAGCGCGCCGCTCGAAGAATTGCGACTGCAGGCGTCGGCGCGCGATCTGCGCGATTTCGTCGGTGCGATTCGCGCGAAGCATGAGGCCGGACTCGCAGCCGTGATCTCCGAGGTCAAGAAAGCGAGCCCGTCGAAAGGCGTACTGCGCGAGCATTTCCTGCCCGCCGACATCGCACGTTCGTACGCGAAACATGGCGCGGCGTGTCTGTCCGTGCTCACCGATGTGCAGTTCTTCCAGGGCAGCGCGCAGTATCTGGAAGAGGCGCGTGCCGCCTGCACGCTGCCCGTTCTGCGCAAGGATTTCATCGTCGATCCGTATCAGATTCTCGAAGCGCGCGCGATGGGCGCCGACGCAATCCTGCTGATCGTCGCCGCGCTCGAAACCTCGCAGATGCAGGACCTTGAAGCGTACGCGCATTCGCTCGGCCTCGCCGTGCTCGTCGAAGTGCACGACAAGAACGAGCTGATGGAAGCGCTCACGTTGAAGACGCCGCTGATCGGCGTGAACAATCGCAATCTGCGCACGTTCGAAACGTCGATCGAAACGACGCTCGGCCTGCTGGACACGATCCCGAAGGACCGCATCGTCGTGACCGAGTCGGGCATCCTGTCGCGCGGCGACGTGGAGCGGATGCGCGCGATGGACGTGAACACGTTCCTCGTCGGCGAGGCGTTCATGCGCGCCGAAGAGCCGGGCGCTGAACTCGCGCGAATGTTCTTCTGATCCGGCAAGTTGGGAGCGAAGCACGCGATGGGCATGGAACAGGAAATCAAGCTGTCGCTGCCAGCGGATCAGGTCGGCGCGGCGACGCAATGGTTCATCCAGCACGCCGGCCGCGCGGGCCGCACGATCGCGCTGGAAAACAGCTACTTCGACACGCCAGCGCTGACGCTCGCGCGCGCAAAGAGCGCGGTGCGCGTGCGCCGCACGCCGGACGGCTGGCTGCAGACGTACAAGACCGTGGGCACGTCGAAAGACGGTTTGCACATCCGGCACGAATGGGAAATGCCCGTCAACGGCAACGCGCTCGAAGTCGACGCGCTGCTCGACGCCTGCGACGACGAGCCGTCGAAAGAAGCGCTGCGCAGCGCGCGCGACGAACTGGTCCCGCTTTTCAGCACCAACTTTTCGCGGACGCTGTGGCACCTGAGCATCGAGGGCGCTGAAATGGAAGCGGCCATCGACCAGGGCGAAATACGCGCCGACGTGAACGGCGAAACGCGCCGCGCGCCGATCTGCGAGATCGAGCTGGAGCTGAAGCACGGCGATGCGGGCGCGCTGCACGCGTTGTCCGCGCAACTGGCGAAAGCGATTCACGGCCTGCACCCCGATGACATCAGCAAGGCGCAGCGCGGTTATCGTCTGCGCGAAGGCGGCGGCTCGCGGTAACGCGGCTCATCGAGCGCAAGCCGCAAGGCAAGACGCGCACGCCGCGAAGCTTGAGCGCTCAGGCGTTTGCTGCCACACTAGCCCGCCATGAATTCCGCAAAACGCTCCCCCATCCAGCCGGCGCAGCCGTCCCTGTTCGCCGACGACGCCGACGCCGCGCCTTCTCCCGCTGCCGATATCCAGACGCTCGAATCGCAGTTCGACGCGTTGCCGCCCGCATGGCGCACGCACCTGAAGCCTTTCATCGACAGCGACACGTATGCGCCGCTATGCCGTTTCGTCGACGGCGAGCGTGCGGCCGGAAAGACCGTCTATCCCGCCGACGTATTCCGCGCGCTGCGCCTGACGAGCCCCGACGACGTAAAAGTCGTGATCCTCGGCCAGGACCCGTATCACGGCGAAGACCGAGGAACGCCGCAGGCGCATGGGCTCGCGTTTTCGGTGCCGCCATCGGTACGTCCGCCGCCGTCGCTGCGCAACATCTTCAAGGAAATCGCCGCGAGCCTCGGCTATCCAACGCCGCAGCACGGCTGCCTCGATGCGTGGGCCAAACAGGGCGTGCTGCTGCTCAACACGGTGCTGACCGTCGAACGCGATCGCGCTGCGAGCCACGCGAAGCGCGGCTGGGAAAAATGCACCGACACGCTGATCCACGAGCTTGCGATGCGCCACGACAACCTCGTCTTCATGCTGTGGGGCGCGCATGCACAAGCGAAGCGCGCGCTGCTCGACGGCAAGTCGCATTGCGTGCTCGAAGCGCCGCACCCGTCGCCGCTGTCCGCACACCGGGGGTTCCTCGGCTGCCGGCACTTCGCGCTCGCCAACGAGTTTCTCGAAGCGCACGGCCGTCCGCCTATCGACTGGCGTTTGCCGGAAAACGGCGAAGTTTTCGCATAGCGTCTGACGGAACAGGATGCATCCGCTGTCGGTAGATTGAGATTTTTTGCCGCGGGCGATCTTGCCTGCGGCGCCCGCTTCTACACTCCCTTGCTGCTGATTACAGCCAGCGCGCAAGCTCACTTCTTGCGCAATTTAGTTAGTCATCCGCATCAAAAAAGGGAGAAACATGGACAGACGGGATTTCATCAAGATAGCGGGCGCCTCGGTGCCCTTCGCGCTCGCGCCCTCGACGAGTCACGCGATCTGGGGAACGGTCGCTCAATACAAGCAGGCCGTGCCGGAAATTTTTCAGAACGTGCCCCGGCCGCCTGCGTACACGCCGGCCCTCGTGATCGGCTCGGGATTCGGCGGTGCAATTACGGCCCTGCGCCTCGCACAGGCGGGCATTCAGACGACCGTGCTCGAGCGCGGCTTCCGCTGGCCAATTTCGGCGAGGCGGCAGACGTTCTCGACGGACATGTTCCCCGATGGCCGCGGCTACTGGTATCGCACCAGCTTCAAGCAGCTGACGGGGCTGACGTCGTTCATGGACAGCTTCGGCGGCGTGTTCGATTGCGTCGACTACGACAACATCTCCGTGTGGCGCGCGGCGTGCGTCGGCGGCGGTTCGGTCGTGTTCACGGGCGTGATGATCCAGCCGGAGCGGCGCTACTTCGACGCGATCTTCAACGGCCTCGTCAATTACGACGAACTGGACCGCGTCTACTACCCGCGCGTGCGTCAGATGCTGCGCCTGAGCCCGATGCCCAACGACATCTATCAATCGGCGCCGTTCGGCCATTCGCGCATCTGGGACACGCACGCGCGCAAGGCCGGCTACACGCCAGTCGGCAACGATTCGATCTTCAACTGGGACGTGGTGCGCGGCGAACTGAAGGGCAGTTATCGACCGTCGGCGATTCTGGGCGAAAGCAACCTTGGCAACAGCGACGGCGCGAAATTCGATCTGACGCAGAATTATCTGAAGCTTGCCGAGCAAACAGGCAAGGCCACCGTCTACCCCGCGCACGAGGTCAAGAACGTCTATTTCGACGGCACCCGCTATTCGGTCGACGTCATCAAGCGCAGTCCGGACGGCAAGCAACTGGACCGTTATTCCGTGACGTGCGACAAGCTGTTTCTCGCGGCCGGGTCGATCGGCACATCGGAAATTCTCGTGCGAGCGCGTGCGCTCAATCACATTCCGAACCTGAACGAGCACGTCGGCGAAGGCTGGGGCACCAATGGCGATGTCTCTGCCGTGCGGACGTTCGGCGCATTGAAGGGGCTCACGCAAGGGTCGCCCAGTGCGTCGCGCATCATCGATGCCTCCGGCATGCCAGCCACGCTGGAAAACTGGTACGTCCCGAGCCTCGGCGTGAACCTCGGCATGAACGCGTCGCTGGGGATGGCGTTTGATCAGAAGAATCGCGCGTCATTCCGCTACGATGGCTCGCGCGACCGCGTCAATCTGCTATGGCCGAAGAACGGCAACGACGATGCGATCGCTGCCGTGCGCAGCGTCAACAACAGGATTGCGGCAGCATCCGGAACGATTCCGGGCGCCTGGCCCTTCGCGCCCGATTGCAGTGCATCGTGGACCGCTCATCCGCTCGGCGGCGCCGTGCTCGGCCGCGCCACGGATGCCTGGGGACGCGTGATCGGCCCGAAAAATCTGTACGTGATGGACGGCGCGATGATTCCGGGGACGACGGGCGCGGTCAACCCCTCGCTGACGATCTCCGCACTGGCCGAGCGCAATATCGAAGCGATCCTGAAGCGGGATTTCTGACGCCGGCTTTCGTGCATCGCACGAAGCAGGTCCGTTGCCTGCCATCAAAAACAAAACGCCACGGAATTGTGTTCCGTGGCGTTTGTCGTTTGTCGGTGCGATGCGGCCGATACCCGCATCCCGTCGACGAACAGGCTACCGAAAGGCTCGCCGTGCGAACCCGTCGACCGCTTACGCTGCGGCGATCGCTTCGCGTGCGCCTGCCAGTGCCGCCGTCGCTGCGTCCGCGCCCATGTTCAGGCCTTCGGCATAGATGAAGTTCACGTCGGTCATGCCGAGGAAGCCGAGGAACGTCTTCAGGTAAGGCGTCTGCGTGTCGCCCGGCGTGCCGACGTACTTGCCGCCGCGAGCCGAAACCACGAACACCTTCTTGCCGTTCACGAGGCCTTCCGGACCGTTCGCGCCGTACTTGAACGTGATGCCGGCGCGTGCGATGAAGTCGAAGTACGTCTTCAGTTGCGACGAGATGCCGAAGTTGTACAGCGGCGCGCCGATCACGACGATGTCGGCGGCTTGCAGTTCGGCGATCAGCGCTTCGCTGCGCGAGGAAATCGCTTGCTGCTCGGCCGTGCGCTGCTCGGCGGGCGTGAAGAATGCGCCGAGGATCGCGTCGTCGAGGTGCGGCAGCGCGTCTTCGTGCAGGTTGCGGATGACGACTCGCGCACCCGGGTTCGATTGTTGCAGCTTTGCCGTCAGTTCGTTGGCGAGGAGCGTCGACTGAGCGCCTTGCGAGCGAGCCGACGAATTGATTTGCAGGATCGTGGTCATCTGTGACTCCAGTGAGGGGCGCGCTGTGTTGCGCGAGTGGAGCCATTGTGTTTTTTTACCCGACGCGGAAAAAGTACCGCGGCGGCGACGGATTGTTGCAGCGATAGAACAATCCGCCGCCCGTTTCGAGCCGGCGGCGGGCGCCGGCGAACGCAGACGCGCCGTTATTTCCCCAGCCAGCGCTTGCGCGCCGTGCTCGCCGACGCGCGTCTGTCGTTCGGCGTGAGCTTGTAGCGCGACACGTCGGGCCCATCGAGCTTGACCTGCGAGACGCGCAGCTCGTCGCGCCGGAACGCGTGCACTTCGACTTTGGCGCCGGGCACATAGCGCGACAGCAGCGCGTCGAGATTGGAACCCGTCACGCGCAGCCCGTCGATCGCGATCAGCACGTCGCCGGCCGAAAGCCCCGCCTTCTGCGCCGCCCCGCCGTCGTGGACGGCCGCGAGCGTGCAGTCCGCGCCGTTGCGCACGCGCACGCCGAGCGACGGCTTCGCCTTCGCGTCGACGTCCGCCTCGAGCGTGACGCCGAACGGCTCGAGCAGCGCGTCGAGCGGCAGATCGCGCGTGCCGCGCACGCCTTCCGCGAAAAGCTCGGACAGATCGGCGCCCGTCGCTTCCGCGAATAGCGCCTCGACCTCCGATTCTTCGATGCCGTGTGCCTTGCCGCGATAGAAGTCGCGCCCGTAGCGCTGCCACAAGAGGCGCATCACGTCATCGAGCGACTTGCGGTTCTGCGTTTGCGCACGAATCGTCAGATCGAAAGCGAGCGCGACCAGCGAGCCCTTCGTGTAATAGCTGACGATCGCGTTCGCGGCGTTCTCATCCTGGCGGTAGTACTTGACCCATGCGTCGAACGAGCTTTCGGCGACCGTCTGTTTCAGACGCCCGCTTCCGCGCAGCACGCCGCCGATCGTCTTGCCGAGCAGCGTGAAGTAATCCGCTTCCTTGATCAGACCACTGCGCGCCAGCATCAGATCGTCGTAGTACGACGTGAAGCCCTCGAAGAGCCACAGCAGCGACGTATAGTTTTCCTGCGTCAGGTCATACGGCGCGAACGGCGCGGGCTTGATGCGCTTCACGTTCCACGTGTGGAAGTATTCGTGGCTGCACAGGCCCAGATACGTGCGATAGCCGTCTGTCATTTCGTCGCGGCCGACGACGGGCAAATCCGAACGGTTGCAGATCAGCGCCGTCGATGCGCGATGTTCGAGCCCGCCGTAGCCGTCGCTGACAGCCTGGGTCATGAACACGTAGCGGTCCATCGGCGCCTTCTTCGAGCGCGGCTCGAAGAGCGCGATCTGCGCTTCGCACACGCGTTTCAGATCCGCCGACAGCCGCGCCATGTCGAGCCCGACCACGCGCCCCGCGAGCACGATGTCGTGCGGCACGCCGTGCGCCTTGAAGGTTGCGAGCGCGAACTCGCCGAGCGTGACGGGATGGTCGATCAGCTCGTCATAGTTCTGCGCGGTGTACTCGCCGAACGCGTAGCGCTTCGTGCTGCGCGCTTCCGATAGCGCCGTCGCGACCCGCCAGTTGCGGAACTGCGGGCCCGCCGGTTTCTGGATATCGACGACGCACCGCGCGTCCTCGAAACCGAGCGGCGACAGAAACACGCTCGTGCCGTTGAAGAAGCCGGTCGTGTCGTCGAGATGCGCGGCCCGCACCGACATGTCCCACGCGTACACCTCGTAGCGCAGCGTCAGCGCGCCCTTCACGGGCGCGGCCTGCCACATGTGCTTGTCGGTCTTTTCGATCCGCACCTTGCGGCCGCCATCGTTGAATGCGCGCAGCGTGACGATGTTGCGCGCAAACTCGCGGACCATATAGCTGCCCGGAATCCAGACAGGCAGCATGAATCGCTGGCCCGACGGATCGGGTTCAGCGACGGTGACGGTGACTTCGAAAATATGGGCGGCGGGCTGCTTCGGAACGATGGTGTAGCGGATCGGCTTCATCGGCGCTCGTGTGTGAAAACTCGGGGAGGGATTCGGAAGGCTTCAAACGGGCAGCAACCTTGCTGCATGGGATTGGAATGCGGCGCTACGGCGCCAACCCCAATCGACCGCTTTGCATGGAACAGGAGGCGCCGCGCGCCTCCTTCGTCAAACAGGCTCGGACTGACGACGCGCCTCGTTCAGCGCACCGACGACAACGCCTTGTCCAGTTCCTCCGCGGGCACGGCGCCCGGCAGGCGGCGACCGTCGGCGAGGAAAATAGTGGGCGTGCCGCTTACGTTCATCGACTGGCCGAGCTTCAGATTCTTGTCGATGGCGGCCGTATCGCATGTGCCCGGCGCGGTCGGCGGGCGGCGGTCCTGCATCCATGCTTCCCAGGCCTTCGCGCGGTCGGCGGAACACCAGATCGACTTCGACTTCACCGTCGAGTCCGGCGACAGAACCGGGTACAGGAACGTGTACACGGTGATGTTATCCATCGACTTCAGCGTCGATTCGAGCTGCTTGCAGTACGGGCAGTTCGGATCGGAGAACACGGCGATCTTGCGGCTGCCGTTGCCCTTCACCACCTTCACGGCGTCGCCGAACGGCAGGTTCGCGAAGTCGATGCGATTGACCTCCGCCAGACGCGCCTCCGTCAGGTTCTTGCGCGTCTTCGCGTCGACCATGTCGCCGAGCAGCACATAGTCGCCCGTCGCGTCGCTGTAGATGATCTGCGAACCGATGTTCACTTCGTACAGGCCCGCGATAGGCGATTTCGTCACGCTCTTGATCGACGCTTCGGAAAGGCGCGATTGCAGCGTTGCCTTGAGCTTGTCGGTGGTCTGGTCGGCCTGCGCGGAACAGCCGAGCGCGGCCGTTACGACGGCCAGCGCCAGCGCGGCGATGCGGATACGTTGCTTCATGCTGCTACTCCTGATTCGATTTTGGCGCCGACGTTTGCGGCCTTCTGCCGCCTGTGGCGCCCATGTTTATGTTCCGCCCGTGTTCCCGATCGTGCGTCCGACGCACCGGGAGCCGCGTTACGGATGGTATGCCTCGCGACCTGCCTTGTCACATGCGCCCTGCGATCGAGGGCGCAACGTCCGTGCCCGGCGTTTCAGCCCAGCGCCGCCGACACCAGCCAGCGTTTGACCAGCGGCTGTCCGCCGACGAACGCCATCCCCGTATTGCGGACCGCGCGCGCGATATTGCCCGACAGTGAGAACAGCCGCTGAAGGCCGTCGGTGGCGATGGTCAGCGCGCGAATGTCTTCGCTGCGCGAGCGTTCGTAGCGGCGCAGCAGCACCGTGTCGCCGAGATCGCGGAACGCCTCTTTCTTCGCGATCACCTCCACCAGCGACGCCACGTCGCGCAAGCCCAGGTTCATCCCCTGACCGGCGAGCGGATGAATCAGATGCGCGGCATCGCCGACGAGCGCCACGCGCGGCGCAACCAGCCGGTCGACCGTTTGCAGTGCGAGCGGAAAGCCTTGAGCGGGCGTCACGCATTCGAGCTTGCCGAGTGCGCCCATCGTCGCACGTTCGACTTCCGCAGCAAGCTGCGCCGGATCGAGCCTGATGAGCGTGTTCGCATGATCCGTCAGCGCCGACCAGACGAGCGACACGTGCCCGTCGGGCAGCGGCAGCAGCGCGATGATTTCGCCGTCGCGAAACCACTGATACGCCGTCTCGCCATGCGGCCGCTCGGCCTTGAAGTTCGCGACGACGCCCGTCTGCCGGTAGTCGCGCCGGTTCGTCTTCGAGCCGATCTGCGCGCGCACCCACGAATGCGCGCCGTCCGCGCCGACGACGAGATCCGCTTCGAGCACGTTGCCGTTCGCGAGGCCGATCGTCGCGCCGCCCGTTTTCACGTCGAGCCCTTGCGCACGCGTGTCGAGCCATGTGAGGTTGGGCTGAAAGCGCAGCGCGGCGTCGAGCGCGTGTTCGATCAGCGACGATTCAGCGATCCACGCAAGCTGCGGCACCGAGGCCTGAAATGCCGAGAAATGCAGCTCGGCGTGCGCATCGCCGTAGACGCGCATGTCGTAGACGGGCGAGAGCCGCGATGCGTCGAGCGCCTGCCACACGCGCAGACGCTCGAGCAGCGCCTGCGAACTCGCGGACAGCGCGTAGATGCGCGAGTCGAACACGGCGTCGCCGGGCAGCGGCTGACAATGCTGCGCGAGCAGCGCGACGCGCAGGCCGCATTGCGTGAGCGCCAGCGCCGCGGTCTTGCCGACGAGCCCTCCGCCGATCACGGCGACGTCGAAGGATGAGTGGTGAGCGTTCATCCGGGCATTATAGCTGCGGGGGTCTCGGGGACGGACCAGCGGGACAGCGGTACGGCCGGGTTTGCGCCTTGGGTTTGCGCCTGGTTAGGCCGATGGTCGATGTCTGTCGGGCGCAGGCGGGACCGAGTGGCTGGAATGCGAGCAGCAGCGCTCGCACGGCGCGGCGTCGTGCGGCGGATGCTGCCGGTCTTCCGCTACCGCAAACGTGCCGCCCGACAGGGTTACAATTGCGGTTTTCGGTTATCCGGCACACCGGCGCGCTTTTGCTTTGCGCTCGCGCAGCCGGGGCAATACGACAAGTACGGACGAGTCCGCCTGCGCCGCGCCATCCGGCGCCAGCGGACTTGCGGGCCGCAGCCGGCAGTGCGCCGCGCCACGCGTAGCCCTTGCAGCAAGTCCGCCCGTTCGCCGAAGCCCGTCATCACCTGATTTGTAGAGAACCTCATGAGCCTCCAATGCGGCATCGTCGGCCTGCCTAATGTCGGCAAGTCCACCCTGTTCAACGCGCTGACCAAGGCGGGCATCGCCGCCGAAAACTATCCGTTCTGCACGATCGAGCCGAACGTCGGCGTGGTCGAAGTGCCGGACGCGCGTCTGAAGGCGCTCGCGGAAATCGTCAAGCCGGAGCGCATCCTGCCCGCCGTCGTGGAATTCGTCGATATCGCGGGCCTCGTCGCCGGCGCGAGCAAAGGCGAAGGCCTCGGCAACCAGTTCCTCGCGAACATCCGCGAAACCGACGCGATCACGCATGTCGTACGCTGCTTCGAAGACGAAAACGTGATTCACGTCGCGGGCAAGATCGACCCGGTGTCGGATATCGAAGTGATCAACACCGAACTCGCGCTAGCCGATCTGGCAACCGTCGAAAAGGCGCTCACGCGCTACGCGAAGGCCGCGAAGTCGGGCAACGACAAGGAAGCGGTGAAGCTCGCCGCCGTGCTGGAAAAGGTTCGCGCGCAACTGGACCAGGCAAAGCCGGTTCGCGGGCTCGACCTGACGGACGAAGAGCGTCTGCTGATCAAGCCGTTCTGTCTGATCACGGCCAAGCCGGCGATGTACGTGGCGAACGTGAAGGAAGACGGCTTCGAGAACAATCCGCATCTGGATGCCGTGCGCAAGTACGCTGAGACGGAAAAAGCGCCCGTCGTCGCGGTGTGCGCGGCAATCGAAGCGGAAATCGCCGATCTCGACGATGAAGACAAGGAAGTGTTTCTCGCCGACATGGGCATGCACGAGCCGGGCTTGAACCGCGTGATTCGCGCGGGCTTCAAGCTGCTCGGTCTGCAGACGTACTTCACGGCGGGCGTGAAGGAAGTGCGCGCGTGGACGATCCATGTCGGCGACACGGCGCCGCAAGCCGCGGGCGCGATTCATACGGATTTCGAGCGTGGCTTCATCCGCGCGCAGACCATCGGCTTCGACGACTTCATCACGTACAAGGGCGAGCAAGGCGCGAAGGAAGCGGGCAAGATGCGCGCCGAAGGGAAGGAGTACATCGTGCATGATGGCGATGTAATGAATTTTTTGTTCAACGTCTGACGACGAATTGTCAAATGCATCCCGCCGCATGACGCGAGATGCCAGACGCAAAGAGAAGCAGAGAAAGGCCGCGCATCGACGCGGCTTTTTTTCGCCCTCGTTGCGCGGACACCAATCGGCGCTTCGGGTAATCGCGCTTTCTCGCGCAATTCTTCGATGTTAAATTGCCCTTTCTGCACCGGACCTGGCACCTAAAAGAATCACCGACGCTTTCCTGTCATCGACCATAACTAGAATCGCGCACCGCACAACGCGCGTTCGATCGCCCTGTCGGGCATGGGACCAGTGTAAGGCGCTAAAGCGCCAACTCTGGTCGACAAAAAAAGGAGACTCTCGATGCATTGCAAGCCGCTGTTCCGTTCGCTCTCCGTCGCGGCCGTTCTGGCCTTGGGCGTTCATCAAGGTGCACATGCCGCCACTGAAATCCAGTTCTGGCATGCGATGGAAGCCGCGCTCGGCGAACGCCTGAATGTGATCGCCAACGACTTCAACGCATCGCAGAGCGATTACAAGATCGTCCCCGTCTTCAAAGGCACCTACGACCAGACGCTTGCCGCCGGCATCGCCGCGTATCGCAGCGGCAACGCGCCCGCGATCCTGCAGGTCTACGAAGTCGGCACGGCGACGATGATGCAAGCCAGGAAGGCCGTCGTCCCCGTGTCGGATGTGTTCAAGCAGGCAGGCATGACGCTCGATGAGAAAGCCTTCGTGCCGACCATCGCCAGCTATTACAGCGACTCGAAATCGGGCCATCTGATTTCGATGCCGTTCAACAGCTCGACGCCCGTTCTCTACTACAACAAGGACGCCTTCAAGAAAGCCGGCCTCGATCCCAACGCGCCGCCCAGGACCTGGGCCGAAGTCGAGCAGGATGCGCAGAAGCTGAAGGCGGCGGGCCTGTCGTGCGGCTATTCGTCGGGGTGGCAAAGCTGGATTCAGCTCGAGAACTACAGCGCGTGGCACGGCGCGCCGTTCGCGACGGAAAACAACGGCTTCGACGGCGCCGATGCGCAGCTCGAATTCAACAAGCAATTGCAGATCGCCCACATCACGTTCCTGCAGAAGATGGCGAAGGAAGGCACGTTCACCTACGCAGGCCGCAAGGACGAACCCGTATCGAAGTTCTATAGCGGCGACTGCGGGATCATCACGAACTCATCGGGCTCGCTCGCGACGATCCGCAAGTACGCGAAGTTCAGCTTCGGCACGGGCATGATGCCGTACGACGCAAACGTGAAGGGCGCGCCGCAGAACGCGATCATCGGCGGTGCGAGCCTCTGGGTCCTGTCGGGCAAGGACCCGGCCGTCTACAAGGGCGTCGCGAAGTTCCTCGCTTATCTCAGCTCGCCGCCCGTCGCCGCGAAATGGCATCAGGACACGGGCTATCTGCCCGTCACGACGGCCGCGTATCAGCTGACCCAGCAACAGGGCTTCTACGAGAAGAACCCTGGCAGCGACACGGCCATCAAGCAGATGCTCAACAAGCCGCCGCTGCCGTACACGAAGGGCCTGCGTCTGGGCAACATGCCGCAGATCCGCACGATCATCGACGAAGAACTCGAACAGGTCTGGGCCGACAAGAAGACGCCCAAAGATGCGCTCGATTCGTCGGTGTCGCGCGGCGACGACCTGCTGCGCCGCTTCGAGAAGGCCGGCAGCTGATTGTCACCAGGGGCGCGTCTTCGCCGCTGTATGAAGTTGAATGAAACAGCGAAGCGCGCCTGATTCGCTCACCGTTGGGAAGGACGTCGATGGACAAGCGCTCCCGCTTCGGCACCAGCTCCCTGCCTTATCTGCTCGTCGCGCCCCAGCTCGCGATTACGCTGCTGTTCTTCCTGTTGCCCGCGGGCGAAGCGCTCTGGGAATCGACGCAGACTCAGGACGCGTTCGGCACGTCGAGGGAATTCGTCGGACTCGGCAATTTCAGGCAGCTGTTCGCCGATCCGCTGTACCTGTCGTCGTTCGAAACGACGCTAATCTTCTGCGCGCTCGTCACCGGTTCCGGGCTCGCGATCTCGCTGCTGCTCGCCGCCTGCGCCGATCGCGTGACGCGCGGCGCAAAAGCCTATCAGACGCTTTTGATCTGGCCGTACGCCGTCGCGCCCGCGATTGCGGCCGTGCTGTGGTCGTTTCTGTTCAACCCGAGCATCGGTCTCGTGACCTTCGCGCTCGGCAAGGCGGGCATCGTGTGGAATCACGCGCTCAATCCCGGTCAGGCGATGTTCCTCGTCGTGCTCGCATCGGTGTGGAAGCAGGTCAGCTACAACTTCCTGTTCTTCTATGCGGGTCTTCAGGCGATTCCACGCTCGCTGATCGAAGCGGCCGCGATCGACGGCGCGGGTCCCGTGCGGCGCTTCTTCGGCGTCGCGTTGCCGCTGCTGTCGCCGACGACGTTTTTTCTGCTCGTCGTCAATCTCGTCTACGCGTTCTTCGACACCTTCCCGATCATCGATGCCGCGACGGGCGGCGGCCCCGCGCAGTCCACGCGCACGCTGATCTACAAGATCTTCGCCGAAGGCTTCCAGGGACTCGACATCGGCAGCTCGGGCGCGCAATCGGTCGTGCTGATGGTGATCGTCGTCGGGCTGACTGTCGTGCAGTTCCGCTTCATCGAGCGAAGGGTTCAATACTCATGATCGAGAATCGCCGCGGCTTCGACCTCTTCTGCCACGCCGTGCTGATCGTCGGCGTGCTGCTGGTCGTGTTTCCCGTCTACGTCGCGTTCTGCGCGGCGACGATGAGCGAGCATGAAGTGTTCAGCGTGCCGCTTTCGCTGGTGCCCAGCACGCATCTGTTCGAGAACGTCGCGAATATCTGGACGCACGGCACGGGCAACGCGGCCAGCCCGTTCGGCGCGATGCTGCTCAACAGTCTCGTGATGGCGCTCGTGATCGCGATCGGCAAGATCGCCGTGTCGATCGTCTCGGCTTTCGCGATCGTGTTCTTCCGCTTTCCGGGCCGCAGCGCCGCGTTCTGGCTGATCTTCATCACGCTGATGCTGCCGGTCGAAGTGCGCATCTTTCCGACCGTGCAGGTCGTGTCGTCGATGCATCTGAGCAACACGTACGCCGGGCTCACGCTGCCGCTGATCGCGTCTGCCACCGCGACGTTTCTGTTCCGCCAGTTCTTCCTGACGCTGCCCGACGAGCTGATGGAAGCCGCGCGCATCGATGGCGCGGGGCCGCTGCGCTTCTTCTGGGACGTCGTGCTGCCGCTCTCGAAGACGAATCTCGCGGCACTCTTCGTGATCACGTTCATCTACGGCTGGAACCAGTACTTGTGGCCGATCCTGATCACGAGCCAGCAATCGCTGACGACGTCCGTGGTGGGCATCAAGAGCATGATCGCTTCCGGCGACACGGCGACCGAATGGCATCTCGTGATGGCCGCGACGCTGCTCGCGATGCTGCCGCCGCTCGTCGTCGTGCTGGCGATGCAGCGCTGGTTCGTGCGCGGCCTCATTGATGCTGAGAAATGAGGCCGGAAATTGAATGCCGAAAAATGAGGCTGAGAAATGTGGCCGAAAAAGAGTGCTGAAAAACAAGGATAAAAACCCATGTCTGCACTGACGCTGAAAGGGGTGAAGAAATCGTACGACGGCAAGCAGAACGTCCTGCACGGCATCAACGCCGATGTGCGCGACGGTGAGTTCGTCGTGATGGTCGGGCCGTCGGGGTGCGGAAAGTCGACGTTGCTGCGCATGGTCGCGGGCCTCGAAGCGGTCACCGAGGGCGAGATTGCGATCGACGGCAAGGTCGTCAACGATCTCGAACCGAAAGATCGCAACATCGCGATGGTGTTTCAGAACTACGCGCTCTACCCGCACATGACGGTCGCGCAGAACATGGGCTACGCGCTGAAGATCGCCGGGTTGCCGAAATCGAAGATCGATGCACGCGTGCTGACGGCCGCGAAGATTCTCGAGCTGGAACCGCTGCTGGCGAGAAAGCCGCGCGAACTGTCGGGCGGACAGCGGCAGCGCGTCGCGATGGGCCGCGCGATCGTGCGCGAGCCGGCCGTGTTTCTGTTCGACGAGCCACTGTCGAATCTCGACGCGCGGTTGCGTGTCCAGATGCGGCTCGAAATCCAGCGCCTGCACGGCCGGCTCAAGACGACGAGCCTGTACGTGACGCACGATCAGATCGAAGCGATGACGCTCGCGCAGCGCGTGATCGTGATGAATCGCGGCCACGCGGAGCAGATCGGCGCGCCGACGGAAGTCTACGAGCGGCCCGCGACGATTTTCGTCGCGGGCTTCATCGGCTCGCCGGGGATGAATCTGCTGAACGGCCGGATCGCCGACGACGGCGCTTCGTTCGAAGTCGCGGGCGATGGACCGAAGCTGCCGCTTGAGCGTCTGCCGTGCATCAGCCGTGAAGTTGTGGCGGGCCGCGTGTGCATGCTCGGCATCCGGCCCGAGCACATGACGCCTGGACAACCCGGCGCGCCTGCCGCGACGCTCGCCGTCGATTCGTGCGAACTGCTCGGCGCGGATAATCTTGCGCATGGGCGCTGGGGGCAGCACGACGTCACCGTGCGGCTGCCTCATGGGCACCGGCCGAGTGCCGGTGAAATGCTTCAGATCGCGCTGCCTGCGCAGCATCTTCACTTCTTTGATGAGGAAGATGGTAGGCGGTTGAATTGAGGTTTTGCTTTTGTCTGCGACGCGGTTTGTTTTTTGCCTCTTGCGCTGGCATTTGCGATGCGTTGGTTTGGTTTGGTTTGGTTTGGCCTTATCGCGGGCATTTGCGATGCGTTGGTTTGATTTGGCCTTATCGCGGGCATCCGCGATGCGTTGGTTTGCTTTGCCCCTATCGCGGGCATCCGCGAGGCGCCTCGCGGCGCTAGCGTTGCCCCTGTGCGGGGCGGCACTCACTTTCTTTGCCGCCGCAAAGAAAGTAAGCAAAGAAAGCGGGCTAATACCGCCAATGCTTGACGATTACCCACGAGCTCTCAACGTCCCCATCCTTCACGCGGCAGCGTGCTGACGTGCATTCGTTGCCAGTGCACTACTCAAGCGCCTCACCTGCTTCATGCTCCCGCGTTACAGCCCGCGACATCGAAGATTCCCGCGCCCCTTTGCGGCAAACTGTGTGTAGGCATTCGCACCGCACAGGACACCCTCGCTAGGCGATGCGGCTCAAGTGCGGGCGTTGCCGTGTACGACACAGCAGCCTCATTCACTACCGACATGCGGCGCTGAAACGTCCGATACACTTGGCGATGCCAAGGGTGCATGAAGCGGGTGAGGCGTTTAGCGAGAACGTTGGCAACGAGCATGGGTTAGCACACAGCCGTGCGAATCACGGGGACGTTGAGAGCCCGTGGGTAATCATCAAGCATTAGCGGTGTGAGCCCGCTTTCTTTGCTTACTTTCTTTGCGGCGGCAAAGAAAGTGAGTGCCGCCCCGCACAGGGGCAACGCCCGCGCCGCGAGGCGCATCGCGGATGCCAGCGGCACGCTGAAATATCCACGCATTCGCGGATGCCAGCGAAAAGGCAAACACACCCAAAAAGCGTCGCAGACAGAAAGACTGAAAGAGAAAACACCCAAGTACAATGACACATCCGCCCGCCCGGGCGCCGGCACGCTTAGTGCCGTATCCACTCAACGCCCCCAACTCACGCAAATGGCCCAATACGTCTTCACCATGAACCGGGTCGGCAAGATCGTGCCGCCCAAGCGTCAAATCCTGAAAGACATTTCGCTGTCGTTCTTCCCCGGCGCGAAGATCGGCCTGCTCGGCCTGAACGGCTCTGGTAAATCCACGCTGATCAAGATCATGGCCGGCGTCGACAAGGACATCGAAGGCGAAGCCACGCCGATGCCGAACCTGAACATCGGCTATCTGCCCCAGGAACCGCAGCTCGATCCGCAAAAGACGGTGCGCGAAGCCGTCGAAGAAGGTCTCGGCGACGTGTTCAATGCGCAAAAGAAGCTCGACGAAATCTATGCCGCGTACGCGGAACCGGACGCCGACTTCGACGCGCTCGCCGCCGAGCAGGCGAAGTACGAAGCGATCCTCGCGACGTCCGACGGCGGCAGCGCCGAACAGCAACTCGAAGTGGCCGCCGACGCGCTGCGCCTGCCGCCGTGGGACGCGAAGATCGAGCATCTGTCGGGCGGCGAAAAACGCCGCGTCGCGCTGTGCAAGCTGCTGCTCGAAAAGCCCGACATGCTGCTCCTCGACGAACCGACCAACCACCTCGACGCCGAATCCGTCGAATGGCTGGAGCAGTTCCTCACGCGCTTCCCGGGCACCGTCGTCGCCGTGACGCACGATCGCTACTTCCTCGACAACGCCGCCGAGTGGATTCTCGAACTCGACCGCGGCTACGGCATTCCGTGGAAGGGCAACTACAGCAGCTGGCTCGATCAGAAGGAGGACCGCCTGAAGCAGGAAGAGGCATCCGAATCGGCGCGTCAGAAGGCGATCAAGAAAGAACTGGAATGGGTGCGCCAGAATCCGAAGGGCCGTCAGGCGAAATCGAAGGCGCGTATCGCCCGCTTCGAGGAACTGAACAGCCAGGAATACCAGAAGCGCAACGAAACGCAGGAAATCTTCATTCCCGTCGGCGACCGCCTCGGCAATGAAGTGATCGAGTTCAAGAACGTCAGCAAGTCGTACGGCGATCGCCTGCTGATCGACAACCTCAGCTTCAAGATTCCGGCGGGCGCGATTGTCGGCATCATCGGGCCGAACGGCGCCGGTAAGTCGACGCTCTTTCGCATGCTGACGGGCAAGGAACAGCCGGATTCGGGCGAAATCATCCAGGGCCCGACCGTCAAGCTCGCGTACGTCGATCAGAGCCGCGACGCGCTCGACGGCTCGAAGACCGTGTTCGAAGCCGTCTCGGGCGGCGCTGACGTGCTGACGGTCGGCAGGTACGAAACGCCGTCGCGCGCGTATATCGGCCGCTTCAACTTCAAGGGCGGCGACCAGCAGAAGATCGTCGGCAACCTGTCGGGCGGCGAGCGCGGCCGTCTGCATCTTGCGAAGACCCTGATCGCGGGCGGCAACATGCTGCTGCTCGACGAGCCGTCGAACGACCTCGACGTCGAAACGCTGCGCGCGCTCGAAGACGCACTGCTCGAATTCGCCGGCTCGGTGATGGTGATCTCGCACGACCGCTGGTTCCTAGACCGTATCGCGACGCACATCCTCGCGTTCGAAGGCGATTCGCAGGTGACGTTCTTCGACGGCAACTACCAGGAGTACGAAGCCGACAAGCGCGCGCGTCTCGGCGAAGAGGCGGCGCGCCCGAAACGTCTGCGCTACAAGCCGATCACCCGTTAAGCGTTCGCCGGGCCGCCGTCCGCAGACGGAACGCTCGCGCGATTCGATGCGAACGGCATATGGCTTGCTGGCTCGTCACACGCAGACGAGGAGACGGCATGGCGATATCGACGGGCAAGCGCGTGGTGGTGGCCTTGACGGGCGTGATCGTGCTGCTCGTCGTGATCGCGCTCGGCGGGCTGTATTTCGTGCAACACGAAGTGAAAGAGCGCGTCGTCGAAGCGCTCGCGCCGATTGGCAGCGCGCAGAGCATCAACGTCGGCCTCACGTCGATCACGCTCGACCGCGTGCGGCTGACGGCACCCAAAGAATGGCCGACCGCCGACTCGCTCACCGCCGAGCAGATCACGATGACGCCCGATGTCGGCGATCTGCTCGCGCATCGCGTGCATATGAAAAGCGTCGTGGTGCGCGGCTTCAGTCTCGCGCTGGTGCGCACGGCAAGCGGTCGTCTCGAACTGCTGCCGAAGCTGCGGCAATCGGTGAGCCAGTCCGCGAACGCGGCCAGTGGCGCCAGCGCGGCGAGCGGCGCAGCGTCGAGCCGGCCGCCCTTGCCCGCCGAAAAGCTCATCGAACACATCGCGTTTGCAGACGGCCAGTTCGTCTTCTACGACGAATCGGTGAGCAAGCCGCCGTACAAGGTGGTCGTCAGCGACGCGAGCGCCAGCGTCGACCACATCCATCTGCCCGATCTCACCGAACCGACCAACCTGTCGGTCCGGGGCTCGATCAAGGGTCCGGCGCACACCGGCAAGGTGACGTTCGACGGCTGGATGAAAGTCGCCAGCAAGGATTCGCAGACGACCACGACGCTGCACGGCGTCGACGTCGTCACGCTCGATCCGTATCTGCTGAAAAAGGCCGGCGCGAGAACGCAGGTAACGGGCGGCACGCTCGACCTGAACATGCCAGCGACCGTGACCAGCTATCACATCCACGCGCCGGGCACGATCACGCTGCATCGTCTGCAACTGGCCGACACGGGCGATCCGCTCGACACCTTCATGCAGATTCCGACCCGCGCCGCCGTCGCCGCACTCAAGAAGCATGGCGACGACATCACGCTGCACTTCACGATCGACGGCAATTTGCGCGACCCGAAGTTCAAGCTCAACGAAAGCCTGATGACCGAGTTGCGCGCGAACTTCGCGAAAGCGCTCGGCGTCAGCGCTGAAGGCGTCGCGAAGGGCGCGGGTGAAACGGTGAAGGGACTCGGCAACGCGCTGAAGAATCTGCTTGGGCAATGACGCTCGCTTCGGCGGCAGTGTCCGGCTGCCACGCTCAGACAGGCAAGCCTAGCGCTCGCAGTCTCGCTTCCGTTTCATCGGCGTTCGTGTGATGCACGCCGTGCCAGCCGAGTTCGGTTGCGGCGTTGGCGTTCTTGATGTTGTCGTCGATGAAGACGAGTTCATGCGGCTGCACATCCGGCAGATGCGCGCGAATCCGGCGCAGCATTTCATCGAAGATCGCCGGGTCGGGCTTGACCATCTTCACGCGGCCTGACACGACGATGTCCTTGAAGCGGCGCAACACCGGATAGTGCTCCCACGCATACGGAAACGTCTCGTCCGACCAGTTCGTCAGGCCGAAGAGCGGCACGTTTTCGGCTTCGAGCTTCTCGACGGTCGCGACGCCGTCATCGAGCACGCCCGCGACCATTTCGTGCCAGCGCTCGTAGAACGCGCGAATCAGCGGCTCGTGCTCAGGAAACTTTTCGATCAGCTCGGCCGTGCCTTCCGTGATCGGCTGGCCGCCGTCCTGGCGGACCACCCAGTCCATCGTGCAGACATTGGACAGGAACCAGCGGCGCTCGGCGTCGTCGGGAATCAGCGCGCGGTACAGATACTCGGGGCTCCAGTCGATCAGCACGCCGCCGAAATCGAACACGACTGCCTTGATGGTCATGCGAACTCCGTTTGCAGAATGTCGGCGAGGGGACGCACCTTGACGCGCTTGCCCGTCATCGATGAATTGGCCCAGACGAAGTTCTGGTGCTCGACGATCTTGTCGGCGGCGAGGTGCGGCTTGTCCTGAGTCGTGTGAAGGTCGGACACGACCGTCGTGCGCAGGCCGAGCAGTTCGGCACGACGCGCCGTGGCGTTGACGCAGAACTCCGTCGCGTAGCCGCAGAGGATCACGCCGTCGATGTCGCCTTGCTGAAGCTGGGCGGCAAGCGGCGTCCCTTGGAACGAATCGCCGACGGTCTTGAAGATGGAACAGTCCTGCGGCTCGCGAACGAGTGCGGCAGGCAATTGCCACGCATCGCTGCCGTGCGCGAGCGGCCCATTCGCATCGCTTTCGTGCTGCACGAAAAAGACGGGCGCATTCGCATTGCGCGCAGCCGATGTGAGCCGGTTGATCCCGTCGATCACGTCGCCGGCGCGATAAGCGGCCGACGGGCCGCTGAAGAACATCTGCTGTACGTCGATGACGATCACGGCAACACCGGACATGCGGGCCTCGCTATTCGTTGGTGGTTATTCTTGCGGCGATTTTTTTTGCAGAGAACACGGCGGCGCCGATGCGCGAGACGCCGCCGCAACGAGCGGCTGCCGCGGCGTCCTGCGCGTCAGATCGGCTGCGTGCGCGTTTCGAGCCACGCCTTCGCGTCGCCCGACACATGCGGCGACACGCGCGCGTGCACCATCTCGTGATACGCGTTGAGCCACGCGCGCTCGTCGTCGCGCAGCAGGTTCAGCGCGATGCAGCGCGTGTCGATCGGGCACAGCGTCAGCGTTTCGAATTCGAGGAAATCGCCGAACTCGGTTTTCTGCGCCGGACGGTTCAGCACCAGATTCTCGATGCGAATGCCCCACTTGCCCGGACGATAGATGCCCGGCTCGATCGACGTGATCATGCCCTCTTCCATCGCTGTCCACGCTTCGGCGGGCGCGTAGTGCGAGATCACCTGCGGACCTTCGTGGACATTCAGGAAATAGCCGACACCATGCCCCGTGCCGTGCCCGTAGTCAGCGCCCATTTCCCAGATGGGCGCGCGCGCGATGGCGTCGAGCATCGGCGAACGGATGCCGCGCGGAAACTTCGCGCGCGAGAGCGCCATCGTGCCCTTCAGCACCGTCGTGAAGTCGCGGCGATGCTCGTCGTTGATCGTGCCGATGGGCACGACGCGCGTGATGTCCGTCGTGCCGCTCAGGTACTGGCCGCCCGAGTCGATCAGCAGCAGGCCGTTGCCTTCGATCGTCGAGTGCGAGGCGGGCGTCGCGCGATAGTGCGGCATCGCGCCGTTCGCGTTGAAACCGGCGATCGTCGCGAAGCTCAGCGTGACGAAGCCCGGCCGACGCGCGCGCGCCGCCGTCAGCTTCTCATCGATCGTCAGTTCGGTGATTTTTTCGCGGCCGAGTGCGCCCTCGAACCACGCGAAGAATTCGGCGAGCGCCGCGCCGTCCTGCTCCATCGTCGCGCGCACGTGCGCGGCTTCGGCGTCCGTCTTGCGCGACTTGAAGAACGTCGACGGATTCACCGACTCGACTATCTCCACCGACGCCGGCACCGATTGCAGCAAGCCATACGTGATGCGGCGCGGGTCGATCAGCAGCGTCTGGCCGCCCGGCAGCGCGGCGAGTGCGTCGGCGGCCTTGGCGTACGGCTCGACGCGAATGCCGTCGCGTGCCAGCGAATCCGCCAGCTCAGCAGGCACCTTGCCGTCCGTCACGAAAAGCGACGCGCAATCCAGCCCGATCAGCGCATGCGCGACGAACACGGGGTTGTAGTTCACGTCCGCGCCGCGCAGATTCAGCAGCCATGCGAGGTCGTCGAGCGTCGAGATGAAATGCCACTGCGCGCCCTTTTCCTGCATCGCGCGGCGAATCCGGTCCAGTTTCTCCGCGCGGGAGACGCTCGCGTGCGGCGCGACGTGCTCGTAGACGGCGCCCGTCGGCAATTCCGGACGCTGCGGCCAGACGATGTCGAGCAGATCGAAGTCGGTGCGCAGCTTGACGCCGCGCGCCGTCAGCGCATCGCCCAGCGCACGCGCCGTCGCGACGCCGAGCACCGCGCCGTCGACGCCGACCGTCGCGCCCGCCGGCACGTTCTGCGCGAGCCAGTCGATGTGCGGCGACGTCAGCTGACCGCCGAACATTTTCATCAGCTGAATGCCCGTGCCCGCCAGTTGCGCTTCGGCCTGCACCCAATAGCGGCTGTCGACCCACAGGCCGGCGAAGTCGGCCGTCACGACCAGCGTCCCGACCGAGCCGGTGAACCCGGACAGCCACTCGCGGCCCTGCCAGCGGCCAGGCAGATATTCTGAGAGATGCGGATCGGCCGACGGCACCAGCCAGGCGGCGAGCCCTTGCTGCGTCATCGCGCTGCGCAGTTGTGCAATGCGCTCGGGGATCGAGGCGGTTTCGGGGAGTCGTACGTTCATCGGTTTCACCTGCAAAGATTCATCGACGGGATAACAAGCCGACCGTCACGGCAACGGCAACAAGAGCGAAAGCGGTGCAGACGGGCCATTCGAGCGTATCGCCGTCATGGAAGAGCTGGACGACGTTGCCGGCCATGTGTGCGATGGCCGCTCCCGCCACACCGACGAGGAGCGCCACCCATAGGCTCACGCGGCTCGCGCGCCGCAGGGGATGCAGCCACCAGCTGACCAGACCGACGACGGCGCCAAGGAGGATCAGACCGGGCCAGCCCATCAGCGCACTCCGCCGCCGATCATCAATTTAAGACTCTTCTGATAGGCGGCTGTTTTATCGATGGCTAGCATTTTTTTCTCTTTCACTAGAAGGTCAGCACGGCTTTCTGCGTAGCGGTTGAGTTTAGGGGCCCGAGGCAAGGTTAGGCAAGCCGAAAGCCTCGCGCGCCAGGCCGCTGCGTCCCGCCCTTCGTCCCATGCGAATCGCCCTTATCGAGCCCGACCTGCGGCATGCGGAAATTGTCGGCCGGCTGCTGTTTGCCGGTGGGCATGCCTGTCACCACTTTTCCGCCAGCGCGCCGTTTCTGGCGGGCGCTGCTCGCGAATTCTTCGACCTTCTCGTCACCGACGCCTTTTGCGGCGACGCCGCCGCCGAAGACGTCATCGCGCGCGTGCGCGAGGTGTTGCCCGGTCTGCCCGTCGTCGTGCTGATGACGTCGCCGCGCGAAAGCGAACTGGTCGCGACACTGCAGGCAGGCGCCGACGATTGTCTCGCGAAGCCAGCGCGCGGTCCCGAAATGCTGGCGCGCATCGACGCGCTGATGCGCCGCGCCGGCATTCGCCGCCCGCGCAACCGCGCGCGCGAAATGTTCGGCGAATACGCGTTCGATGCTGGCCGCTCGGTCGTCAGTTTTCGGGGTCAGAGCGTGGCGCTGACGCCGAAGGAACTGCAGTTCGCGCTGCTGCTGTTCACCAACATGTCGCGAGCTGTGTCGCGCGCGCACATCCTCGAAACGGTCTGGTCGCGCCGCCGCGACGTTAAGTCGCGCACGCTCGATACCCATGCGTCGCGCATCAGGACCAAGCTCGAATTGCGGCCGGAATTCGGCTACACGCTGGTTCCGCTGTACGGGTACGGCTACCGTCTGGACCAGATTCCTGTGGAAAAGGCGGATGGCGCGGATAAGGCCCCCGCCAATGAAAGATTCGTGGAAACGCTATAATATTGGGCCTAACCATAGCCCCAATACGTCGCCTTGCAAGGCCGTAGCGTCCCCGTGCAACTCTTAACGATCGGAATCAATCACCACACCGCGCCCGTCGCCTTGCGCGAGCGCGTGGCGTTTCCGCTCGAACAGATCAAGCCGGCACTGTCGACGTTCAAGGACATCTTCCTCGGCCGCACGGCCCGTGCCGCGCCGGAAGCAGCGATCCTGTCGACCTGCAACCGCACCGAGCTGTACTGCGCCACCGACGACCACGCCGCCCGCGAAGCGGCAGTCCACTGGCTGTCGAAGTATCACAACATCGCCGTCGATGAACTCGCGCCGCACGTGTACGCGCTGCCGCAGTCCGAAGCCGTGCGCCACGCGTTTCGCGTCGCGTCGGGGCTCGACTCGATGGTGCTCGGCGAGACGCAGATCGTCGGCCAGATGAAGGATGCCGTGCGCACTGCCTCGGAAGCGGGTGCGCTCGGCACGTACCTGAACCAGCTGTTTCAGCGCACGTTCGCCGTCGCGAAAGAGGTGCGGACCACCACGGAAATCGGGGCGCAATCGGTTTCGATGGCCGCGGCCTCCGTGCGCCTCGCGCAACGCATTTTCGACAAGGTGTCGAACCAGCGCGTGCTGTTCATCGGCGCGGGCGAAATGATCGAGCTGTGCGCGACGCACTTTGCCGCGCAGCAGCCGCGTGAACTTGTCGTCGCAAACCGCACGGCCGAACGCGGAGAACGTCTCGCCGGCCGCTTCAACGGCCGCGCGATTCCGCTCTCCGAACTGCCCGCGCGCATGCACGAATTCGACATCATCGTGTCGTGCACGGCGTCGACGCTGCCCATCATCGGCTTGGGCGCCGTCGAGCGCGCGGTGAAGGCGCGTCGTCACCGGCCGATCTTCATGGTCGATCTCGCCGTGCCGCGCGATATCGAGCCAGAAGTCGGCCAGCTCGAAGACGTGTTCCTGTACACCGTCGACGATCTCGGCGCGATCGTCCGCGAAGGCAATGCGTCGCGGCAAGCCGCCGTCGCGCAAGCCGAAACGATCATCGAGACGCGCGTGCAGAATTTCATGCAGTGGCTCGACGCGCGCAGCATCGTGCCCGTTATCCGCCACATGCATACGCAGGCCGACACGCTGCGTCGCGCTGAAGTCGAGAAAGCGCAGAAGATGCTCGCGCGCGGCGACGACCCCGCCGTCGTGCTCGAAGCGCTGTCGCAGTCGCTGACGAACAAGCTGATCCACGGTCCCACGCACGCGCTCAACCGCGCCAGCAGCGAAAACCGCGATCAACTCATCGAGCTGATGGGCGGCTTCTACAAACACGCTCACTCTTCGGAGCGTTAGCGGCGCTCCAGCCGACGCATCGCGCGTGTTGCCGTCACGGTCCGCACGGCGCCCTATCCGCAGCGTCCCGGGCATTCGTTCCCGGTTTTCGTCCCGAATCCCGAATCCAGCCGTTCTTTCCGGAGTCCGCTCCGACCGCCCCAATGAAAACGAGCATGCAAGCCAAGCTCGACCAGCTCACTATCCGGCTGGCCGAACTGAACGACCTGTTGAGCCGCGAAGACATCACGTCGAGCATCGAGCAATACCGCAAGCTCACGCGCGAGCACGCGGAACTGCAGCCTGTCGTCGAGCATTACGGTCTGTGGCGCCAGGCGCTGAACGATGCGGCGACGGCGCAGGAACTGCTGTCCGACGCATCGATGAAGGATTTCGCGGAAGAGGAAATCCGCACGTCGCGCGAGCAGATGGAAAGGCTCGAGGGCGAACTGCAGAAGATGCTGCTGCCCAAAGATCCGAACGACGACCGCAACATCTTCCTCGAAATCCGCGCGGGCACGGGCGGCGACGAATCCGCGCTGTTCGCGGGCGACCTGTTGCGCATGTACCTGCGCTACGCGGAGCGCAACCGCTGGCAGGTCGAGATGATGTCGGCGAGCGAATCCGATCTGGGCGGCTACAAGGAAGTGATCGTGCGGATCGCGGGCGACGCTGCGTACTCGAAGCTCAAGTTCGAGTCGGGCGGCCATCGCGTGCAGCGCGTGCCGGCGACGGAAACGCAGGGCCGCATCCACACGTCGGCGTGCACGGTCGCGGTGATGCCGGAAGCGGACGAGATCGGTGAAGTCGAAATCAATCCCTCCGATCTGCGCATCGACACGTTCCGCGCGTCCGGCGCGGGTGGTCAGCACATCAACAAGACCGATTCGGCCGTGCGCGTGACGCACCTGCCGACGGGCATCGTCGTCGAATGCCAGGACGATCGCTCGCAGCACAAGAACAAGGATCGCGCGCTGAAGGTGCTCGCCGCGCGCATCAAGGACAAGCAGTACCACGAGCAGCACGCGAAGGAAGCGGCGACGCGCAAGAGCCTGATCGGCTCGGGCGACCGCTCGGAGCGCATTCGCACCTACAACTTTCCGCAAGGCCGTCTCACGGATCACCGGATCAACCTGACGCTGTATCGCCTCGAAGCGATCATGGCAGGCGATCTCGACGAACTGATCGCGGCGCTCGTGTCCGAGCATCAGGCGGAATTGCTGGCGTCGCTCGGCGACGCGGACTGAGCCGGGCATGAATACAGCCGATACCGTCGCCACGCTGCTGCGCGCGTCGCCGCTGCCTGCGCTCGAAGCGCGCATTCTGCTCGGGCACCCGCTCGGCTGGCGCCGCACGGAACTGATCACACGCGCCGACGACGCGCTCGATCCGCTAAACGTCGCGGCGTTCCGCGAGCTCGAAGCGAGACGCGTCGCTGGCGAGCCCATTGCGCAACTCATCGGATCGCGTGAATTCTTCGGGCTCGATTTCGAAGTCACGCGCGATGTGCTCATTCCCCGCCCCGAAACCGAATTGCTCGTCGAAACGGCCGTCTACGCGCTCGAAGTGCGTGCCGCGCGTGCCCGCGTGCTCGATCTAGGCACAGGCACGGGCGCGATCGCCGTGTCGATTGCGTGGTCGCGCCCGGATGCGCGTGTCTGGGCCGTCGACCGCTCGACGGAAGCACTGGCCGTTGCCGCGCGCAATGCGATCCGGCTGCTCGAGCCGAAGCGCCCCGGCGGCGGCGTGCAGTTCGCGCACAGCGACTGGTACGGCGCGCTCGACGCGTCGCTTACGTTCGATGTGATCGTCAGCAACCCGCCGTATATCGCGAGCGGCGATCCGCATCTGTCGCAAGGCGATCTGCGCTTCGAACCGCGCGGTGCACTCACCGACGACGCCGATGGGCTGTCGGCGATCCGCGCGATCGTCGCGGGCGCGCCGTCGAGGCTGGCGCCCAATGGCGTGCTGTGGATGGAACACGGCTACGACCAGGCGGAAGCCGTCCGCGCGATTCTGTCGGAGCAAGGCTTCGCCGATGTCCGTTCCGAGTGCGATCTGGCCGGCATCGAACGCATCAGCGGCGGGCGCTGGCCGGGCTGACACGCGGCGAAATCATGGCGCCATGCGGGATTCCGCCGTCGGCCGGCATCGGCGAAATCCGCTATCATTTGACTCTATCCCCAACACATACCGGAACCGCAAGGTCAGTCATGGACACGCAACAACGCATCAAGCAAATCGTCGACGAAAACCCCGTCGTGCTTTTCATGAAAGGCAACGCGCAATTCCCGATGTGCGGCTTCTCGGGCCGTGCGGTGCAAATCCTGAAGGCATGCGGCGTCGATCAGTTCAAGACGGTCAACGTCCTCGAAGACGAAGCCGTGCGCCAGGGCATCAAGGAATACTCGAACTGGCCGACGATCCCGCAGTTGTACGTCAAGGGTGAATTCGTCGGCGGCTCGGACATCATGATGGAGATGTATCAGTCGGGCGAACTGCAGCAGCTCTTCGCCGCAGCCTGATTTACGCAGCCGGGCGCCGCACGCCATGGAAACGCACGCCGCGGCGCCACGTCGTCTCATCATCGCCATCACGGGAGCGACGGGCGCCGTCTACGGCGTACGGCTGCTTCAAACGCTGCGCAAGCTTGGCGGCGTCGAAAGCCATCTGCTGATCTCAAGCGCAGGGTGGCTCAATATCCAGCACGAACTCCAACTGTCGCGTGACGACGTGCATCCGCTCGCGGATGTCGTTCATTCCGTGCGCGACGTCGGCGCAAGCATCGCGTCGGGCTCGTTTGCGACGGATGGCATGATCATCGCGCCCTGCTCGATGAGAACGCTCGCGAGCGTGGCGCATGGACTCTCCGACAATCTCATCACGCGCGCCGCCGATGTCACGCTCAAGGAGCGTCGGCGACTCGTGCTGATGGTTCGCGAAACGCCGTTCAATCTCGCGCATCTGCGCAACATGACGGCCGTCACCGAAATGGGCGGCGTAATCTTTCCGCCGTTGCCCGCCTTCTACAACCGGCCGGCGACGATCGACCAGATGGTCGACGACACCGTCGCGCGCGTGCTCGATCTGTTCGCGCTGGGCCCGGCGCTCGCGCCGGCGTGGCAAGGGCTGAATTGTCCGGCGCAATAAGCCGGGCGCGGTTGTCTCCCCTCACGGGCCTAGGCCGCGCGAGCCGACCATTCGACTGGATTCACAACAGCGGCGAGACAATCAAATCCCTCTCGGGCCGTTTATCAATCGTGAGTGCGGCCGTATATTGGGATCAACGACACGTTTCCGGGCCTCAACGGCCCGCACCGCCATGACCCGCTTGCCTTCCCTCTTTCTGTCGCACGGCGCGCCGACGCTGCCGATCGATCCGTCAATGCCGCGCGAGCAATTCGCCTCGCTTTCCGCCGACGTGCCGCGCCCGAAGGCGATCCTGATGCTGTCCGCGCATTGGGGCACGCTGCAGCCCGCCGCCAGCACGTCGGACGCGCCTGAGACGATTCACGACTTTTACGGCTTTCCGCGTCAGCTGTACGAGATCCAGTATCCGGCGCCGGGCGCGCCCGACGTCGCGCGACGCGCGGCGGAATTGCTCGGCGAACACGGCATGCCGACGGCGACGCAACCGCACGGCCTCGATCACGGCGCGTGGGTGCCGATGCTGCTGATGTTCCCGCACGCCGACGTGCCGATCGCCCAGTTGTCGATCCAGCCGCGGCTCGATCCCGCGCATCACTTCCGTGTGGGGCGCGCGCTGCGTCCGCTGCAGGACGAGGGCGTGATGATCGTCGGTTCCGGCCAGATCACGCACAATCTGCGCGAGGCGGATTTTTCGGCGCGGCCCGAGGATGCCGATCCGCGCGTCACCGAGTTTACCGACTGGTTCGAGGCGCGTCTTACGGCCCGCGATATCGACGCGCTGCTGGACTATCGGCGCCAGGCGCCGCACGCCGCGTTCATGCATCCGACCGACGAGCATCTGTTGCCGGTGTTTGCCGCGCTCGGCGCGGCAGCCGACGATTACAAGCTCGGCATCCAATCGCTCGGGACGTTCCAGCGCTCGCTGGCGATGACGAACTACGTGTTCGGCAACGCATAAGCGCCGCCGTCGCCGGACAAAAAAAAGCCCGCCAGGCTTCTGACGGGCTTTTGCTTTATTTGCTTTAGCGAGTCGGGCAATTCGCGGCGATCAGACGCCAATGCCTTCGAGAATCTCGTCTTGCGCTTCGCGCTCGTCCAGATACCCGGTGCGATAGCCCGTATGCACACCCCAGTAATAGAACACCAGCGAGAACACGATCACGACCAGCATGTCCCAGCCATACGGCAACAGCCCCATCCCGCCGAACTGCCTGCTGCCGATCAGCGACAGGATCGCCATGACCGGCAGGTACGCGACCAGCCACCACGCCGCCTTCAGGTCCTCGTTGAAGCCCGTGAAACCCGACTTCGCCTGGAAGTAGAAGAACACCGGCAGCGCGACGATCATTAGCAGGATGATCTCGCCCGTCAGCGGCCACTTCGCCCAGTACAGGATCAGCGACGCGCACACGAACGCGAACGGCGCGATCA
>NZ_FNYE01000026.1:23756-121913 GCF_900108945.1 Paraburkholderia diazotrophica | reverse complement strand
TCGCAACCGCCGTAATAGCGCTTGCCAGGATAGCCTTCGGCGTACTTGTTCGTGAGCTGCGAGCCCTGCGCGGCCATCACGGCCGGGCTCGTGTAATTCTCGGAAGCAATGAGCTCGATATGCTCTTCCTGGCGCCGGTTTTCGTCCTGGATTGCCTTCCAGATTTCGGGGTCGACGTTGGCGATGGTGCTTTGGGCTCTGTCAAACATGCTGGTTCCGTTAAGTGTGTTCAGGTTGACCGGATCGTGCGCAGGTCGTGTGCCGGGAGCGTAGTGGGTACGCAGCACTGCTGGCCGCTGCTGATGGTGGGAGCCTTGACGTGGCGCGTGAAGGAGGTGCCGCACACGCGAGGCAGGACAACCACTGGCAGCGCAAACGACGGCGCGCTCGAAACATGGCTGCCCAGGCGAACGGCAAAACGGCACCCTGCGCTTCACGGTGGGATGCTCCACCTTGAACCCGTCAGGCTTGACAGCGTCGGGTTCTATCGCCAGTCACGCAGGGGTGAGCGCGTTAGTTTATTGGAACCAGTGCGAATAGGCAACCGAACAGGCAAGCGCGCCGCGCCCGCCGCCAGAAGCCCCGCAGCGCCGCCCGACCTGCCGCCCGGACGTGCCTCCGCGCGGCGGGGTCATCCTTGCCGCAGCTCGCCATTGAAAGTAGGCTTGTGGCCTTTCTCCACCGACCAGGGAACAGCAATGATCGTGTTCGTTACCGGGGCGTCCGCCGGGTTCGGCGCCGCTATCGCCCGGGCTTTTGTCAAAGGCGGCCACCGCGTCGTCGCCACCGCGCGCCGCAAGGACCGTCTGCAGGCGCTCGCGGACGAACTCGGCGAGAACCTGCTGCCGTTCGAACTCGACGTGCGCGACCGCGCGGCCGTCGAGGCGGCGCCCGCTGCCCTCCCCGCCGACTTCGCAGCCGTCGACGTGCTAATCAACAACGCCGGCCTCGCGCTCGGCCTCGAACCGGCCCAGCGCGCGCTGCTCGACGACTGGACGACGATGATCGAGACCAACTGCACGGGCCTCGTGCAGGTCACGCGCGCGTTCCTGCCCGGCATGATCGAGCGCAATCGCGGGCATGTGTTCAATCTCGGCTCGGTGGCGGGCACCTGGCCGTATCCGGGCGGCAACGTGTACGGCGCGACCAAGGCGTTCGTGCGCCAGTTCAGCCTGAATTTGCGCGCCGACCTGCACGGCACGCCAGTTCGCGTGACCGACATTGAACCGGGCCTGTGCGGCGGCACCGAGTTTTCCAACGTGCGCTTTCGCGGCGACGACGCAAAGGCGGCAAACGTCTATCAGAACGTGCAGCCGCTCACGCCCGAAGACATCGCCGATTCCATCTACTGGATCGCGACGCGCCCCGTGCACGTCAATATCAACACGATCGAGCTGATGCCTGTCGCACAGTCGTTCGCCGGCCTGAACATCCAACGGGGTTGAGCATCGCCGCAACGAAATGCCGGCGGCCGCAAGGGAACGCGCGGCGCCCGCGCAACAAATGTGCCCAAAAATGCGGCGCGCTTTTGCGTTCCGGTAAAATGCGCGGCTATGAATATGTCTGACAGCCAGTCTGACGCGGAAACCGGCTTCATCTGGCCGATTCGCGTGTATTACGAAGACACCGACGCCGGCGGCATCGTGTTTTACGTGAACTACCTGAAATTTTTCGAACGCGCCCGCACCGAGTGGCTGCGGATCTGCGGAGTCGATCAACGCAAGCTGGCAGAGGAAACAGGCGCGCTGTTCGTCGTGCGCAGCACCGCGCTCGACTATCGCGCGCCCGCGCGGCTCGACGACGTGCTTCGCATCGTCACTCGGGTCGAGCGGATTGGCCGCGCGTCGGTGGACTTCGCTCAGGAAGCCTGGCGCGACGACACGCTGCTGGCAACGGGCACGATCCGCGTGGGCTGCGTCGACTCGACGGCGATGAAACCGGCCGCCATTCCTCCGCCTGTTCTCGCTGCCCTTCGGCGCGGATCGGACTCAAACGGCGCGAGCGTGTCAACGGCAGGCATTTAAGTGTCGTTGTTACCTCGACAGTGAATTCGTAACGGTCACAACAAGACCAAGCATGGTTCGGCGAAGGATCCGCCGAAGCTTCCGGTTTGCCGACTGAACGCCAACCGACCGCTTCGAACCGCCTTTCAGCCGGATGCCCCTCCCGGGACGTTACAGCGAAACTCTATGAACACTACTCAAGATCTTTCGATCATTTCTCTCGTTCTCAATGCGAGCCTGCTGGCGCAGGCAGTGATGGGGCTGCTGCTGTTGCTGTCGCTGATGTCGTGGACTTTCATCTTCCGCAAGTGGTTTGCGATTCGCCGCGCGCGGGCGCAGACTGAACGTTTCGAACGCGATTTCTGGTCGGGCGGCGACCTGCAGGCGCTGTACCAGAGTGCCGCGAACAACCGTCACACGATCGGGGCGCTCGAACGTATCTTCGAATCGGGCATGCGTGAGTTTCTGAAAGGCAAGGAAAAGCGGATCAACGATCCGGGCGCGATTCTCGACGGCGCGCGCCGCGCCATGCGCGCCGCATTTCAGCGCGAAATGGACGTACTCGAAGCCAATCTCGCGTTCCTTGCATCCGTCGGTTCCGTCAGCCCGTATATCGGTCTTTTCGGCACGGTGTGGGGCATCATGAACGCGTTCCGCGGTCTCGCGAACGTCCAGCAGGCGACGCTCGCGAACGTCGCGCCCGGCATCGCCGAAGCGCTGACGGCAACAGCCATCGGTCTGTTTGCCGCCATCCCCGCCGTCGTCGCGTACAACCGCTACGCGCACGACATCGATCGCCTCGCGATCCGCTTCGAAACCTTCATCGAAGAGTTCTCGAACATCCTGCAACGCCAGGCCCATTAAGGAGTCCACGATGGCCGGTTCAGTTCGTTCCAGCATGCGCGGCAGCCGCTCGCGCCGCGCGATGTCCGATATCAACGTCGTGCCGTACATCGACGTGATGCTCGTGCTGCTCGTGATCTTCATGGTGACGGCCCCGCTCGTCGCGCCGTCTATCGTGAACCTGCCGACTGTCGGCGGCGCCGCGCCCCAGCAGCAGACGCCGCCCGTCGTCGTCAATATCCGCGCGGACGGCAACATGAGCGTCAAGTACAAGGACGACGCGGGCACGACCCAGCAGGAGACGATGTCGCAAGCCGACCTGCGCAGCTTCGTCACCGACCGTGAGGCATCGCATCCGGATCAGCCCGTCGTGATCGCCGCGGACAAAACCGTGAAGTATGAAGTCGTGATGAACGTGATGTCCGACCTGAAGGCTCGCGGCGTCAAGCGCGTTGGGCTGCTCGTCAAATCGCAATGATCCGCCGACCGAAAAACGTCTATCCGCTGCAGCCGCCGCGCGAGCGCGGCACGGGGCGCGCGTTCGCGCTCGCCGCGCTGATGCACGTGCTTCTCGGGTTCTTCCTGTATCACGGCATCCACTGGCAGAACAGCACGCCCGCGGGCGCGGAAGCCGAACTGTGGACGCAGGTGCCGGATACGCCGGCGCCGCGCCCCGCCCCGCCGCCGCCTGCGCCCGTGAAGCCCGCGCCGCAGGTCAACGACGAAGAGGCTGACATCGCGCTGCAGGAAAAGAAGCGTAAACAGCAGGAAGCCCAGCGTCAGGCAGAGCTCGCCGAGCAGCAGCGTCAGCAGAGATTGCAGGCCCAGCAGGAAGCGGAAGCGAAACGCCAGCAGCAGCTGGCCGCCGATCAGGCGGCAGCCGCCGCGGCCGCGAAGCTCAAGCAGCAGCAGCAACAGCAGCAAGCCGAAAGGTTGAAGCAGCAGCAACTGGCGCAGCAGAAGCAGGATCAGTTGAAGAGGCAGCAGGAAGAGCAGCAGAAGGAACAGCAAGCGAAGCAGGCCCAGGCCGAAGCACAGGCCAAGGCTGAGGCGGCGAAAGCCGCGAAGGCCAAGGCACAGGCGCAAGCCGAAGCCGCGAAGAAGCTCGACGCGGAGCGCCGCGAGCGTCTCGCCGCGATGCAGGGTATGGCAGGCGGCGAAGGCTCGACGGGCAACGGTCTGGCGAAGGGCGGCACGGGCAGCGGTGCGGGCGGCAACGCCGCGTCGCCAGGCTATGCCGAGAAGGTGCAGCGCCGCGTGCGTCCGAACATCGTCTGGTCGGGTGACACGGCGGGCCTCGAAACCGTGGTTGCCGTCCGCTGCGCGCCGACGGGCACGTTGCTGAGCGCGACCGTCACGCGCAGCAGCGGCAACTCGGCATGGGACGACGCTGCGTTGCGCGCCGTCCAGCGCTCGGACCCGATGCCGCAAGACGTCAACGGCAAGACGCCCGCGAGCTTTACGATCACACTGCGTCCGGCCGCCTGAATGCGTTGAACCGCGTCGAACGGTCCGCCCGCCTTACAGGCGGGCGACCGGGAACGAATTCTGCGTATGGCGGTCTGTTTGTAATCCTGGAGTGTTAGAAATTCGTTTTTGGGGAATCTATACAGAATGAGTTTGATGACCAAGCTAGGCCTGCGAGCGCTCGTAGCGTCGTGCCTGATCGCCGCCGGCGGTGCCGCCCATGCACAACTCAACGTCCTCGTGACGGGCGTAGGGTCCACCCAGTTCCCGATTGCCACGGCCAATTTCGCCAACGAGGCAAATTCTTCTCAGCAGATCAGCGCGATCGTCCGCCAGGACCTTCAGCGTAGCGGTAAATTCACCAACATCGACGCCGGCGGCACGCCCGTTTCGGAAGGCGATTCGGTCGATCTGGGCGCGTGGAAGGCCAAGGGCGCTGATGCGTTCGTTGCGGGCAGCGTCACGCGTCTGCCGAACGGCCAGTACCAGGTGCGCTTCAAGCTGTACGACACCGTCAAGCAGCAGAACCTCGGCGGCCTCGAGCTGACCAGTCCGGAAAGCGGCCTGCGCATGAGCGCGCACAAGATCGCAGACTATATCTACGCGAAGTTGATGGGCGGCCGTGGCGTGTTCGCGACGCGCCTGTCGTATGTGATCAAGACGGGCGGCCGTTACCAGCTGCAGATTTCGGATTCGGACGGCCAGGACGCGCATATCGCGCTCTCCAGCCCGGAGCCGATCATTTCGCCCGCCTGGTCGCCGGACGGCACGAAGGTCGCGTACGTGTCGTTCGAAAAGAAGAAGCCGATCGTCTACATCCACGATCTGCCGACGGGCCGCCGCGTCGTCGTGTCCGATCAGAAGGGCAACAACAGTGCGCCCGCATGGTCGCCTGACGGCCGCACGCTCGCCGTTGCCCTGTCGCGCACCGGCAATACGCAGATTTTCGCCGTCAACGCCGACGGCAGCGGCCTGCGTCGTCTGACACAAGGCACCTCGATCGATACCGAGCCGTCGTACTCTCCCGACGGTCAGTGGATCTATTTCACCAGCGACCGCGGCGGCCAGCCGCAAATCTACAAGATGCCCGCCAGCGGCGAAGGCTCGGGCGGCGCGCAGCGCGTGACATTCAGCGGGAACTACAATACGAGTCCGCGCGTGAGCGCAGACGGTAAGCAACTCGCATACATCTCGCGCACGGGTGGGGGCTTCAAGCTGTACATCCAGGATCTGCAGTCTGGCGTCGCGACGGCGCTCACCGATACGACACATGACGAATCGCCGAGCTTCGCGGCGAATGGTCAGTACATTCTTTACGCCACTCAGGTGAACGGCCGTGGCGTGTTGGCCGCAGTTTCGACCGACGGTCGTACGCGGCAGGTCCTGTCCGTTCAGGGGGGCAGCGTACGCGAGCCTTCCTGGGGCCCGTTTATGCAATAACACACAAGGAGAGTGAAGCATGATGTCCAAACTTCGAATCGCATTTGCCGTGACCATGGTCGGCGCGCTGGCTGCCTGTCATTCGGGCGTCAAGCTCGACGAGAACGCCAACAAGGGCGGCGCAGGCGCGCAACCCAACCCGAACGATGTCGCCACGGTGAACGTCGATCCGTTGAACGATCCGAACAGCCCGCTCGCGAAACGCAGCATCTATTTCGATTTCGACAGCTACTCGGTCAAGGACGACTACCAGCCGCTGCTGCAGCAACACGGACAGTACCTGAAGGGCCATCCGCAGCGTCACATTCTGATCCAGGGCAACACGGACGAGCGCGGCACGAGCGAGTACAACCTGGCACTCGGCCAGAAGCGTGCTGAAGCCGTCCGCCGCGCGCTGTCGCTGCAGGGCGTTTCGGATTCGGAAATGGAAGCCGTGAGCCTCGGCAAGGAAAAGCCGGTGGCATCGGGTCATGACGAAGCGTCGTGGGCACAGAACCGCCGCGCCGACCTCGTCTATCAACAGTAATAGGTGGCAAGCCGTATGACGCACCGTTTCTCCTGGCTGCGCATGGCCGCAGCCGCTTGCGTCGCAGGGACGGCCGCGATGGCCCTGCCCGCTCACGCAGGCATGTTCGACGACGATCAGGCTCGCCAGGCGATCCTCGATCTGCGCAGCAAGACTGATAGTCTGTCGAGCCAGCTGTCGGCGGCTCAACGCACGATCCTCGATCAATCCAACCGTCTCGACCAGCTGAACCAGCAGGTCGCGACGCTGCGTGGGCAGAACGAAGACCTCGCCAATCAGCTCGCCACGTTGCAAAAGCAGCAGAAGGACTACTACACCGACCTCGACGGTCGTCTGAAGAAGTTCGAGCCGCAGCAACAGACGGTCGATGGCGTCCAGGGCACCGTGCAGCCCGGTGAAACGGAGTCGTTCAACGCGGCTTCGCAGCAGTTCCGCAACGGGGACTTCAAGAATGCGGCGGCATCGTTCCGCAGCTTTATCGCGAAGTACCCGCAAAGCCCGTATCAGCCGACGGCGCAGTACTGGCTCGGCAACGCGCTGTATGCGCTGCGCGACTACAAGGGCTCGACGGCCGTCTGGCAAGGCGTCGTGCAGAAGTATCCGCAGCATCCGCGCGCGCCTGAAGCCTTGCTGGCAATCGCGAACAATCAGCTCGAACAAGGGCAGAAGGCCGCCGCCCGAAAGACGCTCGAGCAGATCGTCGCGCAATACGGCGGCTCAGATGTCGCACAGTCTGCGCAAAGCAAGCTTTCGCAGATCAAGTGATCTTGCGGCGTCCGGTTCGCGCCTGGCGCCCGCTTGCTGGATGTAGATGCCGTAAATCACGCAGTGTCGAGGTTCGATAACCGATACGCGTGCCTCTCGCCGAAAGGCCCGGAACTTAGCCGTTTCGGGCTTTTCGTTTTTGGGCTTTTGCTTTTCGGACTGCCCGTCGGCGGCCGGTTTGCTCGGCGCATTGTTGACAGTCCCCGCCCTCGCCGATATAATTTCGCTTCTCTTTCGGGTCGTTAGCTCAGCTGGTAGAGCAGCGGACTTTTAATCCGTTGGTCACTGGTTCGAATCCAGTACGGCCTACCAAAGATTACCAGAGCGAGATCAAGGGCCTGCAGATGCAAGCCCTTTTTCTTTTGCGCATATGGTTCGCATGGTGTGCGACGGGAAGCACACCGAAGGGCATCTGGTTGCCGACCGATGCGCCTTCGCGCCACAAAGGAGAGACGACCGCGCATAAAGATGGGTCGGCCTGAACCGGTTGCGCTGCACCCTCACGGAGCAATCCGGCAGAATCCTGTCCGCCTTTTGACACCGTTAGCACGTGCGGGTCTGCGCGGGACCCCATCCGCACCATGTGCGCATCTGCACGCTACCGCGTGAGACTGACATGGCGGGAATCTGGCGTCCTCGCACGACTTGGCAGGTGAGCGTCACCGTCAAGTCACGCGTACGTCCCGCAGACTGATTGACGCGCTACCCTTGCCAGCGTCAATTAACATCGACACCGACAGCCCGCCGCGACATTCTCATCCTGTTTTAAAGGAACCTGAATGGCACGACGCGTGCGCACCGCGCCGGCTCAGCCCGGCCACACGCCCGCCGGTGCGACGCTGCCCGACGGCCTGAGCCACGCATAACCACCAAGGCGATGCGTGCGCAACTCGCGACGATGAACGATGCCAAGCGTTTTGGCACCAGCAAGCTCGGTTTTGACATCGCAAGCGAGGCCGACTGGCCCGCTCATTTACAGTGGCTTGTCGACGCTCTGGTGCGACTGGACAACGTCACCCGCCGCGCGTACAAGCATATCGCCCAAAGAAAGAGCCAGTGTGAGAAGCGCGAACGCCGTGTCTTGGCAAGTCCGCGCAGATCCGTAGCTGAAACGGGTCCGCCCCTGTGCAAATCTATCCCGCGAAGAACATGGATCGAGCGAAGTTGACTTGTACTGCTAACGGTTCTGGGTCTGAGGCGCCAGCGACTCAACTGGCTGGTGGCAACCGCTGGCTCTCCCCCACCAGCATCATGTCCGCGAGCTCGATGAACGAACTCGCGACAAAATCCCATTGGCCTTCTGCAAACAGGTCTTTGGTTTGCGCTTCACCGTGCTCGCGAGGACGCGAAACAAACGCCGTCTTCAGCCCACACGCCTTTGCGGCCTTTAGGTCATCGTTGTGGGCAGCCACCATACACAGCTCCGCTGGTTCAATCGAAAGCAGTTCCGCCGTATCGAGATAGACAGAAGGCGCGGGTTTGTACATGCGAACGACTTCGGCCCCAAGGATGGCGTCCCAAGGAATACCAGCGCGCTTGGCTATATCCAGCATGAGACGTATGTTTCCGTTCGACAAGGGCGCAATAATGAATCGCTCTTTCAACCGGCTGAGCCCGGGTACCGCATCAGGCCAAGGGTCCAGCTTGTGCCAGGCGAGGTTGAGTTCGTCGAGCGACGCCGCCGGTATGGATTGAGGGTCGATGCCCAATCCCGTTAGCACCTTCTCGAGGTTCTCCCGATGTAATACATCGAGTCGCACAAATCCGCGATTGCCGGCACGGACTTCCGCCATGGCCGGTACATATTCCCGTCGCCAGGCATCGGCGAACTTAAACCGGTCGACAGTCAGCTTCTGCGACGCTATGAAAGGGGCTACCTCTCGGGCGACGCCATTCCTCCAGTCGACAACGGTCCCGAAGACGTCAAACACAAGTGCTTTGATACCACTGTCACTAGCGCTACCCATGCTTGTCGCTCCATGTAATGGAGTTGTTTGCTCTCGCGTCGTGAATTTTTGGTGACTTTCGTCAGCAACGCTTGACTTGAAATTCCAGCAACCTATCAATAAAGCAGCACTACTTCCGTCCGGGGCTGCAATGTCCAGGGTGTCGCAGTATCCCCCGTCGTCAAGCGTACATCGTGCGGCCCAGCATATCCGCATGTCGACCGACTATCAGAAGTATTCCCCCGAAAATCAGAAGCTCGCTATTTCAGAGTTTGCCACGCGTAAGAACATCGAAATCGTCGCAACGTACGAGGATGCCGGAAAGAGCGGAGTGACTTTGCACGGCCGCGCGGGCCTACAACAATTGCTCGCAGACGTCCATAGTCCAGACAGAGGATTCGAACTGGTGCTTGTATTTGATGTCAGCAGATGGGGACGGTTTCAGGACGTTGACGAAAGCGCCCACTACGAGTACGTGTGCCGGCAGGCAGGTGTGCAGGTGCTGTACTGCGAAGAGAGCTTTAACAATGACGGCACCCCTGCCTCCAGTCTCCTGAAGGCGTTCAAGCGCGCCATGGCTGGCGAATACAGCCGTGAACTGTCGCGTAAAGTGTTCGCTGGACAATGCAGGCTCGCCGAACGAGGTTTCTGGCAAGGTTCGTCCGCCGGCTTTGGACTACAGCGGATACTGGTCAATTCTGCACGCCAGGTCAAAGGACCACTCAAGGACCTCGAACGAAAGAGTTTGCAAACAGACCGCGTCATAGTAGTCCCAGGCACTCCATCCGAAACAGCGCTTGTTCGTCGCATCTTCGAATGGTACGTCGAACAACGCGTCGGTCCTTGCAGAATCGCAAAGCGACTCAACGCATTCGGCATCTGCAACGCGCGCGGAGGCAAGTGGAGCGCTCAGCTGGTTGGCAACATTCTCAACAACGAGAAATATGCCGGAACGAACATCTATGGTCGCACCTCTACCAAACTCAACGCGAGCTGGAAGCGAAATCCAGAGACCGAATGGGTTCGCTCGCCAAATGCATTTGAAGCAGTCGTTGCCCCGTCGATGTTTGAAGCTGCACAGGACATACGCCGTCGGCGTACGAGGTTCCAAAGCGACGAAAAACTACTCGCAAGCCTCGAGGGTTTTGTGCAGTCGACCGGCAAGGTCACCCAAAGGGCAATCGACCGCGAATGGTCACTGCCCGCCGGCCAAACATACGCCCGGCGATTCGGAAGCATTCTCAATGCCTACTCACGCATCGGCTATGAGCCGGGTTGTCATGGCATGTCTCCGGAAGTGTTTCGGGCGGCACGGTCGGCACTTAACGCACGGGTCCAGCGTATCGCAGATGAACTTCGAATCAGAGGGCACTCACTGACGTTTTCGGCCGATGGCGACACTGTAACTGTCGATAACGAGTTGAGCATCAGGTTTGTAGCGAGGCTCGTGCGTCACTACGATTGTCGAAGTCCGCGTTGGAAAGTGCGCTGGCCGCTTCGCTCGTCCCCCCATCTTCTCGCGGTAATACGACTCGACGCTGCATTCGTCTCGCTTGTCGACGTACACGTCTTCCCACGCGGCAGCCTGCCGCCGGGTAGAGAGTTGGCGATATCCGTTGGGAAGGGACGCGAGAGGATTCTCGAGAAGTTTCGATTCCCGGATGAAAGTATTCTGCTTGAGCTGACGGCGCGTTGCCGTCTGGAGGTGTGCAATGGACGGCCAATCTCTGCAACCGGTTGAATCTATCCCCATTGACCGGATTCGCGTGCTCAATCCAAGAACCCGAAGTAAACGGCAGCATCAGGCAATTATCGACAGCATCGCCGCCGTCGGATTGAAAAAGCCGATTACAGTGAGCAAGAGGCTGGCCTCGAGCGATGGATACACATACGACCTCGTGTGCGGTCAGGGTCGCCTTGAAGCCATCCGGTTGCTGGGCGGCGAAACGATACCAGCTCGGATTGTCGTCAAGGATGAGGCAGACTGCCTGTTGATGAGCCTCATAGAAAACGTGGCGAGGCGTAACCACTCCACACAGGAACTGCTCCGTGATATCCAGGATTTGCGCCAGCACGGTTACGAGGATGAAGATATTGCAACGAAGGTCGGGCTATCGGCTGCCTATCTGCAAAGTCTGATGTTCTTGCTGGACCGGGGAGAGGAGAGACTGCTTGCTGCAGTCGACAACGGGACAATTCCCATCGCCATCGCGATACACATCGCGCGTGCGGAGGAAGAGCAGGTGCAGTCGGCCCTCATGGACGCCTACATAAATGGCACACTGAAGGGCAAGCAGCTAGCCGTCGTCAGGAAGCTCCTCGAACGAAGAATTGCTACGGGCGAGCGCAAACTGAAGCCGTCCGGCATCAATCCCGGTTCGCGGAGCAAGCAGCTGAGTCCGGACTATCTGCGCCGTGTGTATATGCGCGAAAGCAACCGTCATAAATTGCTGGCAAAAAGGGCCGAGGTTGTACACGCCAGACTATCTTTCATCGTCCACGCGCTGCGCGTGCTGATGCATGAAAAGGAATTCATTGAGCTTCTCGACCAACAGAAGCTGACCACGTTGCCCCGCGTGCTGGAGCAGCGAATTAACAGTGGGGTGCCAACATGGACGGACTGACAAAGACAACGCTGAAGCAAGCCTTCGATGTGCATCCCATCACTCTAGGCCTGGACAAACTGCGGTCGTCTCGACGCCTGCCCGACAATGCCACGACCAGCAGGAAGTTCTTGCAGATTCTCGCCTCCATCGCGACGGTTGGCCTCGTTGAACCCCTCATTGTCGCGCGCGACCCTGAGAACGAACAATTTTATCGGGTACTCGACGGGCGTCTGAGGATAGAGGCGCTGCATCGGCTCGGCATATCGGAAGCAATCTGTCTCATTGCAAACGACGACGAAGCCTACACCTATAACAAGCACATCAACCGGCTGACACCTGCGCAGGATGCCCGAATGATAGCCAGGGCGATTGAGCGAGGTGTACCGAAGGAACGGATAGCTTCGTCGCTTGGCATCGACGTTAATACAGTCAGACGACGTGCGACGATGCTCGATGGAATTTGCCGGGAAGCTGCCGCGCTTATTGCTGACAAGAACTGTCCAGCAACCACTTATGCGACGCTAAAACTGATGAAACCACTGCGGCAGATTGAGGCTGCGGAACTCATGCGTGGACAGACCAACTTTTCGTCCGTCTTCGCAAAAGCAATTCTGGCCGCAACGCCCGAAAGCCAGCTCGAACGGCAAAAACATTCGTCAGGTAAGACGCACTCGGAACTCACTTCCCAGCTTGCGCGATTGGAAAGGGAATTTGCCACACTTCAGGCGACCATCGCTCAAACCGATGAACAGTACGGCGTCGACCACTTGCACCTGACGGTTTCAGCCGCTTACATTGCGACTCTCATGCACAACCCAAACATCGCAGTATGGATGGGTGCTCATCATCCAGAGTTTTCTGCAGAGCTGAAGGCAATCAGCGACGAGTCGGGTAACCTTTTGCCGGCCGTCAAATCAAACCGGTCCCGTATCAAGCACCACGGCGATAGAAGGACCAATTCAAGACCGACCCAGGCAAGTTTGTAAGGTGGCTGACGCAAACAGCAAACCCGTTTTACCGCAGTAGAAGGCTTTGTCCGCCGCCCCAACATGTGCACAGGCAAGACCGGCCGCCTCTGTCAAAACTCGCGCTGTACTTACACCAGTGCGCTCGCCTGTCGGTTGGTCGGCTCTCCGCGAGCCGTTACCGGCCTCAACGAGGACAGGTTAACTACCCAGCGTGCAACCTGGTTCGCACGCCGGGGACGATATGTGCCGACAGAAGCACGGTCACTATATCCATCCGATATTGCCCAGATGGTTGAGACATGTCTGGTAAATCTCCCGGGCGACTGCAACGCGAAAATCAACTCGCAGATTCTCAGTTATCAGCGCGGTCGCTATATCCCGGTCCAAAACTTCTGACCTGCTTTCTGCAACACGCTTTGCGAGGTCGAGAGCATAGCTGGACAGTCTAACTCGCTGCATCAAGTCCGCCCCACCACCATTCTTCAAAAGCCATAGTCTCGTCGACTCGACGGTGTGTTGCGGCGACAGCCATTCATCCGTAATCGCCTTAGCTAGCAATTGCGAAATGACGAGGTAAGTCAACAGTTCCGCTCGTCCTCGCAGGTCAAGATTAAGTGGTGTGCTCATCACGCATACACCGAAGTTATCTACCCGGACATTCTAGTCTACTGATAGTACGTGTCCATTGACGCAACATTATCAAGAATCCGCGCCTTGACTTCGCGTTATAGCGGCGTATCAATAAATATCCCAGCCTGCCCCATTCCCCGATGCACTCGCCCACAGCCGTGGCCGATGTCGGCGTCCGCCTGCGCGCAGCGCAATACGTACGCATGTCGACCGACCATCAGCAATATTCGCCAGAGAATCAGAAAACCGCGATTGCGGCGTATGCGCGCGACCATGACATCGATATCGTCGAAACCTACGAGGATGACGGCCGCTCAGGCGTCACCCTTCGTAATCGCCCAGCGCTGATGAAATTGCTCAAGGACGTGCTCGACCAAACGAGGCTTTTCGATGCCGTCCTCGTCTACGACATCAGCCGATGGGGGCGATTTCAGGACGTCGATGAAAGCGCCTATCATGAGTACCTCTGCCGCCAGGCAGGGGTCAAGGTCATCTATTGTGCAGAGCCTTTCGCGAACGACGGTTCCCCCACGTCGAACATCATCAAGACTATCAAGCGCGCGATGGCCGGCGAATTCAGCCGCGAGCTGTCGGAAAAGGTCTTCATAGGACAGTCAAGACACGTCGAACACGGGTTCTGGCAGGGCTCGCCCCCGGGTTACGGGCTACGCCGAATGCTTGTCGACGCAAACCGCCAGCCTAAGGGTTGCCTGCGCTTCGCAGAACACAAGAGCATCCAGACCGACCACGTTGTACTCGTCCCCGGTCCGCCGAACGAAGTCGCACTGGTTCGAGAGATTTTCCATTGGTACGTGGACGACAAACTCGGCATTTACCGGATTGCGGCAAGACTCAATGCATTCGGCCTGTATAACGGCTATGGCCGCCCCTGGTCGAACGCCACCATTCACGAGTTGCTTCGAAACGAAAAATACGTCGGCAACATGATCTGGAACCGTTGCTCACAAAAGCTGCACGGCATATATGTACGAAACCCTCCGTCACATTGGCTCCGGACTGATGGAGCATTTGAGCCGATAGTAGACCAGCAGATATTCAACGCCGCGCAAGCTCGCCTGAGGCGGTATCAGTCCAAAGTCGACACGCCCGAACTCCTCGCCAGCATATGCCGGCTTCTACACGAGACGGGTCAGTTGTCAGTGCGCGAAATCAAGAATCGACTGGATATACCGGGAAAATCAAGAGCGCGGCACCGGATTGCCTCACTTGAGACCCTCTATCGTAGCGTCGGGTATTTTCCCGCTTTCGATATCGCATACGTGGACCATCGAATCCAGGCAAAAAAGACGATGGCGCAACGGGTGTCTGGCCTGATTGCACAGTTGGAGGAATCGGGACATCACGTAGAACACAACGCAAAGCTCTCGGTGCTCTGTATCAACCATGAGCTCAGAATAAAGGTTTCGGTCACACTGGGTCGCAAGGAAAATACTTTACAACCGTACGCAGTTGCCACGAAATCGCAGCGCTACCCCGCCGACCTGGTTCTGGTTGGATATTTCCCCCGCCCCAGGTTGTCTCTCGAATGCTTTTACCTGCTGCCAGAGGGTGTTCTTGAAGACAGATTCGAGACAACCCTCTGTCACTCCCGTGTGCCCGGCGTAGACGGATTCAGGATGCACGACCTCTCCGCTCTTCTGACGCTTTGTGCACGTACAACGATTGAGGCACTTCATGAATCCCCTGACGACAACGAGTATCGTTGATATTCCGCTCGACCGCATCCGGGTAATCAATCCACGCGGACGCGGAAAAAGGCAGCACCGGGCAATCATCGAAAGCATAGCTTCAGTCGGGCTGAAACGGCCGATTACCGTCAGTCCACACACTGGACCCGACGGGGAAGTCTCGTATGACCTTGTCTGCGGCCAGGGCCGAATTGAAGCGGTGCGCACGCTCGGTCATACCACCATTCCGGCACGGGTGGTGGAAACTGATGAACGAGGCTGCCTGGAAATGAGCCTCGTCGAGAACGTCGCGCGACGCAATCACGCTCCGGTCGAACTTTTGCGTGATGTCGACGGTTTGGTGAAGAGTGGACAACCGCTCGATGAAGTGGCCGTCAAAGTGGGGCTCTCGCTATCGTATCTGCAGAGTCTGCTCACCTTGCTGGGGCAAGGCGAAGAACGCCTCGTGGGGGCAGTGGAACGCGGCACATTGCCCGTCGGGCTCGCCATCTCGATTGCACGGTCAACGGATACAGAACTCCAGCTCGCACTGGCAGATGCGTATGCAGACGGAACCCTGAAGGCCCGACAGCTCGCAGTCGTCCGTCGCATCATCGAACAGAGACTGAAGAGCCGTGGATGTCAGAAATCACGAACGCGTCCGGTTACGGCAAGAGGCGCGCTCAATTCAGAAACGCTACGCAAGATTTACGTCCGCGAAAGCGAACGACAACATCTCTTGATTAAAAAAGCCGATATGGTGCATGCGCAGCTCTCGTTGGTGGTCTCGTCATTACGAGAGTTACTGCAAAATGCGGAATTTGTCGACCTCCTGCGTCAGGAGAACCTCGCGAGCATGCCACGCGTGCTTGCCGACCGTATCAATGGAGTGAATAGCCATGAATCTGCATGACGATTCGCCACCCGGAGCCGTCCGGGCTGCGTTTGAAAGGCAAACGGTTGAACTTCCTGTCGCGGTCCTGCGTCCCCATCGCCCCCTTGTCGCAAGCGCCACGCACTGCAAGAAATTTCTGCAGGTGCTCGCATCGGTGGCCACACTGGGTCTTGTCGAACCGCTTGTTGTCATCCAGGAGCGTGATGCCGAAGGCTACTACGTGGTGCTGGACGGTCGCTTGAGGCTAGAGGCGTTCCGCCGTCTTGGCAAGGAAAGCGCAATTTGTCTTTTTGCGACTGCAGACGAGACGTACACCTATAACCGGCATGTAAATCGTCTGACCGCCGGGCAGGACGCACGAATGATTGCACAGGCTGTCAGGCGTGGAGTTTCTCAAGAGCGCATTGCAGCCGTACTCGGAGTTAATGAGCGGACCGTCAAGGCCAAAGTCAAATTGCTTACAGGCATCGGTCATGATGTGGCCGCACTTCTTGCAGACAAAAATTGTCCGGCCGCAACCTACGAAATATTGAAGTCCATGAGGCCGTTGCGTCAGCTCGAGGCGGCGGAGCTGATGTGCAGCCAGGATAACTTCAGCTCGGCCTTTGCGCGAGCTATCAAACTGGCCACGCCGCCCGAGCAACTGATATATGTGCCGGCGTCGAACGAAGGCAAAGACGAGGCAGTACAGGAACAGATTGACCGTCTTGAGCGCGAAATTGCATCGCTTCAGACGAAGGTGACGGACGTGGAAGAGCGCTATGGCGTTGAACACATGCATCTGGCGGTCTCACTCAGCTATGTGACCACCCTGCTCGAGAACAAGGACATCCGTAGCTGGTTGACAATCAACGCGCCGGGTCACTACGCAAATCTGCATGATTCGGTTACTTTAGCCGGTCCTCGTTCGCGGTCGCGACAGGTAATGAGGTGAAACTGGGTCAATAGGTGCTGTGGGACGTCTCGATTGGTGCGGCACCTAACTGATGCCAGGCAGACCAGCGGATATGGTCACTATCGAAGCCTACAAAAATACAAAGGGGAAACGTCATGTTCGGCCTGGGTGAGCCGATGACACGGAGCAAACGGCTGTTGGTTTCCTGTCGTAGCTTTGGCGCCCAAATGCTCGTAGGAGTGTCTACTTGGCTGATTGCTACTATCTCCGGCATCGTGTGGACGCTGAGTCGATTGCATGCTGTGCATGCTTCTGGTGACAGCGAAGACGTTGCCGCTGCTCACAGAAGGGATGTGACTTTTGCCGCCACTATTCCGGTCTCTGGCTACATGGCTCGGAAAGCGTTTGCGATACATGGATTTTCCGCGCCAATGCGACTTCGGTTCAAGAATGCGACTTCACTCGGACTTGAAGCGATGACCTGGGGGCTGGTCACTACACTAGGACCGTTCTACCCGCTCATTTGCTGCGTACATCCGGACACGCAATTCTTGCAATAATACTGAACACGGTCGTGGACAATCGTTGCGCACCGGGCGGACTTGTCGTCCCACGTCTGAGCAGCGTCGTTTAGTCCTCTTGATTGATGGCAGAAATTTTATCGTTTTCGCCGGCGAGCGAGGTTCGAGCGCTAGTCTTCGAGCTTCGTCTCCCTGAGACGAGCTTTACGGCAAATCCCCACTTCCCCTCCTCCCGTGACTGTAAGAATACGAAATCACTCATATTGTGCACGACGACAACCAGCGGTCATTCGCTTGCTGAAGGTGAGGCTGCAGCGCCGGTTGGGCAAAACGTCTGCAAGTGACCGCGCCTTCAGGAACTCCGGCATCCCACGCTGGCGTGGTCAATCAAGGACGTGCCACGTCCGTATTCACATACGTCATACCGCTGAAAATGGAAAGGCCACTTCTGCAGAGCATTCTTTCCGCGACATGGAGTTCCTGAGATTCAGTGGGCAATCAGGCGGGTACGCCGCCGCACGTCGTGGTCACGGATGTGCATCAGCAATCAGCGGCGGCAAAGGAGTGGCGGACCAATTCGAAGTGCTTTGATTCCAGCGTGTCATTGGTCGGGTCGCAACGTCGCCGCACAGTCATCACCGCGCAATGGCGCTCAAACCCGCGCCGCAACCTTCCTTGCGACATCGAGATACCGCTCGGCCGTATCCTTCAGCGTCAGCCCGACGAGTGTCCGCTGCGCCCGAGGCTGCGCGAGCGCGCCGAGGAGCGCGGCGGCATAAGCGGCCGTATCGTCGGTATCGACCAGTTGCACGCACGGCAGCGCCTTTGCGAACTGGAAGGGCATGATCGTGCTGGCGACGACGGGAATCCCCGAAGCCAGCGCCTCCAGAAACGCGATGCTGTGCCCCTCGGAACGCGACGGCATCGCGAACACATTCGACGCCCGAAGCACACCGCACACGTCCGGGTGCGGCCCCTCCACGCTCACGCGCGCTTCGAGCGCGAGCTTCTTCACCAGATCCTGAACCGCCGCGAGATAAGCCGGGTCCTCGACGACGCCATACAGTTGCAGCCGCACATCCTTCACCTGCGCCGCGACCTCGTGAAACGCGTGCACCGTCTGCAACTGGTTCTTCACGGACGTGTATCGCCCGATCTGCACGATCTGCAGCGGCGCATCGCCATCGCGCGGACGATCGTCGAATGCGAAGCGCGTCGTGTCGACGCCGTTCGGAATCAGCGTCAGCGACGGATGCGCGCGAACACTCTTCGTATAGTCATGCAGATTGGCCGGCGATACCCCGATCACCGCCCTCGCCCGCGACGACAATATCCGTTCGACGTAGCGAAAGAGCGTCCGCTCGAAATCGTTGACGGCCGAATGCATTACGTAGATCACGGGCACTTTGGTCGGCAGCGCGCGTGCATAGAAAGCGGGAATCGTCGCGTGAGCGAACACGACATCGGGCCTGAAATGCCGCAGCATGCGGGCCAGGAAAACGAGCTTGCCCGGCAGTGTCGAACGCCTGCAAGGAAACACACACTCGACGCCGTGACTCTCCAGCTCGCGCGTGAGCAGCGCGAAATCCGCGTGCTCGGGCAACAGCGAGGTCACCCCGACCACGCTCCCCTCGCGCTGCTGATGGATCGCGAGATCCTTCGCAAGCACCTCCGCGCCCGACAGACGCGGCTCAAGCACGAGATGAAGAATCCGCATCAAAGCACCCTTGCCGTCCGATACGCCATCCACATCGCCGCGCAACTCAGTCCGAGCGTCATGGCCCATGCAATGCCCGTGACGCCCCAGTAGTGCGTCGCTGGCGGCACGCAGGCGAGCAGCACGATGACCTGGATCACCGACGCCTGCGTGGTCGCCTTCGCGTCGCCGACCGCGCGCAGATACGAGACCAGCACCGCGATCAGCGCGCCGATCGCCATGTTGATCACAAAGATCTTGAAGAGCGGCACGGCGGGCAGCCATGCCGGTCCGAGAATGAGCGAAAAGAGCAGGTGCGCCGCGAGCCTCAGCACGATCACGACAACGACGAGCCCCAGTGCGATCAAACCAATATAGCGCCTGAAAAGCCGCGCGGCGACCTTGGGATCGGCGCGATGGCGCGCCGCGAACGTAGGAAACAGATACTGCGACATCGCGATCGCGGCATCGGCGAGCAGCATCTGTGCGAGCCGCGACGACATCTGATACGCGCCCAGTTGCGCCGGCCCCAACAGTTTGCCGACCACCACCTTGTCGAACTGGTTCAGCACGAGATTGACGACGCTGCCCGCCCAGATCCAGCGGCTGAATCCGATGTAATGGCCGATGCCCGACCAGCGCAGACGAATGGGCGGACGCGGATTCATCGTGATCCACGTAAGCGCCGTCTTCAGCGATTCGCCGACGATCATGCCGAGCAGCACCGAATACGCGCCCGCGCCCGCCAGCGCGAGCGCCAGCCCGAAGCAGCAATCGACGAATGCGGCCGATATCTCGACGAGCGCGACATGCTGGAAGCGCCGGTCGCGCTGCACGACGTAATACGCCGGCGACGCGACGCCGCGCAGCAGCGGCAGCAGTGCCGCAAGCTGCAACAGCAGCAGCGCGCCGCCCAGATGAAACTGGCTGTTCATGATCGGCGCAAGCGCGACGAGCGCCGCGCCGATCAGCACGCCGCGCGATGCAAGCGTGGTCCAGACTGCGCCGAGTTCATCGCGTGTCGGCGCGGCCTGCCCCTGTATCACGGCCTGCGACAGGCCCGTATCGGACAGCGCCTCCGCAATGGCAACGGCCAGCAGCGCGACACTCACGCTGCCGATCGCCTCCGGCCCGAGAATGCGGCCGATCGCGAGAAACTTGACGGCCACGAGCCCGCGCATCAACACCTGTTGCAGCAACACCCACGTCGCCGCGCTCGAACCCAGACTTGCCTTGAACGAAAACGCCGGTAGCCTCATCGTCCGCAATCTTCTTCTCCTTGTTCCGTCAATGCAGTGCATCGTCGTGAGAAAGCACGGTGTTAAAGCGCTGCGTCATGTCTCGCGCCACGCGCGGACAAGGCGCGGCCCGCCGGCGCAAACACATTCCTCAAGGTAACTCGCCATACCCGCACGCGAACGCCATCTGCCAGGCAGAATCGGCAACGTGCGGCGCAGGCTGTCCGTTCGCGCCAAAGATATGGCGAAATTGTCGGTTCGCACCGAAAGCGGAATGCTAAGGTGGACCCAACAGTGCTCGTCAGGATCACCATGGAACGCGCAACTCACCTCGTGCCCGTCGAAGCGCCCATCGCCGACGCCGCCAGGCTCGGCTACGTCGTCATCATCGAGCCCAATTTCACGGGGCATCGCTGGCGCTACGTCGAATGGATCACGCAGACCTGTCTCGAAGCGGGTTACCCGTGCCTCGTCGTAACGGAGAACTCGAACGAGGATCATCGGCTCGCGCGCGAGATCATGGCCGCGAACCGCGAGGATTTGCAGATCGCATTCGTCGATGCGGAAAGCCAGCGTCAGGGCCGCGGCCTGAAGCGCGTCAGCTACGCGCGCTTTCATGCCTACTTCAAGCTCGCATACGACTCCGTCAAACGTGTCGAGCGCGTGCGCCTCGTCGTCGTGCCTTACGTCGACTACTTCTTTCACGCGCTGCCGCTGCTCGGTACGCCGTTCGGCAGGACGCCGTGGATCGCCATCACGATGCGCGCGACGTTCCACCATCGCAAGGTCGGCGTGCGCACGCCGGGGCGGCCGCTCGTCAATACGCTGAAATCGCTGCTGTTTCGCCGCGCCGTGCATACGAAAGGGCTGCGCACGCTGCTGTCGATCGATCCGACGCTGGCCGAATGGGTCGGCCGCGCGAAGCCGAAACATGGCGCGAAGGTCGAGTATGTCGCCGATCCGTTTCCCGATGCGAAAGCCGAAGACCCGCTCGTTGCGCGCGAGCGTCTCGGGCTCGATCCCGACGGCCGCTATCTGCTCGTCTACGGCTCGATCAGCGAGCGCAAGGGTGTCTGCGAGCTCGCGGAGGCGCTCGCGGGCATGACGGACGCGCCGACCTTGCTGCTCGCGGGCGAACAGGACCCGGACATTCGCGGCTTCATGCGCGCGTTCATTCCGATCCTCAAGCCGGCGCCCGTGATCCTCGACCGCTTCATTTCGAACGAGACGGAACGCGACCTGTTCTCCGCCTGCGACGCCGTATGGCTCGGCTACAAGGGCCACTACGGGATGAGCGGCGTGCTGGTTCAGGCGTACCGTTTCGACAAGCCCGTCGTCGCGACGAGCGAGGGGCTGATCGGCTGGTTCTGCCGCGGCGGGCAACTGGGGCCGTGCCTCGACGATCTGTCCGCGCAATCGATCAAGCACGCGCTCGATGACGTTGCCGCGAAGTGGCGCAGCGGAGAACCGCATCGGCGGCCGCTCGATCATCTGCTCGCGCGCAACACGCTCGGGCAATTCAAGGAAACGTTGCGTCAGGCGATCACCGAAGCGGTCGCGACGCGCGCCTGAGCCCCGCTTCTCTTGAGCAACGGCGACATTCGCGCCGAAGTCACGCGGCGCGCTCGCGTGGTGTCGTTGATGTGCATGCGTCACGGGCAATTATCGCTGCGCAGGCATCCATAGCATCCGCGCATCAGGAAAGTTGCCCGCCGACAGGCATCTCTTCGCGCACCGACGCATTCCGCCTGGCCGGAAACAGCGCATTGCGCAGTCGCAGGAACGGATACTCGACGGCGCGCGTCATCGCGTAGCCCGCAATGATGGCGACGGCCGCCTGCGCGGACAGCGCGAGCGCCCACACGACGATGGGTGGCAAGCCGAGCGCCGTCGCCTTGTGGATCACCATGTCGCCGGGCGCGAGCGCGAGCGAGTGCCACAGATAGATACCGTATGAGTAGACGCCGAGCCACGCGATCGCGCGATACGCGAACGACGTGCGCACCTTGGCCGAGTGCTCGAGCATCAGCACGATGAATGCGCAAAAGCCGAGCGCCTGAATCGTGTAGCCGATGCTCTCGTCGAGCGGAATGTGCTTCGTCGCGAATGCGAGCCATGCGACGAGCACGGCGACGACAGCGAGCAGCAGCCCCGTCTTTTTCGCAAGACGCTGATACACGTCCGGCTTCATCCAGTAGATGGCGGCGAGGATCACGCCATAGAGCAGACTATCGATCCGGTACTGCGTATAGAAAAACGCGGGGTCCACGCCCCCTCTCGCCACTTCGATGCAACGCGCGATCAGCACGATCACGCAGATGCCGCCGAGCACGCCGATGATCGAGCGGGCGCGCATCTGCCAGCGCGCGAACAGCAGCAACACTGCGGGCAGGAAAAGATAGAAGTGCTCTTCGACGGCGAGGCTCCACGTCTGCGAAATGGACGTGCCGAAGTAGTTCTGCAGATGGGTCAGGTTCTGCCACAGGAACGAATCCAGCGGGTGACGTCCGACGATGGCGTGAAAGAGGATCAGCACGTAATACGCGGGCCAGATCTTGAACATCCGGCGCACGATGAAGCGGCGTGCGTCGACGTGTCCCGTCTCCGCGTATTGCCGCAGCAACAGTCCGCCGACGAGGAACCCGCTCAGCGTGAAGAACAGGTTCACACCCTCGCGGCCGAAATTCTTCAGCGGATACTCGATGATCGAGATCAGCGTGCTGCCCGTGTTGACGGTGTGAAAGTGAAAGCCCATCACGGCGAGGATCGCGATACCGCGCACGAAGTCGAGTTCGACGGATCTGCCCCGCACCATCGATTCCGCGCTGCCGAATAGCTTCATGCTGTTCCCCTTCGACGTCGTTTGCTGCGTTGATCGTTTCGTTGTTTGCGAGCCGCCGTGCGGGAGATTCGCCTGCCTGTTTTGGCCCATGCATGGCCGCGTTCAGCGGGCACTTCTGGCACAGTATGCCAGTCATGTTGCTTGCTACTGCGTGCACATGTGCGCCAAGTTGCCGTCGTTCTCGGACAGCGTCATTAGAGGTACGAAACCGTCTGATGAACGGCGTCGGGCCGCATCGGTCGACCCCGCCAGAACCCAGGCGAAATACGCCTCGCGCGGACTTGAGCGGAAGCCGGCCATTTATATTCAGACTGAACAGTGGCGCGCGTCGCCCTGCCACGATGAACGCACCGCACACCCCACAGGGAGAGGGAGAATCGTCGATGCGCAACAAGTACGCTACGTTGTGGATCTGGATGTGCATCTTTCCGCTTGCGCTCGACTACAAGGCTCCCGACGCGGATTCGGGTCACGCTGCCCAGGTGCTGCTCGTCCTCCCCGTCCTCGCGGCCGCCGTCGCGCTGATGTTCATCGCACCGCGCTTCAAGCATTCATCCCCGTTGCGCAGCTTCGTCACGTTCTGTCTCGTGTTGAGCGTGCCGTGCAGCCTGATCTCGCAATTCGTGCAGGGCAACGATTTCGGCAACTATATGCGCGTCATCCTGCCCTTCCTGCTGTTTCTGCTCGGCTATGAAATGGCTTGCCATCCATGGCACGAAGACCGCATCGGCCAGATGGAAAAGGCGCTGTTCTGGGCCAACCTGGTCGCGCTGATCTTCACATTGATCTTCGGCATCGCGACGAGCGGCGGGCTCGGTGCAATCGCCGACGTGCGCTATCGCATCGTCTCCGTGACGCTGCTCGCCTTGCAAGGCGTGCTGCTGCACGAGTTTGTGCTCGCGCGGCGCTTCTCGCCGTTCATGCTGGCGACGTTTCTCGCCACCGTACTCATCGAGCTGCTGAGCGTGACGCGCAGCCTGCTGGTGGGCACGGTGATGCTGTTTCTGCTGGCGGCGTGGATGAGCGCGCCATCGGCGCGTCATCTGCTGAACTCGGCCGTGCGCGTGTTCATCGTGAGCGTCGTGATCGGCTCGATGGCCGCTGCCGCCGTATGGAGCTTTCCGTCCGTCAGCAAGCACTGGACGCAGCGCTTCGACGCCGCCGCCAACACCGAAACCGGCAAGGACCCGACGACGATCACGCGTCTTGCCGAAATCAAGGACCAGTTCGACCAGGTCACGTCGTCGACGCAGACACTGCTGCTCGGCGAAGGCTATGGCCACTACTATCGCTATTCGCCGCAGTATCTGCCCGATCTCGCGGGGCAGATCACGAAGAAGGATTTCTACGCGATCCACGAGTGGGCGGCGGGCCACAACTTCTGGATCTACCAGCTGTTCGCGGGCGGAATTCTGTTCGGCATCGCGCTGCCCGTCGCGGTGGTCTTCGTGCTCTGGCATTGCTCGCTCGCCTACCGGCGATGGCGCGCGCGCTCGCCCGGCGCGCCGCTTTTGCCCGTGTTCGGCCGCGCGATCCTGCAACTGGCCGCGCTGCCCGCGACGTCGATCGGCGGCAATCCGCTCGGCCCGCGTTTCTCCGGCCTCGTATTCGGCATCGCGCTCGGCCTGACGGTCGCCACCTATTGCCGGCTGCATCGTGAGCTGGACGCGAAAGCGCGCTCGCGCGTCGAGCCCGTCGTGCCGCCGCAGGCGTCGAGGACGCCGGTCGGCGCAAGACGTCCGACGCCCGGGCCAACGCAACAGCCGACGCGGCCCGCGCCGTTTGCATCCGCCGCGCAGCACGACGCGCTTCAGGACACGAGCGACACCGAGCCGTTCGATGCCAGCCGCGCGGGCGGCCTGCGTCAGCGCGGCGTGCCTGCATCCGCATGAAGGCCCCTCGCCGGACACCCGGTTCGATTGCGTCACGCCATTTCCATTCGCACTACGCCGCATGACTTGCCAATGAAAATCCTCCATCTGCTTTCGACAGTCGATCCGCGTGCAGGCGGGCCGACTGAGGGCGTCCGACAGAGCGGCGTCGCGATGGCGTCGCTGGGTCACGAGATCGAAGTGGCATCGCTTGATGCCACCGATGCGCCCTATGTGCGCGACTTCCCGCTGCCCGTGCATGCGCTGGGCCCCGGTCGCAATTACTACGGCTTCACGCCCAGCTACGTGCCGTGGCTGGGCCGCGAAGCGCAGCGCTTCGATGCGGTGATCGTGCATGGCCTGTGGCAGTACCACGGCTTCGGCGCATGGCGCGCGCTGCACGGGTCCAATGTGCCTTACTACGTGTACACGCACGGCATGCTCGATCCGTGGTTCAAGCGCACCTATCCGCTCAAGCACCTGAAGAAATGGGCGTACTGGCCGTGGGCCGAATATCGCGTGCTGCGCGACGCGGCCGCCGTGATCTTCACGACGGAGGAAGAGCGGCTGCTCGCGCGCCAGTCGTTCTGGCTGTATCGCGCGAACGAGCGCGTCGTGCCGTTCGGCACCAACGCGCCGCCACCACATGCGCGAGCGTTGCGCGAAGCCTTCCTGAGCGCATATCCGCAATTGCGCGGCAAGCGGATCGTGCTGTTTCTCGGACGCATACACGAGAAGAAAGGCTGCGATCTGCTGATCCACGCATTTGCCGATCATGCGCAGCGCGACCCGGACGCGCATCTCGTGATCGCCGGTCCCGATGCGACGGGCTGGCAGCGTCCGTTGCAGGCACTGGCGCGCGCATGCAGCATCGAGGAACGCGTCACATGGCCCGGCATGCTGCAAGGCGATATGAAGTGGGGCGCGTTCTATGCGAGCGATGTGTTCGCGCTGCCGTCGCATCAGGAGAACTTCGGCGTCGCCGTTGCCGAGGCGCTGGCGTGCGGCCTGCCTGTACTGCTGTCCGACAAGGTCGGCGTGTGGCGCGAGGTGGAAAGCGACCACGCGGGGTTGGTATCGAGCGATACCATCAGCGGCACGCAACGCAACCTGCTGAACTGGCACTCGCTCGACCCCTTCGACAAGGCGAAGATGCGCGAGCAGGCGCGCAGAACGTTCGACGCGCGCTTTGGGATCGCGAGCATGGTCGATGCGTTGACGGCACTGCTGCAGCCTCAGGCGGTGCCGACGGCGATGGCGTCACGCGAGGCCGATGCGCAGCAGAATGCGCCGGGGGCAGGTGCGGGTATGGCTTCGAAGGCGGCGGCGCAGAGGGAGCATTCGGTCAGTTGAACCCGCGCCACGCATCGCAAGAGGCTGCGCCCAGATAAAAAATCCCGCGACACCTGTCGCGGGATTTTTGCGTTCATATCCATATCCGTATTCGCTCGTCGAGCGCCCGCCTTAAAGCGAGCGCATGCCGCCGCCCCTTACACCGCCTCATTCCCCCCAGCCCGAACCAGCGACTGCGCCGCAATCGGCAGCGTGCTCACTTCGGGATTCGGCACGTTGCCGAATCGCGCGTTGGCGGCCTCGCCGATCGGCACCACGGTCGCCGTGTCGGGCTTGCCGAGCCGTTGCACGAGATGCGTGCTGAGCCGCAGCGCGAGCGCCGAGATTGTGATCGTCGGGAAGTTCGCCCCGACAGTCGGAAACACCGAACTGCCCGCGATATACAGATTGCTCACGCCGTGCATCTTGCAGTCGCGATCGACGACGCCCTCGCGCGGCGAATCGTGCATCCGCGTCGTCCCCATGTGATGCCAGGTGCCTTCGAGCTTCGCGGGCCACGACGTGCGTCCCGTCAGCGGCTCGTCGAGTTCGACCTCTCCGACGCCCGTCATCTTCAGCTCGTCGGCGAGCAGCTGGAACGTGCGGTCGAACGTGCGCTGCACGAGCTCCGTCAGCCGCCAGTCCACTTTCACGCGCGGCAGCCCGAGCCGGTCCTTGCGATCGGATAGCGTCACGCGGCTGTCGCGATTCGGCTCTGCTTCGACGATCGCCTGCAGCTTCACGTCGGATATCAGCGCGCGCAACTGCAACAGACGCGTCAGCCCGAAGCCGATCGTATCGATGGGATGCATGGCCATCGTCATGTAGTCGTCGCGCGCGCGCCGGCCCGGCTGCTCCTTGCGATGCAGCGCCTCGCGGCAGCGGATCAGCGCCTCCGATCCCGCACTGCCTTCGCCGAAGAAACGCGAGAAGAACCACACGCGCGAGTTGAGCAGCTTCTCGCGAATAATCACGTCCTGCGTCAGCGCGAACTGCGACGAGATTTGCTGTCCGTGCGCCGCGACGGCAGGGTTCTGATAGTGGTACTTGATGTCGTAAAGCTTGTTGCGCGCCCAATGCTTCGAGAACTTCACGGTGCCCGCCATCAGGCGCGGATGGTCCATGAAGAAGCGGCCGACCAGATCGTTTCCATTGCCGAGGCCCGCTGCCTGCACCTTGTTCGACGCGAGCAGAAGGCGCGCGTTTTCGATGCCGCCCGTCGCGAGCACGAAGAGCTTCGCGTTCATGCGGACGCGCTTGCCCGAGAGCGTCGCGATATCGACGCCCGTGACTTCCTTCGCTTCGCTGTCGGTGTCGATGTTCACCACGTTCGCGTACAGGAACACGCGCACGCGCTCCGAGCGACGCAGCACTTCGCGATACACCTTGCCGAAACGCACTGGCGGGCTGAACTGCGAGACGGTGTCGCGCACGTTGCCCGACACCAGCGGATAGCGGCGCACGTCGTGCCGGTTGATCTGCTGCTCCCACCATGCCGGGTCGAAATTGTCCGGGCCGAGCTTGAGCAGCGTGTGCGTGCGCTGATAGTACGGCGTGAGTTCGTCGAGGCCGAATGGCCAGCCGCTGTTCGCAACCCAGTCCTTTTTGTCGAAGTCCCAGGGATCGAGCGGCCGGCACCAGCCGCCCCAGCAATTGCTGCTGCCGCCGAGATAGCGGCTCCTGCAGCCGTCGGCGAATGTGTATGGGATGCCGACGTTGTCGCCGCGATAGAGATCGCGTGTGTCGTCGTCTGCCTTGTAGCCGCCGCTTTCGAGCAGGCAGCATTCGATGCCCGCGCGATCCAGTTCCATCGCGAGCGTGATACCCGCGACGCCTGCCCCGATGATGCATACCGTCGTCGACACAGCGACGCCCTCTTCGACACTGCGGGTATCGATAAACATCCCCTGCTCCCAGCCTTGTGTTCTGTTCGTACCTTCTACGGCCGTGTGCGACTCCGTCCGTTCTGGCCCCTCGCCGAGCCTGTGAGCCTGGCTCGTCGTGCAGCAACGCGTTGCAGGTTTGCGCCATCGCGGCGCGTCGCGGCAGGTAGTGATTTCCCCCAGCCGCGCATGCCTACGTAGGATGATGGCTCTGCGCTACGCCGTTCATCCGCCAACATCGCGCTTCCGGCAGACAGAGCATGCATACGATGCGCGTTATGTGGCCCCGCCCACATCCCCGTCGAAACGCTTGCGAATGAAGCGGCAAGGATTGCCCCCGTATACGCCTTCCGCGTCGAGCGAACGGTGCACGACCGACAGCGGCGTCACCACGGCCGATCGCCCGATCGTCACACCCATCTGCACGACGCACTTCGACGAGATCCACGCGCCGTCTTCGATGACGATCGGCGCGACGCGCAAATCCATGTTCGTTCGCATCTCATGCGAGCCTGCGCTCAGAAACGTGCCCTGCGAAATGCAGACGTTCGAGCCGATACGAATGGGTGCCTGGTTGTAGATCCACACATCGACGCCGAACCAGCAGTTGTCGCCGACCGTGAGATTCCATGGCGCTTTTACGCGCACGGGATGCACGAAGCGGCAGTTCGTACCGATCTTCGCGCCGAAGAGCCGCAGCAGCGCAACGCGCACCGACGATACGGGCAGCAGCTTGTTGTTGATCACGCAGGCTTCGACGAAGAACCAGATGAGCTCGGTGAGAAAACCGCGCGACGCGACGTAATTACCCTTGCCCGCGAGGCTCAGGTCGATCACGCGGCCCGTCGGCTGCGTCGCGGCGGCCGGCTCCGATGCGCGCGTTTCATGCAAGCCTTCCTTCTGCGCATCCTGGCCGATCGTGGAGCCGATCGTATTGTTCATACTCTTCTCCCGTGATGGAGCGTCGTCTCGTGTCCCGTCATCAGGCCGTCTGTCGCGCGCCCTTTCGTCATCGATTATCTTGTCCGTGCAGCGGCATGGATGATGGCTGGCCGCGCCAGGCGTAGTTTTGGCGGATCCATGCAGAGCGTCCGGTTCACCATGGAAGCAAACTTCGACGTTTGCACGGGAGGAAGACGACGATGGCTGCTCATCTTCATTCGCGACAACGCTTGCCGCTTGAATATCCGCTGCGCAGTGCGAATCGTTCGCGTGCGTGGCTGCAGTCGATCGCGCTCGCATCGGCGCTGCTGTCGAGCGTTGCGCTGATGCCGTGCGCGCATGCGCAGAACAACAACGCTGCACCCGGCAATGGAGCGAAGGCCGCCGCTGCAGCCAAAAACAATGCGAACGGCGCGCCTCCAAAGAAGACGGCCGCGCAGCGCACGCAAGAGGACGCGCAGCGTCTGCTCGGCGGTCCGAATGCATCGCTCGGCGGCTATGGAATGGACGGCGCGACACCCGATTCGGAACGCGAGTCGCTGCTGAACAGCGAACGCATGCGCGTCGCGAAGCCCAATACGCAGGGCGCGGGTGGCCCTGCCGCGGCGGGCGGTAACGGCGGCAATGGAGGCGCGGCAGGCGGCAAAGGCGCTGCGCCTGCCGTCGCCATCAAGCGGCCCGCGCGCGGCGGCGCGGCGGTGAACGGCGGTGCGGCAGTGAACGGTGCCGTTGGCGGCGCGGCAGTGAGCGGAGCCGTTGGCGGCGTCGCGGGCCCGGCTGGAGCGGCGGGACAGCGCGGCGGCGGTGCGACGGGTCCCGGCGATGCGGGCGTTGCCGCCAATGCCGTCTACGGCAACCCCTACATCAACAAAGGGGGACGCGAAATCTACCGGTCGCCTTGGTGAGCGTGTTCGCTGCATCGGTGTCAATCGACTCCACGTGACATGGAAAAACGAAGAGGCCGCATTCGAACTGCTTTCGTGACGTTCGAATGCGGCCTCTTCATTTCAGGCGTTTGAGGCGCTCGAACGCGTCCGTCGAAGGCGCGGCGCAATCAAAGCCGGCGCGGCGCTTCACTGCTGCGCTTCACTGCTGCACTTCACCTACTTTCGACTCGTCGACAGGCGCCGGCATAACGCCCCCGTTCGCTGCGGGTGCCGCGACGGATGGAGCCTCGGCAGGCGGACCCGCCGTCGTGGGCGTGCCCTCCCCCGTGAGCAGTGCGAGACGCGTATCGAGCGTCAACAGCGTCGAAATCGGCGAGAGCATCGTCTCGGCGTAACGCCGCCCCGCTGCGCCGAGCGCTGCACGCTGCGCGCCATCGCCGGCGAGCGCCGCAATCGCCTCGACGAGCGCGCCCGTATCCTCTGGCGGCACGATCACGCCGTTGTCCGCGACGGCTTCGTACAGTGCCGTGCCAGGGCGCGCCATCGCGATCACGGCGCGGCCGCTCGCGAGCATGCCCGTCAGCTTCGACGGCATCACGAGATCGGCGGCATCGCTGCGCTGAGGCAACACGTGAATGTCGGCGACGTTCAACAACTCGTTGAGCGACGACGCCGGCTGCAGCGGCAGGAAGCGGCAGTTGCGCAAGCCTTCGCAGCGCTTGACGAGATCCGCCCGCGCCGCGCCGCTGCCGCAGAACACGAAGCTGATGTCGTCGCGCGCGTCGAGCGCGGCGGCCGCCGCAGCAAGCGTCTCGATGCCCTGCTTCGCGCCCATGTTGCCCGAGTAGAGCACCACCGTATGGCGAGCCGGAATGCCGAGCGTCTCGCGATATTCGCTCGCGCGCTCGAGCGGAAAGATCGCGCGCGTATCCACCCAGTTGGGCAGGAACTCGGTCTTCTCCGTCTCGACGCCTTTGCCGACCGCGCGCTCGACCATCTGGCTAGAGATCGACGACACGACGTCGAAGCGCTTCAGAATCACGCGCTCGACCCAGTAGGCGAAGCGCGCCGCGCGCCCGCTTTTCAGCAGGCCGAGATCGAAGGCCGCGTCCACTTCGTAGTCCTGGATGTGCAGCCACGCCTTCGCACGCGTGACGCGCGCGAGCGCGAGCGCGCCGGGCGCGCACAGCATCGTCGGCGCGATCAGTATCACGGCGTCGGGGCGCCATGCGATCTGTCGTGCGAGCAGAGGCAGCGACGACAGCGCGAACGACGCCAGATGCACCATCCGCTTCAAGCCGCTTGGCCGCGCGGGCACCCATAGCGGCGCTCGCCAGATCCGCACGCCACGCATGACGTCGCGCGCGTAGCGCCACATCGAATAGCCTGCTGCGACTTTCCATTCGGGGTAGTACGGCGGTGCGCAGACTACGCGCACCTCGTGGCTGCATTCCGCCAGCATCTGTGCCATTTCGGCTGTGTATTTCCCCGTTCCCGAAAGCTCGGGCGCGTAATTGAGGCCATAGATCAAGATCTTCATATTTGACATCCACGTCGAATGCCCGTCATGCGGCAGCGGACGGCGCTACGCCTTCCAGCCACTACCTTGCGCGGCCACGGCGTGGTCAAGCCGTGGTGGGCGCGCAATCAATCGATCTCAATCGCTCAGCATCAGCGCGCAACCGCGCGCGATGTTGGCCGCGGCGGACGGCGGATCGAAACGCCGTATCACGTCCATGCAGCCGCGCGCCGTCGCTTCGGCGTCCGCGAATGCTTCCGTCGCTTTTAGAAGCGTGCGCTGCAGGCCCGCCGCATCGCCCGCGGTGAATGGATAGCCGCTCACACCGTCGTGCACGAGCTCCGGCACACAGCCGCAGCTCTCGCTGACGACAGTGGGACATCCATGCGCGAGCGCCTCGTTGACGACGAGCCCCCAGGGTTCGCTTCGGCTCGGCAGCACGAGACACGTCGCGCCGTAGTACTCGCGCGACAGCGGCTCGTCCTGCAGGCTGCCAACGAACGTAATCGCATCGTCCATGCCCAGCTCGCTGACCTTCTTGCGCAACCCGCCTTCGAGCGGCCCTGTGCCGACTATCCGCAATTGCGGATCGGGCAGGCGCTTCGCGATTCCCGCGAATGCGTCGATCAGCGTCGTGATGCCTTTCTCTTCGGACAGACGCCCGACGAACAGGAACACGTGCGGATTGCCCGCGCGATAGCGCAAACGCTCGGCAAGCGCACGTTCGGGCGAGAACGTGACGGGCAGCGCGGCCGCCTGGCATGGAATGAAAATCTTGTCGGCCTTCGCGCCGAGCGACATCAGATAGTCGCGGCTGCGTTCGCCGAAGCCGAAGTAGCCGTCGCACAGCGAGAAGAACACGCGCTTTGGAATCGACGTCAAGAGGCGCTTCGGACGATCGCGCGCCGTCGAGTCGCAGAACACGGCGCGCCGCTTGCCGCTGACGATGCACGCGGCGAGCATCGCCCAATACTCGGGCCGGTGATAGCCGGGCAATACGATCAGATCTGATCTGGCCTTCAGCACTTCCCATACGAGGCGCGCGGTGAGGCGCATCGTCGGGACATCCTCGTAGCAGCCGTCGAAAAGCTTGTGCATCGGATAACGGTGAAATGAATAATCGACGTCAGAAAAACCCAGCCGATCGTGCTCCGTGTCCGCGATCTGCACCATCGAATAGCGGATCGCACCCGCGGCCGAAATGCTATGCAATGCGGAGAACACGGCGCCCTTATGCCGTGACCACACGACGTTATGAAAAATCGTGACTGACGCATCCATTTCTTACAGTCCTCATTCGGTCGAAACTGTCGACTGCCCTGGAAAAAAGAACGGACGTCGCCTTAATCCCGGTCCCAGGCAACGTCCGTCACCAGGAACGGTACTTCAGGCGCGCGCAGCCATCTCAAACGAAGGCGTGGCGAATTTCTCCTCGTGCTTCTCCTCGTACTGTGCAACAAACTCCCTATACGTATTGCCGATTCCTTCGACAAGGCCGATGCTCGCGCGCCAGCCCATTTCCGCCAGCCGCGAAACGTCGAGCAGCTTGCGCGGCGTGCCATCCGGCTTGCTCGCGTCGAACTGCAACTCGCCTTCGAAACCGACCACTTCGCAGATCGTCTCGGCCAGCTCGCGGATGCTCAGGTCTTCTCCGACACCGACGTTGAAGACACCCGTGTTCACATCGTGCTCGAGCACGAAGAGCGTCGCCGCCGCGAGATCGTCGACGTGCAGGAACTCGCGCCGCGGCGTGCCGCTGCCCCACACAGTCAACGTCGAATCGCCGTGCAGGCGCGCCTCGTGCGCCTTGCGGATCAGCGCGGGCAGCACATGGCTGTTCTTCAGGTCGTAGTTGTCGTTCGGCCCGTACAGGTTGGTCGGCATCAGCGCGACGTAGCGCGTGCCGTACTCGCGGTTGTACGCGTCGCAGAGCTTGAGACCCGCGATCTTCGCGATCGCGTACGCGTCGTTGGTCGGCTCCAGTTCGGAGGTCAGCAGATACGCTTCGCGAATCGGCTGCGGGCACATCTTCGGATAGATGCACGACGAGCCAAAGAACACGAGCCGGTCGACATTCGCGCGATAGGCCGCGTGAATCACGTTGGTTTCGATCACGAGGTTCTCGTAGAGAAACTCGCCCGGCTGTGTCGCGTTCGCGAGAATGCCGCCGACGCGCGCCGCCGCGAGCAGCACGACGTCGATCTGTTCGCTCGCGAAGAAGCGGTTCACGGCTGCCTGATCGGTCAGATCGAGCTCGGCATGCGTGCGCGTGACGAGATTGCAATAGCCACTCGCCTGGAGCTTGCGCACGAGCGCCGAACCGACCATCCCGCGATGTCCTGCGACATAGATGCGTGCGTTCTTGTCCATGGCCGTCACTCGTGATGTTCCAGCGCCTTGAAGCCGGCCAGTGTGACGAGCGCATCGCGCCGCGCGATCTGATAGTCCGATACCACCATTTCCTTGACGAGCGACTCGAACGGCGTCACCGGCTGCCAGCCGAGCTTCTGATGCGCCTTCGACGGATCGCCGAGCAGCGTCTCCACTTCCGTCGGGCGGAAGTAGCGCGGATCGACGCGCACGATCACGTCGCCTGGCTGCACGCGCATATCGCTGCGATGACGGCGCTCGACATGCTCGACGATGCCCACTTCATGCACGCCGTTGCCTTCGAAGCGCACGGTGATCCCCAGTTCGGCCGCCGCGTGCTGCACGAATTCGCGCACGCTGTACTGCACGCCCGTCGCGATCACGAAGTCTTCGGGGGCTTCCTGTTGCAACATCATCCATTGCATTTCGACGTAGTCGCGAGCGTGTCCCCAATCGCGCAGTGCGGACAGATTGCCGAGATAAAGCTCGTCCTGCAGGCCGACCGCGATGCGCGCGATCGCCCGCGTGATCTTGCGCGTGACGAACGTTTCGCCGCGCACGGGCGACTCGTGATTGAACAGAATGCCGTTGCATGCATAGATGCCGTACGCTTCGCGATAGTTGACGGTCGTCCAGTACGCGAACAGCTTCGCGACAGCGTAGGGGCTGCGCGGATAGAAAGGCGTCGTCTCGCGCTGTGGCACTTCCTGCACGAGGCCGTAGAGCTCCGACGTCGAAGCCTGATAGAAGCGCGTCTTCTTCTCGAAGCCGCAGATGCGGATCGCTTCGAGCAGACGCAGCGTGCCGAGACCATCGGCGTTGGCCGTGTATTCGGGTTCCTCGAACGATACGGCGACATGGCTTTGCGCCGCGAGGTTATAGACTTCATCCGGTTCGACGCGCTGGATGATGCGCAAGAGACTCGTCGAATCAGTCAGGTCGCCATGATGCAGTTGCAGGCGTTGGTCCGGGTCATGTACGTCCCGGTAGAGGTGGTCGATGCGGTCCGTGTTGAACAACGATGAGCGGCGCTTGATTCCATGGACTTCGTAACCCTTGTCTATCAACAGCTCTGCCAGGTATGAGCCGTCCTGGCCGGTGATGCCCGTAATCAAGGCAACCTTGTGAGTCATTACGTTCTCCTGATGAATGACGTCGGACCACGACGCGATCCGACGCACAGGAACAGCGTTTAGCCTGCGATACTCTCGTAACCGTAGTAGCCGCCGCGATAGCCGGAGCCAATGAATGCGCCCGCCTGCGGTACGTCGGTCAACAAGACCCCCTGCAAATTCACGCCGCCATTACGCAGACGTTTCGCGGTCTCCGCGAGCTCGCCTACCGGATGGCGTCCGTGACGAATCACGAGCAATGTCGTCCCCACGTGCTTGCCGATCACGGTCGAGTCGGTGACGGCGAGTACGGGTGGCGTATCGATGATGATCAGGTCGTACTGCTTCTTGAGTTCCTCGAGCATCGTTTCGAACCGCTTGCTCATCAGCAGTTCGGACGGATGCGAGGGCAATGAGCCCTTGGTCAGCACATCGAGACCCGGCAGCACTTCGCGCTGGATCGACGATTGCAGATCGCCGCCGCGCAGCACGTCGGACAGGCCCGGCTGATGCTGCAGGCCGAAGTGCGAGTGCACGTCTCCGCGCCGCATGTCGCCGTCGATCACCAGCGTGCGCTTGTTCACGGACGCGACGAGCGCCGACAGGTTCACCGACAGGAACGACTTGCCCGCATCGGGACGCGAGCCCGTCAGCATGACGACGTTGCTCTGGCTGTCTTCGACGGTCAGCTGCAGCGAGGTGCGCAAGTTGCGCACGCCCTCGACGGCGATATCCTGCGGCGCCTGTTCGGCGAGCACGTGCAGGCCGCGCCGGCGCATCATCACGTCCTGCTGCAGGCGTATCTGCTGCTCGCTGCGCGGCACGACGGCAAACACGGGCACGCCCAGCGCGGCTTCGAGTTCGTCCGGACGTTCGACGCCGCCATACAGCGTCTTGCGCACGAACGCGAACACGATGCCGATAAAGAGGCCCGCGCCGAAGCTGATCAAAATCACGATCAGGCGCTTCGGACGCACAGGGTCGTCGGCTGCTTCAGCGAAATCGACGATGCGCACGTCGCCCACCTGGCCCGCCTTCGCGATGCGCAGTTGCTGCGCGCTATTCAGCAGGTTCGTGTACAGCTCGGTATCCACATGCACGTCGCGCAACAGGCGCAGCGCCGTCTGCTCGGTATCGGGCAGCGACTGCACGCTCTTGCCCATCGTCGCGAGATTGCCTTGCAGCGATCTGATCTGCGCGTCGAGCGCCGCCACGGCCGGGTGATTCGCCGTGAAGCGCTGCGACATCTCCGCGCGCTGCGTCTGCAGATCGACGAGCTTGGTCTTGTTGTCGACGATCTGTTGCAGCAGCAACCGGCTTTCTTCGCTCAGATCGACGGTGCCGTGCTGGTTGCGGAATGTGTTGTAGCGTTGCTCGGCGGCGTCGAGTTCCTTGCGCAACTGCGGCAATTGCTGATCGAGGAACGCGAGCATATGCTCGGCTTCCGACGAGCGGCTCTCGATGTCCTGGCGGATGAACTCGCGCGCCATGTTGTTCATGATGTCGGCCGTGAGCTTCGGATCGCTGCCTTCGAGGCTCGCGCGAATCACGCCCGACTGCAGCGTCGACTCGGCGACCTCCATCGACTTCTGCAAGCGTTCGACCGTCGTCAGCGTCGAGCCGCGCGTCATGTCGTAGCGCGTTCCCGGGGCGCCGACGAGCGCATCGACGCGCAGTGCGATCGGGCCGACGGGCGTCTCGCGCACGACGTTTTCGCCGACATGCCCTTCGAGAATCGCGACGCCGTCAGGACTGTTCAGCACGAAGTCGCCGTTCTGTCCGGCGATCAGCGTGAAGTCCTTGTCGTACATATCCTTTGCGGTGTCGAACCGCGACACCTTGATGCTTTCATTGCCCCACGCGTAGCTCGGAAGCTGCAGCGACGGCGGCAGCCTGAAGCCCCACTTGCCATTCATCAGCGGGGCAAGCAGCCCGCCGACGAACGGCAGTGTGTGGGGGCGTGCGGCAATATCGAGGTGCAACGCCTTGACCGTCTCCTCGGTCACGAGCCGCGACTTCATCAACTCGATCTCCGCGGCCGTCGACGGCTTCGTATCGAACATGCCCGTCAGCGGTTGAAGGCCGTCCTGCTTGTTGTTATCGGCCTTGTCCACCACATGAAAAAGAACATCCGCGCGATACACGGGCGTCGCCAGAAACGCGTAGGCGGTGCCCAGCGCCGTGATGGCCAGCGTAATCAACAGAATCGACTTCCAGTTCGCAACGATAGCCTGCAGATAATCTGTCAGGTGCATCTCATCCGAACTGACGTCCGTATAGCGATTGTCAAAGTTGATAGCCATTTGCGTGATCCATCAAGTAACCACACTGTCGGAAGCATTGCGTTGCTGCACCCCGTTATTGCACGACGCATTCGTCACCCTTACTTCGCGAGCAATGCAGCCGTCACGCCAGCATTGATTGCAGGCAACAGCAGCGACAGCACGCGGTTGAATTTCACGAGACCGTTGTTGTCGACGTACACCACGTCCTTCGGCTCAAGATTGAACTGGTTCGCAAGCACCATCGAAGTGGGCGACGTCGCGTCCAGGTGATAGATCTGGGGCTTGTCGCTCATCGAATTGCGGATCACGAACGTCTGCTTCGCGTAAGCCGTGTTCGGGTTGAGACTGCCCGCCTGCGACAACGCTTCGGCAAGCGTCAGACGGCCGTCGCGCATCGGCAGGATCGTCGCCGGCTTGTTGACTTCGCCCATCAGGTAGATGCCGTACTCGTCGCGCGACCCGACCCGCAGCAGGTCGCCGCCCTGCAGATAGAGTTGCGTCGGAGCGCGACCCGCCCTGATGAGGCCCGGCACGTTGATTTCATACGTACGGCCGTCACGCACGAGTTCGACATGACTCTGATCGGCATTTGGCGTGAAGCCGCCCGTGCGGTTGATCGCTTCCGTCAGCGACATCGGAATATCGTTGACCTGCGCGGGCCCCGGCGCATGCACTTCGCCATCGACATAAACCTGCGCCGCACGGAAGGCGGCGACACGCACCGTCACTTCAGGCTTCTGAAAGACGACGCTCAGCTTGCGATACAGCTCTTTCTGCACCGTCGCTGCATCTTTTCCGCCCACGTGGATCGTGCCTGCATACGGGAACTGGATATTGCCCTCGGCGTCGACGAGAAAGCCGATGCCCGGATCGCTCTTGCTGCTCGAAGGCGATGGCTGGCCGAGCGCGGCCGCCAGCTCAGGGTGATCCCACACGGTGATCTGCAGCACGTCACCCGGGCCGAGCTTGTAGGTGGGCGCCTTGGGGCTGAACAGCGACGCGATCTGCTGATCCACTTGCGTCGCCTGCCCGTTCATCGTGCGCACGAGTTTCAGGTTGATATCGGTGATGGGAATCTGCACGTTCTGTTCGGGTTCGCTGCTGTACTCGCCGCCCGTCTCGGGCAGCGTGGGAGGTGATTCGAACCGTTGTCCGGGCACGATGCTGCAGGCAGAAAGCAGCATCACGGACATCGACAGCACCAGCGGCGCGCACACGCTTATTCGTTTGTGGTTCATGACATTTCCTCCTTGCAGGGGAGCTTGATCCTTGTTCATTGACTTGCCCCCATCTCAGTACGCGTTGGTATGAATGAAGCCCTTGACGATCGTGGCGCCGATGATTCGCATGTCGAGCCAGAAGGTCCAGTGCCCCAGGTAATACAGATCGTGCGCGACGCGCCGCTCCATCTTTTCGATGCGGTCGGTTTCGCCGCGAAAGCCGTTGATTTGAGCCCAACCTGTGATACCCGGCTTGATCCTGTAGCGATGGATATAGCCGGCCACGACCTTCTGATACAGATCGTCGTGTTCGAGTGCGTGGGGGCGCGGCCCAACCACGGACATGTCGCCGCGCAGCACGTTGAAGAACTGCGGCAGCTCATCGAGACTCGTGCGGCGCAGGAACGCGCCGATCCGGGTGATGCGCGGATCGTTGCGGGTCGCCTGGCTGACCTTGCCGGCTTCCTCTTTGTGCACACGCATCGAACGGAATTTATAGATTGTGAAAACGCGACCATCAGCCCCCTTACGTTTCTGCCTGAAAAAAACGGGACCGGGCGACGTCACCTTGACGGCAATTGCGATCGCGATCAAAAGCGGCGCGAGGCCGATGATCGCGCAAGCGGCGAACACCCGGTCGAATAGATCCTTCTTGAAGAGCGCGCGCGACGACAGCGGCGACGCGACGAGGTTGATCGCAGGCACCCCGAGAAGCTCGATCACGCTGCTGGTGTCGAACAGCGCAAGGCTGCGCACGTCCGGCATGAAGCGGATGTTCACGAGATCATTGCGAAACTCGGTGACGATGCGAAAGATCGTGCGCTCGTCGGTGAGCGACAGCGCGAGCCATAGCTCGTGCACGTCGTTGCTGCGTACGTACTCGGCGAAAGCCTGCTGCGAGTCGAAGCAGTTCACGCGCGGATTCGTCAGCGGCGACTCTTCGGGATGCGTGTTCAGCACGGCCGTCGCGCGAAAGCCGGTGGCCGGCTGCGATTCGATGCGGCGCAGGATCTGGTCACAGTGGCCGCCGCTGCCGACGATCGCCACCTGATGCAGGTTCCAGCCGGCGCGGCGCGCGCGCGCGAGCACCGCGTGCGCAATCAGCCGCCACGCGATCAGCAGGCCGCCCGCCATCGCCGTCCAGTACGCGAACCACAGCCGCGAGACAATGTCGATGCGGTGCAACGAATACATCAGCGCAAGCGCGCAGCCCTGCACGACGAGCCACGCGAGCGCGACCTGTCCGGCGAGCGCGAGCTTCGAGCGGCCACGCCAGGACTCATAGACTCCGAACGCAGGGAACATCGCGAGCGCGAAGGCCCCCGAGAAAAGGACAAATGCGTCGTAGAACCCTCGCTGCGAGAATTCATCGAAGCGGATCTGCGATGCCACGGCGGCGCCGAGGAGGATCAGCGCCACGTCTGCAACCCGCGCAAAAAAGTCCTGTAAATCCCGCATATCAGTCACCCTGCCATTCGTCGTTCGTTGCGTGTCGTCCGGGTGTTGCGCATTTCGGCGCCGCGCTAGGTCGCCGCGGTAGTCGGGCCATGCCCCGTGCCCTGACTTTCGTCCTGGTCCTGTGTGTGGCTTTCGCCGTGCGACTGGCTCTGGCCTTGCGTCGGACCGCAGCGCCCATACGTGTCGTCGAAGCGCACGATGTCGTCTTCGCCCAGATACGAACCCGACTGCACCTCGATGATTTCGAGCGGCACCTTGCCGGGGTTTTCCAGCCGATGCCGCACGCCGAGCGGGATGTAGGTCGATTCATTTTCACTGAGCAAAAACTGCTCCTCGCCTCGCGTGACGAGCGCCGTGCCGCGCACGACGATCCAGTGCTCCGCGCGATGGTGATGCAGCTGCAGCGACAGCTTGGCCCCTGGCGTGACCACGATGCGCTTGACCTGGAAGCGGTCGCCGTGATCGATCGAATCGTAGAAGCCCCACGGACGGCGCACCTTGCGATGCGCGTCGGCCTCGGGCGCCTTTTGCGCCTTGATGCGCGCGACGAGCCCCTTCACGTCCTGCACGCGCGAGCGATCGGCGACGAGCACGGCGTCCGCCGTTTCGACGACGATCACATTCGTCGTGCCGACACACGCGACAAGCCGCCCTTCGGAATGCGCGTAGCTCGTGACGGCGCCTTCGAACATCACGCGGCCGCGTCCCACGTTGCCCGCTTCGTCCTTCGGCTGTGCGGCCCACACGGCGTCCCACGAGCCGAGATCGGACCAGCCCGCGTCGAGCGGAACGACGACGCCCGTCGATGTCCAGCCCGCCGACACGTTCAGTCGCTCCATCACTGCGTAGTCGATCGAATCGGCGGGCGAACGCGTGAACGCGTCCGCGGCGGGACGGAAGGTCGTGCCTTCGAACTGCCCTTGCACGAACGCCGCGCAACACGCGGCGTGCATGTCGGGCTGAAGCGATTGCAGCGTCGCGAGCCACACGCTCGCGCGCATCACGAAGATGCCGCTGTTCCACCAGTACGTGCCTGCCGCAACGTATTGCCGCGCGAGCTCGGCAGCGGGCTTTTCGACGAAGCCGTCGATCTCGCGCGCTTCGCCATCCAGCTTCCTGCCGACGCGGATATAGCCGAAGCCCGTCTCGGGCCCGCGCGGAGGCACGCCGAGCGTCGCAATCGCGCCGCGCTGCGCATGGCGCGCGGCAATCTCGATCGCCCGCTGCAACGCGGGCACATCGGCGATCGAATGATCGGACGGCATCACGACGAGAATCGCGTCATCGCCGTTCGCGCACGCGAGCGCGGCCGCGAGCGTGAGAGCGGGCGCCGTATCGCGCCGCGCCGGCTCGACGACGAGCCGCGGCGTGCAGCCGTTGCACGTCAGCTGTTCGGCGATCACGAAGCGATGCTCTTCGCCGCACACGACGATGGGCGCGCTCGACACATCCCAGCCTGCAGGAAAACCCTCCATGCGGTGAACGGTGTCCTGCAACAGCGATTCCGAACCGACCACGCCGATCAGTTGCTTCGGAAAGTGTTCACGCGACATCGGCCACAGCCGGGTGCCCGATCCGCCCGCCAGTATCACCGGCACGATGTGCGCGCAGTCCGGCAACGCACTTGCCGGCGCCGCTGCATTCGTCGGATTTTTCTGGTCGACTGTCATGTACGCACTCCTTAATGTCTGCCATTGATGGCCAGGCATGCCCACCTGAAACGCGTTCTCAGATCGCGGCCGGCGTTCAGATGCCGGCTTCGCGCCGGGTCTTCATCCGGTATTCCGTCGGCGAGACTTTCATCCGCTTGCGGAAGATCTTCGCGAGGCGATCGCCGTTGCCCATTCCCGTGCGCCGCGCGATCTTGTCGACGGGCAGTTCGGAGTCGGTCAACAGGCTGCAGGTGATCGCGAGCCGTGCGTGCAGCAGGTAGTCGGACGGAGTGACGCCTACTTCCATCTTGAAGCGGCGCAGGAAATTGCGTTCGCTCATCGCGGCCACCTGGGCCGCGTCCGCGATCGAAATCGACCGCTGGCAGTTCTCCTGTAGCCAGCGCGCTGCCGCGCGCACCTTGTCCGCGGGGCTGCGGCCCGTGCTGTCGCCCAGCAGCGACATCAGGCTGTCGCCCGCATCGGGCATCAGACGTTCGGCCACGTTGCGCGCTACGTCGATGCCGAGATCGCGCTTGATCAGCATCAGCGCGCTCTTCATCGATTCGAGACGATCGTTCGCTTCGTTGCCGTTTTGCTCGTCGCGCTCTTCGCGCACGCTGTAGCTGCCGAAATCGCGTTGCTGTACGCCGTTGATGCATGCCGCTTCGAGCAGCGCGCGCCCTTCGCCGATCGGACGCACGGTGCTCGTGTTCGCATGAACGCGCCGCAGCCACGCAATGAGCCGTTCGTCGCGGGACGCGCTGCGCGCACCCTTGCCGCCCGCCACGAACAGCGCATCGAATCCCATGTAATGCCGCGCATCGAGCCCGTCCGTCCAGACGCGAATCGATGACGAGCACGTGATGTTGCCACCCGAGGCCGACAGGAAACTGACGTCGTAGGTCCAGCCGTGGCTGGCGGATGACGCCAGTTCGTTAGCTGCGTGAAAGACCTCCGCGACGATCCCCGCGCCAAGGAGGGAGCAACCGTCAAACAACAAAATAGCAATGTGGCGAGTGGCGGCTGCGTAGTGCGCGCTGCGCTCAGGCGCTCGTACCCAGCCTACCATTGGAGTTTCCATACTTGCATACGCCATGACTCTTCCCCCTTGACCTTCCGGCGTGGAAAGAACTAGTTAAATCCAAGCGATGTGCAGTGCATCATACGCATTAAAAAAACAATCCCGGCGGACAGTGACTGAAACTGACGATGTATTGGCGTATTCGGTCCGATTGCTGATCGAAGCCTTTCAGCCTGAATTTGACAGTCACATATAGCCAAATTAATTGGCTTACGTGCCGGCGAACGAATTCGCCATTTCATATCACAAATGGAGCGCTCCCGGCTCCGCCCCGCCAGGCTTGACACAAAGCATTACAATTTGTTGCAATTACTGGACCACCTCACGGCAGAACAGCAATTTTTTCAGAGTTGCTTTAGTGCCTGTAATAATTACTCGAAAGCCGCCTATTCCTCCTCTGACTGGCATTTTGCTAATACGAAATTAAAGCTCTATTAATATGATGAAAAACGCAGCTCGCAATGCTCAGATTACGAATTATAAGAAGACGAAAACAGCCTCGAATAATTAATTCTTTTCGTCTTTAGATTCGCCCATAAATAAAACCGTTAATGTTTCAAAATAGAAACATTAAAGCCGGATAAAGGGCACCGCAGCGCCGGCGAGACAGGATAAAGAGACGATTTTGGCCGGCTCTTGCCGGTCCCCGTCCAACGCGCAAAGGCCTGTTGTCCGGTCGCTGGGCCTTATGCGACGCGGATAATGTGCATTAGGCGAACGCCGCCATTAGCAAGCGTCGCGACGACGCAACATTCGCATTCATCCGCCAGTGAAGTTGCGCACCCAGACTAAAGAACGTCCAATTTGTGCTAGACGCGCGGTGTAATCTTGGTCGCTCGAATGCGTACCCAGTGATCCATACCGTCATGGGGAGGGAAAGAATGACTGATGGCGACGAATCGCCCGGCAAAAGATACGGACCCTCGCTGAAGCGGATCGCTGATGCGCTCGATATGTCCCTCGTGATGCGCGCGTCGCTGCTTGCCGCAGGGGTCGCGATGGCGAGCAGCTGCGACAGGGCCTCGGCCGATAGCGCGCAAGATCCGACCTGGACGAAATGCGCCGATGAGCACGGCACCTGCTCGTTCAGCGGCACGCGCGACGTCCGTTATGGCACGCAAGCGCGTAATATCGTCAAAACGCTGACCAACGGCACTGCATGCGACAACGGCGTATTCGACGATCCGGCGCCCGGCGAAGAGAAGCAGTGCTGGATTTCAACAGGCAACAGCGCAACGGGTGCGTCCGGCGCTGCTGCGAAAGCCAGCGCGACACCCGCTACGCCGCCTCGCGCTACGACCGACAACGATGCCACGCAAGCGAGAGCGCAACCTTACTCGAACCGCGCTCAGGCACTCCGCTGCAACGCTTCACCGGACGTCGCGGCGGTGAATCCGCAAGGCGGTCTCATCGAAGCCGACACACCAGACAGCAACGGTACGCGTCTTTTTACGCTCGATCGTTCGTTCCGCGTCGCCATCACGACCCGCGCATCGCGCAACGACAAGCTCGCCTGGCAGATCCGCGATGCGTGGGGTAGCGTGCAGGCAAGCGGCGCGTACGAGGTCGCGCAAGGCGCGCGTCAGGTCACGCTGACTTGCACGTCGACGCTTGCGGGCTACTTCGCGTTGTCCGCCTCGCTCGAACACGAGCATGGACGGTTGCCCGCGCGCGGCACGCGCCCCGAAGGTATCGCCACGTTCGGCGTGCTGCCCGATGTGTCGGCGAGCGTGCCGCCCGTGCATTTCGCGCGCGCGGACCTGCATCGCTTCGGCGGCCAGGGCACGGCGTTCGTCGCGCCGGGACAGCACTGCTGCGATGGCGACGGCTATCGTCCTCTGTATCCGCAGCTCGGCCTCACGTGGGTCAACGACAACCGCAATTGGTATACGGAAGAGCCGGACCGCGCGAACACGTTCAATCCCGCCACCGCGCGACTCGCGCCGTGGTTCCGCAAAGGCGACCTGCTGCGACTGATCCAGCTCGACGGCTTTCCTGGCTGGGCGAGTCCAACAGGCAAGCAGACGCACAGCTATCTGCCGAAATCGACGGGCGCATTGCGCGAGTACATGCAGCGCGTCGGCACCGAATCGAGCCGCGTGCGAACGACAGTCTTTGCGGCGCAGTCGAGCAACTACTATCAGGTCACGTGGGAGCCCGACGCAGGAGGCGGCCTGCCGTGGAAAGACACCGACGCAAATTTCGTCGAACTATACAAGACGGTGTACGAAGGCATCCACGCGACCGATCCGAATGCCGTCGTGATGGGGCCGACGTATGGCTCCGTGACGGGCAATATCGAATCGCTCAGGCGCCTCGCGCCGCTCGGCCTGCCGAAGTACCTCGACGGCATCGCGATTCACGGCTACTACGATCCGAACGGCCCCAGCCCATCGCATCCGCCCGAGCGCCTGATGAACGCCAGCGATCCGCAGCAGGCTCAATACGCGCTGCCGACCTCGATGCGCGCGCTACGCCGCTTGATGGCCGCCGAATACAAGCCGGGCGCGAAACTCTTCGCGACGGAAACGGGCATCAGCTACGACGTCGGCGAACAATACGGCCCGCACTATCCGACTGGCGACGTGCTGTACGCGCAAGGCGCCGTCGTCGCGCGCACGCATCTGATCCTGCTCGGCGAAGGCGCGGACATGACCTACATCTTCTATTCGAACGACACGCCCGATGCGACGCCGGGCTACGGCGTGTTCTTCGACCTCGATCATCCGAAAGGCGATTTCGGTCCGGGCGCGATCAGTCCGAAGCCCGCGGCGCTCGCGGTCGCGGCGATGACGCGGCTGATCGACGGCACGGCTACGCTCGGTCCCGTCAAGCGCACGCCCGCCGGCGTCTATGCGTACGCGTTCCAGCGGCTGAACGGCGGCAAGATCATCACGGCCGCGTGGACGCACGACAACGCGAAGTGGAACAAGTCGACGCATTTCGATCCGAAGGCGGGCGTGTCGTGGCGTCTGCAAGTGGACGCGCCCGGCACTTCGGGCAAGGTGACGGTGTTCGACATGATGGGCAATCCGTCGAGCGTGTCTTATCAGGACGGCTATGTGACGCTCGCGCTGACGGAGACGCCTGTCTATGTGGTGTCGTCGAATGCGACCGTCACGAAGGCGAACGTCACGACGCCGGCGGGCTATATCGCGCCTTGATGCAAGCCATGATGCAAGCCATGATGCAAGCCTCGATGCAAGCCGTGATGCGCATGTGACGCGTGCCGTCCGCGCGCACCACGCACGCGGATTTGTCCACACGTGACGGGATTTAGGCGTGAGACGACAGAACCGCCTTTTATTGCTGCGGATAGACTCTTTGCAATGCCGCATGCGCTGCGCCGCCCGCGCGCAGCGCAGCGGGCGCGCGCGAAGGCACGACTAGGGAGCGGTCGGATGAGTGGCTTCGCCTGGATCATGGTGGTGGTCATCGCAGTGCTGGCTTCCGGGCTGATTCTGTGCGCGGCCATCGTCATTGTCATCGCCGTTCTGTTCGCCACGTCGTCCCGGCTTTTCACCCGCAACTCCGATCAATAAACCCGCAGGCCAGCGCGCGCCGGCTTCGCGCTAACGCGTCGACCTCGCCGCGACTGCACCACACGACATTGACGAGAGACAGACATGGCCACCACATGCGCCGATTTTCTCGAAGCAGACGATTTCCTTCAGGTGGTAAAGATGACACCCCTCGTGTCGATCGACCTGATCGTGTCCGACTACGCGGGACGCGTGCTCGTCGGACACAGACGCAATCGGCCCGCGCTCGGCACATGGTTCGTGCCCGGCGGACGCATCTGCAAGAACGAGCGGCTCGACGCGGCCTTCACACGAATCGTCGACGCGGAACTGGGGATTTCGGGCATGGAGCGCTCGGCCGCGCGCTTCGGCGGCCTGTTCGAGCATCTGTATAGCGACAACTTCGCGGGCGCGGACGAGATCACCACGCACTACGTCGTGATCGCGTACTTCCTGACGCTCGAGAACACGGCATCCGTGGGCCGCTTCGATCAGCACAGCCGCTATATCTGGCTCACGCCCGAAGCCCTGCTCGCGCACGACGGCGTGCACGAAAACACGAAGGCGTATTTCCGCTAGCGCCGCCGTCCGGCCGCCGTCGAAAGATGTCGCGGGCTCGAATGAAAAACGGCGCAACGGAGTGCGCCGCTCTTCATGGACACGCAATGCCGCACACACGAACCAGGACGCGCGGAACCGCCGACGCGCCGATGCGATCAGGCGCTGCTCACCAGATCCGCCAGCACTTCCGGCGCGCCGCCCGCGACGCGCGCGCGGCCACGCAGATATGCTTCGAACTGTTCTTTCACCTCGGGATGGCGCAGCGCGAATTCCACCGTCGCCTTCAGGTAGCCGAGCTTGCTGCCGCAGTCGTAGCGCGTGCCGTGGTACTCGTACGCAAGCGCCTGCTCGCCGCCGAGCAGCGCCTGGATCGCGTCCGTCAGCTGGACCTCGCCGCCCGCGCCCGGCTGCTGGCGGCGCAGGTGATCGAAGATCGACGGCATCAGCACGTAGCGGCCCACCACGCCGAGATTCGATGGCGCGTCTTCCGGCGCGGGCTTTTCGACGATGCCCGACATCTTGTAGAGCCGCTCGTCCCAGCGCTTGCCGTCGATCACGCCATACGAGCGCGTTTCGTCTTTACCGATTTCCTCGACGCCGACGATCGAGCAGTGATAGCGGCTGAAGAGCTGCACCATTTGCGACAGCACGGGCGGCTCGCCGTCGAGCAGATCGTCGGCGAGCATCACGGCGAACGGCTCGCCGCCAACCAGCTTTTCGGCGCACAGCACCGCATGGCCGAGCCCGAGCGGCTCCGGCTGGCGCACATAGCAGCATTCGACATGGCTTGGCTTGATGTTCTGCACCAGCTCCAGCAACGCGAGCTTGCCGCGCGCGAGCAACTCGCATTCGACCTCATACGATTTGTCGAAGTGGTCTTCGATCGCGCGCTTGCCGCGTCCCGTGACGAAGATCATCTCGGTGATGCCCGCCGCGATCGCCTCTTCGACCGCGTATTGAATCAACGGCTTGTCGACGACGGGCAGCATTTCTTTCGGGCTTGCTTTCGTCGCCGGAAGGAAGCGCGTGCCGAATCCGGCGACGGGAAATACGGCCTTGCGGACGGTGAGCATGCTCGCCTCGTTGAGTGGATTGATCAGCATCGATACGCCAGCGTATTCCGCGAATATCGAGCCGATCTGCCAACTTCTCGTTTTTTTCCGACTCCGTGCGACAGCGCGTAAAAACGTCGGCCTATGATTGACGCAAAGCACACAGACCTTACTCTTTCGCCGTCCTCGGCACTGGAGACAGACGATGCGATATGAGCACGCGGTGAATCAGTGGCTGGATTCATCCTCGTACAGCGCAGTCGTCAACGTCGGGCACATGGTCAAACGTATCGGTATTCTCGTTTTTGAACGATTTCCGTTAAGCGACGTGTGTCTGCTTGCCGACGCATTCCGACTCGCCAATGAAGCCCAGGCGGATCAGTCTGGCGAGGGTTCGGGTGTCGAACCCTCGTATTCGATTGTGATGCTGTCCGAAATGGGCGGCAGCGTAGTCAGCAGCTGTTCGCTGCGCGTGTGGACAGAGAGTCTCAATGGGCCGCTGCTGAATGGCTTCGACACGCTGTTCATCGTCGGCGGTCCGGGTGCGTCGCGCGCGAAGGCGAACGAGCGGCTGATCCGGCGGCTGCGCGCGATCGCGCCGAAAATCCGCGTCGTCAAGGCGCTCGACGAGGGCCTCGGCGTGCTCGCCGCCGCCGATCTCGCATTCGAGCGGCGCGGCTGGCGCAACGTGCCGGGCCCCACCGATCCGTTCGGCCAGACGCTCGCGCCCGTCCCGAACGATCCGCAATGGCAGATCGAGCCTGGCGCATCGCTCGACGTCGACGCGCCCGTGCGTTCGATCGCCGCGGCGCTCTCGGTCATCAAGCGCGACCATGGCACGCCGATGGCGCGGCTCGTGTCGGAGCGCGCGCTGTCGGGCGCGTCGCGCCGCCTCGATGCGCTTCTCGACGACGACGAGAAGAAAGGCATCAGCCGCAAAATCACGACGGCCGCGCACTGGATACGCGAGAATTACACGCGCCATATCTCGGTGGCCGAGGCTGCCGAAGTCGCGAAGATGAGCGAGCGCAATTTCCTGCGCCGCTTCAAGTCGCAAATCGGGCTCACGCCGTCGGAGTACCTGCTGCGCGCGCGGCTCGACGCCAGTTGCCTGCTGCTCGCGGAGACGGACATGTCGATCGACGGCATCGCGCGCCGTTGTGGCGTGCGCAGCGGCGACGGGCTCGCGAAGATCTTTCGCAAGCGCCTGTCGATCTCGCCGACCGACTATCGCGCGGCACATCGGCACAGCGCGTCAAAAGGCTGACAGGCCGCGAGGCTCGGGCGCGCGACGGCAAGCGACTCGCGCGACATTCGTCGTCACAGTGAAAACGCGAGGGTCCTCGGGCAACCGGAGACCCTTGCGCCTTTTTTGCATTCGTCCTGTTTCGCAGCCGCGCGCCGGCTCATTGCCTGTCGTGCGCGGCCAACGCGTTATTGGGGACTCCATATATTTGCATTTATCGAGATGGAAAGACGTGCAATCATCCCGCGGCTACTCGCGGTGCCGGTTGCAACACGTCGACGACACATGGCGGGCAGCGTTCGCAATACAACGCTTTGATCTCAACGCCATGATCAACTTCCTGCTCGATCTGATTTCGAACCTGCTCATCCTCGCCGTCATGCTGACGGCGTGCAGCCTATTCAACGGGATGAGGCCCGGCGCGAAGGCGAACGGCTATCTCCTGTTCTTCGTGTTTGCCGCGATTGCGCTGGCGTTCGATGCCGCGTTGACCTTTCTGGTGTTCGCCGATTCGCAGACCCGCTACGGCAAGTTCAGCACCACGGAATCCTTCATGCAGCGCGGCGCCGCGTATCTGACGGCATGCGGCATCGCAATCTGTCTCGCGCGCATGCGCAGCCGCAAAGCGTCACAGAGTGCGCAAGGCTCTACCGTCATCCGCACGTCGGCGTACACCAATTCGCAACTCCCCATGTAGGCAGGCCGGAAGGTCGGGAATACGTCTTGCTAACGGGCGTGCCGTCGCCTATAACATTCGATGATTGCAGGCGGCGCGACTTGCGCCGCCCTTCTTGCATATCGGGCAACCAGTCTCCTCCAGCCGTTCGCCGTACCAGATAAAACGTCGTGCAGCACAAGCGATGGACGCGGCGTCGCTTCCTCCAGCGGACTCACTCGACGCGTCCGCGCCGCGTTCTTGACGCGTCGTCGCATGCACGCAGTCAGTCAAGCGCAAGCAGACTCAAGCGAGGGAATCGTGGACATTGAAGCCGTACGCATCTTTCTGATGACCCGAGGCATCGACTTCGGGACCAAGGTACTCGGTGCGATCGTTCTATGGATTGTCGGGCGATGGGTGATCGGGCTGATCACCGGTTTGATCCGCAAGCTGCTCTCGCGCAACAGCAAGGTCGATCCGACGCTTGCGCACTATCTCGGCTCGATACTCGCCGGCATCCTGAACCTGCTGCTGGTGCTCGCGATTCTGCAAGTGTTCGGCGTGCAGACGACCTCGTTCGCCGCGCTGCTCGCGGGCGTCGGCCTTGCGGTCGGCACGGCCTGGGGCGGGTTGCTCGCGCATTTCGCGGCGGGCGTCTTCATGCAGGTGCTGCGGCCGTTCAAGGTCGGCGATTTCGTGATGGCGGGCGGCGTCACGGGCACGGTGCAGGAACTGGGGCTGTTCGGCACGACGATCATCACGCCCGATAACGTGTTGACCATCGTCGGCAACAACACGATCTTCTCCGGCGTGATCTCGAACTTCAGCGCGCAGCCGGTGCGGCGTGTCGAGCTGACGGCGAAGGTCGCGAACGGCGTCGATCCCGTCGATGCCGCGAACCGCCTGCGCGCGGCCGTGACGAAAATTCCGAATGTCTCGCAGAATCCGCCGCCCGATGTCGAACTGTTGTCGTTCACGCCGGAAGGTCCGCTGCTGTGCGTGCGGCCGTACACGCACAACGACAACTACTGGCAGGTCTACTTCGATACGAATCGCGCGATCGTCGAGACGTTCCGCGAAGCGGGTTATCCGACGCCCGAAACGCCTTTCGTGCGGCGCGCGGCTGCGTAGCTCTTCGTGCGGCGCGCGGCTTCGTCGTTCTCTATTTGTCGCGAGGGGATTGCCGCGCTTCGAGCGAGCTGGCGGTCAAGGGCACTCCCCTCACGCGCCCTCGCGCTCACTGCCCCGTATGGTTGCTCGCCGACCCCGTCGCCTGGCGCTTGCCGCGCATCATCTTCCACAGCGCGCCGAGCGCCACGGGCACGATCGCCGCGCCGATACCCACCAGCACGATCACATTCAGATACTGGCGAATAAACGGAATGTTGCCGAAGAAATAGCCGAGCAGCGTGAGCAACAGCACCCAGAAGAACGCGCCTGCAAAATTGAAGAGCTGGAAGCGCCGGACGCTCATCTGCGACGCGCCCGCCACGAACGGCGCAAACGTCCGCACGACGGGAATGAAACGCGCGAGCACGATGGTCTTGCCGCCGTGGCGCTCGTAGAAGTCGTGCGTCTTGCGCAGCGCCTCGCGATCGAGGAAACGTTCGAGCACGGGAATGTGCGAGTTGAACACCTTTGGCCCGAGCGCGCGACCGATCAGGTAGTTGACCGTGTTGCCGGACACGGCCGCTACCAGCAGCAGCACGATCAGCAGTTCGATGTTCATTTCGCCCGTCGCGCAAAACGCGCCGCCGATGAAAAGCAGCGAATCGCCGGGCAGAAACGGCAGCACCACAAGACCCGTCTCGCAGAACACGATCAGGAACAGCACCGCGTAGACCCACGCGCCGTACTGATGAATGAAGACTCCTAGAAACTTGTCGATGTGCAGGACAAGATTGACGAATTGCAGCAGCGTGTCCAAAGATCGTCCTTTAAAAGCAGATGGCTGACATGACAGGCGCAACGGCCGTCGCGTGCGGAATGCGAAGCGAAATCACGATTCGCGACCGAGCCTAAACTTGACCGCGCCATGATACCGAAGTGCCATGACGTCTTGAAAAAAAGTCACGGGCCTCGATCGGCTCCTCATTTGGCTCGCTTGCAGACTCAACGGCATCAACCGCACGTTCAATAGCGGATTCAGTCACGCGCTCAGACGATCTGCGACGAATCGCTATAATTTCGCCATGTCCGCGATCCCCGAATCTTCCGAAACGCCCGACGGCAACAAGCCCGCCACGAGCCCCGCATCCGGTCCCGCTTTGGACCAGGCTTCGGACCAGGCTTCGAGCCTCGCGGCGAACGCCGTCGACAGCGCCGTCGCGCCGCGTGCATTGCGCGCGATCCAGCCGCTTCCCGACCAATTGATCAGCCAGATCGCCGCGGGCGAAGTGGTCGAGCGGCCGGCATCCGTCGTGAAGGAAGTGCTCGAAAACGCGCTCGATGCAGGCGCCAAAACGCTGCGCATTCTGCTCGACGAAGGCGGCGTCAAGCGCATTTCGATCACCGACGACGGTTGCGGCATTCCCGAAGGCGAACTCGCGCTAGCGTTGATGCGCCACGCGACCAGCAAGATCCGCTCGCTCGCCGAACTCGAAGCCGTCGCGACGCTCGGGTTTCGCGGCGAGGCGCTCGCGTCGATCGCGTCGGTATCGGAAATGTACATCACGAGCCGCACCGAGCATGCTTCGCACGCGATGCGTATCGATGCGCAGACGGGCGCGCTGTCGCCCGCTGCCGGCACGCGAGGCACGACGATCGAAGTGCGCGAGCTGTACTTCAACACGCCCGCGCGCCGCAAGTTCCTGAAGAGCGAGCAGACCGAACTCGGCCACTGCCTCGAGATGATCCGTCGCGCCGCGCTCGCGCGGCCGGACGTCGCGATTTCGGTGCTGCATAACGGACGCGCCGTCGAGCACTGGAATGCGAGTGATCCGGCGACGCGCGTCGCGAAGATTCTTGGCGAAACGTTCGCGACTGCGCATCTGCCCCTCGACGAATCGGCGGGACCGCTCGCCGTGTACGGCTGCGCCGGTCTGCCGACGGCGAGCCGCGGGCGCGCCGATCAGCAGTATTTCTTCGTCAACGGCCGCTTCGTGCGCGACAAGCTGCTTACGCATGCGGCGCGCGCCGCGTATGAAGACGTGCTGCATGGCGACCGCTTTCCGTCGTATGTGCTGTTCCTCGATCTGCCGCCCGAGGCCGTCGATGTGAACGTGCATCCGTCGAAAATCGAAGTGCGCTTTCGCGATTCGCGCTCGATTCACCAGTTCGTGTTCCATGCGGTGCAACGCGCGCTCGCACGACATGCGGGCGCGTCGCCGGAGACGACATCGGGCGGCCACGCCGCGCGCATCGAACCGATGCCGTCCGCGACGCCCGCAGCGACACCTTCTTCGTTCGGCTCGACGCCACTCGGCGGCGGCTTCAAGGTCAGCGACGGCGGCAGCTCGCAGCCCGGCAACACATGGCTGCGCCAGGCGCGCATGACGCAGGGCACGCTGCCCGTCGCGCAGCCGCTCGCGCTCTACGATGCGCTGTTCGGGCGCAAGGACATCGGTTCAGGCACCGCGCAAGGCGCGACAACGCTCGAACTGCGCGACGCGGACGACAGTCACGGCACACCACACAGGCCCGATACCGCCGGCTACGGCCGTGCGCCTTCGGGCTTCGCGCCACAGCAGCAACTTCCCGGCGCGCCGCAAACTTTCGACGCCAACGACGAGCAGCCGCTCGGCTTCGCGCTCGGCCAGATCCACGGCATCTATGTGCTCGCGCAGAACGCGCGCGGCCTCGTGATCGTCGATATGCACGCGGCGCACGAGCGCATCCTGTACGAGCAGTTCAAAAACGCGCTCGCCGACCGGACGATCGCGGTCCAGCCGTTGCTGATCCCGCTGTCGATCACGGCCGATGGCGTCGAAATCGGCGTCGTCGAAGAAGAGCGCGAGACGCTCGATGCGCTCGGCTTCGATCTCGCCGTGCTGTCGCCGACGAGCATCGCGATTCGCGCCGTGCCCGCGCTCCTGAAGGATGCCGACCTGCAGTCGCTCGCGCGCGCGGTGCTGTCCGACCTCCACGCGTACGGCGGCTCGCGCGTGCTGACGGAACGGCAACACGAGCTGCTCGGCACGCTCGCGTGCCATCACGCGGTGCGCGCAAACCGGCGCCTGACGCTCGACGAGATGAACGCGCTGCTGCGCCAGATGGAAGCGACGGAACGAGCGGATCAATGTAATCACGGACGTCCGACGTGGTATCAGCTGACGCTTGCCGATCTCGACCGCCTCTTCATGCGCGGACAGTGAGCGGCTCCGCTGTCCCATTCCGCTCACGCCTGTCATGACGCATCACAAAATGCAGCAAGCAGCGCAGCACGAACCGCAGCCCATCGCCTGCCTGCTCGGCCCGACCGCCTCCGGCAAGACGGCCGCCGCGCTCGCGTTCGCCGCGCGCGCTCCCGTCGAAATCGTCAGCGTCGATTCGGCGCTCGTCTATCGCGAGATGGACATCGGCACCGCGAAGCCGTCGCCGGAAGAACGCGCCGTCGCGCCGCATCATCTGATCGATATCGTTGATCCCATCGACGCGTACTCGGCAGCCGATTTTCGCGCCGATGCGTTGCGGCTCGTCGGCGAGATCGTTGCGCGGGGTAATGTGCCGCTGCTGGTCGGCGGCACGATGCTTTACTACAGGGCGTTGACGCAGGGTCTGAACGATCTGCCCGCCGCCGATCCCGACGTGCGCGCGACGCTCGACGCCGACGCCGCGCGCGAAGGCTGGCCGGCGCTGCACGCGCGCCTCGCCGACGTCGATCCCATCACGGCCGCGCGCCTCGCGCCGAATGATTCGCAGCGCATCCAGCGCGCGCTCGAAGTGTTCATGCTGACGGGCCAGCCGATGTCGGCGCTGCTCGCCGCGCCGGCTCGCGACGACGGCGCCGCGCGCCGCTACCGTTTCGTCCCCATCGCGCTGGAGCCGTCCGATCGCAGCGTGCTGCACGCACGCATCGCACAGCGCTTCGACGCGATGCTCGCGAACGGTTTCATCGATGAAGTGAAGGCGTTGCGCGCGCGCGGCGATCTGCATCCGGGCTTGCCGTCGATGCGCTGCGTCGGATACCGGCAAGCGTGGGAATACCTGGACGGCGAAACCGACTACGACACCATGCGCGACAAAGGCATCTTCGCGACGCGCCAGCTGTGCAAGCGCCAGCTGACCTGGCTGCGCGCGATGCCGGAGCGCATCGTGATCGACTGTTGCGCGGGCGATGCAACGGCGCAGGCGTTGCACGCGATCGAGCGCGTGACGTCGGGCGCGGACCAATAAGACGTGAACCCATGAAAAAAGCCGCCGGGCTTCACAGCCGGGCGGCTTTCTGACCTTTTCAGCGACGCTGCGCTTCAGACCACGACGGTCTGCGCCTCGCCTTCCTTGCTCGCGCGCACCGCGCCGATCTTCCAGACCTGCTCGCCGGCGGCGGACAGCAGGCCGATCGCCTTTTCCGCATCGGCGGCGGACACGATTACGGCCATGCCGATGCCGCAGTTGAACACGCGATGCATTTCCGCATCGGCGACGCCGCCGTGCTTCTGCAGCCACGAAAACAGCGGCGGCAGCGGCCATGCGCGATGATCGAGCTCGGCCGTCAAACCCTCTTTCAGCACGCGCGGGATGTTTTCGACCAGACCGCCGCCCGTGATGTGCGCCATGCCCTTCACGTCGAGCTGCTGCATCAGCGCGAGCAGCGGTTTCACGTAGATGTGCGTCGGCGCCATCAGCGCTTCGGCGAGCGAGCGGCCGTCGAAATCGGCGTTCAGATCGGGCTGCGCGCGCTCGACGATCTTGCGCACGAGCGAATAGCCGTTCGAATGGATGCCGCTCGACGCGAGGCCCAGCACGACGTCGCCCGGCACGATCTTGCTGCCGTCGATGATCTTGCTCTTTTCGACCGCGCCGACAGCGAAGCCCGCGAGGTCGTATTCGCCGTCGGGGTACATGCCCGGCATTTCAGCCGTTTCGCCGCCGATCAGCGCGCAGCCGGCCAGCTCGCAGCCCGTCGCGATGCCCTTGACGACGGTCGCCGCCGTGCCGACGTCCAGCTTGCCGCACGCGAAATAGTCGAGGAAGAAGAGCGGTTCGGCGCCTTGCACGAGGATGTCGTTGACGCTCATCGCGACGAGGTCCTGGCCGACGGTATCGTGTCTGTTCAGCTGGAACGCGAGCTTCAGCTTGGTGCCGACGCCGTCCGTACCCGACACGAGCACGGGCTCCTTGTATTTCTTCGGCACCTCGAACAGCGCGCCGAAACCGCCGATGCCGCCCAGCACGCCGTCGCGCAGCGTCTTCTTGGCAAAGGGCTTGATCGCGTCGACGAGGGCGTCACCGGCGTCGATGTCCACGCCTGCGTCGCGGTACGACAATCCTTGGGCCGAATCAGGGGAATTCGGGGCGGATTTCGGTTGATTCATGAGGGGAGAGCTCGGAAGGTCGGTAAAATGCGATTTTACCCGATGCCGGCCGCGTGGCTGGAATTTGAAACGCCGCCTCCGACGACTCGACACCTGGGAAATCCGTTTTGCAGCAAAACAGCCCGATCCTCACGCCGTATCAGCGCCGCGCCTTCATCTGGCTTGCCATCGCGCTAGCCGTGGGCATTCTGCTCTGGCTGCTGAGCCCCGTGCTTACGCCGTTCCTGCTCGGCGCGATCCTCGCTTACATCCTGCAGCCGGGCGTCGCCTGGCTCACGCGCCGGCGCGTGCCGCGCGGCCTCGCCGCGCTTCTGATGATGCTGCTGTTCGTGCTGATCGTCACGCTGCTGGTGTTGCTCGTGCTCGCCGTCATCCAGAAGGAAGTGCCGCAACTGAAGCAGCAGGTCCCCAGTTTCTTTTCGCACCTGCACTTCTGGCTGCAGCCGAAGCTCGCGATGCTGGGACTCGCCGATCCGCTCGACTTCGCGAGCATCCGCGACATGGTGATGAGCCAGCTCGAAGGCAGCGCGCAGACGGTCGCCCTCTATGCGTGGACGTCGATCCGCACCAGTTCGAACGTGATGATCACGGTCGTCGGCAATGTGGTGATGGTGCCGCTCGTGCTGTTCTACCTGCTGTACGACTGGAATGCGATCCTCGCGCGCCTGCGCGGCTTCATCCCGCGCCGCTGGTTCGCGAAGACGATTCACCTCGCGCGCGACATGGATCACATGCTGTCGCAATACCTGCGCGGCCAGTTGCTCGTGATGGGCGTGCTCGCCGTGTTCTATGCCGTCGCGCTGTATATCGCCGGCTTCGAGATCGCGCTGCCCGTGGGCATCTTCACCGGGCTCGCCGTGTTCATTCCGTACATCGGCTTCGCGACGGGCCTCGCGCTCGCGCTCGTCGCCGCGCTGCTGCAGTTCGGTAACTGGTACGGCTTCGGCGCCGTCGCCGTGGTTTATGGGATCGGCCAGATACTCGAGAGCTTCTTTCTGACGCCGCGACTCGTCGGCGAGCGGATCGGCCTGCATCCGCTCGCGGTGATCTTCGCGCTGCTCGCGTTCGGCCAGTTGTTCGGCTTTTTCGGCGTGCTGCTCGCGCTGCCCGTGAGCGCGATACTGTCGGTCGCACTGCACGAGTTGCGGCAGAGCTATCTGTCGAGTTCGCTTTACAAGAACTGATCGCCTGTCGGTTATTCGAGGCTCAATTTACGGCTTATCTATCGTGTCGCGCCAACTGACGCTCGATCTCGGCACCCCGCCGCCATCGACATTCGACAACTTCTTCGCCGGCGCCAACGCCGAGCTGGTCACGCGCCTGCGCGAACTGGATGCGGCGCTCGCGGCGGGTCCCGTCGCGGACCGCACGTTCTACGTGTGGGGCGAGACGGGCAGCGGCCGCACGCATCTGCTGGAAGCGCTCGTGCACGAAGCGCCGCCGGGGCACGCGCGCTATGCCGGCCCGCAGAGCAGCCTCGCCGCGTTCGCGTTCGACCCTTCCGTCGCGCTGTATGCAATCGACGATTGCGACCGTCTGTCCGGCGCGCAGCAGATCGCGCTCTTCAATCTGTTCAACGAAGTGCGCGCGCATCCGACGAGCGCGCTCGTCGCGACAGGCAACGCCGCGCCGATGGGGCTCGAAGTGCGCGAGGACCTGCGCACGCGTCTCGGCTGGGGCCTCGTGTTCCACCTCGCGCCGCTCGCCGACGAAGGCAAGGCGGCCGTGCTGAAGCACGCGGCGCGCGAGCGCGGCATCAATCTCGCCGACGACGTGCCCGCCTATCTGCTCACCCATTTCCGCCGCGACATGCCGAGCCTGATGGCGCTGCTCGACGCGCTCGACCGTTTTTCGCTCGAACAGAAGCGCGCGGTGACGCTGCCGCTGTTGCGCACGATGCTCGCCTCGCCCGGCAGCAGTGGCAACGGTGGCAACAGTGGCGGCGACGGGCCCGACGGCCCGCGCCGTGTCGCGCCCTGAGCCTCGTCATCCGCTTCAAGTAAAATAGTCCCCCATGGCCAACCTCGCGCTCTTCGACCTCGATCACACGCTCATCCCCACCGACAGCGACCACGAATGGGGCCGCTTCATGGTGAAACTCGGCATTGTCGACGCCGAGAATTTTGCGCGTGAGAACGACCGCTTCTATGCCGACTACAAGGCCGGCAAGCTGGACATTCATGCATATCTGGTCGCCATGCTGACGCCGCTCGCGAAGTATTCGCGCGAGCAGCTAAAGGCATGGCACGACCAGTACATGCACGAAGTGATCAGGCCAGCGATCATCCCGGCCGCGATGGAACTGGTGCGCAAGCATCGCGACGCGGGCGATCTGTGCTGCGTGGTCACGGCGACCAACGAGTTCATCACGGCGCCCATCGCCGAAGCATTCGGCGTCGAGAAACTGATCGCGTGCGAAGTGGAGACGATCGACGGCCATCCGGCTTCGGCCTACACGGGCTTTCCGAAGGGCACGCCTAGCTACCGAGAAGGCAAGATCGTGCGCACGGAGGAATGGCTCGCGTCGCTGGGCAAAACCTGGTCGGACTTCGAGCGCAGCTATTTCTACAGCGATTCGCACAACGACATCCCGCTGCTCGAAAAGGTCACCGATCCGATCGCGACCAACCCTGACGACACGTTGCGCGCTCACGCGCAGAAGCACGGCTGGCGCATTCTCGAACTCTTTCAACCCACGTGATCAAGAAACTCATTCGCAAGCTGTTCGGACAGGACGCCGACTCTGCCGACGAGGCTGCGCCGTCCGCTCAAACCGACGACAATCCGCACAACGGCAACAGCCATGAACGCGCGCGCGCGGGTCGCACGGCCGCCGCGTCATCGAAAGGCAGCGCGGCGGCATCGAAAGGCGGCTCGCGTCGCAAGCCGGCCGCGGCAGCCGTACCCGAGCCGGACGCGCCCGTCATCATCTCTTCCGATATTCACGGCATCGACCCTTCGCTGATTTCGCGCAACGCGATCCGCGTTACGGAAGGCCTGCAGGAAGCGGGCTTTCGCGCGTTCATCGTCGGCGGCGCGGTGCGCGATCTGCTGCTCGGCATCGCGCCGAAAGACTTCGACGTCGCCACCGACGCCACGCCCGAACAGGTGCAGAAGCTCTTTCGCCGCGCGCGCATCATCGGGCGGCGCTTTCAGATCGTGCACGTGCAGTTCGGCCAGGAAATCATCGAGACGTCGACGTTCCGCGCGCTCGTCGACGCGCCGGCCGCCGACGCCGACGCCGACGTCAGCGCCGCGCCGCCGCGCCGCCTGAAGCGTGACGAGCTGGACCGGCGCACGCATGCCGTCGACGCAAGCGGCCGTGTGCTGCGCGACAACGTCTGGGGCGAGCAGCACGAAGACGCGACACGCCGCGACTTCACCGTCAACGCGATGTACTACGACCCCGCCACGCAGACGGTGCTCGACTATCACAACGGCATGTCCGATGTGCGCGCGCGCCTCCTGCGCATGATCGGCGACCCGGCCACGCGCTATCGCGAAGACCCCGTGCGGATGCTGCGCGTCGTGCGCTTCGCCGCGAAGCTCGGTTTCGAAATCGAAGAAGCGACGCGCGCGCCGATCAAGGATCTCGCCGATCTGATCAACAACGTGCCCGCCGCGCGGCTCTTCGACGAGATGCTCAAGCTGCTGCTGTCGGGTCATGCGCTCGCGTGCCTGCAGCGTTTGCGCAAGGAAGGACTGCATCACGGCCTGCTGCCGCTGCTCGACGTCGTGCTCGAACAGCCGCACGGCGAGCGGTTCATCACGCTCGCGCTGAACAACACCGACGCGCGCGTTCGCGCCGGCAAGCCGGTCTCACCGGGCTTTCTGTTCGCGACGCTCCTGTGGCACGACGTGCAGCAACGCTGGCAGCAATACCAGGCGAACGCCGAATACCCGGTGCCTGCGCTGCATCAGGCAATGGACGACGTGCTCGACATGCAGACCGAAAAGCTCGCGATTCACAAGCGCTTCTCGTCGGACATGCGCGAGATCTGGGGTCTCCAGCATCGCCTCGAAAAACGCTCGGGCCGGACCGCGCTGAAGCTGCTGGAACACCAAAGATTTAGAGCGGGGTATGATTTCCTCCTGTTGCGCTGCGAATCGGGCGAACTGGATGAGTCGGTCGGTTCGTGGTGGACGGAGTTCATCGAAGGAGACGCTGCCGCGCGCGAAGCACTGCTTGCGCAAGGCGGGAAGGACCGGACGCCCAGAAAACGACGGCGACGCAGCAGCCGCAACCGCAGCAAACAGGGCGACGGAATGGAGGGCGGCACGGGTTCAGGAAACCGCGCAGCGAGCGATGCGAGCCAAGACGGCCCGCGTGACGACTGACGCAGTTCCGGCGCGCGCCGTCGAACGCAAGTTGCAGGAAGTTATGCCATGACGGTTGCCTATCTCGGCCTGGGCGCGAATCTCGGGGACGCGCGCCAGACCCTGAAAGACGCGGTGGTGTGCCTCGCACAACAGCACACCATCACCGTGCTCGCGAAATCGAGCTTCTATCGAACCGCCCCGATCGATGCGGGCGGCGACGACTATCTGAATCTCGTCGTGAAGCTCGAAACGACAATGCCCGTGCGGCATCTGCTCGCGCTGTGTCACAAGATCGAGCATCAGTTCGGCCGCGAGCGCCCCTTTCGCAACGCGCCGCGCACGCTCGATCTCGACATCCTGCTTTACGGCGAACACGCAATCGACGAACCCGATCTGATCGTGCCGCATCCACGCATGACGGAGCGCGCGTTCGTTCTCGTGCCGCTCGTCGAAATCGAACCCACGCTGATCATTCCGCAACGCGGCCGCGCCGAATCGTTTCTCGCGGCTGTCGCAGATCAACGCATCGAGAAGATGAAGTCGGCGTGTCAATGTCCAAACTCGGCGACAGATGCAACGACAGGCGCGACTACACGCGGTGACAGCGAAGCGGGCAGCGCCCCCAAGGGCGGTTGCCGATGAACTCGCTACCGATGACCGCCCCGCCGCTCACCGTCACCGCACCCGATCTGCGTCCGCCGCACGGCTATCTGACGATCGAAGGGCCGATCGGCGTCGGCAAGACGTCGCTCGCGCGCCGGCTCGCGCAACGCTGGTCGATGCACGAACTCTTCGAGCGCCCGCAGGACAATCCGTTTCTTGAACGCTTCTATCGCGACACATCGCGCTATGCGTTGCCCGCGCAACTGAGCTTCGCATTGCAGCGCGCGCAGCAGGTGCAGGACATCGATGCGCTGCGCTCGGCAGGCACCCCCCTCATCACCGATTTCATGACGCAGAAGAACGACATCTTCGCGCGTCTGACGCTGCAGGACGACGAATACCAGCTGTACCGCGCGCTGGCCGCGCGGCTCGATGTGCCGGGACCATCGCCCGATCTGATCGTCTATCTGCAGGCGAGCCCCGAGGTGCTGTTCTCGCGCATCCAGAAGCGCGCGGTGCCGATGGAGCTGCAGATCTCGGACGCGTACCTGCGCTCGCTGTGCGACGCGTACAACGAATTCTTCTATCACTACGACGGCGCGCCCGTTCTCACGGTCAATGCCGAACACCTGAATCCGCTCGATTCCGACGCGGACCTTGCTCTGCTCGTCGAGCGCGTCGAGACGATGCGCGGGCGCAAGGAATTCTTCGTCAAAGGCTCCGCGCTATAGCGTCTGGCTGTAGCGCGCTGCCGCATTCCCAACGGACATCCCATGACCTATTTGCAGGAGACGAGCCGCAGCGCCGTCACGGTCCCGAAACTGCAGGCGATGCGCGAGGCCGGCGAGAAGATCGCCATGCTCACGTGCTATGACGCGAGCTTCGCGGCGCTGCTCGATCGCGCGGGCGTCGACGTGCTGCTGATCGGCGATTCGCTCGGCAACGTGCTGCAAGGGCAAACGACGACGCTGCCCGTCACGCTCGATGACATCGCTTATCACACGGCGTGCGTTGCGCGCGCGCAGCCGTCCGCGCTGATCGTCGCCGACATGCCGTTCGGCACGTACGGCACGCCCGCCGATGCGTTCGCGAGCGCCGTCAAGCTGATGCAGTCGGGCGCGCAGATGGTGAAGCTCGAAGGCGGCGAGTGGCTCGCGGACACAGTGCGGTTTCTTGTCGAACGCGCCGTGCCCGTGTGCGCGCATGTCGGGCTCACGCCGCAATCGGTGCACGCGTTCGGCGGCTTCAAGGTGCAAGGCAAGACGGAAGCGGGCGCGAGCCAGCTGCTGCGCGATTCGCGCGCGATGCAGGACGCGGGCGCCCAACTTATCGTGATGGAAGCGATGCCGACGCTGCTCGCCGCCGAGGTCACGATGCAACTGCGCATTCCGACGATCGGCATCGGCGCGGGCGTCGAGTGCTCGGGTCAGGTGCTGGTGCTGCACGACATGCTGGGCGTTTTCCCCGGCAAGCGCCCGCGCTTCGTGAAGGATTTCATGCAAGGACAGCCGAGCATCCTGGCTGCCGTCGAAACGTACGTGCGTGCCGTGAAGGACGGCACGTTTCCGGGTCCCGAGCACACGTTCTGAGTACACGCCCGCTGTGGGCACACACGCAGCGGCGCGTGGTGATACATACATGCGCCGCCGCTGTCGCTGTTGGGATTCAGTCGCCAACTCAAGCTGAACCGGACGTCCAGAATCCTGTCAAGGCCGGTCCATTCGGCGTGTAATTCCCGTCGCCTATCTTCGTTCTCTTTCCAACGTGCGGACCCGCGCGTCAACGGAGAGACGACCATGAGCCCCTTTTGCCTGATCGACGTCACGAGCATGCGTGACCACTCAAGCCATCCTCATCAACACGACGACGTCACCTGGCCCGAGCGTCTCGCCGCGTGGATCGGGCGACTGATTCATCGCCATCACGGCTGATGCGTGCCCTTTCCGATCCGCCGGCCAGAACGATCAACCGATAATCCGCGCCGGCAATGCCCCACGCAGCGCATTGCAGAGCATCAGCGCTTCTGCGTTCGACACATCGTCCCGAGTCAATGCGCGCTCGCCCGCCTGCATCGCAGGATCATCGAGCAGCACGCTCCGCATCACGCCCGGCAACAAGCCCGACGACAACGGCGGCGTCCACCACCGGCCTTCCAGCTTCACGAACACGTTCGATCGTCCACCCTCGGTCAACTCGCCTTTCTCGTTGAAGAACAGCGTATCGAACGCATCATGCGTTTCGGCTTCACGCCAGCCGCGATCGTATTCCGCGCGGCGCGTCGTCTTGTGCAGCAGCAATGGATCTGCCGCCTGCGTCGTCGCGAATCCGTGATCGGGGCCGAGCAGCACGCCGACCACTTCTTCCGTCAGCGGGACGAGCAGCGCGGAGGTGATTTCCACCGCGCCTGTCTTGTCGAGCGTCAGCCGCATCCGGTGCGGCGTGTCGGCGCGCAGCGCTGCGCATTGCGCAGCGAGCTTCGCGCGCACGGCCTCTTCGTCGAAACGGAAGCCCAGCCAGCGGGCGCTGTTTCCAAGCCGCGCGATATGGCGATCGACGTGGCGCACGCCGTCCTCGCGCGTCGCGTACATCGTTTCGAACAGCTGGAAACCGGGATCGGCTTCCGTCAGGAAACGCGCTTTCAATTTGCACTCCGCGTATTCGTCTTGCGCAACGCTATCGAGCACGATACCCGCGCCGATGCCCATTTCGCCGCGCCGCCGGCCGGCCTGCGTCGGCGCGCCGAGCGTCAGCGTGCGGATCGCCACCGACAGGCAGAAATCGCCGCACTGCCGGCCGACCGCTTCGCCGAGATCCGGCTGCGCATCGAGCCAGCCGATCGCACCCGTGTACAAGCCGCGCGGCGTCGATTCGAGCTGCTCGATCAGTTGCATCGTCTTGTGCTTGGGCGCGCCCGTGATTGACCCGCATGGAAAGAGCGCGCGCAGAACATCGGCGAAAGTGGTGCGTCCCCGCAGCGTAGCCGTGACGGTCGATGTCATCTGCCACAGCGACTGATACGGCTCGATCGAAAAGAGCGCCGGCGTCTTCACCGTGCCCGTTTCGGCGATCCGCGACAGGTCGTTGCGCAGCAAGTCGACGATCATCACGTTTTCCGCACGATTCTTCGGATCGTGGGCGAGAAAATCGGCGGCCGCGCGGTCTTGCGCCGTATCCGCCGAGCGCGGCATGGTGCCTTTCATCGGCCGTGTGCGCAGCGAAGCGCCCTTCTTCTCGACGAACAGTTCAGGTGAGCACGACACGACCCAACGGCCGTCCGGCAGCGCGATCAGCGCGCCGTAATGCACCGACTGCCGCGCGCGCAGCCGCCGGAACAGCGCGGCGGGCGTGCCGAACACGTCGAAGACGAGCCGGTACGTGTAGTTGATCTGATAGGAGTCGCCGGCGCGCAAGGCGTCGTGAATGGCGCCGATGGCCTGCGTGAACTCGCGTTCGTCGACGCTCGCCTCGACGCCGCCGATGCCCGCCACCGACGGCTCGACAGCCGCACTGTCGTGCAGCGCAAGCCACGTGTCGACCTCGTCGCGCGACATCTTCCGGCAAGAATCGAACAATAAAAAACGCAGCGTGCCAGCGGCGCGCTGCGTCTTCTGATGCATAGCCTGCCCGAACTCGTAGTCGGCCAGCACGACGGCGAAAAGGCCGCCGTCCACATCGGCCGACGCCGCCTCGCACACGGCATCCAGTTGCGCGACGTCCGTACAGACGTGCTCGTGCCTAAAGCCGGTATAGAGCCGGCTCGACGGGCGACTGGGTGTCGAGTCGCAGTCGTCCAGCAACGCGAAGACGGTGCCTCTTTCGTGAGCCGCTGTTTCGTGAGACGTCATGCATACCGCCAACTTCGGAACGCGTTAGTCAAAGAAGCTCTTGACCCGGTCGAACCAGCTCTTGCTCTGCGGGCTGTGACGCGCGCCGCCTTCGACCAGCGACTTCTCGAACTGCTGCAACAACTCGCGCTGCGACTCGGTGAGCTTGACGGGCGTTTCCACCTGCACATGCACGTAGAGATCGCCAGCAATGCTCGAGCGCAGACCCTTGATGCCCTTGCTGCGCAGACGGAACGTCTTGCCCGACTGCGTGCCTTCCGGCACCGTGAAGCTCGCGCGCCCTGCAAGCGTCGGCACTTCGATCTCGCCGCCCAATGCCGCCTTCGTGAACGGGATCGGCATCTGGCAATGCAGGTCGTCGCCGTCGCGCTCGAATACCGGGTGCGCCTTGATGTGAATCTCGACGTACAGGTCGCCCGACGGACCGCCGTTGATGCCCGGCTCGCCGTTGCCCGCCGAACGGATACGCATGCCGTCGTCGATGCCTGCCGGAATCTTCACTTCCAGCGTCTTGGTTTCCTTCGTCTTGCCTGCGCCGTGGCAGTGCGTGCAAGGCTCGGGAATGTAGGTGCCCGTGCCGTGGCACTTCGGGCACGTCTGCTGGATACTGAAGAAGCCCTGCGACATCCGCACCGCGCCCGCGCCGTTACAGGTCGGGCAGGTTTCCGGCTTCGTACCCGGCTTCGCGCCCGAACCGTGACAGACTTCGCACGACACCCAGCTCGGCACGCGGATCTGGGTATCGTAACCGTGAGCGGCCTGTTCGAGCGTGATTTCCATGCTGTAGCGCAGGTCGGCGCCGCGATACACCTGGGGACCGCTGCGGCCGCCGCGTCCACCGCCCGCCGCCTGGCCGAAGATGTCGCCGAAAATATCGCCGAATGCGTCGGCAAAACCGCCGAAACCCTGAGCGCCCGCGCCCGCCATGTTCGGATCGACGCCCGCGTGGCCGTACTGGTCATAGGCCGCGCGCTTTTGCGAGTCCGACAGCATTTCATAGGCTTCCTTCGCCTCTTTGAAATGCTCTTCCGCATCCTTGTTGCCCGGATTGCGGTCGGGGTGATGCTTCATCGCGAGCTTGCGATAAGCCTTCTTGATTTCGTCGTCGCTCGCGTTCTTTGCGAGACCCAGAACGTCGTAGTAATCCCGTTTCGCCATATCGGTTCAACGCCATCCGCGCAATGCGGCGCGGCGGCTCCTCTTGAATGCTGGAGTCTCGCGACTCGTAAGGCTTGGGCCCCGACCGCAATTACGGGTCAAAAGCCGCGCCCTCCATAAAACAAATGTGCCCGGAGAGCCAAAAAGGCTCGCCAGGCGCGTGATCCGGTCAAACGCCGCAGACTTCCGTCAGGCGCCAACCTTTGCAGCCGGGCTGCGCATATCGCTATGCGCAGCCTTGCGGTTAAAGAGCAACCCGGCTTAGTCCTTCTTCACTTCCTTGAACTCGGCGTCCACGACGTCGTCGGCCTGCTGCTGGCTCGCGCCCGAGGCTTCCGCGCCGGCCGCGCCACTTGCACCCGCGGCGCCGGCTGCACCTTGCGCCTGCATGTCGGCGTACATCTTTTCGCCGAGCTTCTGCGACGCCGTTGCAACCGTCTCGATCTTCGCTTCGATCGCAGCCTTGTCGCTCGAGCCGTTCTTCAGCGTCTCTTCGAGATCCTTCAGCGCGGCTTCGATCTTTTCCTTCTCGCCCGCGTCCAGCTTGTCGCCGTACTCGGTGAGCGCCTTCTTCGTGCTGTGGACCAGCGCGTCGCCCTGGTTGCGGGCATCCGCCAGTTCACGCAGCTTGTGATCTTCTTCCGCGTTCGCTTCTGCGTCCTTCACCATCTTCTCGATTTCGGCTTCGGACAGACCCGAGTTCGCCTTGATCGTGATGCGGTTTTCCTTGCCCGTCGCCTTGTCCTTCGCGCCGACGTGCAGAATCCCGTTCGCGTCGATGTCGAAGGTCACTTCGATCTGCGGCACGCCGCGCGGTGCGGGCGGAATGCCTTCCAGGTTGAACTCGCCCAGCAGCTTGTTGCCCGCCGCCATTTCGCGCTCGCCCTGGAACACCTTGATCGTCACGGCCGACTGGTTGTCGTCCGCCGTCGAATACACCTGAGCGTGCTTCGTCGGGATCGTGGTGTTCTTGTTGATCATCTTCGTCATCACGCCGCCGAGCGTTTCGATGCCCAGCGACAGCGGCGTCACGTCGAGCAGCAGCACGTCCTTGCGGTCGCCCGACAGCACCTGGCCCTGGATCGCCGCGCCGACAGCAACGGCTTCGTCCGGGTTCACGTCGCGGCGCGGTTCCTTGCCGAAGAACTCCTTCACCTTTTCCTGCACCTTCGGCATGCGCGTCTGGCCGCCGACGAGAATCACGTCGTCGATTTCGCCGACCTTCACGCCTGCGTCCTTGATCGCAATGCGGCACGGTTCGATCGTGCGCTCGATCAGGTCTTCGACCAGCGCTTCCAGCTTGGCGCGCGTGATCTTCAGGTTCAGGTGCTTCGGACCCGATGCGTCCGCCGTGATGTACGGCAGGTTGATTTCCGTCTGCTGACCCGACGACAGTTCGATCTTCGCCTTTTCAGCGGCTTCCTTCAGGCGTTGCAGCGCGAGCACGTCCTTCGACAGATCGACGCCCTGCTCTTTCTTGAACTCACCGATGATGTAGTCGATGATGCGCTGGTCGAAGTCTTCACCGCCGAGGAACGTATCGCCGTTCGTCGACAGCACTTCGAACTGCTTCTCGCCGTCCACGTCCGCGATTTCGATGATCGAGATATCGAACGTGCCGCCGCCCAGGTCGAACACCGCGATCTTGCGGTCGCCCTTTTCGGCCTTGTCCAGACCGAACGCGAGCGCAGCCGCCGTCGGTTCGTTGATGATCCGCTTGACTTCCAGACCGGCGATGCGGCCCGCGTCCTTCGTGGCCTGGCGCTGGCTGTCGTTGAAGTACGCCGGCACCGTGATCACGGCTTCCGTGACCGTCTCGCCGAGGTAGTCCTCAGCCGTCTTCTTCATCTTGCGCAGGACTTCGGCGGACACCTGCGACGGTGCGAGTTTTTGCCCGTGCGCTTCGACCCATGCGTCGCCGTTATCGTGCTTGACGATCTTGTAGGGCATCAGACCGATGTCCTTCTGCACTTCCTTTTCTTCGAAGCGGCGGCCGATCAGGCGCTTGACCGCGTACAGTGTGTTCTTCGGGTTGGTGACCGACTGACGCTTCGCCGGCGCGCCGACGAGCACTTCGTTGTCGTCCATATAGGCGATGATCGACGGCGTGGTACGAGCACCTTCCGAGTTCTCGATCACTTTGACCTGGTTGCCTTCCATCAGCGCCACGCACGAGTTGGTGGTGCCGAGGTCGATGCCGATGATTTTGCCCATTTTTACTAATCTCCTGACTTTGATCGTTGCGGGCATCGCTGGTTGGCCAATCCGGCCGCCGGGCGCCCCGCCCTGAATTTCACCCTGCACTCAACATAAGTGCGCCCACATCGTTTTCAAGACCCCAAATACGATGCGGTCATTAAATTTTTTCAATCGGTGCGGCCGTTGTCCGAGGCTGGTTTGCCCGTCTCGTCAGCGGCGCCTGAGCCGGATGCGCCTGAGCCGATTGCGCCCGAGCCCGCCGCTGCCCCTGCGCCAGCCGCGGCCGGACCGGCCGTGCCCAAACCGGCCATGTGTACGTCGGCCGCGCGCATTTTCTCACGGGCCGCGGCAACGGCCGCCTCGAACTGTGCGAGGCCGTGCCAGCCGGTCGCCCGGCCGAGACGCTTGCCGCGATGGAAGAAGAACCACGTCGGCACGCCGTGCAGCATGAACCGCCGGCCGAGATCGCGATGCTCATAGACATTGCTGTGAAACCACCGCAGGCCGAGCGCGCGGATCGCGTCTGGCTGCGCGAGCATCGCCTTTTTCGCGACCTCGCAGTTGTAGCAGTCGAGCCCCCAGAAAAACACCACTGCCAGTTCGTCGCCCGCGGACTGAAGTCCGGCGTCGAAGGTTTCGGCGGTGAGTTCCTGCATGTCGAAGGCCGCGAACGCGGCGCTGTCGACGGGTATGCCGGCCATGACGGTACAGACAGGTGCTTACTTGGGCGCCGCGACCGTCACCAGCGCCGGACGCAGCACGCGATCGGCGATCACGTAGCCCTTTTGCAGCACAGAGACGACGGTATTCGGCTCCTGCTCGGCCGGCACCATCGAAATGGCCTGATGGCGATGCGGATCGAACTTCTCGCCGACCGGGTTCAGCGCGACGACCTTGCCCTTTTCGAGCGCGCCCGTCAGCTGACGCAGCGTGAGTTCGACGCCTTCGCGCACCTTTGCCAGATCGTCGCTCGAATGCGCAACGGCGGCTTCGAGGCTGTCGACGACGGGTAGCAGATGCTCGGCAAAACTTTCGATAGCGAATTTGTGCGCCTTCGCGACGTCTTCCTGGCCACGGCGGCGGACGTTTTCCGTCTCCGCTTTCGCGCGCAGGAAGCTTTCCTGCAATTCGGCTACTTTCGCCTGAGCTTCGGCCAGCGCGGCCTCGGCGTCTGCCTGCGCGGCTTGTGCCGGCTGTTCGGCAGCGCCCGCTTCCGGCTGCTGTGCCTGCTGCTCGCCCGATGCGGCCTCTGCGGCCTGGCGCGCTTCGTCGGCGGGCGTGGGGTTCTGGCTCGTCGGTTTCTCTTGCGTGTTTTCCATGTCGCTGAAATTCAAAAATTAAGGCCAAGAAACGGCGGAAGGGTCATGCGGATCGCCCGATGGACATCGGTATCGTGCCGCTACAACCCGCCGCCGCGCATCAACCGTTCAAGTTAGGGCGCGTACGCCGTATTTCAAGGCACCCGAAGAGCTTTTTGCACCTTGCAGGCGCGCGGAAATGCGCGGTAACAAGCATTTCAGGCGCGTCATCATAATAAGATTGAGCGCGCTGCGCGAGTGTCCTAAACTCATCTTGAGCGTCCGAAAAGGCACGTTAACCCTAACCTGACGCCCACCTTACCACTAGCTGAACCGCCCGTTTCCGCTTGCAATCTCCAAGGGGAGTACCGTGAAACTGACCTTCGCTATATCGGTGGTCGCAATGGTACTGATTGCAGGCACCACGACCATCTGCATGTCCGGGGTCGTCAACGATCGCACCACCGAATACGGCGGTGTGCACGCGACGATCGAACAGCTGTTCAATCCCCACTGGAAATTTTGTCGATAACGCGTCTGTCGCGCTTGGTCGGCCGGCCATGTAATCCGGCCGCCGGCTCGCGATACGTCTTGCGCCGCTCGTGCTCGAGCTGGCGCTTCTGCCTGCTCTCTTCGGTTTCCGCGTAGAGCGTCTGCGCGACGCTCGCCGGGCCGCGCACGTCGCATACGCCGAGCACTTCGACCTGCCACACGACCCGTTCGATTTCGATCTCGACCATATCGCCGACGCGCACCTCCTTCGCCGGCTTCACGGCCGCGCCGCCGATCCGCACCCGGCCTTTCTCGACGGCATCCGCCGCGAGCGAGCGCGTCTTGAAGAAGCGCGCGGCCCACAGCCATTTGTCGATGCGCAGGCGCGCGCCAGGTTCGGTAGAAATCTTGTAGTTCATCAGTCCTTCTTCGAGCGCCCAAGGCGCGGTCATACGGAGTACGTCTGGAAAAGCGTCAGCCGGTCCTGAACGCACATTGCGTGCCGGAAACGGAATTTCAGGTCACGGACGCGCTTTGCGGCACGTTCACCTGAACCGGCCAGCCTTGCAGATGCTGCGCGACGATTTCGCCGAGCGCCGCGATCCATGCCGGCGACGCGTTCAGGCAGGGAATAGCGTGAAAAACTTTCCCGCCTGCATGAATGAATTCGTCACGCACCTCCATGCCGATTTCCTCGATGGTTTCGAGGCAGTCGGCCGTGAAGCCCGGACAGAACACGTCCGCGCGACGCACGCCCGCAGCCCCCAGTTCCTTCAGCGTCGGCGCCGTATAAGGCTGCAGCCACTCCGCCTTGCCGAAGCGCGACTGGAACGTCACGCGGCACTCGACGGATGTGAGCCCGAGTGCGTGCATCAACAGCGACGCCGTCTGCTGACATTGCTCGTGATACGGATCGCCCAGGTCGAGCGTGCGCTTCGGCACGCCGTGGAAGCTCAGCACGAGCTTGTCGCCGGCCGCGAAATCGGGACGGCCGTGCGTGTGCCAAGAGTGGTTCACCTGCGCGGCCAGCGCCGCGATATACGCGGGATGGTCCGCGTACTGGCGCACGGTGCGGACTTCCGGCTGATTGCGCATCCGCTTGAGCGCGGCGAATGCATCATCGAAAGCGGTGGCCGTGGTCGACGACGAATACTGCGGGTACATCGGCATCAAGAGGATGCGCTCGGCGCCTGCGAGCTTGAGCTGGTTGAGCATCGCGGGAATGCCGGGCGTGCCGTAACGCATCGCGTAATCGACGATCACCGCGTAGTCGTTCACCTGCAGCAGATGCCGCAGCCCTTCCACCTGCTTCTCCGTATGCACGCGCAACGGTGAGCCCTCCGGCATCCACACGGCTGCATACTTCTTCGCCGATGCCGCGCCGCGAAACGGCAGGATCAGCAGGCGCAGGACGATCTGCCACAGGAGCGATGGAATCTCGACCACGCGCGGATCGGACAGGAACTGCGCGAGATAGCGCCGCACGGCGCGAGGCGTCGGCGCATCGGGCGTACCGAGATTGATGAGCAGTACGGCGACACGATGTGCCGCGGCAGGCTGCGAAGGCCGCTCGAGGTCGAAGCGCATAGGCTGGAGAAACGCCGCACAGGCGCGGCACGTAATGGTCGTATGGAACGTATTGAACTGGAGAACATTATAGCGGCGCGGTCTGCCGCCGATACCTGGCCATTCGGCCAATCATTCGGCCAATTGGCACGGCGAAAAACGCCGCGCATGATGACCATCGTGACGGCGGCGATGCGCCGACGAATGCAGCGCGCCTTTACTGCGGCTTATTGCTGACTGAGCGTCATCGAAAGCAGACGCGCCGTGATGTCGACGATGGGAATCACGCGGTTGTACGCCATGCGCGTCGGCCCGATCACGCCGAGCGTGCCGACGATCTTGCCGTTCACTTCATACGGCGCGGTCACGACGCTCATTTCCTCGATGGGGACGAGATTCGACTCGCCGCCAATGAAAATCTGCACGCCCTGCGCGTGACTCGACACGTCAAGCAACTGAAGGAGACTCGTCTTTTGATCGAATACATCGAAGAGCTTGCGCAGCCGCGCCATGTCCGAAGAAAGATCGGCCACTTCGAGCAGGTTGCGCTCGCCGGAAATCAGCACGGTTTCGCCCGTGTCGGTGACGTCGGTGCTCGCGGTGACGGCCGCGTGCATCAGCGTCGTCATGTCGCCACGCAATTCGTCGATCTCTTCGCGCAGGCGCCGCCGCACCTCGTCGAACGACAGGCCCGCGAAGTGTGCATTGATGTAATTGGATGCCTCGGTGAGCTGCGACGGCGTGAAATCGCGCTGCGTCGCCATGATGCGGTTCTGCACGTCTCCTTCGGGCGTCACGATGATCAGCAGGATGCGCTTGTCGGACAGGCGCAGGAACTCGATCTGCTTGAACACGTGGCTGCGGCGCGGTGTGAGGATGACGCCCGCGAATTGGGACAGGTTGGACAGCACGCTCGCCGCCGCGGCGACCACCTTCTGCGGCTCGCCGGGCTGGAGCGTCGTCTTCACCGCGCGCATCACGGCATCGTCATCGGCAGCGGGCTCGACGGTCAGCATCGTGTCGACGAAAAGCCGATAGCCGCGTGGCGTTGGAATGCGTCCCGCCGACGTATGCGGACTGATGACGAGGCCCAGCTCCTCCAGATCGGACATCACGTTGCGGATGGTCGCCGGACTGAGCTCGAGCCCGGAGTACCGCGACAATGTGCGCGAGCCAACCGGCTGACCCTCGGCGATATATCGCTCGATCAGCGTTTTCAGGAGGGTTTGTGCGCGAGGATCTAGCATGGCGAGGAAATTTTAGCGTAATGACCGAACAGCCAACCGGACAGCCGTCCATACGGCGGCGAGCACACGCCAGCATGCAACGCAACGGGTGCGCTGCCGCGGGCCACGCGCTGCGCAGCACCCCATCCGCGCTCGCGCCGCCGCTCGTTCGCCTATGCAGTCGTCACGTCTGTCATGAGGACTTCACCATTCTAACGATAATCGGCCAGTGGCTGGACGGTAGCGCGCGGCGACGGGGCACCCGCCCGCCCCGCACGCCCGCCGCCGACGGTTCTTTTCAGGTCGCACCTATGGTGTAATGCCGGCATGCAAGCTAACAGCCAGTTCAAGACCGTTGCGCTCGTCGGGCGCAGCAACACGCCGGGCATCGGGGAGCCGCTGACCGCGCTCGCCACGTGCGTCGAAAAGCTCGGCTTCGAGGTCGCGTTCGAGGCGGAAACCGCGCAGGAAATCGGCGTGACGCGCTGGCCCATGCTGCGTCCCGCCGAGATCGGCGCGCGCGCGGACGTCGCGATCGTGCTCGGCGGCGACGGCACGATGCTCGGCATCGGCCGCCAACTGGCGCCGTACAAGACGCCGCTCATCGGCATCAACCACGGGCGGCTCGGCTTCATCACAGACATCCCGTTCTCCGACATGCGCGAGATCATCCCGCAGATGCTGTCGGGCAGCTTCGAGCGCGAAGAGCGCACGCTGCTCGAATCGCGGATCATGCGCGACGGCCAGCCGATCTACCATGCGCTCGCGTTCAACGACGTCGTCGTGAACCGCTCGGGCTTTTCGGGCATGGCGGAACTGCGCGTGTCGGTGGACGGACGCTACATGTACGACCAGCGCTCGGACGGCCTGATCGTCGCGACGCCGACGGGCTCGACGGCTTATGCGCTGTCGTCGCAGGGGCCGATCCTGCATCCGCAGCTCCAGGGCCTCGTGCTCGTGCCGATCGCGCCGCATGCGCTGTCGAACCGGCCCATCGTGCTGCCCGACGATTCGAAGGTCAGCATCCAGATCATCTCGGGCCGCGACGTCAACGTGAACTTCGACATGCAGTCGTTCACCGCGCTCGAACTGAACGACACGATCGACGTGCGCCGTTCGCGCCACACGGTGCCGTTCCTGCACCCCGTCGGCTACAGCTATTACGCGACGCTTCGCAAGAAGCTGCACTGGAACGAGTACCCGTCGCGCGAAGACGATCCTGACGACTGAACCGGCCCGCGCCGCCCGCAAACGTAGCAAGACACCGTAACGCCAACCATCACACGCAAAGCCACGCCAGACAGACGAGCCATGCTCCGCCACCTCTCGATACGCGACTTCGTCATCGTCGCCGCGCTCGACCTCGAATTCGACAGCGGCTTTACGGTCTTCTCCGGCGAAACGGGCGCCGGCAAATCCATTCTGATCGACGCGCTCGCGCTGGCGCTCGGCTCGCGCGCCGATGCGAGCGTCGTGCGCACGGGCGAAGCGCGCGCGGACATCACGGCGGAGTTCGAAACGCACCCGCTCGTCGATGCATGGCTCGACGAGCAGGCGCTCGCGGCCGATGAAACAGAACATGGCAACGCGGTGATGCTGCGGCGCGTGATCGATGCGAGCGGCCGCTCGCGCGCGTTCATCAACGGCACGGCAGCCACGCTCACGCAATTGCGCGAAGTCGGGGAAATGCTCGTGGATATTCACGGCCAGCACGCGCATCAACGCCTGATGCGGCCCGACGCGCAACGCGAGCTCTTCGATACGCACGCGGGGCTGCTCGACACGACCGCAGCCGTCACGCGCGCGTGGCGTGCGTGGCGCGATGCGGCACAGGCCGTCCAAACCGCACAGACCAGGGATCGCGAGTTGCAACTGGAACGCGAGCGGCTCGCGTGGCAGCTCGCCGAACTGGACAAGCTCGCGCCGCAACCCGGCGAGTGGGAAGAGGTCAACGCGGAACATCGGCGGCTGTCGCATTCGGCGAATCTGATCGACGGCGTGCAGGGCGCGCTGTCCGCGCTATCAGAATCCGACGACGCGATGCTCGGGCATCTGTCGTCGATCATCTCGAAGCTGCGCGATCTCGCCGGGATCGATCCCGAGCTGAACGACGCGCTCGCCGCGCTGGAGCCGGCCGAAATCCAGTTGCAGGAAGCCGCGTACTCGCTGAGTCACTACGCGCAGCGGCTCGAACTCGATCCCGATCGGCTCGCTCAGGTCGAAAAGCGCCTCGACGCGCTACACTCGGCTGCGCGCAAGTTCCGTCTGCAACCCGAAGCGCTCCCGCAAGAGCATCAGGAGCGCCGCGAGCAGCTCGCAAAGCTCGACGCCGCCGCCGATCTCGACGCGCTCCGCGCTGCCGAGGCCAAGGCGAAAGACGCGTACCTCGCCGAAGCGAAGGTGTTGTCGAAGGCGCGCGCGAAGGCCGCGAAGGCACTGGGCGCGGCCGTGACGACGGGCATGCAGGAGCTGTCGATGGCAGGCGGCAGCTTTGAAGTCGCGCTCGTGCCGCTGCCCGAAGGCGGCGCGCATGGGATGGAGCAGATCGAATTCCGCGTCGCCGGTCATGCAGGCGTGCCGCTGCGGCCGCTCGCGAAAGTGGCGTCGGGCGGCGAGCTCGCGCGTATCAGTCTCGCGCTCTCGGTAATCGCGAGCACGGCGAGCCCCACGCCCACGCTGATCTTCGACGAAGTGGACACGGGTATCGGCGGCGGTGTCGCGGAAGTGGTCGGACGCCTGCTGCATCAGCTCGGCGAGCATCGCCAGGTGTTGTGCGTGACGCATCTGCCGCAGGTCGCGGCGCGCGGCGATCATCACTTCCAGGTCGCGAAGAGCGGCAACGGCAAGGGCGGTACGATCAGCACCGTCACGTCGCTGGACAAGACGAGCCGTATCGAAGAAGTCGCGCGCATGCTGGGCGGCCTGGAGATCACAGCCACCACGCGCAAGCACGCGAAGGAAATGCTCACGACGGCCTGAGTCGCGAACGGCGCTCGTCCTCAGAGCGCCGTGCAACGAACGCCCTCGCCGCAACAACACGCGAGCCGTTATCCGAATACCCGCTTCCACAAGCGCAACACGGCCTCGCGTTCTTTCTCGACGGTCTGCGGCTCGACGCGCGCCTTCTCCATGCCGTCGAGCCGCAGCTTGTGCTGCAGCTTGCGATACGTCCGGTAAGCCGCGCCGACGGTATCCGCCTCCTCTCCGCTCATCAGGCCGAAGCGCGACACTTCGCGCAGCAACGCGATGTTGCCTGTATTGCGGATCAGCTCGGGATCGCGCGCCGCATGCAGCAGCACCCAGTACTGCACGGCGAACTCGATATCGACCATGCCGCCGCGATCGTGCTTCAGATCGAACAGTTCTGTGCGATTCGGATGACCTTCTTCGACTCGCCGCCGCATATCGACAATCTCGGCGGCAAGCGCAGCCGCGTCGCGCGGCGTCGTCAGCACCTGCTCGCGGATCGCCTCGAACTTCGCGCCGATCTCGGGATCGCCCGCGCAGTAGCGCGCACGCGTGAGTGCCTGGTGCTCCCAGACCCATGCCGTATTGGCCGCGTCGCCTTCGCGCAGCTGATAGCGGCGGAATGCGTCGAGGTCCGTCACGAGCAGACCCGACTCGCCGTTCGGGCGCAGCCGCAAGTCGACGTCGAACAGAATGCCCGCGCCCGTCGCCGTCGTGAGCCACGTGATCAGGCGGCGCGTGAACGTCGCGTAGATGTCGGACGCGTTGTCGTCGGGGTCGTCGTAGAGAAAGATCAGATCGAGATCCGATGCGTAACCGAGTTCCTTTCCGCCGAGCTTGCCGTACGCGATGATCGCGAAGCGCGGCACGTCGCGATGGCGCTTCGCAAGCTGATTCCAGACGGCTTCGATCGTCACGTCGAGCACGGCGTCCGCGAGTTCGGACAGACGGTCGCTGACGTGCTCGACGCTCAGCTTGCCCGCCAGATCGATCAGCAGAATGCGGAACACTTCTGCCTGGTGCGCGTGGCGCAGCAGGTCCATCTGCTGTTCGACGCCGTCGGCTGCCGCGAGCCGCGCACGCAGCGCGCGCTTGAACTCGGGCCAGTCGAACGGGCTTGCCATTGCTTCGTCGTCGAGCAGCTCGTCGAGCAATTGCGGATGGCGAATCAGATAGCCGGCCGCCCAGCGCGACGCGCCCAGCACCGACAGCACGCGATACAGGGCCTGCGGATACTCCGTCAGCAGCGCGAGATACGCGCCGCGCCGCCCAACGCCTTCGAGCAGATCGAACAGGCGCACGAGAATATCGGCCCGCCGCTCGGGCGGCTCAAGCGTGCGCGCGGCCTCGAGTGCGCGCTGTGCGACGATGTCGAAGCGCTGGCGGCTGCGCTCCGCGAGACCCGCATAGCGCGACGACTGCCATACCGCCTTGAGGCGCGCGAGCAGATCGCCTGGCGCGTCGATGCCCAGGCCGACGAGGCGCGCGGCGAGCGCTTCGTCGGCGCCGTCGTCGGCGAGCGCGCTGCTCCAGACCCACGCCGCCGCGCCGTCTTCGGGCGCGCCGCAGCCGCCCTGCCCGCTCACCTTGTCGGCGAATATCTGGTCGAACTGCTGTTCGACCAGCTCGCGATGCGCTTCGAGCTGCGCCATCAGCGACGCGTAATCGTCGAAGCCCATCGACTTCGCGAGATGCGCGCGCTCGCTCGGATCGACAGGCATCGCGTGGGTCTGCGCGTCGTTGCGGTACTGCAAGCGATGTTCAAGCTCGCGCAGGAACAGATACGCGCTCGACAGATCCGCGCACACTTCCGGCGAAACCAGACCGCGCGCGGCCGCATGCGTCAGCACGGCGAGCGTCGGACGCACGCGAAAGCCCGCGTCCTGGCCACCGCGTATCAGCTGGAACACCTGCGCGCTGAACTCGATCTCGCGGATGCCACCGCGGCCGAGCTTGATATCGTCGGCTTTGTCGGGCCGCATCGACGCGCGCCGTTGCGCTTCCTGGCGAATCTGCAGATGCAGCGAACGGATCGCGCTAATCACGCCGAAGTCCAGGTAACGCCGGTAGACGAACGGCTTCACGATCGAGTCGAGCTGCTTCGAGAGCCTGCGCGCCGACTCGCTTGCCTGCGCGGACACGAGCCGCCCCTTGATCCACGCGTAGCGTTCCCATTCGCGGCCCTGCACGTAGAAATACTCTTCGAGCATGCCGAGACTGCACACGAGCGGCCCCGAATCGCCGTTCGGCCGCAGCCGCATGTCGACGCGAAACACATAACCGTCGGCCGTCACTTCGGCGAGCGCCGCGATCAGCCGCTTGCCGAGTCGCGTGAAGAAGTCCTGCGTCGCGATGGGCGAGCGCTGGCCGCCCGTCGTCTCGCCGTCGTCTTCGTAGACGAAGATCAGGTCGATGTCCGACGATACGTTCAGTTCGCGCCCACCCAGCTTGCCCATGCCCACCACGCCGAGCGACAGCCGCTCGCCCTGCGAGCTCCGTGGCTCTCCAAAGAGCGCTTCGAGATCGGCTGATACGACGGCCATCGCGCGCTGGATCGTCGCTTCGGCGAGGTCGGTCATCGTGCCCGTCACTTCGGCCACGTCGGCCGCGCCCGTCAGGTCGCGCTCCATTACTGCGCAAAACACTTCAGTACGAAGCTGACGCAACGCCTTTTTCAACGCGTCTTCGGAAAGTGGCGCATCGGGCGCTGCCCGCAATGCGTCGGCGAGCACGTCGAGCCGCGCGTCGATGCGCTGCCGGTTGATGGGCGCCGCCGCCAGCGCCGCGACGCGCGCCGCGAGATGGGGTTGCGCCGCATAGGCACGCGACGCGTAGTGCGAATAGCTGGAACTCAACAGGGATGGTTCGGTCATCAAAGATCTGGCTCGCTTGTTGCTGAATTGCGGCTGAGGGTGGTCGCGGCCGTTGCTCGCGCAAGCCGCCGATACCCCGTGTGGTCTCGCGCACACCCGCTGCGCCTCCCGGCCTTGGCGGCTGGCCCGTGTGATACATTTCGTCGTTAGAACCGCAAAACTACCATATGCCTACCCCGTCGCAGCATGTCCGAGCGAAACTCATCCGCCGACCCGCATGAAGCCGGACGCGTCAAGCCCGTAGGCGGAAGCGATCATGTGGTGCTGCGCCACACGCTGCGAGTCCTGCTCAGTATTGCGCTCTTCCTGTACTTCGTCGTTCTGCTGGCCGTGCTCGGCCTGCGCTATCTCGTGCTGCCGTACGCCGACTCCTTCCGGCCGAGAATCGAGGCAGCCGTCTCCGAAAAGATCCACGCCCAGCTCAGGATCGGCAAGCTTGCGCCGCATTGGACCGGCTTCCAGCCCGGACTCGAAGCCACCAACGTCACCATCACCAATCGCGACGGCAAGGTCGCGCTGATGATTCCGCATGCGAGCGCGACCGTGTCGTGGTCGTCCGTCTGGAAGCTCGCGCCCATTCTTTCCAGCGTGATCATCGACAAGCCGGACCTGCTCATCGAGCGCGAGACGGACGGCTCGCTCACCATCGCGGGCGTGACGGTGCCGACGGTTCACACGGGCAACGACACGTTCAGTACATGGCTGTTGCGCCAGCAGGCGATGATTTTGCGCGGCGGCACGCTGCGCTGGCACGACACGCGCCGCGACGCGCCCGAGATTGCACTGCAGAACATCCGGCTCGCCATTCTCAGCGACGGCTACGATCACAAGCTCGCGCTCCAGGCGCCGCCCGACGGCAAGGTCCTGTTCGGTCCGCTCGACTTCCGCGCGCACTTCCGTCACGCGCGCCTCGGGGCAATGGGCAAGCCGATCAACTGGACGGGCGAGGCGTATATCTCGACGGGCCCCGTCGATCTGCCGATGCTCGCCCGCTACATGGATTTCCCGATCGAAACCTACGCCGGACGCATCGACAACGCGATCTGGCTGCAGTTCACGCAAGGCCGCGTGAGGTCCGCGGCGGGTGAGCTGTCGGGCAACAGCATCGCGCTGCGCGTGAAGCCGACGCAGCCGAAGCTCGACGTGCCCGTCGCGCGTTTTTCGTGGGCCGTCGCGCACGATGGCGACGAATGGACGCTCGATCTGCGCGATCTGCGCGCCGAACTCGGGCAGCCTCCGCTCGACGATGGCACGCCCGTCGCCCGCATCCTCGCCCTGCATACGCTGTCGAGCCGTTACCGGGTGCCGAGCGTCCAGCATGGACAGCTGATCAGCATCACGGGCGACCGCGTCGACCTCGGCATCCTCGCTGAATTCAGCCGTGCGCTGCCGCTGCCGAGGCGTCTATTGAACAACCTCGTGCGCTACAACCCGCGCGGTCTCGTCGCGGATTACACGATCGAAGTCGAGCGCGGCAAGCCCGATTCGGGCGAAGCCGCGAGCGAGCATCGCGAGCCGGGCGCGGAGCCGATCATCCGCTATCGTTTCAAGGGCGATCTGCAGGGCATCAGCATCGCCGCGCAGGAACCGCCGCCGGGTCTCACCGCGCGAAACCACCCGCGCGCGGGCATTCCGGGCATCGAGAATCTGTGGGGCAACGTCGATGCCGACGAACGACACGGCGCGCTCACCATCGACACGGCGAACGCGGCGATCACGATGCCCGGTGTGTTCGACGATCCGCGCCTCACGTTCGACCATCTGAGCGGCAAAGGTACATGGACGATCGCGCCCGCCGTCGCGCCGGGGCAGCGGCACAAGGCATTCGACGTGCAGGTGTCGGAGCTGAACGTGTCGAACGCGGACACGGCCGCGAAGGCGACGGCCAGCTATTCGAACATCGGCAGCGGGCGCGGCTCGCTCGATCTGAAGGCCGAGTTCGAGCGCGCGCAGGTCACGCGCATCACGCGCTATCTGCCGACCAGCATCAGCGAAAAGCTGCGCATCTATCTGGGCCACGGCTTGCAGGCGGGCATGTCGCGCGGCGCGACGATCGAGATTCACGGCAATCTGGACAAATTCCCCTATTCGCGCGATCCGAAGGCGGGCGTCTTCCGTATCGTCGCGCCGTTCAAGGGCGGCCGCTTCGATCCGTCGCCGTACCCGCCGCGCACACTGAAAAACGGCACGCCGAACGTATGGCCCGCGCTCGACGGCATCGACGGCGAGTTTCAGCTGAAAGAGAACCTGCTTCGCTTCGACGCCGAGCGCGCCCATTACAAGCGCATCGCGCTCAACAAGGTGACGGGCAAGATCGACGACCTGGGCACGCGCGCATCGAGCCTCGTCATCACGGGCGACGCGCGCGGGCCGCTCGCCGACATGCTCGACTACGTGAACAACAGCGCGCTCGGCGGCATGACGAAACATCAGTTGGAAAAGCTTCATGCCGACGGCCCCGCCGCGCTTGCGCTCAAGCTGACGGTGCCGCGCACGTTGCCCACGCCCGGCGCGCCGCGGAAGCCGCGCGTCGCGGTGGAAGGCTCGCTTGCGTTCGAGAACGACCGGCTGTCGATGGACAACGTCCCGCCGCTGTCGCAACTGCGCGGCAAGGTGCGCTTCACCGACCATACGGCGCAGGTCGACGGGCTCACCGGGCAGTTCATGGGCGGCGACGTGCGCGCGAAAGGCGGACTGAACGCGAGCGGCGCGTACGCACTGGACGTGTCGGGGCATGTCGCCGTCGATGCCGCGCGCGGACTGAACCTTCGCGGCCTGCCCGCGCAGGTGCTGACGCGGATGAACGGCAGTGCACCTTACGACATGAGCGTGCGCGGCGCCAAAGGCCGGCTGCCGGATGTCGCCGTTCATTCGGACCTGACGGGGCTCGCGCTCGATTTCCCCGCGCCGTTCAACAAGCCGATCGGCACGCCGATGCCAATCGACTTCACGTTCCGGCCGACTGTTCCGAACGAAGGCGGCAGCGCCGTCGCGGAAGGCAACGGCAATCGCAATGGCTTGCAGCGCGCCGATCTCACCTTTGGCCCGATCGCGGCGACCTATCTGCTCAGGCACGCGCCCGGCCAGCCGCCCGAAGTGGTGCGCGGCGCCGTCGGCGTGAACCGGCCGGCCGATCTGCCGTCGGAAGGCGTGACTGCCGCCGTCGACATCGACGCGCTCGACGCCGACGCCTGGCGCGCCCTCTTCCTGCAGATGCGCAAGGCGAACGAAGGCGTCGCGCCGATGCCGCCCAGCGCGACGGCCGTGCAGTTCATGCCGAACCGCTTCGCCGTGCACATCGGCACGCTGACGCTGCTCAAGCGTCGCTGGGAAAGCGTGGTGGTCGGCGCGTCGCGCTACGACAAGCAGTGGCAGGCGAACATCGCGTCGAATCAGGTGTCGGGGCACGTGTCGTGGCTGCCGGGCGCGACGCCGGGCTCGCCGGGCACGCTACAGGCGCGCCTCGCCCGGCTGGTGATTCCATCCGTTGCTGAAAACGATCTGCTCGGCCCGGCGATCAACCAGCCGGCGCAGAACATTCCGTCGATCGATCTCGTCGTCAATGAGCTGATCGTGCGCGGGCGCAATTTCGGCAAGCTCGAAGTCAACGCGCACAACTTCGAGGACAGCGGCACGCCCGTCTGGCAACTCGATTCGCTCGAAATCAGCAACCCGGCTGCGACGCTGAAGGCGACGGCGAACTGGCGCACCGGCCGCAACTACGGCGCGAATCAGGACGACGAGGCCGAGCGCAGCACCGAACTCGATTTCAAGCTCGACATCAAGGATGCGGGCGCGCTGCTCGAGCGCGCAGGACTGCCGCGCACGCTGAAGGCGGGCGAAGGATCGGTGTCGGGCAAGCTCGGCTGGCGCGGCGGTCCGACGAAACCCGACTATCCGACGCTCAACGGCAATCTCGCCGCCGATCTGCGGCATGGGCAGATTCTCAAAGTCGATCCTGGCGTCGCGAAGCTGCTCGGCGTGCTGAGCCTGCAAAGCCTCGCGCGCTACGCGTCGATGGATTTCCGCGACGTGATCGGCGAAGGACTGCCGTTCGAGCATGTGACGGGCACGGCAAGCGTCGAAAACGGCATCGGCACGACGAACGACTTCGAGATGGTGACGGCGCCCGCGCGAGCCCAAATGAAGGGCTCCGTCGACCTGCCGCACGAAACGCAGGACCTGAAGGTGCATATCGTGCCGACCGTCAGCGCGGGCGCGGGCGTCGTCGCGGCGGCCGTGATCAATCCGCTGCTCGGGCTGGGCGCACTGGTCGCCGATATCGCGCTGTCGCATTCGATCGAGCATGCGTTCGCGGTCGACTACGCGATCACGGGTTCATGGGCCAAGCCGCACGTCGAGCGGGTCCACACCGATCGCGGTAATATGAACGCGCCGGCCGCCGTCGCGGCGCCCAACTGAGCGAAGCGTACCCTGACGCGCCCGGGCACTGCATGGCATGTGCCCGTGTTGGCCGCCCGGAAGTGCAGCGCCGCTGCTGGCATCCCCTTTCCGCAGTGCCCCCGGTGCCGTGCTTTTGCGCCGTTCCCTTTGGCAGGAGTCTATCGAACGCCTATGAGCGACCTGAACACGCAGTCCGCGAAGTCATCCCCTCACGCTGGCCCCTTCCGCGTCGCCGCGCTGCAGATGGTGAGCACGCCGGAGCGCGACCGCAACCTCGCCGAGGCCGAACGCCTGATCGCGCAAGCTGCCGCCGATGGCGCGCAGCTCGTCCTGTTGCCCGAATACTTCTGTTTCATGGGCTACAAGGAAACCGACAAGCTGACCGTGCGCGAACCCTACGGCGACGGCCCGATCCAGCGCTTTCTCGCCGACGCTGCGCGCCGGCACAAGGTATGGGTGATCGGTGGCACGCTGCCTCTGACGGCGCCCGAAGCGACGCGCGTGCTGAACACGACGCTCGTCTTCGATCCGCAAGGCAACGAGGCCGCGCGCTACGACAAGATCCACCTGTTCAACTTCGAGAAGGGCGAGGAATCGTTCGACGAAGCGCGCACGATCCGCCCCGGCGACACCGTCCGCACATTCGAAGCGCCGTTCGGGCGCGTGGGCCTGTCGGTCTGCTACGATCTACGCTTTCCCGAGCTGTACCGGCGCATGGGCGATTGCGCGCTGATCGTCGTGCCGTCCGCATTCACGTACACGACGGGCCGCGCGCACTGGGAAACGCTGCTGCGCGCGCGGGCCGTCGAGAACCAGTGCTATGTGCTCGCCGCCGCGCAGGGCGGCAAGCATGAAAATGGCCGGCGCACGTGGGGCCACAGCATGCTGATCGACCCGTGGGGAGAAATCATCGACGTGCGCGACGAAGGCGCGGGCGTCGTCGCGGGCAATATCGAGCGCTCACGCATCGACGAAGTCCGGCAAAGCCTGCCGGCCTGGCGTCACCGCGTGCTCAGCTGACTACGTTTGATTTGAACCGCATGCATTGAAAGTGCCGCAACCGTCACCCATCTGACGGCTGCGCACGCAACCGAATACCCTGAATCGAGCGAACTTCGCATGAACATCATCGAACCCAGCATCCGTAATCTCGCGACGGCCAAAGACGTGCTCCTTACGCCCTACGGCCTCGACGAAGCCGTGCTGACCCGCACGCTCGCCGAGATCTTCACGCATCGCGTCGATTACGCCGACCTCTATTTCCAGGCGACGCGCAGCGAGGCCTGGAGCCTGGAGGAAGGCATCGTCAAATCGGGCAGCTTCAGCATCGACCAGGGTGTCGGCGTGCGCGCCGTATCCGGCGACCGCACGGCCTTCGCGTATTCGGACGACCTGTCGCCCGAAGCGATCCGCCAGGCCGCGATCGCCACGCGCGCGATCGCCAAGGCGGGCGGCGGCAAGCAGAAGATCAGGGCGGCGTCGACGCTGACGGGCGTATCCGGGCGCGATCTCTATCTGCCGTCCGATCCTCTGCATTCGCTCGACGCAACGGCCAAGGTCAAGCTGCTCGAACGCATCGAACAGATGGCCCGCAGCCGCGATCCGCGCATCACGCAGGTGATGGCGGGTCTTGCGGGCGAATACGACGTGGTGCTGGTCGCGCGCAGCGACGGCGCGCTGGCGGCGGACATCCGCCCGCTCGTGCGCGTGTCGGTGACGGTGATCGCGGAGCAGAACGGCCGGCGCGAAATCGGCAGCGGCGGCGGCGGCGGCCGCTACGACTACGGCTATTTCACCGACGACATCCTGTCGAAGTACGTCGACGACGCGGTTCACGCGGCGCTCGTCAATCTCGACGCGCGTCCGGCGCCCGCGGGCGCGATGACGGTCGTGCTCGGGCCGGGCTGGCCCGGCGTGCTGCTGCACGAAGCGATCGGCCACGGCCTCGAAGGCGACTTCAACCGCAAGGGATCGTCCGCGTTCGCGGGCCGCATCGGCGAGCAGGTCGCGGCGAAGGGCGTCACCGTCGTCGACGACGGCACGCTGCCCAACCGCCGCGGCTCGCTGAACATCGACGACGAAGGCAACCCGACGCAGTGCACGACGCTGATCGAAGACGGCATCCTGAAGGGCTACATCCAGGACACGCTGAACGCGCGCCTGATGAAAATGCCCGTGACGGGCAACGCCCGCCGCGAATCGTACGCCGCGCTGCCCATGCCGCGCATGACCAACACGTACATGCTCAACGGCGACAAGGACCCGCAGGAAATCATCGCGTCGGTGAAGAACGGGCTGTATGCCGTGAACTTCGGCGGCGGCCAGGTCGACATTACGAACGGCAAGTTCGTGTTCTCGGCGTCCGAGGCGTACATGATCGAAGACGGCAAGATCACGTATCCCGTCAAGGGCGCGACGCTGATCGGCAGCGGCCCGGAATCGCTCAAATACGTGAGCATGATCGGCAACGACATGTCGCTGGATACGGGCGTCGGCGTGTGCGGCAAGGAAGGCCAGAGCGTGCCCGTCGGCGTCGGCCAGCCGACGCTGCGCATCGAGAAGATGACGGTCGGCGGCACGGTGTGATTTCGCATGGTCCGCAGGTTTCGCGCATCACTTGCCAGAAACGTGCGGACTTTCCGCATTTTCAGCGTCCACAGCTTGCCAGCCCAGCAATCCTCGGGGTATAAAGCGAATCAACCCTTTTGACGAGCCATCCCTTTTTCGCCATGTCCGCCAAGTTTTATTTTTATTTCTTTTGGGCATCTCAGACCGCTGGCGGATCGAGAGGGGTGTGAACGTACATAGGCACCTGAAATTCCCGAAAAAACCGCCAGCGAGTCTGGCGGTTTTTTTTCGCCCCTAACGACTTTTGACTTTGACCGTTTTAGCTTGTTGACCCGTTCGCTGCGGCGCCGTCGTTGAATCGCAGACCGCGCGAACCGCGCTACGAACCGAATCGAGGAGAAAACCATGCCCCCGCACAATACCGACGATGTCCGCATCCGCGAACTGAAGGAACTGACGCCGCCTGCTCACCTGATCCGCGAATTCCCCTGCGACGAGAAGGTGTCCGACCTGATCTTCAACTCGCGCTCGTCGATGCACCGGATTCTGCACGGCATGGACGACCGTCTGATCGTCATCATCGGACCCTGCTCGATTCACGACCCGAAGGCCGCGATGGAATATGCAGGGCGCCTGATCGAACAGCGCACGCGCTTCGCGAGCGAACTCGAGATCGTGATGCGCGTGTACTTCGAGAAGCCGCGCACGACGGTGGGCTGGAAGGGCCTCATCAACGATCCGTATATGGACAACAGCTTCAAGATCAACGACGGCCTGCGCACCGCGCGCGAACTGCTGATGAAGATCAACGAGCTGGGCCTGCCCGCTGGCACCGAATATCTCGACATGATCAGCCCGCAATACATCGCCGATCTGATCTCGTGGGGCGCGATCGGCGCGCGCACGACGGAATCGCAGGTGCATCGCGAACTCGCGTCGGGTCTGTCGTGTCCCGTCGGCTTCAAGAACGGCACGGACGGCAACGTGAAGATCGCCGTCGACGCGATCAAGGCCGCGTCGCAGCCACACCATTTCCTGTCGGTGACGAAGGGCGGCCACTCGGCCATCGTATCGACGGCGGGCAATGAGGACTGCCATATCATCCTGCGCGGCGGCAAGGTGCCGAACTACGACGCCGACAGCGTGAACGCAGCCTGCACCGACATCGGCAAGGCGGGCCTCGCCGCGCGCCTGATGATCGACGCAAGCCACGCAAACAGCTCGAAGAAGCACGAGAATCAGATTCCCGTGTGCGCGGACATCGGCCGCCAGATCGCAGCGGGCGACGAGCGGATCGTCGGCGTGATGGTGGAATCGCATCTCGTCGCGGGCCGCCAGGATCTGCAAGAGGGCTGTGCGCTGACGTACGGCCAGAGCATCACCGACGCATGCATCAGCTGGGACGACAGTGTGGCCGTGCTCGAAGGCCTCGCGGATGCCGTCAAGCAACGGCGCGTCGCACGCGGCAGCGGCAACTGACCATCGCCCATCGTTACTTCACGCAGACTGTGCCCGGCTCATGCAGCTGGGCATTTTTTTTGGCCATTCGGCCGAATCGCGCTTCATGTGCTGCTTCTGTACCTTCGAATCTCGTGCCGGTGTTTGCGAAAAGGCGTTGAACACTGGGGGAATTGGGTATAAAATTTTGTACATGAAGGGAGCACATGGAGCTCGAAAAAGAGATTCGCTGGATCGGCTCCAGCTATGACGATCTGCTTTCGTTTCCGGATGAACCTCGCCGCCAGGCAGGCTTCCAGCTCGCCAAGGTTCAGGCGGGCCTCGATCCGGACAACTGGAAGCCGTTCGATATCGTCGGCGCGGGCACGCGTGAAATTCGCATCAGTGAACAGGAAGGTGCTTTTCGCGTGATGTACGTCGCCAAGTTTGTCGAAGCCGTATATGTACTGCACTGCTTCCAAAAGAAGACGCAGGCAACCAGCCGGCATGACAGGGAAATCGCCGAAGCGCGTTATCGCGCCGCGGCCAATGTGAGGAAAGTATGAAGACCATCGACACCAGGATCCGTCATGTCACAAAACCGGGCGCGAATCTGTTTCTCGAACTCGGCTTCCCCGCAGACGAAGCAAAACGGCTGCACGCCGCATCGCAAAAGCAGATCAACGACACGCGCCTGCTCAAGGAACAGTTGATGTCCGAACTGTCCACGTGGATCGAACAGCATCATCTGAAGCAGTCCGAGGCCGCTGAAATCCTGATGGTGTCGCGGCCGCGCGTGTCGGATGTCGTCAACAAGAAGACTTCGAAATTCACGATCGATACGCTCGTCGAAATGATGAGCCGTATCGGCAAGCCGGTCACGCTCGCGGTGGGCTGAGCGGGCTGCCGGCCGCTACGATTGTTGTCGCGCTCGTTGCCAGGCTTTTTGTCGCACCCTTCGTCAGGCTTTTGTCCCGCTTTTTGCGCCGCTTCTTGTGAGACTGCCCATGCACTTGCCCGCCTCGCTAACCGCCTTTGCTTTTCGAGCCGCGATCGTGTTGCCACAGCACATCGCTGCCGCCATCCACGCGGTTGAGTACGCGAGCCAGCACGAACAGCAGATCGGACAGCCGGTTCACATATCGACGCGGCGCCGCGTTGATCGCGTCGACGGCGCCAAGCGCGACGATTGAGCGCTCAGCGCGCCTGCAAACCGTCCGGCACACATGCGCGAGCGAAGCAGCGCGCGTGCCCGCCGGCAGAATGAACTCCTTGAGCGGCGGCAAGGTCGCGTTGTATTCGGCGAGCCAGGCATCCAGTTGCGCGAGATGCGCATCGGCGATCATCGAATGGCCCGGAATGCAAAGCTCACCGCCGAGATCGAACAGATCGTGCTGGATCGCCGTCAGCGCGGCACGCACGCCGTCGGGCAAGGTCTCGCACAGCAGCACGCCGATATTCGAGTTCAGTTCATCGACGTCGCCGATTGCAGCAATGCGCGCGTCATCCTTGCGCACGCGGCGGCCGTCGCCGAGACCCGTGGTGCCGTCGTCGCCCGTGCGCGTCGCGATCCTGCTCAAGCGGTTGCCCATGATGTGCGTTTCCTTGTGTCAATTGACGATGCGTCCATGCGGATACATCACGATATGCCATCGCGCTTCATTATAAAGTTGCCGCGCTCGCCGTTCGCGACCGCGCGCGACACAGCGTCAAACGCTGCATCAAAGGCTGCATGGAAGGCCGCATCGAGCCTGCGAGTGCGACGCCCGGTCGCGGTCGAAGGGCGTAAAATGGCCATCAACCATCAGAACATTCGCCAACAGGAGACGCAGGTGAACCATCCCGTGCCGCCCACCCCCGTGCGCCGCCCTTTTCCTGCAGAGCTACTCACCGCGCTCAAATCGGCATTCGGTGAACGCGTATCGACCTCCGACGCCGTTCGTGCCCATCATGGCCGCGACGAATCGCCCTTCGATCCGCAATTGCCCGACGCCGTCGTCTTCGCACGCAACACTGAAGACGTTCAGACCGTTGTCGCGCTGTGCGGTCAATACGACGTTCCCATCATTCCTTACGGCAACGGCTCCTCGCTGGAAGGCCATCTGCTGGCGGTACAAGGCGGGGTATCGATCGATCTTTCCGAAATGAACCGCGTGCTGTCGATCAACGCGGAAGATCTGACCGTCACCGTCGAACCCGGCATTTCGCGCAAGCAGCTGAACGAAGCGCTGCGCGACACGGGCCTGTTCTTCCCGATCGATCCGGGCGCGGACGCGAGTATCGGCGGCATGTCGGCGACGCGCGCGTCGGGCACGAACGCCGTGCGCTACGGCACGATGCGCGAGAACGTGCTGGGCCTGACCGTCGTGCTCGCCGATGGCCGCGTGATCCACACGGGCACGCGAGCGCGCAAGTCGTCGGCGGGCTATGACCTCACGCGCCTGTTCGTCGGCTCGGAAGGCACGCTCGGCGTGATCACTGAAATCACCTTGCGCCTCTATCCGCAGCCGGAGGCCGTGTCGGCAGCTGTCTGCGCGTTCCCGTCGATGGGCGACGCCGTACGCGCCGTGATCGAGACGATCCAGATCGGCGTGCCGATCGCGCGCGTCGAGTTCGTCGATTCGCTCGCGATCCGCTCGATCAATCGTCACTCGAATCTCACGCTGCGCGAAGCGCCCACGCTGTTCTTCGAGTTTCACGGCACGGAAGCCGGCGTGAAAGAGCAGGCCGAACTCGTGCAGGAAATCGCCGCGCAAAACAGCGGCGAAGACTTCGAATGGGCGACGCGTCCTGAAGACCGCAGCCGCCTGTGGAATGCGCGTCACAGCGCCTATTTCGCGATGCTGCAACTGAAGCCCGGCAGCCGTGCAGTCTCCACCGATGTCTGCGTGCCGATTTCGCGCCTCGCCGAATGCGTGGTCGAAACGGAGGCGGACCTCAAGGGATCGCCGCTGCCCTGCCCGATCGTCGGACACGTCGGCGACGGCAATTTCCACGTCTGCATTCTGATCGATCCGAACAAGCCGGAAGAGATGGAAGAAGCGGAGCGTCTGAATCACCGCATCGTGCAGCGCGCGCTTCGCATGGACGGCACCTGCACGGGCGAACATGGCGTGGGCCTGCACAAGATGAATTTTCTGCTCGAAGAACACGGTCCCGTCGCAGTCGATGTGATGCGCTCGATCAAGCACTCGCTCGATCCGCGCAACCTGATGAACCCAGGCAAGATATTTACGTGGGCGGCATAGCGTAACCGCATGTCCGGCCGCAGCACAAAGAGGCGCGCGGCCGTCCAACGAGGAGACATTCCATGAACGCACCCGGCGAGCTGTCCCCCGAGCTTTCGCCCGAGATGCTTGCGCAACGTCAGCGCGAGGTCGTGCAGGCGTTGATGGCCGTACTGCCAACCCATTGCCTGTTGTATCGCGAAGAAGACACGGTCGCATACGAATGCGACGGTCTCGCCGCGTACCGGCGCTTGCCGCTTGCCGTCGCGCTGCCGGAAACCGAGTCGCAGGTGCAGCGCATCGCGCAGATCTGTCATCGGCTCAATGTGCCCATCGTGCCGCGCGGCGCGGGCACGAGCCTGTCGGGCGGCGCGATGCCGATCCGGAACGGCGTCGTCGTTTCGCTCGCGCGCTTTCGCAAGATCATCGAAGTCGATCCGTATGCGCGCACGGCAACCGTGCAGCCCGGCGTGCGCAATCTGTCGATATCGGAAGCGGCTGCGCCTTACGGCCTTTACTACGCGCCCGATCCGTCATCGCAGATCGCCTGCACGATCGGCGGCAACGTCGCGGAAAATTCCGGCGGCGTGCATTGCCTCAAGTATGGCTTGACGGTGCATAACGTCATGCGCGTGCGTGCTGTCACGATGGACGGCGAGATCGTCGAGTTCGGCTCGCTGAGCCCGGATGCGCCCGGTCTCGATCTGCTGGCCGTCATGATCGGCAGCGAAGGCATGTTCGCGATCGTCACAGAAGTCACCGTCAAGCTGATACCGAAGCCGCAGGCCGCGCAGGTCATCATGGCGAGTTTCGACGATGTCGTGAAAGGCGGCGATGCCGTCGCGGGCATCATTGCCGCGGGCATCATCCCCGCCGGCCTCGAAATGATGGACAAGCCCGCCACGCGCGCTGTCGAGGAGTTCGTCAACGCCGGCTACGATCTCGATGCGGCCGCGATCCTGCTCTGCGAATCGGACGGCACCCCCGAGGAAGTCAGCGAAGAAATCGTGCGCATGACGGCCGTGCTGCGCGAACACGGCGCGACGCGCATTCAGATCTCGCGCACGGAAGCCGAACGGCTGCGCTTCTGGTCGGGCCGCAAAAACGCGTTTCCGGCCGCCGGACGCATCTCGCCGGATTACTACTGCATGGACGGCACGGTGCCGCGTCGCAGCATCGGACCGCTGCTCGCGCGTATCGAGGAAATGGAAAAGAAGTACAACTTGCGTTGCATCAACGTGTTCCATGCGGGCGACGGCAACATGCATCCGCTGATCCTGTTCAACGGCAACGACCTTGACGAGTGGCACCGCGCGGAAGCCTTCGGTTGCGACATCCTGGAGACCTGTGTCGAGCTGGGTGGCACGGTGACGGGCGAACATGGCGTCGGCATCGAGAAGATCAACTCGATGTGCGTGCAGTTTTCGCCCGAAGAGCGCGATGCGTTCCATGCAGTCAAGCGCGCCTTCGATCCCGCGGCACTTCTCAACCCCGACAAGGGCATCCCGACGCGCGCCCGCTGCGCCGAATACGGCAAGTTGCATGTCCGTGGCGGGCTGCTGCCGCATCCCGAACTGCCGCGTTTTTGAGCGCCTGGCCGGCGGTTGCCTGGATCACTCCGCGCACCGCCGGCATTGCTGTCGGGTCCGGTTGATGCTGAGCCTGTCGATGTTTCGGTTCGCAGCAGGTAGCACGTACGCGTCGCCCTTGAACGCCCATGAAGCATAACCGGCGCCATCCGGTTCGATACGGGTCGGAACCGGGTTGCCAGCACGGCTTGCCTCGGTACAATCGAAAGCACTACAACGAAACAACGCACCATGAAAGAGGACGACATCGTCGCCGCGTGGTCGGAACGGGTTCGTGCGGCGACAGCCGCCGAGCAGCCGATCCGCATCCGTGGCGGCGGCACGAAGGACTGGTACGGCCAGTCATTGCAGGGTGAAATCCTCGACACGCGCGCGCATCGCGGCATCATTGCGTACGACCCGGCCGAGCTGGTCATCACCGCGCGCGCAGGCACGCCGCTCCTCGAAATCGAAGCGGCGCTCGCCGAGCATGACCAGATGCTGGCTTTCGAGCCGCCCCACTTCGGCCCTCAGGCGACGCTCGGCGGCTGCATCGCGGCGGGCATCGCCGGTCCGCGCCGCCATTCGGCCGGCGCGCCACGCGACTTCGTGCTCGGCACCGTCGTCATGAACGGCCAGGGGCAAGTGCTCACGTTCGGCGGACAAGTGGTGAAGAACGTCGCCGGTTACGACGTTTCCCGTCTGATGGCCGGATCGCTCGGAACGCTTGGGCTGATTCTCCAGTTGTCGGTCAAAGTACTACCACGTCCGAAGGCCGAAGCGACGCTCAAGTTCGACATGAACGGCACCGATGCCGTGCGCAAGCTCAACGAATGGGGCGGCCGACCGCTGCCGATCACGGGCAGTGCGTGGCGCAACGGCACGCTGGCCGTGCGGCTGGGCGGCGCGGAGGCGGCCGTCAAATCGGCGCGCACGTCGCTGGGCGGCGAAGTCGTCGACGCGGTGGAAGCCGAGCGCTTCTGGGCCGGCCTGCGCGAACAGACCGATCCGTTTTTCGCGGCCATCGCGCCGAAGTCCGCGCTTTGGCGTCTCGCGCTGCCGACCATCACCGAGCCGCTGCAGCTGCCCGGCGCGCAGCTGATGGAATGGGGCGGCGCGCAACGCTGGTGGATTACCGACGCTGATGCGCAGACCGTGCGCATCAGCGCGAAACAGGCGGGCGGCCATGCGACGATCTTCCGCACGGGCCACGGCTACGATCGCGGCGCGGGCGTCTTTACGCCGCTGCCCGCGCCGCTGATGAAGATTCATCGCGGCCTGAAGGCTGCATTCGACCCGGCCCGCATCTTCAATCGCGGCCGGCTGTACCCCGACTTCTGAGCGCGCGATGCAAACCAATCTCGCCGACTTCATTCGCAACACGCCCGACGGCGACGAAGCCGACGCCATCCTGCGCAAGTGCGTGCATTGCGGCTTTTGCACCGCCACGTGCCCGACATATCAACTGCTGGGCGACGAACTCGACGGGCCGCGCGGCCGCATCTATCTGATCAAGCAGATGGTGGAGGGCACGCCCGTCACGCGCAGCACGCAACTGCATCTGGACCGCTGCCTCACGTGCCGCAATTGCGAATCGACCTGCCCGTCCGGCGTGGAATACGGCAAGCTCGTCGAGATCGGCCGCAAGCTCACGGAAGAAAAGGTGCCACGGCCTTTCGGCCAGCGGCTGATGCGCCGCGTGCTTGCGAGCTTCGTGCCGAACAGCACGCTCTTCACGCCTGCGATGCGTATCGGCCAGCACTTCCGTCCGCTGCTGCCGAAGAAGCTGCGCGACAAGGTTCCGCAACGCCAACGTCAGCTCGAATGGCCGACGGCCACGCATCCGCGCAAGATGCTGATGCTCGCGGGCTGCGTGCAGCCGTCGATGATGCCGAACGTCAACATCGCGACGGCACGCGTGCTGGACGCGCTCGGCATCCAGACCGTCATCGCGCAGGAAGCGGGCTGCTGTGGCGCGATCCGGCTGCACCTCGGCTACAACGACGAAGCGCTCGACGACGTGCGGCAGAACATCGACGCATGGTGGCCGCATGTCGAAGAGGGCGCCGAGGCGATCGTGATGAACGCCTCCGGCTGCGGCGCGACCGTCAAGGAATACGCGCACCTGATGCGCAACGATCCCGCTTACGCCGAGAAAGCGAAGCGCATCGTCGAACTGACGCGCGACATCAGCGAAATCCTGCCCGACTTCGAAGAAGCGCTGACGCCGCTCACGCGCCGCCGCGCGATTCACACCGTCGCGTTTCACCCGCCTTGCACGCTCCAGCATGGCCAGCAGATTCGCGGGAAGGTCGAACAGCTGCTGACGGCGCTCGGCATCGACGTCAAGCTGCCCGCCGACAGCCACCTGTGCTGCGGCTCGGCCGGCACCTATTCGCTCACGCAACCCGCGCTGTCGTACGCGCTGCGCAACCAGAAGCTCGAAAAGCTGAAGGCGCAGGAGCCGCAGATCATCGTCTCGGCTAACGTGGGCTGCATCGCGCATCTGCAAAGCGGAACCTCCACGCCTGTGGTGCATTGGATCGAACTCGTCGAGCACATGCTCGCGGCCTGAGCTTGCGTGCTGAGCTTGCGTGCTGTGCCTGTGTCCTGATCGACAGCATCGCTTGCGGGCGATGCCCGCGCAATCTGGCCATTCGGCCAGGTCGTGGCGCATGAGCGGCGTCCGTATAATTCGAATCGTCGCCCCTCGCATCGGTAGTCAACGTTTCATGCCCGATCTCGCTCACAATCTCGACGCAGTGCATCAGCGCATCGCTCTCGCCGCGCAGGTCGCAGGCCGCGATCCGCGCTCGATTGCGCTGCTCGCCGTCTCGAAGACGTTCCCCGCCGAAGACGTTCGCGCCGCGCATGCAGCGGGCCAGCACGCGTTCGGCGAAAACTACGTGCAGGAAAGCCTGACGAAAATCGAAGCGCTGTCCGATCTGTGCGCGTCGATCGAATGGCATTTCATCGGACCGCTGCAGTCGAACAAGACGCGCCTCGTTGCCGAACATTTCGACTGGGTGCACTCCGTCGATCGCCTGAAGATCGCGCAGCGGCTGTCCGAACAGCGGCCCGACGGCTTGCCGCCGCTCAATGTGTGCCTTCAGGTGAACATCAGCGGCGAAGCATCGAAGAGCGGCGTGACGCCTGAAGAGGCGTTGCATGTCGCGCGCGAAATCGCGTCGCTGCCGAAATTGCGGCTGCGCGGCCTCATGGCGATTCCCGAACCGGCAGGCGACGTCGAACAGCAGCGCGCGCCGCATCGCGCGTTGCGCGAGCTGTGCGAAAAGCTGCGCGCGGAGGGTCTCGAACTCGACACGCTGTCGATGGGCATGTCGGACGATCTCGAGGCGGCCGTGCTCGAAGGCGCGACGATCGTGCGTATCGGCACGGCTATCTTCGGTGCCCGTGACTACTCTCACTAACTCCCGTACATCATGAAAATTGCCTTCATCGGCGGCGGCAATATGGCCGCTGCACTCATCGGCGGTCTGATCAAGCGCGGTGTTGCGCCGTCGGACATTCGAGCCATCGATCCCAACGAAGATGCGCGCAAACGCAACGAAGAACAGTTCGGCGTAAGCACGAGCGCGACGGCGGATGCATCGCTGAAACCGTTCGATGCCGTCGTGCTCGCCGTGAAGCCGCAGATCGTCAAGGACGTCGCGGCTGCGCTCGCGCCGCATCTGTCGCCGTCGCAGGTTGTCATCAGCATCGTCGCGGGCATTCGCGGCGCGGACCTGGCGCGCTGGCTCGGCGGTCACGCGCGCCTCGTGCGCACGATGCCGAACACGCCCGCGCTGATCGGCATGGGCGTGACGGGGCTGGTCGCGCTGGGCGGCGTCGACGAAGCGGGACGCGCGCTGGCGTCGCAGGTTCTTGGCGCGGTCGGACAGACGGTATGGTTCGACGACGAAGCGAAAATCGATGCCGTGACGGCCATCTCGGGCAGCGGCCCCGCGTATGTGTTCTATTTCATCGAGGCCATGCAGGAAGCGGCGCGCCAGTTGGGCATGGACGACGACCAAGGCCGTGCTCTCGCCGTCGCGACATTCACGGGCGCCGCTCAACTCGCCGCGCAGTCTGGCGAACCGGCAAGCGTGCTGCGCGAGCGCGTGACATCGAAGGGCGGCACGACGGCAGCGGCACTGGCATCGTTCGAAGCGCAAGGCGTGAAGGACGCGATCGTGCGCGGCGCGCTGGCCGCCGATGCGCGGGCCCGGGAAATGGGGGAGGAATTCGGCAAGCAGTGAAGGCGCTTGCCGTTTGACAAACGCAGACGCTGCGGCACGATACCGACACCGCAATCGGCATCGCCGCAGCGCCTTATCGAAAGGTGTTCAGAACGCCTGCGCCGCGTAATGTGCGGCAATGCCGGCAAACAACGCGCCGCCCAGCCAGTTGTTATGCCGGAAGGCCGCGAAGCACGGCATGCGCTCTCGGTTCCTGATCAGCGTGTAGTGGTACACGGCGCAACCGGCAGCAGCGGCAAGACCGATCCAGTACAGCGCCCCGAAGCCCAGAACGATGCCGATGCCGACGTAGATGCCGAGCGTGACCGCGTAGCAGATCATGATCGCGAGCACGTCGGAGCGGCCGAACGTCAGCGCAGACGTGCGTATGCCGATCTTGATGTCGTCGTCGCGATCGACCATCGCGTATTCGGTGTCGTACGCGACAGACCAGAACACGTTCGCGAGCAGCATCACCCACGCGAGCAGCGGCACCTGATTCTGTATGGCAGCGAACGCCATCGGAATGCCGAAGCCGAACGCAATGCCCAGATACGCCTGCGGAATCGCGAAGAAGCGCTTCGTGAACGGATACGTGCCCGCGACGAACAGCGCCGCCACCGACAACTCCTTCGTCAGCGTATTGAGCGGCAGGATCAGCAGAAACGCGATCAGCGACAGCCCGACCGCCAGCGCCACAGCTTCCCACGCCTTGATCTTGCCCGACGTGATCGGCCGGTTTTCGGTGCGCTTCACATAGCGGTCGAAATCGCGGTCCGCATAGTCGTTAATTGCACAGCCGGCTGAGCGCATCAGCACCGTGCCGATCACGAAGATTGCCAGCAGCGACAACGACGGATGGCCGTCGGATGCAATCCACAGTGCGTTGAGCGTCGGCCACAGCAGCAGCAGGCTGCCGATCGGCTTGTCCATGCGGACAAGGCGTAGATAAAGCGGGAGTCGGGCGAACATGGCGGTGCGCAGAAATACGGATCCCCGTATTCTAGAGCAGCGCGTGAGAGCAACCGGATCAGACGCGCACGCACGGAAAAGGCGACAAAAAAGCCCGACGGGCTTGCACCCATCGGGCTTCACGTTCACCTGCGCAAGCCACCGGCGCGTCGAGCAGCGCCGGATGGGCCGCCGAAGCGAATTACGCCAGCATCGAACGCAGCATCCACGCGTTCTTTTCGTGCGTCTGCATGCGCTGCGTCAGCAGGTCGGCCGTCGGCTCATCGTTGGCGGCGTCTGTCGCGGGAAAGATCGCGCGCGCGGTGCGCACGACGGCTTCCTGGCCTTCCACCAGCTGGCGGATCATGTCTTCAGCGGCGGGCACGCCGTCCGCTTCGGCGATCGACGACAGCTTCGCGAATTCCTTGTAGCTGCCCGGCGCCACGACGCCCAGAGCGCGAATGCGCTCGGCGATCAGATCGACGGCGGTGGCCAGTTCCGTGTACTGCGTCTCGAACATCAGATGCAGCGTGTTGAACATCGGACCCGTCACGTTCCAGTGAAAATTGTGGGTCTTCAGATAAAGCGTGTACGTATCGGCGAGAAGGCGCGACAGACCTTCTGCGATCTTCTTGCGATCCTTGTCGCTGATACCAATGTTGACGTGCGGTACGGCTTCTTTCTTGGCCATGATGACTCCCTCTAAGAGTGATACGAACCTGTCTGCATGCCCGGAGTTGCGTGTGTGCAGTCCGTCAACGCTCGAACGTCCGCCAGTTTATCTTAGAAATGGCATGCGTTCGCGCGACGCAACACCTCGCCGATGCGGCTGTTCGGGCCGCGGATGGCCACACGTGCGGCTCGTCATCGGCTGATCGAGTGCAGCAGATTCGCGACGATCACAGCGTACCCGCTGCTGACGATCGCGAGCCCGGCGAGCTTCTGAAAAAGCATGGGGCCGCGCACCTGTTGCGCGATGTTGCCGGCGCTGTGACCGGCTGCGTTCATCACCATCTGAACCATAATCTTTCTCCTGTCGACCAGAGTTGGCGCTTTAGCTGTCGGCTGGAGTTAGTGCTTTAGCGCTTACTCCAGCCCCATGCAGAGCACTTACTCTGGTCC
>NZ_FNYE01000026.1:0-23581 GCF_900108945.1 Paraburkholderia diazotrophica | reverse complement strand
GCTGTCGACCAGAGTTGGCGCTTTAGCTGTCGGCTGGAGTTGGTGCTTTAGCACTTACTCCAGCCCCAGGCAGAGCACTTACTCTGGTCCCATGCAACCTCGTTGCCTCAATGCGGGTGGCTCAATCACTACTCGCCCGCCACTTCACTTCGCCTGCGCAAGAGCTTCGATAGCCGCGACCACGCCGTCCGCGTACGCCGGATCGATCTTGCGGAAGTGCTCGACCTGACGCGCGACGATATCCGCCGGCACGCCCTCGATTGCCCGCGCGATATTGGCGAAGAGACGCTCGCGCTGGCGCGCATCGAAGATCCGGAAAAGGGCCGCCGGCTGGCTGTAGTAGTCCTCGTCCTCGCGATGGTTGTAGCGATCGACGTTACCCGCCGCGAGCGGCGGCTCGATTGCATTGCGGTCCTGCGCGAAGTCGCCGAAGCGGTTCGGCTCGTAGTTCACGTTGCCCCCGAGGTTGCCGTCCGTGCGCATGCCGCCGTCGCGGTGGAACGAGCGCGCATTCGGCGCACGCGACGCGTTCACGGGAATCAGATGGTGATTCACGCCAAGGCGATAGCGCTGCGTGTCGCCGTACGAGAACAGACGGCCCTGCAACAGACGGTCCGGCGAGAAGCCGATGCCCGGCACCACGTTCGCAGGCGTGAACGCGGCCTGCTCGACGTCCGCGAAGTAGTTCTGCGCGTTGCGATTCAATTCGATCACGCCGACATCGATCAGCGGATAGTCCTTGTACGGCCACACTTTCGTGATGTCGAACGGGTTGTAGCGATACGTCGCTGCATCCGCTTCGGGCATCACCTGAATCTGGAAACGCCACTTCGGGAAGTTGCCACTGTCGATCGAACCGATCAGATCGCGCTGCGCGCTCTCGCGGTCGCTCGCGACGACCTGCGCGGCTTCTGCGTCGGTGTAGTTCTCGATGCCCTGCAGCGACTTGAAGTGGAACTTCACCCAGAAGCGCTCGTCGTTCTCGTTGATGAACGAGAACGTGTGCGAGCCGAAGCCGTGCATCTGCCGATAGTTCTTCGGAATGCCGCGATCGCTCATCACGATTGTCACCTGATGCAGCGACTCCGGATGACGCGAGAAGAAGTCCCACGCGTTCGTCGCGCTTCGCATGTTCGTGTACGGATCGCGCTTTTGCGTGTGAATGAAGTCCGGAAACTTCAACGGATCGCGAATGAAGAACACGGGCGTGTTGTTGCCGACCACGTCCCAGTTGCCCTCTTCCGTGTAGAACTTGATCGAGAAGCCGCGCACATCGCGTTCGGCGTCGGCGGCGCCGCGCTCGCCCGCGACCGTCGAAAAGCGCATGAAAAGCGGCGTTTCCTTGCCGACTTCCGAGAAAACCTTGGCTTTCGTGTAGCGCGAGATGTCGTGCGTCACCGTCAGCGTGCCGAACGCGCCCGAACCCTTTGCGTGAACGCGGCGCTCGGGAATCACTTCGCGGTCGAAGTGGGCGAGCTTTTCAATCAGCCACACGTCCTGTAACGCGACCGGGCCGCGCGGGCCGGCTGTCAACGAGTTCTGGTTGTCGGCGACCGGTGCGCCCGAGGCGGTCGCGAGATTGCGTTCAGACATATCTGTTCTCCTTGGTAGTTCTGGCGAATGCCGTCCTGCGGAATTCGAATAAGAGGAAAAGCGCTTCAGGCGGCCAGCGCGCGATCGACCAGCAGCGAGAACGCGACGGTCCTGAAACTGGACGCGGCATTCACGGACGGAGCCGCTTGCTGCGGCGACAGGGAAACAGACTGGATCAGCGACGACGTAGATGGCTGCATGATTCCTCCGATTGGTTGTGACGGATCTCGGCGACCCACGGAGGAAAGTTTATAAAAAACTATCAAATGCGACGATTTGATTAATTTTATGCATTCAATAGTTTTCGCCTCATGCAGAAGGCGGCTGGGGCGGCAGGCGAGTGGTGCATCCCGAGAACCGGGATGCGCCAGCAAAGCTGTCAATTGACGGCGGCGGGAAGATCGAGCTTCTTCACACCCGGCAAATCGCATGCGGCGACGGCGTCGCAGATCGCGTCGATGGCGGGCATCCGCGTGAAGCTCTTGCGCCACGCGAGCACGACACGGCGATCCGGCACCGGATCGTCGAACGGCACGTAGCTGAGCAGGCCCGAATCGACGCCGCCCGCGTGCGCTTTCACTTCATGCACCGACATGCGCGGCAGCACGGTAATGCCGACGCCGCTCGCGACCATATGCCGGATCGTTTCCAGCGACGACCCTTCGAACGTCTTCTGGATGCCGTCGGCGTTCTGCGAGAAGCGCATCAGTTCCGGACACACGCCGAGCACGTGATCGCGGAAGCAGTGACCGCTGCCGAGCAGCAGCATCGTTTCCTGCTTCAGGTCGGTCGGGTCGATCTTGTGACGCGACTCCCACGCATGCCCCGACGGCAGCGCGACGACAAACGGTTCGTCGTACAGCGGACGCAGCATCAAACCCGTTTCCGGGAACGGCAGCGCCATGATCGCGACATCGATCTCGCCCTGCTTGAGCAGTTCGATCAGCTTGAGCGTGTAATTTTCCTGCAGCATCAGCGGCATCTGCGGGACGCGCTTGATCATCTGCTTGACCAGCGTCGGCAGCAGGTACGGTCCGATCGTGTAGATGACGCCGAGGCGCAGCGGCCCGACGAGCGGGTCCTTGCCCTGCTTCGCGATTTCCTTGATCGCGAGCGTCTGTTCGAGCACGCGCTGCGCCTGCGTGACGATCTGTTCCCCGATCGGCGTGACGCTGACTTCGCTCGTGCCGCGTTCGAAGATCTGCACGTTCAGTTCGTCTTCGAGCTTCTTGATCGCGACGGACAACGTCGGCTGGCTCACGAAACACGCTTCCGCCGCGCGGCCGAAATGGCGCTCGCGGGCAACGGCGACGATATATTTCAGTTCTGTGAGGGTCATTGGGGACCAATCAGGGCGATAGATTCGATAGGTTTCTGTTATACACCTATGGGGCCAATTCGCCAACCTTCAAGCCGCCTTCACTTGTGCTGCAACGCGCAAGCGCTTCCCCGTCAAGCCTCGTCACGCCTTCAGATACTGCTCACGCGTGTTCAGCCAGCGCAAAAGATGCTGCATGACGACGTTCGGATACTGCGCGAGCAGCGTCGCGGCCGCCTCGCGCGCCGGTTCGATCAGCCAGCCGTCGTTTTCCAGATCCGCGAAACGCAGCATCGCGGCACCCGACTGCCGCGCGCCGAGAAATTCCCCAGGGCCGCGAATTTCGAGGTCGCGACGGGCGATTTCGAAGCCATCGGTGGTTTCGCGCATCGTCTGCAGACGCGCGCGCGCCGTCATCGACAGCGGTCCCGAATACATCAGCACGCACACCGACGCCGCGCTGCCGCGCCCCACCCGTCCGCGCAGCTGATGCAGTTGCGCGAGCCCGAAGCGCTCCGCGTGCTCAATCACCATCAGCGATGCATTCGGCACGTCGACGCCCACTTCGATCACCGTGGTCGCGACCAGCAACTGCACTTCGTTGCGGGTGAACGCGTCCATCACGGCCGCTTTCTCGACGGGCGTGAGCCGCCCATGCACGAGGCCGACCTTCAGTTCCGGCAGCGCGGCGATGAGCGTTTCGTACGTTTCGACGGCCGTCTGCAATTGCAGCGTCTCGCTTTCCTCGATCAGCGGACAGACCCAGTACACCTGGCGTCCCGTCAAGGCCGCCTCACGCACGCGGCCGATCACTTCGTCGCGGCGTGCGTCCGATACCAGCTTGGTCAGGATCGGCGTGCGGCCGGGCGGCAGCTCGTCGATCGTCGATACGTCGAGGTCCGCGTAGTACGTCATCGCGAGCGTGCGCGGAATCGGCGTCGCGGACATCATCAGCTGATGCGGCTGGAAATCGCGTGCGCCGTCGGCGGCGTTTTGCGCTTTCGCGCGCAGCGCAAGCCGCTGCTCGACGCCGAAGCGATGCTGTTCGTCGACGATCACGAGGCCGAGCCGTGCGAACTCGACCGCGTCCTGAATGATCGCGTGCGTGCCGATCACGAGTTGCGCGGTGCCGAGCGCCGCCGCTTCGAGCGCGCTGCGCTTCTCCTTCGTCTTGAGGCTGCCTGCGAGCCACGCGACCGTCACGCCGAGCGGCTCCAGCCAGCCGCGCAGCTTGCGCGCGTGCTGTTCGGCGAGAATTTCGGTCGGCGCCATCATGGCGGCCTGATAACCGGCGTCGATGGCCTGCGCGGCCGCGAGCGCTGCAACGATCGTCTTGCCGCTGCCGACGTCGCCCTGCAACAGACGCTGCATCGGATGCGGCTGCGTCAGATCGTGCGCGATCTCCGCGCTCACGCGTTGCTGCGCGCCCGTCAGCGCAAACGGCAGCGCCTTCAACAGACGCGCGACGAGCGATGCCTCGTCGGCGGGCGAGCGGCGCGGCATCGCGGGCGCGGCGCGCGTGCGGCGCTCTTCGTGCGCGCGCTTGAGCGACATCTGCTGCGCGAGCAGTTCCTCGAACTTGATGCGCGTCCACGCGGGATGCGTGCCGTCGATCAGCGCCGTTTCGTCGGCATGCGAAGTGGGATGGTGCAGCGTGCGCACGGCGTCCATCAGCGGCGGCACGTCGAGCGGCTGCAAATATTGCCGCGCGACGGGCTCGGGCAACAGCTCCGGCAACGACGTGCGCGACAGCGCGTTGTCGATTGCCTTGCGCAGATACGCCTGCGAGACGCCCGCCGTGCTCGGATAGACGGGCGTGAGCGCTTGCGGCAGCGGCGTGTCTTCATCGACGACGCGCACCGCCGGATGCACCATTTCCATCCCGAAGAAGCCGCCGCGCACGTCGCCGCGCACGCGCAGCCGCACGCCGACCGACATCTGCTTGACCTGCGAGCCGTAGAAATTGAGGAAGCGCAGGATCAGCGCGTCGCCTGCGTCGTCGCGCATCTTCACCAGCAACTGACGGCGCGGCCGGTACGCGATCTCGTTGTCGAACACGACACCTTCCGTCTGCGCGACGCCGCCGGGCAGCAGTTCGCCGATCGGCGTCAGCGACGTTTCGTCCTCGTAGCGCATGGGCAGATGAAGCACGAGATCGATGTCGCGCGTGAGGCCGAGCTTCGCTAGCTTGTCGGCCGTTTTCGCGACCGTGGTTTTTTTTGCGGCGGGCTTCTTCGCGCCTTGAGCGCCTTGTGCGTCGGGCACACCGGACTCCTGAGCCGCATCCTCGCCCGCCTTGCTCCGCGCGGCGCGGCGCTTCTTCGGGGCGCCGGCGTCATCGGTGTCGAGGGGGGAACGGGTATCGGACAAAGGCATGAGTCGCTTCGCAAGTACAATATCGGCTTCAGAAGTTTCGCGGGCAGCGCGCGTCTGTCGGGCGCGCATCGATGACCGCTGCGGCAATGTCCCGCAATCATAGCCGCTCGACGGCCGCTGGCGTACCCGCTATGGATCGCGTCGTCGATCCCGTCGCCCGTCCGGCTTCGTTCCAGCTTTGTCCCGTCCGAGACGGCAATCCAGTTTCTATCGCATCAGCGCATCACATCAGTCCGCATGTTCACGCTTTCCGATTTCGATTTCGACCTGCCACCCGAGTTGATCGCGCAAGTCGCCCTGCCCGAGCGCAGCGCGAGCCGTCTGCTCGAAGTAAACGGGCAGACGAAGCCCGCGACGTTCGCGGACCGCCGTTTCGCCGATCTGCCCGATCTCATCGACGCGGGCGATCTGCTCGTATTCAACGATACCAAAGTGCTGAAGGCGCGGTTCCTCGGCCAGAAGGCCAGTGGCGGCAAGATCGAAGTGCTCGTCGAGCGCCTGACGGGCGAGCGCACCGCGCTCGCGCAGATCCGCGCGAGCAAGAGCCCGGGGCCGGGCACGACGCTGCGCCTCGCCGATGCGTTCGACGTCACCGTCGGCGAGCGCGTCGAGCCGTTCTACACGCTGCATTTCCCGGACGACTGCCTCACGCTCATCGAGCAGTTCGGCCGCCTGCCGCTGCCGCCGTATATCGAGCACGACCCCGACGCATTCGACGAAACGCGCTACCAGACGGTGTACGCACAAAACCCAGGCGCTGTCGCCGCGCCCACGGCCGGGCTGCATTTCGACGATTCGATCTTCGCGCGGCTCGACGAAAAAGGCGTGGAGCGCGCGACGCTCACGCTGCACGTCGGCGCGGGCACGTTCCAGCCGGTACGCGTCGAGAACATCGCCGAGCACAAGATGCATAGCGAGTGGTATCAGTTGCCGCAGTCGCTCGCGGACAGGATCGCGGCGACGAAGGCGCGCGGCAATCGCGTGATCGCGGTGGGCACGACGTCGATGCGTGCGCTCGAAGCCGCCGCGCGCGACGCCGAAGCTGCGGGCCGCCCGCTTGCCGCGACGAGCGCCGACACGGATATTTTCATCACGCCGGGCTACGGGTTTCGCGTCGTCGACCGGCTGGTGACGAATTTCCATTTGCCGAAGTCGACCTTGCTGATGCTCGTGTCCGCGTTCGCGGGCATCGAGACGATACGCGCGGCGTATCGGCATGCAATCGAGGAGCGCTACCGCTTTTTCAGCTACGGCGACGCGATGCTGCTCACGCGCAGCGACGACGCGCTGAACGCATAAACCATCACCGCCGCCGGAAATTTTCTGGCGGCGTATATCATCTGCGCCAGACTGTTTTCTGGTGGCACAGGAGTACAAGAAGATGACCGACGGTCACAACAACGCTGCACGCGCGGACCACGGCGCCTACCTCGGCGACCACGTTCGCCCCGACAACGGACTGAAGTTCGAGCTGCTGAAAACCGACGGCCAGGCGCGCCGCGGACGTCTGACGCTCAATCACGGCGTAATCGAAACGCCGATCTTCATGCCTGTCGGCACGTACGGCACCGTGAAGGCGATCCAGCCGCGCGAGCTCGAAGAAATCCGCGCGCAAATCATCCTCGGCAACACGTTTCACCTCTGGCTGCGCCCCGGTCTCGAAACGATCGCGGCGCATGGCGGCCTGCACGGCTTCATGGGCTGGAAGCGGCCGATTCTCACCGATTCGGGCGGCTTTCAGGTCTTCTCGCTCGGCGATCTCCGCAAGATCACCGAGGACGGCGTGACGTTCGCGTCCCCGATCAACGGCGACAAGCTGTTCCTGTCGCCGGAAGTGTCGATGCAGATCCAGAAGGTGCTGAACTCGGACATCGTGATGCAGTTCGACGAATGCACGCCCTACGCGACCAACGGCGTGCCGACGTCGCACCAGGACGCCGCCGACTCGATGCGCATGTCGATGCGCTGGGCCAAGCGCTCGATCGACGAATTCAACCGGCTCGGCAATCCGAACGCGCTCTTCGGCATCGTCCAGGGCGGCATGTTCGAAGACCTGCGCGACGAGTCGCTCGCGGGGCTGTCGGAGATCGGCTTTCACGGCTTCGCGATCGGCGGGCTGTCCGTCGGCGAGCCGAAGGAAGACATGATGCGCGTGCTCAACCACATCGGTCCGAAGCTGCCCGCCGACAAGCCGCACTACCTGATGGGCGTCGGCACGCCGGAAGACCTCGTCGCGGGCGTCGCGGCGGGCGTCGACATGTTCGACTGCGTGATGCCGACCCGCAACGCACGCAACGGCTGGCTCTTCACGCGCTATGGCGACATCAAGATCCGCAACGCGACGCACAAGAACTCGCTGCGCCCGCTCGACGAGCAATGCGGCTGCTACACGTGCCGCAACTTCACGCGCGGCTATCTGCACCATCTGCATCGCGTCGGCGAAATTCTCGGCGCGCAGCTGAACACGATCCACAACCTGCACTACTACCTCGAACTGATGCAGGAGATGCGCGATGCCATCGACGGGCAGATGTTCGACGCGTTCAAGAAGCTATTTCACGAAAACCGGGCGCGCGGGACGGACCAGAGTTAAACGACGCGCGACGCAAGCACGTCGGGCAACGCGCGAAAAGCATCCTCCCACATAGCGCAGCAGACATTACAATTTACTTTCGGAGAAGCACCCCAAACCCCTTGACAGCCTGTCAGGAAAACCTGTTCCGGGTGCCGTCCCGTAAATGGCCGGTGGTAGAATAACCGGCTGATTTTTTTGATTGTTATAACGGAGAGACCAACGTGTCGTTCATTTCCAATGCCTTCGCGCAAGGCAGTGCAGCAGGTGGCGCCGAATCGAGCCTGATGAGCTTCCTGCCGCTGATTCTGATGTTCGCGGTGCTCTACTTCATCATGATCCGCCCGCAAATGAAGCGCCAGAAGGAACACCGCAACATGCTCGCCGCGATGGCGAAAGGCGACGAAGTGGTAACGAACGGCGGCATCGTCGGCAAGGTGACCAAGGTCGGCGAAGCGTATGTTGGCGTCGAAATCGCGGAAGGCACTGAAATCACCGTGCAGAAGGCGTCGGTCACGACCATTCTGCCGAAGGGCACCCTGAAGTCGCTGTAAGGCCTGCTCTCTCGCGTCCGGCGCGGCCTCGCGTCCGTCGAAGCCCGCCCAGGCGCTTTCGCTCGCCGCGCTCATCGCCGGACGCATCGCAATCAAGCCAACCTCCCGTTGGACCACTCCATGAATCGTTATCCCCTCTGGAAATATGTCGTGATGCTGGTGGCGCTCGTCATCGGCCTCGTGTACACGCTGCCCAATTTCTTCGGCGAAGCGCCGGCGGTGCAGGTGTCGAGCGGCAAGGCCACGGTGAAGCTCGATTCGGCCACGCTGTCGCTGGTCGAAGCGGCGCTCGCATCGAGCCAGATCAAGCCGGACGACGTCACGTTCGACAACTCCACGTTGAACGCGAACATTCGCGTGCGCGTGAAGGACACCGACACGCAGCTGCGCGTCAAGGACCTGCTGCAAAAGTCGCTCAATAGCGATCCGACCGATCCGCAATACATCGTCGCGCTGAACCTGCAGAGCGCATCGCCGCGCTGGCTGACGGCCCTGCACGCGCTGCCGATGTATCTGGGTCTGGACCTGCGCGGCGGCGTGCACTTCCTGCTGCAGGTCGACATGGCGGGCGCGCTGAACAAGAAGCTGGATTCGGACGCGTCGGATGCGCGCACGCTGTTGCGCGACAAGAACATCCGCGACGGCGGCGTGAACCGCGTCGGCCAGTCGGTCGTCGTCAATTTCGCGGACCAGAGCGTCGCCGAGAGCGCGCTCACGCAACTGCAAGCGGGCGTCAACGAACTGCAGTGGGCCACGCAGCCGAACCCGAGCGGCGGCGTGCAGGTGGTGGGTACGTTCACGCCGGCCGTGCAAAAGACGGTGCAGGATGCGGCGCTCAAGCAGAACATCACGACGCTGCATAATCGCGTCAACGAACTCGGCGTGGCCGAGCCCGTGATCCAGCAGCAAGGCCCCGATCGCATCGTCGTCGAGCTGCCGGGCGTGCAGGACACGGCGAAGGCGAAGGACATCATCGGCCGCACGGCGACGCTCGAAGCGCGTCTTGCCGATCCGAACGGCTTGCATCCAAACCCGAGCGATCCCGTGCCGGCCGGCGACGAGCTGTTCACGCACGGCAACCAGGCGCCCGTGCTGCTGCGCAAAGCCGTGATCTTCACGGGCGACCGCATCATCGACGCGTCGGCGGGATTCGACGAGCACCAGCGTCCCTCCGTCAACATCCGTCTCGATTCGGCGGGCGGCCGTGCGGTGCGCAGCGTGTCGCGCGACAACATCGGCAAGCCGATGGCGATGGTGCTGTTCGAAAAGGGCAAGGGCGAAGTGCTGACGGTCGCGACGATCCAGTCGGAACTGGGCGACCGCTTCCAGATCACGGGCCAGCCGACGCCGCAAGCGGCAACGGACCTCGCACTGCTCTTGCGCGCCGGTTCACTCGCGGCGCCGATGGACATCATCGAAGAACGCACGATCGGCCCGAGCCTCGGCGCGGACAACATCAAGAAGGGCTTCGATTCCGTCGTCTACGGCTTCATCGCGATCGCTGCATTCATGATCGCGTACTACATGCTGTTCGGCCTGATCTCGATGATCGGGCTGTCGGTGAACCTGCTGCTGCTGATCGCGATCCTGTCGATGCTGCAGGCCACGCTGACGCTGCCCGGCATCGCGGCTATCGCGCTCGCGCTCGGTATGGCGATCGACGCAAACGTGCTGATCAACGAGCGCGTGCGCGAAGAGCTGCGCAACGGCGCGCCGCCGCAGCTGGCGATCCAGAACGGCTACGCGCACGCATGGGCGACGATTCTCGACTCGAACGTGACCACATTGATCGCCGGTCTCGCGCTGCTCGCGTTCGGCTCCGGCCCGGTGCGCGGCTTTGCCGTGGTGCACTGTATCGGCATTCTGACGTCGATGTTCTCGGCCGTGTTCTTCTCGCGCGGTCTGGTGAACCTGTGGTACGGCGGCAAGAAGAAGCTGAAGTCGCTGGCCGTCGGCCAGGTGTGGAAGCCGGCTGCCGCCGACGGTGCAACGGCTTACCTCGACAACGCCGACACGGACACCGACACGGCGCGCGCAATGGCAGCAACCACGGCGCCGAAGGCAAAGGCCAAGGCGAAAGCGCCTGCCAGCAACGCGCAAGCCCGCGCCGGCAAGCCGACGCTGCGCAACCGCAACGCGCCGGATGGCACGAAGAAACCGGGTTCATCCCGCTGAGTCCCGGAGAAAGAGAACATGGAATTTTTCCGCATCCGTAAAGACATTCCGTTCATGCAGCGCGCGTTGATCTTCAACGCGATCTCGCTGCTGACGTTCATCGCCGCTGTGTTTTTCCTGCTGCATCGCGGGCTGCATCTTTCCGTGGAGTTCACGGGAGGCACGGTCATCGAGGTGCAGTATCCGGGCGCGGTGCCGCTAGAGCCCGTGCGCGACACGCTGACGAAGATCGGCTATGGCGACGCGCAGGTGCAGAACTTCGGCACGTCGCGCGACGTGCTGATCCGTCTGCCGCTGAAGCAGGGCCTGACGTCGGCGCAACAGAGCGACCAGGTGATGTCCGCGCTGAAGGGCCAGGACGCGAACGCGAAGCTGCAACGCGTCGAGTTCGTCGGCCCGCAGGTCGGCAAGGAACTCGCGACCGACGGCCTGCTCGCGCTCGCCTGCGTGGTCGCCGGCATCGTGATCTATCTGTCGTTCCGCTTCGAGTGGAAGTACGCGATCGCGGGCGTGATCGCAAACCTGCACGACGTCGTGATCATTCTGGGCTTCTTCGCGTTCTTCCAATGGGAGTTCTCGCTGTCGGTGCTGGCCGCCGTACTCGCGGTGCTAGGCTACTCGGTGAACGAATCGGTGGTTATCTTCGACCGGATTCGCGAAACCTTCCGCCGCGAACGCAAGATGAGCGTGATGGAAGTGATCAACCACGCCATCACGAGCACGATGTCGCGCACGATCATCACGCACGGCTGTACGCAGATGATGGTGCTGTCGATGTTCCTGTTCGGCGGCCCGACGCTGCACTACTTCGCGCTCGCGCTGACGGTCGGCATTCTGTTCGGCATCTACTCATCGGTGTTCGTCGCGGCGGCACTGGCGATGTGGTTCGGCGTGAAGCGTGAAGACCTGCTGAAGGACAAGAAGGAACGCCACGATCCGAACGATCCGAACGCAGGCGCGCAGGTTTGATCGGTTGCGTTTGAGTCGTTCTGAAGCGTAAAGAAAGGCCGGTTCGAAACTGAACCGGCCTTTTTGATTCTCGGGTGGGGCGCGAGTGGTTCGAACGCTCGTAAGAGCCCGGACACTGGCTCACTGCCCGTCAGCGCAGGCATAGGTACATGCAAGATTGATCCCAAAGACAGTGGAAAGAAGGCGATGATCCGTCCACCGGATCGAAGCCAAATGGGCGCACCATAGGAACAGAATTCGATAGAATTTTGCGTGTCTTTGGGACCGGTGATGTTCCGGCGGCGTAATTTGCGGAAGGGAGGATTGGAATGAAGTTTACTGGCATTGGCCTTTACACCTTCCATGAAGCCGCACAGCTCACAAAAATTCCCGTACGGGACCTGCGCCGGTGGCTCGAAGGTTATTCGTATCGACATACGACGCACGATGAACTGGTTTCAGTGCCACCGCTGTGGGAAACGGAGCTTGCCGATAACGACCTGAATGGCATCAGCTTCCACGACTTGCTCGAAATCCGGTTTGTGCAAGCGTTCCGGCAACATGGCGTGAGTTTGCAGACAATCCGTCTTGCAAGCCGCTTGGCGCGCGAACTTTTCTCGACCCCTTATCCATTCACATCGCGCCGATTCCAGACCGACGGGCGGACCATCTTCGCGTCGGCAATAGAGGAAACGGGTGAAACAGAGTTGTTGGACCTGGTGAAACGACAGTACGCGTTCCGTAAAGTTATCGAGCCGTCACTGTATCGCGGGATCGAATTCAACCAGGACGACATCGCGACCCGCTGGTATCCGACACAACGAAGCAAGGTGGTAGTACTCGATCCCGAAATCGCCTTTGGAAAGCCTATCGTTACCCATGGTGCGGTGAGAACCTCAATTCTGTACGATGCATTCGTAACGGAAAGAGACGCAGTGGTCGTCGCGAAGCTCTTCGAAGTGCCCGCCACTGCAGTGGAAGCGGCAGTCGCTTTTGAAGAAAGTCTCCTCGGATGAGATTTTTCGTTGACAACAATCTCCCTCCACCATTGGCAAAAGCCCTTCACGCGTTGTGCGAGCCTTCAGGCCACGAGACGTGGCATCTCAAGCAAAGGTTCGCCCAGAATGCCGTCGACTCCTATTGGATTGAAACCCTTTCCAAAGAGGGTGGCTGGGCTGTAATCACCCACGACAAATTGAATAAGGGCTTGGAGCGTGAGGCGCTACGCAGAGCAGGTCTAGTTGTATTTTTTCTCGATAAGGGATGGTCGCACCATGCGTTCTGGGACAAAGCGCACAATCTCGTGCGATGGTGGCCGCGGATCATCGAGCAATCGGAAGGCATTAAGGGCGGCGCCGCATTCAAAGTACCCTATAACTTTTCTGGCAAGGGCCAATTTGAGCAAGTCACGCTCTAGTCACGGAGCAAAAGGCCGGTTCGAAACTGAACCGGCCTTTGTCGTTTTACGGCGCCTGCATAGCACCCGGGCGATCACCTGAACCCAAGCTTGCGCCGCGCCGCCACCAGCGCGATCACGCTCACGACGGCCGCGAACATCAGATAGAAGCTCGGCGCGACTTTCGAATCGGTCGCGCGAATCAGCCAGGCGATGATGAACGGTCCGAAGCCGCCGAAGATCGTCACGGCGATGTTATAGGCGAGCGACATGCCCGTCGTGCGCGTCTGCACCGGGAAGATTTCCGACAGCAGGCCCGGCAGCGAGCCGAAATAGCTCGTCATGAGAAAGCCGAACACGATCTGCATCAGCATCAGCGTACCGAAGGTCGGATGCGCGACCAGATACGTGAACGCCGGCAGGATCAGCAGGAACAGCAGCACGGCGGGCACGAGCATGATCCGCACACGTCCGTAGCGATCCGACAGATGACCGACGATCGGCGAGAATACAAGCTGGATCACGCCCACGAGCGAAATGGCCGCGAACGCCACGGAAGGCGCGAGACCCAGTTGCTTGATCGCATAAGTCGGCATGTACAGCACGAGATACGTCGACACCGTTCCGAGCACGACGATGCCCATGCCGATGAAGAGCCTCGCCTTCTGGCTCGCGAACGTATCGCGGATCGGCGTCTGCGTGGTTTCCGCGGCGAGGAATTCGGGCGTTTCGTCGAGCTTCGTGCGGATATACCATGCGACGGGCCCGATCAGCAGGCCGAAGAAGAACGGCACGCGCCAGCCCCATGCGGCGAGCTGTTCCGGCGACAGCTCACCCGTCAGCACGACGCCGAACAGCGCGGCGAGCAGCGTCGTCAAGCCTTGGCTCGCGATCTGCCAGCTCGCGAAATAGCCGCGCCGGCTAGGCACGTGCTCGGCGAGAAACGCGGTGGCGCTGCCGAACTCGCCGCCCGCCGAGAAGCCCTGCATCAGCCGCGCGACGACGAGAATCAGCGGCGCGGCGATTCCGATCGACCGCCAGGTCGGCAGCACGGCGATGATCAGCGTGCCCATCATCATCAGCGCGATCGACAGCGTGAGCGCGGCCTTGCGCCCTGCCCGGTCCGCATAGGCGCCGAGCACGATCGCGCCGAGGGGCCGCATGAAGAACGACACGCCGAACGTGCCGAGCGTCAGCAGCAGCGATACCGTATCGTTGCCCGCCGGAAAGAACAGCTTCGAAATGACGACGGCGAAAAAACCATAGACGACGAGATCGAACCATTCCAGCGCATTGCCGATCGATGCGGCGATCACCGTGCGCCACGTATCGGGACGACTTTGCGCCGCGCTCGCGGCTATCGTTGAACTCATTGAGATCTCCAGATGCGCGCGAGGTAGTCGTTGTCGTGACAATCGGCGGAAATTGCCCGCTTCTGTCATGTTTGCCGGACTCGATGCGCGCACAACCGGTCCGGCGTGTGCCGTCACTATGTACCGCAAAAAAGAAATCTGCACGAGACGTGAAAGCGCCAGGTGTGCACCGACCTCACTGTCATCATGAGAAAACCAATAAAAAAGCCGCTTCGTCGCCAATGCGAACGAAGCGGCTTGCGCGCTGATTGAGCGCGAGAGCGCTTATTGCTTGATGCCTTCCGCCTGGATGTGCAGCACCGTCTTCATGCTGAAACCATATTTGGTGCCGAAGTCCATCCCGTAGTCCGCGCGGTTGAACTCGCCCTCCGCTTCCACGCCGCACACTTCGCGCTTCAGCACAGGATGCTGGATGCATTTAAACGATTCGATCTTCAGGCTCAGCGGCTTCGTGACGCCCTTCATCGTGAACTGGCCGTCCACGGCAACGGGCGTATCGCCGTCGAACTTGATGGCCGTGCCTTTGTACATTGCCGTCGGATATTTGGCGACATCGAAGAAATCGGGTGAACGCAGATGCTCCTCGAGCTTCGTGTTGCCGATCTGGATCGAGGATGTATCGACCGTGACCTCCACCGTACCCGTCTTCGCTCCTCGGTCGAGCATCACCGTGCCGGAGCTTTTCGTGAACTTGCCGCGCCACGTGGACACGCCGCCCATATGATCGGCTTCGAAGCTCGGATAGGTGTGCGTCGGATCGAGCTGGTAGGTATCGGCGGCAAACGCGCCTGCTGCAATCGACGACGCCAGTGCGCCGGCAACAATCAAAAACATCGGTTTCACTTCATTCTCCTTTCTGTGTGCGTGCGATGAATCATTTGCTTGCGGCGACGATATGGAACTTGATCGTCACGTCGTCCGCGACCACCGACGTATCCTTCCATTCGCCCGTGCCTATGTCGAACTGCGAACGCTTGACGGACACCGAGCCGTCGTAGACCTGCGCGGCGCCCTGCTTCGTCACCGTGACGGGCACGACGACCGTCTGCGACTTGCCCTTCATCGTCAGTTTGCCCGTGACCTTGAACTGGTTGGTGCCTGCAGGCGCGATCGCGCTGGAAACGAAAGTCGCCGTCGGATACGTCTTCGAATCGAACCACTCCTTGCCGCGCACCTGCTCGTTGTAGCTTTCGTCGCCGAGATCGTAGCTCGACGTATCGATCGTGACCTGCGCACTGCCCGACGTCGGCTTCGAAGGATCGAACGAGACTTGCGCAGTGAACTTGCCGAACTTGCCTTCGACGGGCACGTTCATCTGCTTCGACGTCGCCGTAACCGTGCTCTTGCCCATGTCGACCTGCGCGAACGCGGCACCCGACGCGGCCAGCGATGCCGCGGCAAACGCAGCGAGCATGTAGCGATAGAACGAAACCTTCATGTTTAGCCTTATTTGAGGAAAGGGATCATCCGCGACAGCAGACCGTCGCGATCGAACCATTGATGTTTGATGGCCGCCAGCATGTGCAGCACGACAAGCCCGAGAAGCGTGTAATTGAGCACGACGTGGACCGACTTCAGCACTTCCTTGAGGTGCGGATCGGGGGCGATCAGACGCGGCAGCGGCACGAGCCCGAGATAGACGACGGGCACGTTCGCCGCCGAGCTGTACAGATAGCCCGACACAGGGACCGCGACCATCAGCACATAGAGCAGGAAATGCGTGACATGCGCGACGCCGCGCTGCCACGCGGCCATATGAGCGGGCATCGGCGGCACGGCATGCGTCGCGCGCCAGATGAGGCGCAGCACGACGAGCGCGAATGCAGTCACGCCGATCCATTTGTGCCATGAAAAATACTTAAGCTTGGTCGGCGTGAAGCCGGGGATGTCCGTCATCACCCAACCGAGCGCAAAGCCGCAGACGATCAGCAGCGCGATCAGCCAGTGCAGCGCAATGGCCGTCGACGTGTACGACGAAGCCCGTGCGGAGAACGAACGAAGCGAAGAAGTGTGTGCCATAACAGAACTGACGCCAACCTGTAAGTTAAACGACGCAGTCGATGCCGTTATTCCGCCGCGCCCAATCCCGGCGCACCAACGGCTCCGACGGCTCGCGGCGCTAATCGTACCGCAAGCCGCTTCGGCTGGCTGGCGGCTTTGCATGCGGCGCGAAATTTGCTGTCGCGGTTTGAACCCGTGTGCGCCGCATCTGTCGGACAGGGCCCACGGCAAGCCGACGAACATCAGTTCATTCACCGGACATCCGTCAGCGCACACCGACGGACGTCATCCCGGCGAGCTTTGATACTATTGCCCCCAAGCCGTGCCGCGCGCCGTCCCGCGTGCCCTTTCAAGCCACGCGTCGCGCCGTAACCGGCTGTAAGGTCCAACCACAGACACGACGACACATCGCTTCCTGTTTTCCGATCGCCTGCATGGAACATGACCATCTGATTGCCTGCCACGAATGCGACGCGCTGTTCCAGAAACCCCGCCTCGGACGCAGGCGGACGGCGCGCTGCCCGCGATGCGGCGCGATGCTGTATGGAAGCGCGTCGGGACGGCTCGAAGGCATCACCGCGATGACGATGGCCGCGCTCATCACGTTTCTGATCGCGCAGGGCTTTCCGATCGTTGAGCTGGAAACCAACGGCATCACGTCGCAGACCAGCCTGATCGGCGCCATCGTCGCGCTGTGGAACGAAGACATGCAGATCGTCGCGGTGATGGTGTTCTGCTCGACGTTTCTTTTCCCGCTCACCGAACTGACCGCGCTGCTCTATCTGCTGATCCCCATTCGCGCCGGCATCGTGCCGCCCGGCTTCAATCAGGTGCTGCGCGCGATCCAGTTCGTGCGCCCGTGGGGCATGATCGAAGTGTTCATGCTCGGCGTGCTCGTGACGATCGTGAAAATGGTGAGTCTCGCGCGCGTAATCCCCGAGGCGGCGATGTTCGCGTTCGGCGCGCTCACGCTGATGTTCGTCGTGGTCGTCACCTTCGATCCGCGCACGCTGTGGGACGTCGCCGAAGGTCTCGGCGTACTGCAGGCGCGGCGCGAGCGCCACGCGCGCGATGGCGAAGATGGTGACGGCGATGCCGATCAGGCCGGAGGCGACGCAGACAAACCCGGCGTCGATGGCACAGCCGCGCCGCACCAGGGATGACCGGCCGATGAAATACACGACGGCCTCGCGCGCCGGTCTCGTCGCCTGTCACGCGTGTTCGCGCGTGCAGCCGCGTGTGCGCTCGAAAGAGCCGCAACTCTGCACACGCTGCGGCGCGGTCCTGCACCGGCGCAATCCCGACAGTCTGATGCGCACCTGGGCGCTCCTGATCGCCGCCGCCGTGCTCTACATTCCGGCGAACCTGCTGCCCGTCATGCACACGTCATCGCTGCTTGGCGCGGAGGACGACACCATCATGAGCGGCGTCGTCTACTTCTGGACATCGGGCGACTGGCCGCTCGCGATCATCGTGTTCGTCGCGAGCATTCTCGTGCCGATGCTCAAGCTCACGGTGCTCGCGCTTCTGACTATCACCGCGCAGCGTCATTCGACGTGGCGTCCGCTCGAGCGCACGAAGCTCTACCGGATCGTCGAGCGCATCGGCCGCTGGTCGATGCTCGACATCTTCGTCATCACGCTGACGGTCGCGCTCGTGCGCTTCAAGTCGCTCGCCGTCATCACGGCGGGGCCGGGCGCGCTCGCGTTCGGGTCGGTCGTGATCCTCACGATGATTGCGTCGATGCAGTTCGATCCGCGCCTCATCTGGGACGACGTGGACACAGGCACAGGCGACGCAGCCCGCGCGAACCGCAATACTTCAGGACCCACCACATGAATAGCCCTCAAGAGCCGACGCCACCGGGCGGCGCGCCGCGCAGCGAGCCGCCCGTCCCCGAACCCGAGATCGTCACGAAACGCGGCTGGCTGCCCTCCGTCGTCTGGGTGATTCCGCTGATCGCGGCGCTGATCGGCGTCGGGCTCGTGGTGAAGTCGGTGCTCGAAAAGGGGCCGACCATCACGATCACCTTCATCAGCGCGGAAGGGCTCGAGCCGGGCAAGACGAAGGTCAAGTACAAGGACGTCGACATCGGCTTCGTGAAGTCGATCAGGCTCGCGAAGAACCATTCGCGCGTCAACGTCGAGGTCCAGCTGACGAAGGAAGCCGAAGACTTCGCGGTGAAGGACAGCCGCTTCTGGGTCGTGCGTCCGCGCATCGGCGCAAGCGGCGTGTCGGGGCTCGGCACGCTGTTGTCGGGCGCGTATATCGGCGTGGACGGCGGCCGCGCGACGGAGACGCAGACACAGTTCGTCGGCCTCGAATCGCCGCCCGCCGTCACCGTCGACCAGAAAGGCCGCCAGTTCACGTTGCGCGGCGAATCGCTCGGCTCGATCGACATCGGCTCGCCCGTGTTCTACCGGCGCGTGCAGGTCGGCCAGGTGACGGGCTTCTCACTCGACAAGGACGGCACGGGCGTGACCGTGCAGGTGTTCGTGAGTGCGCCGTTCGATCAGTACGTCGGCACGAATTCGCGGTGGTGGCATGCGAGCGGCGTCGATGTGCGGCTCGATTCGAGCGGCTTCAAGCTGAACACGCAGTCGCTCGCGACGGTGATCGTCGGCGGCCTCGCGTTCCAGTCGCCGCCGGGCCAGGCCGTCGGTGCTCAGGCGCCGAACAACATGACGTTCCGCCTCGGCTCCGATGAAGGGGATGCGATGCGCGAGCCCGACGGCGAGCCAGTGCGCGTCGTGATGAACTTCAATCAGTCGCTGCGCGGGCTGTCGCCCGGCGCGGCCGTCGATTTCCGCGGCATCGTGCTCGGCCAGGTGACGAACATCGGCGTCGAATACGATCCGCAGACGAAGAACTTCACGATGCCCGTCACGATGGACCTGTATCCCGACCGCCTGCGCCGCCGCAACAAGGGCGAGCCCGTGCCCGACCAGGGTACGCAAGAGAGCCACAAGATGCTGCAGGCGCTCGTCAAGCACGGCCTGCGCGGCCAGCTGCGCACGGGCAACCTGCTGACGGGTCAGCTGTATGTCGCGCTCGACCTGTTCCCGAAGGCGCCCGCTGCGACCGTCGACGTTTCGCGCGATCCGATCGAGCTGCCGACGATCCCGAACACGCTCGACGAACTGCAACTGCAGGTCGCCGACATCGCGAAGAAGCTCGATCAGGTGCCGTTCGACCAGATCGGCAACAACCTGAACACCGCGCTGAAGAACGCCGACAAGCTCTTCACCCGGCTCGACAAGGAAGTCGTGCCGCAGGCGCGCGACACGCTCGCGGCCGCGAAGCAGACGTTCGGCTCGGCGGAAGCGACGCTGCAACAGGACTCGCCGATGCAATCCGACGTACATCAGGCGCTGCAGGAGCTGACGCGCACGCTGCAATCGCTGAATGCGCTATCCGACTATCTCGAACGCCACCCCGAATCGCTGCTGCGCGGTAAATCAGGAGACAAGCCATGACGTTTGCCCGCGTCCCCCGAACGATGCGCGTTGGCGCGCTGGCGCTGTCTGCCTCGCTGCTTGCGGCGCTCGCCGCGTGCTCGTCGCCGGCGAGCCGCTTCTATACGCTCTCCGCCGGCGACGCGTCGCCGGATGCCGTGCGTACCGCGAGCAACCCTGCGTTTCTGATCGAAGTGCCGCCCGTCGACGTGCCATCGCAAGTGGCGAAAAACCAGCTCGTCGTGCAGACGGGCCCGACCCAGGTGCTGGTGCTCGAACAGGAGCGCTGGGCGTCGCTCCCCGGCGACGAAATCCGCCGCGCGCTGTCCAGCACGCTGACGCAGCAGCTGGGCACGATCGACGTGTACGGCACGCCGTATCCCGATCGCGTGCCCGTGTACCGCATCAGCGTGAACGTGCAGCGCTTCGAGTCGTGGCCCGGCTCGCACGCGCTGATCGACGCCGTATGGAGCGTGCGCGCGGTGCGCACGCAGGCGGTGCTGACGTGCCGCAGCGTGGTCGGCGAGCCGGTATCCGGTGGCTATGACGCGCTCGCCGAAGGCCATCGGCGCGCGGTCCAGCAGATCTCGACGGAAATCGCAGCCGCCGTGCGCAATCTCGCGGCGGCGCCGGCGCGCGGCGCGAGCGTGACGTGTCCGGCGTCGGCGGCTGGGCCGGCTGCTGCTTCAGCGGCGCCTTCCGCGCCTTCCGTGCAGTCTGTGACGAGCGCGGGGTCGAAGGGCTGAGCCGGCTCGCGCGCGCAACGAGACATGACGCGCGCAATGCGAGCGCCCACGCGCGCCCGACCCCGAGGCACCGCGAGGCGACCGCGTACAATGTCGCCTTGACCCCACGCCTTGCGGCAACCTCCATGTCCTTCGAATTTTTCATCCCCTGCCCGCGCGGCCTCGAAGCCGCGCTCGCCGCCGAACTCGCCGAGATCGCCGCGCGTCATCTGAACGGCTCGCCGTTCACCGCCGGCGAGCAGGTGCCCGGCGGCGTGCACTTCAAGGGCGGCTGGGCAGCCGGCATGGCCGCCAATCTGCATTCGCGCATCGCGAGCCGTGTGCTGCTGAAGATCGCGCATCGTTCGTATCGCAACGAGCAGGATATCTACGCGCTCGCGCTCGAACAGCACTGGGAACAATGGTTCTCGGCGAACGAAACGCTGCGCGTCGACGTCACCGCGATCAAGTCGCCGCTGCGCAGCCTCGAATTCGCGACGCTGCGTGTGAAGGACGCGATCTGCGACCGTCTGCGCGACAAGACGGGCGCGCGTCCGAGCATCGATACGGGCTCACCCGACGTGCGCGTATTCGCGTTCGTGACGGCTACCGACTGCACGCTGTATCTCGATACCTCGGGCGAGCCGCTCTTCAAGCGTGGCTGGCGCCTCGACAAGGGCGCGGCTCCGCTGCGCGAAAACCTCGCGGCGGGCATTCTGCGCCTGACGGGCTGGACGCCGGGCACGCCGCTGTACGACCCGATGTGCGGCAGCGGCACGTTCCTCGCGGAGGCCGCGCAGGTCGCGCTGCACATCGCGCCGGGTGTCGATCGCCGCTTCGGGTTCGAGAAGTTCCGGCAGTACGACGTATCGGCGTGGCAAGCGCTGAAGGTCGCCGCGCAAGACGCGAAGCGCGCGGCGCGCGCGGGCCGTGGCGATCTGCTGATCTTCGGCAGCGACATCTCGGACAACATGCTGGAGAAGGCGCGCGCGAATTTCGAGCGCGCCGGTTTTCCCGCCCTGCCGCTCAAGCAACTCGACGCGCGCAACATGACGCCGCCCGTCAGCGAGGCGGGCATTCTCGTTGCGAACCCGCCGTATGGCGAGCGAATCGAGGTGCGCGGACGCGGCCCGCGCGGCGAGATACGCAATACGGGACGTGAAGAAGGCGGCTTCCGCCGCGCGGAAGCGGATACGCAGGATATCGCGGAGTTCTTCCAGTCGTTCGGCGATGCGCTCAAGAAGCGCTTCACCGGCTGGCACGCATTCGTGCTGACGTCGGATCGCAAGCTGCCGGGGCAGTTGCGCCTGCGCGAATCGGCGAAGACGCCGCTGTATAACGGCGCGCTCGAATGCCGGCTGTTCCGCTTCGATCTGATCGCGGGAAGCGTGAGGCAGCGGCCGGCCGCCGACGAGCCGAAAGCGTAAGCCGTATTTCGCTTTGCCGGCTCGTTTCGCTGGCTCATCGAGTGAAAGTGGAAGCGGGCGCAATGCCCGCTTTTTATCGCCTATCGCTCGCGGCTTCTCTCAACGCTACTGACAGAACGGTGTCAGCAGCCCGCCTGCACACTTCTCCTGCGCCATCCGGCGAGACATCCACAGGAGAACGTCATGTCAGCACAACCCAACCGCGCCATTGCCTGGTTCGAGATCCCTTCCGTCGACCTCGAGCGCGCCGTCCGCTTCTACGAGGCCGCGCTCGATACGACGCTGCGCCGCGAAGACTTCGGCATGCCGATGGCCGTCTTCAGTTACGACGAACCGTCGACGGGCGGCTGCATCGTCCAGAGCCCGACCATGGAACCGTCGTCGACAGGCTCGCTCGTCTACTTGAACGCGCGCCCGACCGTCAACGCGACGCTCGAACGCGTGAAGCGCGCAGGCGGCAAGGTCGAAGGCCCTGCTGTGCAGTTGCCGCACGACATCGGCTGGATCGGCTTTTTCACCGATACGGAAGGCAACCGCGTCGGCCTTCATTCGAAGACCAACGAGTAACGCATCGGCAGACGTGACCGCCATCATCTTGCGTGGGACGGGGGTAGGCGTTTAAGCGCCCACTCCCGTCGACAGGAGCGCGTCGTGCGGCGCTATCATCGCGGGAGATTCCCCGTCTATTTCCGCGAGACACCCACGATGACCCGTCGCGCCGACCGCCTGTTCCAGATCGCCGAGCTGCTGCGCGGCCGGCGTCTGACCACCGCGCAGCAACTGGCGGACTGGCTGCATGTGTCGCTGCGCACCGTCTATCGCGACGTGCAGGACCTGCAATTGTCGGGGGTGCCAATCGAAGGAGAGCCGGGCATCGGCTATCGGCTGAGCCGCAGCGCGAGCCTGCCGCCACTCACCTTCACGGCCGAAGAACTCACGGCGCTCGCCGCCGGCGCGCGGATGCTCGAATCATGGGGCGGCGAAAGCATGGCGGCGGGCGCACGCGGCGCGCTCGCGAAGATCGCGTCGGCGATGCCCGCCGACAAGCGCGCGACCATCGACCGCCTCGCGTTCTTCGCGCCGTCGTTTCATATCGACGGGAATGTCTCCGCGATCGTCGATACGCTGCATCGCGCGATCGACACGCGGCACGTGGTCAGCTTCGCCTATCAGGACAGGAACGGCGCGGCGACTCAGCGGCGCGTGTGGCCGCTCGCGCTCGCGTACTGGGGCGCGCGCTTCACGCTCGGCGCGTGGTGCGAGCTGCGCGGAGACTTTCGACACTTCGCGCTCGCGAATATCGACGACCTGAAAGTGCACGAGCCGTTTCCCGATGTCGAGGGAAGACGGCTCGCGGATTTCATGCGCAGCATCGGCGTGAAGCCGCGCTGAGTGAATTGTCGTGACGCTTGATCGCGACACTCGATGAAGCGTGCGAGGCGCGTGTAAAAGCGCCCGCAGCGCACTTCATCAATCGACGGACTTCACCATGTCTTCGATCACCTTCTTCGCATCGCCGAAGACCATCATCGTCTTGTCCATGTAGAAGAGATCGTTGTCGAGACCGGCGTAACCCGCCGCCATCGAACGCTTGTTGACGATCACCGTGCGCGCCTTGTACGCCTCGATGATCGGCATGCCCGCGATCGGCGACTTCGGATCGTTCTT
>NZ_FNYE01000028.1 GCF_900108945.1 Paraburkholderia diazotrophica | reverse complement strand
GGCGAACAGGGGCGGTGAACATGCAGGCATCCGGTCTCGTGTCTGATGCTTCCCTTCAGCTCCAGCTGAAACACGTTTCACGCGCAATGAGTCTGTATTACGGCCGCGGGTATGCGCGTGTTCGCCTTGAAGATGATGCTCAGGCGCTCTATGTGCGAACCCTGTATGAAACCCTCGGCAGGCAACTCGTGCGCATGACCGCAGACCGTTATGTCAGTCCGCACGGGCAAGCGCGCAAAGATGAGATCGTACGGCTCATCGACGCAAGGGATGTGAAGAAGCTGACGAAGCTCGCCAGGGAAGGCCGCGTGGCGTGCCGCGAGATCCTGATTGGCGTATGCACGAACCGTCAGCCATGCCCCTATGGCGGCATCGAGTCCATTGCGCATTGTGGCGGCGGTGATGCCGGCCAGGGTGGAAAGCCCTGTCCTGACGTCCTGTACGACAGAAGCAAGGTTGATCAGATCAAGGCCCTGGAGCGGCATCTGGACGAACGGCTCGCAGACGCGCCACCCGGCAGTCCATTGCGGGCATCACTTGAAGCCCAGAAACGCAGCGTGAGGAGTTTTTTCGATGTCGTCAAACCAGATTGATTCCCGCGCGCGGCCATCGGCCGAGGCAGCGTATCGCGAGGCATTCGAGCGTCTGAAACAAGGGCATCCCGAGCGTCTGCCTGAAGGAACTCCCGTTAGCCAGAACAACGTGGCCAGGGAAGCCGGCAGCGATCCCAGCGCATTGAGGAAGTCGCGGTTCCCTGGCCTGATCGCTGACATTCAGCGCTATCTCGCCACGCGTGTCGACAGGCATCCACCATCCCGAAGTCAGACACTTCAGTCACAGCGCAGACGCAATCGGAATCTGCGTGACCGGATCGAGGATCTTACGAAGCAGCGCGATGCAGTGGCCTGTCTGCTCAACGAAGCCAATGCAAAGATCCTCGAGTTGAGTGATCGCGTCGCTGAACTGGAAGCTAAACTTCCCTCAAATCTGACGCCAATCCCACGTCGTTGACGGGACAGGCATGGACAAATTATGCATGGAGTCCCTCGAAGGGAGGATTGCACTATGGACGTCGATGATTCACCTTACGGCCGCTTCGACACTGGACGTCGCCGACTGTCCATACCACGACAACTAACCGGTACTGCGGGATCGGACATTGGTGAAGGCTGCAAACTGCACAGCCGGTTTTGGCCTGGCTGACCGGTTCGGTGCTGGAGCACATCGCCTCGACAATGCACTCCAGCCCGCCCCCTCCCCAACGCCACTCTCTTCGGGAACCGAATGCCGATCCAGACAGGCATCGCAGTTCCTTGAACTTCGCTACCATCGGCAAACAAAACCGGAAGTACCGAAGTTTTCCGGCGCCGCAGAACCAAACTCCCCCGTCAGCTGTTCTGTGGCACCGCAATCCGGACGCTGTTGTTGCCAGAATCATGTGCGTCGCCGGTGCGGGACATATAGCCAGAACGGTGCCATCGTTAGCGAAAGTCTTGCTGGCATTGGTTCATTCAGCTAAATGAACGACCTCTTGATGCGTCGGCCACGACGAATGTTTCACAAGTGAATATTGGTAGAGCCTCGGCGGTCGCGAGTCGCGCGGACATTAATGTGGGGAGGCGAACAGAAAAAGTCTGAGGAAACGCCCAAGGCAGCGTTGCGGTGATGGTTCGTTTTCGAGGCAATTCGGCCTTCGGTAAGGCTCGATCCAATTATTGGCGAAGCGAATCGTCGCAAAAAAATTCGCGTTCGCAGACGATCGCGAAAATGCCGGTATGTCACAAATTGTTACAGGTCTGATACGCAAATTTTCGCCAAAATGAAGCGCGTTGATGGCGAGGGTCGACATTTATAGGTACGTATTACCGATATACCGGAGTGGCACCGCTTCCAGTTGATATGATTATTGGTAGTTACACTGATGAATACGTGTTTCTGTGCCTGAATCCATCACCGCATCCCTGCGTCGTCACATTTCGTTACAAGGCTGATACACGAGAGGTAAGCATTGCTGACCGGGACGTAAGCTGCGACGGGCCCACGCTCGATTTACCGGAGCGTTTAAATCCCATGTCGTTCGCCTCGTCCGCGCAGATCGGTATGCTTCACGCCTTCGCGCCGCCGAGCGGCGCCAATGCGGCATACCACAGCCGCCTCGTCGACGGTCTAGGCGCGTTCTTGATCGTCGGCAATGTCCGCGACAGCTCATCGATCAGCAGACTGTTCAGCAATGCCGGGTACGGCTCGGCGTCGACGAATGCGCTTTCTCGGCCAGCGCCCGGTCAATTACCTTGTGCAGTTTGGTTTTCAGGCCAATCCGATCGACGCCCGTTGCGACTTTTCCGCCTAGGATGAATCGCAGTCGTGCGTTGATCAAGGGCGCACCATGTCCGCGTTCGCAGTGAAGCCAAGCCTGATTGCATCCGCTAGCATCGAGCGAATGAGATGACCATCTATCTTATGATTGACGGCCTCGACAAAGATTGTTTCTCCAGGGCGATAAGAACTAAATCCAGGTCGCGCGCGAATCGATCGGTAAGCACGGGTTCCCGCATCAATGCAAGCCGATATAGCGGGCTGCGCTACACATCGCATTCGGGACGAGATAATCGTTGCCATCGCGGAAAGCGAGACGTGCACGAGCCTGAAGCTGAATTGCGGAAATGATCTACGGTTGCGGAAATCTTTTTACGGATCGTTATCGCCCGCAAACCTTTGGTGGGCCGGGTGGGATTCGAACCCACGGTGTCCTTTCGGAGGCGGATTATGAGTCCGCTGCCTGCAACCAGCACGGCGTCCGGCCCAACGATGCTTCACGACGGAAGCAGGAGGGAACCAACAAAAAGACCCGGTCTGAAGGCCGGGCCTGTTCGTTGATTGGCCGACATACTACACGAAAAAAGGGCTTCCGTGATCGCTTCGCTGAACAAAGCGATCGGGAAGCCCCATGCGCAGATCAGGTCAGCGAGCGGCCACCGAACGCGCCTCGATCAGTTGCCTTCGAGGAACGACTTCAGCTTGTCCGAGCGGCTCGGGTGACGCAGCTTGCGCAGCGCCTTCGCCTCGATCTGCCGGATACGCTCACGCGTCACGTCGAACTGCTTGCCGACTTCTTCCAGCGTATGGTCCGTGCTCATTTCGATGCCGAAACGCATGCGCAGCACCTTCGCTTCGCGCGGCGTCAGCGAATCGAGCACGTCCTTCACGACATCGCGCATGCTCGCGTGCAACGCGGCGTCGGACGGCGCGACCGTGTTCGTGTCTTCGATAAAGTCGCCGAGATGCGAATCGTCGTCGTCGCCGATGGGCGTTTCCATCGAGATCGGCTCTTTCGCGATCTTCATGATCTTGCGGATCTTGTCTTCCGGCATCTCCATCTTCTCGGCCAGCGTCGCGGGATCGGGCTCAAGGCCCGTTTCCTGCAGAATCTGACGCGAGATGCGGTTCATCTTGTTGATCGTTTCGATCATGTGCACCGGAATACGGATCGTGCGCGCCTGGTCCGCGATCGAGCGCGTAATGGCCTGGCGGATCCACCACGTCGCGTACGTCGAGAACTTGTAGCCGCGGCGATATTCGAACTTGTCCACCGCCTTCATCAGGCCGATATTCCCTTCCTGGATCAGGTCGAGGAACTGCAGGCCACGGTTCGTGTACTTCTTCGCAATCGAGATCACGAGACGCAGGTTCGCTTCCGTCATCTCGCGCTTCGCCTGACGCGCCTTCAGTTCGCCCGCCGCCATCTGGCGGTTGGTTTCCTTCAGGTCCTTCAGCGGCAGCACGACGCGCGCCTGCAAGTCCAGCAGACGCTGCTGCTGTTCACGGATAGCGGGCACGTTACGCGACAGGATCGCGCTGTACGAGTGGTTCTCGGCGACGATCTTGTCCGCCCATTCGAGGTCCGTCTCGTTGCCCGGGAAACGCCCGATGAACTCGGCACGCGGCATGCCGCACTTGTCGACCACCGTATGCAGGATCTGACGCTCGACCTGGCGCACTTCGTCCACCTGCGCGCGCAGCGTGTCGCACAGACGCTCGACGGTGCGCGCGGTGAAGCGGATCATCATCAGCTCGTCCTGAATCGTTTCCTGCGCCTTCAGGTAGGACTTGGACTTGTAGCCTTCCTTCTCGAACGCGCGGCGCATCTTGTCGAACCATTCGCTGATCAGCGCGAATTTTTCGAGCGACAGGCGCTTCAGTTCCTCGAGCTGCGCGGCGTTGGCCGTCGCTTGCGCGGCGCCATCGTCGTCTTCCTCTTCTTCGTCCTCGTCTTCTTCCGCTTCTTCGTCTTCGTTTTCGATCGCTTCGGCTTCCTGTTCGGAGAAGCCGTCCGCGTCTTCTGCGTTCGCGTCGATCAGGCCGTCGACGAGCTCGTCGATGCGGATCTCTTCATTCGCGACGCGCTCAGCCATCGCGAGAATATCGGCGATCGTGGTCGGGCACGCGGAGATGGCCATCACCATGTGCTTCAAGCCGTCTTCGATGCGCTTTGCGATCTCGATTTCGCCTTCGCGCGTGAGCAGCTCGACGGTGCCCATCTCGCGCATGTACATACGTACCGGGTCGGTCGTGCGGCCGAATTCGGAGTCGACAGTGGAAAGCGCGACTTCCGCTTCCTCTTCCACTTCATCGTCCGACGAAGCGTTGGGTGCGTTGTCGTTCAGCAGCAGCGTTTCGGCATCGGGCGCCTGCTCGTAGACGGCGACACCCATATCGTTGAACGTGCTGATAATGCCTTCGATCGCCTCGGTTTCTGTGAAGTTGTCCGGGAGGTGGTCGTTGATCTCGCCATAGGTCAGGAAGCCGCGCTCCTTGCCGAGCTTGATCAGCGCACGCAGCTTCGAGCGACGCTCTTCAAGCTCCTCGACGGTGCCAGGCTGCGAAGACGCGAACGCGTCCTTGAGCAGCGCCTTTTCCTTTGCGCGGCGGTCGCGTGCCCTGGCCTTTTCGCCTTTGCCCGGAGCGGGGGTTGCAGCTGCTTCTTCGCTCTGGGTTGCGTCGTCATCGACGGATACTTCGTTCAGCTTTTTCGTCATGGAGTTCGCCATACCGGCTGTAGTCTCGACTGCCGGCTGCTGGACAACAGCCGGTTGAACCGTGGATACCAAAGACTCGCGGGGAGCCGCATCGTCCTGCGCGACATCCGCTTCCCTTTCGCTTCTGACTCCTTGCCGCTTCGCTACCGACGCCACCGACTTCGATGTCACCGATGCCGCTCTCGCGGCTGAAGAGGTCGAGGCTTTCTTCCGGGCTACTGGCGTGGCGGTTTCGGCAGACGCCTTTCTGGCGGAAGAAGCCGGCCTGGCTGCGCTGACCCTGGTGGTCTTTTTCGGCTCCTCCGAGCCTTTGCCTGTCGCTCTTTTTCCGCCTGTAGTCTTTACCATTGCAATCGCCTTTTATCGCCTTTGCCTGGAAAACAAAACCGCTGAGAACCTTTTATTATAGCACCCGGGTTTCAGCCCTTCCCTTTCACTGTCCGAGCTGACGCTTCATGTCAGCGCGCTTTTTCATCAGCTCCGTCAACTCCGAAAACTCCTCGGGGGTGTGCCTCGACTGACGCGACAATTGATCCAGCCGCTCGCAATACGCGTCATAGCGCATCTTCAAAATTGCCGCTTTCAATTCCTCACCGGCAAGGCGCTCGTGCTCACGCCGCTCTTCGGCGACCGTCGCGTCCTCGGGATTCTTCAACAGCAGATCCCGGACGTTTTCATCATAGTCCAGAATTTCGCGGAAGATTTCCTCGAAGGTGGGGGCGTTGGCCCCGTTTCGCAACAGATCGGACAACAACTGAAATTCCGCCGTGTCGCCCAGCCCGCGCGCGTGCGTCGTGACTTCCTCGAACAGTTCGCCGTGCCGCGTGACCTGTAGCAGCGCCTGCTCCTCTTCTTCGTCGAGCGCCGCGACGATGCGCGGATGCATCACCAGATTCCGCAGCGCCCGCTGCTCGATGCCCGTGACGCTGCGGCGATCTTTGCGGGCAGGCGCGCTGCGTGCTACGGCCGCGATCCGCGCATCGACTTCGCATAGCGCGGCCACTTCCTCGAACGGCACGTCGAGCCGGTCGGCGAACATATGCATGATCTGCGCGCGCAAAGCGTTTGCGGGCAGCATCTGCAAGAGCGGCTTCGCGTCGAAGAGCGCCCGCGCGCGGCCTTCCGGCTGATCCAGTTCCTTGCCCGCCAGCACTTCGTTCAGCAGGAACTGCGACAGCGGCATTGCGCGGCGCACCTGCTCGGCGAAGCCATCGGCGCCGAATTCGCGGACGTAGCTGTCCGGGTCGTGCTCCGCGGGCAGGAACAGGAAGCGGATCGTGCGGTTGTCGGCGGCATGCGGAAGACATGCGTCGAGCGCGCGGCGCGCGGCGCGGCGGCCCGCCGAATCGCCGTCGAAACTGAACACCACCGTATCCGTCTGGCGCATCAGTTTCTGCACATGAATCGGCGTGCAGGCCGTGCCCAGCGTCGCGACGGCGTTCTCGAAGCCCAGCTGCGCGAGCGCAACCACGTCCATATAACCTTCGACGACCAGCACGTAGCCCTGTTCACGAATCGCGAGCCGCGCCTCGAACAGGCCATACAGCTCGCTGCCTTTGTTAAATAAAGGCGTTTCCGGCGAATTCAAATACTTGGGTTCGCCGCCGTCGAGCACACGTCCGCCAAAGCCGATCACCTGGCCTTTCACGTTGCGGATCGGGAACATCACGCGTTCGCGGAAGCGGTCGTAGCGCCGGTTCTGGCCCTGAGCATCGGACTTCTCGCTGACGATCACGAGACCCGCTTCGACGAGGGCGTCGTCCCGATAGTTGGAGAATGCCGCTTCGAGGTTCTGCCAGCCGTCGGGCGCGTAGCCGAGGCCGAAGCGTTTCGCGATTTCGCCCGTCAGACCACGCTTCTTGAGGTACTGGATCGCGTTCGGCGCGCCGCGCAGCTGTGTGCGGTAGAAGTCGTTGGCCGTCTGCATCACGTCGGTCAGCGCCGTCGTCACGGCCTTCGATACGGCGGGCGCGTAGCCTTCGCCTGCCGAACCGCCGCCGCCCGAGCCGCCGCGCATCGGCGCGGGCTCCTGCGGCACGGTAAGGCCGACGGATTGGGCCAGCTCGTTGACGGCTTCGGGAAACGACAGCCCGGCGTGCTCCATGAGAAAGCCGATGGCCGTGCCATGCGCGCCGCAGCCGAAGCAGTGATAGAACTGCTTAGTCGGACTAACGGTGAACGAAGGGCTCTTTTCGTTGTGAAACGGACAGAGTCCCATGAAGTTCGCGCCACCCTTTTTCAACTGCACATACCGGCCGACCACGTCGACGATATCGACGCGGTTCAGCAGGTCTTGCAGGAAGGAATGCGGAATCACAGTGGAGACGCGGCCTTAAAAGGAGTGGGGCACAGGGGTAAGGCACCGGCGCAAGACACGCCCGCCGTGCGCGCAGCCGCGAGAGAGCATGCACGCACGGCGAAACCGGGGGCCGGCTTATTTCGACAGCGCGGCCTTGACCTGCGCGGACACGGCCGTCATGTCGGCGCGGCCGGCGAGCTTCGGCTTCAGCACGCCCATCACCTTGCCCATGTCCTGCGGACCGGCGGCGCCGACCTGCGCGACGGCCGTCTGCACTTCGGCGGCGATTTCCGCGTCCGACAATTGCTCGGGCATATAGGCGCTCAGCACGGCCAGTTCGGCCTGTTCCTTTTCGACGAGATCGGCGCGGCCGGCCGTTTCGAACTGGGCGATCGAATCCTTGCGCTGCTTGATCATCTTGTCGATGACGGCCGTTACGCCGGCGTCGTCCAGTTCCACGCGATCGTCGACTTCACGCTGCTTGATGGCAGCGAGCAGCAGCCGGATCGTGCCGAGGCGCTCGGTTTCGCGCGCGCGCATCGCTGCTTTCATGTCGTCATTGATTCGGACCTTGAGACTCATCGTTCACCTGAATGCGTGGAGTTAAAAAAGCGGGTGAAGACGCCGTGCAGAGCGCAAAAACCCGCTTGGGATCGTTCCTCAAGCGGGTTAGTACCCGGGCTGGAACCCGGGTTGGTCCAGATACACAGTGAATTCGCTGAATTCGCGCATCTGGATGCGGCCTTACGGAACTCTGACCGAACCGGCCTGGGGCCGTTTGGGACCGTTCGAGGCCGGTTGCCGCAGCGCCGGCACGCTTGCGCGCCGTCACCTTGTGTGAGCCGCTGCTTTCGCGGAAACATTGGGCGAGAGCCGCGACTTCATGTTGAATCAGTAAAACTTCTTGGGCAATTGCTGGCTGCGCAGGCGCTTGAAATGGCGCTTCACCGCAGCCGCCTTTTTCCGCTTGCGCTCAGACGTCGGCTTCTCGTAAAACTCGCGCGCACGTAGTTCGGTCAGCAGGCCGTTCTTTTCGATCGTGCGCTTGAAGCGGCGCATCGCGACTTCAAAAGGCTCGTTTTCTTTTACGCGGATAGTCGTCATCTTTCAATAACGGAGCTTGGCAAAGAAGGGAAAGTATAGCAGGTGTTTCGCACAATCGTATGACGGTGTCAAGCCCTCATTTTGCGAGTGCCTGACCGTGCGTTCCGACGTATTCGGCGGCCGCCTGGCCTGCCGCGACGCCCGATGCCCACGCCCACTGGAAGTTGTATCCGCCGAGCCAGCCGGTCACGTCGACGGCCTCGCCGATGAAGTACAGACCGGGCATGCGCGCGCTCATCATCGTCGCCGACGACAGCTCCCGCGTATCGATGCCGCCGCGCGTCACCTCGGCTTTCTTGTACCCTTCCGTGCCGTTCGGCGTGAGGGTCCAGCGCGATAGTGCCTCGCCGACCCGCCGCAATGCCTTGTCGGGCAGATCGGCAAGACGCGCTTCGGCGGGCACGCCGTGCGTTTGCAGCCAGACGTGCGCGAGGCGTGTCGGCACCCATTCGGCGAGCAGGTTCGCGATCTGCCGCTTTGTCGCGCTTTTCGCCTCAAGCAGCGCGGCAACGGCGTCCTGCTCCGGTAGCAAGTTGATGTGCACGGGCTCGCCCGGCTGCCAGTAGCTCGAAATCTGCAGCACGCCGGGACCGGACAGTCCGCGATGCGTGAGCAGCAGGTCTTCGACGAACTCGCCGCCCGACTTCTTCGCGCCCGTCGCCAGATGCACTTCCAGCGAGACGCCCGAAAGCTCCGAAAACGGCTGCCAGTCGGCGGGAGCAAACGTAAGCGGCACGAGAGCCGGCCGCGTGTCGATCAGCTTGTGTCCGAACTGCTTCGCGAGACGATAGGCGAAATCCGTTGCGCCGATCTTCGGAATCGACAGGCCGCCCGTCGCGACGACGAGCGCGCGGGCGTGGATCGGACCGGCGTGCGTATCCAGCGTGAAGCCATCGGAATCGGCATGGCGCACCTGCTCGACGGCGAGGGGCCGACGCCACGCGATGTTGCCGGCGTCGCATTCGCTCTTCAGCACGTCGATGACGGCGTCGCTCGACTGGTCGCAGAACAGCTGGCCCTTGTGCTTTTCGTGCCACGTCACGCGATATTGCTTGAGCAGCGCCATGAAATCGCGCGGCGTGTAGCGCGCCAGCGCGGAGCGGCAGAAATGCGGATTCGCCGACAGATAATTCGCGGGCCCAGCGTACAGATTCGTGAAGTTGCAGCGGCCGCCGCCCGAGATGCGGATCTTTTCGGCGAGCCGCACCGCGTGGTCGATCAGCACGACGCGCCGGCCGAGCTGACCCGCCACCGATGCGCACATCATGCCCGCCGCGCCCGCGCCGATTACGGCGATATCGAAGGATTCCATGGGGCTGCATTGTAACCGGCGCGAGGGGGCGGCTCCGGCACCGCAACGCCCGCGCTGCTATACTTTCAGGTTCCTTTTTGATGTTTCGGGCGCCGCTCACCGGGCGCCCCGACTGTCTCCGACTGGCGTTCAATCATGCTCGTTCTCGGCATAGAAAGCTCCTGCGACGAAACCGGCCTCGCGCTCTACGACACCGAGCGCGGCCTGCTAGCGCACGCGCTGCATTCGCAGATCGCGATGCATCGCGAATACGGCGGCGTGGTGCCGGAGCTGGCATCGCGCGACCATATCCGGCGCGCGCTGCCGCTGCTCGAAGAGGTGCTGGAGCGCTCGGGCGCCGCGCGCGGCGACATCGACGCGATTGCCTATACGCAAGGTCCGGGGCTCGCCGGCGCGCTGCTGGTCGGCGCGAGCATCGCCAATTCGCTCGCGATGGCGTGGAACAAGCCGACCATCGGCATTCATCACCTGGAAGGGCATTTGCTGTCGCCGCTGCTGGTCGACGCGCCGCCGCCGTTTCCGTTCGTCGCGCTGCTCGTGTCGGGCGGCCATACGCAACTGATGCGCGTCACCGACGTGGGCGTCTACGAGACGCTCGGCGAAACACTCGACGACGCCGCCGGCGAAGCCTTCGACAAAACCGCGAAGCTGCTCGGCCTCGGCTATCCGGGCGGACCGGAAGTGTCGCGGCTCGCGGAATTCGGCACGCCGGGCGCGGTCGTGCTGCCGCGTCCGATGCTCCACTCGGGCGACCTCGATTTCAGCTTCAGCGGCCTTAAGACGGCCGTGCTGACGCACGTGAAGAAGCTCGGAAGCAATGTCTGCGAGCAGGCCAAGGCCGATCTCGCGCGCGGCTTCGTCGACGCAGCCGTCGACGTGCTGGCCGCGAAGTCGCTCGCCGCGCTGAAGAAGACGAAGCTCAAGCGTCTCGTGGTGGCGGGCGGCGTCGGCGCGAACCGGCAGTTGCGCGAGGCGCTGTCCGCGGCGGCAAAGAAGCGCGGCTTCGACGTGCATTACCCGGACCTGTCGCTGTGCACCGACAACGGCGCGATGATCGCGCTCGCGGGCGCGCTGCGGCTGCAACGCTGGCCCGCGCAGGCCGCGAACGATTACGCGTTCACCGTGAAGCCGCGCTGGGACCTGTCGTCGCTGGCGCGCTGAGGCGCTTTCCTCGCAAAGCCGACAACGGTGTCGCCGCCGCGAGGTGCATAACACAATGTAAAACGGCCGCTCATCGCTGAGCGGCCGTTTGCCTGTTGAAGGCAGCGAAGCGGTCAGGCCTTGCGCTTGTCGTTCTCGATCACCGCATACGCGCTGTGATTGTGGATCGACTCGAAGTTCTCCGCTTCGAGCACATACGCGACGATCCGCCGATCTTCATTCAAACGTGTTGCGACGTCGCGCACCAGGTCTTCGACGAACTTCGGATTCTCATACGCGCGCTCGGTCACGAACTTTTCGTCGGGACGCTTGAGCAGGCCCCATAGCTCGCACGACGCCTCGTCTTCGGCGATACGGATCAGATCTTCGACGGGCATATCGTCGACCAGCTCGGCGTCGATCGTCACATGCGAGCGCTGGTTGTGCGCGCCGTACTCCGAGATCTTCTTCGAGCACGGGCACAGGCTCGTCACGGGCACCAGCACTTTCAGGAACAGACGCGTCGCGCCGTTGCGCGAATCGGCCGTGAGCGTCACTTCGTAGTCCAGCAGACTTTGCACGCCCGACACGGGCGCCGTCTTGTTGACGAAGTACGGGAACGACACCTGGATACGACCCGCCGGCGCCTCGAGCTTGTCGAGCATCGACGCGAGCATCGCGCGGAACGCGGACGCATCGAGCGGCGCCTTGTTCTCTTCGAGCAGCGCGACGAAGCGCGACATGTGCGTGCCCTTCACCTCGGCGGGCAGATGGACATCGAGATTCCACGTGCCGACGGTCGGCTGAACGTTGCCGTCCGGCGTGCGGACCGTCAACGGATGACGCACCGCCTTCACGCCGACCCGCTGAATCGGAATCTGGCGGGTGTCGACCGTGCTTTGCACGTCGGGCATCACGAAGGCGGGGTTCATCTGGTTCATGTTCTTATCCTCAACTGACAGCGCGAATCGATGCGCAAAACGACAACCGCCGGCTTGCGCCGGCGGAGCCCAGCGGATACGCGACCCGCCGATTCATATTGGAGTAGATGCAACGGGCCGCTTATTCGTTCCGGCGGCCCGCCATGTTAAGCGACGCGTTTCACCGACTTGCCGCTTGCGTGCTCCACAAATCGCTCGCGGATGGACTTCGCGATACCCGCGGCATCGAGGCCACACGAGGCGAGCAGCTTGGCCGGATCTCCATGATCGATGAAGCGATCGGGAAGCCCCAATTGTAGTACGGGCCGGATAACCCCACTCTCCATCATGGCTTCCACGCACGCGGAGCCCGCGCCGCCCATCACACAGCCCTCTTCGACCGTGACGATCACGTCGTGGCTCTCGGCCAGCTCGCGCACGAGGCCGGCGTCGAGCGGCTTCACGAAACGCATGTTGGCGACCGTCGCGTCGAGCTGCTCCGCTGCTGCCAGCGCCGGCGCGACCATCGTGCCGAACGCGAGAATCGCGATGCGCTTGCCCGCCGGCTGCGACGTCTCGCGGCGCACTTCGCCCTTGCCGAGCGGAATCGCGGCCATCTGCTTGACCGTCGCGACCCCCGTGCCCGCGCCGCGCGGATAACGCACGGCCGTCGGGTTCGGCTGCTGAAGCGCCGTGTACAGCATCTGACGGCATTCGTTTTCGTCCGATGCCGCCATCACCGTCATGTTCGGGATACAGCGCAGGAACGCGAGGTCATAGGCGCCCGCGTGCGTCGCGCCGTCCGCGCCGACGAGGCCAGCGCGATCGATTGCGAACACAACGGGCAGATTCTGCAGCGCGACGTCGTGGATCAGCTGGTCGTACGCGCGTTGCAGGAACGTCGAGTAGATCGCGACGACGGGCTTCAGCCCTTCCGTCGCGAGGCCGCCTGCGAACGTCACCGCGTGCTGCTCGGCGATGCCGACGTCGTAGTAGCGATCCGGGAAGCGCTTTTCGAATTCGACCATGCCCGAGCCTTCGCGCATCGCGGGCGTGATGCCGACCACGCGCGAATCGAGTTCCGCCGCGTCGCACAGCCATTCGCCGAAGACCTGCGTATAGGTCTTCTTGGCGGGCGTCGTCGACGGCTTGATGCCTTCGGCCGGATTGAACTTGCCAGGACCGTGGTACAGCACGGGATCGGCCTCGGCGAGCTTGTAGCCTTGGCCTTTTTTCGTGACGACGTGCAGGAATTGCGGGCCGCGCAATTCCTTGATATTCAGCAGCGTCGGGATCAGCGAATCGAGATCGTGGCCGTCGATCGGTCCGATGTAGTTGAAGCCGAACTCTTCGAACAGCGTGGCCGGGACGATCATGCCCTTCGCGTGTTCTTCGAGCTTGCGCGCGAGGTCGAGCACGGGCGGCGCGTGGCGCAGCACGCGTTCGACGCCCGCGCGCGCCGCTGCGTAGAAGCGGCCCGACATCAGACGCGCAAGATGGCGATTCAGCGCGCCCACGGGCGGCGAAATCGACATGTCGTTGTCGTTGAGGATGACGAGCAGCGGCACGTCGTCTTCGACGCCGGCGTTGTTCATCGCCTCGAAGGCCATGCCCGCCGTCATCGCGCCGTCGCCGATCACGGCGATCGCGAAGCGGTCTTCGCCGCGCAGCTTGCTGCCGATCGCCATGCCGAGCGCCGCCGAAATCGACGTGCTCGAGTGCGCGGTGCCGAACGTGTCGTATGGCGACTCGTCGCGGCGCGGGAAGCCCGAGATGCCGCCGAGCTGGCGCAGCGTCGACATCTGGTCGCGGCGGCCCGTCAGGATCTTGTGAGGATAGGTCTGATGACCCACATCCCAGACGATGCGGTCGCGCGGCGTGTCGAACACGTAGTGCAGCGCGATTGTCAGTTCGACCGTACCGAGATTGGACGACAGGTGGCCGCCCGTCTGCGATACGCTGTCGAGCACGAAGGCACGCAACTCGTCGGCAAGCGGTTGCAACTGGCGGCGATCGAGGCGGCGCAGGTCCGCGGGGTCGTCAATGGTTTTCAGCAAGTCGTACATCGTCGTTCCATTGTAGGAAAACTTACGCGCCCGCACTTCGTTCGCGCACACCCGAATACGCTTGTGCGGGCGGCGGGCTTTCGCGTTACAGCCACTTCAGCTGACCCGGTTCACCACGAGATCAGCCAGCTCGGCGAGCCGCTGTGCGCGGGCGCCGAAGGGAGCAAGGGCATCGTGCGCGTCGCTGCGCAGTTGCGCAGCCAGCGCGCGCGACGCGTCGAGCCCAATGATCGACACATAGGTCGGCTTGCCGTCCTTTGCGTCCTTGCCGGCCGTCTTGCCGAGCGTCGCGGAATCCGTCGTGACGTCGAGAATGTCGTCGACGACCTGAAACGCAAGGCCGACGGCAGCCGAATAGGCGTCGAGCGCCTGCAGCGTGTTTGCATCGGGCGTTCCACCCGTCAGTGCCCCCATCCGGACGGCCGCGCGCAGCAGCGCGCCCGTCTTCAGGCGGTGCATCGTTTCGAGCTGCGGGCGCGTCAGCGTTTGTCCGACGCTTGCGAGATCGATCGCCTGGCCGCCCGCCATGCCGACCGAGCCGCTCGCGAGCGCCAGTTCGCGCACCAGCGCGGCCTGCTGCGCGGGCGCGAGCACATCCGATGTCAGCGCAACGAAAGCTTGCGACTGCAGCGCGTCGCCGACCAGCAGCGCCGTCGCTTCGTCATACTTGACGTGCACGGTGGGCTTGCCGCGGCGCAGTTCGTCGTCGTCCATGCACGGCATGTCATCGTGAACGAGCGAATAGACGTGGATCATTTCGAGCGCCGCCGACGCCGCTTCGAGGCTCCCGGCCTTCGCGTCCGTCAGCTCGCCCGCCGCGTGGCACAGCAGCGGGCGCACCCGCTTGCCGCCGCCAAGTACGGCATAGCGCATCGCTTCATGCAGCTTTGCAGGCTCCGTCGACGTCGCCGGCAAGTATTGTTCGAGTGCGCTCTCTACGCGGTCCAGCACCGAGCGCATCCATTGTTCGAATGTCATAGATCGTCTCCGCTGTCGGCAGCGGTTGTACCTGCTGTGTTCACGGGAAGCGGCTTGAGCGTCTCGCCATCCAGGACGCGCACCTGCTGCTCCACCTTTTCGAGTTGCTGCTGGCAGAATGCCACGAGCGCGGCGCCGCGCCGATAAGCTGCCAGCGACTCTTCCAGGTTGAGGCTGCCGCCTTCCATCCTCCCGACGAGCCCTTCCAGCTCAGCCAGCGCCGCCTCGTAGCTCTCGGGCAGCGGGGTCTGGTCGGAACCTTCGGCGCTGGCGGGGGACAAACCCGTCGTCTCGGTCGGTGCGGTCTTCGCCATGAATCGTCGCAAAATTAAAACAAGTCGGACATTCTACGGCAAAAGGAACCTTCTCGACCTGTAAGCGCACCAATCGGGGCAGGCGCGACGCTTGCGCAACACTTCTGTCGGCAGAAAAAAATCCAGCGTTTCGCGCCACAAATCGCGAACTTCGACGACATTTTTAACCCAAATCAGGTACTTAAGCGCCCCAAGGAGGGGGAAACGGGTATAATCGCGGGCTCCCTAAATCGAATCTTCGATGGTTGGGTTGTTCACTGCTTTCACGTCTTCATCGGGAGTGGGAATGTCCAATCTGAGCAATGCATTGCAGCTGAAGGCTATCCACAGCCAGCTGCCAGTCACGGCTTACTTTGACCAGGCGCTTCACCAGCGCGAACTCGAAATACTCTTCAAGAAAGGTCCTCGCTACGTCGGGCACGAACTCATGGTTCCCGAAGCGGGAAACTATTTTGCCTTGCCAGGCGAAAGCGAGGGGCGCGTGCTCGTTCGCAATCAGCAGTCGCAAATCGAACTGCTGTCGAACGTGTGCCGGCACCGCCAGGCGATCATGCTGAACGGCCGCGGGCAGACGGAGAACATCGTCTGTCCCCTGCATCGCTGGACGTACGATCTGAACGGTCAGCTGCTCGGCGCGCCGCATTTCGCCGACAATCCCTGCCTCAACCTCGGGGCCACGCCGTTGCAAAGCTGGAACGGCCTGCTGTTCGAATCACAGGGCCGCGATGTCGCGAAAGATCTCGCGCGTCTCGGCACGGCGAAACACTTCGACTTCGCGGACTACATGTTCGATCACGTCGAAGTGCACGAGTGCGACTACAACTGGAAGACCTTCATCGAGGTCTATCTGGAGGACTACCACGTCGTGCCGTTCCATCCCGGCCTCGGCAGCTTCGTCAATTGCGACGACCTGAAGTGGGAGTTCGGCGAGTGGTACAGCGTTCAGACGGTCGGCGTGCACAACGAGCTCGCGCGTCCGGGCAGCCCGACGTACCGCAAGTGGCACGACGAAGTGTTGCGTTACCGCGAAGGCAAGATGCCGGAGTTCGGCGCGATCTGGATGGTGTACTACCCGGGCATCATGATCGAGTGGTATCCGCATGTGCTCGTCGTGTCGTGGCTGATTCCGCGCGGTCCGCAGAAGACGACCAACGTCGTCGAATTCTATTACCCTGAGGAAATCGCGCTGTTCGAGCGTGACTTCGTCGAGGCCGAGCGCGCCGCCTACATGGAAACGGCGCGTGAAGACGACGAAATCGCCGAGCGCATGGATGCCGGACGCCGCGCGCTGCTGGAGCGCGGCGAATCGCAGGTCGGTCCGTATCAGAGCCCGATGGAAGACGGCATGCAGCACTTCCACGAGTTTCTGCGGCGCCAGCTCGGCACGGTCTGAGCATTCGTCGGTCGGCTATCGGCAAAGGAAGACGGGCTTCGGCCCGTCTTTTTTTGTTTAGACTACCCATATCGTTCGGCGCTGCCGATGCCAGTCTCTCAGGAGCCGTCATGCCACACACTCACTACACCACGCTGATCTCGGCCGATAATCTCGCTGAACGTCTGGCTGCCGCGCCGGGCAGCGTCTTCATCGCCGATTGCCGCTTCGATCTCGCCGACACCGACGCCGGCGAAAAGGCCTACGCGGCGGGCCATCTGCCACACGCGCACTATCTGCACCTCGACCGCGATCTGTCGGGCCCGAAGACGGGCACCAATGGGCGCCACCCGTTGCCGGATCGTCAGAAGCTCGTCGACCGTCTCGCCGAACTCGGCCTCAAGCAAGGCCAGCAGGTGGTTGCCTACGACGAGCAGGGCGGCATGTACGCCGCGCGTCTGTGGTGGCTGCTGCGCTGGCTGGGTCACGATTCCGTCGCGCTGCTCGACGGTGGGCTTCCGGCGTGGCAAGCGGCTGGCCAGCCGTTGACGCAGGACGCGCCGCCCAAAGTCACGGGCGACTTCAAGGCGGGCGCCCCGCTTGCCGTGACCGTCGACGCGCAGGCCGTCGAGCGCAACCTCGGCACGCGTGAGCGCGTGCTGATCGACGCGCGCGCCGCGGACCGCTATCGCGGCGAGAATGAAACGCTGGACCGCGTCGGCGGCCACATTCCGGGCGCGCGCAACCGCTACTTCAAGGACAACCTGACCGCGGACGGCCGCTTCAAGTCGGCGCATACACTGCGTGACGAATTCAGCGCCGTCATCCCGGGCGTAGCCGCCGAGCACGTCGTGCTGCAATGCGGCTCGGGCGTCACCGCGTGCCACAACGCACTCGCGATGGAGGTTGCGGGACTGCACGGCGCAGCGCTGTATCCGGGGTCGTGGAGCGAATGGAGTTCCGATCCGGCGCGGCCGGTGGCGACGGGCGCCAATCCTTGATCCATCGCTAGCCGTTCGCTGACCACGGCGCTTTTGCCTTGGTCAGCGAGGCGCGTCGCCAGTATCTGCGCGGCGCGCCCGCACCCAAGGCGAGCACAGTCCGACGAGCAAGCGGAAAGAGCGGACCCGAAGTCCGCACTGAATACCTTTTGGAAACAACTTTGTCACGGCTGTAAAAGACGACCGGACAGCCCGCGGCAACAGCATCAAACCGACTTGCAAAGGAATTCAACGTTACCGCAATGCGGCCGCAACACGATCGCGTGAAATCCGCACTTGTGACGCAACAGCACAATCAGCCGACGCCATGCTGCCTGAACCACGCGAGCGCCCGCTTCCAGCCATCCTCGGCATCGGCCTGCCGGTAACTCGGCCGATAGTCGGCAAAAAACGCATGCCCCGCGTCGTCGTAGACGACGAACTGCGCCCCCCGCCCCGCCTGCGGCCCTTGCGCGATCGCCTGCTTCATCTTTTCCAGCGAATCTTGGGGAATGCTCTGGTCCTCCGCCCATACAGCCCGAGCACGGGCACCTGTAGATCCGATACGCGGTCGATCGGATTGGCGGGCGTCATCGGCGTCTGATCGCCGACCACGCGCCCATACCACGCGACGGCCGCCTTCAGCCGCGGATTGTGTTCCGCGTACAGCCACGTAATGCGTCCGCCCCAGCAGAAGCCGTTGACCCCAACCCGGTTCACGTCGCCGCCGTGCTGGCCGGCCCACTTGAAGGTCGCGTCGAGATCGGCGAGCACCTGGGCATCGGGCACCTTGCTCACGACCTCCTCGTTGAGCTGCTGCATCGACGGATACTTTGTCGGATCGCCCTGGCGTACGTACAGGTTCGGCGCGACGGCCAGATAGCCCTGCTTTGCGAAGCGTCGGCAGACATCCGCGATATGCTCGTGCACGCCGAAGATCTCATGGATCACGATGATCACGGGCAGATGCGTCTTGCCCTTCGGCTGCGCGCGGTACGCGGGCACCAGCGTATCGCCCGAGTGGATGCCGACCTCGCCCGCATCGAGCCCTTCGCTATCGGTGTGGATGGTCTGCGCGGACACGGGCAGCACGCACGCCGCAAAGCCGCTGCCGAGCGCCGCCTTGATGAAGGTACGCCGATCGAAGGGCACGTGGGGAACGAGACTGTCGACTTCTGGCTTCAGCATGCGGTGCTCCTTGGTGAAATGACAAGGGTGAACGGCAAGGAAGGCAAGCAACGTTTTTGCAGGAGACGGGAGAGTAGGCATTCAAGCCAACTCCGATCGACCGCCCTGCATGGGACGGGAGTAAGTGCTCTGCATGGGGCCGCAGTAAGTGCTAAAGCACTAACTCCAGCCGACAGCTAAAGCGCCAACTCCCGCGGACAAGCATACGCGCAAAGCGCATTCCGTTGCAGAAGCATCGACCGACGATCAGTGCAGCTTCACGCGCGGCAGCGTAGTGCGCCGCAACCAGTGCGCGAACGTATCGAGCACCATCCGCGCGTAGCCATGCAGCGCCGCGATGTGCAGCCGGTACAGCGACATGTACATGAAGCGCGCGAAGAGCCCTTCGATCAGCATGTTGCCGCCGATCACGCCGCCCATCAGATTGCCGACGGCGCTAAAGTGCCCAAGCGACACCAGCGAGCCGAAGTCGCGATAGGTGAACTCGGGCAGCGGCCGGCTTTCGAGCCTATTGCCGAACGCGCGCAACAGAAAGCTCGCCTGCTGATGCGCGGCCTGCGCGCGAGGCGGCACGTTGCGCTCGTTGCCGGGCCACGGACATGCCGCGCAATCGCCGAGCGCAAACACGTTGTCGTCGATTTCGGTCTGCAACGTGCGGCGCACCTGCAACTGGCCGAGCCGGTTCACGGGCAAGCCGTCGAGCTGGCTCAATACGAGCGGCGCCTTGATGCCGGCGGCCCACACGGTCAGATCGGCGCGCACGGTCTTGCCGCTTGCCGTGCGCACGAGACCCGGCGCGACCTCCGCAACGGTCTCGCCCACCATCAGCTTCACGCCGAGCTTTTGCAGAAGTTCGGCCGTCGCCGTCGATACGCGCTCCTGAAGCGCCGGCAAAATGCGCGGCCCCGCTTCGATCAGCACGATGCCGACGTCATGACGCGGATCGAGCTTGTGCAACCCGTACGCGGACAGCACTTGCGCCGTATTGCGCAATTCCGCCGATAGCTCGACACCCGTTGCGCCGCCGCCGACGATCGCGACCTGGATGCGCGGCTCCGTCGATGCATGCGTGCCGGGATTCGACTCGACAGGCTCGTGCGCCTGATGCTCGGCGCGCATGCAGGCGGCAATGAGGCGCTTGCGAAAGCGCTCGGCCTGCTGGACGGTGTCGAGCGCAAGCGAATATTCCGGCGCGCCCTTCACGCCGAAGAAATGCGTGGTGCTGCCGATCGCGATGACGAGCGTGTCGTATTCGAGCCCGCGTTCGGGAAGAAGCTCGGCGCCGTCGTCATCGAGCACGCGGCCGAGCGTGATGCGTTTCGCGGTGCGATCGAGCGCGGTCAGTTCGCCCTGCTGGAATTCGAAGCCATGCCAGCGCGCCTGCGCCGCATATTCGAGTTCCTGCGTGAAAGGGTCCATGCTGCCCGCTGCCACTTCATGCAGCAGCGGCTTCCAGATATGCGTCGGATAACGGTCGACCAGCGTGACCTGCGCGAGCGGCACGCCATTGCTCTTCTTGCGCGCATAACGGTCGCCGAGCCGCGTCGCCAGCTCGAGACCGCCCGCACCTCCACCCACGACGACAAAACGATGCATCAGGACTCTCCGTATGAAACGACAAGTTGTGCGTCGATGCGGCTCGCTTCGCGCGTGTGCGGCCGCTTTTGCTTTTTGTTATTCGCGTTCTGTCGATTGTCGGCGACCAGCGGGACAAGTCACAAGTCCGTCATGTGCGACTGTGACTTGCGAACGACGTTGCCGCTTGCTGTCCCGCTCATTGTCCCGCTGATTGTCCCGTTGACCTGGAGAAGCAACAATGCTGTGTCAGTATGTCGTGGCGCACATGACTGGCATGTCAGTGCGCTTCTTCCCAGTTCGCGCCCGCGCCCACTTCTGCGACGAGCGGCACCTTCAGTTGCGCGACGCCGCACATCAGTTCCGGCAGGCGCTTGCGGACATCGGAGAGCTCGTCGTCCGGCACTTCGAGAATCAGTTCGTCGTGCACCTGCATGATCATGCGCGTGCCGATGCCCGACTCCTCGATCCAGTTCTGCACCGCGATCATCGACATCTTGATCAGATCGGCGGCCGTGCCCTGCATCGGCGCATTGATCGCGGCCCGCTCCGCGGCCTGGCGGCGCGGTCCGTTGCCGCCGTTGATCTCGGGCAGCCAAAGACGCCGGCCGAACACGGTCTCGACATAGCCCTTCGTCTTTGCGCTCGAACGCGTGTTCTCCATGTACGCGGCAACGCCCGGATAACGCGCGAAATAGCGGTCGATATAGAGCTTCGCGGCATCGCGCGTGATGCCCAGGTTCGATGCGAGACCGAACGAGCTCATCCCGTAGATCAGGCCGAAGTTGATGACCTTCGCGATGCGCCGCTGGTCGTTCGACACTTCGAGCGGCGTCACGCTGAACACTTCGGATGCCGTAGCGCGGTGAATGTCTTCGCCCTGCTTGAACGCGCGCAGCAGCGCTTCATCGCCGGAGATATGCGCCATGATCCGCAACTCGATCTGCGAGTAGTCCGCCGACACGAGCTTGTGTCCCGGCGGCGCGATGAACGCTTCGCGGATGCGGCGGCCTTCGCCCGTGCGCACAGGAATGTTCTGCAGATTCGGATCGTTCGATGCGAGGCGCCCCGTCACCGCGACGGCCTGCGCATAGTTCGTATGCACGCGCCCCGTCGTCGCGTTGACCATGCGCGGCAGCTTGTCCGTGTACGTCGACTTCAGCTTCGACAGCCCTCGATGCTCGAGCAGGATTTTTGGCAGCGGATAATCTTCGGCGAGCTTTTGCAGTACTTCTTCGTCGGTGGACGGCGCGCCGCTCGGCGTCTTCTTGATGACGGGCAGTTCGAGCCTTTCGAAGAAGATCTGCCCGATCTGCTTCGGCGAGCCGAGATTGAATTCGCCGCCCGCCAGTTCATACGCCTGTTTTTCGAGTTCGACGAGACGCGTCGCGATTTCATTGCTCTGCACGCGCAGCTTTTCCGCGTCGATCAGCACGCCGTTGCGCTCCATCTTGCGCAGCACGCGCGACGTCGGCACTTCGATGCTGCGATACACATGATCGAGCGGCACTTCCGCAGCGATCTGCGGATACAGCGCTTGATGCAGCCGCAGCGTAATGTCGGCATCTTCGGCCGCGTATTCGGAGGCCTTGTCGAGCGGCACTTCGTCGAAGCCGATCTGCGATGCACCCTTGCCCGCCACGTCTTCGTACTTGATCGTCGTGAAGCCGAGATGGCGCAACGCGAGGTTGTCCATGTCATGCGGACGATGCGACTCGAGCACATACGACTGCAATAGCGTGTCGTGCTCGATGCCGTTCATCGTGATGCCGTAGTTCGCGAGTACCTGCTCGTCGTACTTCACATGCTGGCCGACCTTCTTCTTGTCCGCGCTTTCGAGCCATGGCTTGAGCTTTGCGAGCACTTCGTCGCGCGGCAATTGCACGGGCGCATCCGGCCCGCGATGCGCGAGCGGAATATACGCGGCCTTGCCTGCTTCGACCGCAATCGAAATGCCGACGATCTGCGCCGTCATCGGATCGAGCGACGTGGTCTCCGTATCGAACGACGTGATGTCGGCGGCGTCGAGCTTCGCGAGCCATGCATCGAGCTGCTCCCACCTCTGCACGGTGTCGTACTCGCGCGCGCGCTCGCCGTCGACGGTCGGTGCGGGCGGCACATCCGTCTCGGGTCCTTCGACGGCATCGGCGATTTCCACTTCGCGCAGCCACGTCTTGAAGCCGTGACGCGTGAAGATGTCGCGCAAGTCCTCGCGCGCTTCGGGGCGCGTGGCGAGCGTCTCTTCGAACGAGTTCACGTGCTCGGTCAGATCGCATTCCGTTTCGACCGTGACGAGCTTTTTCGCCATCGGCAGGAAATCGAGCGCGCGTCGCAGATTGTCTCCTACCGCACCTTTGATTTCATTCGCATGTGCGACGATGCCATCGAGGGTTTCGAATTGCGTGAGCCATTTGAGTGCCGTTTTCGGGCCGCATTTCTCGACGCCCGGCACGTTGTCGACGGTATCGCCGATCAGCGACAGATAGTCGACGATGCGCTCGGGCGGCACGCCGAACTTCGCAACGACGCCTTCGCGGTCGAGCTTCTCGTTCGTCATCGTATTGATGAGGGTGACATGATCCGTCACGAGCTGCGCCAGATCCTTGTCCCCCGTGGATACGATCACGTTCATGCCGCGCTGTTCCGCGCGCCGCGCGAGCGTGCCGATCACGTCGTCGGCCTCGACGCCCTCGATCATCAGAAGCGGCCAGCCGAGCGAGCGCACGGCGACGTGAATCGGGTCGATCTGCTTGGCCAGATCTTCGGGCATCGACGGACGGTGTGCCTTGTATTGCGGATACCAGTCGTCGCGAAACGTCTTGCCTTTGGCATCGAACACGCACGCGCTATACTCTGCCGTAACTTCCTTGCGCATACGGCGCAGCATGTTGATGATTCCGTAGAGCGCACCTGTTGGTCCGCCATCTGGACCGCGCAGATCAGGCATCGCATGGTAGGCCCGGTACAGATAACTCGAACCGTCAACCAATAGCAGGGTCTTACCTTCCAGGTTCTGTTCTTCAGGCATTATGACTAAGAGAAAAGTGATTCCGAGTCTGCGATCGCTCGCAGATCAAGAGCGCGCAACAGCCAAGAAGGCCCGCGCATCGTGGCAGATGTTCACGATTATGGCAGAGTTTATCGAGGCGACCGAGTACCTGTCGGAGATCCGCCCGGCCGTGAGCATCTACGGTTCGGCACGTCTGAAACCGAACTCGCCCTACTACAAACTGGCCACCACGATTGCACGCAAGCTCTCCGACGCCGGCTTCGCAGTGATCTCCGGCGGCGGCCCCGGCATCATGGAAGCGGCCAACAAGGGTGCGCATGCAGGCAAGGCGCCGTCCGTCGGCCTGAACATCGAATTGCCTCACGAGCAGTCGGGCAACCAGTGGCAGGACATCTCGCTGCGCTTTCGCCATTTCTTCACGCGCAAGGTCACGTTCGTGAAGAACTCGGATGCCGTCATCGTGATGCCGGGCGGCTTCGGCACGCTCGACGAACTCGCCGAAGTGCTCACGCTGATTCAAACGAAGAAGTCGCGCCACGTGCCCATCATTCTCGTCGGCGCGGAGTTCTGGAAGGGTCTGCTCGGCTGGTTCGAAGCGCAACTGGTGCCGATGGGCCTCATCAATCCCGAGGACATGAACCTGATGCAGGTGATCGACGAACCCGACCAGGTGCTCGAAGCCGTGCTCGCATTCTATGAAGAGCGCGAAGAGCCGGAAGCGCATCCCGTGAAGTCGGACGAAGACCGGATGTTCTACCTGTGATCGTCTGATGCATCCATGGCGGACAGTGCGTTGCGTTGTCCGCCATCACGGCTATCGCGACGCGGCATGCGCGTTGCCCGCATTGCCGCGCGTCGTTGCCGGTGCAGTACCTTCTGCTTCCGTTTCCACTTTCGTCTGCGCCGCCTGCGCTTCGAGCCAGCGGCAAAACTGCCCGACGATCGGCGCGTTCGCCACTTCGCGCCGCGCGACCCACCAATAGCCGCGCGCGCCGATACGCGGTCCTTTCAGCGGCATCACCAGGCGCCCCGACGCCAGTTCGTCGTCGACCAGCGGCGTCGGTCCGAGCGCGACGCCCAGGCCATCCACGGCCGCCTGCAACGCCAGGTAGAAGTGATCGAACGACTGCTTCTTGCGGCACTTCGCGGTGACACCCGCCGCGTGCAGCCAGTGCTGCCATGCGTCCGGCCGTGTATCCGAATGCAGCAGCACATGACGCGCGAGATCGTCGGCCGTATGAATCGGCAGGCGCTGCAACAGCACGGGACTGCACACGGGAAGCTCGCTTTCTTCGAGAAACTGCCCGCTCGCGCAATTGGGCCAGTGTGCGGGCCCGCGCCGCACGGCGACGTCGAAGCTGTCGAGCGTTTCGACGGGCGCGTTCGACGTCGACAGCCGCAACTCGACGTTCGGCGCCATCCGCTGAAACTGCGAGAGCCGCGGCAATAGCCACTTCATTGCGAACGTCGGCAGCGCATTCACGCGCAGCACGTGCACGACGCCCGTGTCGCGCAACTGGTCGGTCGCTGCGGCGATGCTGTCGAACGCGGCCTGCACCGTCGACAGATAGCGGCGGCCGTCTTCCGTCAGCCGCACCCGCTTGCCGATACGATGAAACACCTGCACGCCGACCCACGCCTCGAACGCCGCCACCTGACGGCTGATTGCACCGTGCGTCACATGAAGCTCGTCCGCGGCGGACGTGAAGCTGTTGTGCCGCGCCGCGGCTTCGAAGGCGCGCAGTGCCGGGAAAGGGGGAAGTTTGCGGTTCGTCCTTGCATTCATCCTTGTGATTCTAGATCACAAGGATGTGCCCGAGAAATCGTTTTGCGCTGCCCGGAATCGGCGCTAACCTTCACGCCTTGTACCGAATGGTGAACGCGATGGATCAGCACCCCGACGCGCCGGAGCATGCGCCCGCTCCGACTACGCGCGAAATCTTCATGGGCTTTCTGGGCCTCGGCCTGACGTCGTTCGGCGGCGCGCTGCCGCTCGCGCGGCGGACCATCGTCGAACAGCGCCGCTGGCTGACGGCCGCCGAGTTCACCGATCTGCTCGGGCTGTGCCAGTTCCTGCCGGGCGGCAACGTGATCAATCTGTCGGTGGCGCTGGGCATGCGCTTTCGCGGCCTGCATGGGGCGCTGGCGGGCATTCTCGGCTTGATCGCCGGACCGTCGCTCGTCGTGATCGCACTGGGCGTGATTTACGAGCGCACGCAGAACGATCCGCACATCAGGCATCTTTTCGCCGGACTCGCGGCGGCCGCCGCCGGTCTGCTGATCGCGATGGCCGTCAAGATTCTGCTGCCGCTGCGCCACGACCCGAGGGCCGCGACGATCGCCGCGCTGGGCTTCGTCGCGATCGCGTTGCTGCGCTTTCCGCTGCTGCCGACGATGATCGTGTTGACGCCGCTCAGCATCTACATGGCGTCGCGCGTGGCAAAAGCCGATGCCGCCGCAACATCGGCACGCCAGAACGAGGCATCGAAATGACCGATACGTTGATCGCGCTCGCCGTCATCTTCAGCCAGTTGTCGCTGCTCGCGTTCGGCGGCGGCAACACCATCTTGCCGGAGATGCAGCGGCAGGTCGTCGAGGTGCATCACTGGATGCCCGCCAGCGAATTCAGCGCGCTCTTCGCGCTCGCCCAGGCCGCGCCTGGACCGAACATGATGGTCGTGACGCTCGTCGGCTGGCATGTGGCGGGCTGGGCCGGGATGCTCGTGACCTCGCTCGCGAAGTTCGGACCGTCTTCGGTCGTCACGCTGCTTGCGATGCACGCGTGGAACCGCTTCAAGGACCGCCCGTGGCGGCGCATCGCGCAGAAGGGACTCGTGCCCGTGACGGCGGGTCTCGTCGCGGCGAGCGCCGTTCTGATCGCGCAGACGTCGGACACGTCGTGGCTCGCGTGGGCCATCACGGGCACATGCGCAGTGCTCGCGTTCAGGACACGCATTCATCCGTTGTGGCTGCTCGGAGCCGGCGCGCTCGCAGGGCTCGCCGGACTCCCGTTCGTCGGCTGACAAGCGCTTACACGCGCTACCGCAAACGCTATTGCGAAACGCTACTGCCGAAACGCTACTACTGGAACGCCACCTCGGCGAAGCTGCGCAGCTTGCGACTGTGCAGCTTGTGCAGGCCGTTGGTGCGCAGAATCTCCATCGCCTTCACGCCGATTTGCAAATGCTGGTCGACCTGCGCGCGATAGAACTGGTCGGCCATGCCGGGCAGCTTCAGTTCGCCGTGCAGCGGCTTGTCGGACACGCACAGCAGCGTCCCGTACGGCACGCGGAAACGGAAGCCGTTCGCGGCGATCGTCGCGCTTTCCATGTCGAGCGCGATCGCGCGGCTTTGCGACAGGCGCTGCACGGGCTCGCGATGATCGCGCAGCTCCCAGTTGCGGTTATCGACGCTCGCGACCGTGCCCGTGCGCATCACGCGCTTGAGTTCGGCGCCGTCGAGCTGCGTGACCTGCGCGACGGCGCGCTCCAGCGCGACCTGTACTTCGGCGAGGGCAGGAATCGGCACCCACAGCGGCAAGTCGTCGTCGAGCACGTGATCCTCGCGCACATAGCCGTGCGCGAGCACGTAGTCGCCGAGACGCTGCGTGTTGCGCAGACCTGCGCAATGGCCGAGCATGATCCATGCATGCGGGCGCAGCACCGCGATGTGATCGGTAATGGTCTTCGCGTTCGACGGGCCGACGCCGATGTTGATCATCGTGATGCCGCTGCCGTCCGCGCGCTTGAGGTGATACGCGGGCATCTGCGGCAGGCGCGGCGGCGCCGTGCCTTCGTCTTCCTGCTCGCCGATATTCGCGTTGTACGTGATCACGTCGCCCGGCTCGACGAACGACGTGTACTCGCTGCGGTATGCGCGCAGATCGGCGTCGTCAGTCTTCGCCATCATCGTGCGGCCGAGCTTCACGAACTCGTCGATATAGAACTGATAGTTCGTGTACAGCACGTAGTTCTGGCAGTGCGTGGGCGACGTCGCCGTGTAGTGCTTGAGCCGATGCAGCGAAAAGTCGACGCGCGCCGCCGTGAAGAGCGCAAGCGGATGCGGCTCGCCGGGCATCGGCTCGTAGGTGCCGTTGACGATGCGGTCGTCGAGCAACGCGAGGTCGGGCGGGTCGAATACGTCGCGCATCGAGAGCAGACGCTCGCGATCCAGATCGCCTTCGAGGTGGATGCCCTCGGCGAAAGCGAAGTGAATGGGGATCGGCTGATCCGATACGCCCACTTCGACGGCCACATGATGGTTCTTCACCAGCAGGCGCAATTGCTCGCGATAGTAATTGCCGAACAGATCGGGCCGCGTCACCGTGGTTTCGAACACGCCCGGACCCGCGACGAAGCCATACGAGCGGCGCGAATCGACATGCGTGTTCGTATCCGTGCGCACGCGCACGAACGGATAGCACGCGCGCACGCGACGGTCGAACGGCTCGTTGCGCCGGAAACGCGCAAACGCATCGCGCAGGAACGATGTGTTCGCTTCATAGATGGCGGACAGGCGCGTGACGGCATCGGCGGCGTCGTCGAAGGCCTCGGTCGGGAACGCGTTAGCGGGCATGTGCACCGCGCGTTGATTGGTATCGTAGTTCATCTTCGGTCGCCTCGATTGATGCAACGACATTACCACGGAACCCGCGCTTTCTGATGTGCGCGCGCCTGCACATGAGCCGCCTGTGCGATCACACGCACGCATGATTGCGCCGCTTGCGCGACGCCTCACACATGTGCCGCGCGTGCCGTGCGAGAAGCGCGCAAAATAAGGCTATCGCCCGCTGCTCATGCCCGTGAGCAGCACTGGATTTGCTAGAATCGGGCCACCTAATCGGAGAAACATCATGAAGCCGCTCTTCCCCGCCGCAGTTGCGCTGGCGCTCGCCGTCAGCGGCGTGGCGATGGCTGCCCAGCCTGCCCCATCCGCGAAAGACGCGCAGGCGGCCGCAGACGCACAAGCCGAAGCCAACGAACGCGCGGGCCTGCCGGATCTGAGAGCGATCAACCGTCCCGCGGCCGAGGTGAGCTCGAAGGTCGAGATCAACACGCCGCGTACGCCGAGCTTCTACGAGCGCAGCAGCAATGGCACCGAAATCACCGAATACCGCGACAAGGGCAAGCCCGTTGAGATCAACGTGCGCTCGAACTTCGGCACGCGCTACCAGATGAGCGCGCCCACCGACACGTCGCCGAAGGTCTACGAATCCGGCAAGCCGCCCGCGCGCCTGCCGTCCGTGAACCTGCATTACTGATCGACGCAAGCCTGCGCGTGCGCCCACTCGCGGCGACGCGCGCCGGCCTGCTTCAAACCCGCTTCAAGTCTGTTTCAAGCCTGTTTCAAGCCTGTTGCAAGCCTGCTTAAGGCCGATAGGCGCCGGTGAACATCGCATCCGGCGCCCGTCACAAAGACGCACCACGAAGGCAACGACGTTTTCAACCCGCTTGCCCCGGCTCACACTGGCATCGCGCCAGCCGAACAACCTGATTCGACGCCCCACGCATGGCCGTTTTCACCGCTGTCACCGAAGCCCAGCTCGCAGACTGGATGCGCCACTACGATCTCGGCGAAGTCGTCGACTTTCGCGGCATCACATCCGGAATCGAGAACAGCAATTTCTTTCTGACGACCACGCGCGGCGAGTACGTCCTCACCATTTTCGAAAAGCTGACGGCAGGGCAATTGCCGTTCTATCTGGACCTGATGCGCCACCTGGCGTCGCATCGCGTGCCCGTGCCGGACCCGATGCCGCGCGACGACGGCGCGCTGTTCGGCATGCTCGACGGCAAGCCCGCGACGATCGTCACGAAGCTCGACGGCGCGCCGGAGCTCGCGCCCGGCGTCGCGCATTGCATCGAAGTGGGCCAGATGCTCGCGCGACTGCATCTGGCGGGCCGCGATTTCCCGCATCATCAGCCGAATCTGCGCAGCCTGCCGTGGTGGCAGGAAACGGTGCCGAGCATCGTGCCGTTCGTCACCGATGCGCAACGCACGCTGCTCACGGAAGAACTCGCGCATCAGCAGGCGTTTTTTGCGTCGGCGGATTATGCGTCGCTGCCGGAGGGTCCATGCCATTGCGATCTGTTCCGCGACAACGTACTGTTCGCGCACGCGGCGCCCGATACGCATCATGAAGTTGCGCTCGGCGGCTTCTTCGATTTCTATTTCGCGGGCTGCGACAAGTGGCTCTTCGACGTCGCCGTGACGGTCAACGACTGGTGCGTCGATCTCGCCACGGGCAAGCTCGACGAAGCGCGCGTCGAAGCGTTGCTGCGCGCGTATCAGACCGTGCGCCCGTTCACTCCCGCCGAAAACCGGCACTGGGGCGACATGTTGCGCGCGGGAGCGTATCGCTTCTGGGTGTCTCGCCTGTATGATTTCCATATGCCGCGCGCCGCCGAACTGCTCAAGCCACACGATCCGGGTCATTTCGAGCGCATTCTTCGCGAGCGCCTCGCTGGCGTCGCCCTCCCTGGCATTCACAGCTCATGCAACTGATCGAAGTCCCGGCGAAAACCGGCTACGTATGGTTCCGGCAAGGAATCTGGCTCTTTCGCAAGAACCCGCTTGCGTTTCTCACGCTGTTTTTCGCATATCTGCTCGCGATGACGGCCATTTCGCTGATCCCCATCGTCGGCGGCGTGCTGCCGCTCATGCTAATTCCGGGCATCGCGGTCGGCTTCATGGCGGCGTGCCGCGACACGATTGCGGGCAAGCCGGTGCTGCCCACCATACTCGTCGACGGCTTCCGCTCGTACGGCAGCCAGGTCGCGAAGCGCCTGCTGCTGCTCGGCGTGCTCTACATCATCGCGATGACCATTGTGATGCTGGGCTCCGCGCTTGCGGACGGCGGCGTGCTGCTGCATCTGATGGTCAGCGGCGAGTCGATGCAGCCGGAAGCCATCGCCAACAGCGATATTCCGTTGGCCGTGCTGACGGCGCTCGCATTCTATGTGCCCGTCGCGATGTTGTTCTGGTTCGCGCCGATCCTCACCGCATGGCACGATGTGCCGACCATCAAGGCGATGTTCTTCAGCATCGTCAGTTGCTGGCGAAATCGCGGCGCGTTCGCCGTGTACGGCGCGCTGTGGTTCGCCGTCGCGACGACGGTGTCGCTCGGACTGTCCGCGCTGCTGCAGGCGATCGGTGCGGGCGACCTCGCGCTCGTGATCCTGATGCCCGCGTCGATCATCGTCACGACGATGCTCTACTGCTCGTTCTATGCAACCTATCGCGGCTGCTTCGGCGTGCAATCGCCCGGACAGCCGCTGCCGCCTGCGCCTTCTTCGCCGTCTTCCTAGCAGCCGCCTTCGCAAGAGCCGGCTTTCTTCGAACCTGCGCCGCTGCCATGCGGCGCGGATTTCCCGTCCGTTTGCATCGATCCGTCGTGCCGTGTTTTGCGGCACAATAGTTTGCACGCAATCCATTCGCACGCTTTGCTTCAGGGAACGCACATGACCCAGCGCACCGCTTTTCCCGTCACGCTCGATGAGCAGCTCTGCTTCGCGCTCTACTCGACGTCCCTTGCGATGACCAAAGCGTACAAGCCGATTCTCGACCGGCTTGGGCTCACGTACCCTCAATATCTGACGATGCTGATCCTGTGGGAAAGCGACGATGTCACCGTGAAGGACATCGCCGTGCGCCTGAATCTGGATTCGGCGACGGTCACGCCGCTGCTCAAGCGGCTCGAAGCGCAAGGCTATATCGAGCGCTTGCGCGGCACCGAGGACGAACGGCTCGTCTTTATCCGGCTGACAAAATCGGGCGTCGCGCTCAAGCGCACTGCACGCGATGTGCCGGGCGCGATCTTTTGCGCGACCCAGCAAACGCCTGAGTTCCTCACGCGGCTACGCGATGATCTGACGCAATTGCGCGGCACCTTGAACGACTACCTCGAACGCTACTGAAAACGCGGGTCGGTCGCGGCTGCCGGCGCCTATGCATTTCCTATCGCATCGATATGGATATAGTTTGTACACAAATGATTTGTACGCTATCTTTGTCGCGTGCCGATCCGATAGCGATGCGCGCGAAAGACCGGCAAGCACCGACCCAATCACCGAAACCGATCAAGGAGCGGCAAAATGAACGTACTGTACAAGGCAACGGCAACGAGCAACGGCGGTCGCGACGGTCGCGCGGTCTCATCGGACAACGTGCTCGACGTGAAGCTGGCTGCGCCGCGTGAACTCGGCGGCAACGGCGCGCAGGGCACGAACCCGGAACAGCTGTTCGCGGCCGGCTACTCGGCGTGTTTCCTGAGTGCGATGAAGTTCGTCGCCGGCCAGCGCAAGCAGGCTGTGCCCGCTGAAACGACGGTGACGGCCGATGTCGGCGTAGGCCCGAACGACAAAGGCGGCTTCGCGCTCGACATCGAATTGCGCGTGTCGCTGCCGGGTCTCGATGCGGCGGCGGCGCAGGAGCTGGTCGACGCGGCACATCAGGTGTGCCCGTATTCGAACGCGACGCGCGGCAATGTCGACGTGCGCGCGAAGGTGGTTTGAACTTGTCGGCGATCTACATCAAACCGACAGCCGTTCGGGCCGCAGCGTCCGCCCTTCATTCGAAAGACGGGCGTTGTCTTTGACAGCACATGATTCGCGCTCATCACCTCGACGCATGATACGGGCACTGGCTTCATTCACAACCGTCTGCGGATGGTATCGACTGGCGACACCGATCCACACGCCTTGGCAGGCGGACCCAGACGATCTGAAGAACTGGGCCGTTATGCTGAGGAAGGATTACCCGCAGCCCGTCGGCGATCATGCAAAAGCGCGCCAGACGATGCTGGCGCGCTATGCGCTGCTACGCTCGCGTCGAGCGCGCGTTTCGGACCTGCTCATACGCCGGCCAGTGCGAACCAGCTTAGTTCTGGCTCATCCACGACGGATGACGCATTTGCGATTCGCGATCGACCTTGCGCATGCGGAACTCGAGGTCGTACAGGTCCGTGGCTTCTGCCAGGTAGGCGTCGTTGCGCTCTTTGACGCGCTCGTCGTAGGACTTCGTCAGGAACAGGAAAAGACGGCTGATCAGATACATGGTGAACCTCGAATGTGGCGTTAGGTGGCCGATACCTAGGGATAACCCGTATTATAGGGAAAACCCTAGGTCTGTGCCAGCGATCGATTCGAAGTGTGGCAATTTGTCAACTGGCGCGCGGACGGGCGCCCTCTGTGGCGCGCGCGGCCGCACGCGGCAACTCGGTGCGGCGCTGATGCCTGAAGAAATCCCACAACAGGCTGCTCGCATCAGGCCCTTTCGATGAATGGAACGGCACCGCATCGTCGCCACCGCTCCACGCATGGCCGAGCCCCTGCACGCGGCACAGCCGTACGACGCGCCGTCCGCCGCGCGTGTAGTCGCGCGTGAGCACGGTCGCCTTGCGGTCCTCCTTCACGTCGCCGACCTTGCGCACGCCCTGCGCATCGACGATGCCGTTCAGCCGCAGAAACTGCTCGGTCAAGTGCTCCGCGTTGACGGGCGCGACGACGTGGTCGGACTCGCCCTGCAGGATGATGGCCGGCATCCCCGGATACGAGGTCACGTCCGCGAGGGCATCGACGAGCGTGACGGGGTCCTGACGCGTGCCGCGCCGCATGACGTCCATCGCGGTGATGCCGGAGTGCGCCTCACCGAACGCCGGCCCCGAATGCAGCGCGACGGCCGCGAAACGGTCCGGGAAGTGCAGCGCCAGCAGCGTCGCGAGCCCAGCCCCCGCCGACAACCCGGCCACATAGACCCGCTCGCGATCGAAACCATATGACTCGACGAGCGCATCGACGAGCGACACCACGGAGCGCGCCTCGGCCCGGCCAGCGCGGTCCGTATCGTCGTACCAATGCCAGCAGCGATGCGCGTGCGCATGCTTCGACTGCTCCGGATACACGACCGCGAAGCCGTAGCGGTCGGCGAGCAGATTCATGCGCGTGCCTTCGGCGAATTCGTCGATCGACTGCTTGCAGCCGTGCAGCATCACGATGAGCGGCACGTGCTTGAGCGGCTTGCCGGCGGGCAGATACAGCCCGTATTGCAGATGATTGACGAGGCTGCCCGGCGCGGCAGGCGCCGAGTGGAACGAGCGTGTCCACGTGCCGCCCGCCCATGCGGCGGCGCGCGGCCCCACGCGCGATTCGCGCGCGCCGCGCTGTGGCACGTCGCGCGTGACGGTCTTGCGCACTTTCACCGAAGGCTTCGCGACGGGCGATGCAGGCCGCGTCACCGGGCGCTTCGACTTGGACGCACGCTTCAGCGTCGTGCGGGCGTGCTCCGTCTGGATCGCAAACAGGCGTTTGAGGCCGCCTAGCCAGATTTTGGTGAAGCTTTTTGGCATAGGATTTCTCGCAAATAGGGATCGATGCTGTCTGCGTCAAAGGCAGACTTGTGCAATGCACAATAACACCAATCCCGGTGCGATGCTGAACGTCGGGTGATTGTGGATTCAGCAAAAAGCCTGCTGCTGCGTGCCTTCCCTCATACGATTTCCGAATTGTCCTAGCATCTGTCAGATATCGCGTTCGGTGTTTGCGACTGCGGCCGAACTCCTCCCCCTATACTTATAGAATACGCGCCGAGCGGAAGTGTCCCGGGAAATGTGCAATCCGATCCCGCGCTGCCACACGGCGCCCCGAATCTCCCAGCCGCAGGCCCGCAACACGCCGCGCCCGGCTATATGTCGTCAAGAATGCCCATGCCTCACCTGCCATATCACTTCTGGTATCTGATCACGAGCTTCGGCGGAGCCGGACTGACGCTGCCGCTCGCCTTCGCGATCGCGCTCTGGCTGACCGTCGGCTATTCATGGAAGCTTGCCGCAGGCTGGCTCTTTCTGCTCGGCGTGGCCGTCGCGCTGGTCACGGCGACGAAGGTGGCGTTTCTCGGCTGGGGCGTCGGCGTGCCCGTGTGGGACTTCACCGGCCTGAGCGGACACGCAATGCTCGCCACGGCCGTCTTCCCCGTCGCGGCCTTTCTCGTGCTGCTGCCCGCGCCGCCCGCCATGCGTGTCGCCGGCGTGCTGCTGGCGCTGTTCGGTGGCGCGCTGGTCAGCTTTTCGCGCATCGTCATCGAGGCGCATTCGCCTTCGGAGGCGATCACGGGCTGCATCGTCGGCGCGCTGACAGCGCTCGTGTTCATCCGCATCGCATGGAACGCGACGCCGGGGCGCATGCCAATCGTCCCCGTCGCGCTGAGTTTGATGCTCATCGCGCTCGGCCTGCACAACGTGCATGTGCCGACGCACCGCTGGGTCACGCATCTCGCGCTGAAGGTCTCCGGCCACGACCGGCCGTTCGTCCGCGGCAGCTGGCGGGGGCTGCGCGATACGAGCGCGCCCGTCGCGCCGTTCTCGCCGTTGCCGAATACGCGCAACGTCGCCGTGCCGCTGCAAAACCCCGACGCATAAAAGTTCGCCTTTACGACCCCGATATGCTCAACATGTCGAGCGCTATAACCGCACATATATTACGATGGCGTTTTCCACTCGTTTCCGGTCCGCCCGGCGCCATGCATCCATGTCCGTCACGTCGATCCACCGCTTTCTGAAGCCCGCCGTGCTCGCCGCAAGCGCGCTCTCGTTCGCCTTCGGCGCGCAGGCACGCGCGGATGAGATCGTCGTGTCGGCTGCCGCCAGCCTGACCAACGCGTTCAAGGCGGTCGGCGATGCGTACGAGCAGCAGCATCCCGGCACGAAGCTGCTCTTCAACTTCGGCGCGTCGGACGTGCTGATGCAGCAGATCGCGAAGGGCGCGCCCGCCGATGTGTTCGCTTCCGCCGATCAGAAGGCGATGGACAAGGCCGTCGAGCAAAAGGTGATCGTGCCGTCGACGCGTACGGACTTCGCCGCGAATTCGCTGGTGCTGATCGTGCCGGCGGACGGCAAGCGCGCGCCGTCGACGCTGAACGAGCTGACGACGGCGAGCGTGAAACGCGTCGCGTACGGCGATCCGGCGTCCGTACCCGTCGGCCGCTACACGGAAGGCGCGCTGAAGGCGGCTGGCGTGTGGGATGCCGTCAGCGCGAAGGGCGTGCTCGCGGCCAACGTTCGACAGAGCCTGGATTACGTGTCGCGCGGCGAAGTCGACGCCGGCTTCGTGTTCGGCACCGATGCCGCCGTCATGCCCGGCAAGATCAAAGTTGCGCTGACCGTGCCGACGACCACGCCGATCACCTACCCGATCGCGCAGGTCGAAGGCAGCAAGCATGCCGCCGACGCGCAGTCGTTCATCGGGTTCGTGCTGTCGCCGGCGGGCCAGGCCGTGCTGGCGAAATACGGCTTCAAGCCGGCGCACTGAGCGGGCATAACGAGGCGCGCGTGATGGAACAGGCCTGGATTCCGCTGCTGCTGTCGCTGAAGGTCGCCGGCTGGGCGACCGCGCTGAACGTCGTGTTCGGCATCGCGCTCGGCCTCGGTCTGTCGCGCTGGCGCTCGGGCGCGCGCGACGTAATCGATTCGCTGCTGACGCTGCCCCTCGTGATGCCGCCGACGGTGCTCGGCTATTACCTGCTGGTGCTGCTCGGCCGGCGCGGCGTAATCGGCGCGTGGCTCGACCGCTTCGATATCCAGCTGGTGTTCACGTGGCAGGGCGCCGTGATCGCGTCGATGGTCGTGGCCTTTCCGCTCGTGTTGAAGTCCGCGCGCGCGGCGTTCGAATCTGTCGATCCGCAGCTCGAGCGCGCGGCGCGCACGCTTGGCGTCAGCGAAGCGGCCATTTTCTTTCGCGTGACGCTGCCGCTCGCGTCGCGTGGCATTCTGGCGGGCGCGCTGCTCGCGTTCGCGCGGGCGCTCGGCGAATTCGGCGCGACGCTGATGATCGCCGGCAACCTGCCGGGCCGCACGCAGACGCTGTCGGTGGCCGTCTACGCCGCCGTGCAGGCCGGCGACGACGGCACGGCCAATTTCCTCGTGCTCGTGACGTCGATTGCCTGCGTCGCGATTCTTCTGCTCGCGGGCCGGCTCGTGCCGCAACACTCGCTGATGACTTCCCGCTGACATGCCGCTCACCGTTGACATCCGCAAATCGCTGCATACGCCCGAGCGCCAGTTCACGCTCGACGTGTCGTTCACTGCGAGCGCGCAGCGCATCGTGCTGTACGGGCCGTCGGGCGCGGGCAAGAGCCTGACGCTGCAGGCGATCGCGGGCTTGCTGCGCCCCGACGAAGGCAAGATCACACTGCACGGCGACGCGCTCTTCGACAGTGCGCGCGGCATCGACCAGAAGCCGCAGGCGCGCCGCCTCGCGTACCTCTTCCAGGACTACGCGCTGTTTCCGCATTTGAACGTGCGGCAGAACATCGGCTTCGGCATGCACTCAGGCTGGCTCAATCCGGGCCGACGCTTTTCGCATCCGCAGATCGATTACTGGCTCGATGCGCTGGATCTGAAAAGCGTCGCCGGGCACCATCCGGCGCAGCTTTCCGGCGGACAGAAACAGCGCGTCGCGCTGGCGCGGGCGCTCGTCGCGCAGCCGCGGCTGCTGCTGCTCGACGAGCCGTTTTCCGCGCTCGATCACGCGCTGCGCGAGCGAATGCGGCGCGAACTGTGCGATCTGCAGACGCGGCTCGACATTCCGATGCTGTTGATCACGCACGATCCCGACGATGTCGCCGCGTTCGGCGATCAGGTCGTGCAGGTGTACGACGGCAGCGTGCGCGAAAACGCGCCGTTCAAGGGCTACGCGCGCACGCTTTCCTAAGAGAGAGCACCACCGCACCGCACCGCGCCCGACAGGCGCGGCGCTATGAAGCCCCTCAAACCTTTAAGCCGTAGTCACGCCAAGAATCACGCTAGACGCCTTGAACGCGGCCACGAGCGCCTCGCCCTCGGCGACGCCCAGTTCGTCGACGCTCTCGTTCGTGACGACGGCCGTGACGACGGCGCCGCCTTCGAGCGCGAGCGACACCTCCGCGTTGACGGCGCCGCGCTGCACCGCCGACACCTTGCCGCGCAGCCGGTTGCGCGTCGACAGCCGTTGCGCCGTGCCGTCGTCCGCAGCCAGCAGCACCGACGACGCCTTTACGAGCGCGACGGCTTCCCCTCCGACCGCGAGCCCGAGCATCTCCGTGCTTTCGTGCGTGACGATCGCGACGATGATCTGTCCGCCGGGCAGCGCAAGCGATACTTCGTCGTTGACGGTGCCGCGCTGGATGGCGCTGACCTTGCCGTACAACTGGTTGCGCGCGCTCGTCTTCATGCCGATGCGGCCGATCAGCTGCCAGTCGTCGCTGAATCCGGCAATCGCGGCGCCGGCGCGCTCCAGGAACAGCCGGTGCTCACGCTCGACCGCGCGAAACGTGTCGATCAGCGCCCGCGCGCGCGGCGTGAGCGTCGTGCCGCCGCCGCCCTTGCCGCCTGTCGAGCGGACGACGAGCGTCTCGCCGGCGAGGTTGTTCATTGCGTCGATCGCGTCCCACGCGGCCTTGTAGCTCATGCCGATGGCTTTCGCCGCGCCCGTGATCGAGCCCGTGTCGCCGATCGCCGCGAGCAGCGCAATGCGTTGCGCGCCGCCGAGCGTCTGCTCGCCGGAACGGAACCAGACGGAGCCGCCGAATTGCAAAGGGTCGTGGGAAGCGTCGTTGTGGTCGGTCGTCATGGCGCGCGCGCGTCGGCGAATGGCGGATAAAAGTGCAAGCCATTATAGCGACGCGCACCTCGCCGAAAGCACGCGAGCGGCCGCGCGAAAACGCTCAGAGCGCGTACTGCGCGATCCCGTTGCCGAACGACCAGTTCTCCTTCAACACCTCGACGAGATTCACGAACACATCCTCGCGACGCACGCCTGGACTTTCGGCCAGGTTGTCGGCGATGCGTTGGTAGAGCGCCTTTTTCTGCTCGGCGGTGCGCGTGTTGCTCGCGGCGATCTGGATCAGCACGAAATCGTCGCTGCGCTCGATGTCGAGATAGTTGCGCCCATAGACGAAGTTGCTCGCATCGTGCTCGCTGATGACCATGAAGATGTCGTCTTCGGGCACGTTGAAAACGTCGATCAGCGCGCGCTGGATGCCCTGCGTAAGCGCGCGACGGTAATCAGCCGGCTTGCCGGCGCGCAGAGCGATTCGGGTGAGAGGCATAGCGAACTCCTGTGTGAAGAGAAGGTGCATTCAGGCTAGTTCGGACCTATCATAATGAACAGATATGCTTCGATATTTCATCTATTTACATCTGAAATGAAAGTGCTCGATCTCGACGCCGTGCGCGCCTTTGTTCTCGTCGCCGATTTGCGCAGCTTCACGCGGGCCGCGGATGCACTCGACACCACGCAATCCGCCGTCAGCCTCAAGCTGAAGCGGCTGGAAGCGCATATCGGCAAGCAGTTGCTGAAGCGCACGCCGCGCGTCGTGCGGCTATCGGCGGATGGCGAGGCGTTCGTCGAAGGCGCGCGCGGTCTGCTGACGGCGCACGACCGGGCGCTCGGCTCGCTCTCTGTGGAGCGGCGGCGTCTTGCGTTGGGATTGAGCGAGCATGTTGCGGGCATCGACCTCGCGGGGATGCTCGCGCGCGTCAATGCGCACGATCCGGGGCTCGTGCTGGAACTGCATATGGGAACGTCGGCGGCGCTGCTTCATCAGTACGACGAGCGGCGGCTCGACGCCGTGGTCGTGCGCTCCGAGCCCGACGACATGCCGCGCGAGGACGGCCAGCTGCTCTTCACGGAACCGCTGTCCTGGCTCGCGACGCCCGAATGGCAGCCGCGCGCCGGCGAACCGCTGCCGCTCGCGCTGCTTGCCCCGCCTTGCAATGTGCGCTCGATCGCGCTGCGTACGCTCGACGGCGCAGGCATCGCGTGGCGCGAAGCGTTCGTCGGCGGCGGGGTGTCTGCCGTGGGCGCGGCGGCAGCGGCCGGGCTCGCCGTGTCGCCGCTCGCGAGGCGCGTCGCGCCGCGCGGTCTGGTCGATTCGGGCGCGCGTCTGGGCTTGCCGGCGTTGCCGGAATCGCGCGTGACGCTGCACTCGCGCGTGCGCGACGCACGCTCGGCGGAAACGCTGCGGATCGTGACGAACGGGCTGACCGCCCAGTGACGCTTATTTGAGAATCGGCGGAAGCTCGCGCGGAATGGCGCCGCCGCTGTTGGCCTGAGGCGCTGGTACGTTGGCGGTTTGCGCGGGTTTCGGCGAGGGCGTGGCCACGGCGGCGACAGGTTTTGCGGGCGGGCCTTGGATCTGGGCGTGGCCTTGGGCGTGGGTCTCTGCGTGGCCCTGGCGCGTCGCTACATGCGCCGCGCTTGCGTGCGCCGTCTTCACACCAGCGCCAGCCGCCACGCTACCGGCCTTTTTCGGCGGGATTTTCGCGTCTGGCTTAGCCGCTGCAACTTTCGCGCGCGGCGCAGCCGCATGCCGATGCGCACCCGTCGCCGCGCCAGAGCCAACGGGCGCCGAGTGCTTCGACTGCATGACGTGCCGGACACCCGGCGCGGCCTCGGGCGGATTCCACACTTCCTTGTATTCGGCGCGCGCCGCCATCGACGCGCACAGCAAACCGACCGCCACCCCCACTCTGAATCCGAACGACACCGCCGCCTCCGCAAAAACTCGTGGCGCGGATTATACATGCGGACTTGCATTAATCCATATGTGGACTAATATGTAGAAAAAGTTCACCTCAGGACTCCATGATGTCTTCCGCCGCCCACATCTCGAGCGCCGAACGACCGCTGCGACGACCGCCCGCCGAACCTTCGATGGCGGACATGTCCGCCGCCGGTCTGCGCGCGTTCTTCAACATTGCACGCGACTGGGAATTGAGCGCCGACGAGCAGATCATTCTGCTCGGCTCGCCCGGCCGCTCGACGTTCTTCAAGTGGAAAAACTCGCCGCAGACGGCACGCCTCGCCCGCGACACGCTGGAGCGGCTGTCCCTTCTGCTCGGCATCTACAAGTCGCTGCAAATCCTGCTGCCGCAGCCTGCCGCCGCCGATGCCTGGATCAAGCGCCCCAACAGCGCGCCGCCGTTCGGCGGCCGCCGCGCGCTCGACCGCATGCTCGCCGGCAATATCAGCGACCTCGTCGCCGTGCGCCAGTATCTCGACGCAATGCGAGGCGGCTGGGCGTGACTGAACCGCAATGGCAAGACCGCTGGCGCGTGGCATCGCTCGCCTGGACGCCCGCGTATCGCGTGATTCCGACTCGCTTTCCCGCCGTCAACCTGTTCGACCGCGTCGCATCGCCCGAAGACTTCGACGCGCTCTACGCGCTCGAAGCGATGACCAACGACCGCGTGCGCACGGAAGTCGGCGATCTCGATCTCGTGCCGCGCGACGAACGGCGCTTCGGTCCCGGCTACGGGCCGATCATGGCCGCGCTCACGCATCTGAATCCGCAGGGCAGCCGTTTTTCCGACGGCACGTATGGCGTGTTCTATTGCGCGCGCTCGCGCGAAACGGCGATCGCGGAAACGCGCTACCACTCGGGCCTCTTTCTCGCCGCGACCCAGGAACCACCGATGCGCCAGCAGATGCGTCTCTACACAGTGATCGCGCAAGGCGATGTCGTCGATCTGCGGGACATGGATTCAGCCGATGCATCGGTGCTGTCGCCGAACGACTATGCGCCCGGCCAGGCGCTCGGCCGCGCGATCCGCGAGGCGGGCGCGCCGGGCATCGCCTATCCGTCGGTGCGGGATGCGGGGGGCGAATGTCTCGCCGCGTTCAGGACGACGCTTCTGCGCGACTGTCATCACGCGGCGTATCTGGAATACAACTGGAACGGCAGCACCGTCGACATGGTGTTCGAGCTGAGCCGGGTCGGCTGACGCATCCGGCAGGAGTGTCTACGGCATGGGCTTCTACGGCAACGCAACTACGGCAACGCAAGCGCCGATGCTCCAGCCGAGCGCGCCAGATCGACCGTGACCGACCAGCGCGTCGTCGTGCGCGCTTCGACGATCGTCAGCTTGCCGCCCGGTCCGAACGCACCCGTGTCGATGAACACCTGCGCGCCGAACTGCTGCACCTCGCGCACGGGCGTATGCCCGCAATAGGTCAGCGACAGGCCGCGCTGACTCGCCGGATCGGTTGTGCCCATCGCGAGGCTGCGGCCCCACAGCAGTTGCTGGCGAGTCTCGTCGGAGAAATGGTTTGCGTCGAGTTCGGCGTCGGTGCCGAGAAACTCCGCGTGCAGCACGTTGAAGCGATCGCTGCCCGAGCCGATCACGCGCACGAGGGGCAGCGTGCGCAGCCGCTGCGCATACGCACGCAACCGCTCCATCGGCACACGCGCGCTCCACAGGCCGCCGATGCCATACCACCACTGCTTCTTCAGCCTGCCTTCAGCCACCGCGCACAGCGTGTCCTCGTGATTGCCGAGGACGGCGTGGAACCACCGCTTGTCGAGCAGTGCGAGCGCCTCTTCCGACTGCGCGCCGCGATCGACCAGATCGCCGACGGAGAACAGCCGGTCACGCGACGGATCGAATTCGATTTCACGCAGCAAAAAGCGCAGCGGATCGACGCAGCCATGCAGATCGCCGACCACGAAATCGCGTCCGTCGCGATTGACGTCGTGATGTTGGACGGCGGTGACAAGTGTGGAATCCATGACGCAATGATAGTGCGCGCATGCAAGCGCTGTATGCGCGGCATCCCGCGTTCGTGCGCCTGTCGTCGGCAAGGCACGCAAGAGACGTGGTAGCGGGATTCGAGCGCCGCGCGGCTGCGTCGCAGTCGCACTAATCGCACTTCACCGCACTTCATGCACTTCACGCACTTTATGCCGTCACTGCAGCGTTGCGCGCAGCTTGCCGATCTGCTCGACGCTGACAGTCGATCGCGGATTGCCGAAGCGCTTCGTCACATAGTTCGTGATCGCGGCGATCTGCTCATCGCTCAGATCACGGTCGAATGCCGGCATCAGCACGTCGGCGACTTTGGTCGTGCGGCTCACGCCGTGCAGGATCACCATCGCGAGATTGTTCGCGTCGCTCGCACCCGACACCGTGTTATGGATCAGCGACGGATACGCGCCCGGCGCGCTCGCGCCGACGCCCTCGCCCGTCCAGTTGTGGCACGTCGCGCAGTTGGCGAGGAAGAGTCGCGCGCCGTTCACGCCGTTCGTCTTCGTGCCGCGCAACGCGACGACGTCGCTCGCCGGCACGCCCCATCCGGCCCGCGCGCGCGACTCGCCCTTGTCGACGGGCTTGACGGTGCGCACATACGTCGCGATCGAACGCAAGTCTTCCCGGTTCAGATACTGCGTGCTATCCGCGACCACCTCGGCCATCGGCCCCGCTGCATTCGCGCGTTTAGGGGCAACGCCCGTCGACAGATAGCCGATCACATCCTGATCCGTCCACTCGCCGATCCCGCTCGTCTTGTGCGGCGTGATGTTGTACGCGTGCCAGCCGGCCTGGATCGCACCTGAGAAGCGTTCGCTCGTCTTGAGCCCCTGCGCGAAGTTGCGCGGCGTATGGCACTCCTCGCAGTGCGCGAGCCCTTGCACCAGATACGCGCCGCGATTCCATTCGGCGCTTTGCTTCGGGTCGGGCACGAAGCGGCCTTCGTCGAAGTTCAGCAGGTTCCAGAAGAACATCAGCCAGCGCAGGTTGAACGGAAAGCTCAGGTTGTTCGCGGGCGGCGTGTAGTGAACGGGCGCCACCGTGTTCAGATACGCGCGAATCGCCTGCACGTCCTGTTCGGTGACTTTCGTGTACTCGACATACGGGAACGCCGGATAGAGCCGCTCGCCTTCCTTGCCGATGCCTTCGTGCATCGCGCGCATGAAGTCGGCGTCTGTCCAGTGGCCGATGCCCGTGTCCGGATCGGGCGTGATGTTCGGCGTGTAGATCGTGCCGAACGGCGTATGGATCGCAAGGCCGCCCGCAAACGGACGGCCCTTGTCCGACGTGTGACATGCGATGCAGTCGCCGACGCGCGCGAGGTACTCGCCGCGCTTGACGAGATCGGCACCTGTCGCGCTGGCAGCGGGCACAATGCCCGCACCAGTGCTCATCGCAGCGCCTTGCGCGACGGCTTCAGCGAGCGGCGCTTCGTCGTTGTGACGCGGGGCTGCGTCGTACGCTTCGAGCCACGCGAGATACAGCGCGAACAGCGAGAACGCCGCAGCGAGCGCCGCCATCTTCCATATCCGGCGGCGGTATTTGAGCGCCGCGCGCCGGCTGGCTGAGAAAACCGTCGCGTCGAGGTTGCCGGTGCGTTCGCCTGGCTTGCGCGCGCGGGACATGTGCTGGTTCATCATGTGTCTTCGTGCGTTGGGTCAGAGTTCGCGCTTGAGCTTGTCGGCGAGCTTCAGCGATAGCGCCGCGATCGTCAGCGTGCAATTCACGGAACCTGCGCCCGGCATCACGCCGCTGCCCGCGATGAAAAGATTCGGGTGATCGTGCGTGCGGCAGTCGGGATCGACGACGGAATCGGCCGCATCGCTGCTCATGATCGTCGTGCCCATGATGTGATTGTTCGGCGCGAATGTATCGTCGAACGACACCTCCGTGCCGCCGAAAAGCCCCGCGATCTGCGCATAGAGTTCATGCGTGTGCGCAGCGCTTTTCTTCACGTAATCATTGATCGAGTAGTAGATCTCGGGCTGCGCAATGCCGAGCGCGTCCTTGTGATCGGCGGAAGGCACGATGCGGTTCCGCGGCTCCGGCAAATGCTCGTGGAAGCTGTTGATCACGACGAGGCGCGACGCGCGGTCGCGAATCTGCCGGTCGAGCTCGGCGCCCGTCAGGCCCTGCCTGAGCAGCGCCGATGTAATCGCGATCGTCGGCACGCCGTTCGACACATGCAGTTTCTTCGCCGCATAGTCCGAGCGGAACGCGCCGTCGCGGAAGTTGACCACCGACGTCATCTCCATCGGCCCGCGCCCCGGCCACAGCGACTCGTTCGCAAGAAACGCGATGCCCGTGCCCGGATGGTCCATCAGATTGCGGCCGACCTGATCGGAGCTGTTGCCGATGCCGTGCGGAAACTTGTCGGACGTCGACATCAGCATCAGCTTCGGCGTCTCGATGCCATTCGCGGCGAGCACGAACAGCTTGCCCGTGACGCGCGTGCTGTTGCCTTTCGGGTCCTTGTAGTGAACAGCCGTGATAAGCCCCTTGTCGTCCGCTTCGATCCGGTAGACGACGGCTTGCGCAATCAGCTTCGCGCCCGCGCGCTCCGCCTTGTCGGCGTGCACGATGCCGTTGTACATCGCGCCGATCGGACAGATCGGCATGCAGTTGTTGTTGCCGCAGCAGGTGGGCCGCGCGTCGTATGGACGGCTGTTGCGCGCGACGGGCTCGGGCACGACCTTGAAGCCGTTCGCGTTCAGCACGTCGGAGAAGCGCTGGTCCATGTACGACAGCGGCAGGCCCGCCATCGGATACGGCTTCGAGCGCGGCGAGCCGAGATCGATCGACGGGTCCGGCCCGGACACGCCCAGTTGCACTTCGGCCGCGTCGTACCACGGCTCGAGCGTTTCATACGGATACGGCCAGTCGCGGCCGACGCCGTATCGCTTCTTCAGTTCGAAATCCGCTGGCAGCAGACGCCACGTCGCGGCCGCCCAATGCCACGTGGTGCCGCCGACGAGCCGCAGATACTGCGAGTTATACGGATAGTCGCCCTTCTGGATCAGATAGTCGTTGGCGGGCGAGTACTCGGGATGCGGCGCATAAGGCGTCGACGGATACGGCGTCGCGAAGTCCAGTTTCGCGGGCGAATTGCGGAAGTTCTCGACGATCTGCCCGCGCCGCAGACGCGGCCCGGCTTCGAGCAGAATCACCGATGCGCCCGCGAGCGCCATCTGATGCGCGACGAGACCGCCCGCCACGCCCGAGCCGACTACGACGACGTCGGCGGAATTTGCGTTTGCCATCCTTGACCTCTTCTTTGCCTTCTTCTTTGCCCTCTGCGGCTGGCTTGATCCGCTGGCTTATGTGTTGTTCACGGGTGGCAACCCGTCCGGAGACCCCGCCGCGCGTCGAAGGCGAGCGGCGTGCGAGACGAACACGTGACGCTGCATGCGCAGCGCTCACGCATTCGCGGGTTTCCGGGTCCAGTAAAACGGCACGTCGCGGCAATACGACGGAATAGTCAGGATGTCCTGGACGGGCTCGAACATCAGTGCGCTTTCATACGCGATCACCTGGACGTTCGGCGAATCGCCGACGAGCCCCAGATACCACGCTCGCGTGATCGCGCTGACGGTCTTCGCGAGATTCGGCCGTTCGGCCTGCAATGCCTGCGTGACGATGTCGGACGGCACGCCGCCGTGAGTCTGCAGCCACGCGTTGAGCGCGGCGACGTTCTGCGTGAACTGGCTGTCCGCCTTGGACAACGCTTCGTAAGCACGCTTGCCGAGCACGGGATCGAAGCTCGTGTGCCCCGTGAGCTTGCCCGACAGCGCGATAAACGCATCGAAGCCGCCGCCCGCGGGCAGCGTATCGGCGTAGGCGGGTGAGATACCCACGAAGTGCAAAAGGCTCGCAAGTCCCGCAATGGGACGGATGCCGCGCGCGGCGCGATGGCTCGCTGCCGTTGAAAACGCAAAGCCTGCCGCCGATGCGAGCGCACCGAGCATCCACATGCGCCGGCGCGGCGAGCGCGCGATGAAGCCGGAACCCGACCCTGGGCGGAGACGGGCACCGCCCTGCGCGCCGTCGATGGCCGCCGCTTGCACCACCGCTTGCACCGCCTCGTCAGCCGCCTCGGCCTCATGAGTGGCCTCGCCGGCGTGCGTGGCATCCGTGTGCGCAGCGTGTTGTTGGACATCTGTCATTGGGGGCTCCAGATGGTGTTTGTCGTTCGACGGTCGCGCGCCGTCCGGTTATTGGCCGAACCTGCGAGCACGCCGTGCGTCCACCCCAATACTGTCTTGCTGGTCTTGCGCCGCTGTCTTGCGGTCTCTAATCGTCGGGCGCATGCGAGCGCTTCGATCGGGGCCATCCGCGCGGCGCCAGCGATTGCGCCGCCAATCCGGTCATTCCGGCGATGCCCGACCGTGATCGACCTCGACGGCCTATCACGTGCTTCGTGGCTCGTGCTTCCTTTGCGCCCCAGAACAAGGCAACGCACCTCGTGAAAGCCGCATGCAAGGCCATTGAGCAAAACTGCGGGAAAACTATAACGTCCAGGCACCCCTTTCGACAAATCATGCTGCATGCAATCGTAGAATCGCCGCAACCTTTGGCATCGCTTCGCGACATGCCCTTGTCACAACATCCTGCCAGGAGCGCGCGTACATGAACGTCTATCCCCAGGTACTACGCAACCGGCCGCGCATGATGGCGGGCCTGCTTGTCGGCGTGCTGATCGGCGCGCTGCTCGCGGGCATGCAGATGCGCCCGATGATCCGCGTGCTCGTCTCGTGGGATGTCACCGTTTGGACTTACCTTGCGCTGATGTGGATCGAGATGGCGCGCGCCGATCACGACCGCGTGCGCGACATCGCGCAGCGCGAGGACGAGAACGCGACAGTGGTGCTGTTCATCATCTGTCTCGCGACAGTCGCGAGCATCGCGGCGATCGTGCTGGAGCTGGCGTCGTCGAAAGGCGGTTCCAGTTCGCAGGGGCCGGGCCTGTCGCATTACGTCGTGACAGCCGTCACGCTGATCGGCGCATGGTTCCTGATACCGACCATCTTCACGCTGCACTACGCGCGCCTGCACTTCGCGACGGACAAGCAGGAAACGGCGCTGAAGTTTCCCGATCACAAGCTCGATCCGAACTACTGGGACTTCCTGTACTACTCGTTCACGATCGCCGTCGCGTCGCAGACATCGGACGTCGTGCTGCGCTCGCGAGACATACGCCGCGCGACGCTCGCGCAATCCGTTCTGTCGTTCTACTTCAACGTGGCCGTGCTCGGGCTGTGCATCAACATGGCGGCGGGGCTGATCGGCTCGTAGCTCGCACGATCGCGGCAGCGACGCTTCGCGCTTCGTATGCCGCGCCCGCCTGCTGTGCATCCGAACGACGATGCCGGAACAGTTCGCCATGTAACAGCCGGCGCACGAGACGTCCGATTTACACGGCTTCCGTCGAGCCTCGCATCGCCATTCATATGAACGCCGATGCGAGCGCGCGGTTTCAACGCGCCGCATGCGCCCGCGCCAGCCTTCGCCAGCGCATACGTCGCAGGGCCTGTCTTGCCCGCACTGCGCCGCCTTCTGGCATAGCGCTTGCTCCTTTACCGCCTGCCGACGGGTGCCGGACCGACGACATGGCGCGTATCCTGTACAGATCGGCCAGTCCGAATCAGACGCTTTGAACTGGCGCGCGGCATTTCGATCAATGCACTACATTGAGCAATACGCGCCGTCGCAGGACGCATCGCGCGGCATCCGGCTCTGAAGCCTAATAGGCGGTCGTGATCGTACGAATGTGCATCCACGCCGCAAAGCAGGACGAATCTGGAAACGACCGATGGAAGCTCCTCACGCTTATGCGCCGCGGATCTACTTTGTTCATTCCCCCCTCGTCGGACGGCTGGATGCGTGGCCCGCGCAGTTCGAACATGCCGCCGCGCTAGGTTTCGATCATGTGCTGATCGGCGGGCTGTTTCAGCCGGGACAGGCGGGGCACGCACAGATCGTCAGCGATCACGCGCGGCTGCATCCCGCTTTCGCCACCGCTCAATCCGCGCCCGACGTGCTGCACCGTCTCGCCGAGTCCGCGAGCCAGCATGGGCTGACATTGCTCGTCGATCTCGTGATCGATCGCGCGGCCGCCGACGGCCAGCTCTACCACCAGCATCGCGACTGGTTTCATCCGTTCGAGCCGGAAGAAGCGCGGCTCGATCCGCGTCATGCGCGCCACGAAGACAACGTCGCGTATGCGAACTTCAGCAACGAGCAGGCCGCCGCGCCGCTGATCGACTGGTGGGCGCATACGCTCGATGCGATCGCGGAAACGGGCATCGGCGGCTTCCGTTTCGATTCGCCGCATCGCGTGCCCGCATTCGCGTGGCGGCGTCTCGAACATGCCGTGCGCTCGTCGCAACATCCGTCGACGCGCTTTCTCGCCGCCACGCCCGGGCTCGCACGCGCGGACATCGCGGCGCTCGAAGGCGTGGGCTTCGATGCCGTGTTCACGTCGTCGCGCTGGTGGGACTTTCGCGCGCCGTGGCTCTTCGACGAGCACGCGGTGCTGATGCGCGTCGGCTCGCCCGTCGCCTTTCCCGAAGCGCCGTACGGCACGCGGCTCGCCGCCGATCTCTCGCACGTGCACGATTCGGCCATCGTCGAGCGCGCGTACCGGCGCGCGCTGCTGACGGCGGCATCGACGGGCACCGGCTGGCTGATGCCGATGGGCTTCGAGTACGGCATCGCCGAGCCGATCTCGCACACGCTCGGCAACCCCAACGAGTACGCGAGCAAGCGCGGCGCGGCGCGCTTCGATCTCTCCGAGCGCGTGCGCCACGCGAACGCCGTTTCCCGCGACACGTGGGCGCTGCAGACAAACGGCGAGCTGCGCGCGCTGTCGGGCCCCGACACGCACGCGACGATCCTGCTGCGCGGCGATCAGCGCGATCTGCGCGACGCGGGCGAAGCCGTGCTGATCGCGATCAATCCCGAGCTCGGCATGCCCGTGCATGTCGATCCCGCGCGCTTTCTCGATGGCGTGCCGGGCAGCTTCACGCGCTTCGTGTCGCTCGGCACGGAGATGCGCAGCGCGCCGCAGCCGCTCGGTTCGTTCACGCTCGCGCCGGGCGCCTGCCGCCTCTTTCGCGCAGTCGCGGAACAGCCCATTCTGCTCGCGCCGCCCATCGACAAGGAGAACACCAAGACCTCGGGGCACAAGAGCGTGCTGGACGCGATCGCGACGTCGCGCGTGGCGATCGAAAGCGTGTCGCCTGCCGTCGATCATGGGCGCTTTCCGGCGAAGCGGATCGTCGGCGAGCGCGTGCCCGTCACGGCGGCCGTGTTCGCGGAAGGCCACGACAAGATCGCGGCCGCCGTCATCTGGCGCGCCGCCGACGAAACGGCATGGCACGAAGTACCGATGACGCCCGCGCAGCCCGCCGGCAACGACATCTGGGAAGCGCGCATTCCGCTCGAACGCATCGGGCGGCACGAGTTCACGGTGATCGCGTGGCGCGACGACTTCGCGTCGCTCGTCGATCACATGCAGAAGAAACTGAAGGCCGATCAACCCGTCGACCTCGAACTCGAAGAGGCGAAACATCTGTTCGCGCTTGCATTGGCCGAAGCGGAAACGGCCGAGGGCTCGCAGCCGCAGCAGCTCGAAGCGATCACTAAAGAGTTCATGAAGGCCGACACGGGCGAACGGCTCGCGATCGTGCTCGCGCCCACGACGACGCAGGCGTTCGCGGCCGCGCGTCACCGGCCGGGACTGTCGCGCGATCCCATCGTCTATCGGATCGACGCGGAACGCGCCCAGGCGCGCTTTGGCAGCTGGTACGAGATCTTCCCGCGCTCGATGAGCGACGACGCGCATCGTCACGGCACGTTCGACGACGTGATCGCGAAGCTGCCGCGCATCCGCGACATGGGCTTCGACGTGCTCTACTTTCCGCCGATCCATCCGATCGGCCTCGCCAATCGCAAGGGGCGCAACAACACGCTGACGGCGAACGCCGACGACGTCGGCAGCCCGTATGCGATCGGCGGCGAAGCGGGCGGCCACGATGCCGTGCATCCGGAGCTCGGCACGCTCGACGACTTCAAGCGGATGCTCGCCGCCGCACACGACGAGGGCCTCGAAATCGCGCTCGATTTCGCGATTCAATGCTCGCCCGATCACCCGTGGCTGAAGCGGCATCCGACATGGTTCGCGTGGCGTCCCGACGGCACGCTGCGTTACGCGGAAAATCCGCCGAAGAAGTATCAGGACATCGTGAACCCGGACTTCTACGCGCGCGACGCGAAGCCCGATTTGTGGATCGCGCTGCGCGACGTGATCCTCTTCTGGATCGATGCGGGCGTGCGCATTTTCCGCGTCGACAATCCGCACACGAAGCCGTTCCCGTTCTGGGAATGGATGATCAACGACGTGCGCTCGCGTCATCCCGATGTGATCTTTCTGTCGGAAGCGTTCACGCGTCCGCGCGTGATGGCGCGGCTTGCAAAGCTCGGCTTCTCGCAGTCGTACACGTACTTCACGTGGCGCGAGTCGAAGCGCGACTTCACCGAGTATCTGACGGAGCTCACGCAGACCAATCTGCGCGAATTCTTCCGGCCGAACTTCTTCGTCAACACGCCGGACATCAACCCGCGCCACTTGCAGGCGCAGGGACGTCCGGGCTTTTTGATCCGCGCCGCGCTCGCGACGATGCTCTCGGGACTCTGGGGCGTCTATAGCGGCTTCGAACTGTGCGAAGCGGCAGCGCTGCCGAACAGCGAAGAGTATCTGGATTCGGAGAAGTATCAGATCCGCGTGTGGGACTGGAATCGGCCCGGCAATATCGTCGGCGAGATCACGGAACTGAACCGTATCCGCCGCACGAATCCGGCGCTGCATACGCATCTGAATCTCACGTTCCTGCCCGCGCACAACGATCACATCCTGTTCTTCGAGAAGGCCACCGAGGCGCGCGACAACGTGATCGTCGTCGCGATCAATCTCGATCCGTACAACGAACAGGGCGCCGATATCGAACTGTCGTGGGCGACGTTCAACCGCTGGGGCCTGCACGATCACGCAGCCATCGACGTGATCGACCAGATGACGGGCGAGCGGTTTCAATGGCATGGCAGATGGCAACACGTGCGGCTCAATCCCGGCTTGCGGCCTTTCTCGATCTGGCGCATTGCGCCGGCGGGCGGCCTGCCGCGCGAGGCGGTCCCCGAAGAAACGGAACCGACCGCCAACGACACCCTGATCAACGAATTGCAGGTGCGATATGAAACGTGACGATCCCGCGGAAAGCACGTCGCAAGCGCATATCACCGATACGACGGCCGCCGTGCCCGAGAAGCCTCGCAAGGCGCGCCGCGGCAAGGTCTCGATGCTCGCCGACGATCCGCTCTGGTACAAGGACGCGATCATTTACCAGGTGCACATCAAGTCGTTCTTCGATGCGAACAACGACGGCGTCGGCGATTTCCCCGGCCTGATCGCGAAGCTCGACTACATCGCGGAACTGGGCGTGAGCGCGATCTGGCTGCTGCCGTTCTATCCGTCGCCGCGCCGCGACGACGGCTACGACATCGCCGACTACAGGAGCGTGCATCCCGATTACGGCTCGATCGGCGACGTCAAGCGCTTCATTCAGGAAGCGCACGCGCGCGGGCTGCGCGTGATCACCGAGCTTGTCATCAACCACACGTCGGATCAGCACCCGTGGTTCCAGCGCGCGCGGCGAGCGAAGCCCGGCTCGAATCATCGCAACTACTACGTGTGGTCCGACACGGACAAGAAGTACGAAGAGACGCGCATCATCTTCATCGACACCGAGCCGTCGAACTGGACGCACGATCCCGTCGCGGGTCAGTACTACTGGCATCGCTTCTATTCGCATCAGCCCGATCTGAACTTCGACAATCCCGCCGTCATGCGCGAAGTGCTGCAGGTGATGCGCTTCTGGCTCGACATGGGCATCGACGGTCTGAGGCTGGACGCCGTGCCGTATCTCGTCGAACGCGAAGGCACGAACAACGAGAATCTGCCGGAGACACACGCGATCCTGAAGAAGATTCGCGCGACCATCGACGCCGAGTACCCGAACCGTATGCTGCTCGCCGAAGCGAACCAGTGGCCGGAGGACGTGCAGGAATACTTCGGCAACGAGGACGAATGCCATATGGCGTTCCACTTCCCGCTGATGCCGCGCATCTACATGTCGATTGCGAGCGAGGACCGCTTCCCGATCACCGACATCATGAAGCAGACGCCGGATCTCGCCGAAACGAACCAGTGGGCGATCTTCCTGCGCAACCACGATGAACTCACGCTCGAAATGGTCACGGACTCCGAGCGCGACTACTTGTGGAACACGTACGCGAGCGACCGGCGCGCGCGGCTGAACCTCGGCATTCGCCGCCGGCTCGCGCCGCTGATGGAGCGCGACCGCCGCCGCATCGAACTGATCAACTCGCTGCTGCTGTCGATGCCGGGCACGCCCGTCATCTATTACGGCGACGAGCTCGGCATGGGCGACAACATCCACCTCGGCGACCGCGACGGCGTGCGCACGCCGATGCAATGGTCGTCCGACAGAAACGGCGGCTTCTCGCGCGCCGATCCCGAACAGCTCGTGCTGCCGCCCGTGATGGGCGCGTTGTATGGGTTCGATGCCGTCAATGTCGAGGCGCAGAGCCGCGATCCGCATTCGCTGCTCAACTGGACGCGCCGCATGCTCTCGACGCGCCGCTCGAAGCACACGTTCGGGCGTGGCACGATCCGCTTCCTGAAGCCGAGCAACCGCAAGATCCTCGCGTATTTGCGCGAACTGCCCGGCGAGCCGCCCATTCTGTGCGTCGCGAATCTGTCGCGCGCGCCGCAGGCAGTCGAGCTGGATCTGTCCGAATTCAACGGCGCAGTACCGATCGAAATGACGGCGGATTCCGTGTTCCCCGCGATCGGCCAGCTGACCTATCTGCTGACGTTCCCGCCATACGGCTTCCTGTGGTTCCTTCTTTGCGAAGGCGGAGGCCGCCCGACATGGAGCCAGCCGCCCTCCGAACCGCTGCCCGATTTCGTGACCATCGTGATCCGCGAAGGGCAAACGGGCCCGACGCCCGAGAACGTGCGGCTGCTCGAATCGGAAGTGCTGCCGTCGTGGCTCGGACGGCGGCGCTGGTTTGCATCGAAGGATCAGAAGATGCATGCCGTGCGGCTCGCCGCGCTCACGACGATTCCGGAAGCGGGCTTTGCGTTCACCGAAATCGAAGCGGATGTCGGCAAGCACACCGAGCGTTACGTGCTGCCGATCGCGATCACCTGGGGCGCCGACACGACGACGCCGCTCTTCATGCAGCTCGCGCTCGCGCGCGTGCGGCGCGGCCGCACGGTCGGCCATCTGACGGATGCGTTCTCGCTGCCGCAATTCGCGTACGGCGTGCTGCGCAAGCTGCGCGAGCGCGCCGCCGTGCCGACCGTGCAGAAGAGCACGATCCACTTCGTACCGACCGACCGTTTCGCGGAGCTCGATCTTGGCGACCAGCCCGAAATCCGCTGGCTCGCGGCCGAGCAGAGCAACAGTTCGCTCGTGATCGCCGACAAGATCGTGCTCAAGCTCGTGCGGCGTCTATTGAAGGGCACGCATCCCGAAGCCGAGATGAGCCGCTATCTGACGCAGCTCGGCTATGCGAACACCGCGCCGCTCTACGGCGAAGTCATGCGCATCGATCCCGAGGACGTGCCGCATACGCTGTGCATCCTGCAAGGCTTCGTCGACAATCAGGGCGATGCATGGAACTGGGCGCTCGACACGCTGCGCCGTTCCGTCGACGAGCTTGCGCTCGCCGTCGAAAGCGGCGATCCGAATCAGGCGAGCCAGGACCGCGTGAACGAGGAAGAGGCGATCAAAGGCTACGCGTCGTATATGGGCATCATCGGCAAGCGGCTGGGCGAACTGCACGTTGCGCTCGCGACGCCCTCCGACAACGCCGCGTTCGCGCCCGAGCCCGCCGACGCGGAACACGTGCAGGCGTGGATCGACGGCACGCAGACGATGCTCGCGGCCGCGCTCGAACTGCTCGAAAAAAACGTCGAGCATCTGACGGAAGACGGCGCGCTGCTCGGACGCAGCATTCTCGATCGCAAGGACAAGCTGGTCGAAGCCGTCGCGAACCTCGTGACGCCGGACGCGCACGCGCTGCGCACGCGCATTCACGGCGACTTCCATCTGGGGCAGGTGCTCGTGTCGCAAGGCGACGCGTTCCTGATCGACTTCGAAGGCGAGCCCGCGCGTGAACTCGAAGAACGCCGCGCGAAGTCGAGTCCGTTGCGCGACGTGGCGGGCCTGTTGCGTTCGCTGTCGTATGCGAGCGCCGCTGCGCAGTCGTCGACGGAAGCCGCGCCGCAAATCACGGCCGACCGCAAGCGCGCCCTCTTCGACCGTTTCCGCCAGGCCGCCGCCGAAACATTCCTCGACGAGTATCGTGCCGCGACGCAAGCCGCGTCGCAGCCGCTCGTCGCGCCGGAGCACGAACAGGCGCTGCTCGACCTGTTCCTGATCGAGAAAGCAGCCTACGAAATCCGCTATGAAGCAGCCAACCGGCCTGCGTGGCTCAGCTTGCCGGTGCGTGGGCTCGCGGCGCTGACGAGCCGTCTGCTCGGCGACACGGGCGCGCCGCCGCAGCCGCCCGACGACCCGTCCACGCCTCCCGCCGCATCGGAGGGTGACTATGAGTGAGCAACACGACGTTCAGCTTGAAGCGGCCGGTCTGCATCGCGTGGACCTGGATGCGCTCGTCGACGCGCGGCATCACGATCCGTTCTCGCAGCTCGGCATGCATCACACGAGCGCCGGCCACGTCGTGCGCGCGATGCAGCCGAACGCGGCGCACGTGTCGGTGATCGCGCGCGACGACGGCAGACTGCTCGGCGAACTGGAGCAACTGCATCCGGGCGGCCTGTTCGCAGGTCCTGTCAGCGAGGCAGTGCCGTATCGCTTGCGGATCGACTGGCATGGTCCCGTTCAGGAAATCGAGGACACGTATTCGTTCGGCCCCGTGCTCGGCGACGAGCCGTTGCAGCGCGTCGCGTGGGGCGATCCGTATGCGGTGCTCGAATGCCTCGGCTCGCGGCCTTACACGATGGACGGCGTGCCGGGCGTGCGCTTCGCCGTGTGGGCGCCGAATGCGCGGCGCGTCTCCGTCGTGGGCGACTTCAATGCGTGGGACGGCCGCCGGCATCCGATGCGGCTGCGGCATCAGGCAGGCGTGTGGGAGCTGTTCGTGCCGCGCATCGGCGCGGGCACGCGCTACAAGTACGAGATGCTGACGCGCGACGGCCACCCGTTGCCGCTGAAGGCCGACCCTTGCGCGATGCAGACGGAGAAGCCGCCCGCGACGGCTTCCGTGGTTGCGCATGTCGATGACGTCGAGCGCTTTGCGTGGACGGACGGCGACTGGATGCAGACGCGCGCGGCGAGGCAGACGGTGCAATCCGCTATCTCGATCTACGAGGTGCATGCCGAGTCGTGGCTGCGTATCGCAGAGGAAGGGCATCGCGGGCTCGACTGGTCCGAGCTCGCGGACCGTCTGATTCCATACGCGAAGGAGATGGGCTTCACGCATATCGAGTTCATGCCGATCGCCGAGCATCCGTTCGGCGGATCGTGGGGTTATCAGCCGTTGTCGCAATTCGCGCCGTCGGCGCGCTTCGGCACGCCGGAGCAGTTCGCGGGCTTCGTGAACCGTGCGCACGAAGCGGGGCTCGGCGTGATACTCGACTGGGTGCCCGCGCACTTTCCGAACGATTCACACGGGCTCGTGCAGTTCGACGGCACCCCGCTCTACGAGCATGCCGATCCGCGCGAGGGCTATCACCAGGACTGGAACACGATGATCTACAACCTCGGACGCAACGAGGTGAGCGCGTTCCTGATTGCATCGGCGCTTGCGTGGCTCAAGCGTTATCACGTCGACGGATTGCGCGTCGATGCCGTGGCGTCGATGCTGTATCGCGACTACTCGCGTGCGGCGGACGAATGGGTGCCGAATATCTATGGCGGCCGCGAGAACCTCGAATCGATTGCGTTCCTGAAGCGGCTGAATCATGAAGTGCAGCATATGCCGGACGTGCATGGCGCGATCACGATTGCGGAGGAGTCGACGGCCTGGCCCGGCGTGACGGCGCGCACGGAGGACGGCGGACTCGGCTTCCAGTTCAAATGGAACATGGGGTGGATGCACGACACGCTGCACTACATGCACGAGGACCCGATCCATCGCCGATGGCATCACCACAACATGACGTTCGCGATGGTGTATGCGTACTCCGAGAAGTTCGTGCTGCCGCTCTCGCATGACGAGGTCGTGCACGGCAAGGGATCGCTGCTCGGCAAGATGCCCGGCGACCGCTGGCAGAAGTTTGCGAATCTGCGAGCGTACTTCGCATTCATGTGGACGCATCCGGGCAAGAAGCTGATGTTCATGGGCGGCGAGTTCGGTCAGATGGCCGAGTTCGATCACGACGGCTCGCCGCATTGGCATCTGCTCGATGACGACTTGCATCACGGCGTGCAGCGGCTGGTGCGCGATCTGAACCGGCTGTATCGAGAGGAGCCTGCGTTGCATCGGCTCGATTCGGAGCCTGGCGGGTTCGAGTGGATCGTCGGCGACGACACCGGGAACTCCGTGTTTGCGTGGCGGCGCGTGGACGGCGCGGGGCGCGAGCTCATCACTGTTTGCAACTTCACGCCGGTGCCGCGGCAGGGATACCGGGTCGGCATGCCGCGTCCGGGGCGTTGGGTCGAAGTCGTGAATACGGATGCGGGTGTTTATGGCGGGTCGAATGTGGGGAATGCCGGTGTGATCTATACGGAAGAGGTGGCGGCGCATGGGCGGCCGCAGTCGGCTTCGTTGGTCTTGCCGCCGTTGGGGACTGTAGTACTGAGAGCAGATTGATTTTTCTCTGCGAGGCTGTTGGTTTGGTTTTGAGGTTCGTTTGTCTGCGACCGCTGTTTCGCTTTGGTGCGCTTTGCCCTTCGCGGGCATCCGCGATGCGTTCGTTTGCTTTGCCCTTCGCGGGCATCCGCGATGCGCCTCGCGGCGCGGGCGTTGCCCCTGTGCGGGGCGGCACTCACTTTCTTTGCCGCCGCAAAGAAAGTAAGCAAAGAAAGCGGGCTCACACCGCCAGTGCTTGACGTTTACCCACGGGCTTTCAACGGCCCCATCCTTCATACGACAGTGTGCTCGCTGATGTTCGTTGCCAACACTCCAGCTAAACGCCTCACCCGCTTCACGCACCTGTGGCACGGCTAAGGATATCGAATGCTTCAGCGCCGCATGTCGGTAGTGAATGAGGTTGCTGTGCCGTGCAGGGCAACGCCCGCACTTGAGCCGCATCGCGTAGCGAGGGTTTCCAATGTGGTGCGAGTGCCTACACACAGTTTGCCGCAAAGGGGCCGGGGATATTCGAAGTCGCGGGCCGTAATTCGGGTGCAGATGCAGGTGAGGCGCTTGATAGTGCGTTGGCAACGCACATGGACCCAGTACGTTGCCGAGCGAAATACGGGGACGTTGAGGGCCCGTGGGTAGAGGTCAAGCACTGGCGGTGTGAGCGGCTTTCTTTTGCCTACTTTTCTTTGCCGCTGCAAAGAAAAGTAGGTGCCGCCCCGCACAGGGGCAACGCCTGCGCCGCGAGGCGCATCGCGGATGCCCGCGATAAGGGCAAGCCAAACGAACGCATACGCGGATGCCGGCAGCAAGCCATAAATACCAAACAAAGCAGTCGCAGACACAAACCGCATCGCGGATGCCCGCGATAAGGGCAAAACAGCACAGCAGTCGCAGATAAAAAAAGGAAAACCATGTCCCATGTACTACCAGACCGACTGTTGCCGGGCAACCCATACCCCCTGGGTTCGAGCTGGGACGGCTTGGGCGTGAACTTCGCGGTCTTCTCCGCGAACGCGCAACGAATCGAGCTGTGCCTGTTCGAGCCGACAGGCCGAAAGGAACTCAAACGCTACGCACTACCCGAATGCACCGACGAGATATGGCACGGCTATCTGCCCCACGCGCACCCAGGCACCGTCTACGCGTTCCGGGCCCACGGCGCCTATCAGCCGCAAAACGGCCATCGCTTCAATCCGCACAAACTGCTGCTCGACCCGTACGCGAGAAAGCTCATCGGTCAGTTCAGATGGTCGGATGCACTCTTCAGCTATCGCGTTCACTCGAACAGAATGGACCTGTCGATCGACCGGCGAGACTCGGCGCCCGCCATGCCGAAGTGCGTCGTCGTCGACGAAGCGTTCGACTGGTCCCACGACAAACGCCCCAACGTGCCGTGGAACGAAACCGTCATCTACGAAACGCACGTGCGCGGCGCATCGATGCTGCGCAAGGACCTGCGCGCGCCCGAGCGCGGCAGCTTCGCCGCGCTCGCGTCGCCGGAATTCATCGAGCACTTGCTCAAGCTCGGCGTCACCGCCGTCGAACTGCTGCCCGTCCACGCGTTTCTCAACGACCGCTTTCTCGTCGAACGCGGACTGCGCAATTACTGGGGCTACAACACAGCTGCATTCTTCGCGCCGGAGCCGTCGTATCTGTCCGCGCACCGGCTCGACGAAATGCGCATCGCCGTCCGTCAACTGCACGCGGCAGGAATCGAGGTGATACTCGACGTCGTCTACAACCACACGTGCGAAGGCAATGAAATGGGCCCCACGGTGTCGTGGCGCGGACTCGACAATGCCAGCTACTATCGCCTCATACCCGGCGACGAACGGCATCACATCAACGACACGGGCTGCGGCAACACGCTCAACCTGCCTCATCCGCGCGTGCTGCAAATGGTGATGGACTCGCTGCGCTACTGGTCGACAGCCTTCAATATCGACGGCTTCCGTTTCGATCTCGGCGTCACGCTCGGACGCGAGCACTCGGGTTTCGATCCCGGCTCGGGCTTCTTCGACGCGTTGCGCCAGGACCCCATCCTGTCGCAGCGCAAGCTGATTTCCGAGCCATGGGACATCGGCCCCGGCGGCTATCAGCTCGGCAATCATCCGCCCGGCTTCGCCGAATGGAACGACCGTTTCCGCGATTCCGTGCGCCGCTTCTGGCGCGGCGACGCCGGCATGCGGCCGGATCTCGCCGCACGTCTGACGGGCTCCGCGGATCTCTTCAACCGGCGCTTTCGCAAGCCGACGGCATCGATCAACTTCGTCGCATCGCACGACGGCTACACGCTCGCCGATCTCGTCTCGTACACGCAAAAGCACAACGAGATGAACGGCGAGCACAACAACGACGGCCACAACGAAAACTGCAGCTCGAACTGGGGCATCGAGGGCCCGACCGACGATCCCGCCATCGCCGAAACGCGCGAACGCGTCGCGCGCTCGCTGATCGCGACGCTCTTCATCGCGCTCGGCACGCCGATGATGCTCGCCGGCGACGAAATGGGCCGCACCCAGCGCGGCAACAACAACGCGTACTGCCAGGACAACGAAATTTCGTGGATGGACTGGGAACGCGCAGCGCTTCCGCACGGGCGCAAAATGACCGCGTTCTTTGCGCGCATGATCGCGTTGCGCAAGCAGCACCCGCTGTTGCGCGAAAACCGCTTTCTGTTCGGCGATCGCGAAGTGCTGCCCGGCCTTTACGACGTCGGCTGGTTCGACGAACAGGGCGAAGCGCTCACGATCGAAGCATGGCAGGACCCCGAAGGCCGCGCGTTTACGCTGCGGCGCGCGGGCCCGGGCCTGAACGAAGAAACGGAAGTATTGTTGATGATGTTGAACGCGTCGGCGGCGGCCGTGCGCTTCACGCCGCCTCCGCCGCACCTGGAATGGCACGTGCTCATCGATACATCTGACCCGCAAGCGCCGCCCGCTCCCCTCGCGGCGCCCGATCTGGAAGTCGCGGCGCACAGCATGGTCGTGCTCGCGGCGCAGCCAACGGGCGACGCGGACTGGCAGGCGAGCTGGCGCGCGGGCGCGCAATACGGTCCGCGTCTGTTGACCGCGTTGCCGCCGGACCCCGGCACGTCGATGCCGGACCCCGAGCCATCCGAATGAAGGCACGAATGAACGCACGCACGAATGCACGAACGCACGAATGAACACGCGAACGGGCCCGTCAATGAGCACACGAATGCGCTCATCGATGAGCACGCCGATGAATGGTGACAATCATGCATGAACGTCCGATCGACCCTCACGCGCATCATCACGCGCACTGCCTGCCGTTCGGCGCGCAGCTGCTCGGTGCGGCGAGCGCGAAACCGCGCACGCGCTTCAGGCTGTGGGCGCCGTCGTGCGCGAACGTGCAGGTGATGATCGAAAGCGGCCCCGCGAAGGGCCCGCTCGACATGAACGCGACAGGCAACGGCTGGTTCGAGACGGAAGCAGAATGCGGCGCGGGCACGCTCTATCGCTACAAGCTCGACGGCGCGCTGCTGGTGCCCGACCCCGCGTCGCGCTTCCAGCCGCAGGACGTGCACGGCCCGAGCGAAGTGATCGACCCGCGCGCCTACCACTGGCAGCACACGCACTGGAGCGGGCGCCCGTGGGAAGAAACGGTGCTGTATGAGTTGCACGTCGGCACGCTGGGCGGCTACGCGGGCGTGATGAAGCGGCTGCCCGAGATTGCCGCGCTCGGCGTCACCGCAATCGAGCTGATGCCGCTCAACGACTTTCCGGGCCAGCGCAACTGGGGCTACGACGGCGTGCTGCCGTATGCGCCCGATTCCGCGTATGGCCGCCCCGACGATCTGAAGGCGCTGATCGACGCCGCGCACGGACTCGGCCTCGCCGTCTTCCTCGACGTGGTCTACAACCACTTCGGGCCGGACGGCAATTATTTGCAGCAGTATGCGAAGCCCTTCTTCCGCGAAGGCACGCACACGCCGTGGGGCCCCGCGATCGACTTCGAGCGCAGCGAAGTGAGCGAGTTCTTCAGCGATAACGCGCTCTACTGGCTCAACGAATATCGGATCGACGGCCTGCGCCTCGACGCCGTGCATGCGATCGACAACGACGCGTGGCTGCGCGGTTTCGCCGATCACGTGCGCGCGCATATGCAGCACGGGCGTCACGTGCATCTCGTGCTCGAAAACGAGCGCAATACGGCGAACCTGCTCGACACGCACTTCACCGCGCAATGGAACGACGACGCGCACAACACGCTGCACGTGCTGCTGACGGGCGAACACGAAGGCTATTACGCCGCTTACGCCGATCAGCCGATCCACAAGCTCGCGCGGATACTCGGCAGCGGCTTCGGCTATCAGGGCGATCCTTCGCCGATTCATCACGGCAAGGCGCGCGGCCAGCCGAGCGGCCATCTGCCGCCCACGTCGTTCGTGATGTTCCTGCAGAACCACGATCAGATCGGCAATCGCGCGATGGGCGAGCGTCTGCGCGCGCTGTGCGCCGACGACGTGCTGCTCGCCGCGACGGGTCTGCTGCTGCTGTCGCCGCAAATTCCGCTGCTGTTCATGGACGAAGAGTACGGCTCGAAGCAGCCGTTCCTGTTCTTCACCGACTACACGGGCGATCTCGCGAACGCGGTGCGCGAAGGACGCCGTAAGGAATTCGCGCGCTTCACGGCGTTCGCCGACGAAAAGCGCCGCGCGCTGATCCCCGATCCGAACGATCCGCAGACGTTCGCGAAGTCGTCGCCGCCCGCCACGCGCCGCAACGAGACGCCCGACGACAAGGAAGCGTTCGAATGGATGCACTTCTACAAGTCGGCGCTGGCCGTGCGCGCGAAGCTGATCGCGCCGCGCCTGCAGCGCGCGAAGCCGCTCGGCGCGGCCGTGCTGAAGGCGAACGACGGACACGATGCGAACGCGCTCGTTGCGCGCTGGACGCTCGATGACGGCGAGACGCTGTCGGTCGCATTGAATCTCGCCAACGAAGCGGTGCGGCTCGAAACACAGCCCGAGGGCATGGTGATCTTCGAGACGCCGCCGCGCGTGCGCGATCGCGTCGATGCGGGCGAGCTGCCGTCGAATGCGTTCGTTGCGTGGCTGACGGGAAACGTCAGCGAGTACGCGGTCGGTCACGACGCGCGCAAGAACGCCGACGCCAGCTACGCGGCATGGGACCAGAGTGAGGCGCTAAAGCGCCAACTCTGGTCGACACAGGAGTGACACGCTTGACCACTACCCGACGCCCCGGTATGCCCGTCGACAGCCTCGCCGCGCGTGCAGGCTTCGAGGTCGAATGGGAAGACGCGCATCGCAGGAAACAGCGCGTGCCCGACAGCACGCTCGCCGCGCTGCTCGAGCGGATGGGCCTGCCGTGCGCAACCGCTACCCAGGTCCGCCAGAGCACGGCCGCGCTCGAAGCCGAACTGTCCGGCCGCAAGCTGCCGCCGCTGATGACGGTCGAATGCGGACGCGGCATCGCGTTGCCCGCCGCCGCGATCAAGTCGGGCAGCCACTACCGGATCGAACTGGAAAGCGGCTCGCTGATCGACGGCCGCTTCACGGCGCCCAAGGGCGAATCGGCGCTGCTCTCGCCAATCGACGAGCCCGGCTATCACACGCTCGTGCTCAACGATCACCGGATGACGCTCGCGGTCGCGCCCGCGCGCTGCTACACCGTCGCCGATGCGTGGCACGCAATGCACGGCGACGACGCCAACCCGCCGCCGCTGTGGGGCATCGCCGCGCAGATCTACGGCTTGCGCCGGATCGGCGACGGCGGCATCGGCGACTACACGGCCCTCGCGACGCTGGCGATCGAAAGCGCGAAACGCGGCGCGCATGCGCTCGCGATCAGCCCGACACACGCGATGTTCAGCGCGCTGCCGCAAAGCTTCAGTCCGTATTCGCCGTCGTCGCGTCTGTGGCTGAACGTCACGCATATCGATCCCGCCGCCGTGTTCGGCGCGCAGGCCGCGCAAGCCGCGCTCGATGCAGCAGGTGCCGCCGACGCCTGGACGCAACTCGAACCGCTGCCGCTAATCGACTGGAAGACGGCGATCCCGTTGAAGCTCAAGGTGTTGCGCGTGCTGTTCGAGCGCTTCTGCGCAAATGACCGCGCGCAGGACCTGCCGCGCGCGCTTGAATTTCACGGCTTCTGCGAGCGCGGCGGCCGCGCGCTCGAAGACCACGCGCGCTTCGAAGCGTTGCATGCGTTTCAGTTGCAGCACACAGGCGTTGGCTACTGGCGCAAATGGGCCGAGCCGCTGCAGGACCCGCGCAGCCCCGAAGTCGAGGCGTTCGCGAACGAGCATCGGCATGAAGTCGAGTTCCATCTGTTCCTGCAATGGCTCGCTGCGAAGGGCCTGTCGCACGCGCAACACGCGGCGCGCGACGCGGGCATGTCCGTCGGACTGATCGCTGATCTCGCCGTCGGCTGCGACAGCGCGGGCTCTCACGCATGGTCGTATCGCGACGACATGTTGCAAGGCGTCTCCGTCGGCGCGCCGCCCGATCTGTTCAACCAGGCGGGCCAGGCGTGGGGACTCACTACGTTCTCGCCGCGCGCGATGCGCAACCAGGGCTTCTCGGCGTTCATCGACATGCTGCGCACCGCGCTCGCTTACGCGGGCGGCATCCGCATCGATCACATCCTCGGCTTGCGGCGGCTGTGGCTCGTGCCCGAAGGCGAGTCCGCGAAGAACGGCGCGTATCTGCGCTATCCGCTCGAAGACATGCTGCGGCTGATCGCACTCGAATCGTGGCGGCATCGCGCGATCGTGATCGGCGAGGACCTGGGCACCGTGCCGCCCGGATTGCGCGAGCGTCTGACGGAGCACGGGCTCGCGGGCATCCGCGTGCTGTGGTTCGAGCGCACGAAGGATGGCAGCGGCTTCAAGTCGCCCGCCGAGTGGGACCGCGATGCCGTCGCGACGACGACCACGCACGATCTGCCGACTATTACCGGCTGGTGGCGCGGCGAAGACATCGTGTGGCGCCATCGCGTCGGGCAGACGGCGCCGCGCGCCGATGGCCGCGACCCGGTCGCGCTCGCGCAGGCGGAACGCGCCGACGACCGCGCCGCGTTGTGGCAGGCGTTCCAGCAGGCGGGCATCGCGCCGCATGATGTCGCTGCGCCGCCGCCCGACGATGCGCCCGTCGACGAAGCGCTCGCGTTCGTCGCCGTGACGCCGTCGCCGCTCGTCACGTATCCGCTCGAAGACCTGCTCGGTCTTGCGGATCAGCCGAATCTGCCCGGCTCGATCGACGAGCATCCGAACTGGCGCCGCCGCGTAATGCAGCCCGTCGAAGCGCTCTTCGCCGACGAAACGTTTTGCGACCGCCTGCTCGCGATCGAGCGGGCACGCACCGATCCAACCTCAGCATCTTCGTTGTCCGATACGCCATGACTGTCCCGCGCGCCACGCTTCGACTTCAGTTCCATCGCGGCTTCACATTCGACGATGCGCTCGCGCGCGTCGACTACTTCGCCACGCTCGGCGTGAGCCACTTGTACGCATCGCCCGTCACGACGGCGACGCCCGGCTCGATGCACGGCTACGACACCGTCGACTACGGCCAGGTCAGCGCCGAATGCGGCGGCGAAAACGGCCTGCGGCGCCTTGCCGACAAGCTGCACGAACGCGGCATGGGCCTGATCGTCGACATCGTGCCGAACCACATGGGCGTGAGCCGGCACAACGCGTGGTGGCAGGACATCCTCGAATGGGGCCGGCACAGCGCCCATGCGCGCTACTTCGACGTCGACTGGCACTCGCCCGATCCCGCGCTGCGCGGCAAGGTGCTGATGCCCGTGCTCGGCTCGGCTTACGGCGAAGAGCTGACGGCAGGGCGCATCGCACTGCGCTTCGATGCTGATAGCGGCCGCTTCGATATCGCGTACGGCGAGCACGCGTGCCCCGTGTGTCCCGTCGATTACGCGGCGATTTTGCAGTCCGCGGATCGCGCCGATCTGAGCGCGCTCGCCGAGCGCTTCGCTCCCGTGACGACGCAGCCCGCCGATCAGCCTCGCGCCATCGAAGGCCGCGAAGCGCTCGTCGAGTTCGTGCGGCAGAACGGCGCGTCGGCGATCGAGTTCGTGCTCGAAACATATTCGCCGCACGAGCCCGTCACGCGCGACCGACTGCACCGGCTGATCGAGCGGCAGCATTTCCGGCTCGCATGGTGGCGCACGGCATCGGACGAAGTGAACTGGCGGCGCTTCTTCGATATCAGCTCGCTCGCGGCCGTGCGCGTCGAGCGCCCCGAAGTATTCGACGCCGTGCACGCGCTGATCTTCCGGCTGTATGCGGAAGGCGTGATCGACGGCGTGCGCGTCGACCATGTCGATGGGCTCGCCGAGCCGCGCGAATACACGCAGCGTCTGCGCCAGCGGCTCTCGGAGCTGCGCGAGGGCACGACGCCGTATATCGTCGTCGAAAAGATTCTCGGACGCGGCGAGACGCTGCGCGACGACTGGCCCGTCGACGGCACGACGGGCTATGACTTCATGAACGACGTCGGCGCGCTGCTGCACGATCCGGCGGGCGCCGCGCCGCTCGCGAACGCGTGGGCCGAACTGAGCGGCCGCCCCGCGAACTTCGCCGACGAAGCGCTGCCCGCGCGCCGCCAGATACTCGCCGAAAATCTGCCCGCCGAACTGGACCGCGCGGCGCGCGCGCTGCATCGGATTGCACGCGACAACCTCGCCACACGCGACTTCACGTACACCGCGATTCGCCGCGTGACGAACGAACTCGCGGCGCACTTCCCCGTGTATCGCATCTATCCGCAAAACGGCTTGCGCAGCAGCGCCGACAACGCATACTTCGACATCGCGCTCGACGCCGCGAAGCAAACGCTGTCGCGCGCCGATCATGGCGTGCTGGCGCAGGTCGATGCGTGGCTCGGCAGCGGCACGGACGAGAGCGGCAACGGACGTTCGACTTCGCTGCAGCAGTCGCAGTCTGCACAGTCGCAGCAGTCCTCGCAAGCGCAGCAAGCGCAGCAAGCGCAGCAAGCGCAGCAGAGCAATCCTGGTGCGTTCAATCACACGGCGTCGGCGCGCCGCACGGTGCAGACGCTGTTCTCGCAACTGACGGCGCCCGTCGCCGCGAAGGCGATCGAAGATACCGCCTGCTATCGCTATGGTCGTCTGCTGTCGCGCTGCGAGGTGGGCGCCGATCCGGGCGAGTTCGCGCTGTCGATCGAGCAGTTTCATGCGGGCAATCAGGAGCGCGCGCGGCGCTTTCCTCATGCGATGCTCGCGACGGCCACGCACGATCACAAGCGCGGTGAGGACATGCGCGCGCGGCTCGCCGTGGTGAGCGAAATCGCGGACGAGTGGATCGCGACGCTGCGCGCGTGGACGACGCTGAACACGCCGCATCGTCGCGCGCTGAACGGCAATGACGACGACTGGGCGCCCGGTCCCGCCGCCGAGGCGATGCTGTATCAGACGCTGGTCGGCTGCTGGCCGCCTGGCTTGTCACCCGACGACGACAAGGGCATCAAGGCGCTCGCCGAACGCGTCGCGCAATGGCAACTGAAGGCGCTGCGCGAAGCGAAGTTGCGCACGACATGGCTCGCGCCCGATGAAGCGTTCGAGAACGGCTGCCGCGAGTTCCTGTTCGACATCCTCGCGCCGCAGCGCCGCGATGGCTTTCTGCGCGAGCTGTGTGCGTTCGTTGCGCGTATCGGCCGCGCGGGTGTCGTGAACAGCTTGCAGCAGACGGTGCTGCGTCTTGCGTCGCCGGGCGTGCCCGATCTCTATCAGGGCACGGAGCTATGGGACTTCAGTCTCGTCGATCCCGACAACCGCCGGCCCGTCGATTTCGCGCAACGGCAAGCGATGCTGGCGGATGCGCCGCCCTCCGCCTATCTCGCGAACTGGCGCGATGGCCGCGTGAAGCTCGCCATCATCCAGCGCATGCTCGCGTTGCGCATGCAGATACCGGAGCTGCTCAGCAAGGGCACCTATCTGCCGCTGACGGTGCAAGGTCGGCATGCGGACCGCGTGATCGCGTTCGCGCGGCGTCACGGCAACTGCTGGGCAGTGGTGATCGCTACGCGTCTGTCGACCGCGCTGCTCGACGCAGACAACGACGTGCCGCTCGTCGATCCGATCAGTTGGGAGGACACGGCAGCGCAGATGCCCGAAGAACTCTTTGCGCGCGCGCTGTTCGACTGGGTGAGCCCGGCCGCGCCGAAGGTGGAGGACACGGGGCTGCTCTATCTGCGCGATGCGCTGACGACGATGCCCGTTGCCGTGCTCGTCGAGGATGGGGTGCCGCGTGTGTGAGCGCGGACGCGGCGAACGACGTGTATGGACGGCAATGTCTAAAGTCTGGAATCTGTGGTGACGATGAAAGCCCTTCCGAGGGCTTTCATTTTGTGGGTCTTCGCGTCTCGCGGTTGCGCGTGCAAATAGCACATGAACTGACGAGGGTTACGCGCGCCTTCACGCAATATGACAACTGCCCTGAATGCCATCGCCAGGATTGACGGGAACAATCACTGCGATGGAGGGAGTCGTGCGTATAAGCTACAACAGCCTTCACGTCCCGCTGGATATCGGAACGTGGCAATGCACGCTCGTGCTCGCCAGGGAGTTCTACAGTCTTTCCGGTGGATACTGGGACGCCTTTGACGACTGGGACAAGCTCCGGGAGCGAGAGCGCCAGATCGAGGACGACAGACGCGCCTTCGAAAGGTATGTTCGGCCCAACTACGACTTCAGATCGCTGATGCGCACTGACATCGACGCGATCCGCTCGTTTCTGCGCGATCACCTGAACGTCGTCCGCTGGAACCTACCGGCCGACAACGCCGGCATCGAGCGCGCGCTCAAACAGGCTGTCCGCGACGGACTGCTTGTGCCCGTCATCAACCGCGAATGGCGCTCGCTTCCGATGACGTTTCGGCCTACGCCCGCGCCGCTACGGTGGCCGTCGGCGTCAGGCGGTGGCGGATTCGGCAGCAGTGGTGGCACGGTGTGGGCCGCCTTCAGGAATGCAGGGCCGGGGCCTTTGATATGGGAAGGCGAGCCGGTCCTGAGGGGGCCATACGATCCTTCTACACAGGAGGCACAGTTGAAGGCCGCGCGCGCCGCGATGGCTGCCAGTGCTGGCTGTAGTGACGGCGGGTTCAACCTGCTGGATGTAGCAGAAGCAATGGCTGTAGCTACACTCCGTGGTGATTCGGCTGAGGATGAATGCAGTGACGACGCGCTCGTCGAAAACATGGTCGATAGCAGCGGCAACACGTCGACGCCGCTGGGAGATGCGCAGCCGTTCGAACCTGGCGACTCAGCGGACAGCGATAATGTGTTGACGATGGCAGCGCGCGGAGTCAGCGAAGAGCAGGAGGGAGAATGCTTCGCTGCCTACGAACGAGATGGAACAGTGCAGCGTGAGACGTGCCCTGCTTGGTAGCAAAAACTATCGAGATTACATGCAGTGCACCCAAGACGCTTTCACCAACTACCAGGCATGCCGAGGATACTGAAATGACCAAATACCCTGCCGCGATGATCACGTTTTACGACGAGGAAACACAAACCTTCAAGACATGCGTTACGCTCAGAAGCCGTGTCCAGACTGCAATTGATCGCGCAGTCGTCCATACCGTAGAGCCAGAATCGCAGAACGAGCCTATTACAGACGAACACGCCCGTCTCCTTGGAGCGATGGCCTTTCTCCAATTCGCGGCCGGTAATCCCGAATTGCGCTCACGCCTTCAAACCACAACGAAGGAACCGATGAACTGGTCGCCTGTGAAACGACCCGCAGAATGACTCGTCGGCGGATCGAAGGGGATGGAACGGGCCGCAAAATTCAGCATGATGAACAGCCAGAATAAAACATGGGGTTGGCAGCATGCAAAAAAAACAATAGTTTGCTGATTAAAATATTCGGGGAGTACCCGTCATTTCATGATTCAGCCGTTAGAACATTTTGCATGCAGCGAAAGAGACGATCGTTTGAAAGTGTGGAAGGCAAGCCTTTACCGAATGGTCGCTCGCGCGATCTGCTTGATCTTGAGCTTGAAGTGCTGCATAACCGATATGGACCGCTTCGCAGCGACGGGAGTCCCGACTACTTGGTTGTGCTGGAATTTCTGGATATTAGGAGCTCCGAAATCGACGTAAACGCCATGCTCGAAGAAGCATCGATAATGGATATTTCCTTGTCCAAAGAGCCGAATGGCTTAATCAAGCTTGATCTCATGCCTAATATTGGCCTGGACATACGCTTGACTTGCAAAGAGGTTGTGGTCAGTTCTATCCGGCCTTATCTTCGCGGCGAACCTTAACCGTATTCGCCCGCGTCATCGTGCCAGTAAGACCAACGGGTGCTGCCCTAACCGATAGAAGTCGGCTCGGGCAGCTTGTTAGCCACCACGACGAAGGGGCAGTTCTTACGGACCATGTCCGCTTTCTTCAAGGTTCTGTAAGGTGACCCGATCAGGCGGCGAGCATTTGTGCTCTTCGCATGAAATGCGGCTCGTGGCAAGCTCCCGAAGCTACCCGCCTTCATCATCGAACGTCTTCGGATAGACGCGCACCAGCACTATCCGCGGGCCCTTCATCTTCTTCACGACGACATCGAAGCGGTCGAATTCGATCCGCTGCCCTTCTTCCGGCAAATCGCTGAGCGCATTGATCACGAGGCCGCCGACGGATTCGGCGCGGCCTTCGTCGATGTCGATGCCCAGCGCGCGCTCCAGCGACACCACGGGCAAGCTGCCCTTGCCCATCAGCGTGCCGTCGTCCATGCGCGTCCAGTCGGCGTCGCCTTGACGGAACTCGTCGTGAATCTGGCCGACCAGCGCGCCCAGCAGATTGTCGAGTGTGAGAAAGCCGATCGGCTTCGCGTTCTTCTGCCCGACGAGCGCGAGATGCGGCGCGCCCTTGCGAAAGCGCCGGAACAGTTCGAGCGCGGGCATGTTGGGCTTCACGTACTGCACGGGACGCACGTAGTGCGACAGGTCGTCGAACGTGCTGCCCGCGTGACGCGCGAGCAGCAGGTCCTTCAGATGTATCGTGCCCGCGACGCGCTCGCCCGTTGCATCTTCGAGCAACGGATAGCGGCTGAAACGATGGCGCGCGACGATCTGCATGTTCTCCCTCCACGGCAGATCGCGGCGCAGGCTCACGAGCTCATGCGCGGGCCGCATCAGGTCGGATACCGTCATGCGCGAGAAGTCGAGCGAGTGCGCGATCGTGTTCCATTCGTCCTGCGAATAGGCGTCCTTCGGCGCGTCGAGTCCGTTCGCGACGCTCGCGCGGCGGCCACGCAGGATCAGCTTGAGTTCTTCCGTCGAGTAGTGCGTGTCGCCGCCGTGATCGTCAGACAGTCCCGCGACGCGCAGCACGGTATTCGCGCTCGTGTTGAGCAGCCAGATCGCGGGATACATCGCCCAGTAGAAACCGTACAGCGGTATCGCGACCCACAGCGCAATTTGCTCGGACTGGCGGATCGCGAGCGACTTCGGCGCCAGCTCGCCGACGACGATGTGCAGAAACGAAATGCACGAGAACGCGAAGAACAGCGAGATGCCGTGTATCAGCTGCTCGGACTCGATGCCGAGCAAGTGGAACAGCGGGTTGAGCAGTTCCGCGAAAGCAGGCTCGCCGATCCAGCCGAGGCCCAGCGACGCAAGCGTGATGCCCAGCTGGCACGCCGACAGATACGCATCCAGCCGCCCGTGCACTTTCGCGAGCAGCTTGCCGCGCAAGCCGTGCTTCTCCGCGAGTGTTTGGACGCGCGTCTGCCGCAGCTTCACGAGACCGAATTCGGCGGCGACAAAGAAACCGTTGAGGGCAACGAGCAACAACGCGCCAATAAGCGCGACGACCTGGATCAAAGCGGAGAACTCCGGCAACAAAAGCCGTCAGTATAGAGCGCGAAAGGCGTGTGAAAGAGCGTGTCGCGCACCGATTGGCCATCCGGCCAGGTCATCGGTGCGTCGCGTGTGCCGTCATGCGCCCGCGAGCGGCACGCGCAGTCTGAGCGTCGACGGCTGGCCGTCGACCCATTCACCCTGGTCGAATGCGCCGTCGTGCGCTTCGGCGACGCGCTTGCACAAGCTCAATACCCACGAGATGCGGCCGGCTTCGCGCGGGTGCGCCGCTTGCTCGCGCGCGAATTTTTCGAGCACGTGCGGCAGCCCGGCATCCGTCAACGCGGCGGGCGCGTGCGGCCATGTGACGGTGGCCTCGAATGTCGACGCATCGACGCGCGCAGCGAGCGCGACCGTCGCGCCCCTCGCGCTCGCTTCGACGGCAAACGTGACGAGCAGCCACAGCGCGGCAGCGAGCCGCTCGCGATCGCCATCCAGTTGCTGCGCATCGATCGACGTATCGAGTTCGAGCGCGACGTTGCGTTGCGCAGCGAGCGCGCCGCGCACGTCGCCGATCGTTTCGTCCATCAGCGGCCGCAACGCGAACGGCGCGCGATTCAACGCGAGCGTTCGCGTTTCGGCGCGCGTCGTATCGACGATCGATTCGAGCAGCTTCACCTGCTGATCGACGCCGTTGCGGATTCCTTCGAGCGCGCGTTGCGCGGTGGCGTCGTTCGTGTCGATCTTGCGGTCCAGCACGTACGCCCAGCTATGAATCGCGTTCAACGGGCTGCGCAGATCATGAGAGACGAGGGAGAGCACATGATCGCGCATGAAGAGCGCTGTTTCGGCGCAGCGTCGCGCGGTGCGATCGGCGGTGGCATGCATCCCCTCGTTGCTGCCGGAAGAAGACGGTGTAGACGTGGTCACGATCGACATCCTCGTTGGCGGTTCGCCATCGGTTGCAGTCTGGTCATTATAGGCTCAGGCCGTTCGGACGATCCTCGCGACAGCACGCCGACACGCCTACAATAACGGTTTCGAACGATTATCAAAGGAGCATCGCATGACCACTGTCACCACCGCCTCGGGCCTCAAGTACGAAGACCTGAAGGAAGGCACGGGCGCCGAAGCGAAGGCTGGCCAGACCGTCAGCGTGCACTACACCGGCTGGCTCACGGACGGCCAGAAGTTCGATTCGAGCAAGGACCGCAATGACCCGTTCGCGTTCGTGCTCGGCGGCGGCATGGTCATCAAGGGCTGGGACGAAGGCGTGCAGGGCATGAAGGTCGGCGGCGTGCGCAAGCTGACCATCCCGCCGCAACTCGGCTACGGCGTGCGCGGTGCCGGCGGCGTGATTCCGCCGAATGCAACGCTCGTGTTCGAAGTCGAATTGCTCGACATCTGAGCGTTTCTGCGCTTTTGTTTTGATTTTGACGTCCTGAGATGAGCCACGCCGTCAACGACGCGCCCAGCGTTTCCCTGCGCCGTTACGGCGCGGTGGAAGCGTCGGACGTGCACGACTTTCATCAGATCGTGCTCGGTCTCGACGGCTCGATGGTGATGGCCGTCGACGGCGTCGCGCGCGAAATCGACAGCACGTCCGCGTGGCTCATTCCGGCAGGCTCGCGGCACGATTACGCGGGCGTCGGCGAGAACCGGCAGCTCGTGCTCGATCTGCCCTGGTCGTCGGTTGCGGTGCCGCAGCGCCTCTTCGACAAGGCGCGCGCTGTGGCGATCGATCCATCGCTCACGCAACTGGTTTCGCACATCGCGGGCCGCGCGACGGGCCACATCGACGGCGATGCCGCGTGGCGGCGCTTCAACTGGGATGCGGCGGCGCGTCTGTGCGCGGCGATCGTCGAAGAGACGGGCATGGCGGATGCTGTGCCGGGCGCGGGCCTCGACTTCGCGCGCATCGACGGCTGGCTGCGCGCGCATCTATCGGAACCGCTGCGTATCGCCGATCTCGCCGCGCATTGCGGCTTCGGCATGCGGCGTTTTCATCAGCTCTTCATCGAGGCGTTCGGCGAAACGCCACATCGCTATTTGCAGCGTCTGAGACTGGATACGTCCGTCACGCTGCTTGCCGATCCGTGCCGTTCGCTGACGGACGTCGCGCTCGAAGTGGGCTTCGGCGATCAGAGCGCGTACACGCACGCGTTCACGCGGCGCTATGGGATGGCGCCCGGCCAGTGGCGGGCGCTGTTGCACTGAATCTTCCCTTGATGACGATGGCGACGAACCGGACGCGTGCACGCGTCCGGCTCTCTCCAAATGATCAAACAATCAGCCTGTCAGGCCGCGCGCAAGATCGCCGCGGATATCGTCGGCATTCTCCAGACCCACGGCGAGGCGGATCAGCCCTTCCGTGATGCCCGCCGCCGCGCGCGCCTCGGGCGTGATGCGGCCGTGCGTCGTGGTGGCGGGATGCGTGATCGTCGTGCGCGTATCGCCGAGGTTGCCCGTGATCGAGCAGATCTTCGTGCTGTCGATCACGCGCCATGCGTTCTCGCGCATCTGCTCGGGCGTGTCGCCCTTCACTTCGAACGAGACGATCGCGCCGCCCGCCTTCTGCTGACGCTTCGCGATCTCGTACTGCGGATGCGATTCGAGGCCCGGATAGAACACGCGGCTCACGGCGGGATGCGTGTCCAGCCAGCGCGCGATTTCGAGCGCATTCGCCGACTGACGCTCGACGCGCAGCGACAGCGTTTCCATGCCCTTCAGCAGCACCCACGCGTTGAACGCCGACAGCGTCGGGCCCGCGCTGCGCACAAACGGAAACACCTTTTCCATGATGAACTGCTTCGAGCCGACCAGCGCGCCGCCGAGCACGCGGCCCTGGCCGTCGAGGAACTTGGTCGCCGAGTGCATCACGACATCAGCGCCGAGCTTGAGCGGCTGTTGCAGCGCGGGGCTGCAAAAACAGTTGTCGACGACGAACAGCGCATTCGCGGACTTGGCGATCTTGCCGATCGCTTCGATGTCGGCGATTTCGGTCAGCGGATTCGACGGCGTTTCGAGGAAGAACATCTTCGTCTCGGGACGCACGGCGTTTTTCCACGCATCGAGATCGGTCGGATCGACGAACGTCGTCGTGATGCCGAACTTGCTGAAGATCTGCGAGAACATGCCGAGCGTCGAGCCGAACAGGCTCTGCGAGCTGACGAGATGATCGCCCGCCTGCATCGCCGACATCACCACCGACATGATCGCGGCCATCCCCGACGCCGTCGCCATGCACGCCTCGCCGCCTTCGAGCGCCGCGAGACGATCCTGGAACATCGTGACCGTCGGGTTCGTGAAGCGCGAGTACGTGTAATAGTCTTCGGATTTCTTGAAGCGCTCGGCGGCTTCCGCGGCGCTCGCAAAGACAAAGCTCGACGTCAGAAAGATTGCCTCGGAATGCTCGCCGAAATCGCTGCGCAACGTGCCCGAGCGGACTGCGAGAGTGTCGAAGTTGAGGGTGTCGTCCATGTTCGTTCTGTTCCGTTTTTTCCAGGCCGCATACGGCTCCCCGGTTCCGCCAGGTTCGCGCATGCGAGAGCAACAAAAAAGCCCGCTTTGCGTCGGCATAAGCGGGCTTCGTGTGCGGGGATGCTGTGAGCGTCGATGGCTGTGCTGCTGGCCCCACCGTTCGCTTTAGCTGTTTTGGGTTTCCCCGCGTCCGCAAGCTGAGATCAAATCGACGCAAGCCCCGATAGTAACACTGCATGCGCCGTTCGGGACCGAAACACGGCGCGCGAGACTCGATGAGATGATGACGACGATCCCGCGCGCTGCCGCGATTTACTCCACCGACAGTTGCAGATGCAATTGCGAACGCGCGGTGCCGCCTTCGAGCGCTTCGCTCGCCGCGTCGCGGTCCGATTGCGCGGACGGCGCGAGGCGCGCGGATTCGATGCGGTCGAGATATTCCGTCGTCACGTCGCCCGTGATGTAGTTGCCGTCGAAGCACGACGCCTCGAATTCCTTCAGCGCCGGGTTGATGTCGCGCACCGCGCTCTTCAGCGCGTCGACGTCCTGATAGACGAGGAAATCGGCGCCGATCAGGCGCGCCACTTCCTCATCCGAGCGGCCGTGCGCGACGAGTTCGCTGCGCGTCGGCATGTCGATGCCATAGACGTTCGGATACTTCACGGGCGGCGCCGCCGACGCGAAGATCACCTTGTTCGCGCCCGCATCGCGCGCCATCTGCACGATCTCGTGCGAGGTGGTGCCGCGCACGATCGAATCGTCGACGATCAGCACGTTCTTGCCCTTGAACTCGATGCCCATCGCGTTCAGCTTCTGGCGCACCGACTTCTTGCGCACCGCCTGGCCCGGCATGATGAAGGTACGGCCCACGTAACGGTTCTTGAAGAAGCCTTCGCGGTATTCGACGCCGAGCTTCGCCGCGACCTGCATCGCCGCCGGCCGCGACGAGTCGGGAATCGGCATCACGACGTCGATCTTCACGTCCTTTGGCAGCTCGCGCACGATCTTCTCGGCCAGATAGTCGCCCATGCGCAGACGCGCGTTGTAGACGGGCACGCCGTCGAGTACCGAGTCCGGACGCGCGAGATACACGAGTTCGAAGATGCAGGGATTCAGGCTCGGATTCGTCGCGCATTGCTGCGCGTGGAAATTGCCTTCGAAGTCGATGAAAACGGCTTCACCCGGCGCGACGTCGCGGACGAATTCGAAGCCGATGCCTTCGATCGCCACCGATTCCGACGCCAGCATCCATTCCGTGCCCGACGCCGTTTCCAGCTTGCCGATGCACAGCGGACGGATGCCGAACGGGTCGCGGAAGCCGAGCAGACCGTAGCCCGAAATCAGCGACACGATCGCGTACGAGCCGCGCACGCGTCGATGGACGCCCGACACGGCCTTGAAGAGCGCCGCCGGATCGAGCTGCAGACCCGAGCTCGCCGTTTGCAGCTCGTGCGCGAACACGTTGAGCAGCACTTCCGTGTCGGAGTTCGTGTTGATGTGCCGGCGATCGACGCGGAACATCTCTTCTTTCAGCTGAGGCCAGTTCGTGAGATTGCCGTTGTGCGCGAGGATGATGCCGAACGGCGCATTCACGTAGAACGGCTGCGCTTCTTCTTCGCTCGACGCGGAACCCGCCGTCGGGTAGCGCACCTGACCGATGCCGCTCGTGCCGGGCAGGCTGCGCATGTTGCGCGTGCGGAACACGTCGCGCACCATGCCGTTGGCCTTGTGCATGTGGAAAGTGCTGCCGTCCGCCGTAGCGATGCCGGCTGCGTCCTGACCGCGGTGCTGCAGGAGCAGCAGGCTGTCATAGATCAGCTGGTTGACGGGAGACTGGGAAACTACGCCTACGATGCCGCACATGGCATGTCCTTCAAAGGGTCCGAAATTCGATCAGTGGCGGTGCCGGGGAGGCAGCCGCGCGCGCCGTGGTTCTGACTGCCTCACCCATCGGCCCGCCTTGTCTGCCGCTTTCGTCCCTTGCGCGCAACGCTTCGTTACACGTGGACGTAGGCGGCGAGCGTCTCGGGAAGCAGAGGCTTCAACTCTCGAACGCCCTGCTCGGCGTAGGGCCGCAGCAGCGCGTTGCGCCAGAATTCCTGTTTGGGCAGTTCGGTCAAGCCAGCGAGGGCGACCAGAATCAGCACCAGTATGACCCCGCGTACGAGGCCGAACATCAGTCCAAGCGAGCGGTCAATTCCGCCCAGGCCGGAAACCTGTACCAGCCGGCTCAGCAGCGCATTCGCCACGCTCGCCACCAGTATCACGCCGATGACGATGGCCGCGAACGCGATCAGCCACTGCGTCAACGCGCCGCCCGGCCAGTTCGCCGGCACGAACGGCACCAGCAGGCCGACGAAGCGCGCCGCCACCAGAAACGCGACGACCCAGCCGATCAGCCCGAACACCTCGGACAGAAAGCCGCGCCACGTTCCGCGCAGCGCGGACAGGCCGATCACCGCCATTACAGCGTAGTCGAATGCGGTGAACATCGCCGGCTTACTGCGCAACGCCGTTGTTCGCACCCGACGTCAGACCCGCCTCGCGCACCTTCGCGATAGCCGCCGACGCCGCCGCACGGTCCGCGAACGGACCAGCACGCAGCAAGGTACGGGTCGAGCCATCAGCCTGCTTGCGACGCTCGGTATATGCGGGCACGCCCGCCGCTTTCAACTTGCTTGCCCAGGTATGCGCGCTGGCGTCGTCCTGGAACGCGCCCAACTGGACCGCGAAACGGTTGCCGGGAGGCGCTGCGGGCGTGCCCGATTCGGTGCCGGACGCGGCAATTTGCGCGGTGTCGGTGGCGGCGGGCTTCTGTTCCGCCTTCTGCTCTGGCTTCACCGCCGGCTTCGCTTCGGCTTGCGGTTTGGCAGCGGGCTTCGCGGCCTGAGCCGGCGTGTTGTTCGCGACGACAGCGGGCGCCTGCGGCTTCGCGGGCGTCATGGCGATCGGCGCGCTCTGGCTGTCGTGCTGCGACGCGACGGCACCCGTTGCCGCCGTGCCCGACGCGGCGCGCGCAAGACCCGACGCAGCCAATGCGGCATCCGGCGCTGCGGGATTGTCGGGCGCGACGCCGGCTTGCGTGTCGGCGTCGTCTGCCGCGCGCGACTTCGGAATCGGGCGGCTGGGAATATCGATGGAAATGTCGTCGGTGACGGGCTTCGGATGCGAATCGAGCACCATCGGCAGAATCACGACGGCGGCGATCACCAGCGCGATCGCGCCAACCAGGCGGCGGCGCGCGCGCTGCTTCTCGGGAAGCGTGGGGTCGAGCATCATCGCATCGGCGTCGCCGGAACGGTCCGTGCGGCGGCTGCGCCGTTCGACCCGCTCAGCGCGCTCGGCACGACTGCCGCGACTGGAACTGGAATTTGCGCCGCGCCGCGTAGGTGCGTCGTCTTTCTTGCCGAACGAGAAAATACCCATGAATGGCTTGGTTCGAGGCCCGCGCGTTCAGTGTTGCTGCGATTTACGGTAGGCCATTACGCCCGCAACCGTATAGAAACTGCCGAAAACCACGATTCTATCATTGTCGGATGCCCGTTTTAGCGCATCCTGGAAAGCTTCTGCCGGTGTTGCAAAACGCGTGACCGTGGAGTCAGGGCCATCGGCGACGCCCGCGTCGCGCAGCGCCGTTTCAAGTTCTTCGGCGCTCGCCGCGCGCGGTGTCGGCAGATCGGTCACGCACCAGTGGTCGATCTCGCCCTTCAGGTGCGCGACCACGCCGGCGATGTCCTTGTCTCGCATGGAGCCAAATACGGCGTAAGTGTATGGAAAATAGCCCATATTGCCGAGATTTTGGCCCAACACGGCAGCGGCATGCGGATTATGCCCGACGTCGAGCACGATCGCCGGCTTGCCGGGCAGCACCTGGAAGCGTCCCGGCAATTCGACATTGGCGAGGCCCAGGCGGATATCCTGCGCCGATACAGGCAGACGGTCGCGCAACGCTTCGAGCCCCGCCAGTGCCGCCGACGTATTGATCAACTGATTCGCGCCGCGCAGCGCGGGATAGGCGAGTGCGGAACGGCGCATCGACGGGCCGATGTAGCTCCACTGCTGCCGCTCGCTGCCCGCCTGCCCTTCGTAGCGGAAATCGCGCCCGAAGAGCCAAAGATCGGCGCCGATCTTTTCGGCATGTTCGATGAGCGTCTGCGGCGGAATCGGATCGGCACAGATGGCCGGCTTGCCCGGACGGAAAATGCCCGCCTTCTCGAAGGCGATTTTTTCGCGCGTATCGCCGAGAAAGTCGGTGTGATCGATGTCGATACTGGTGATGACCGCGCAATCGGTATCGAGGATATTCACGGCGTCGAGGCGCCCGCCGAGCCCCACTTCGAAGATCACCACGTCAAGGCCGCGCTCCGCGAACAGATGCATGATCGCGAGCGTCGTGAATTCGAAATACGTCAGCGAGACGGGCGCGGGCAGCGACCGGCGAGCCTGCTCGACGGCCTCGAAATGCGGCAGCAGCTCGGCATCCGTCGCCATCTGGCCGTTGATCCGCGCGCGCTCGTTGAACGCCAGCAGATGCGGCGATGTATGGCAGCCGACGGAATAGCCGGCGCGCAGCAGAATCGACTCGAGAATCGCACACGTCGACCCCTTGCCGTTCGTTCCTCCGACCGTGATGACCGGGCACGCGAACGACAGTTGCAGCGCGTCGCGCACCTGACTGATGCGGGCGAGGCCCATGTCGATGCCGACGGGATGCGCGGATTCCAGATGCGAGAGCCACGCGTCGAGAGTGGGGAAAGTGGTCATCGGATGAAACTGTAGTGCGGACCGGAATTATCCTGGAAATGACAACGCGCCGCTTAATTACCTCTCGCGGCGCGTCGGTTTTTCTTACCGGCTGCGCGGTTCAATTGCGCGGCCGTTAGCGTGGACAAGCGTTCAGGCGACGGCGTCGGCCGGCTGGCGCGTCAGCAGCGCCATCAGTTTCGCCAGTTCTTCACGCAGCTTGCGGCGGTCGACGATCATGTCGATCGCGCCTTTTTGCAGCAGGAATTCGGCACGCTGGAAGCCTTCCGGCAGCTTTTCGCGGACCGTCTGCTCAATCACGCGCGGACCGGCGAAGCCAATCAACGCCTTCGGCTCGGCGATCACGACGTCGCCGAGGAACGCAAAGCTAGCCGACACGCCGCCCATCGTCGGATCGGTCAGCACGGAAATAAACGGCAGCTTCGCTTCGGCAAGCTTGGTCAGCATGGCCGTGGTCTTGGCCATCTGCATCAGCGACAACAGGCTTTCCTGCATCCGCGCGCCGCCCGACGCGGTGAAGCAGACGAACGGCACGTGCTGCTCGATCGCGTTCTGCACGCCGCGCGCGAAGCGCTCGCCGACCACGGAGCCCATCGAGCCGCCCATGAACGCGAACTCGAAGCACGCGACGACGACGGGCAGCGTGTGAATCGCGCCGCCCATCACAACCATCGCATCGGTTTCGTCCGTTTCGTCCATCGCCTCTTTCAGGCGATCCGGATACTTGCGGCTGTCCTTGAACTTGAGCGCGTCGACGGGAAGGATTTCCTGGCCGATCTCATAACGGCCTTCCGGATCGAGCAAGCCGTCGAGCCGTTCGCGCGCACCGATCCGCATGTGGTGATCGCACTTCGGGCAAACGTGCAGATTCGCCTCGACGTCGTTACGGTACAACACCGCTTCGCACGACGGGCATTTGATCCACAGCCCTTCCGGAATGCCCTTGCGGCTCTTCGGATCGGTTTGCTTGATTTTCGGCGGCAACAGTTTGTCGAGCCAGCTCATGGTCATTCCTTCCAGGGTTCGCGATACGCAAAGCGGCGCGGTCCAATCCGCGCCGCCAGCGTAACGGCGACAAATTATTGTTTATCGGGCAGTCGCGCCGATGCTGTCGATGGCCTGGCGAATCTCGGCGATGAAATTCGTCAGCTTGCTGGCAGCGGACTCGGGTGCCGCTTCTTCGAGCAATTGCACGATACGGCTGCCGATCACGACGGCATCGGAAACCTCGGCGACTGCGCGCGCCGACTGCGCGTCGCGAATGCCGAAACCGACGCCTACGGGCAGCGGCACGCGCGACTTGATGGCCGGGATTTTACCCGCGATGCTCAAAACGTCCAGATTTGCAGCGCCCGTCACGCCCTTGAGCGACACATAGTAGACGTAACCGCTCGCGATTTTACCAACCTCGGCGATGCGCTCGTCCGTCGAGGTGGGTGCGAGCAGGAAAATCGGATCGATTCCGGCCGCTTTCATCTTTTCGGCGAAGTTAGCCGATTCTTCCGGCGGATAGTCGACGACCAGCACGCCGTCGACGCCCGCTTCCTTCGCAGCCGCTGCGAACGCGTCGGCGCCCATGCGCTCGATCGGGTTCGCGTAGCCCATCAGCACGACAGGCGTTTTGTCGTCGCTTTCGCGAAAGCGCTTTACATCGGCGAGCACGTGCTTCAGCGACACGCCCTTCGCCAACGCGCGCTCCGACGACTGCTGGATCACGGGACCGTCGGCCATCGGATCGGAGAACGGCACGCCGAGCTCGATGACATCGGCGCCGCCCTTGGCAAGCGCGTGCATGAACTCGACGGTGCGCGCCGGGTTCGGGTCGCCGGCGGTGATGAACGGGATGAGGCCTTTCTTGCCTTGCGCGGCCAGCGCCGCAAACGTCGATTGGATACGGGACATGGAATTTTCTCGAAGTCGATGACTGCGCGATCTGGCTCAGGCCGCCGGATCGGCGACGATTGCCTTGCCGCGAGAAACGGGTTTGGGCGGATTCGCCGCCAAACCGACACGTTCTCGCGCTATCGCGCAGTAACTTTCATTGATCTCATAGCCGACGAATTCGCGCTTCTGGCGTGCGCAAGCGACGGCCGTCGTGCCGCTTCCCATAAACGGGTCGAGCACGCGGCCACCCGGCGGACAACTCGCAAGCACCATCCGCTCGACGATTTCGAGCGGCTTCTGCGTCGGGTGCGCGACCCGCTCGGCGTGCTGCCGATGCAGGCGCGAGACCGACCAGACGTCCTTTGGGTTGTAGCCGAGTTCCAGCCACTTGCTGCCTTCGAACAACTTGCGCGAACGCGCCTTCTTCGTGGCGGCATCGTACGGGATGCGGACGGGATCGAGGTCGAAATAATAGTCTTTCGACATCGCGAAATAACCGATGTTGTCGTGCACGGACGTAAAGCGGCGTGTGGTACCGCCCATGCTCGGCACGCGCCGGTCCCAGATGATCTCGTTGATCATCGTGAGCCGACTCTTCAGAAACACGAAGATTTCCGGCGCGTACTGCCACGTGCAGAAGATGTACAGCGAACCCGACGGCTTGAGCTTCGGAACGGCCAGATCGAGCCAGCCACACGTCCAGGCGAGAAAATCCTCGCCCGTGCGCATGTCCGAATCGTTGCCATAGTCCTTGCCCAGACCGTACGGCGGATCGGCGACGATCAGGTCGATCGAGCCATCCGGTAGCTTCGCTGCCTCGGTCAGAAAATCGCGGTTCAGAAGCTCGATGCCCGCCGGTAGCGGCAGCAACGTTGCAGCGTCCGCCTGATGCGGCACCTCGGCGACGCCTGCTTCGGCGTCGCCGTTCAGCGCGGGCGGCTGCGGCTCCTCGAACTCGTCGCGCATCGTCGAGGCGCTCAGAACTGGATGCCCGATCGCTCGGCGACCGTGTGCATGTCCTTGTCGCCCCGGCCCGACAGGTTCACCAGAAGGATTTTGTCCTTCGGCAACGTCGGCGCGAGCTTCGCCGCGTACGCGAGCGCGTGGCTCGACTCCAGCGCGGGAATGATGCCTTCGATGCGGCAGCAGTCGTGGAACGCCTTCAGCGCCTCTTCGTCGGTGATGCCGACGTACTCCGCGCGGCCGCTGTCCTTGAGCCACGCGTGCTCGGGACCGACGCCCGGATAGTCGAGGCCCGCCGACACCGAATGCGTCTCGATGATCTGGCCGTTCTCGTCCTGCAGCAGATACGTGCGGTTGCCGTGCAGCACGCCCGGGCTGCCGCCGATCAGCGACGCCGCGTGACGTCCCGTATCGATGCCGTCGCCGGCCGCTTCCACGCCGATCAGCTTCACGGAGGTGTCTTCAACGTACGGGTAAAAAATCCCCATCGCATTCGAACCGCCGCCAACGCACGCGATCACGGCATCCGGCTGCCGTCCCGTCAGTTCGGGCATCTGCACCTTGCATTCGTCGCCGATCACGCGCTGGAAGTCGCGCACCATCATCGGATACGGATGCGGGCCCGCTACCGTGCCGATGATGTAGAACGTGTTTTCGACATTGGTGACCCAGTCGCGCATCGCTTCGTTGAGCGCGTCCTTCAGCGTGCGCGAGCCCGATTCGACGGGCACGACGGTCGCGCCGAGCAGTTTCATCCGGTAGACGTTGGCGGCCTGGCGGCGCACGTCCTCGGCGCCCATGTACACGATGCATTCCATGCCGAAGCGCGCCGCGATCGTCGCCGTGGCGACGCCGTGCTGTCCCGCGCCCGTCTCCGCGATCACGCGCGGCTTGCCCATCCGTTTCGCAAGCAGCGCCTGGCCGATCACGTTGTTCACCTTGTGCGCGCCCGTGTGGTTCAGGTCTTCGCGCTTCAGATAAACCTGTGCGCCGCCGAGCAGTTCGCTCCAGCGTTGCGCATGATAGACAGGGGAAGGACGCCCGACGAAATACTTCAGTTCGCGTTCGTATTCAGCGATGAAGTCCGGATCTTTCGAGTATTTTTCGTATGCTTTGCGTAGCTCGTCGAGCGCGTGAATCAGCGTCTCGGCGACGAACACGCCGCCATATTGGCCGAAATGGCCACGTTCATCAGGTAAGTTGTACATATTCCGTCACTCTTCTCAGTGTGCCGCTGCGTGCGCGATGCGCGGCCTGGGAATCATCCGGCGTCCGCTTCGCGCACCGCGCGCACGAACGCCGCCATCCGGGCGTGATCTTTCACGCCCTTTGCGCCCGGCACCTCGATGCCGCTTGAGACATCGACCGCGTACGGGCGCACGCGATGAATCGCTTCACTGACGTTTTGCGTGTTCAACCCACCACTCAAAACGGCCCGACGCGCGAGCTCTGCTGGAATAAGTGACCAATCGAAGACCTTCCCGCCGCCGCCATAGCCTTCGACATGAGTGTCGAACATGAGACCGCTGGCGGCTGAATAGTTAAGGGCTGATTTTATCAAATCGGCCGGTTGAGTATCGGGCGCAATTCGCAGCGCGCGCAACCAAGGCAAACCCGCAATGCCCGCCAGTTTCTCGCACTGCTCAGGCGTTTCGTCGCCGTGGAACTGGAGCATCGTCAGCGGCACGTTGCAGGTGACTTCGTTGAACCACTCCGGCGTCGGATTCACGAACAGCCCGACCACCGACACGAACGGCGGCACGACGCGCGTCATCTCGACCGCCTGTGCCACGCTCAGCGCGCGCGGGCTAGGCGGATAGAACACGAGGCCGATCGCGTCGGCGCCAAGGGCGACGGCATGCGCGACGTCGGCGGCATTGGCCAGCCCGCACAGCTTGATGCGCGTGCGGTGCGGGACGGTTTCGTCGGCGGGCGAGACGCTTTCGGCGGGGTTATCAGCGGAAACAGCGGCGGAAGCGGACGAATCGGGGGATTTGGCGGAAGTCATGAGTCGGTCCAAACAGTGCTCCACGGGACGCTGCCCGCCTGCGGCGCAGGCACAGCGAACGCCTCAGGATAGCCCACTTGCGCAAGATACAGCCCGTCGGGCATGAACGTAGGCGCGGCCTGATTCCGGTCGAGGCTTTCGAGCACTTCGGCGAGCCACGTTGCGGGATAGCGTCCGCGGCCCACGGCCACGAGACATCCCATCAGATTACGCACCATGTGATGCAAAAACGCGTTCGCTCGAAAGCGGAAATGGATGAAGTCGCCCTGCGGCCGGATATCGATCTGATACAGATGCTTGACGGGCGTCTTCGCCTGGCACTCCGACGAGCGGAACGCCGAAAAATCATGCTCGCCGATCAGGCAGGCGGCCGCTTCGCGCATCGCGTCGATGTCGAGCGGCGTGTGGATCCAGCCCGCGCGGCCCACGAGCATCGGCGAGCGCACGGGATGCACGTAAAGCGCGTAGTAGTACGTGCGCTCGAAAGCGGAAAAGCGCGCGTGAAACGCGTCGGACATCGGCTTCGCCCATTGCACGGCAACCGTCTTCGGCAAGAACGCGTTCGTGCCGCGCACCCACGAAAATTCCGCGCGATCCAGCCCCGTGTCGAAATGCACGACCTGCCCGAGCCCGTGAACGCCCGTATCCGTGCGCCCCGCGACGACCGTCTGCAGTGGCGTCAGCGCGAACTCTCGCAGCGCGCGCTCGAGTTCGTCCTGCACCGTCTTGCCGTGCGGCTGCGACTGCCAGCCGCAAAACGCCGCGCCGTCGTACTGGATGCCTAGCGCAATACGCTTCACGACAGACATCACGAAAGCGGCGCGAGCGTCGACAGCAATGCGCGGGCATCGGCGCGCGTCGCGGCATCGTTCGATTCGATGACTTCGTTGATCAGCGTGCGCGCGCCGACGACGTCGCCGAGATCGATATATTCGACGGCCAGGTCGAGCTTGTTGCGGGCGATCCGCGCGAGTTCTTCCGGCGTGAATGCGGGCACGGCCTGGGATGGGCCGGGCGGCAATTCGAGGTCGAAATCGAGGTTCAGCGCGCCGAACGGCGCGGCGCCCAAGCCCGCGACGGCAGCCGCGCCCGCCGTGCCCGCGACGATTTCATCGGCGGCGGCGGGCGGCTCAGGCGCGTGCTCCGGCATCGCCTGTCGCGCCGTGATATCCGGCGTCACGACGGGCTGCGTGGTGAGCGACGCAGGCGGCGTCGCAGGGTGTGCGCCGAGCGTGTCCGGCAAGTCGAAGTCAGCCGTGGGCTCAGCGTGCTCGGCGCGCGGCGGCAACGCGAAATCGTCGAGGCTGTCGAGCGCGCGGATCGCGTCGCGCGGAAACTCGTCTGCGATGGCGGGTCCCAGCGGCGGCGGTTCACCCAACGGGAAACGCTCGGGCGTCGACGGCTGGTCGGGCAGCGCGAGCGAGTCGTCGTCGGGCAGCGGCTCGATCAGTTGTTCGTGCTGAGCGGCGGGTTCGACGTGGCCCAGTTGAATCGGCGGCGTGGCGGGCGAGGCGGGCGGCTCGAAGATCGGCTCGTGAAACGCCGTATCCGGCGCCGCGCCGAGATCCAGCTTGAGCGGCGCGGACGTAGTTTCCGGCGCTTCTTCCGATGCTTCGAGTGCTTGATGCGCCGCCGGCTCAATGGGCGCGTGAATCGGCGCTTCGTCGAGCGACGGCTCGACGCGCGTGGTTTCAGCGGCGTGATCTATCGTCTGCGCAACCTGTTCGCGCGCGACCTGTTCCTGCGCGGCAGCATCGGCGGTACGCGCTTGCTCGCGCGCGGGATCGAGCGACTCGCGCGGCAATGCGTCGGCGCCAAGCGACGCAGCCGCCGCCAGACCCGCTTCAGCCGACGCGGCGTCAAACGTTTCAGGTCCCGCCCTGGCCTCGCTTTCGGCGACGGGCGCAGTCGGAGCGGCATGCGCTGCCGGATGCGTGTCGGCGGGCGACGGCGACGGTGCCTTCGGCGCGGCGGGCGTTTCATCGCGGACGCGGGCCGCGTCCGGCACGATGCGCGGCGTTTCATCGAGAACCCGGGCCGCGTCCGGCGCGACGCGCGGCGTTTCATCGGTGGACGCAGACGCCTCGTTTGCCGCTGCCTCTTCGCGCGCGGCCTTGCTGCGGCGGCGCATCGTCAGACCGGCCAGCAAAGCCACGAGCGCCGCACCGACGACGGCCGCCACGCCCAGATACTCCTGCGGAATACCGGCGGGCCCATTTGCAGGATGCGTCTTCGCCGGTGCGGCTGTCGGCGATGCGGGCGTCGCATTGGCGGGCGCGCTGGCGCCAGCCGTCGAACCCGAAGGCTGTGTCGCACCAGGCGCGGTCGCAGCGTTCCCGTTCGACGCCGGCTGCTTGCCGATGCCATGCTTTTGCAATTCCATCAGCACGCGGTTCTTCAGCGCCAGCAACTGCTGCAAGCTAGAAACCTGCGGATGCGCCTGCGACGCGGGCAGCGCGCCGGCGGCCGGTGCGCTGCTCTGGATCGAGCCTGTCCACGCATGCGTGCCGCTCGCCGGCGCAGCCGAAGGCGCAGCCGCGCCCGGAGCCTGCGAGCCAGCGGCCGACGTCGGTTCGGTCGTTGCCGGCGCACTGGCGCCCTGTAAAGACGGCGCCGCAGCCGCCGACGAAGCCGCCGGTCCAGCCGACGCGCTCGCGCCCGTATCGGCCGGTGCGGCAGATGGTTGCGCCCCTGCCGCCGACGTCGTCGCGGAAGCGTTAGACGCTGCCTGTGCCGTCGAGCCCGGCGCGGACGCCGGCCCCGCCGCCGCAGCCGCGCTGGCTGCCGCGCCCGTCGCATCGACGGGCGGCAGACTCAGGACGGCACCCAGCCGCAAGCGGCTCGGATCGTGCCCCATGAATGCGTTCGGATTCGCGTCGAAGATCGCTTTCGCCGCGCGCGCCAGCACTGCGCGATCGTGCGACTGCGTGAGCGCAATCGCGGCATCGTTTAACGATTGACCTGGCTGAACGGTGAATTGCGTCGCGCCAGCATCCGCACCGGACGGCGCGCCGGCCGTTGCAACGGCGCTCGCCGCGCCCGTGGCGGCGGCTGTCTGCGCAAATGCCGCGCCGGGTGTCGAAAGCGCGCCAGCGAATACGATCGCGACTGCTGCCGCGATCTGATGCGAGCCGCTGCGCAAGGCGGCGGGAAAAGTCTGGAATCGGGCCGTCATCGGGACCTTTTTTGCATGGCCTTGCGGCACATGTTGAAGAGTGTTGGCGACAAGATTCGGTAATGCCCAAAATAAAAAAGCGCCGCGAGAATCGCGACGCTTTCTGGAGTTTTTTACGCGTCGTTGAACTGATCGCGCGTAGTTTACTTTACTTGTCGAGCAGAATGCGAAGCATACGACGCAGCGGCTCCGCAGCGCCCCACAGCAACTGGTCGCCGACCGTGAACGCGGACAGGTATTCGCCGCCCATCGCCAGCTTGCGCAGACGGCCGACAGGAACCGTCAGCGTGCCCGTCACGACGGCGGGCGACAGGTCGCGGATCGACGCTTCGCGCTCGTTCGGCACGACCTTCACCCAGTCGTTCGCCGATGCGAGGATGCCGTTCACTTCGTCGAGCGGCACATCCTTCTTCAGCTTGATGGTCAGCGCCTGCGAGTGGCAGCGCATTGCGCCGATGCGCACGCACAAGCCGTCGACCGGGATCGAGCCCGGCTCGCCCATCGCGGGCTTGCCGAGAATCTTGTTGGTTTCCGCGCCGCCCTTCCACTCTTCCTTCGACATGCCGTCGCCGAGATCCTTGTCGATCCACGGAATGAGCGAGCCGGCGAGCGGCACGCCGAAGTGGTCGGTCGGCATACGTTCGCTGTTCATCGCGGACAGCACGCGGCGATCGATGTCGAGAATCGCCGACGACGGATCGGCCAGGTCTTCCTTCGCCGCGCCGTACAGCGTGCCCATCTGTTGCAGCAGTTCACGCATGTTCTGCGCGCCCGCGCCCGATGCGGCCTGATACGTCATGGCCGTCATCCAGTCGACGAGGTTTTCGCGGAACAGGCCGCCCAGCGCCATCAGCATCAGGCTGACCGTGCAGTTGCCGCCGATGAAATTCTTCTGGCCCTTGACCAGCGCGTCCTTGATCACATCGAGATTGACGGGATCGAGAATGATGACGGCGTCATCCTTCATGCGCAGCGCCGACGCCGCGTCGATCCAGTAGCCGTTCCACCCCGCTGCGCGCAGCTTCGGGAACACTTCGTTCGTGTAATCGCCGCCCTGGCAGGAAATGATCGCGTCGCACTTCTTCAGGTCGTCGATGCTTGTCGCATCTTTGAGCTTGGTCTCGTTCTTGGCGAACGACGGCGCATTGCCGCCCGCGTTGCTGGTGCTGAAAAACACCGGTTCGATCAGATCGAAATCGCGTTCCTCTTGCATACGCTGCATCAGGACGCTGCCGACCATGCCGCGCCAACCTACGAGACCTACGTTCATGACTTACCCTTGGAGTGGACACTTCCCCGCAACTTTGCCCGGCGTGACCGCGCGGGGAAGATGGGCGGGCACGACGGACGATCAGCGCTTCGTGATCGTTTTCGGGGTAATCGTTTTGATGGTGATGGCGAGCGCAACCACGCGGGCCGTTTTGCCGCGCAGTGTGGAAATCGAGGTGATTTGAGGAATCGTCGCCATCGTTGAAGTCTACACGAAAACCCGCTTTTGCGGCGCGTACGCCGCGTTTTTGCGTGAATCAGCGCGAAACCGGCCGATTCACGCGCATTCGCCTGTAAAAGAGCGCGCGTTACAGCGCCGCGACAACGGCATCGCCCATCGCCGACGTGCCGACCTGCTGGCAACCCGGCGTGACGATGTCGCCGGTGCGATAGCCCTGCTCCAGTACCTTCTTCACGGCGTTTTCGATGCGATCGGCCTGCTCGGCCCTGTTCAGCGAATAGCGCAGCATCATCGCGGCCGAGAGGATGGTGGCGAGCGGATTCGCGATGCCCTTGCCCGCGATATCCGGCGCCGAACCGTGCGACGGCTCGTACAGGCCCTTGTTGTTCTTGTCGAGCGACGCCGACGGCAGCATGCCGATTGAGCCCGTCAGCATCGCGGCCTCATCGGACAGAATGTCGCCGAACATATTGCCCGTGACGATCACATCGAACGACTTCGGCGCCTTCACGAGCTGCATCGCCGCGTTGTCGACGTACATGTGCGACAGCTCGACGTTCGCGTATTCCTTCGACACGTCGATCATGATGTCCTTCCAGAACTGCGACGTTTCGAGCACGTTCGCCTTGTCGACGGAAGTCAGCTTCTTGCCGCGCTTTTGCGCCGCTTGGAACGCGACGTGCGCGATGCGGCGGATTTCGGGCTCCGCATAGCGCATCGTGTCGAAGCCTTCCTTCGCGCCTTCGAACAGACCGTCCGGCGCCTGGCGCACGCCGCGCGGCTGACCGAAGTAGATGTCGCCGTTCAGTTCGCGCACGATCAGGATGTCGAGGCCCGAGACGATTTCCGGCTTCAGCGACGAAGCGCCCGTCAGCTGCGGATAGCAGATCGCCGGACGGAAGTTCGCGAAGAGCTGCAGATGCTTGCGCAGGCCGAGAATCGCCTGCTCCGGGCGCAGCGAGCGCTCGAGCGAATCGTATTTCCAGTCGCCGACCGCGCCGAACAGAATCGCGTCCGCTTCCTTCGCGAGCTTCAGCGTGGCTTCGGGCAGCGGATGGCCCGCCGCTTCGTAACCCGCGCCGCCGACGGGCGCCTCTTCCAGCTCGAACTTCTCGCCGAGCACGTTCAGAACCTTGACTGCTTCCTTGACGATTTCCTTGCCGATGCCGTCGCCCGGCAACACTGCGATCTTCATGCGTATTCCTTGTTGATTTCTATCAGGCCCTCATCGGGCGCTTCAACACGTGAGCGTGAGCGCGAACACAAACGCGCGCTTCAGCGCACGAGGCGATGGTTCAGCCACGGCTGCTTCGCGATGCGCTCCGCTTCGAACTGGCGGATCTTGTCCGCGTGACGAAGCGTGAGGCCGATGTCGTCGAAGCCATTCAGCAGACAGTACTTGCGGAAAGCGGCAACCTCGAACGGATACTCGGTGCCGCCGTCCGTCGTGCGCACGACCTGCTTGTCGAGATCGACGGTCAGCTGGAAGCCGGTGAACGCAAAAGTTTCGTTGAACAGATGGTCGACCTGCTGCTCCGTCAGAACGATCGGCAACAGGCCGTTCTTGAAGCAGTTGTTGTAGAAGATGTCCGCGAAGCTCGGCGCGATGATCGCGCGGAAGCCGTACTGTTGCAGCGCCCACGGCGCGTGCTCACGCGAGCTGCCGCAGCCGAAGTTCTGGCGCGCGAGCAGGATCGACGCGCCCTGGTAGCGCGGCTGGTTCAGCACGAAATCGGGGTTCAGCGGACGCTTCGAGTTGTCCTGGCCCGGCTCGCCGTGATCGAGGTAACGCCATTCGTCGAATGCGTTCGGACCGAAGCCCGTGCGCTTGATCGACTTCAGGAACTGCTTCGGAATGATCGCGTCGGTGTCGACGTTCTCGCGATCGAGCGGCGCCACGACGCCGGTGTGTACGATGAATTTTTCCATGACGCTTTCGCCTGTTCGAAGCCGGACGGCGCGCGCTGTGCGCGGCAGGCGCGTCCGGCGAATCAAAAACCGCTTACTTTGCCGCCTTGTCGCTGATCGACCCGCCCAGATGCTGCAGGTCTTCGCCAAAGCCATGCACCGTGTTGCAACCGGCGAGTCCGAGCAGCAGCCCGGCGAGCGTCGCGAGTGCGAATCGGCGCAGAAGTGCGATGCGATCGATGTTCATGTTGCGTGTCATCCCAGCTTGCGAATGTCGACGAAATGCCCTTCGATGGCGGCAGCAGCGGCCATCGCGGGGCTCACGAGGTGCGTGCGTCCGCCCGCGCCCTGACGGCCTTCGAAGTTGCGGTTCGACGTGGACGCGCAACGCTCGCCCGGCTCGAGCCGGTCGGCGTTCATCGCGAGACACATCGAGCAGCCCGGCTCGCGCCATTCGAAACCGGCGTCGGTGAACACCTTGTCGAGTCCTTCGCGCTCGGCTTGCGCCTTCACGAGACCCGAGCCGGGCACGACCATCGCGAGACGGACGTTCGACGCGACGCGGCGGCCGAGCTTTTTCACGACCCAGGCAGCCGCGCGCAGGTCTTCGATGCGCGCGTTCGTGCACGAACCGATGAAGATCTTGTCCGGCTTGATCGATTCGATGGGCAGATTCGGCTCGAGCGCCATGTACTGCAGAGCGCGTTCCATCGCGTCGCGCTTCACCGGGTCTTTCTCCTTCTCCGGATCAGGCACGCGGCCGTCGACGGACGTGACCATTTCCGGAGAAGTGCCCCACGTCACTTGCGGCACGATGTCGGCGGCGTTCAGCTCGACCACGCGATCGAATTGCGCGTCCGGATCGGACTTGAACTGCTTCCAGTACTCGACGGCCTGATCCCACTCGACGCCTTCCGGCGAGAACGGACGGCCCTTCAGGTATTCGATCGTCGTATCGTCGACGGCGACCATGCCGGCGCGCGCGCCCCCTTCGATCGCCATGTTGCAGACGGTCATGCGGCCCTCCATCGACAGCGCGCGAATCGTCGAGCCGCCGAATTCGATTGCGTAGCCCGTGCCGCCTGCCGTGCCGATCTTGCCGATGATCGCGAGCACGATGTCCTTCGCGGTGCAGCCGCGCGGCAACGCGCCTTCGACCTTCACGAGCATGTTCTTGCTCTTCTTCTGCAGAAGCGTCTGCGTGGCCAGCACGTGCTCGACTTCCGACGTACCGATGCCGTGCGCCAGCGCGCCGAACGCGCCGTGCGTCGACGTGTGCGAGTCGCCGCAGACGATCGTCATGCCCGGCAGCGTCGCGCCCTGCTCCGGCCCGATGATGTGCACGATGCCCTGGCGCAGATCGTTCATCTTGAACTGCGTGATGCCGAAGGAATCGCAGTTCGCGTCGAGCGTATCGACCTGCAGCTTGGACACCGGATCGGCGATGCCGTGGCTGCGATCCGTGGTGGGAACGTTGTGATCCGACACAGCCAGATTAGCGCTGATGCGCCACACCGGGCGCTTCGCCATCTTCAGGCCTTCGAACGCCTGCGGGCTGGTCACTTCATGCAGCAGATGACGGTCGATGTAGAGAATTGCCGTACCGTCTTCTTCCGTGTGGATCACGTGCGTGTTCCACAATTTGTCGTAGAGAGTCTGTGCCATGGTATGCGGGGTAGTAATGACAACGGGCAGTTCGTGTCCGGTCGATTATGCCACGCAGTTGGCGCCAGGGGCTCACCAGCCATCGAAAAAACCGATAAAAAACATGGAGTTGGCTGGTAGTGCCGATACCTGTATCGGCACTACCAGCGCCTCGCCGTTCGAATCCCGCGTTTCGGCGCGCCGCAGGCGCGCTCAGAGATCGAACCCGAGTTGTGCGCGGCCCAGCGGCGTCAGGTCGCTCTCCGTCGCGCGTCCGATAAAGTCCGTTTCGAAGTGATCGGACGGAAAATCGGGCGGGCTCTCGCCACGCATGAAGCTCGGCAACTGGCGCTTCAGATACGCCTCGTTCTTCGCGCACCACGGCGCCGACGCGATATACATCACGTTGCTATAGCCGCTGCCGCGATGCGCGTCTTCGACGGAATGCACGACGTCGCAGTGCCAGAAAACGGCGTCGCCCGGCTGCATGTGAGGAATCGGCGTGACGGCTTCGAGCAGCAACGCGTGCCATTCCCGCTTGATCGACAGCGCGCGCGACGGTTGGGCGCCGCACAACTCGTCGTCGGGGACGTCGTCCTGAAGCGCGCGCAGCAGGACGTACGGCATCGCGTTCGCGATCGGGACCAGTTGCAGCGTGCCGTCGCCCGGGCCTTGCGCCGTCAGCGCCGTCCAGCCCTGAAACGTGCGGAACATCGAGCATACGGCGGGCGACGGAATCTCTTCGGCATCGGGACGGAACGCGGCGTCGTAGGCATCGTAGGCGCGCCAGTTGCCCGACAGCACGTGCCGATAGACCTTCCGGTAATTCGGATCGAGCCACCGTTCGACGGAGCCGCCGTCGACGTGCGGCGACAACCCCAGCGATTCCGAGCCCGGCGGCCGCCGGCGGATACGATCCGCGTAGACGGGCACGCGATCGGGATCGAAATGGCGCTTGCCTTCGCTTTCCGCGCGCCACAGCCGGTTGAGAAACACGCGCGTGTTCGTCAACTGCTCCGACTGGCGCGCGAGCGTCTGGGGCTTCGACCAGTACACGCCATAGATCTGCGGCTTGCTCGACGCCAGCGTGCCGAAGTACTTGTCCTCCGCGCGATGCGCGAGCCGGTCGTCGAGATGGTTGCTCGCGACGTATTGCGCGATTTCGTCGTTCCATTCGCTCGCCTGCTGCGGATCGAACACGCGGCGCACGACGCACGCGCCACGTTCCTTGATGCGCGCGACGACGCGCGGATCGACGTCGCCCGACGCAATCGACGCGTAGTCGAATACGGGTATCGCCTCCTCGCCGCGCTCACGCTCGCGGCGGATCGCTTCGACCTGCCGGGCGATCGCGCCTTCGACTTCGCGGAACACCTTCGCATAGTCCGGCAGCGCGTCGCGCAGCACGCGTTTCGTGCTGCGAATCGCCTCGGGTATGTTGTCGATGATGAGTGGCATGGTGTGTCTCCGTTGGACTGATCGTGTACCGCCAGATTAGGCATCTTCAACTGGCATCGGCGATGCAATCCAGCCATTTATCGATACAATCCGGACACGCAGCCAACGCCGCCATACCGCGTGAGCGAAGACAGCCAGGAGCCGCCGATGAAGCCGCAATACGAACGCGTGACGATTCCCGACGGCTGCTCGGTGCGCGTCTATCACCGGCGGCTCGCGCAGATTCCGTTCGAATGGCATCACCATCCGGAATACGAGCTGACGCTGACGCTGAACAGCCGGGGCCGCCGCTTTATCGGCGATCACGTCGACGACTACGCCACCGACGATCTCGTGCTCGTGCCGCCCGATATGCCGCACACGTGGGCCTCGACAGCGCCCGTCGATGCGGCGCGTCCGCAGGTGGCGATCGTCGTGTGGTTCAGCGGCGACTGGGCGCGGCGCGTGGCCGACTGCTGCCCCGAGTTTGCGCCGCTTTCGAAGCTTTTGCGGCGCGCCGCGCCGGGCCTGCATTTCGACCCGGCCGCGACGGCCATGATGCGCGGGCAAGTCGATGCGCTGCTGGATGCCGAACCGCGCACGCGTCTTTCCGCCGCGCTCGACATCCTCGCCCGGCTCGCCGATGCCTGTGCGCAGCCGCTTGCGTCGCCGTCGGCGCACACGGGCAAGCCCGATGAGATGGCCTCCGAGGCCGAGCGCCTGAACCGCGTGCTCGATCTCATCGACAGGCGCTTCGACGAGCCGCTGCGCATCGCCGATCTGTGTGCCGTCGCGCATCTCTCCGAGCGCTCGCTGCATCGCCATTTCATGCGGCACGTCGGCGAAAGCGTGGGGCGCTATCTGAGCCGAGTGCGCATCGGCTACGCGTCGCGTCAACTGACCGCGACGACGTGGCCCGTTTCCGTGATCGCGACGAAAGCAGGCATTCCGAATCTCGCCAATTTCAACCGGCAGTTCCTCGCGACGCGCGGCATGACGCCGAGCGCGTGGCGCCAGTTCTTCGAAACACACGGACATGCGCCCGCCGGCACGCCGCAGCCCCCGCTCGACGTGCGCCCGCCGTCGCTGGAGCAGACGGCCACGCGCAAGCGAACGGCGCGCACAAAATAAAACACCCCGACGGCGGACCGTCGGGGTGTTTCTGTCGATGCGTTCGATGCGCTCGATGCGTGCTCGAGGCGCTAGCGCGCCCGTCGCTTAGCGCTTGGCGATCGGCTTTGCTTCACGCGGCGTTTCGCCGATGAACAGCTGACGCGGACGGCCGATCTTCTGCTCGGGATCGGCGATCATTTCGTTCCACTGCGCGATCCAGCCGACGGTACGCGCCATCGCGAAGATGCACGTGAACATCGACGTCGGGATGCCCAGCGCGCGCTGCACGATGCCCGAGTAGAAATCGACGTTCGGGTACAGCTTGCGCGACACGAAGTACTCGTCTTCCAGCGCGATCTTTTCGAGCGCCATCGCGAGCTTGAACAACGGGTCGTCGTGCAGGCCCAGTTCGTTCAGCACTTCGTGGCACGTCTCGCGCATCAGCTTCGCGCGCGGATCGTAGTTCTTGTACACGCGGTGGCCGAAGCCCATCAGCTTCACGCCTGAGTTCTTGTCCTTCACCTGCTTGATGAACTCAGGAATGTTGTCGACCGAGCCGATCTCTTCCAGCATGTTCAGCGCGGCTTCGTTCGCGCCGCCGTGCGCCGGGCCCCACAGACAGGCGATACCCGCTGCGATACACGCGAACGGATTCGCGCCCGACGAACCGGCCAGACGCACCGTCGACGTCGACGCGTTCTGCTCGTGGTCTGCGTGCAGGATCAGGATGCGGTCCAGCGCGCGGACCAGTACTTCGTTGACCTTGTACTCTTCGCACGGGTTCGAGAACATCATGCGCATGAAGTTCGCGCTGTACGACAGATTGTTCTGCGGATACACGAACGGCTGGCCGATCGAGTACTTGTACGCCATCGCGACCAGCGTCGGCAGCTTCGCGATCATGCGGATCGCGGAGACTTCACGGTGACGCGGGTTATTGATGTCGAGCGAGTCGTGATAGAACGCCGACAGCGCGCCGACTGCGGCGACGAGAATCGCCATCGGATGCGCGTCGCGGCGGAAACCGCGGAAGAAGAACTGCATCTGCTCGTGAACCATCGTGTGGTTCGTGACCGTCTTCACGAACTCGTCCTTCTGCGCCTGGTTCGGCAGATCGTCCTTCAGCAGCAGGTAGCACGTTTCGAGGAAGTCGGCGTTTTGCGCGAGGTTGTCGATCGGGAAGCCGCGGTACAGCAGCTCACCCTTGTCGCCGTCAATGTAGGTGATCGCCGAGTTGCACGACGCCGTCGACATGAAGCCCGGGTCATACGTGAACTTGCCGGTTTGACCGTACAGCTTTCGGATGTCGATCACGTCCGGGCCCATCGAACCCTTGTAAATCGGCATTTCAACGCTCGGCGAGTTGTCGCTGAACGATAGCGTGGCTTTAACATCTGACGGGGTCATAGCACATCCTCAATCGAAAGTATGGAAACAGGGTTTCGATAATTGCACGCCTGGATCAAACTTACCTGCGCACCTGTGACGCTCACACAGTGCGCAGCATCTCCAGCACCCGCGCGACGTCGGCGTCGGCGAGGTCGCCTTCCGGTTCCTTGCGTGCGAGAAGCAAGTCCATCAGGTCGTTATCGCTCAGTTCGAGCAGGCGCGTGAGCGCGCCTACGTCCGCATCACTGAGGTCATGCTCATATCGGCTGAAAAAACGTTCGAAGATCAGATCGTTTTCCAGCAGGCCGCGCCGCGCGCGCCAGCGGAGACGCGCGCGGCGTAGAGGGTCGGACTGATGCGATGATCCGTCCATCTCAGACAGCGCGGCGAACCATCAATTCCTTGATCTTGCCGATCGCCTTCGTCGGATTGAGGCCCTTCGGGCACACGTCGACGCAGTTCATGATCGTATGGCAACGGAACAGACGGTACGGATCTTCCAGGTTGTCGAGACGCTCGCCCGTCGCCTGATCGCGGCTGTCCGCGATGAAGCGATAGGCTTGCAGCAGACCCGCCGGGCCGACGAACTTGTCCGGGTTCCACCAGAAGCTCGGGCACGACGTCGAGCAGCTGGCGCACAGGATGCACTCGTACAGGCCGTCGAGCTCGTCGCGCTCTTCCGGCGACTGCAGACGTTCCTTTTCCGGCGGCGGCGTATCGTTGATCAGGTACGGCTTGATCGAGTGATACTGGTTGAAGAACTGCGTGAAGTCGCAGATCAGGTCGCGCACGACGGGCAGGCCCGGCAGCGGACGCAGCACGATCTTCTGCGGCAGGTCGTTCAGGTTCGTCAGGCAGGCAAGACCGTTCTTGCCGTTGATGTTCATCGCGTCCGAACCGCACACGCCTTCGCGGCACGAACGGCGGAACGACAGCGTTTCGTCCAGTGCCTTCAGCTTGACGAGCGCGTCCAGCAGCATGCGCTCGTGCGAGTCGATTTCGATCTCGTACGTCTGCATGCGCGGCGCGGCGTCCTTGTCCGGGTCGTAGCGATAGATTTCAAAAGTACGCTTGGCCATTTCTCAGATCCTTTGATGTGCCTTGGAAGGTACGCGCTTAGAAGGTACGTGCCTTCGGCGGCACCGATTCGACGGTCAGCGGCTGCATGTGAACCGGCTTGTAGTCGAGGCGATTGCCTTCGCTGAACCACAGCGTATGGCGCAGCCAGTTTTCGTCGTCGCGATGTTCGAAGTCGCTCTGCGCGTGCGCGCCGCGGCTTTCCTTGCGAGCCTCCGCCGACACCATCGTCGCGCGCGCCACTTCGATCATGTTCTCCACTTCGAGCGCTTCGATGCGCGCGGTGTTGAACACCTTCGACTTGTCCTTCAGATGGACGCGAGCCGCGCGTTCCTTCAGTTCCTTCATCTTTTCCACGCCTTCAGCCAGCAGCTTCGACGTGCGGAACACGCCTGCGTGCGCCTGCATCGTCGCGCGGATGTCGTTGCCGACGGTCTGCGCGTATTCGCCCGAGCTGGAGTTCTCGAGCTTTGCGAGACGCGACAGCGCGAAGTCGGCAGCGTCGGCGGGCAGCGGCTTGTGTTCCTTGATTTCCTTCACGTGCTTGACGATATGGTTGCCGGCGGCGCGGCCGAACACCACGAGGTCGAGCAGCGAGTTCGTGCCCAGGCGGTTCGCGCCGTGGACCGACACGCACGAGCATTCGCCGACGGCATAGAAACCGTTGACGGGCTCTTCGTGACCCGTCGACGTACCCACGACCTGGCCGTGGATGTTCGTCGGAATGCCACCCATCTGATAGTGGATGGTCGGCACGACGGGGATCGGCTCCTTGATGCAGTCGACGTTCGCGAACTTCAGTGCGATTTCGCGGATCGACGGCAGACGCTTCATGATCGTCTCAGCGCCGATGTGCGAGAGATCGAGCAGCACGTGGTCCTTGTTCGGACCGACGCCGCGACCTTCCTTGATTTCCTGGTCCATCGAGCGCGAAACGAAGTCGCGCGGCGCCAGGTCTTTCAGCGTCGGCGCGTAGCGCTCCATGAAGCGCTCGCCGTTCGAGTTGCGCAGAATGCCGCCTTCGCCACGCACGCCTTCCGTAATCAACACGCCCGCGCCCGCGACGCCCGTCGGGTGGAACTGCCAGAACTCCATGTCCTGCAGCGCGATGCCCGAGCGGGCCGCCATGCCGAGGCCGTCGCCCGTGTTGATGAACGCGTTCGTCGATGCCGCAAAGATGCGGCCCGCGCCGCCCGTGGCGAACAGCGTGGTCTTGCCTTCGAGGATGTAGACGTCGCCCGTTTCCATTTCGAGCGCGGTCACGCCCAGCACGTCGCCGTCGGCGTCGCGGATCAGGTCCAGCGCCATCCATTCGACGAAGAACGTCGTCTTGGCCTCGACGTTCTGCTGATACAGCGTGTGCAACAGCGCGTGGCCGGTACGGTCAGCCGCTGCACAAGCGCGCTGCACGGGCTTTTCGCCGTAGTTCGCGGTGTGGCCGCCGAACGGGCGCTGATAGATCGTGCCGTCCGCGTTGCGGTCGAACGGCATGCCGAAGTGTTCCAGCTCGTACACGGCGTTCGGCGCTTCGCGGCACATGAACTCGATCGCGTCCTGGTCGCCGAGCCAGTCGGAGCCCTTGATCGTGTCGTAGAAGTGATAGTGCCAGTTGTCTTCGCTCATGTTGCCGAGCGACGCGCCGATGCCGCCTTGAGCAGCGACCGTGTGCGAGCGCGTCGGGAAGACCTTCGACAGCACGCAGACCGACAGGCCCGCGCGCGCGAGTTGCAGCGAGGCGCGCATCCCGGAGCCGCCCGCGCCGACGATGACCACGTCGAAGCGGCGACGCGGCAGAGAATTCTTGATTGCAGCCATTCTTTTACACTCTCCAGAGAATCTGCGCAGCGTAGCCCGCGCAAGCGAGCAGCCAGACGATCGTCAACGCTTGAAGCAGAAGGCGCGTGCCAACGGGCTTGATGTAGTCCATCCAGATATCGCGGATGCCGACCCAGGCGTGATAGAACAGCGACAGCAGCGTGACGAAGGTGGCCAGCTTCATCCACTGCGTGGCGAAGATGCCGGCCCAGCCGTCGTAAGAGAATGCCTGCGCGCCGAAGAACCAGCACAGCAGAATGATGGTGTAGACGGCCATGATGACGGCCGTGATGCGCTGTGCGAGCCAGTCGCGCAGACCGTAGTGAGCGCCGACGACGAGGCGCTTCGAGCCAACACGGTTATTAGCTGACATTTTTTTAGAATGCTCCGAACAGTTTGAGCGCGAATGCAATCGTCAATAGCGACGACACGACGATCACGACGATCGACGTGTTCTTGCCGCGTTCCTTCGACACTGCGTCATGGTTCATGTCCATCAACAGGTGACGGACGCCGGCGCAGAAGTGGAACAGGAAGGCCCACGCGAGAACGAGCGTGATGAGCTTGACGATGATGTTGGACAGGAAGCCCTTGAAAACTTCGAAACTGAGTTCAGATGTGAGACTCTGATCGAAGAGGTACAGCAGGAACGGAAGGAAGATGAAGAGCAGTCCACCGCTTACGCGATGGAGAATCGACACGCGTCCCGCGAGAGGGAGACGATATGCCGTCAATATCTGCCCGATACCGATGTTCCGGAATTCCGGCCTCGGTTTTTTTACGGCTTCAGCCATGCTAGACCCCTACTATGTAGTCACACTAATCCGCAATTTTAGCGCCTTTTTATTTCGCGCTGCAGCGAAACCCCGCACAAGACAGCGTTACGCCACGCGCACATAAAGGCACAGGCAAGCCTCGCCGCAAGCCCACGGCAAAGCTGCTTCGCTCAACTCAAGTCGTTCTGATAGTAATACCCGGTTGTGACATACCATCCTCGTCGAACTTCGACGGGACGATCCCCATAGGTATAGGACACGCGCTCCACGGATAACAGCGGAAATCCCGTCGGCACATGCAGCAGATCTGCAACGGCCGGGTCCGCGGCAACGGCGCGAATCTTCTCCGATGCGCGGATCATCCGCGTGCCGAACTCCGTTTCGAACATCGCATAGAGCGGCCCCTTGTACTCCGACAGGCGCTCGAGCGTCAGCCCGCGGAACACGCCGCCCGGCAGCCAGATCTCGTCGAGCACGGTGTCTTCGCCGTCGAAGGTCAGGAGGCGCTTGATCAGCACGACGGGATCGGCCGGCTTCAGATCCAGTTGCCGCGCGATTTCCGCCGACGCGCGCAGACGCCGGCATTCGAGCAGCCGGCTGATATGCGGATGCTCGGCGCCGTCGTCGGCGAGAAGGCGCAGAAAGCGGAACTGGGCGCGGTCTTCGTTGTGCGTAGCAACAAAGGTGCCCTTGCCCTGGCGGCGCACCAGCAGGTTGTCCGCGGCGAGTTCGTCGATCGCCTTGCGCACGGTGCCCTGGCTGACCTTGTAACGCGCAGCCAGCTCGACTTCACTTGGAATGATCTCGCCGGGCTTCCATTCACCCGATTCGAGACTCTGCGTGATGAGCGCCTTGATCTGCTGATAAAGAGGACTGAAGGTCGGCGATGGAGCCGGCGTGGAGACAGGCGCGGCGTCACCTGCGCCGGACGCGCCGGGAGGGTTTGCTGTGCTGGCCTGGTTCGAATTCATGCGCGCATTTCAACACAAAGCGCGTCATGCCGTCCAGATTTTTTGCCGCAATAATCATGTCTTATATAAGACATAAGATACTGTTGACTTTGTGCGTCCCGAATCCTACACTCCTTGTCGAGCAAGGGTTTGCGGGTAGTGCCACGCATTTTTGACAGCGCTTTGTGTCAGCAGCGTGATGCACCGAAGGCCGCCCTGCATCCAGGTTTCGCTTCGCCCTGCATTGCCCGGCATGCGCCGTCAATGCCCGCCGAAACGCGCTGTTTGCAGGAGCCCGCGCCATGCAGCGGCCACGTCCGGCATCGCCGCGGGGCGAGCCTCGTCAGCATCTCCCGTTCCCCATGCTCGGCAGCACCGATTATCCGGCATGGCGGTTTCGCCGGCGGCGCGCCTTCTGGCCTTCTCGTGAGCGCCCGCAAGGCTCGCGCAGCGAATTTGCCGTGCTTAAACCACGCTTCGCGTAACGCGCATATAGAATGGCGTTTTCCCTAGCGTTCAACGCATCGTCCTGGAGATTTCTCAATGGCTAAGCCCGCAAAGCGCGTTGCCGTCACTGGCGCCGCAGGTCAAATCGGTTACTCCCTGCTGTTCCGCATCGCCAATGGCGACATGCTCGGCAAGGACCAGCCGGTCATCCTGCAGTTGCTGGACCTGCCGCAAGCGCAAGCCGCCGTCAAAGGCGTCGTGATGGAACTCGAAGACTGCGCGTTCCCGCTGCTCGCGGGTGTCGTGGTGACTGACGATCCCAAGGTCGCGTTCAAGGATGCCGACGTCGCTCTGCTGGTCGGCGCGCGTCCGCGTTCGAAAGGCATGGAGCGCAAAGACCTGCTGTCGGCGAACGCCGAAATCTTCACGGTGCAGGGCAAGGCGCTGAACGAAGTCGCAAGCCGTGACGTGAAGGTGCTGGTCGTCGGCAACCCGGCGAACACGAACGCGTATATCGCAATGAAGTCGGCGCCCGATCTGCCGAAGAAGAACTTCACGGCCATGCTGCGCCTCGACCACAACCGCGCGCTGTCGCAACTGGCCGCGAAGTCGGGCAAGCCCGTTTCGTCGATCGAAAAACTCGTCGTGTGGGGCAACCACTCGCCGACGATGTACCCGGACTTCCGCGTCGCAACAGCCGAGGGCAAGGACCTGACGAAGCTGATCAATGACGACGAATGGAACCGCAACACGTTCATCCCGACGGTCGGCAAGCGCGGCGCGGCGATCATCGAAGCGCGCGGCCTGTCGTCGGCGGCTTCGGCGGCCAACGCGGCAATCGACCACGTGCGTGACTGGGTGCTCGGCACGAACGGCAAGTGGGTGACGATGGGCATTCCGTCGGACGGCTCGTACGGCATCCCCGAAGACATCGTCTACGGCGTGGCCGTGACGTGCGAAAACGGCGAGTACAAGCGTGTCGAAGGCCTGTCGATCGACGCGTTCTCGCGCGAGAAGATGGACAACACGCTGAACGAGCTGCTCGAAGAGCGCGACGGCGTTCAGCACCTGCTCGGCTAATCGCCGGATGCAGACACGAACCGGGACTCCGTTGCAATGCGGCGGGTTCCGGTTTTTTACGTGCGATCTCTTGCATGACGCTCTGCGCGGCAGACGGCATGCAGCAGACCGCAACTGATCCGAACGCGCTTTGATTCATCGGCCTGTTCGACCTGTTTCGACGTGACCCGCTTCGACGCAGGCTGAATCCGGACAGAACGCGCCCGAATCGGATTTTTCAAACACGCTCCCGACGCCGAAATGCGCGCACTGACCCCCGCCGAAGTCCTGTTTGACGGCGAAGCGCCGCCAGCTGTGCTGCCTGCCTGCGATCACTATGCGGGCAGCGAAAAGCTGATGCTCAAATCGCTCGCGTTGCAGCAGCAGCTCGGGCCCGTCTTCGACGTCACGCTCGATTGCGAAGACGGCGCGCAAGTGGGCCGCGAGGCGGAGCATGCCGAGCTTGTCGCGTCGCTCGTCGGCGGCGAGCATGATCGGTTCGGCCGCGTCGGCGTGCGCATTCACGATTTCAACCACGCGCATTGGCGCGACGACGTGCGCCTCATCCTGCGCGCCGCGAAGCGCGCCCCCGCCTACATCACGCTGCCCAAAGTCCGCAACCTGCCCGATGTCGCCGAAATGTGCGCGTTCATCGAGGCCACGCGGCGCGAGCTCGGCATCGCGAAGCCCGTCCCCGTCCATTTGCTGATCGAAACGCACGGCGCGTTGGCACGTGTGTTCGATCTCGCCGCGCTGCCGGGCGTCGAGGCGCTGAGCTTCGGGCTGATGGACTTCGTGTCCGCGCACGACGGCGCGATTCCCGACAGCGCGATGCGCTCGCCGGGCCAGTTCGATCATCCCCTCGTGCGGCGCGCGAAGCTCGAGATTGCGGCGGCTTGCCATGCGCACGGCAAGGTGCCGTCGCACAACGTATCGACGGAAGTTCGCGACATGGACGTGGTCGCAAACGACGCGCTGCGCGCGCGCAACGAATTCGGCTACACGCGCATGTGGAGCATCCATCCGGCGCAGATTCCCGCGATCGTCTCCGCCTTCGCGCCGCGCGACGAAGAAATCGCGACGGCGACGGAAATCCTGCTCGCCGCGCAATCGGCGCAATGGGGCCCGACGCGCCATCGTGACTCGCTGCACGATCGCGCGAGCTATCGCTATTACTGGTCGGTGCTGCGCCGCGCCCGCTCGACGGGCCGCGCAGTACCCGCCGAAGCCACGCCGCTTTTCGGGCCGAACGACATGCCCGCGACGAAGGAGTCCGCATCATGAGCACGACCGCACAACCGTCCGCGGGCGCCGCGTTTCGCGCAGCCGTCGCCGCCGAAAAGCCATTGCAGGTCGTCGGCGCGATCAACGCGAATCACGCGCTGCTCGCGCAACGCGCGGGCTTCAAGGCGATCTACGTATCCGGCGGCGGTGTCGCGGCCGGCTCGCTGGGCTTGCCCGATCTCGGCATCTCGACGCTCGACGACGTGTTGACCGACGTGCGCCGCATCACCGATGTCTGCGATCTGCCGCTGCTCGTCGATGTGGATACGGGCTTCGGCCCGTCGGCGTTCAACATCGCGCGCACGGTGAAGGCGCTGACGAAAGCGGGCGCGGGCGCGATGCACATCGAAGACCAGGTCGGCGCGAAACGCTGCGGACACCGGCCGGGCAAGGCGATCGTGTCGCAAGCCGAAATGGTCGACCGCATCAAGGCGGCCGTCGACGCGCGCACTGATCCTGACTTCGTCATCATGGCGCGCACGGATGCGCTCGCCGTCGAAGGCTTGCAGTCGGCCATCGACCGCGCGGCGGCATGCGTCGAAGCGGGCGCCGACATGATCTTCCCCGAAGCGATGACGGAACTCGGCATGTACAAGCAGTTCGCACAGGCCGTGAAGGTGCCCATTCTCGCTAACATCACCGAGTTCGGGGCGACGCCGCTCTTTACCGTCGACGAGCTGCGCGGCGCGGATGTTTCGCTGGTGCTGTACCCGCTGTCGGCGTTCCGTGCGATGAACAAGGCGGCCGAAAACGTTTACACGGCAATCCGCCGCGACGGCACGCAAAAGGCCGTTGTCGAGACGATGCAGACGCGGGCCGAACTGTACGACCGCATCGGCTATCACGCGTACGAGCAGAAGCTCGACGCGCTGTTCAGCCAGAACACGCAGAAAAGCGGGCAAGACAACTAACGCAAGCGGCACATCAAGGAGACCCCTGGCATGAGCGATACGACGCAAGCGGCTGCACCCGAAACGACAAGCGGCTTCAAGCCGAAGAAATCCGTCGCGCTGTCGGGCGTGACGGCGGGCAACACCGCGCTGTGCACGGTCGGCAAGACGGGCAACGACCTGCACTATCGCGGCTACGATATCCTCGACATCGCGGGCGCCTGCGAATTCGAAGAGGTTGCGTATCTGCTCGTGCACGGCAAGCTGCCGAACGTCGCCGAACTCGCTGCATACAAGACGAAGCTCAAGGCGTTGCGCGGCCTGCCCGCGAACGTGAAAGCGGTGCTCGAATGGATTCCCGCCGCCGCGCACCCGATGGACGTGATGCGCACGGGCGTCTCGGCACTGGGCACGGTGCTGCCGGAGAAGGACGATCACAACCTCGCGGGCGCGCGTGATATCGCCGACCGGCTGATGGCCT
>NZ_FNYE01000038.1 GCF_900108945.1 Paraburkholderia diazotrophica | reverse complement strand
CGACGCAGGCTAGTGCTGTCATACAAAGCCTCTTCGCAAGCGAAGTCGGCCAGATTGAACCAGTGTTGCACGAAGTGAATCCGCAGCATGCGCTCCAAACCAATCGGCGGTCGACCGTTACCGCGTTTCGGATAGTACGGCTCGATTACCGCGCACAGTTCGGTCCACGGAACGATCGTGTTCATCGTGTCAAGAAACTCGTCGCGTCGCGTGCGTTTGCGTCGGGTCTCAAACCCCGCGCCTTGATCCGCGGCCATTGCGAGCGTCTGCTGCTTCATTGCCTTTTGCCTTTCTCGTTGCTTGTGCACTCTATAACGCTTGATGCGCACAAGCGGTGGACTTAATCAGCATTGCCCTAAGACGCTCGATTTCTTCGACCGCGGCGAGCGCGCGGTCTATGTCCAGGTCGATGGGCTTCTCGCAGAGTACCGGCTTGCCCAGCCGAACGGCCTGCAACGTGAGGTCGATATGCGTGTCCGTCGGTGTGCCGACGATGATTGCATCTACATCTTCGCGGTCAACTACCGCTTTGCAATCCATGGATGCGTCGCAACCGAGGTCAGCAGCGAGCGCTTCGACACCTTCCTTGTTGGGGTCTGCCACGGCGACGAGTTTCACCCGACGGTCAGCGGCAACGTTGGCCGCGTGGATTTTCCCGATGCGCCCGGCACCGAGAACAGCGATACGCAACATGTGAGTCTCCTATTTCTCATCAGCGCGCCGTTTGGCGAGCCGACTATTCACTCTTGATTTGACATCTGGCAGAACGCTTTTCGACTGCCAACAATGTTTGCCTGGTTGGTCGGATGCGGTGTCTTTGAGCGACACACGAAGCGTGGAGCAGAGGGCGCTTCGGCAATCTGTCGACTTAGCCGCAGAATGTCATCCAGGCCAAAGTCCTGTACCTCAGGCACTCGGTCTCCGAGAGCTTGCGCTACGACGGTGGCGATGCGAAGGGCGTTGGAGCGCTCACGCATCAGTAGTTCAAGGGCTTCCACCAAAAACGCTCGCTCTCTCTGTGACACCTTTGTGCCAATCGTCTGGTCATGGGCAGACATATCTTGGACCTCTAAACAATAGCGCCGCGAACGGCGTCCTATCCCCGGTCAGCCGCCGCCAGCTGCAGTCGACAGCCGGACCGACGCCAACGGAGCATATGCCGTCAAATGAGGCTTCGAATGCTCCCGCCGTCGACACCCCATACTGCTGAAGTGACGAACGACGCAAGGTCGGAAGCCATGAACACAATCACATTAGCAACCTCGTCGGGTTGCCCTAGGCGATTCAGCGGCAACTGACGCAGAGACAGCTCGTGCTCGACGGCGTCCTTGGGAGCCATTCCGTGAAACTTGCCCATCGTGTCTGCAAAACCGCCTTCTTTTGTCCAGAACGGCGTCCAGACCGGGCCCGGCGCAACCGCGTTCACGCGAATCCTGGGCGCTTCGGCTCGTGCCAACCCTTTCGTAAGGGCAAGCACAGCTGCTTTGGATGCGGAATAATCAATCGGGACCGGCTCAGGTTGACGGGCCAGGTCCGACGCGTTGTTGATAATCACCGCCTTCTCGCGAGTTCGCAGCACCGGCAACAGGTGCCGACACGTGCGCACGTAACTCATGAAGTTGAGGTTCATCGTGAAATCCCACTCTTCGTCGGAGAGTTCTTCGAAGGTGTGGACCTTGCCGGCGCCGACGTTGTTGACGAGGATGTCTACCTGACCGTTATACGGCTTCAAGGCCGCGTCAACGCCGCCTTTGACGCCATCTGAAGTGGACAAGTCCGCTTGTGCAAGCGTGACGTTTGTTCCGAGTGAGCGCAGTTCCGATTGCGCTTCTTCGAGCGCGTTGGCGTCGATGTCGATGAGACAAACCCGCGCGCCTTCGCGTGCGAAACCCAATGCCGTCGCTCGTCCGATGCCTTGCGCAGCACCCGTAATAAGAACAATCTTCCCTTCGAGGCCCGTATCCATGATGTCTCCACTCTGATGTTTGGGTACTGCTTCAAGCGCTCGGAGAATCGACAGTGTTCCCCCCTCATCGAGGTCCTTTTTTGAGGACGAGCGCGTCCCGCACCTCGCAATTGCGAGGCAGCAATTTGACAAGCCTGTTGAGCGGCGGAATTTAGCGGTTATCGACCCGCTTGATAAACGGCCTGATGTCGACGGTGTTCCAGATTCCTGCCTTGTTGAAGGGGTCGGCCTCTACGAACCTCTCGATTTCTTCGATGCCGTCGGCCTCGTAGAGAAAGAAGCTACCAATCATCGTCTGGCCATCCGATGTCGTCAGCGGTCCAGAGATGAGCGTCTTTACTGGCGCCGTCTGCAAATAGGCCTTGTGAGCGTCGTAGTTTTCAAGACGGCGTTCGACCATGTTCGGGTGGTCGAGGCAATAAACAGTGAAATGCATAGTTGTCTCCTTGCTTCGATTCGAGCAGCGAAACCCGCGTTCCAGCTTTGTCCGAGCGTCAGCTCGTCACCGTACGCGGTGCGATGCCTTGAAAGGCATCCTGCAAAAGCTCAAGTAGCGCTTCACGCTCAATCGGACGCGGATTCCAGTATGGGTTCGCACTGGCAATATCAGCAGCCTTCGAAACATCCTTGGCGGACATGCCGATGTCTTTTAGCCCAAGAGGCGCTCCGCAGCGCTTGGCCAGTTCGTAGACACCCAATGCAGCGTCGTCCGACCCAATTGCGCGCGCAATGCGCCGCATTGCTTCCGGTGCAGCACGCCGGTTGTAGGCAAGCGCATGCGGCAATACGATGGTGTGCGTCTGCGCATGCGGAAGGTTGAAACTGCCGCCGAGCGTATGACACAGCTTGTGGTGAAGCGCCATGCCAACGCTTCCGAGGACTGTTCCGCAGAGCCAGGCGCCATACTGGGCGTCAGAGCGAGCTTCGACGTTCTGAGAGTCGGCGACGATACCCGGCAGCGCACGAGCGAGAGCAGCGATGCCTTCTTCCGCCATCAGGCTCGTGACCGGATTCGCGTCTTTCGAGTAGAGCGCTTCGGCAGCGTGAGCAATCGCGTTGATGCCGCTCGTTACCGAGAGCCCAACAGGAAGCGACATCGTAACGTCGGCGTCGTAAATCACCGTCTTCGGCAATACCCGCAGGTCTGTGCCCGTCTTCTTCAGACCGGCATCCGTGATGCCGTAGATTGGCGTCATTTCGCTGCCGGCGTATGTAGTCGGAACAGCGAGAATCGGGAGGTCCGACTCGAGCGCGATTGCCTTGCCCAGACCTATCGTCGAGCCACCTCCGACGGCGATAGCACAGTCGGCCTTCAGTTCCCCCGCCAGCGCGCGAGCTTCCTTGGCCAGTTCGAGCGGCACATGCATGACCGCGCGGTCGAAAACCCCAGCGGCACGTTTGCCGAGGCGCGCGGCAACGGCTTCGCCGGTTTCCTTCTGCTCCGGGCTACACAGAATGAGTGCCCGCTCCGAGTTCAACTGAAGCACTTCGCGCTCGAGGTGCTGCAAACTGCCCGGGCCAAACACGACCCTACCCGCCCGCGCCTGGTAAACGAATTCACGCTTTTGCATCAAGAGGCTCCGTTGTATGGTCTGCACCCAGGTTTGCACCCGCCTGATAGTCGACCTGAAATCTTGCTGTGCGCAGGTCACCGAGTTCATTGCGCACTCGCAGATGCTCCGGATGGGACGCATAGGCTTCCAGGGCATCCTGAGAATCGAACTCGGTCACGAGAACCGCATCGCAGGCGTAGTCGACCCGGCTGTAATCAAGCCCGACTTCCAGGTGCAACATTCCGGGAATGCGGCCACGCAACCCCTCGAATTTCTTCTTGACAAGGTTCGACGCGGTTTCGCGCTCCGCAGGCGTATCTCCACGTACTCGCCACATCACAATATGCCGAATCATGCGTGAGCCTCCGAAGGGTTAAGCACAAAGTCGTACTCGAGCGAGTACCACGGAACGTCGATTTCCCAGCCGTCCGGCGCCACACCCGGCTCGTGACGCTTCCACTCAGCAATCAGCGTCGAGCGCACACCGAACACGACGTCCGACTCGAGGTACTTGTCGCCATCGCGGAACACATGGGTGATGAGCGTCTCGTATCCCGGCGCTTCAATCATGAAATGCAGATGGGCGGGCCGCCACGGGTGACGGCCAACGGCCGCCAGCATGCGACCAACGGGACCATCGTGCGGGATGGGGTACGCCTCGGCGAGAATCGAGCGAAAGTTGAAAAAGCCTTCTGCATCGCCCTTCAGCCGACCTCGAGCGCGATGGATGACGTTGCCCGCCTCGTCTAGGTGCTGGACATCGTAGAAGCCGTCTTCATCCGATTGCCACACATCGATTTGTGCGTCAGGAATGGCTTCTCCGCCCGCGCCGCGCACCTGCCCGCTCACATAGCAGGGCGCCCCCTTTGCACCGTTCGAGATGTCTTCGCCATTGTTGTAAAGAGGCGCCCCCTCAACATAGAACGGCCCGAACACGGTGGCTTCCGTACAGTTGGATGGCTTCCGGTTGTTCTGCGACATGACCAACATCGAAAGGCCGAGCGTGTCAGACAGCAGGATGAACTCCTGCCGTTTATCGTCGGTGATATGGCCGACCTCCGTCAAGAACCTGATTGCCTTGAACCACTCGTCCTCGGTGAGATGGACGTCGCGAGCAAAAGCATGGAGATGTTGAACAAGGCTCGTCATCACGGTCCTCAGTCTTCCGTCCCTGCAGTCGGAAAACGAGGCGATAACGGCTTGCGTGATGGTGTCTTCGTTGATGTTGCGCATCGTGCATGTCTCCTTGTGCGCTAAGGCGTCTTAAAACGAAAGGTAAAGCCTCACCCGGGTAAATGCCTCCATGTGAAATGACATTTCCTCGTGCCGGAAGAATAGGCAGGCCTCTCCGGTTCAGGTTTTGCCCGACTCTGCAAAGACCTCGGCCGATTGTAGAAATGGACTCTACGAATCTGCGAAATGCAGTCGGTTTATCTGCCCGTCTCGCTGCGGCATATTTGCCCACGAAGGGGTCGGAAAAATCACCTTCGATTGTTCCAAGGAAGAGGGAAACGATGGACCGCTGGACCCAACTGCAGCTGTTTGTGCTTACTGCCGACCTGGGCAGCCTGTCGAAGGCCGCTGAGCAGCTCGACATGTCAAACGCAGCAGCCAGCCGCACCCTTAGCTCCCTGGAAGAGCGTCTCGGTGCCAGATTGATAGAACGGACAACGCGGCGCATGTGGCTGACGGACGCGGGCCGCGAATATCACCGCCGATGCACCGCCGTCATCGCTGAACTGGCAGAAGCGGACTCTATCGCTTCCGAGGAGGTCGTTAGTCCCCGAGGCGTACTTCGGGTGACCAGTTCTGTGTCGTTCGCAATGATGCACCTCGCACCAGCGCTTCCCGAATTCCTGAGGCGCTATCCCAACCTGTCGGTTCAAATCATCGCGGCCAATCAGTATCAGAACTTCATCGAAGCCGGGATAGATATCGCCATCCGCACGAAGGAACATGAGGGCGATTCGTGCATCACAATTCGTAGGCTTGCTGAGACTCGACGAGTGCTCGCCGCATCGCCTGCCTATCTCGCCGCCCATGGCCGGCCTCAGAATCCAGAGGACCTGGAGCAGCACAAGATGCTCGTTTACAACCTTGCCGTGGACCCATATCTACTGCACCTGCGTCGGGGAAAAGAGGAGCGCAATATCGCCATCGCAAGTGCTCTTGACTCGAATGAAGGGCAGGTCATCGTTGGGGCTGGACGTGCGGGACTGGGGATTGTCGTTCAACCGCTCTAGATCATCCACGACGATATCGTGTCGGGGCGCCTTGTTCCAGTGCTGGAAGACTGGCAACTGCCTCGTCTCACAATCAACCTGGCATATCAAAGTCGACGTTACCAGCCAGCGAAGATTAGAGTGTTCACTGACTTCCTCATCGAACGCGTGAAGAATCTCAATCTCGAAGAACGTTGGATGACCTTTGCGACCTGATGCACCGCGTGTTTCGGAATTCTGAGCATCGCCTCCCTTTTACCAGCACCGATATCCGCCTGCTGAACTTGATGGCAATGCTCTCGCGCACCCATCGCACCGGCGATAGACCGCGACGGCTCTCGGCCCTGTCACGAGCGGCTACAACAGCAAGGCTCGCCGGACATTCTCGCTGCGCCCGCTATTTCCGGACAAGTTGATTATCACCAGAGAAACAGGAAACGGCCGACGCGATTTTTGCGCCTCGGCCGTCATGGAGTACCCGGAGGGTTACGCTGCTGTCTTTCGTCGCGCGAGTCGTCCGAGCGGGGCAGCCAGAATGGACCCGAGACGCCCGTCGAGCAGGACGACCATTAGAAGCAACAGGCCATTGACGAGCAGAATTTGCGTTGACGTTGCATTCAACAGCCCCAGCCCGTTGTTCAGCACGGTAAGAATCAGCACGCCCATCGCGACGCCGAGCGGTGAACCAATGCCCCCGCCCAACGCGACACCACCGACAATTGCCGCCGAGGCCGCCTGCAAGAGGATATTGCTTCCCATCGTTGCCGACGCTGTCGCGAGGCTCAGGGAGAGCAGGCTTCCGCCCAATGACGCAAGCCCCCCGGAAATGACGAAGCCAATCGTCAGCGCCTTGCCTACACGTGCACCGCTCTGAATCGCTGCCTTCCGGTGGCCCCCCGAGGCGTAGATATCCCGTCCGAGGGTGGTGTAGCGCAAGAAGAGCGCTACCACTAGGAAGCAGAGAACCGTGATGAGGCTACGCGGTGAAAAGACTCCAAGGACATTCTGGTCGAGAAAGTCGCTGACATCGAGATTGCCGTAACTCAGCACGCGTCCACCCGCGAGCCAGAAACCTATTCCGGTCAGAAACATCATCGAGCCCACGGTCGTCACCAAGGAGGAGACACCCAGCCAGGGCAGCAACGCGGCATTCGCGATACCGACCACCACACCGAAGATGACCGCATACAGCACGCCGAGCCACGCGCTATCCCCACCGAACTTCACAGTAATCAGGCCGGCGACGGTCGAGATAGCAGCAACACTCAGGTCGAACTCGCCCGCGACCATCGTCACTGAGAGACCGAGTGCCACGATGCCAAGGAAGGCAAACGCCTGGAAGATTGCGTAAAGGTTCGCTTGCGAGAAATAGTGGTTGACGGTAAGGCCGAAAATCGTCGGCATCCCCACTAGCAGAACGAGGCGAATGGTCAGATTGAGAAGCCGCTGAGACTGTTCCATTTTCAAATCTCCTGTCATTTCCGTCCAGGACCGAGCCGGGCCAGCAATGCCCCGAACACGACCGCCGCCAGGACCACGATACCCTTGGCTACCAGCTGATACTCATAGCTCACTCCGCTTACCAGGAGGATGTTGCTGATGACACCAAGGAAGATTGCGCCAGTGACTGCGTCCGAGATTTGGCCGCGGCCGCCTCGAATCGAAATACCGCCGACTAGCACGGCTGCGATTGCATTGAAGTCCAGGTCAACGCCGTAAGTCAGGTTGCCTTGTGCCGAGGACGAGGCAATCAACGACCCTGCAAGGGCAGCGGCAGCGCCTGCGAATCCGTAACAAACCAGCGTCGCTGCCATCAACCGGAGACCAGCGATACGCGCAACTTCAGCGCGCATTCCAATCAGTCGAATCTCCCGGCCGATTCGCGACTTCTGCAGAATGAAGCTCGCGATTGCCCCAAAGATGGCCAACACCACAATCTGGGTCGGCAGCCATCCAAACAGCTTGCCTTGCCCGAGCCACGTCGCGTCGCCCCGTCCGATGACGGTCAATCCGCCGGTGTAGATGACACCAGCGCCAATGATGATTGACGAAGTGGCAATCGTGGTAATGATGGGGTTCGCCTTACCCAAGGCGATGATTCCACCCTGGACAGCGCCCATCAGAAGACCACTCAGCACGACGAGCAGCAGTGTCGCGCCCAGGCCCAGATGAATAAGCGCGGCGAACATCACGGTCGAGACGGCCGCTGTCGCGCCCATCGACAGCATGAACAGATTGCCGCTGAGTGTGATGAGCGCCATCCCGATAGCCCCAACGCCGACCGCCGCGACCGAGTACATCAGCGATTGAACGTTGCCGAACTCGGTGAAATGCGGAACGACGACCGCGGCAACCACGATGAGAACAAGGGTTGCGATTCGAATCGACGCGGCATGGATACTGGCTGTTCCAAGCAAGGCTGCGGCCCACCGCCTCAGCGCAGTTGAAGAGACTTGCACAGTGGGCTCAAGAGCGGTCTTATGCATTACCCACCTCCATAGGATGGTTTCGGAAAGAGACGCGGCCATGAGATGTGCTCCCGTCGCCCGCAACGATGTCATGCAGGAGCGTGTCGCCATCTATCTCAAATCTCGGCTTTTGACGGACCATGCGGCCGCGGAAGACGGTTAGCACCGTGTCAGCAAGCTCGAGGATTTCTTCGAGGTCAGTCGAGTAGAAGACAATCGAAAGACCTTCATCCGCCATCCTGCGCAGCGTCCCGTAGATTTCGCTTCGCGCTCCAATGTCGACGCCCCGGGTCGGCTCATTCAGTAGCAGCAAGCGCGGCGATAGTGCGACGGCCTTCGCCAGAGATACCTTTTGTTGGTTTCCGCCGCTGAGCGTGGATACTTCGTGCGGAAGGCGTTTCGGGTCGATGGTGAACATCGACGCGAGACGTCGCGCCTCCTCCTGCTCCCCGGCTCGCCGCATCACACCCGCCCGGCTGAACTTCGCCATGACAGAGGACGTGATATTGATGGCAATCGGCGCGTCCAGAAAGACGCCTTTGTCGGCGCGGTCTTCGGCGACGTATCCGATGCCCGCTCGCAGCGAGTTGCGGACGCTATCGAGTCTGACCGTCTGGCCATCGAGCATCACAGAGCTGGAAATGTCGCCACGAAGGCCCGCCAGTGCCTCGACAAGCACTTCCGCGCCAGAACCTAGCTGCCCAACCACGGCGAGGATTTCTCCCGGCGCGACCGCGACCGAGAGGTCCTTGACCTTGTCCGCGACGGAGAGATTGTCAATCGAGAGACGAGGCGTGACATTGGCGCGACTCTCGGGCGGCTTGACCTAGCTATGCACCAGTTCGCGGCCAATCATCGCCTTGACCACCTCTGCGGTCGTCATGTCAGCCGTGCGTTGAGTAAGAACATGCTGGCCGTTCCGGAAAACCGTAATGCGGTCGGTAAGCGCGAATACTTCGTCGAGTCTATGGCTCACGAAAACCATCGCAGTCCCTTGGTCGCGCAGCCGGCGTGCGACCTCGAACACGCGAACAATCTCTGCGTCCGACAGCGTTGCAGTAGGTTCGTCAAGCAGCAGAACCTTCGCGTGCCGCGACATGCCACGAGCGATTTCAACCAGTTGGCATTCGGCGAGACTGAGACGCGACGCAGGCGCTTCGAGCTTGATATGTGACAGACCGACCGAGTCCAGATGTTCGCGTACGGAGTCGCGGTACTGGCCGCGACGGTAGATTTCGCTCTGGTCCGCGCCACCCAGGAGGATATTGTCGAGTACCGACAGCGTCGGGACGATAGCAAGTTCCTGGTGAACGATTGAGATGAGTTTAGGGTCAGTGCGATGGCCAAGCTTCAGTTGGTGTCCATCGACGGTGATTTCGCCGTCGTCCGGCTGAACGAGGCCGCCAAGAATCTTGATGAACGTGCTTTTGCCTGCTCCGTTCTCGCCACACAGCGCGTGAATCTCACCTGCCGCCAGTTCGAGGCTGACGCCGGTGAGCGCCTTCACGCCACCATAGTGTTTGGTCAGATTGCGAGCGCAAAGCAGACTCTGAGCGGCGTGCATATCGGCGCCGTTTTTTACGTCTTGCAGCATTGTCTTCCTCCATAAGCGGACTCTTCTCGGTCGTCCGCTGACACGAACTGATGCCTGTCACGGTCACGTAGTTGTTCCCGCGCGCTTGCTAACGCATAGGTGACGGCATACTTCTCGAAACAACGAGGCCTTGCATCGACCTGAGACGGTTTGCGCCCCGGCTCAGCGAGCCTTGGACGCTGTCCATCAGTGATGCTGCTGTTGGTCTGCGAGGAGAGGAATTTGCGAAGAATCGCTGCGTGGGCGGGAATGCCTGTCGTCTCCTGAAACTCGCCTCAGCGGCTTCGTTATTGTTGAATCAAAGGTTATTGGTTCGCCCGCAAAAGAAAAATGCGCTGCCGCGAAATGATATTTCCGGTGACCGGAAATATCTGAGGCACCGATGCGCTCAACAAAAAAAGCGCGCGGGGCCAAGACGTGACGCCTGACAAGCCGCGCGCAACCGTGGAGACTACTGCTGGTCGCTTAGAGGCGGATTCGCTGTCCCTCCGTCGACGACCGAATGGCTGCATCGACAACCTGCTGGATTTCCCAGGCCTCGCGGAAGTCCGGAAACGTGGGCGTCCTATGCTCGATGGCCGCAAGAAACTCGGCCATCTCAATGGTTTTCAGGTCGTTGAAGCCGAGCTGGTGCCCGCCGGCTACGGTGAAGTTTTCGTAAGGAGGATGCGCTGGACCGGCCTCGATTCGAGCAAACCCAGAGGTCCGAGGGTCGTCGCCGACCTTGAAGTATTGAAGCTCGTTGAAGCGCTCCTGGGAGAAGAACAGCGCACCTTTGGTCCCGTACACCTCGAACTCGAGTTGCATCTTGCGTCCGGTCGCGGCCCAGTTAGCTTCGAGTGAGCCGGAGCACCCACGCTCGAACGTCACCATCAATCGCGCGATGTCATCGACTTTGACTTCCCTTCGCTCGGGTGACCCTGGTGCGACCGGGCGCGTCTTGTTGACAGTCTCGAGTTGCGCGTTCACTTGCGTAATCGGTCCGAGAAGGAACCGCGACATACCGACGATATGATTGCCGATTTCGGCCAGAGCACCGGCACCGTTCTGAGGGTCTACTCGCCACCCATGGGGAATCTCTGGGTCAGCCATGTAGTCTTCAGCATGTATGCCGCGGAAGCTCGTGATTTCGCCCAGTTCTCCGGACGCAATCATTTCTTGCGCCAATTTGAGGATTGGGTTCTTGATGTAGTTGTATCCGACTTGCGTGACGACGTTCGCGGCCTCGGCCGCCTTCATCATCTCGTATGCGTCGGAAGCAGACGGTGCAATGGGCTTCTCGCAATGCACATGTTTCCGGGCGGCAATGGCGGCCAATGCCATTTCCCGGTGCATGCTGCACGGCGTCGTGATGGAGACGACCTCCACGTTGGGGTCGTCAAGTAGCGACCGCCAGTCGTCCGTTACGCGCTCGAAGCCAAACTGCTCGGCGGCTTGCCGCGCACCTGCTTCGGTCACGTCGGCAACCGCCACCAGGCGCGGCTTCAAGGAGTTCGGGAAGACGTTGGGGACAGCTCGGTACGCGAGCGCATGCGCTTTGCCCATGAAGCCGGTCCCAACCACGGCCACACCAATTTCCTGTCTCATCCTCGTCTCCATGTAAAGGCAAATGCGACCCCGAAGGGTCGCAAATACATACCGCACCGCATAGCTGACGGCGTCAGCACTGGCGCGCAACTTATTTCTTTTGCGAATAGCAGACGTTGGTGGTCGCTTTGGTGGCGATAGGGTTAGGCAGATACTGCACAGTCCGGGGCGTCTTCCCGGTTGCAAGCTCCAGCGCCGCCTTTGCAGCGTACGCGCCATCATCGAAGGGAGATTGCTCGATTGTCGCGTATGCCTTCCCAGCGGAGATGGCTTCGACACCGCCGGCATCACACCCGTGTCCCACAATCACAAGCTTCGATGGGTCAAGTCCGAGTCGTTGAGCGGCAGTCACCACGCCGCGAAGTTGTGAATCGTTCTCGGTGTAGACGCCTTTCACGTCCTTGAACTGCGTGAAGAGCGCGGACGCTGCGGCTTCTGCTTTCACTGCATCCCAGTCGGCCGGCTGCGCGCCAACGACCTCAATACCCGGAGCGCTCTTTTTGAGCCCATCAACGAAGCCTTGATAGCGCTGCACCTGGGGCGGCGTGCCCATCGGCCCGTTGATGACGATGACCTTTCCTTTGTCACCGTAGCCTTTCTCCTTGAAGCCCTGAATCATCGCTTTGGCTGCGGTTTCGCCGTTGCTGATATCGTTCGGTCCGGTGAAGACCTTCCAGTAGCGCGAATACTTCTGGTCGGGCATGGAGTTCGAGATGACAAGCGGGATTTTGGCCTGGTCAATCTTACGAATCGAGGGCACCATTGCACTCGAGTCCACGGGCACAAGAACAACGACATCTGGCTTCTGGGCGAGCGTCTGCTCGACCTGCGTCGCCTGTTCGTTCGCATCGTAATTGGTGACCTTGACATCCACCTTAAGGCCGTCCGCTGCGGCCTCCTTCTGGAATCCCTTGATATAAAGCGCCCAGTATTCAACGCTCTGCGTAGGCATGAGCAGGGCGACGTATGGCTGATTGGCAGCATCGGCGCCGGTGCTAAGCGCACCAGCGATTGTCCCGAGAGCAAGACAGGAGAGAATGGATTTGCGCAGGTTCATGCTGTGTCTCCTTGAGGGCGCGTCGAATCGGACGAACCGGGTTTCCGTGTTGTGGTGGAGGCACAGTAAGGCTTGATGCAAGAAAGAAAAATGCAACAGAACGAAAAGCTATTTCCTGCTAGCGGAGAAATCACGCCGCTCACCCAATGGAAAGGCTCCGAAGCCCGAACAATCTGGCCAGCAAGCGGATTTGACGCGGGCTGCCGGATTGTGGACTTTCACTCTACTGAAAGACGATTTCCAGGCTGTTTATCTCGCCCGGCGTCTGCGTGATAGTGACCGACATCATCTCAATACAAGTCCCGCGTCGGGCTTGTCCCCGCTTCTTTCATGAGGGTTCAAATGTCCAAGTCCAAAATCGAGCTTGTCGCCGCCTACTTCACGCTGTCCGGCGACGTCTATCCGTTCGGCCCGACCGAAATCAGTCCGTTCACCTTCAAAGACCGCGTCGAAGCTGCCGCCAAGGCAGGCTGGGATGGCATCGGTCTGATTCACTCGGACATCTACGCGACGGCTGACAAGATTGGCTTCCCGGAAATGCGGCGTATCCTCGAGGCCAACGGCATCAAGCACGTTGAATTCGAGTTTCTGGTCGACTGGTATCAGACCGGCGAGCGCCGACGCACGTCCGACAGCATGCGGTACTACTACCTCAAAGCTGCCGAGGAACTCCGCGCACGGATTGTGAAGGTCGGACCTGGCATCGGCGAAGAATCAGCGAATATCCCGCTCATGGTCGACGAGTTCGGCAAGCTGGCGGATGACGCTGAAAGGCGCGGCACGCAAGTCATGCTGGAAATCATGCCGTTCAGCAACGTACGTACGATTAAAACCGGCAAGGCAATCGTCGAAGGGGCGAACAAGGCTAACGCCGGTTTGTTGCTCGACATCTGGCATCTTAGCCGTGGCAACGTCGACTTTAAGGAAATCGCCACGATTAAGCCGGAATTCATCAAGGGGATTGAACTCGACGACGCAGACCGCTACGCAATCGAGCCGCTGTGGATGGACACCTGCCACAAGCGCCGGCTGCCGGGCGAGGGCGTCCTCGACGTGAAAGGCTTCATAAAGGCTGTCGAGGCAACGGGCTTCGACGGGCCTTGGGGCGTCGAGATTCTGTCTGAGGTTGAGCGCAAGCTCCCCCTGGAAGAGATGGCAACTCGCGCGTACAACGCGACGATTCGTCAGTTCGACAACTAAGCGTCAACTGGACATGAATGGCGAAACGGCCGCGACCATCCGCTTGCGGCCTCTCCTATTCTGTGACAATTCCCCGCGCCGCTTGGTCAACGAGATGCCCTCCACAGAGTCGCACTCGCCTGACCAGCGTGCGAAGGAAGCTAAGAAGGACACGTCAAATACTGTCACTCTACGTATGTTTCAAGGTCTTTCCCTCAACCAAGCGGCTGTTTGTGCCGCATCTCGCCGAACTCATGAAGACAATGGGCGAGGAACCCGGCTTCGTGAGCGCGGTCCTGAGCGAAGACCCGGATAAGGCGGACGAGTTCGTTTATTCGAAGTGTGGAACGGCTCTCAAGATGAATGGCTCAGCGAGCAGCTTCAAAAGCCGTACCGAGCCGTCTATGACGAAGCTACGAAGGACTTCATTGCCAACAAGGAAGTTCGGTTTCTTGTTCCCGTAGTCCTTCAGAATTGGGCAGGAGGAGGCTGAGAACTCGCCCGGGAATGCAGGTCGTCTGCGAACAGTCGACAATCGCATCTGATAGCGAGTGGTCGAGACTAGCGATAGTATTTGGCACTCGAGAGATGTTTGAGACACCGCTCGTAGATTACCCTTGTTACAGCGCAAGAGGAATCCAGTCTCAGGTTGCTATCGAAAATCGCAGCCCAAGCAAATCCATCCAAAATCAGCGAAGTTTCCGTTTTGATACCTTGCGTCAATGGGAGCGCATCCAGTGTCCAGTTGAGTACCTTGTTGTGAAACAACCAGGAAGGAAAACATTTCGGCCTTTGCTCCCACGTCAAACTGGCGGTAGGGCGTCATGGCAGTTGAAGATTGTATTGACGTCTCGATTGTAGGCCTCGATTGCGCAACTTCAGGTTTGCAGACAGTCGCGCGGGCAGCAACTGCATCGTCACGCCGGCTCAACGATAGAGGTCGTCGAAAGGATGGCTCATAGCACTTTGCAGCACCAAGCACTCGTCATGTTCTGGCTCGTACTATTGCCCAACACCAGACCTGCTGGAACCGGAACGCTACGCAAAGTGAGATGACTGCGCGCGACCAAGATTCACAGAGCTTCACGAGAACGCTCCGGGCATTTGACAGCGGACAGTTGCCGCAGGAAGCTGAACCGTCGTGGAAACCGCGTGTGTGGCAAACATGGCGCGTCCGATTCCATCACCGTTCCTTCCCTACGGCCAACAGCGGGAATCTATTGGCTGCAACCGCGACGGGGCGGGGTCACCCAGAGCAGGTTTTCTGGACGCCTCTGCCAGGCGCTCCGCGATATAGACGTTCACTGAATCCAGGAGAGCCGTTACGTTAGCCGGCTTCTGAAAGAATGCCGTCCAGCATGGCCGATAGCCTTTCGGCTCGGACGTGGCTGACAGCAGGATAATCGGCAAGTCCGCGAGCGAAGGCTGACACCGCACGCGATGGCAAAGCTCGACACCGTCCATCCCAGGCATCTGCCAGTCGGTGATGATGAGACGCGGAAGCTGACGCTGCAGCTTTTGCAAGGCCTCGCATCCGTTTTCTGCAAGCACGACGTGATGTCCGCACGACTCCAGCGCCAGTTGAAGAGCCCAAAGATTTTCGACCTCATCGTCGACCAGTAGCACAGTAGACATGGCGGTGTGCAGATGCAGTGACCAATGCCGTTAGCAGCCACACGCAGGCGAACCCCAGCGTCTGGACAACGTCACCGCCTTGCCCAGAAGGGCAAGGCGATGCACGAAACGTCGCTACCGGGCTGATGAAGCGGCGGTATCGGACGCCCTCTTCGCATGCGGCTTGTAGTTCTTCGAAGTCCCGGATGGCGCCTTCATGGTATTCGAGCCCTTCGAGGTCGAAGTCGTGCCCGTCGGCCCGCTGGCGTTCGGCGTACTCATCCCCGTGCCGCCCTGACCCGCCGCGCCACCATTGCTGTTGCCGCCACCGCCTCCTGAAGTGGCGCCGCCTTGAGCGAACGTCGCTCCCGCGAACGCAATGAGGGTTGCAGAACACAACATGGCTGTCCGTCGTTTTTTCATCGCTGTCTCCCTTGTACGGACGCCCGGACTTGTATCGGCCGGGGCGTCGCACGCGAGCTGTCAATCAAACGTCGGCGGCGCTGTCGCGTCCTCCGACGATATCTCGCGTCGTGGCCCAGTATGGCTGCCGGTTGTAGTACTGGTGCAGTTGTGTGCCCCAGGCCGCGTCAGCCATTGACGGCCAGTGGTCAGGGTCGAAGCCGGGGTCATCCTTGAGCTGCTGCGCGGTGATGTCGACGCGGAAGCATTTCTCGTCCGTATCGAGCGTCAATGCGCTCCACGGAATCGCATGCAACGTTTTGCCCATCCCAAGGAAGCCACCCTCGGAGGGGACGGCGTATGCGATGCGTCCGCTGCGCACGTCGAGCATGATGTCCGAAATCTTGCCGACGTCTTCGCCGTCTGACGTGACGACCTTGTCACCATCGAGCGTCGCCGCCGCCATCACATCCGGTCCCGGTCCTTCCCCACGTCCGTCACCGACGATGTCGGCGCCGGCGCCGCCGGACGTATTACCTGTCGGGTCAAGTGGTGTGCTCATGATTGTCTCCTCCTGGAGTGAGCAAACCTATTTGCATCCGCCGTTCCAGCGTCGCGGTGCATAAACGTCTCAACGTCCACACGCATGACGAAGCACCGCAGCCTGGCGCGAGCCGACGAACACCGAAGGCGAGCATGTCGGGGCGTACGAACTTACGCGCTTTTCTGCCGGACGAGCGCTCGCTGCGGCGCGGTCAAGCGTAGCGGGCGAATGTTGTATCAACGGAACCACGCTGCCGAGCGGCTGCAAGCAGCGGCAAATCACAATCAGCCATTTCGCGCGTGCACGGCGACTATGTGTGGTGGAGAAGAACCAGTCGCTACGTACTCCTACACGTGCACCCTCCGCGCGCCGGTATTAAGAGTCCGCAATCGTCTCCGTGACATTCTCGATAGCTCCTTCACGAATATGCTATTTCCCGGCCTCCCGGTCTGCCCCACCGGTATCGCGTCCGCAAACAACTGCTTGCGCGCCTTTTCCCAGTATTCTTCTAACTGACGGACAGCCGTCCTTCTCCCACAGATAGGAAGCAAGCGTCGGAATCTCTTCCTCGTGACAGGCACTCCCATTTCGAGCATGGTCAATTGCGCAAGGCGCGTGCTCAGTTCCACTGAATTGACCGGGTCCCATATAGCGCGCGAGGCCGGCCGACCAACGATGGCCGCTCCTGCGCATTGCGCCCCGTTCACAGCTTCAGGTCTGCCACCAGTTCAGAACGATTCGCCGCAGACGTCATTGCCTTCTTCCAACGGAAGCCTGCCCTTGCTTTAGAAAGCGCCATGCGGATAAGGAAATCGCCCGACTGGAAGATGCTCAAGCGAGCGGAGTAAATAGCGGAAATCCCGAAGTCGCCGGCGACTCTCGTCCCTGCCGTTTCGGGCTCTCGGAACTTCAGAAAGCGCCTTACTAATTTGCGATTCGCGGCCCGACCTCCGGGAGTGGGGTTTGCTACCAACAAAATTCCCGCCCGTGGCGCGTTGTTCGCGAATCCATTGAGATGGGCTCGACGAACACCCGCTACTACCTAGATGGAGGTCGCGATGAGTAGTCTCTCCGGTGAACACGCAGTTGCATCACAAAGAGTCAGTTTCGAAACCCTATCGGATGTATGGGCCAAGGCATTTAGCTGCATCGAAAAGCTGACTGAGCTGAACCTGCGAGCGTTCCAATCGACGCTCGCCGAAAATCAGGCAGTCGCAGGCGCGGCGTTGTCCACGAAAGACGCACAGGAGCTGTTCACATTACAGGCAAAGCGGGCTCAGGCCGCAACGGAAGAGGCCCAGTCGTACTGGCGGCATTTGTATAACATCATCTTCAGCACCCAGGCCGAACTAGCCGCGAGCGCAGAGGCGCATCTGAAGCAGCAACAGCACAATGTGCAGGCGTTTGTCGATACGGTGGCAAACAATGCACCAGCTGGAAGCGAAGCGGCAGTAAATGCCTTCCAGTCGGCGGTTGTGACAGCCAATGAAGCGACGAGTGCGACCATTGAAGCCGGTAAAAGAGCCGTGGAACAAGCATTGAAGATTGCCGAAAACAACGTCGGCGCTGCAGAAGCCGCGTCGACCACGGCGACCAGAGAGGTCGTTGAACAAGCCAAAGCCACCACGAAAAAATAATCGTCTATCGATGCGCCTAGTCGATGCAACGACTTGACTCTCCGCGTTTTGGCCAGCGGGCCGCCCCGCTGCGAACGCGGGCAGCTGATAAGTGCAACGATGTTGGGAGCATGCAAGAGCGCCCGCCTCGGCAACGGTGCGCCCGGTTAGCCTCCGTGCCCCGAGAGTTCGGAATACAGTGAACTGTGCGCTCGTAGCCGTGCCAACCCGTAGCGCCGATTGCAAACGTTTTGCTGGTCGCGGCGTCAAATCCGCTTCGACGCAGAGGCGTTGAGCGCCTGTTTCCGGAAACCGGTGGCCACTGATGGACTAACGTCCACAATCATTCAAGCATCTGGCCGCGCATCGTTTTGGCGTGGCAACGTCGTGCGCCCGTCAACCCCACGGCCACCCATTCACACCAAGTCTGCCGGAATTGACGCTTGCTGGCGATAGGCGACGGACTCCGCGCCGGCTTCGGCGGGCGCGTAAAGAGTGCCCGCCACCAACGCTTGATGTTATTGATGGCGCTTGGCCGTATCCTTTGCCGTCTCCTTTATGTCGCCGATGTCCTTACGCGTCTGACCGGCTTCCTGCTGCAGGTCGCCCTTCAGTTCGCGTGCTGGATTGCCAGTGACCTTGCCAGCGGCTTCGTTCACCTTGCCCTTCGCCTTTTCGCCGACGCCCTTCGCTTGGTCCTTGTTCATCTGAATCTCCTGTCTGCGCGACGACATGTCGCAGTGTCCGGCGCCGCGCATGCGCCATGCCTGGCCCTCGCCGTTTGCTCCCGCCGGGCCGTTCGTGGTCACTCATTCGTGACCAGAGGAAGCGCCTTTGCAGACTCCGCGAGTGCGGTCTCGCTCGCTGACCCGATGCAGTCGCGCTTCAGCAGGAACGCCTGATGGAGGTCGCCCGAACGACTTCCATCAGTGCCGGGTTGCGGTTGACATCCGAGGGCAAGACACTGCTTCAGCGCCTCGGGCTGGTGGCAATTTAAAAAAGGCGGAAGCGCTCCTGACCGTATGACATACGAAAATTTGCTCCAGGGCAATCAGGCGTTTGTCATCGTCATGACGTTGGCTTTTCTTGCCGCGTCAATTGTCTGCCGGCGAAGCAGTGTTTGGGGCGGTTCCCGGACGGTCGCGAAGGCGGCACAAGTCGAGGCGGCCCGCACCGCTGCATTATTGGCACGCTTGCGGTTCGTGCGCGGTCCCGGTCGCTCGTACAGAGGCGTTAAATTTTGGCATGAACTCTTCGCGGACCTGGAGCATGCGAATCGTGAGGACGCCCTTTCCTGGGAGGTGGTCCTGGCGGTGACGGAAGCGGTGCAAGCGGAGACTTGCTGCACGGCAAAACTTCGTCCAGTGATGATTCACAGGCCCGACTCGGGCTTGATAGCGCGTGCAAGCATGCGATTTTCTCCGCGCTCGACACCTCGGTGGCAAAAATTATCACGGTGGCGTGGTCGACGAGCGCGCGAAGTGCGAATGGGCATGCATTCGCCAGCTACTCCGTCAAAAAATTGGCGCACGGAGGAGCTGCCAACACATCGGTCGTTCCTCCACCTAGTTCAGAAGAGCGGACAACGAATCATGAGCGATTGGCAGCGCGTACGCAGGCTACAGTGAAACCGAGTGACGAAGTGCAACAGCAGTCGCTGCCCAATTGACCCGGGTATCACGACAAACATTGGATGCGTATCGATGACGGCCGTCGCGATAAAGGTGCTGCTTGACGACACAACCCTTGTTGTCGGGTTGAGCCGCGGTTGTGAGTTCACGTGCTCCACTGTCATGTTTCCCGCGCCGGGTTGCGGCGTTGTCCGCTCGACGTCAGCGAATGTGCATGTCAAGCTCGCACAAAGGTCTGCATTGGGACGAGCTTGACGAGGAGGCCAGTGTGACCGGACTGCTCGCCGGCCGAAAAGACACCAGCGGGGACTTCCAAATGAGATTCCTAACAAAATGGGCTTACCGGATTTCATCGACCCTACTGGGCTGGGGCGTCGGAGTCTGCCATCCTCCGGTAACGTCGTCGACGCACGGCTTCTGATGCGCTACGCGACTTATTCGCAGCGCGCCCGCGCTCTGTTCATTGATTCGATATGGTGGACGGTCATCCTGCTGTTCATCCCCCTCGGACCTTCGACCGAAGACATCCTGATGGCACCGGAGGCTTTTGCCTCGTCCATCATTCTCTGGCTTATGGTTGACCAGTGCATCCCGATATTGGTCACTGGCGCAATGTGGGCCGTATGGGGAACGTCACCGGGAAAGCGCGCGGTGCGCCTTCGAATCGTGGATGCCGATACCGGGCAGCCGATGACCGTGACGCAGGCTATGTTGCGCACGCTCGGCTATTTGCTCACTTTTTCAACATTCGGCGCTGGGTTTTTGTGGGTGCTGTCCAATCCGCGGAAGCAAGCTCTGCATGACCGCGTGGCCAACACGGTGGTGATTGATATTGCAGCCACGGTCAGCAATTTACCGATAAAGAAATGAGAGCGGGTTCCGCAGGTCACGTGTATCCAACATTGCCTCACCTGATGGACACATCGCGCCGGTGATGCGAGAAATCGCATGACCTGCATTGCAGTAACCAGGCGGCGACCGCTGGCTCTACAACATTGCGCAAGCGTCTCATGCAATCGTGGTTCGACCCGCAGGCCTGTCACCGCCTTTTCCAGTTCAGAGGCGGGCTCGTTCAGCAGGGCAGGAACGGCCTCTTCTGACGGTATCAGGGACCTGTGGCTCACGGCCCGTTAAACTGTTTCAAAACACACCCTCCTTCAAGAATCCACCGAGTCGCTCGTTTATGCGGTAGCTGCAGCGCTGTCGGGCAGTGCGATTCGGGGCCTCTTCTGGCCCGCAACCCGCCTCGGGCATCGACCGTCTAAAGCAGCGGTACCCCGGGTCTTAACGCCACAAGCGTCCGGAATATCCGGGTTGAATCGACCGTCTGCGCACCGCCGCTGCGCAGATGGTCCGTCGTCGTTAGCGGCGCATCAGTCTCGACGCGAACCAAGCGTGTCGAGCTTGCAGGAGACGTATGATGAAGCACTCACTGAAGGTCGCCCTGGCCTGCGGCGGGACCGTTGCTGCACTCTGTGCGACGGGCGCCGCGTTTGCGGACGGTGGTGGAAATGGCAACGGTGGGAGTGGCGGGGGCAACGCGCATGGCGCGGCAACTGCCGGCATGACCTACCACGGAGACCCTGTCACGAGCACGCTGGATACGATGCACGGCGAAATGAACAACAACACGTCCGGGTATGGCGGCGTATCCGAAGGCACCAGCGCAAGTGGTAGCTTAACCTCCTCGGCATTGACTACCTGTGGTCATTTGCCACGATGCAACGCCGACAGCGGACACTAAATAAAAGAGTCGAAAACGGTGGGGCTTTCGTCGAAATCGACGCGCCTCACCGCGACGGCATGACGGAGGGGACCTGGCACTGTCACTAATCAATCGCAAAGTAGCAGTTTCTCCGGCCAACTTATTGCGTCGCTGCCGTCCAGCATCGCATTGGCCGCTGTCCGCCGCTCTTCGAACCGACCACGCGGTTCCGCCCTCTCAGGAACACCTTTCGGCTCATCGGTGTGCGCACTCAGACCGTGCTTGCTCTCTCGCTTGACGAGTTGAAGGGTGTCCTTGGCAAGTTGCCCGTGAATGCAATATTGGCGGTGCCGTCCGGTCGACGGTCCGGGCTGAGGTAGGACTGAACGCCGTCGCGAAGCAGCTGTCCAGCTAGCGGTCTAACAGCCGGCGCAGCCATAACCCGCGAAGTGCGCGGTTGGCGTTCTTATAGGCCCGCAGCCTGGGTGACGACAAGGTCGAGGCTGGCGGAAGCAGCGCGAGCATTGCCCCGGATATGGGGGGCCCACTGCTCGGCGAAATCGCCAAACCATTCGACCATCGGTAGATGTTGTCGTACCCGCGCAGGTTGACGGTTCTTCTGTAGCCGTCACTGACGAGGTCCGGGACGTTCGGGAGTTCATTAAGCGTCTGCTGGTAGGCACTCTCCAGGTCGAGCACTGGCCATCGCCCTGGGATGGGGTAGCTGACGCACAACGCACGTACCCGTGCATCGACGCCCGCCCTCACCGCCTGCGTGTCGACGAGCGGACTGATTTTCTGCTCGCGCAGTGCATCGAAGAACTCCTGAATCGTCACGCGGAACACCGATTTTTTAGTAAGGAACGCCAATCGTTGTGTTTGCGGACGTCGCTTGTGCAAATGAAACAAAGCTGCTTCGCTGTATACGTTGCGAATAACACTGAGGGCTATTCACGAGGTCTAGACTCCTCTACAAGCACTTTTATAAAGCACACGCTATCTGTAATTAAAGACAAGGACCTTGCGCCATCAAGCGTGTGAGTCTTGCAAATCGACATATTAAAAAATTTGTAATGTTCACACGAACGGCAGCCGCAAAGATATTGAAAACTGTTAATCGAGCAATTTGGCGTCTCTATTCCTTAGTGACTTCAGCCATATGCCGCCGCCGCGGAATTTTATGCCCCTTGGGTTGCAATCAACCAATCGCTGCCCTAGGCTTTACCCATATATTGAAATACCCCTCACCTCATCCTGAGCTTGTTGAGTGTCCGGGGCGGAGTAGTGAATCAAGACGAATCGGCGACTATGGACACCTTCTTCCAGCACATACTTTCGACACCTCGTCAGTAGCGCACAGGCACGCCCTCTCTCCGGCGTACGCATGCGCTTGTCTCTGTCGCGAACGAAGCACAGAGGCTGGGCGATTGCGTTCGCTTGCTTCTCGGTGCATCGGGAGATGGACGTGGTATAGCCGTGCGAAGCCCGCTGTCACGCATCCGGTCGCCCAAATAGTAGTTTCGCAACGTCTCCGGCCAACTTATTGCGCCACTGCCGTCCGGCATCGCGTTAGCTGCTGTCCGCCGTCTTCGAAGCGACCTCGCGATTCCGGTCCTCCCAAGGATTCGCTTCGGCTCATTGGAGGTCGCCATGAAAAACCTAATTCCACTCGTCAAGAAAGCATTGCATGCATCGGCAATCATCACAGCGGTCGCAACGGCATTGAGCGGTTGTGGGGGAGGCGATAGTGGTGCTGCAACTGGCTCGGCAGTGGCCCGCGACTCCGTAACGACGGCGGCCGTCAAGACCACTCAGATTGTCCCTCCAAACGGAACTTTCGAGGGTCGAACGTATGCCCAGTGGGAGGTGGCATTCTGGCAATGGGCGTTGGCGTTACCACTCGGGCCCCTTCCGCATCCATTCAATGACTGTAACAACCGTCCCATCTCGGCTGACCAAAGCGGTGATGTCTGGTTCTGGTCCTCACCGGACGCGGTCGTAGTGTGCAATCAATCAGCGACGATTATCCCGCCTGGCAAAGCCATCTTTCTCACTACGCTCGATGTCGAGGCGTCGTCGTTGGACGCCCCGCCGTTCTTTGCAACCACGGCGGCAGACCAACTGGCGATTGCCCAGCAGTTCGCGAATTACATTCAGGACTTGTTCGTGACCATCGACGGCGTCCCGGTCGCCAACGTAACCGCGTATCGTGCAACGACCGGCCAGTTCACGTTTACCGCTCCTACGCCGTGGATTTTTAACACGGTCGGCGGCACCGGCACGTCGGTGGGGGACGGTTACTTCCTGATGCTCCAGCTGCCTCCTGGTTCGCACACGATTCGTTTTGGTGGCACGTTCAGTATCCCGAAAGGCGTCTTGGGCCACAAGTCGGTGACTATCCCGAAGGATGTGACGCTCCTCATCACGATGGGTTCGTAGGGCTTGCCAACCGCGAGTACCACTCGTGTCGTAACGTCATAGGGCGGCGCTGCGTGGCGCCGCCCTATGTGTGCAACAAAGCACTGCCTCCGAGGAGGCCATCATGAGAATTCCTTCACTTGCGAGCAATGAGCGCTCCAACTCGCTCACGCAGCTCTGGAATGCGGCCGGCACATCTCTGGTCGCATTCACCGTCGCCTTGTTGGCGACAAGTTGCGGCGGGGACTCCGGGGGCGGTGCGGCTGCGAACGCAATCAGCAAGGCGTCCTCGTCCGCGCTCCCGCCGTCGCCCACCTCGGTGCAAATGCAGACATCCAGCTCAAACATCTTGACTGCGTTTTTTGATAGTCGCAGCGCCGATGGTTGCATGGATACGACCGTTGCCGTCAACGCCTTTTCAGGTACCACCCGTGTGGTTTCGAGTAGCGGGACGCCGCATACTACTATCCAGGACCTCGGCGTGTTTGTCACCGTTTTCGACTATTGCCGACAGCTGCTATTGCTCAGCGCTTTTGGCGACAACCCTCAGCCAGCCACATTTCAAATATCACCAAACTTGAACAGCGGACACATAACGGGTGACGTAACGCTGGTAGATACTGTTACTGCAATCACTTTCGACGTGCAGGTCGATGTCACGTGGACCGGCAACGGGCAGCTGGTTGGCTCAACGTTAACCCAGCACACCTCCTCATTCCCTGGCGGCGTTGTCAACACCCACTTCACTGGCTTCTCGCGGCCCGCCGTCGCGTCCGGAACTGTCATGTCTGCGACAACCAACTACACGCCTGCTGCGTCCGCCTTTGCTGAGCTGGACAGGGCCGACAGCGGCGAAATTGATATCACACCGGTGGCGAGCGGTACGAGCGCGAGCGCCACGCCATAGGACGTGCGCGGCGCGGAGGCCAGTCGCAACAACCGACCGCTGCGGACTCAGAACCTCCAGTCACGCCGTGCATCGACTGCCTTTGTTGGCCGGTCTCCTGAAGACCGGGAAACAGTACGAGCGTGAGCACGAGGTCGTTAAGTGTTCCTTCGCCCTAAGTTCTTTTGAGCAAAGAGAGGTGCACGTCATGAAAGGCAACAGATGCCACGCTATCACGGCAGCGGCCGTGACAGCCTTTACGCTTGCGGTAGCAACGCCTCACATCGCCGATGCATCGGGGTTCGCTGTTATTTCTCCAAGTGACGCCCAGATGCAAACAGGGATGACGTATGGCGAGTGGTCTGTGGGTTGGTGGCAGTACGTTCTCTCAAAGTCGACGACCGACCCTAACAATCCGCTGTTGGACCAGACCGGCCAAGGTTGCGGAGTCGACCAGCCACGCAGCAGTCCGGTCTTTTTCCTCGTCGGGACGTTCGGCTCTACCAATCAGGTCACAGCGACCCGCAACGACTGCACGATACCTGCTGGAAAGTACCTGTTCTTCCCTCTGGTAAACCTCGGGGATATTCACTTTCCAGGGCAAGATAACCTGGATACTCCTGCGAAGCTTTGGGCGGACATCGAATCAGCCTTTGGTCCCGTTATTGAGTTGCACGCAAGCGTGGACGGTGTGCCGGTCAGTTTGAGCCCTGCGACACCGTACCGTACGTGCGCCGGCGGGCCTACTCCACCTTGTACTGGACCAGCGTATAGCGTCACAATGCCGGGTAACAATCTGTTTGACCCCATCATCACACAGCCACCAAAGGTCAGAAGCGTCAAATCTCTACGCGCAGGGGTCTATTCACCAGCGGTGGCGGACGGATACTACATATTGCTTGCATCACTTCCACCCGGTCCTCATACCATCAAATTTGGCGGCACGGCCTTTATTGTGGGAACCCCTTTCAGTCAAGACATCACCTACAACCTCTTTGTCAAGTAGGCAGGGACGATGAGACGCCGAACGGGTCAGCCCCTAGGCTTTACACGCTGACCCAATTGACTTGCATCCGCTTGGTGCACACCGAGTTCGGCGGGCGGCGTGAGGCCTTATCGGCAAAAGATAAAATGTAATCTTTAGTGAGCTCACCTATACTGAGTTCGAAGTGAAAAAGTTAAAAGCGATTAAAACAAGTATTGCTGTCAATTAAATTACTAAGACCAATTCCGAGGAGCCTGCTTCTTCTTAAGATACACAACCTTTTATTTGTCATCACATCGGGCAATGCTCTAAAACTTTGTCTTCGGCTCAACGTGAGCTGAAGACGGGGGAGAGCTTTATGCTCGAATGCAAGTGAGCAATTCCTTTGGCCAACTTATTGCGCCAATGCCTGCCGGCATTGTGTTTGGCCGTTGTCCGCATCTTCTTGCAAGCAGTCACACGATTCCGGCCCTCCCGTATTACACGCGTTGAATCAACGCAGGTCGCCATGAAAGACCCGTTCCCGTTCATCAAAAGCAGTGTGGACATTGGCAGTCTTCACAGCGCTGGCGACCGCGGCGAATTGAGTGCAGCGGGACGCTGGCAGACTGCTCGCTTCTCCTCACTGGAGGCCTCATGAATGATTTGCTCTCATTCTTCCAGAAGGCATTGTACGCAACAGCGTTCGCCCTATTGGTCGCAATGGCATTGAGCGCATGCGGCGGTGACAACCCTGGACCCTCGGGTTCCACAGTCGACAATTCGGCGTCGTCGACGCCGGCAAATGGAGGGTAGCGCATCTCAGCCGCCCAAGGTGCAGTTGTCAGATGAAGTAGTAAATAATCCATGGAGGCATCCCATGATTGCATGTTCTCGTGCTTGTTCGCGCCGTAGCTCACTGAACGCAGAACGCCGGCCGGCTCGGCGGCATGTACTCCCCTCTATGCTGCTGTCAGCAGTCGTTGCGATGGGTGCGTGGTCAGTCGGGCAGACGAACGCCAATGCTCAAGGTGTTGTCAATCAGCCGCCTCCGCCGACCACGGCCGTACTCTTAGTCGGCGACCTTGGCGACAACAACGTCAAGCAGTTTGACGCATCGACAGGAGCCTATCTTGGCACCTTCGTTTCTACCGGTGCTGGAGGTCTGGATGGACCCATGGGCATGATTTTTAGCGATGGGCAGCTTGTGCTCATCAATCAGAATATCGACACCAACATCAACGGCGAGATTCTGCTCTTTGACGGCACGACCGGCATGTTCACAAACAAGCTCGTCGCATCCAGTGACCATAACGCACCGTTTTTACCGCAGACTGGCATGGTTCGGGGAGGACCGAAGGACCGCTTCTACGTCGCGGATATTGGCACCAAGGGAGGCAGCTGCGCAGCTGAAGGCAACGTCAAGCAATACAACCCGTTCGGCGCCTTTGTGGGTAGCCTTAACCGTACAGCGTTCAAGCCCGAGTTTCATCCAAGGGGCGTGGTATTCGGTCCGGACGGTCTTTTGTATGTCTCATCAGTAGGGTGTCTGAATCCAAGTGACCCGCTGTTTGACCCACTGAAGGGATACATTTTGCGCTTTGATGCCCAGACTAACCAGTTCGTTGACGTATTTGCATCATATGTCACGGTTCCAGACTTGCACCGCCCGGAAGGACTGGTTTTTGATAACAATGGTAACCTTTGGGTGACCAGCTTCCGTGATAACAGCAACGCCAACGACGTCGACAAAATCCTCAAACTGGATGGCAAGACAGGCCAGCTTCTCGACACGCTGCCATTGTGGACACCGGGGTCGGCCAGAGCCTTCGCACAGGCAATCCTCTTCGGGCCTGGAGGAAAGCTGTTCGTCCCCATCACCGGCAACTTATCCGACACCACGGGGGAATTGAGACGCTGCGATATCACGACCAACCCCATCCATTGCGACACCATCGTCAAGGCCAACTCCGCTGGCGGCCCGTTGAAGTCGCCCTGGTTCTTGATTTTCAGGAACAGCAACCCCGCAACGCTTGACTACCAGAACTAGAAACTGAGAGCGGGCATGGCAAGGCCGACCTGTCAGTTAGCTCGGCCTTGCTTTAGAAAGAGGCTGACTACCCGGCTACCGGCCAGCGCTCGCACCATAAAAACGATACGAACGTCTTAGCGGAATCAGGTGCCGGGGTTGGATTGGAGAATCCGTTCAAGCGTGTACATTTTTAAAATAACCTAAGAGCTATTCTCATGTCATTTACCAATGCCTACCTTAAAATAAGCTTTTTTTTGAAACACGTGACTAAACACGGCGTCCCTTAGTACATTCGGCGTCACTATTCCATACTACTTAAGTCATATGCCATCGCGAAATTTATATACGTGGTGAGTTGCAAACAACCAGTCGCCGCCGCCCTAGGCTTTACGCATATATTGAAGCCCCTCACCATGGCTGTGAGCTTGTTTGGTGTCCGGGGCGACGCAGTAAACGAGACGAATGGGCCGAGTATGGACACTTGCTTCCAGCACGTACCGACGATACCCCGTCAGTAGCGCCACCTGCGCCCTCCGGTGTACGCATGCGCTTGTCTCAGTGACTAATGAACCCAGAGCGTGGGTGAATTAGGTTTGCTCGCTTCCCGGTCCCTAGGGGCGAATGCGTATGCCTCATACTATCGCCGCTCCCGACGTGGTTCCGAGGAAATATTTGACAGCCATTGTCGACACAACCGCATTTGCCTCCTGTCGCACGAAGCGGTCTACAACCACATGTGAACTCAAGCTTCGTCCGGCTCGCGTAAACAGCGCGCCCTCCGAACCGGCTAACGGCACACATGCTCCGGATTGTGAGAGCACTGATTGCAGAAGACGATGCCGCAATCGTAGATGTCCTCGTCCGCGCGCTGGACAAGTCGGGCTACGCGGTCTACCAATGGGGCAGCGGGAACGAAGTACAAAGGCGCTTTAGCGGAACAAGACAGCCAGGCTCGACGCGCACCAGTGACGGAAGGCTGTTGCCCGACCATAGTTGACCAGATATCCGACTGCAACGACTGCCCGGTGACTCATTAGGCATTTGCAACGGTCGGACAACCTGACGTCTTTTGCGGGCTCAATGTCGCCGGTCATGCCCGCGTGCCGGAGTAACTTGGTTGCCTGTTCGAGACTCATACCGAACAGATGAGCAACCTGATGGAATTCGAACCAGGCTGTGCTCTCGTCGAGCTTTCCATCGATTTTCCTGCTGCTCGACGCGCAAACATATTTTACGGACCTCATCGTGCACGCTCCTCATAGTCGTCGCATCGTCAGTAGAATCGCTCGGCACTCTGTTATCGAATCTCTCTTCGTTTTGACCGCACCTCTATTCAACAGGACCAGCACATCCTTCCGATAGAACAAATACGCCTATGACAGAGAACCACGCCGCCAACGCCACCCCCAAGATGCTCTAATCCGAAGTCGCCGACGAGGTGGCCTTTCTTTTTTGCCGGGCCAGGTGTTGAACCCATTGTTCCCGTCGCTTACGCCCGTCCAGTTCGCCACTAAGAAGAAGCCGAGTTCATCGCGTCGTTTTCCGGGCTATTGCCTGCGTCAGATGGTGTAGCCGCCGCGGTGACAACGACGCCAATAATCGACGTACAAGCAGGCCTTTGGCAAAACGAGTCGAACGCACGCATCCGGCTTCCGTCAGACCATGGTGAATCTGGTAGCTCGATGGAATAGCGTACGTAAGGCCATTGCAACGACGTCGTGGATACTTCGAGACGCCACGGAAACCACGTAGTGCAACCCATGGGCCGGGTATTACTCCTAGGGCAGAAAGGTGGGTGCGATAGCGAAGTAAGGTCCACGCTCGATGACGAAGCGTCCTCGCTCGACGGCCCCAACGGCCGAGGGCAATTGGCGATTGCGCAGCAATTCACTAACTACACCGTGACCATCCTCAGCGGTCGTGATTGCGTCGGAGTCGACAGCAAGCTTCTCGCTGGTCGCTCTGAAGATAGTCCGGCTAATATTCGCGCGAGAGGTTCGCTAAAAGTCCGCGACCTAACACAATATTCCTCACGGAAGTAACCACCGGCGGCACGCTGTAAAGGTGACGTCCCGGCACAATCACACCAGCGCAAGGGCGTTTTGCGGAAGAGCCAGTTGTTTTAACCGCTCCTGAATTGACGACCGAACAGCGTCGGTGAAAACGCCGGCCGCTGGCGACCGAGTCTTCCCGATGGGGTACAAGAATCCATACTCCATCGGCATTCCCTCGGTGAACTCTCTCACGAGCAAATCCGGTGCACCGGTCGATATTGCCACGATAGGGTCAGCGAGTGCCACACCTAAACCCTGAGCGGCGAGTTCGCAAGCGGTAAGGCCGTTCGTTGCTTCATAGCGGATATTCGCCTTTTTCTTTTCATTACGGAAAAGACGCTCCAGATGTTGACGCAGCAACGAGCGCGAGTGGGTCGCGACCAGTGGAAGGTCGAGAATGTCTGCAAGAGAAACGACGTCTCGCTTCGCGAGCGGATGCGACTCGGACATAACAATTACAGCCCGCGTCCTGAGAAACGGCTCAACCTCAATAGCCGGATTGTCGATGGGCAAGATGCTCAGGCCGACATCAAACTGCTCGTGCGTTATCCAGGTCTCGATGTCGAGACGCACTCGCGACGCCACTTCCGCGGTGAACGTCGGCAGCCTGCGTTGGACTTCCACTAGCGCCGGTGAAACCAATGCGTTGGTGACGTGCGGCGCGACGAGTATTCTCAGGTGGTCCGACGAACCCGTGCGGATTTGGTTCGCAGACCGGGTGAGTAGCTCGAGTTCCCGAATTACTCTGTCGACCTCTTCGTAAAAGCGCCAGCCCTCTGGCGTCGCGCGAAGTCGCTTCCCGACACGGTCGAACAATCGAAAGCCAACAGAGTCCTCCAGTGACGTAAGAAGTCGACCAACCTGCGGTTGTGTGCGTCCGAGACGGTCGGCAGCCAGTGTGACCGACCCGCATTCAATAAACGCCCTGAAAGCTTCAAGTTCTCGAATGTTCAGCATGGCTGCTCCTCATGCGTTTTTCGCACATTATGAATTATTTTTCGCATTTGACGCATGAAAGTCACGCTCGTTAAATGCTCGTGTGCGGTCCAACTGGACCACTGGCGGGGGTCATCTGCGGAAGACTCCTCACGAGAACGACCTGGACGCCTTCTGCCAAGCAACGGAAGGCTGGAGACACAGCATGTCTAGCGTTGCTGCGCGCCTCGAACGGCTGCCGTTCTGTGGCTTTCACAAAAAGTTGTTATTCATGGGCGGCCTTGGCTACACCTTCGATGCCATGGATTCGTCTTCGATGGCCTTCGTCTTGCCAGCAATTACCAAGGCGTGGGGCTTGTCATCTTTTCAGACGGGGCTCATCGCCAGCAGCACCTATACGGGATTCTTCTTCGGGGCCATGCTGGCTGGCCTGTGCGGCGACCGTTTCGGACGTCGGTTCGTGATGATGACGACGCTGGTGATTTTCTGTATCGCCTCAGTCATCAGTTCTCAGGTTGACCACTGGCAAGCCTTCTACGCGATTCGAATCTTCGCGGGCTTCGGCGCCGGCGCAGAAAGCGCCATCGTCGCGCCATTTCTGTCCGAGTTTGTTGCACGCAAGTACCGAGGCGCGTTCACTGGAGCGCTGGCCGGGTTCTTTGCGTTCGGCTATGTGATGTCGGCTGTTCTGGGCAATCTGATAATTCCGCATTTTCACGACGGATGGCGCTATGTCGTGGTCATCACGTCGCTGCCCATCTTCATTCTCATCTGGTGGCGGCGTGCCCTGCCCGAATCTCCACGATGGCTCGAAAGCCGCGGGAGGGTCGCCGAGGCCAATGCGACACTGGACCGAATCGAGGCCCAGGTTCTCAACGAAGGGCAGACGTTTGAGCCGGTTACCGAGACGATTGTGCGAGCGACTCCTCACGTCCATCAGTCCACGTTCTTAGGAAATTTTGCTGCGATTTGGTCGCGAAAGCTGCGTAGAACGACGGCCATGTCGTGGACAATGTGGTTCGCCATTGCCTTCAGTTATTACGCGTTCTTCACGTGGATTCCTAGTCTGCTCGTTCAGCATGGCATGACCATCACGAAGAGCTTTGGATTCTCCCTGTTGATGTACGCAGCGCAAATCCCGGGTTACCTCTCGGCGGCTTACCTCAACGAACGCCTTGGCCGCCAGGCAACAATTGCGACTTACATGGTTTTGGGTGGACTGTCAGCCGTCGGGATGGCTTTCTCGGACGCAACGTGGCAAATCGCTGTCGCAGGTATCTGCCTCTCATTTTTCATGAACGGCACGTTCGGTGGCGTCTATGCCTACACACCGGAAATCTTCCCGACCCACCTTCGCGCTACTGGCGTCGGTACGTCATCGTCCTTCGGCCGAATCGGCGCTGTCATTGCGCCAATCCTCGTGGGTCTCATCTACCCGACGTTGGGGTTTGCCGGAGTGTTTGGAGTCACGACGTGCATCCTGCTCGCGGGCGCAGCCGTCGTTCTCATCTTCGGTATTCCGACGCGCGGTCTCGCATTGGAAGACATTGCGACATCAGATAGCCAGCCTGCTCGTCCCGGCGCCGTGCCGGTTCCCTCGCGGGGTGACGCATGACGTCCTGTGAAAAACTGGTTGCCGGGCTGCGTTCCATCACAGAAGCTCACGGACTAATTGAGCAACCCCTGTCGACCTTGGCAGCACTGGATAGTGCAATTGCGGGGGTCGTTGGCCGGAAATTGCTTACAGTGCTGGCTGTCCACGCCGACAAAGGAGTTGTCGAGCGTGCATATAGCAACGTGAGCGATTCATACGCTGCAGGTGGCACCAAGCGTATTGATTCGGCTCCTCGACTCCAAAAAGTGCTCGCGTCCGGGCAACCCTTCATCGGACGCAATCGAGCAGACATTGTTGCCAATTTTCCCGACGCAGAGACGATTTTCGCAACGGGTTGCTCGAGCATATTGAACGTTCCAGTGATTTGGATGGGAAAGATATTGGCAACAGTCAATCTTCTCAACACAGAAGACTATTACCGGGACGAACATATCCCGATTGTCCGCTGCCTGGCTCAGGCAGCAGTGCCAGCGTTCTTCTGCGATGGACCGGCCAGGTCGAATCTCGCACATTGAAATCTCAGTAAGGAAATTGCATGTCTGACCGTGACGATAAGAACTCGGCGTGGAAAATTCCGCCGAGCCAGTACCTTTCCTCCAGGCCCGCGAAGTTCCAGCTTCCAGCGGTTCCCGATTCGCAATACATAACGATGCGTGATGGCTGCCGCCTGGCCGCAGACATCTATATTCCCCAAGGTCATCAGCGGGCGCAGCAGTTTCCGACGCTGCTCATCTTCACGCCGTATTACAGGCGCTTCCATACGGACGGAAACGTTGCTGAAGCAGCGCCGGCAGCTGCTCGCTATCGGGACTTCTTTGTCGTGCGCGGATACGTAGTTGTGGTTGTCGATGTTCGGGGTACAGGAGCAAGCTTCGGGACACGTGATGCCCTCCGGTCTCCAACAGAGCGCGATGACTACAGGGAAGTTGCGCAATGGACTGTCGAGCAGCCGTGGTCGAACAGCGTTATCGGCTCGACCGGCATATCGTATGTTGGCGCAGCCGCGTGTTTTCTCGCCAGTACCGGTCACCCGGCAGTCAAGGCAATCGCGCCACTCTTTGGTGTGTCGGACATCTACAGTGAACAGCTATATCCCGGCGGCCTTCTCTCGAAGGTTTGGACGCAGGCATATTCCGACCTCATGGTGGCGATGGACCACGACCGTCACGACCTCATCAGCCGGTTCTCATACTACGAGGACCCAGGACTTCAGGGACCGCATCCTGTGGACGAGGACGTCGACGGCAGTTTGCTTGCTGCAGCAATCCGTGAGCATCGCAGCAACTTCTCTCTGGCGGAGGCGGCTCCCGAATTTGCGTTCAGAGACGAGGGGATGCTTCACAACCCCGAGTTAAATCTGGCCGTTTGCAGCCCCTATCACTACCTCGGCCAGATTTCGGACGACGTCCCAATCTACTCGGTCTCCGGCTGGTTCGACGGTGCCGGATACGCCAATGGAGCCATCACGCGGTTCCTGACCCGCGCAAACCCGAACGACCGCTTGCTCCTTGGCGCATGGGACCATGGAGCGCGCACAAACGTCTCGCCGTGGCGCGAACAGGAAGCGCCCCAGTTCAATCTTCTCGCTGAGCTACTCCGGTTCTTTGACACCCATCTGATGGGCCAGGATGTGGGTCTTTCAGACGAGGCGCCGATTCACTACTACAACGTTCACGCTGAAGAGTGGCAGTCTTCGACAGCTTGGCCCCCTCTCTCGAAGAAGACCCGCTTGAGCCTTTCGGCGGGAAACCTGCTTACCGAAGCGCCAGGCGAACATCACGTCAATGTCTTCAAGGTTGATTTCGAGACGACAAGCGGTAAGCAAACCCGTTATGAGCGACTTGGTGCAGCGAGCATCGTCGACTATTACCCCGACTGGGCTGATTGTTCCATGTCGATGCTGCACTATGAGACTGCACCGTTGACCGAACCAGCTTCGGTTGAAGGACATGCAGTAGCGACCCTTCGTATGTCGATTGACCAAGGCGATGCATCAATATTCGTCTATCTGTCTGAAGTCGACGTGGAAGGAAACATCTTCTACATGACGGAAGGGATGCTCCGCGCGATTCATCGAAAAACGTCTGACGCACCATCGGAATACGTGACGGCTTGGCCCTTTCGCTCATACCACCGCGCGGAAGCAGCGCGCGTAAAGGCCGGCGCGCTGAATGAGTTCATTATCCCGTTGCTGCCGGTAGCCTGGACTCTGAAAAAAGGTAGCAAGCTGCGTCTTTCGATTTCTGGAGCAGACGCTGGACACTTTGTGCCTATGCCCTATGGTCGACCACCGGTCTTCTCGGTCCACGCTGGCATAGCTGGAAGCTTCATAGACCTGCCGCTTCGAACGTCGGTGAGGTAAGGCAGGTCGGTTGTCTTTGGAGCGCAGCAGCCGGCGGTGATGCGAGCGCCAGCGACGTCGGTGCAATGAGAGAACGAGTGCATCATCGAGACAGTCTTCAAGGGGCGTGTGCTCAGTGAGAGACGACCGCCGGCGACTTCAAAGCAGTCGTCCCGGAAGTCGGAGGCAACGCATTTGCACGCGGTTTCGCAACCTGAATCGTCGACATGCGTGACCCGCTGCCTCACGGACTCCTCGTCCGATAACCAGTTCCTTGCAGTACCTTTAGCGCGGAAGCCATGACCCGGCATTCAGCGCTTTTTTATTATGAGAGATTCAGGCGTGTCGGTATGGTATTACTTTCCGACAAGGACCAGTCAAACCGCCATCTAGCGTGATGGTGCTGCGGTCGTCGGACCGCATTTCTGTCTTTCATGGGTACAGACAGACCTCTGGCGAAACTCGCGCCAGCTCGCGCAGCGCCCAGCGCGCTATCCGCTTGCGCTTGCGGCGGTACGCTAATGCTTTCGTGCGCAGCACGTACCTCCCACCACCAACGACAAGTACTGACCGCAGAACATGCTTGCGCAGTAGCCGCCGCACGACATAGCAGGGGGTGACATTAAGCAGCTGTGCACCTCGTCGACTGACATCAAATCGCGTGCGTGTTGTCTCTGCACTAACGCTGTCCTTTGAGAAATTGCCAATCGTGCGAGTACGCGCAGCTTCATGGGTTGCGGGTCGCTCTTAACCAGCCATGCTGGCAATGAAGTCGTTAATACTTCCCCGCCATAAGCGCAATCCCGCTTCAGCCCTCCAATGAGAACGGCGAGCCGCCAGTGTTTTCCTCGAACCACTGAAATGCGTCTTCAGCGCTGATAAAGCTGACACGCTCGCGCATGGCCCTGAGCGTTTTGACTTGTTCCTTGATATCGGGAGGTGGACTGCCATATGCATTGAGTACTGCTTTCCCCGCCAGTACCCTTTCCAGTCTCGCGTTCTCCAATTCAAGCGTGACCCTGAAAAATCCTCGCGACATGGCGTTGTCTGTAAGGCTGTCGTCCGCGACGATGACCTGCACCGAGGTATCCGAATCGGCGGCATCCCCCCAAAGGGTCGCAGTATCGGTCAACTCTGTGCCAATAAGTTCACCAGCACGGGCATAGCCGTCCTGCACACTGGTGACGGTTTTGTGAATCGGGTCGATGAAGAACGATACGTCCACAGCGTCTCTCCGCCAGGTTAGGGGCTAGGCGGTCCATGATACACACTGACACCTTTGTGCGAATGTGCCCCAGCGGGCCGCCCGAGTTATCGCAACCTTGCGTCGCTTTCTCTCAACCAACCATTCCGCCAGCAGCCATCACTTTGGTCACTTACCGTCAGCGCTGAGCCCGTGGGCGTCAGCGTCGAACCTGTCCACGACAAATATAGATATGGGAACAGATGACCAGTTTGATAAGCGACAACTGCTGCTTCACCGCTTCACCTCGGGGACACGTATCTGATGCGACCGGCCCCGGTCAAGCTTCGGAAATTCATGCTGCAATTGCACATGCCTGCATAAAAGACCATTAGGCACCACACGGACCACTGTTTGCATCAGGGATTTCCCCAGATGACTGATGCCTCCATCAATGCCCGCAAGGCCGAAGGGTTAGTTGGCAACTTCCACGTTAACGCCCAGGTGCAACAGGACGATTGACAATTTCGCGCCTGCCTCTAGAATCAATTCGCTGCATTGCAACATTGATTCCCGCCCCGCCTGTTGGCGTTCCGTTCATCGGCCCGTTGGAAATGTTTGCACCCTTATGGAGTTTGTGATGAGCACCCCCGACCTCAAGCAACCCATCGCCGCGCAGAAAGCAAGTCTTGAAGCTATGTTTGACGTTCTGAACAAAGCTCTGGCCAGCATTGAAAAACTCGCTAGTCTCAATCTTCAGGTATTCAAATCAACCATCGCAAGCAGTCAGGAAATCGCAACCAGAACTCTATCGACCAAAGACCCGCGGGAATTGTTTGAACTACAGGCAGGTCAGGCGCAACCTGCTGTAGAAAAAGCGCAGTCGTACTGGCGGGACGTGTATGAAATCGAGTCTGGCACCCTGGCCGATTTCACGGAGACTCTCGACGAGCAGTTCAAACGTTACCAGCACGACTGGCAAGCGTTCCTTGAAAACCTTGCGAAGAACGCTCCTACTGGAAGCGAGGCCGCCTTGTCCGCATGGACGTCCACCATCGAAACGGCCAGTGCGACATTTGAAACTGCCCGGAAGGCAACGAAACGTGCGGCGCGGTTTACTGAAGGCAACGTAACGGCCGCACTTGAGGCTCCAACCGACGTTCGCTGAGCAAGCCGAAATCGTTGACCAATAGGCTCGAGAATATCGGCCATAGAATTCAGAAGTTCCGGGCAGGTCCGCTCATAATTTGAGCGGATTCCTCTTACTCTCAGCGCGCGACACTAATCCATGTCTCATTTGATAAGTTTTCCTAACCTAACAGTTGTATCGGCACAGCACGATATCAAACGCGTCGCGCCCTGACCTACCAGAGTAGGACATGAAGAATTCGAGCACGAAGTCGCTTCGCTATCAGGTGGAAAAATGGCTCGCGCCGGCCCCCACTGCGCTTGTTCACGTAACCGAATTTGGTCGTACACGCCGGGGCCGGACACGTTATGTGTGCGTCGAGACGTCATCACATGCCGGTGTGTGCGTGTTTTTCTTTCGGCCCGGTGATGGCACCTGGCACGTGTTTCCGCCCGCCAGCGACAGGCAGGAGCCGACGGCAGCACTCATTGCGGCGTGAGAGACCAATTCGCTTGCACGCGCAGATGTGAGCCCTGTAGAAGGCAGACGACCTCGATTTAAATTTCCCGCCAAGAACTAGCGGTGAAAGACGGCGCCAGCTCTTCGAAGTACATACGCTCCAGCGAGAGCTCTATTCCCAATGCCGAGGCTTGCAGCGGTCCATTCGCTCCCCAGAATTGCAGTTCTCCGCGCTGGCTCACGACAATGACCTCACGGGCGCCACCCGCGAGGTAAGCCCTGACTCTGCGGCTAATGTCTTGCGGCATCTTGCGGTCAAGGAGCACCTCGACACACAGGTCCGGCACAAACGGCACAGGAGCTTCCCGGTCAAACCCTTCCCACTTGTCCGGTGGCATCCAGACCACGTCAGGTACGCGAATGCCGAATGACGGGGTCGTCACGGCAACCGACATCGCCGCGACATGACCAATTTGTTCTGCAATCTGGCAGTAGACATCGGTCAGGACAATCTGGCGCCGTGCTGAAGGGTGTGGATGCGGTACCGCTTCACCGCGTTCATTCAGCTCACAGCATTCCCGCGAGCCAGACCCGGTGTCGGCGTTAATCCGACGCCAGGTCGCGACGAGCCCGTCCCGCTCGAGGAGAGTAGACACGAAGATGAGCCTCCAATAGGGAAGTTGCGTAAGCGTATACCCTTTCTTTGTGATTTAACAATCGTTCTTTGTGTGCGCCGCACAATCAGACCGGGCGCGACGTGTCGAAGCGGTTGGCGCCGGCCGCTAGCGGCCTACCCGTCGATATGCTGTCATCGTTAAAAGACGACGTTTCGTCATCGAAAGTTCATGCAATTGCTTAAATTTATTGTGCAGTGCATCATAAAAGGGAGCGGCCGAGAGGCTCTGATGTCCCATGCATTGTCGCTGACGAACTGCGCTTCTGCGCCCGCTTCGCAGAAGTGATAGCGTGTCGGTTTCGCGAGCTGTTTTTCAGAAATTTCTCCTTCTCATGCGCCGAGGACATCTCCGATAGAAATCGACATCGCACGACCGATGTCCGGTGTCCATCCTCGATGGCAGCATCGCAAAAACCAGTTACAAGTCGCGCCCGGGTCGACGTAAAACGGTTTGGGCCGCGTACCCCGGCCGGGTGCGGACTTTCGTCAGCGGGAGCGCATGACGCGGCACATGAAGAACTTATGGCAGCTCGAACGCCTCGGTCAGCATGGGCGGCACGTCGGGCAAAAAGCCGAGCCGTAGATTCGCTCAGTTCAAGGGCACTCTATCGCTTGGCCAAGGAGGTGATATGAAATTAGATGTTGAGACCTTCCGGCGACTGCGCCGTCTCGCTCCCGTTCTTGATGACATACTCAACGCAGGAGAGGTCGAGCACCCGGACCAGGCTGTGAATCTCGCGACGCTCGCACAGCTGTGCTCGGAGCTATTTGACGCCTATCACTGCATGCATCCGGACGAAACAGCACGAGCTCGCCTCGACGCTCTTGAGTCGCAATAACAAAACTGGGCGGATTCCGGCAGCGACGACACGATGTCCCCTTCTTCCCTTTCGTTCTTCGTGCCAATGGCGAGCCCCGCGGGCTAACGTGCTGATGGCGGCGCAAACCTATTGCCGCTTGCTCTGACCAACTCCCAGCATCATGTCCGCGAGCTCGATGAACGAACTCGCGACAAAATCCCATTGGCCTTCTGCAAACAGGTCTTTAGTTTGCGCTCCACCGTGCTCGCGAGGACGCGAAACAAACGCCGTCTTCAGCCCACACGCCTTTGCGGCCTTTAGGTCATCGTTGTGGGCAGCCACCATACACAGCTCCGCTGGTTCAATCGCAAGCAGTTCTGCCGTATCGAGGTAAACCGAAGGCGCGGGCTTGTACATGCGAACAACCTCTGCGCCGAGGATGGCGTCCCAAGGGATGCCAGCGCGCTTGGCTATATCGAGCATGAGACGTATGTTGCCGTTCGATAAGGGAGCAATGATGAACCGCTCCTTCAACCGGCTGAGCCCCGGTACTGCATCCGGCCATGGGTCCAGCTTGTGCCAGGCGAGGTTGAGTTCGTCGAGCGACGCCGCGGGTATGGATTGGGGGTCGATGCCGAATCCCATTAGCGCCTTCTCGAGGTTCTCCCGATGTAATACATCGAGTCGCACAAATCCGCGATTGCCGGCACGGACTTCCGCCATGGCCGGTGCATATTCCCGTCGCCAGGCATCGGCGAACTCAAACGGGTCGACAGTAACCTGCGCCGATGCTATAAACGCGGCCACCTCTCGGGCGACGCCGCTCCTCCAGTCGACTACTGTCCCAAACACGTCAAATACGAGTGCCTTGATTCCACTGGCGCTAACGTTATCCATCGTCATCGCTCTTTGTGATGGAGCTGTTGATGTTACCGTGCTCGCACGGTCAGCCAATGCATAGCATTCGGCGAGCAAAATATCGCGGCCATATGGCGGCGACCGCGTTCAGTTTCAATTGTCACCAAGAAACCAGTCAACTCGTGAGCCCGCTGTAGTTTTGATGCATCGGCTATGTGTCAGGTGGCTGAACCTTGAGCGGCGGCTGATGCTGTCATATGCTGAACCAGGTTTTCTCGCGCGGCTTCGGTGTGTCGCATACTGAGTTCCGCAGCAAGCGCCTCGTTGCCATCCGCTATCGCTTCTGCGATTGCTGCGTGCTCGTCCCAGACGGTCTTGCGCTGGCCAACGACCTGATGCACGGCCCCCATAACACGCCGCAGATGAATCCAATGGAGACGCGCATTCTCAACTATCAATGGATTCCCGGACGCAGAATAGATAGCCGCGTGGAATGCCATGTCAGCCTCAATCATCGCTTTGATGTCGCCACCTTTCGACGCCTGGCGGCCGTTAGCAACCAAAGACTTGTCTAACTTCACTCGCTGCCGTGCGGCGAGACGGGCAGCAAGAGCGTCCAGCGCGCCTCTCAGTTCATAGAGGTGACCGACCCGTCGCGCATCAAGAGGGGCAACTTGCAACCCACGCCCAGGCGCGTCCTCGACCAGACCGTCCTTCTTCAAAAGGCGGAATGCCTGTAGCACGGGGGAGCGAGATACGGCGAGTTGCTCGGCGATTTCCTCCTGAACAATGCGTGTTCCCGGAGCAAGCGAGCCATCGCTGATGGCGTCAAGCAGCACCCTATAGACTTCGTCTACATAGTCAGGTCGCGACTGCAACTTCAAGAGTTTTGCTGGCATGATGATAAGCGCTGTGGATACTGAATACTGTCAGCTTACCAGCATTGCCAGGCGCGATGGGTTGTCTGAAATCAAAGGGGACAGATTGAGTTGCTGTGCATTCATACTAACGGACGACTGGGGACAAGCACGCGAACCATAGCGGGATTTCCGAATGGAGCCCAGATTCGTACAACACGTCCGGTCGCACATGACTCGCCATGAACGCGCTTTCAAGCGCCTCCCGTGCCTTGCGACCACCGTTCGAGTCACTTTGCTGGACCAGAACGACAGCAGAAGTCGCGCAATACCGCTCGGCTTGTCTAACGCCGAAGGCCGCATCGTCAAGCAAACCTTTCGCGCTGCAGTGATTTGCATCCCGCACGACAATCGACGTTAGCCCACGCACCGTCCGACCCAGAATCCACCCTGCGCGAAACTGACCGAAAGCGTCAGTCTCAGTCAGCACACGTATCAGGCCTGTCAGCCCTTCGAACAGTTCCTTTGATTGCAAGACGGCGCGCGCGGTCTGTGGAATCGTCTCTGCGTCAATCCACGAAGTAAGCGCCGAACTGGGTCGCTCGCTTTTTTTGAACGAAAAGCCCGTCTCACCAATCGGGTGTGACATCCGTTCAGATGCCGGCCCTTCGGACACCATCAGATAATCAGGCATTTCCACGGCGTTTCTCTCTTTGTCTCAAATTGAAGCACTCGACTGATTGCTCAAATTCGAAGAATCGAGTTCCGGCTACCGTCTACTGTATACAGAGAGCTTAAAGTTAGGACGTTGACGAGCATATCCGTACAAACACCGATAACGCGCCAAAGAAGGGTCAGTCGGGTGAGGCATTTATGCTCGGAAGAACCGTTGTCGCGGCGGACGCCCGTGATAACGAGGCTCGGTTGAGTACGACCAAAACCAGACGCATAAGTGTTTACCCATAAAGACACTAGCCTAATGTGCGCCTAATCTTTGGATACAGAGTTCAGCATACGGTGGTCAGTAGACGGTTCTGGGCAAAAATACCCTGAGTGTATGGTCCCTATCAATCATTGGAGGCAGGAAGACATGAGCGTCAAATCGGACAAGATGGATGACCAGAAGCACACCGGCGGTTCGGCCCCGGTCGCCAAGAAGCTGATTCCGTTCGGCGGTTACTACGCGAACCGGACGCCCGCGCACGACCCCGAACTGACGGAAACGGGTCCGGGCACGCCGACGGGCGAATTCATGCGCCGCTTCTGGCATCCGGTGTGTATGTCGATGGAACTGACTGACACGCCCCGCTTCCTCAAAATCATGAACGAAGAACTCGTCGCATTCCGCGACAAGAGCGGCCGCGTCGGCGTGCTGCACGCGCATTGCGTGCACCGGGGCGCGTCACTCGAATACGGCGCCATCCAGGAGCGCGGCATCATGTGCTGCTACCACGGCATGGTGTTCGATGTGGACGGCGCCTGCCTCCATGTGCCGTTCCCGAAAGGCGAAGAGAAGGAAGCCGAGAAGTACGCATGCTCGATTCGCCAGGGCGCTTACAAAGCCGTTGAACGCAACGGTCTCGTCTTTGCCTACATGGGGCCGCCGGAAGAAGAACCACCGTTCCCCGAATGGGAAGGCGATTACACGGTGATGCCTGGCGACGAACTCGTCCCGTACAGCAACTTCCAGCACTGCAACTGGCTGCAGGTTCAAGACAACGCGGCGGACAACTATCACCCGACGGCGCTGCACGCCGGCAAGAACGTTGTCGACGGTAACTATCAAGGTACGACGTTCGACGAAGTCGGGGCTGCGTCGATGGAAGTGGCTCCCGACATGAATTTTGTACCGGTTCAAGGCGGTCGCAGTCTGGCGTGTGCCGGCGCGCGTCGCGTCAACAAGGACAGGCTCTTTGTGCGGGTCCAGCATCAGGTTCTTCCAAATCTGAGCCTCCATGCGTATACGTCCGAAGACGGCTCGAAGAAAAAGTACTTTAGCCGCTTCCACATCATCCGCTGGACGGTGCCCGTCGATGACGAAAACAGCAAGATGATTGGCTGGCGCGTCATGGGCCCGGGCATCGACACCCGCGGCGTGGGTAACAAGGAACTGGTCGGCTACGAGACCATCGACTTCCTTGAAGGTCAGGTCGCGATGCGCCGTCCGGAGCGCTTTGGCAAATACAAGCTCGAAGACATGCCGCCGATTCCGCCGAATCATCGTGAGCGCGCGATTTACAAGCAGGCTCAATACGCACCGGGCGACTACGAAGCCATCATCAGCCAGCGCCCCATCGCAGTACATGCGCTCGAAAATCCGACGAAGTTCGATGCGGGCCTCTATCAGTTCCGCAAGATGCTGCGCGAGGCAGTCCGCGGCACGAATGCAGCGGCGTCGGCGCAAGGTTTCGCTGAATGGTTCCGTGCACTGGGCGGCGCCCCCAACAGCTTCTGCTCAGGCAACGTGTTCGAAATCGCGGAGGGCGCGACCGTCGAAGAAGAAGTCGCACGTCGTCGCAAGGTACTGAAGGCGGTCGTCCAGATTCTGACCGAAAGCGACAGCATGAAAGGCGACGAACGCGGCGAGTTCGTGCGCAACAAGTTCGAAGAGCTCGAACAGTCGCTGAAGAGCTAATAGGGCGGGCGCCACTCTCTATGAGTTTGGTGCGCACCGTTACCAGCCGCCTACACCTGCGGCTGGTGACTTGCCAGGAAGGAAGAGACCATGGACACGGTATTGGAAAGAGAAGAAGCGGTTCAAGACATCGAAACCGGGACGCTCGATGTTCGGGTGACGCAGATACGCTACGAAGGCAAAGGCATCAATTCATACGAATTCACGAGCACGAGCGGAATGCCGTTACCCCGCTTCGAAGCCGGTTCGCACATCGACATCCACCTGAAGAACGGTGTCATCAGACAGTACTCGCTCTGCAACTCGCCCGCCGAGCGCAATCGCTACGTCATCGCCGTGCTCAAGGACGAAAATGGTCGTGGCGGCTCGCGCGCCGTTCATGAAAGCATCGCCGCTGGGGATATTGTCACCATCAGTAAGCCCCGTAACCACTTTGCGCTCTCCGAAGACGCGAAAAAAGTCATCCTGATTGCGGGCGGCATCGGCGTCACGCCGTTGAAGGCGATGGCACACGAACTGGAAGAGCGCGGTGTCGATTTTGTGATGCACTACTGCGCCCGAAGCGCAGAAGCAGCGGCATTCGGCTCCGAGCTGGAACGCATGCACCGCTCAGGAAGGCTCCGCTATCATTTTGACGATGGCGAAGAGGCGAACCGTCTGGACCTGCGCGCGTTGTTGAGCGAGCCCACGCCAGGCACGCATGTCTATTACTGCGGACCGGCCGGATTCATGACGGCTTGTGCCGACGCAGCAAGTCATTGGCCGAAAGGCGCTGTGCACTTCGAGCATTTCAAGGCGCCAGAGCAGCCGAAGCGAGAGCCCACCGGCACTGAAAATCAGGACGGATGTGACGTCACAATTGCCAGCACGGGCCAGGTCGTACATGTTGGACCCAACCAGAACTTTAGCGAAGCGCTGAATGAGGCTGGTATCGAAGTTCCGACCTCATGCTGCGCTGGCCTGTGCGCGACCTGCAAGGTTCGCTATCGAGAAGGCGAAGTCGAGCACAACGATTTCATCCTGGATGACGACGACCGAAAGGAATTCCTCACGATTTGCGTCTCCAGACCGGTGAGCAAGACCTTGGTGCTGGACCTGTAACCACGAACAAACTCAACACGGACTGCGTGCCCCACGTAGCTCCACTTCGACGCGCTATCCCGCAAATACGCGCCCATTGGTGCATAAATCTGGAAATAGAATGAAAGTTCTCTACGATAAGGATGCCGACCTCAGTCTTCTGAAAAGCCGAAGTGTCGCAATCATCGGCTACGGTTCGCAAGGCCACGCTCACGCGCTCAACCTGAAAGATAGCGGCATCAACGTCTGCGTCGGTTTGCGCAAAGGTCCGTCCTTGGAGAAGGCAAAAACCGCTGGGATCACGGTCAAAAGCATTGCGGACGCTGTCAAAAAGGCCGACATCATCATGATGCTGTTGCCCGACGAGCAAATCGCCGAAGTCTACCGAACAGAAGTCGAGTCGAACGCTCGCGAAGGCGCGGTGCTCGGCTTCGCACATGGTTTCAACATTCATTACGGTCAGGTCAACCCGCGCGCTGACCTTGATGTAATGATGGTCGCCCCGAAAGCGCCGGGTCACACGGTTCGAAGCACCTATGTCGCGGGCGGCGGCGTTCCGCATCTCATCGCTGTTGCGCAGGACAAGTCTGGCTCTGCTCGCGACATCGCGCTCGCGTACGCGGCGGCGAATGGCGGCGGCCGTGCCGGCATCATTGAAACCAGCTTCCTCGAAGAAACCGAGACCGACCTCTTCGGTGAGCAGGCGGTTCTCTGCGGCGGCCTTGTAGAGCTCATCAAGGCCGGCTTCGAAGTCCTCGTGGAAGCTGGCTACTCCCCGGAGATGGCGTACTTCGAATGTCTCCACGAAGTGAAGCTCATCGTGGACCTCATCTACGAAGGTGGCATCGGCAACATGAACTACGGTATCTCGAACAATGCCGAGTTCGGTGAATACGTCACTGGTCCGCGAATCGTAACGTCAGAAACGAAGAATGCAATGAAAGCGGTCCTTCGCGACATCCAGACGGGTGAATACGCGAAGAGCTTCATTCTTGAAAACAGGGCTGGCGCTCCAACGCTTCAGGCCCGCAGACGCATCACGTCTTCGCACCAGATTGAAATCGTGGGTTCGAAGCTGCGCGCGATGATGCCGTGGATTACCAAGGGCGCACTTGTCGACCGCTCGAAGAACTAGGTTTTCGGGCTTTAGCAAGGGGGGACGTCCCGTAAAAGACGTCCCAGCGTGGTCGCTGACGCAAAAGCAACGAGGTATACCATGACATCGAAGTTGCTCAAGATTCAGTCACGCGCCGATTACGTCGAAGAGGTTTACAACTCTCTCGTCAACGCCATCTGCGAGGGGACGCTTCGTCCTGGAGCCCGATTGACTCAGGAAGATATTGCCGAGCAACTTGCGGTTTCGCGCTCACCCGTCCATCAAGCGCTTCGATTGCTCAAGAAAGACGGGCTGGTTCAGGATGCGCCAGGCAGAGGGGTGCTGGCCGCGCCGCTAGACGCGCAGTACCTGAGCGACATCTACGAAATCCGCGGCACGCTGGATGCACTTGCTGCAAAGCTCGCCGCCGGGAAGAGAGCGCGGTTGGACCGCAAACTCCTTGAGCGCGGATGCGCCGCATCTACCTCGTGCAATGTTCGGGCAATGATAGACGCGGATATGGACTTTCACTTTGCCGTCTATAGCGCTTCGGGTAATCGGCTCATCGGCGAAACAGCCCGAGGTCATTGGGTTCATCTCAGACGGGTCATGGGAGCAATGCTGCAGGTGTCCGCGCAGCGAGAGTCTATTTTGGAAGAGCATGCCGCCATCGCACGAGCGATTGAACAGGGCGATGCAGCTCTCGCGATGAGCTTGTCCGAACTTCACGCCAAGAGAGCTCACCAACATCTGATAGGCGAGTTCGAGGTGCTACTGCAAACCCAAACGCTAACGGCTGACGTCAAGGCATCAGTCGACGAGGTGTTGGCCTGATTTTGAAGTGGTAGTCGTATTCAACTTTACTATTGAAATCCGATTTCAATCTATATGTAGTACTAACCAGACTTGCATGCATCTCATTGATGCATTTTGAAAAACCACCGTTTGTCTATGTGTTCCCCACTCGATAAAAGGAGTATGTGATGTCTACAGTCGCCGAATCGCAATCGGAAACCAGGCACGAGTCAATTCTCAAGCCGGGCAAAATCTCGATTTACGAGCCTGACCAGGAAGGACTGATTTTCCCCACGATGCCCAAATTCAAAAGCATCCAGGAGCATCGGACCCATTTGAAGGAGCGTCTGGTCGCCTCGTGCCGCGCGTTCGCCCTCCAGGGTTATGACTATGGCTTCGCCGGTCATCTGACGGTTCGTGACCCCGAGAACCCGAGCCTGTACTGGACGAACCCGATGGCCGTTCACTTCTCGCAAGTGAAGATGTCCAACCTCATCTGTGCCGACCACCAAGGCAATGTCGTCGAAGGCGAATACGCCATTAACCGCGCAGGCTTCGTACTGCACGCGGCTGTGCATGAGCAGCATCAGGACATCGTCGCCATGTGCCACGCACACACGACGTACGGCACGGCGTTCGCCTCGCTCGGCAGGCCGCTGGCGCCGATTTCGCAAGACGCTGCTGCATTTTATGAGGACCACGTCGTCATTGGCGACGAGGCCGGCAAGGTTGCGGTCGAAGTCAAGGGCGGCAACAAGGTTGCCAACGCATTCGCAGGCGTGAAGGCTGCCATCCACCAGAATCACGGGCTCCTTACCGCCAGCCGTCACAGCATCGACTCGGCCGCCTTCTGGTTTATCGCGCTCGAGCGCTGCTGCCAGCAGCAGCTGATGATTGAAGCTACCGGCATTACGCCGAAGGAGGTCACGCCGGAACGCGCGCGGTATAGCCGTGAACACGTGGGCAGCGACTACATCGGCTGGTTGCACTTCCAGACCATCTGGAGTGAGCTGGTGAACACGCAGCTGGACATGTTCGACTAAGCATCGAGCGCAGTGCCCGGTTCGTGCGCGCCGTTCGTCTGACGCGCGCACGAATCAAACGCCGGCGGAGAAGAGTCAGAAAACAGGTCGCCCGCCGCTTACAGGAAGGCCCCTAGGAGACATATGTGAGTTCCCACAGCCCAGCCACCTACGTGGAAAGCGCGGACACGTCCGCTTTTACGAAAGCGACGTGGCGCCTGCTACCGTTCCTCTTTATCTGTTACCTGTTCGCCTATCTCGACCGCATCAACGTCGCCTTTGCCAAGCTGCAGATGCTTAGCGACCTTGGCTTCAGCGAGGCGGTCTACGGATTTGGTGCAAGCGTTTTTTTTGTTGGTTATCTCCTCTTCGAAGTTCCGAGCAATCTGCTGCTTTTGAGCGTCGGTCCGCGGCGCTGGATTGCGCGAATCATGGTCACATGGGGCCTTATCTCTGCTGCAATGATGTTCGTCAGAACGCCGACGATGTTCTACGTCATGCGGTTTCTTCTGGGCGTCGCGGAAGCGGGCTTCTTTCCGGCCATTGTGCTCTACCTGACGTACTGGTTCCCTGCATCACGGCGCTCAAAAGTTACCGCGCTTTTCCTTACGGGCATCCCGATGTCTGGCGTCATTGGCGGCCCGCTCTCTGGCTGGATTATGACGGCGTTCAACGGTGCGCACGGATTTGCCGGCTGGCAATGGCTGTTTCTGGTCGAAGGCGTGCCGACTGCACTTCTAGGTGTCGCTGCGTTTTTCTATCTCGATGACAAGGTGCGCGACGCAACGTGGCTGAACGAAGAGCAGAAGGATTTGATTGAGCAGAAGCTCAGAGAAGAGTCGGCGCCGAGCGCATTGCATTCGCTGAAGGACGGCCTGGTCAGCCCGAAAGTGCTTCTGGTCAGCGCCATCTACTTCTTCTATACGATGGGTTTGTATGGTGTCAGCTTCTGGCTTCCAACTCTGATTAAAGCGAGCGGGGTGTCGGATGCGTTCCACGTGGGGTTGCTAACTGCGGTTCCTTACGCAGCTGGCGCGCTTGCGATGGTGCTCGTGAGTCACAACTCGGACCGAACCGGCGAACGTCGCTGGCATCTGATTATCCCGGGACTCGTCGGTGCATTTGGCCTCGCGATGAGCGTATGGTTCTCGGGCTCGACCTTGGCGGCGATGATTGCGTTGACGGTGGGCACAATGGGCGTGATGACCACCATCTCGCAATTCTGGGTAATTCCTCCCGCCTTCCTCGGCGGTGCAGCTGCCGCCGCAGGGTTGGCACTCGCCAATTCAGTCGGCAGCATTTCTGGCGTTGTCAGCCCGTCCCTGATTGGTGTCATCAAGCAGGCATCCGGCTCGGCAGGTGCTGGGGTGCTGGCGCTTGCAGTAAGCCTCGTCATCGGCGGACTTCTTGTCCTCTTTGTTCCCGCCACTCTCGTGAACAATCGTTGTCGATAGCGTCATCGCTTCTCTGAGGTCAAAAGCCGGCAAGGGCAAATACCTGTACCGGCTTCTTTGTTATAAGCCCGTCGGAAGAGTTCTCGTCGGGCGCAGTCAAACAAGCTATGCGTGAGCACTACCTCGCGTGGAAGGAGCAGGATGGTGTGGCCACGCTTGGCCAATCAGGACCGCCGATTTCATCAGGAAGTCCGGGAAGGCGAAATGTCCCATGCAGACGCGACGCGTCTGCATCGCGATGACCCCGGTTGCAGACAGTCGGGCTGCCCTCGGGGCTGTTTCCGCATTCACTCCAAATCCATCAATCGACCGGGGCTTTCGTATTTTCGATAGGTTGCCCCAGAGGCAAAGCGCGGTTAGGCTGTCATGCACCGGTCCAATCCTGGAGACTACATGCGCCGCCTGAATACAACAATGGCCGTCCTTGCAGCCGTCGGCTTCATCGCAACCGCCGATGCACAAACGGTCGTCACAATCGGTCACTCCGCCCCACTCACGGGCCCGCAGGCGCCGAACGGCAAAGACAACGAAAACGGCGCTCGCCTGGCTATCGATGAACTCAACAAAAGCGGTGTCATGGTCGCTGGCCAAAAGGTGACGTTCAAACTGGACTCACAAGACGACCAGGCAGACCCCAAGGTTGGCGTCCAGGTCGCACAGAAACTCGTTGACAGCGGCGTGATTGCTGTCTTGGGCCCGTACAATTCGGGAGTGGCCATTCCGGCATCCCGCGTGTACAACACTGGCGGCGTACCGATGCTGCCGGTGGCGTCCAATCCGGCGCTGACCAAGCAAGGCTTCAAGAACATTTTCCGTATCGGCGCGAGTGACGAGCAGTTAGGCGGGACGATGGGTCAGTTTGCTGCCAAAACGTTGAAGGCCAAGACCGCCGCAGTTATCGACGACCGTACGGCATATGGGCAAGGTGTGGCCGAGCAGTTCGTGAAAGAGGCGAAGGCAAACGGAATCCAAATCGTCGACCAGCAGTTCACTAACTCATCGGCAACTGACTTCCTCGGTATTCTGACCAGTATCAAGTCCAGGAATCCAGATGTCATCTTCTTCGGCGGATACGCTGCTCAAGGTGCTCCCATGGCCAAGCAGATGCGCGCACGGGGACTGCGAGCCAAGCTACTCGGTGGTGACGGCATCTGCTCAGCCGATATGGGCAAGGTGGCAGGCGACGCAGCGTCCATCGTGTACTGCGCACAAGGCGGTATTTCGCTCGACAAGACGCCAGCCGGCCGCGAGTTCCTGAAGAAGTACAAAGCCGCGTACAACACGGACACGCAAGTGTATGGGGTCAGCTACTATGACGGCGTGAAGCTGTTGGCAGATGCAATGGTCAAAGCTGGAACCACGACCGACAAGGCAAAGCTTATCGCCCAGTTGGCCAAGACCAACTACAAGGGTGTGGCAGGCACCTACACATTCGATGAATACGGCGACCTGAAGGGCGCGCCGACTACCGTGTACGTCATCAAAAACGGCCTTCCGGTGCCGTACGGTCAGTGACGTCAAAAGGCATTGTGGAGGAGCACCACCCGCTGACTTACGGTTTCCTCGTTCGATAACCCGCTCCTTGCAGTACCTTGTCGCGCGGAACGCTGTGAACCGGCATTCCGCGCTTTTTTATTGCAAGTCGAAAACGCAGACGGGTCGGTGGTACTCTCTGACCACACCCAGTCAAATCCCCTCTAGCATGACGGCGCCTTCGCCGCTGAGCCTTCCGCATTCGGCGCACGCAGCACAGGTGATGTTTTGCGAGCATTCTGTGCGTTACGGGTACAGCCCCGCTTCCTGTGATACGCGCGCCAGCTCGCGCAGCGCCCTGCGCGCAATCCTCTTTCGCTTGCGGCTATACGCTTCAGCTTTCGGGCGCAACACGTATCTCTGACCACCAACGACGATTACTGGCCGCAGGACGTGCTTGCGCAGTAGCCGCCGCACGACATAGCCGTGGGTGACATTAAGCAGCTGTGCGAACTCGTCGATTGACATCAATTCGCGGTTGCCTTGTCGCTGCATTAGCGCTGTCCGAATTCCGCGAATAAGGCGTGCTTCAGAGCGTGCTGAGTATCCTCCCGACCGAGTCCATTACTCGTGTCGCAAAGAACTAAATGCGCTCTGGCATTCCCGAAACCATCATCTCGGTCGTCTATGGCTAGCCAACTCGCCAAATGATGCCGTCCGACATATCGCCGTATCTGCTCTCCTCGAGGAATTTGATTCCAGACATGGCGGTCGTAGAACTTCGTGTGATACGTTGCGCCTATCACTCGGCTTCGCAGTTCGGGTAGCGGCAGCGAGTCACGCGCGCGATTGAAACCAATCGCCTTTACCCATGATGTCGACAAGACAAGCTCAAGGTCTGGATATGGCGCAATTGCTTCTGCGAGAATGTGCGCATACTCAAAGAGCTGAATGCTGGGGTGGCTGCTCACGATGCCATTGGGCGTCCGGTAAGCGTCGCCCCGATGCAGGGTACCGTCGTAATCGACGAAGAGCACCTGTCGCGCGGACACCCATGTTCCCCCCGGTGACTCGAACAGTGCCTCGTTCATAGCAATTCGGCTCAATGCTCTTGGCTACTCGTTTGGCAGCCGGCTCCACGGATGCACAGGCCGTGGAGGCAGTTCTTCTTTGCCAGCAAGTGCTGTTGCAACGCCTCTTGCGACAAGGTCGAAGACTGTGGTCGCAAATCTTGGATAGTCCGCGAGTTCGCCGGTGGCAAACTCTTTTCCAGCTTCGTTGAACAGTCGAACTTCATACGACCCGTACCTTGGGTCGCTGCCGACATTGACGATTTCGACACTGCCGAGCAGCTTGCGAAGCTTAGGGTTGGGGTCGCCAAAGAGCAAGAGCTCGACTGTGACCAGCAACATGATGAGAACCTCGGGCAAGGAAGAAGGTGTCTAGCTGGATGCAACACGGTCAGTGCTTTCGAAGTAGATGAGCAATGACTTTCTTGGCAACATCAACCACGCTTCTGTGTTTGCCAGCAGCCACGGTCTGTGATTGCCGCGCCGCACCTCCTTTATGGATGATACGGACACGGAGAAGGCCACCATTTGCGCTTATTTGCACGCAAGCTTCCGCTCTGGGCTCGCTGTAACCGGCCGATTGCTGCTCAACAAACATCGTGAAGCTACGGGTTTCCGGATAGGGGCCTAAGGGCCATTCATAACCGTGCGAGTGAAGCGCCTCGGAAGCGCGCTCCCACAACGGCCTCCTCGGGTCAATTTCTGCTATCGCCGTGTAGAGTGGGTCAACTCCATCCGGCTCGACCTCATGTTCACCTTCTAAAGCTTGACGGCAGTACGCGAATATTCGGCAGCCCACGCCTCGGCGAGCTTTCGCAGTAGCAGGTAGTCCGCGTCACCGCCAAGCATATCGAGCGGGCTTTTGTTACCTAGACTGCCGTTGCGTGACCAAAGAAAATCCAAACGACTCCACGGGGGCGCGGGTGCAATGATGTAGCAAATTGCGCGCAGTCGTTTGCGGTTCAGTCGTTTGTCCGCCAGCAAAGCTGGGAAATAGTCTGTGCCGTCAACATCCAGCGCGAAGACTTCGCCGTCCTCCAGCATGCGACCAAAGCGCTTTTTTCTAATACCGAGTCGCGCACGAAATTCGTCTGCAGTTAGAAGCCGACCGTCAGCTACCATCTGACGCCGTGCCTGAAGAGCTTGCTCGCGAATATTGTCCTCGAACGATGCTGCGTCGGACCTCAACTCCGACTCCAATTGAAGCCGTGCCTCAATGTCTCCGGACTGCGGCGACAGGATGACGACGTGTTCGGTCCAGCTTTCATCAGTCTCAACGTTCCAGCCTATCGTATATCCGTGACCCGCAGGATGATGGACGTCTGTAGTGCTGCCATCGTCCTGACGATGTCGCTCGCAGGTCCACGGTTCTCCAATCAAGACTACGTCGTCGAGTTCTTCTGTCTCGGTAAGGTCGGCATAGCTCGGCAAAAGCAGCACAATTGCGTCGGGGTCTGCGTCTGCAAGACGTGACAGCAATTCAGCGACTTTCATGCGCCACCTTTGTTCACAATGAGTTCTTTCACTCGCGTCCTTCAATCTCGTGACAACGGATGCTAAACTTCAATTACCAACGAGGGGACAAACGATTCATTTTCAAAGAGAAGTTCGTTTACATTCACCGCGACGCGGACGTTTCGAGCGTAGCCCGCCGCGTTGCAAACAACACGACAACGCCCGACGTTGAAATCAACTGAAACGTGAGTATGCCCGTGCACCCACAGGTCAACGGACTTGAGCAGCGGTGACAGGTCCGTCGCAAACGCACCATTCAATATATCGTCCGCAAACCGTGAGCCCAATGACCGTGGATGCGGTGCGTGATGGGTGACGACAATTGTCTTTCCTGACCATGGACGTGCAAGCTCGGCCTCCAGCCAGCGACGAGCCTTCTGGTGCTCCGCGAGTGCGTGCGACGGCAAGAACCGCTGGCCGCCCCCAACACGGATGAACTGATGGTCAGGCATTGCTCGCGCCGCTTCGCTCATGGAAGTAGCGCGTCGCCCGCCCAGGTCGTAGTCCGCCCAGAGGCAGCAACCGAGAACGCGAACGTCGTCCATCTCGAATACCGACTGCTCCAGATATCGCACCATCCCTCCCTGTGCTTTTCGCGCAAGCTCACGAACGATGCCCCAGTAGTGCGCGGACATCGGTTCGTGGTTTCCGTGCACACACACTACCGGGACAGGCCAGCACGAGAACGCGTCCAGTGCGCGTGTGTGCGAATGAATATCGCCTGCAAGAATAAGCGCGTCGGCATCCGCCGCGGGTTCGATGATTCGATATCCGGGAAAGCGACGCGACAGCATTTCTAGGTGCAGGTCGGACGCGACTTGAAAGCGCAATCGCTTCTCCCTCTTCTCATGAACAAACCGACGTTAGGTGAAAAAGCAAATTGTGCGCACAGCGACATCCCGTGCGAGCGCACACGCGTCTTCCAGCGTTAACCGCGGCACGAAAGGCGAATTGCTGGCTGCCCACTCAGTCAGGGTTCGCAGTTTCACGTTGTCCGAGCCGGTCAACTCCAATACCGTCGCAGCAGCGTTCACAATGTCCATGCTCGGATGTTCGACCAGCTCTAACGACAGCTTCTGCATCTCGGCGAGCTCGCAAGAGGACAGGTAAATGCTTTCAAAAACGCACCGCATTCGTGTGTGTGGCGACAACGTGGTATTGAGCGCACTTCGCAGGAATTCGGCGCTGGCGGCTATCCGAGGTCGACGATGTCCAATCTCACAGAGATGCTTGCTAGTTATGCCTCGCATGAGAGTTCGGTCGACGCCGGAAGCATTCAAACTTTCAGCAAGTGACATATCAAGAATCTGTGTTTGCCTTTACCGGCATCAAACACTTTTGTGGTGACGCGTTAGCACAGAATCACACGGGCCAGGATTCGTGTACATCCGGGTCTGCCAGACCGCCCCCCGATGACGTGAGGTCCTATTTCGTACGGACATCGAGAACGTCGTCCTCCAACGCTACGGGCGTCCTTAAGTTGACAGATGCCCCCTTGGACTTGCGCGAGGGTCAACGAATCAAAGCCGATACCCTTATCTGCGTGAGTCATAAAGCGATGGACGAAACACTGGCAGAGTACGAGCCGGAATCACGCGGTTGTCGTATCGTTCGTTCGTATCGTATCCAGCAGCGTTGTTCGCACATTGATCCCCGCTTCGACGAGGCCATCGATCATGACCCCATCCCGCCAGCTTCATCTCGGTGCCTTCATGCGTCCCGTGAGCCTCCATACGGGCGCGTGGCGGTATCCCGGCGCGTTCCCCGACGCCAACTTCAACATCAACTACTTGAAGCGTTTCGCGCAAACGCTCGAACGCGCATGTTTCGACGCGTTCTTCATGGCCGATCATCTGGCCGTGCTGAACATGCCCGTGGGCGCGCTCAAGCGCAGCCACACCGTCACGTCGTTCGAGCCGTTGACACTGTTGTCCGCGCTGTCGTCGGTGACGGAGCGCATCGGCCTGATCGCCACCGCTTCGACGACATTCGAGGAGCCGTGGCACGTCGCGCGCCGGTTCGCTTCACTCGATCACCTGAGCGGCGGGCGCGCGGGCTGGAATCTCGTGACCACTTCCAACCCGGATGCGGCCCTCAACTTCGGGCTCGACGAGCACGTTGCGCATGCCGTGCGTTACGAGCGCGCGCGTGAGTTCTTCGATGTCGTCACCGGCCTGTGGGATAGCTGGGCCGACGACGCGTTCGTGCGCGACGTCGAAAGCGGAACCTTCGTCGATCCTGAACGGATGCACGTGCTCGGCTTCGAGGGCGAGCATCTGTCGGTGCGCGGCCCGTTGAATATCGCGCGGCCGATACAGGGCTGGCCCGTCGTCGTGCAAGCCGGCTCGTCTGAGCCGGGCCGCCAGATCGCCGCCGAGACCGCCGACGCCGTGTTCGCCGCGCCGCCGTCGCTCGCCGAGGGCAAGCGCTTTTACGCCGACGTCAAGGCGCGAGCCGAGCGCGCGGGACGCAACCCGGAGCATCTGAAGATTTTGCCGGGCGCGTTCGTCGTCGTTGGCGATACCGTCGACGAGGCGCGCGAAAAGCGCGCGCTGCTCGATACGTTCGTGCATTACGACAGCGGCATCGCTTCGCTTTCGATTGCGCTCGGACATGACGTGTCGACGTATGATCCCGACGGCCCGCTGCCCGACATTCCCGAGAGCAACGCGAGCAAGAGCGCGCGGCAACGCGTCGTCGACTGGGCGCGTACCGAACAGCTGACCATTCGACAACTCGCGCAGCGCATCGGCGGCTACTCGGGTCTGGAAATAATCGGCACGCCCACGACGATCGCCGATCAGATGGAGCAATGGTTGACCGAGCGCGGCTCGGACGGCTTCAACGTGATGTTCCCGTATCTGCCAGGCGGGCTCGACGATTTCGCCGACAAGGTCGTGCCCGAACTGCAACGGCGCGGGATTTTCCGACGTGCGTATGAAGGCACGACCTTGCGCGATCACCTCGGCTTGCCACGTCCGGAAAACCGGTTCTTTGCTTCTTCACGCAGCTAGCGTCACAGTCGTCCGGGACGCGGGTCGGGAACGAACCCGTCCCGATTCGGCATGCGGATCGAAGCGAGGGCGTCACTCGGGTTCTATTTCGCCGATCACGTAAAACATGTCGAGCGTGTATCCCATGTTGAAGTAGCCAGCACGTGCATAAGCGGCGATACGTTCGAGGCGCTCGGCGTCGTCGCATGGCGTGGGCCTGTCCTGCGTGTCTTTGTCGTGTGTGTCTTTGTGGTGCGTCTCTTTCTGGCGGACCGCGACGCGTCGCGGCTTCGCATGCAGCCGATGCCGCACGGCTTCGAACGGCTCGAATACGGCATGACGGTAAAACGCTGCGAGGTTCATCGACATGATGTGCCCTCCTGCTTGTGGCCTCGTCATTGAATCTAGTCAGTGGCGCGTCCATGTGCAAACAAGCATTTGTGCAATGCTTTGCAACGCGCGCAAGATGCACTACTTCGATCGCATACCGCCCGTGTCGTGATGTCGTGATGTCGCGACTAACGGCAACTGCAAGCGCCGGCACGCGCCGGAGCGGGCTCGACAGGCCGATAGTCCTCGCCGTCGATGTCATAACCCGACGGCTCCCAGCGAATCGCGAGCAGCACCAGCAGCGACGTGAGCGGCGCGATCGCGATGACCCAGAACACTTTCGTGCCGAGTGCGCCCGCCAGCACCGGGAAGAGAAACAGCGAGATCGTCGATGCCGTGCGCACGAGTGTCTGATTGAAACCGACACCGATACCGCGTAACGATGTCGGGTAGCTGAGCGACGCATAGGTCATCGAATGCGAGCCGGGGCCGAAGCCTTGCCCGAACAGATAACCACCCAGCAGCAGGATCGCCGCCGCGACCAGCGCGCCGCCGCTCGGCCGCCCGATCAGCGCGAGTCCGATCAGCGAGACGAATTGCAGCGCGTGACCGAGCACGGTCATCTTCCATGCGCCTACCGTCGGCGCGGTCCGCACGCCGATCAATCCGCCCACGAATGCGAACAGCAGATTCAGCGTGAGCGATGCGACGATCGTCGTCAGCGGTCCTTGCGCGAAAAAGCTCGTGATGATAACGGGCAAGCCGAAGATGATCGCGTTATAGCCGAACGACGACGCGCTGCCGATCACGGCCGCGAGAATCGTGCGCCTGCGATACGTGCTGTTGAAGAGCACGCCGTAGTTGCGCCATGAAGCGCGGCGCGGTTCGCTCGCGGACGTTGCGGTTACTGCGGCGCGCTCGACGATCGCATCGACGCCATACGTGCGCTTCAGAATGCGCGCCGCCCCTTCGAGATCGCCCTGATTCGCGGCCCACACGGGCGATTCGCTGATATAGCGGCTGCGCACCAGAATGATCGCGAGCGCGGGCACGGCGCCGAACGCCAGCGTCAGCCGCCACAGCCAACCCAGGTGCTGTTCGGGGAGGATCGCGTACAAGCCGAGAATCAGCAGATAGCAGGTGCTCGTTGCCGCGTACCACGCGGGGCACCATGACGCGACGCTCGCAGCCTTGTTGCCTTTGCCCGCCACGCGCGAGAACTCGGCAAGAAAGGCCATTGCGACGGGCAGGTCGAGGCCGACGCCGAACCCCATCAGAAAGCGCGCTGCGCCGAGCACCCATGCGTTGGGCGCGAGACCCGCCGCGATTGCCGCGACGACGAAGAACAGCATGTCGGCCATGAACACGCGATAGCGGCCGATCCGATCTGTCAGATAGCCGCCGAACAGCGCGCCGAGAATCGCGCCGAACGTGATCGCCGAAGAAACGAAGCCCACTTGCACGGGCGTCAGCGCGAACTGCTTCGCGATGTCCTTGATGCCGTAGGCGAGCGAGGTCAGATCATAGGCGTCGAGAAAGACGCCGCCGAGCGCAATCGCGATCACGATGCGCGCGTTGCTGCCCTTCGCGGCGCCCGCGTTGACGATGCGCGAGACGTCCTGCGCGCTGCGGATGAGGACGGGAACGGCGGCCTCGGCGTGCCCGGCCGGGGCATCGACGGAAGCGGACGGAATGGCGACGGTAGACATGGTGGCTGTCGAAGGGAGTCAAAAGTCCCTGCATGCTAGCGACGCGCTACGCGTCTTCCAAACGACGATTCGATATATGCAAATGGCGCGTCGCATGCGATGTGCACGGCCATCGTCACGCGAGCGCTATCGTCGATTCGCTGCTTTCGATATGCGCAAACATTGGTTGGATTCGCGCGTGCGTCGACTTAACGTCGTGAGTCCCGGCACGCGCGATTGTGCCGTGAACAACTCCTGCTGACCGCGCCGCGCAGTCGGGCAAGCGGCATCCCTCACAGACACAACAGACATAACAGACATCAGCGACCGATGAGCAAACACGACGACACATCCATCGATACCCATCCCGCCGATTTGCGCCGGCGGCGGCTCTTGCAGCGCGCCGCCGCGGGCCTGACAGGCGCCGCGCTCGGCGGCATGCTCGGACCCTTCGGACCGTTCGCGAGCGGCACTGCGCATGCGCAAGGCGCGAGCAACCGGCTGCGAATCGGTTATCAGAAGTACGGCAACTTCGTGGTGCTGAAGGCGCGCGGCACGCTCGAAAAGCGGCTTGCAAGCCAGGGCATGACCGTCCAATGGCTCGAATTTCCCGCTGGACCGCAATTGCTGGAAGGACTGAATGCGGGCGCCGTCGATGTCGGCACCGTCGGCGAGACGCCGCCTATTTTTGCGCAGGCGGGCGGCGTCGACTTCGTATACATCGGCAGCGAGCCGTCGGCGCCGCAAGGCGAAGCGATCGTCGTGCCGCACGATTCGCCCATCCGCTCGGTCGCTCAGCTACGCGGCAAGAAGGTCGCGCTCAACAAGGGCTCGAATGTCCACTTCCTGCTCGTAAAGGCGCTGCAAAAAGCGGGACTCGCGTACACCGACATCCAGCCCGTCTATCTGACGCCCGCCGATGCGCGCGCGGCCTTCGTGCAAGGCAGCGTGGATGCGTGGGTGATCTGGGACCCGTATCTCGCGGCGATCGAACGCCAGGGCAATGCGCGCACGCTCGCAAACGGCGATGGGCTCGTGCGCAATACGCAGTACTACGTCGCGGCCCGCACATTCGCGGCCGCGCAGCCGCAAGTGCTGCGGACGCTGCTCGAAGAAGTGAACGGCGTCGACGGCTGGGCGCACGACAATATTCCCGAAGTGGCCGCGCTGCTGTCGCCGCTCGTCGGACTCGACACGGCGACGCTCGAAGTCGCGCTCAAACGCACCGGCTATGGCGTTCAGCCGATCACGGACGCGACGCTCGCGTATCAGCAGCAGATCGCCGATACGTTCAGCGCGCTCAAGCTGATTCCCGGCAAGCTGACCGTCGCGGACGCGCGCTGGAAAACCGGCTGAACGCCGCCAGTTCCAACGCGCGGGCGCATCGATACGTTCCGCTCAGAAGCCCGCCGCGAGACCGTCGCGGCGGCTGTCGCTCGCGGCCACATAGCCGCGCTCGGGCTCGTTGCCGTCGAGCTTCCAGATGAACTGGCCCGAGCCGAAATCCATATAAGGATCGTCGATCGACTTGATCGTGTGGCCGAGCCCTTCGAGCGCGCGCGTCGTGTTGCGATTGAGCGTCGATTCGACGTCGATCGTGAAGTCGCGGTTGACCTTCCAGCGCGGCGCATCGCACGCGGCCTGCGGCTGCTGGCCGTAGTCGAGCATGCGCACGACCGTTTGCAGATGACCTTGCGGCTGCATGTCGCCGCCCATCACGCCGAAGCTCATCACGGCTTCCTGCCGGCCGTCCACCTGCTGCGTGAGGAACGCGGGAATGATCGTGTGGAAAGGCCGCTTGCCGCCTTCGACGACATTCTGCGATTTCGGGTCCATCGAGAATCCGTAGCCGCGGTTCTGCAGCGAGATGCCGCTGTCCGGCACCACGACGCCAGAGCCGAAGCCCATGTAGTTCGACTGGATGAAGCTGACCATCATGCCGCGCTCGTCGGCTGCCGACAGGTAGATCGTGCCGCCCGACTTCGGCATGCCAAAGCCGAAATGCGTCGCGCGCTTCGGGTCGATCAGCTTTGCGCGCGACTTCAGGTACGCGTCGTCGAGCATTTGCGCGGGCGTCACTTCCATCGAACGCGGATCAGCGACGTAGCGATACACATCCGCGAACGCGAGCTTCATTGCTTCGATCTGCAAGTGCTGAGATTCGATGCCGTCCACTTTCATCGAAGCCATGTCGAATTGTTCGAGAATGCCGAGCGCGATCAGCGCGGCGATACCCTGCCCGTTCGGTGGAATCTCGTGCACCGTGTAGCCGCGATACTGCTTGCCGATCGGCTCGACCCAGTCGGGCCGGTAGCTGCGCAGATCGTCGAGCGTCATCGCGCCGCCGCATTCGCGCGAGAACGCCGCAATGCGCTCGGCGATCTCGCCTTCGTAGTACGCGCGCGGCCCCTGTTCGGCGAGCACGCGCAGCGTCTTCGCGTGGCCCGGCATCTTCACCAGTTCGCTCATTTCGGGCGCGCGGCCGCGCGGCATGAACGTATCCGCGAAACCTGGCTGGTTCCTGAGCTCGGGCACGGCGGCCGCCCACTTGCGCGCGACGATGCCCGCCACCGCATGACCGCGCTCGGCGATCTCGATAGCGGGCTCCATCAGGTCTGCGAACGGCAGCGAGCCGAATTTCTTGTGCAACGCTTCCCAGCCCGCGATCACGCCCGGCACCGTCACCGAGTCCCAGCCGCGCACGGGGTGCTCGGCGAGGCCGTTGTTCTCGCCGTATTTGCGCTTGAAGTAGTCGACGTTCCATGCGGCGGGCGCGACACCCGATGCATTCAGCCCATGCAGCTTCTTGCCGTCCCATACGAGCGCGAACGCATCGCTGCCCAGGCCGTTCGACACCGGCTCGACGACCGTGATGGCCGCAGCCGCCGCGATTGCGGCATCGACGGCATTGCCGCCTTTCCACAGCATGCGCAGTCCGGCCTGCGCGGCGAGCGGCTGCGAAGTCGAGACGATGTTGCGCGCGAACACAGGCATGCGCGTCGTCGGATAAGGGTTCTGCCAGTTGAAATGTGTCATGCCTTCACTCTAGAGGTTGACCACGGCCCTATCGAAAGCGACACGGCCACGGAAAGAAATCAGGATTCGCGCGGATCGAGCGCGTCGCGCAAACCGTCGCCGAGCAGATTGAAGCCGAGCACGGCCAGAAAGATCGCAATGCCGGGAAAGATCGACATCCACGGCGCCTGGCTCACGAAGTCCTTTGCGGTGTTGAGCATCGATCCCCACGAGGGCGCGGGCGGCAATTGTCCGAGCCCGAGGAACGACAGGCTCGCTTCGGCGATGATCGCGCTCGCCACCGTGAGGCTCGCCTGCACGATGATGGGCGGCAGCACGTTGGGCAGAATGTACCGCAGGATGATGCGCGGATGATCGAGGCCGATCGCGCGCGCGCCTTCGACATACTCTTCGGCCTTCACGCTGATCGCCTGTCCGCGCGTGAGGCGGATGAAGCGCGGCATCGCCGAAATGCCGATCGCGGCCATCGCGTTCGTCAGGCTCGGCCCGAGGAAAGCCGACAGCGCGATCGCGAGAATCAGGAATGGAATCGACAGCAGCGCATCGGCGACGCGCGAGATCGCGCCGTCGACGAGCTTGCCGAAATAGCCGGCGAGCAATCCGAGCGGCACGCCGAGCACGACGGCGATGCCGACGGACACGACACCCGCGAGCAGCGACGCGCGCGCACCGTACAGCAGACGGCTCAGCACGTCGCGGCCGAGTTCGTCGGTGCCGAACCAGTGAGCCGCCGACGGCGCCTGGCGCACGGTCATGAAGCTCGCCTGCACCGGGTCGTACTGCGTGAGCCACGGCGCGAACACGGCCATCACGACGACGAGCGCCACCAGCAGCGCGCCGAATACCGCAGCGCGGTTGCGCATGAAGCGCACGAGTCCACGGCGCTTACGGCGCGGCAGCGTTGCAGCCGGCGACACGGCTTGGGCATCGAGAGGAGTAGCCATCAACTGCGCCTCAGTCGGGGGTTGAGCAGGATGTACAGCACGTCGGCGCACAGATTGACGACGATGAACGCGAGCGCCGTCACGAGCACGACGCCTTGCACGACGGGATAGTCGCGGTTGAACACGGCATCGACGACGAGCTTGCCGAAGCCCGGAATCGTGAAGACCTGCTCGGTCAGCACGGCGCCCGCAAGCAGTTCGCCGAACAGCAGCGCGAGCACGGTGACGATCGGGATCAACGCGTTGCGGAACGCGTGCTTGACGACGACGGCGCCGCGCAGCAAACCTTTCGCGCGCGCGGTGCGGATGTAGTCGGTGCGCAGCACGCCGAGCATTGCGCTGCGCGTGTGGCGCATCAGTTGCGCGCCGAGCGCGGCGCCGAGCACGAACGCGGGCATCAGCATCGTCTTGATGCTGAGCCAGAAGTCCTCGCCCGGCGGCACATAGCCCGACGACGGCAACAGATGCCAGCGCACCGACACGATGAAGATCAGCATGATGCCGAGCCAGAAGTTCGGTATCGACATGCCGGACAGCGCGAAGATGTTCGCGGCGTAGTCGAGCGGCCCGCCGCGGCTCGCCGCCGAGATCACGCCCGCCGGTATGCCGATGCCGATAGCGAGGATCATCGCCATGATCGCGAGCTGTATCGTGACGGGAAGCTTCTGCGCGATCAGCGAGCGCACGGGCACGTCCGTGCGCAGCGACGCGCCCAGGTCGCCGCGCGCGACGTCGCGCATCCACAGCGCGTATTGCGTCGGCACGGGCTGATCGAGGTGATACTTGACCCGCAGCGTCGCGATGAGTTGCGGGTCCTGGTCCTCGCCCGCCATCGCCATGACGGGGTCGCCCGGCAGCAGCTTCTGCAGGCCGAAGATCAGCATCGACACCAGGATCAGCGTCGGCACGGCCACGAGCATCCGATTGGCGATGATCCGCAGCATGGCGCTCAGCCCTTCATCGAAACGCCGCGCAGGCGAACGAGGCCATCGGCGGAAGGCGTGAAGCCCTGCACCTTCTTCGACAACACGAACGGCCACGGCTGCGCGTAGATGTAGACGATGGGATCGTCGTCGGCGAGGATCTTGCCGGCCGCGTCGTAGTCCGCCTTGCGCTCGGCTGAGGTGAGCTTCGTGCGCGCGCCGTCGAGCAGCGAATCGACCTGCTGGTTGCAGTAGTGCGCGTAGTTCAGGTTGCCCGAGCACGTGTTGAACTGATGCAGGTTGCCATCGGGATCGACGCGGCCCGACCAGCCCGTGTACATCGCTTCGAAATCGCCGCTGTGTCCCGCGTTCAGCTCGGTCGCGTAGTCGCTCGGGCGCAGCTTCAGCGTGATGCCCGCTTCACCGAGCATCGCCTGCAGCATCTGCGTGATCTGGCTCGCGACCGTGTTGTTCGGATACGCGAACTCGATCGTCGGATGCTCGTGGCCCGACGCCTTCAGCAAGGCCTTCGCTTTCGCGACGTCACGCTTCGTCGTCGGCAGCGACGCGTTGTAGTACGGGCTCGATTTCGGAATGCCCTGGTTGGCCGGCGTGAAAATGCCCGCGCCGATCACCTGATCGATCGCATCGCGATCGATCGATAGCTCGAACGCCTGGCGCACGCGCTTGTCCTTCAACGGGCTGTTGCCGCGCGGTCCGTTGTTGATGTTGAACGTCACGTAGTAGAAGCCCAGGCCCGTCACCGGCTTGAATTGCAGGTTCGCATCGCTCTTCACCGACGCGACATCGGAAGGCGCGAGGCGTTCGAGCATGTCGAGCGAGCCCGAGCGCAGGTTTGCGAGACGCACGGTGCTGTCGGGAATCGGCTGGAACACGACGCGCTGGATCGGATACTTGTCCGCGTCCCAATAGCCCGCGAACTTCTCAAGCACGACGCGATCGTTCTGCACGCGCTGCACGAACTTGTACGGACCCGAACACACGGGATGCGACGCGACGCCCGCCGCATCGGAGAGCGTCTTCGGTGCGAGCATCATGCCGGCGCGATCGGAGAGCGTCGCGAGCAGCGCGGCGTCCGGCTGCTTCAGCACGATCTTCACGGTGCTGTCGTCGACGACGTCGACATGATCGACCGACGAAAGCTCGCTCTTGCGGTTGCTGGTCGGAAGGCTGCGATAGCGGTCGAGATTGGCCTTCACGGCGGCCGCGTTGAGCGGCTCGTCGTCCTGGAACTTCACGCCCTGGCGCAGCTTGAAGGTCAGCGACTTGCCGTCGGCGCTCGTGGTCCATGAAGTGGCGAGCATCGGCACGATCTTGAGATCCGGCCCGACGTCGACGAGCGAATTGCACATCGACGCGAACACGATCCGGTCGACGAACTGCACGCTGCGCGCGGGGTCGAGCGAACCGATATCGTCCTGCAAGCCGATGCGGATGGTGGTCTGGGCCATCGCGGCGGATGCGCTCAATGCGAGCGCGGCGGCAATCAACATTCTTCGCATGCGTTATGTCCTTGTTGCGGTTCGGGTTGCCATCAGAGGTGAGTTATCGGATCGCGCCCGCTGTCAGCGCGGCCTGTCTGTCGCGGTAAATCGAAAGGCGCTCGTTCAGCTTCACGCTGACGCTCGCCGCGAGCGGCGTGCCGCTGCCCGCGTTCTGCACTTCGCGCCAGAAGTGGCAGGCGACCTGCCGGCCGCCGGGCAGCGCTTCGGCGAGCGGCCGTTCCTGCGAGCAGCGCGGCTTCGCATGCGGGCAGCGCGTATGAAAGCGGCAGCCAGGCGGCGGCGCCGTCGGACTCGGCAGATCGCCTTGCAACGCGGGCTTCGTGCGGCGCTCGTGCGGACTGCTCGCGGGAATCGCGCGCAGCAGCGCTTGCGTATACGGATGCAGCGGCGCATCGAACAGCTCGTCGACTTGCGCGAGCTCGACGATCTCGCCGAGATACATCACGGCGACGCGGTCGCTCATATGGCGGATCACGGCCAGATCGTGCGCGACCATGATCAGCGTGAGGCCGAGTTCCGCTTTCAGCGATTCGAGCAGATTGATCACCTGCGCCTGCACCGACACATCGAGCGCCGACACCGGCTCGTCACCGACGATCAGCTTCGGCTCGCCCGCGAGCGCCCGTGCGATGCCGATGCGCTGACGCTGCCCGCCCGAAAACTCATGCGGATAGCGCTCCGCGTAACCGGGCTGCAAGCCCACTTTCGTCAGCAGCTGCGCGACGCGCTCGCGGCGCTCGGCGGCATTGCGCGCAAGTCCATGCACGCCGACCGGCTCGCCGATGATCTGGCCCACCGTCATGCCCGGATTCAACGAAGCGAACGGGTCCTGAAAGATGATCTGCATTTCGCGGCGCAGCCGCCGCAGCTTCGCGCCTTGCCAGTGCGTGATGTCCTCGCCCTGATAGATCACACGCCCTTGCGTCGCGTCGATCAGGCGCAGCAGCAGCCGGCCGAGCGTGGACTTGCCGCAGCCCGACTCGCCGACGATCGCGAACGTCTCGCCCGTGTTCACGGCGAACGACACGTCGTTGACGGCATGAACCGTCGGCGTGCGCGCGAACATGTGCCGCTCGCCGCCGAAGCGTTTCGTGAGCGCGCTGGCTTCGATGATGGGCGCTTTCATGTCGGCACTCATGTCAGTTCCTTTTGCTGCGCGGGCTTCACGAGTTGCTCGACAGGCGCGAGCCAGCACGCGACGCGATGCTCGCCCGAAAGCGTTCTGTCGGGTGGCGCGGCGTCGATGCAGCGCTGCTCCGCGAACGGACAGCGCGGCGCGAAGCGGCAGCCGCGCGGCATCTGCTCCGGCGACGGCACCGAGCCGCGTATCGTCGCGAGCGAGCCCGCGCGCTTGCCGACGGACGGAATCGCGCCCATCAGGCCGATCGTGTACGGATGCTGCGGATCGTCGAACAGATCGGTCACGGTGCCGTACTCGACGATCCTGCCCGCGTACATCACGGCAACGTGATCCGCCACTTCGGCGACCACGCCCAGATCGTGCGTGATCAGGAGCATCGCCGTGCCCGTCTCCGCCTGGAGGTTGCGCACGAGTGACAGCACCTGCGCCTGGATCGTGACGTCGAGCGCCGTGGTCGGTTCGTCGGCGATCAACAGACGCGGGCGGTTCGCGAGCGCCATCGCGATCATCACGCGCTGGCGCATGCCGCCTGACAGCTGGTGCGGAAGGGCGTCGAGCCGCGTTTCGGGTGCGGGAATGTGGACGAGGCGCAGCATCTCCAGCGCTTCGTCACGCGCTTGCGCACGCTTGATGCCGCGATGCCGCCGGATGCTCTCGCCGATCTGCTCGCCGATCGTGTACGCGGGATTCAGCGACGTCATCGGCTCCTGGAAAATCATCGACATGCGGTTGCCGCGAATGTCGGCGAGTTCGCGCTCCGTCAGCGAGAAAAGATCGGCGCCCTCGAAATGCGCGGTGCCCGCGACGCGCCGCGCGGGCGGGCTCGCGAGCAGCCCCATCAGCGCCAGCGACGTCACGCTCTTGCCGCAGCCCGATTCGCCGACCATGCACAAGGTCTCGCCCGCGTGAACCGGGAAGGAAACGTTATCGACGACATTGGGTACCTCGGCCGCGTTTGAAAATTTCAACGAGAAGCCTCGTACATCCAGTACTGGTCGGCGTTCAGCACCGGTCATGCTTGGGCACTCCGCATCGTGTCGCTCGTCCTTTCATGTCGTTACGAATCCATTATCTGGCCGGCGTTGTACAAAAAATATTAATATTTCTTTTCGACACTTAAGTTTTTCTCATGGCTCGATCATGAGACGCACTCGGGACACACCATGCCGACGCTTCGCATGTTGAAGACTTTCAAGGCCGTGGCACGCACGGGATCGTTCTCGGCCGCCGCCGACAAGGTCGCGCTGACGCAGGCCGCCGTTAGCCTGCAGATGCGCGGACTCGAACTGGCACTGGGCCGCCAGCTGTTCGACCGCCGGGGCCGCCAGATCGCGCTCACGCAGCACGGCCACACGATCTGGCCCAAGGTCGAGCAGATTCTGGAGCTTCTCGCCGAGCTTGAAGCGAAGCCTTCGGATGCGATGGAGGGGCCCGTGACGATCGGCGCGGTGGTGTCGGTGATCGGCGCGCTGTCGCTGGCCGTCGCGCGGCTGAAGGCGGCGCATCCGCGGCTCGACGTGCGCCTGCTGTCGGCGCGCTCGGACGAGCTGGCGGGCATGGTCGAAGCAGGCGAAGTGGATGTCGCCGCCGTCGTCGCGCGCGCGGACCAGACGCTGCCCGACACGCTGAAGTGGACCACGCTCTACACGGAGCCGATGATGCTGGTCGTGAGCCGCGAGATCATCGACAACGATCCGCAGCGCATCTTGCGCAGCCATGGGTTTCTGCGCTTCGACGGGCGCGTGCGCACGGGGCAGGTCGTCGAACAGGCGTTGCAGAAGTCGAGTTTGACGGTCAACGAATATCTCGAACTCAATTCGATCGAAACGATCGTCGCGCTCGTGCGCGAGAAGGTCGGGGTGGCGGTGCTGCCGCTGCTCAATCGCGGCAACTGGCAAAACGACCCGTTGCTACGCGTGATTTCGATCGGCAGCCCGCCGGTCCTTCGAACGGTCGGCATGGTGCAGCGCGCATCCGATGACCGGAAAGCGTTGATGCGCGAAATCGTCGATACGTTTCAGGCCACGCCGCGCGCCGGGTCGTAAAGCGCTGCCAACGCGATCAATGCATCCGTGTGATGCCGATATGACAGAAATCCTGGCGATTAAATGCTATTCAATGTCCCTAAGACGACAGTGAAAGAAGCGAAATTGGCGAGGTTCATTTCAATGCCAATGAGAGGCTGGTTTTAAAAGCCCATTAATCTTTCACCCAGTAAGCGTTATGGAATTGCCAGCACGTTAGAAAAAGAGAAGAGACACTACGTCCTTCATCCAGTGACGACTCGCGAGAAGAACACGAAGAAAATCACATGAACCTGTCGCTCTTCAACGCTCGCCGCTTCATTCGCTTCCTGTTTCTTCTCTGTGTGTCATTCGCCTTTTGCGGCGCGAGCCATGCCGCGTCCGCCGATTGCAGCGCGGGCACGCTCGTTACCGTAGTCGCGCATCTCGACGACGATCTGCTGTTCGTCGAGCCCGGCATCAGCGAGCAGTTGCGCGCGGGATGGTGTGTCACGACAGTTCATCTGATCGGCGGGGCCAACGGTGCGAACTTCGCGTATGTGCAAAAGCGCGAGCAGGGATCGCGTCTCGCCTACGCACGCATGGTCGGCGTGCCGAACGACTGGGACGAATCGACTGTGCGCATCGCGGGCAAGCCGGTATTCCAGCTGACATTGAAAGCGCAACCAAAAGTGCGGCTGCTCGAACTGCGTCTTCCGGGCGGCGCCGTGCGCGGCGGCCGCGTGCCGCTCGCATTGCTGTGGGATCAGGGCGCGACGATCACGAGCTATCCGATGGGACACGGCGAAATCGCGCCGGCACGCTACACGCGCGATTCGCTTTCCGCCGTGCTCAAGACAATTTTGCAAGACGCCACGCGCATTTACACGCTCAACCCCGACACCGTGCCGTTCATCGAGCACCCCGATCACATCTACTCCGCGCGCATCACACGGCACGTCGCGCAAACCTTGGGACGATCGATTCCCATCGCGTACCACATCACGTATCCGACGGGAACGTGGCCATCCACGCTGTCCGGCGACGAAGCGCAACGCAAGCGGGATGTTTCGGCAAGCTACTTCACGATCGACGGCGGGGACTTCGCGCATGTGTTCGGCGAATACCAATGGGACGGCAACTGGATCCTGCGCCGATACGCACGCTTCGATACGACCGGTCACGCCACGCCCGATTTCGTCGCGCTGCCGACGGTGCTGTTCAACACCGCTTCCAGCGAATGCCTGACTTCGACGGGCAGCGAGCGCAAGCCGGAACTCGCGCCGTGCGACGGCTCGGTCAGCCAGCAGTGGACGTGGGAACCGAGGCCAACGTATGCGGGCAATCAGCACAATGCGGCGCTCGTTTCGGCATCGACGCGGCAATGCGTTGCCGAACACGACGGCACGTTGACAGAAGAGCCCTGCGAAGCGTGGGACGAATCGCAGCGCTGGACGCCGTGGGACTTTGGTCTGATCTTTACGCCGTCGCGCCGGTGCCTCGGTGAGGAAAGCGGACGCCTCAATATCCGCGGTTGCGCATCGCTGACGACGCGATACCGATGGTCGACGACGCGCCCGACATGGGCGACCGATCTGCGGCTCGCGGGTGCGATGTACGGCGACGTGTCGGGACGCGGCGAGTCGTCGGCGGTGTACGTTCAACGTCGCGCGGACGGTCCGGGCTTCGACGTCGACGTTCAGGCGTTGAACAAAGCCGATAAACCCGTGCGCTGGTACGCGAATGCGATTCCGTTCGACAGCCGTGCAACGACGACAACGTGCCGCGCCGATAGTTTGTGCTTCGATAGCGCGCGCTTTCTGCTCGGCGATTTCGACGGCGACGGCCGCGCGGATCTGATGGTCGTCACGCCGCGAAACGGCGGCACCGCCTTCTGGCTGCTGCACAGCACGGGCAGCCGCTTTACCGCGCCCGTTCTCTGGTTCCAGAGCGACAGCCGGATGCCTGCCGGACGCGTGCAGCAGATCACGCCGTACTCGACCAAAGAGAAGGAACCGGCAAAAGTACTGATCGCAATTCAAAAGCAGGACACCGGCGTCGAACTATGGACAGTGGACCCGGACGCAGCGGGGCGCGTTCAGCAAATCCAGGTACTCGACGACAGCCGTCTCAAGTCGAATCTTCGCCTGCTTGCAGTGCGGAACGATCACGCGGATGTATCGTTTGTCGCCATTCAACCGGCCGACGACAACGGGCGCATTGCCATCGTCCCGCTCGGCGTCGAAGGCGGGCACTGGTCGGTCGGCGCGCCCGCGATGCTGCCCGCGACGTTCAAGCCCGACTTGACGAAATTCGCCGCCAGCGATCCGCACGCCGATGCCGATGCATCGATCGTCATGACCGTGCCTCGTTTCGCGAACCCCGGCGGCGTCGACGTATGGAAGCTGGACGCCGCTCATCCCGATTCGACGCCCGTTCTGCTGGCCTCGTTACACGGCATCCGGTGGCAGGACGCGACACCCGCACTGACGGGCGGCGGCAAGCACACGACGCTCGTCTTTTACCAGCGCACCGACGCGATACTCGATAACACGCTCTTTACCGCTGGAAGCGCGGCGCTGGCCCAATACGCGATGAACGGAAACAGTATGCAGACTGTACCGACAGCGACGGTCCAGCTTCCCGCGATGTACTCGGAAACGCTCTGGCTCGAACGGCTCGCTCAATAGGGTTGAATCGGGCAAAAAAATTGCATGGCTGTGCAATCAGCTGCATCGATGGTTGCAGCAAAATCAACTCTACAGGTAAGTACTTAGGTGTCGAGTAATGACTAGTCCTTGGCTGATGATTGTCGGTGCCATTGAGTATGTTAGAACCGTCATTGAACACACCAATTGACGGTCGATCAACGGAACCGTACGCTGCACGGAGAACAGAAAGCAATTGACGATTCGTCATCGTGGCCCTGTTCCCTTCGTACACAAGACTTATTCATACGGTGACAAGTGCGGATACTACAGGTCGTACATGCGCCACGTCTGTCTGGTGCCGAGGTCCTCGCGAAGGGTCTTGCAATCCAGCATAGGGAGGGTGGCCACGAAGTCTGCATCGCATCGATGCTGCCGCAACTCGCGGACTTCGATCACAGCCGCAGAGAACTGGTGGCTGCGGACGTGCTGTGCGATTTTCCCGATGCGTATCTGGGCAGGATGGGGCGTCTGATGCATCTGTGGCGCTGCATCAAGCGGTTCCGGCCGGACATCATCATCGCTCACGCGACGCTCGCCGCGCTCTACGTGCGTCTTCTTCCGTATGCCGCGCCCGTTGTCTATGTGATGCACTCCGGCTCCAACGATTTCGAGGACCCCAAGCTGAAATGGGCGGAGCGTTTTCTGTCGCATCGCGCGAGAGCCGTCGTCGGCGTGTCCCCGCAGAATACGCATGACTACGTTCGCGAATTCGGACCGCATCCGCTCGTAACCGTGATCCCCAATGGCGTCGACCTGTCGCGCTTTCACTTCGTGGCTTCCGCATTGAACCTGGCAGATCACAGCACGGCAAAGCAGATCGTGCAGCTGGGACGCTATGTCGACGACAAGGGACAGCTCGAAACGATTCGGGCCTTCGATGGCGTGCTGCAACAGGAACCGGAAGCGCGCCTGCTGCTGTGCGGCGTCATCGAAGACAAGGCTTATCACGAGACAGCGATGAATCTCGTGGATCGCATGAGCCTGAACGAGCGTGTCACGTTGTGCGGCCCCGCGACGAATGTCGCCGCGATCCTGCAAGCGTCGCATGTGTTTGCGATGCCTTCTCACAGAGAGGCGCACAGCATCGGCTTTCTCGAAGCGCTGGCATCGGGTATCCCCGTCGTCGCAAGCCGCATTGCAGCATTCGAATTCGCCCGCGAATTTCCAGGCGTCTCGCTCGTCGACACGTTGAATCCTTCCGCGTACGCGCGCGCGCTGATTCACGCATTGCACACGCCTCGCGCATATCGCCCGCTGGACGGCTATACGCTGCGCGACACGGCCGAGAGCTACCTGAAAGTCGCGCAGGCCATTTTCGAGTCCAGCGGCATCTCGTCGATGTCGAACTGGAACGGAAACCAGTCGACCTGACAATCGGACATCGGCGCGGGAACAATATCGGCCCGCCAATCGTTTTGCTCTTGCGCTCACGCTGACTCCCGCAACCGGATGCAGTGCCCCTCGTGCCGAATCAGACGCATCGGCCGATGCCTGTGAAAGCGCCTTGACGATACTTGTCGCGCTGCGTGCGCCGGCCCACATTCGCTTTGCGATTTATCAAGGCAGCATTGGAGGCTAGCGGGAGAACTGGAGCCTTCCATACATTCGGTGACGCGCGCATCGTCCGGAATGCTTCCCGTCGACGTCAGGGTATCCGGAGTTCCGGTCCAGTTCATTGAGGTTGGGGAAGAACATGTCCACGCGTCCGCGTCAAAGACTCGATGCCAGTGAATCGGAGGGACCGGACGGCAAACCGCTGCGCACGCGTCATGTCGCCGTCGTACTGTTCGAGGGATTCGATCTGCTGAGCGCAAGCGTCATCGCCAATACACTCGAGCTGGCGAGCGAGCTGTCGTCGCGCAATGCGATCCAGTGGGCGTATCGGGTCGCCGTTCTCGCGGCCCATGATGGACACGTCGGCAGTTCCGCGACGCTGCTCGTTTCCACGGAAGCATTCGACACACGCAGAGACTATGAATTCGACGCGATCTTCGCGATCGTCGGCGCGGACACGGATCTCGACGACCGCTCGGAGCCGCTGACCGCGTGGATCAGCCGCGCCCGTGCGAAAGCGGCCGATGTGCGGCTGGTGGGCGCGCCGCTGCCGGGTCCCGACAGCCCCATTCGCGATGGGCCGCGCGCGACGCATCGCGAGCCGTCCTGCAACGCGGCGGGACACGCGAACGACTGCAAGCGGAAATCCCAGAGCCTTCACGAAGCGCTCACGGGCGCACTGAAACTGATCCGTCGCGACATGGGCGACACGATGGCGCGGCGCGTCGCCGAGCATCTGTCGATCTGTTCGCAAGACGCGCTGAATGCGATATTCGAGGACGTCGTCGGCAGCACGCCCGCTGAAAAAGTGCGCGCGGCCGCGCACTGGCTGCAGGACAACTGCCGCCGCCAGATCACGATCGAAGACGCGGCGCAGGTGGCCGCGATGAGCGAGCGCAGCCTGCTGCGTCACTTCAGAAGCGAGCTCGGCATGACGCCGTCCGACTATCTGATGAACGCGCGGCTTCAGGTGGTCTGCAATCTGCTGATCGAGACCGATCTGCCCGTCGACAAGGTCGCGAAGCGCGCGGGCATGACGAGCGGCGATCATCTCGCGCGCAGCTTCCGGCGGCATATGAAAACTTCGCCGACCGAGTATCGTGCGCAGCGCAAGCTGCAATGCTGAGCAGCAAGCGGCGCACGCTCGACACGGCATCGACCGGAGAGAAAAGAAAAGGCCAGGCGCTTTTTCGCGGGTGATACGCTGCGGTATGCTTGCGACTCTGCGTTTCTCTTGAGCCACGATCACGATGTCCGACGAATACGAAGTGCACGGCCCGCACGATCACGCGATCGAGCACCCCGGCTCCCATGGAAGCGACACGGGCGCCTCGCGACTTGCCGTCATGACGGCGATCCTCGCGAGCGTTGGCGCAATCGCCTCATATCAGAGCGGCGCAAACGAAAACCTTGCACTCTTCTACAAGAACGAGGCCGCGATACTCAAGACAGAAGCCGCGAACCAGTGGGCCTACTATCAGGCCAAGGGAGAAAAACAGAATCTCGCCGAACTGGGCGCGGCGCTGAGCGATCCCGCATCGGCGGCGCACGGGAAGTTCATCACCGACGTACAGCGCTACAAGACCGAAAAAGAACCGATTCGCCAGCAAGCGGAATCGCTCGAAAAGCAGGTGAAAAAGGACAATGACGCCAGCGAGTCGCTGCAACATCAGCATCATCGCTGGGCGCAGGCGACCACGCTGATCCAGATCTCGATCGCGCTCGCCGCCATCACGCTGCTCACGAAAAAGAGCTGGCTTCAGAAGATCACGATCGGCATGGCCGTCGTGGCAGTCGGTCTGTTCATCACCGCGTTGGTGGGCGTGTGAACCGTTCGCGAACGCTCATTGCGTCGTATTGAGCTTGCGCCACAACGTCGTCTTGCTGATGCCGAGCGCCCTGCACGCGGCATCGCGATCGCCGCCGCACGCAGCCAGCATCGCGCGTATTTCGTCGGCCTCGACATGGCGGCTGCGTTCGCGCAGCGTCAATGCGCCCTTCTTCTGCCGCCCCGACTGCACGAAGAGTTCGGGCGCGACCACCTCCAGCATCTCGCGTGAGAACGCAGCGCCTGCGTCGCCTTCCGCGTCGGCCAGCTCGACGGCGATCCGTTCAATCACGTTCTGCAATTCGCGCACGTTGCCCGGCCATGCGTAGCGGCACAAAGGCTCGCTGACGGGCGCAAGCATATGCGCCGCCGCCTGCAAGCTGCGCACGCGCGCCGCCAGACGCGGCTCGCGCGCTGCTGCCTGCAACAGCAGTTCGGCGGCAAGCGGCATCACATCGGCCGCGCGCTCGCGCAGCGGCGGCAGTGCAATGCTCAGGATGTTCAGCCGATAGTAGAGATCCGCGCGGAACGTCCCGGCCTCGATCCCTTCCGTCAGCGCGCGATGCGTCGCGGCCACCACGCGTATGTCGACGCGCGTCGGCTCCGTCGAGCCGAGCCGCACCACCTCGCGCTCCTGTAGCACGCGCAGCAGCCGGCTTTGCAGCGGCAACGGCATCTCGCCGATCTCGTCGAGAAAGAGCGTCCCGCGATGCGCCGCTTCGATGAGCCCCGCCTTGCCGCCCTTGCGCGCGCCCGTGAACGCGCCCTCGTCGTAACCGAACAGCTCGCTTTCCAGCAACGCTTCGGGAAACGCGCCGCAATTGATCGCGACGAATGCGAAGTCGCGCCGCGCGCTCAGGTGATGCATGCTCTGCGCGACCATTTCCTTCCCCGTGCCGCTTTCGCCGAGTATCAGCACGGTCGCGTCGGACTTCGCGTAGCGCTGGACCAGCGTGCGCACGCGTTCGATCGACGCGCATTCGCCGACCAGATCGTCGAGCCGGTAACGCGCGGTGAACTGCTGCGCGCGCTGACGCGAACGCAGCGTGCGATCTAGCCGCTCGACCGCGCGCGATTCCTGAAACGTCAGCACCGTGCCGGCTGCGGGGCCCGCGCCCGCGAGCGGCCCGCGATGCACGACATAGCTCGCGCCGCGCACGGACACGAGCGTATCGCCGTCGGTATCGGGCAGCGCGCTCGCCAGATCGGGCGCGAGCTGTTGCAGCGGCACGCCCGCGGCGCTGGCGGCATCGATGCCGAGCACGCCCGCGAGCCGCTGGTTGATCGCTTCGACGCGCCCTTGCGCATCGAGCGCGACGACGCCGTCGCGCAAGTGCTGCAACAGGTTGTCCAGACGCTGACGGCGCACGCCTTCGGCGCGCGTCGCCTGCGCGACTTCGAGCGCCGTGTCGAACGCCGCGCGCACCGACGTGCGCGAATAGAGAAACACGGCGCCCATGCCCGCGCGCTCCGCGAGATCGGTCACATGGCCCGGCCCGACGACGGCATCGACGCCGCGCTCGCGCAGTTCGCGCACGCATTGCTCCGCGTCTTCCGTCGAACGGTACGAAGCGAAGATCACATCGACGCCGTACGCGGCCGTGAAGCGCTTGACCTCGTCGGGCGTTTCGCCATGCGTGACGAGCGCCACCGAATCGCCGTCGCGTTTCGCGCGCGCGAGCGCCTGCATCACGTCGAAGCCCGTCGGCGTGATGACAACCACGGGCACGTCGACGCGCGCCTTCAGATACGCGCCATTCGAGCCGCCCGCCACGATCACGTCGGGACGCTCGGCGCCTGCCGCGTCGATCTCCTGCATCGCATCGCCGAAACCGCGCGCGACGATGCGCACGTCGGCGCGGCCCGCATACTCGCTCGCGATATCGACGAACAGATCGCGCAGACGGCTGATGCCCATCGCCCAGATGCGCGGACGGGAATGGGAGGCGGCGGAAGGCGTGCTCATGGACGTGCTCGGTACGGGTCGTGGCGTTCGTCCATTATATGTTTCACAACAGAAACGCGAGATTCCATTTCTGAAATGCACCTGCAAGACCGTTCGGACGTGCGCGCCGCAAAATCAGTGACTTAGCGGGGCGGCCGTGCATGGCACGGTGCTTGCGAATACAGGCCCGCTATCAAGGAGCCTCAAATTGAATTCAGCCAAACAACCCGCTAGCGCCGGCGCCGCGTTCCGCCAGGCCGTCGCAGAAGGACAACCGCTGCAGGTCGTCGGCGCGATCACCGCATATGCCGCGAAGATGGCCGAAGCCGTCGGCTTCAAGGCCGTGTATCTGTCGGGCGGCGGCGTGGCCGCGAACTCGCTCGGCATTCCCGATCTGGGCATCAGCACGATGGACGACGTGCTGACGGACGCCCGCCGTATCACCGACGCCACCAACCTGCCGCTGCTCGTCGATATCGACACGGGCTGGGGCGGCGCCTTCAACATCGCGCGCACGGTCCGCTCGTTCATCAAGGCGGGCGTCGCGGCCGTTCACCTCGAAGACCAGGTCGGCCAGAAGCGCTGCGGCCACCGGCCGAACAAGGAAGTCGTCGCGAAGGAAGAGATGGTCGACCGCGTGAAGGCCGCCGTCGATGCGCGCACCGACGATCAGTTCGTCATCATGGCCCGCACCGACGCAGCCGCTGCCGAAGGCCTCGACGCCGCGATCGAGCGCGCCGTCGCCTATGTCGAAGCGGGCGCGGACATGATCTTCCCCGAAGCGATGAAGACGCTCGACGACTATCGCCGCTTCAAGGCCGCCGTGAAGGTGCCGATTCTCGCGAACCTGACCGAGTTCGGCTCGACGCCGTTCTTCACGACGACGGAACTGCGCGAAGCGAACGTCGATATCGCGCTGTACTGCTGCGGCGCGTATCGCGCGATGAACGCGGCGGCGCTCAATTTCTACGAGACGGTGATGCGCGACGGCACGCAAAAAGCGGCCGTGCCGACGATGCAGACGCGCGACGATCTCTATAAGTACCTTGGCTATCACGCGTACGAGGACAAGCTCGACGCGCTGTTCGCCGCGAACAAGTAATGGCATCTGGAGGAAGACACATGAGCGAAGCAGACAACAACACGCCGAACGCAGGCGCGTTCAAGCCGAAGAAATCCGTCGCGCTGTCGGGCGTGACGGCGGGCAACACCGCGCTGTGCACGGTCGGCAAGACGGGCAACGATCTGCACTACCGCGGCTACGATATCCTCGACATCGCGGGCGCCTGCGAATTCGAAGAGGTTGCGTATCTGCTCGTGCACGGCAAGCTGCCGAACGTCGCCGAACTCGCTGCATACAAGACGAAGCTCAAGGCGTTGCGCGGCCTGCCCGCGAACGTGAAAGCGGTGCTCGAATGGATTCCCGCCGCCGCGCACCCGATGGACGTGATGCGCACGGGCGTCTCGGCACTGGGCACGGTGCTGCCGGAGAAGGACGATCACAACCTCGCGGGCGCGCGTGATATCGCCGACCGGCTGATGGCCTCGCTCGGCTCGATGCTGCTGTACTGGTATCACTATTCGCACAACGGCAAGCGGATCGAAGTCGAAACCGACGACGATTCGATCGGCGGCCACTTCCTGCATCTGCTGCACGGCGTGGAGCCGTCGAAGTCGTGGGTCGACGCGATGCACGTGTCGCTGAACCTGTACGCGGAGCACGAATTCAACGCGTCGACGTTCACGGGCCG
>NZ_FNYE01000027.1 GCF_900108945.1 Paraburkholderia diazotrophica | reverse complement strand
GGCCCGCAAGCGAATGGCTCGCGGGCAAGCGCGATGCGCTCGAACGGCTCACGCTGAAAGCGCGCGCGACGAGCGTCATCGGATCAGGCCGCGCCTGTCGAACCGGCCGTGGTCGAAACGGACGCGCGGGCCGCGCAGGTTCCGCTTCCCGCTCTGCAAGAGAGTCATCACGAAGCAAACTAAGACGGGCGGGATAAGGAATCCTGTTCGGGCTGAAAGTGCGCGAACGCCAGCTGTGCAATACAGCGCGCGCGTGAACTCGTCAAGCCGAGTCTCAACGAACTGCGCGAGCTGACGGGCTTGCCGCTGCCGGATGCCGACAGCCAGGCCGACGCGGCGCGGGCGTTGATCGCGGACGGCAAGGCGCGGATGGTCGCGCTGACGCTTGCGGAAAATGGCGTGCTGCTGACGACGCGCGACGAGACCTACTGCATGCCCGCGCTGAAAACCGAGGTGCGAAGCGCGATCGGCGCAGGCGACAGCTTTCTCGCCGGCATGCTCTGGGCGCTGGACCAGGGCGCAGTCCCCCGCGAAGCGCTCGGTTACGGGACTGCCGCGGCCGCCGCAACGATGAAGCAGCCGGGTACGCGGCTTTGCGATGCGCGCGACGTGGCCCGCGCGTATGTCACGGAGAATCGCCTGTCGCCGCGCAAGCCGCCCGATCCGGGAACACGGTTCCTGGCTACGGGAGGCGCGTCGTGTTCTCACAAGGGCACGTCTAGGATTTGCGGACCCACGTTTCGCCTTCCTTGTCGTAGGACCGCTTGACGGCCGCCCACGCGATCCGGTGAGCCGCCTCTTCGCGGCGCGGATCAGAGGCATGCGCATCGAACGCGTGATTGAACGCGGCGCGATAGATATCCTGGGCGTGAGAGGGCAGGTGATCCCGGACGGACGCCGGAAGATCCTCGTTTGTCTGATAGGGCATCGCATCTCCCGTTTGACAGGTCGTGAACGCATGGCACGCCTGGACAGAAACCCATGATGCTCTGACGCTTCGAGTCTCTGCGAGTCTCTGCAAGACGGCGGCAAGCATCCCCGCTTTCCGCGCCGATCCCGCTTCCGATCCTGCTTCCGCTTTCGTCCGAACGGAACGCTCCAGCAGCGGCCCACAGGCAGATATCCGGCCGAAATCTCCGACCGGTGCAGCGAACAGACTCTAGAAGTGTTAGATCCTCTCAAGAGACCGTGCAGAAGCGGTTCGTTTTCATGGCCTGTATCGGTGAGGACGCCCGACGACTGTGCCCGAGTTCCAGCACGCGCGATGGTCCGTTGCGTAAGCGGCATCGGGTTGCAATACGAGACTCATTCGGTTGATGGCGCGTTTAAAGCCGCCGATCGATCAAGGGCACGTCAGTGAGGTCCATGCCTCATCCGGCCACGTGGCCTGGAACGATCCGCGCGCGACGACGCCGTTGGTTTGACCTGCGTCAGTTCTTCCCGGGTCGAAAATCATAGCATTCCAATTGCATTGCATCGCGCTGGGCGCGTCGAGCGCAGGGCCTTGGGTAATGTCCTGCCTATCGCACCAGACGTCTTCTGTACTCGACCCATCTCCATGGAGAACGACCATGGCCGACCCACTTGCCGCATGGCACACCGAGCACATCAATTTCGCCCGGCTACTCGACATTCTTGAGGAACAGGTTACGGCTTTGCAAAGGGGCGTGAGCCCGAATTACCTGCTTATGGCCGACATCCTGTATTACATGAGAAATTTCGCCGACCGCGTTCATCATCCGCGAGAAGATGTCGCGTACGCGCGGCTTGCCGAACGGGATCCTGGGATCAAACTGGTGGCAAACCGCCTTCTGCAGGAGCATCGCGTGCTTGCGACGGCCGGCGATGATCTCCTCGCTCACATCAATGAGGCCGGAGAAGATGTTGTGACCCCGCGCGCCGTGCTGGAGGCAGCTGCGGCCACGTACCTTGTGTATTATCGGCACCACCTTTCCACGGAGGAGCGAGACGTGATGCCTCGCGCTGCACAGGTGCTGACAGAACAGGACTGGGCTGCAGTAGATGCAACCCTACCGGCCAGCCCCGACCCGCTCTTCGGAGGCAATGTACTCGAACGCTTTGAGACACTTCGCAGGCAAATCGATCTTGATGCGAAGGTGGCCAGAGACCGGGGGCTCCCATCAGACATCCCTTCATTCCCCGCGAGGCAGTGAGAAAAGACATGGGCGTAGCGGACGCCCACAGTTATTCAAACTCACGAAACTGTGGCGTCAAGACTGTCCGGCCCGTCGATTGTTATGCAGGTCGTTTCCTTCGCGCTGGAATTATCCCGGCTCTCGCGAACCGCCCTCGGCGCGACCGGTCGTGCAGCTCAACCCCAGGCTCTTTCTCCTTCTGCACTGACAACCGTGCACTGGAGCCCCTGCGCGGCACCCGCGCGATCGATCGCCGCTTCGAGCCGTGCAAACGGATAAGTCGCGAGCTCGACAACATCGAGCGACAACTGTCCCGACGTCACGAGCGACACGAGCGCGAGGTAATCGGCGCTGCCGTACATGAAGTGACCGATCAGCTCCCAGTTGTTGCGCAGCATCTCGCTGTAGGCGATGGGCAGATCGACGTCCATGCTGCCCATCAGCACGAGCCGCCCGTTGCGGCGCAAGCTGCGCAGCGCCGCGAGCGTCGCGTCCGGTTCCTGTGCGTGGCCGACCATGTCGAAAGCAAGGTCGGCACCGCCGCCAGCCGCCTCACGGATTGCAGCGACATCGCGCGCACCATCGCGCGTCAGCACAATCGGCACGACGCGGCCACTTCCTAACTCGACGAGCTTCGCGAGCGGCTCGGCGCGACGGCCGAGGGCGACGATGCGGCTGGCTCCAAGCGCCAGCCCCGCGATCACGGCCGCCGAACCGAAGTATCCCGTCGCACCGTTCACAATCACTGTCTCGCCGGCCGCAAGTCTGCCGCGGCGCAAGCCACCGAACGGCACCGAAAATTTGCCCAGCGCCGCCAGGCGCGCTGCCGGCATCGCATCCAGGCCGTCGAGTGCCAGCACGGATGAAGCTGGGAATTCTGCGAACTCGCGCAGCGTTCCGTGCGGAAAATCGGCGAGCATCGGCGCGCTGCCCGTGCTGACGCCGGTGAGGCCAATCAGAATCTACTCGGGCTCAGCCACCGCTTCATTGGCAACCCAGTGCGGATGTACAACAACGCGCTGGCCGGGCCGAAAACCAAACACGCCTTCGCCGACGGTCTTGATAATGCCGATGCCGTCCGTCCCTGGCGAAAACGGCCCGGGCGGAAATGCATATGGCAGCTTGCCCTCGACGTATGACCGGGTATAGCTGAGCAGCGGCACCGCCTCCATGCGCAGCAGCACGGCGCCGCGCCGCGGTAGCGGCGTCGGTTCATCGCGCAAGACCAGGGGTTTGCCGGGTTCATCGAGCATCCAGGCTTTCATCGTCTTTCCTCACGAAAGGGTCATCGGACGATTGAACTGTAGCGGCGGCCGACATATTCTTGAAATCAATAGTCAGAATTGGACCTATCAACATGACGAGCGCCGAGCGCTTCGAGCGCGGCGAGATCGATCTGCTGATCGGTTCGGAGCGGATGGTCCCGGCGTGGACGAAGGCGCGCAAACTTTACGACGAGCACTTCGTCTTCGTGCAGCGCAAGGGGCATCCGCGCGGACTCGCGCCGCTTGATCTCGATAGCTACTGTGCGCTGGGCCATGTGCTCGTTTCGACGAGCGGTGGCAGCTTTTTCGGCTTCATGGACGAGCATTTGCAGGCGCTTGGGCGTGCGCGCCACGTTGCGCTGTCGGTTCAGCACTTCACACTCGTGCCCGAGCTGCTCGCTCGCACGGACTATGTCTCGACGCTGCCGTCGCGGCTCGTCACGCGCTATCGGGACGTGCTCGATGTGTTCGAGTTGCCGTTCGAGGCGCGCGGATTTTCGCTGTTTGCTGCATGGCATCCTCGCGATCAGGCTGATCCGGGCAGCGTTTGGTTGCGCGAGACGCTGACGCGGATTGCGGCAAACGGGTTGGCGTGATCATGAGCATAGGGAGCACCCAGCGTGATTTACCCGGTTGCGATTCACTCTCCACCGACGATCTTCCTGACGGAAAAGGGCAGACCGAAGTCTTTCCCTTGCTACGGCTAAGCAGCCTTCCCAGGTTATACCGGAGCTGAAATGCGCAACCGGTCCTGATCTTCACGGACCGGTCCAGAAGGATTCTGGAGGGGCTGGCAGACAAGCTGGGCACAGTAATGGGCGTCTCGCGCGCAGCATTCGATGGTACGTGCCTAACGACTATCGGGTCGGCCAAACAGGCAAGATCGTCGCGCCGCAACTGTACATCGCGTCGGCATCTCGGCGCGATCCAGCACCTGGCGGGCATGAGGCACTCGAAGGGCGATTCGCGATCAACGAGGATGAAGAGGCGCCATCTTCAGCGTCGCCGACTGCCGGCCTCGTCGGCGATCTGCTCACGATCCTCCCGGAGCTGGTGAGCGCTTAGTAAACGGTAAATAGTAGTCCAACGTATTCTGAATGTGTAATCACAAGTGAAACACCCCAGTGCGACGGATCGCCAGCGACATTGCGAGGCCATTTAACATAAATCAAACTAACAAATCTGTAGTTATCCGAATTATTCACAATAACCTTCAGTTCGCTTTAGAAGCCGTGACATGGTGGGGGTAAGGTTACACGTTATTCAACGTCAATTAGGTGGCTATGGTCTGGAGCACGCGCCAGCGGTGAGTGACGATGCGTTGAAGCGGATGAGGCAGACAGTGCGGGGTTGGCGAATACACCGACGGACATCGGCGACGCTGGCTGAACTCGCGCAGCAATGCAACACGACGATACAAGGGTGGTGGAACTACTATGGGGCGTTTTATCGGACGGCGATGCACAGCCTCTTCGGCTACGTGGACCAACGGCTTCAGCAGTGGGCTCGACGAAAGTACAAGAGGTTGCGGCAGCACAAGCAGTATAGTTGTGCATGGCTATGCAAAATGGCGACCGTCCACCCGCGGTTGTTTGTCCATTGGCGTGTCGTTGGCGTATCGGTTGGATAACGGGAGCCGAATGAGCCGAGAGGTTCACGTTCGGTTCAGGTTAATTTGTTTATTTTCGCGAAGTCAGATTGGTTTGTTCCGGATCAGTTCTTATTTGTGCGTCACCAAGCCCCCGTCCACTGTCCTTGAATCCATCAAGCCCAATCGTGATATATTGAATATCTAAGGGCTCCCGACCGGCACGTCCATCACCGTGCGCAACGCGCGTTCATCTCCAGGTTCCGCAATGTTCGACCCTTCGCTGTTTGGCCGTCTTTCGTTTATGCACGCCGAGCCGGGCAAGGGCCCGTTGCCGCCAGGCCGAAATCGTCTGGGAATCGCCGATGAGCGCGACGCGGTTCTGTTCGTGCCGACGGACCTCGATGCACAAGGTACGCAACGCCCCGTGCCGCTCTTCGTGATGTTCCATGGCGCGGGCGGTTTCCCGGAGAAGGTGCTGCCGTTCATCGAAGAGCACGCTGAGCGCGACAAGTTCCTCGTGCTCGCGCCGCATTCGATGTATCCGACGTGGGACATCGTGATCGGCGGAAGCGGTCCGGACCTCGAGCGGCTGCATCGGGCGCTCGTCGAAGTGACCACGCGCTATAGCGTCGACCGTAGCCGCCTCGCGTTTGCGGGCTTCTCGGATGGCGCGAGCTACGCGCTGTCGATCGGCATCACGAACGGCGACATCGCGAGCCACGTGATCGCGTTTTCCGGCGGCTTCATGTCGGTCTTCATGCAGGAGGGCGTGCCCAAGGTGTTTATCGCGCATGGGCTGCGCGACGAACAGCTCCCCATCGAAACCAGCGGCCGCGCGAACGCAGCGAAGCTGAAGTCCGCCGGCTATGACGTGCAGTTCGTCGAATTCAACGGCTTGCATGCGATCCAGCCTGCCGTCGTCGGCATGGCAATCGAGTTCTTCCTCGGCTAGCTTGCGCGCAGTCGAGCGCCGCGTCACCGGACCACAACCGATACGAGTGCGTTTATGGACTTTGAAATTCCGGAATCACTGGTGCATCCTCTGCTCGCGATGATCGAATCCGAATCGCCGCTGGCACGACAGCTCAATCAGCACAGCGCGTGTCACGGCAACATGCTGGTGTCGAGCAAGCTGTTCGATTCGAAGTCGCTGAATACGCTGTATTCGCTGAGCAAGGCGAACAACGAGCGCGCGCTGATGTTCCAGATGCTCGCGCTCGACAACATCTACAACGCACCGCAGGCACGCACGATTCCGGGCCTCGATCAGCTGGTGTCGGGCTTGATCGCGTATCTGTCGCGCGATGCGATCGATGGCTGGCTGTACAAGCGCGCGAAGGACGGCACGCTGCTGCCGTGGCTCGTGCGCCGCATGCGTTACGTCGAACCCGAGCAGGGCATGCCGTATGTCGTCGTCGATATGCTGGCGAATACGATGCAATCGGCGAACTCCGAGCGCACCGACCCGCACATGCGCCTCTCGGGCATGACGACATCGCTCGTGTTCAACCGTCTCGACATCGCGAACCGCACGATCCCCGAACTGCTCGCCGAATTCGGCTTCTACAAGGAGTGCCCGGAATTCAAGCGCGAATACGAGCAGTACGCGCGGCGCTTTCTGGCGTTTCAACCGCGCTTCGGTGCGCAGTTCGTCGTGTCGAAAGCGGCGTTTGCCGTCGATGCGAAGGGCGCCGCGGAGTTGACACGTATTGTCGATGGCGTGAGCGCGAAGTGCGTCAACGATGAGGAGACGCTGGAGCGGCGCTTTCAGATGACAGCCGACGCCGATTTCTGGCGCGGCGCGAATGTCGCCGGCGGCTTCGACAAGGTGCCGCTGCATTGCTACGTCTGCCTGTATCACCTGGAATGGCACCGGAATATCTGGGTGCATGTGCAGAACATGACCGAGTACCAGTACCAGCCCGAACTGCGCGAGAAGCTGGTTCTGCCCGAGCATCATCGCGATCTGATCGACATCCTGACGTCGAAGCTGAACGTGTTCGTGCAGGACTTCGTGCCGGGCAAGTCGGGCGGCACGACGATTCTCTGCCAGGGCGCGCCCGGACTCGGCAAGACGCTGACAGCGGAGATCTATTCGGAAGTGGTCGGCAAGCCGCTGTATCGCGTGCATTCGGGGCAACTTGGCACGACGGCGGCATCCGTCGGCGCGACGCTGTCAGGCATCTTGCAGCGCGCGACGCGCTGGGACGCGATCCTGCTGCTCGACGAAGCCGACGTCTACATCCGCCGCCGCGACAACGACCTCGAACACAACGCGATCGTTGCGGAGTTCCTGCGCACGCTCGAGTACTTCAACGGCTTGCTGTTCATGACGACCAACCGGATCGACGATGTCGACGACGCGATCCTGTCGCGCTGCATCGCGAAGATCCACTACGAGACGCCGCCGAGGCGCGATGCGATCCGTCTATGGAAGCTGCTCGCCGAACAGTTGGGCGCGGATATCGACGACGATCTGGTCGAAACGCTAACGAGCGCTTATCCGAAAGCGAGCGGACGGGACATCAAGGAACTGCTGAAGCTGACGACGCGCTATTGCCGCGCGAAACAGATTCCGCTGTCGGAGCAGGCGTTCAGGACGTGCGCGATGTTTCGCGGGCATGCGTGACGGCGCGCGTTTGTAACGCTAACGCTCACATCAGAGGTGTGCAGATGACAGCGTGACGCATCAAGAGAGCCGGGGCCGTTTGCTTGGCCCCGGCTCATGTTCACGCATGCGCGTGCGTCACTTCCTTCACGCGAGACTTTGCGTCGTCAATGGCAGCGCATGAACGCGCTTGCCCGTGGCCGCGAATATCGCATTCGCCACTGCGGGCCCGATGGGCGCCACGCCCGGTTCGCCGATGCCCGTCGGCGCTTCCGTCGAAGGGACGATGTGCACCTCGACTTGCGGCATCGCGTCGATGCGCAGCACACGGTAGCCGTCGAAGTTGTTCTGCTCGATGCGGCCGTCCTTCAACGTGATCGCGCCATACAACACCGCACCCAAGCCGAAGCCGATGCCGCCTTCGATCTGTGCCGCGATCACGTCCGGGTTGATCGCCGTGCCGCAATCCACCGCGCAGACGACGCGATCCACCTTGACCTTGCCGTCCTTGTCGATCGAGACCTCGGCGACCTGCGCGACGAACGTGTGGAACGCCTCGGCCACCGCGATGCCGCGTCCCTTGCCGCGCGGCAAAGGTTTGTTGCTCCAGCCTGCCTTCTGCGCCGCGAGATCGAGCACGGCGCGCATGCGCGGCTGATGTTCTAGCAGATCGCGCCGGAACGTGTACGGGTCCTTGCCGGCCGCATGCGCCGCTTCGTCCATGAACGCTTCGACGGCATAGGCGGTGTGCGAGCTGCCGACCACCCGCCACCACAGCACGGGCACGCCCGTGCGCGTCGTCGACAGCTGGACCGAGATGTTCGGAATCGCGTACGCGATGTTCGCGGCGCCTTCCACCGATGTTCCGTCGATGCCGTTCTTCACCATCGCCGAAAACGGCGTGTCGGCGACGATCGACTGCCCGACGATCCGATGCTGCCAGCCCACGAGCTTGCCGTCGCGCGTGAGTCCCGCTTCGAGCTTGTGGAAATACATCGGCCGATAGAGACCGCCGTGGATGTCGTCCTCGCGCGTCCACTGAAGCTTGACGGGTGTGCCGTTCGCGCCGAGCGCCTTCGCGATCGACACCGCTTCGGAGATGTAGTCCGAGCCCGGATTCGCGCGCCGGCCAAAGCTGCCGCCCGCATACAGCGTGTGAATGCTGACCTGCTGCGGCTGCAGGCCCGCCGCGCGCGCCGCATTACCCTGATCGATGGTCTGGAACTGATCGCCTGCCCAGATTTCGCAGCTGTCGGCCGTGAGCTTGACGACGGCGTCGAGCGGCTCCATCGGCGCGTGGGCGAGATACGGGAACTCATAGCTCGCGGAAATCTTGCGCGGCGCGCCCTGGATCGCCTTCGACGCGTCGCCTTCGGTGCGCGCGGGCAGGCCGGGCTTCTCAGCGATCTTGCGATACTCGGCCATGATGTCCGCTGAACTGCGCTTCTCCGCGTGCGAGTCGTCCCATTCGACCTTCAGTGCATCGCGGCCCTGCTTCGCGGCCCAGAAGCTCTTGCCGACGACGGCGACGCCGCGCGATACCTGCACCACATCGACGACGCCCGGCACCGCCTTGGCCGCCGACGCGTCGAACGATTTCACCGTTGCGCCGAATTGCGGCGGACGCTGCATCACGGCGACGAGCATGCCGGGGAACGTGACGTCGATCGTGAATTGCGCGGTGCCGTCGGTTTTCGGCGGCACGTCGACGCGCGGCGACTGGCTGCCGATCAGCTTGAAATCTTTCGGGTCCTTGAGCGTGGCCTGGTCCGGCACGGGCAGTTTTGCCGCCGCCGTCGACAGCGATCCGTAGGTCGCGTGCTTGCCGCTCGCGTCGTGATAGACGACGCCGCGCTCGGTGCGCAACTCGGACGCGGGCACCTTCCATTGCTGCGCGGCCGCCGTGACGAGCATCACGCGGGCCTTGGCGCCTGCTTCGCGCAGCTGCGTCCACGAATTGGCCATCGCCGAACTGCCGCCCGTTCCCTGTATCGTGCCGAACGCGAGATTCGCGTAGCGCTTCGCATCGGCGGGCGCGCTTTCGACGCGGACGTGCGTCCAGTCCGCGTCCAATTCCTCGGCGAGGATCGTCGCGATGCCCGTGTATGCGCCCTGGCCCATCTCGACGTGCTTGGCGATCACGGTCACGCTGTCGTCAGTGCCGACTCGCAGAAATGCATTCGGCGCGAACGTGCCGCTCGCCGTTTCAGCGGCGATGGCGCGCCGCGACGTGCCGGCCCATTCGAAGCCGACGGTCAGCGCCAGCGCGGCCGCCGCGCCGGCGCCTTTGAGGAACGTGCGTCGCGACGGACGCTGAACATCAACGATATCGGTCGTCATCGCTCACCCCCTGCTGACGGCATCGGCCGCATCGTGGATCGCCGCGCGAATGCGCGTGTACGTCGCGCAGCGGCAGATGTTGCCGCTCATCGCGGCGTCGATGTCGGCGTCGGAGGGCTTCGGGTTTTGCGCGAGCAACGCGGCTGCGGACATGATCTGCCCGGATTGGCAGTAGCCGCACTGCGGCACCTGCAACTTCACCCAGGCCGCCTGCACGGCCTTGGCCGGCTTGCCCTGCAGCCCTTCGATCGTCGTGACATGGCGGCCTTCGACAGCCGACAGCGGCGTGACGCACGAGCGTATCGGCTGCCCTTCGAGATGGACCGTGCACGCGCCGCATTGCGCCATGCCGCAGCCGAACTTCGTTCCGTGCAGGCCCGCGACTTCGCGGATCGCCCACAGCAGCGGCATGTTGGGATCGGCGTCCAGCGTCGTGGACTTGCCGTTGAGAAACAAAGTGGTGGACATCGATGACTCCGAGTGTGGTTCGGGTGCTGATCGTTCGTGCGCGTTGCCTGGCGTTTCGCGATGTTTCGTGGCTGGCGCCATACGGCGGGAGAACTGCGCGGCGGGTGGAACTGCGGCGAAGCGCTCGCTGCGTTTGCCATGCTTTCGCGGCCACGGCGCGCGGAGTGCCGGCGACGCAATGGGAACCTGTGGAGTGTGGCTCAAAGCCAGCGTTTTCTGTTATTCGGAAACTCTCGAAGTCTTGCCTAATCCTGCGGGACCGTTCGTCGGCCGGCGCGATGCAGGAGGCGTATATTCGCCGTGTGGCGCATCGATTCCGTCACGATTCCGACGATCAGGAGAGCCGCCGATGAACAATCGATCGTTGAAGTGCTCGCTCGCGGCCATCTGGCTGTTCGCATTCGCGTCGGTGGGAATCGCGCAGGAAGCGCATGTGGTGCCCGGAGCGACGGCCGTTTATGTCTCCGACTTCGAACTCGATGCGGCCAACGTTACGCCGGACCAGAGCCGGCTGAGCAGGGCGCGTCGCCTTGCCGGCAGCGTGTCCCCGCTGCACCTGACACAGCAGGACCCGAAGGCGAAGTCCCAGCAGATCGTAGCCGAGATGTCCGATACCCTGATTGCCGATCTGCGGAGCAAAGGCGTCGATGCGCGCCGCGTTTCCGGAACCACCGAAGTGCCTGCGCAAGGCTGGCTGGTGCGCGGCGTATTCCTGAGCGTCGACGAGGGCAATCGCGTGCGGCGCGCCGTGGTGGGTTTCGGCGCGGGACAAGGCAAGATCGAACTCGCGATCGCAATCGATGCGTTGCCCAATCCGACGCCGCAACCGCTTTATCAGGAGATTGAAGGTCAATCGCGCAAGCATGCGCCGGGCGCGATGGTCAAGCTCAATCCCTATGTGGCCGCGGCAAGGTATGTGATGGCGGGCAACGACGAGAAGGCAAATATCAAAGAGGTTGCGGGACAGGTCGCCGATGCTGTCGTCGCGCGAATGAAAGGGCGCGCCGAAGCACCGCAGCAGTGAGCGGCGCGCTCCGGCTAACGCGCTTTCTCAGACCCGCCACGCCTCGCCTTGAGGAAAGCCGTGCCTGTCGAGCGACGCGGCCTTCATCTCGATGCTATAGCCCGCGCGTTGCGGCGGCATGTAGCGACCGTTGCGAATCACGACGGGATCGACGAAGTGCTCATGCAAATGATCGACGTATTCGAGCACGCGGTTTTCCAGCGAGGCCGATACGCAGATATAGTCGAACAGAGAAATATGTTGGACGTACTCGCATAAACCGACGCCGCCCGCATGCGGACACACAGGCACACCGAACTTCGCCGCCATCAGCAGCACGACGATCACCTCGTTGAGTCCGCCCAGACGGCAGCTATCCACCTGACAGAAGTCGATCGCCTGCGCCTGTAGCAACTGCTTGAACATCACGCGGTTGTGGCAATGCTCACCCGTCGCGACGCCGATGGGATGAAGGCGCTTGCGGATCGCCGCGTGGCCGATAATGTCGTCGGGGCTCGTCGGCTCTTCGATCCACCACGGATCGAATTCCGCGAGACGCCGCATGTTGGCGACGGCTTCATCGACGTCCCACACCTGATTCGCGTCCATCATCAGCTTCAGGTCTGCGCCGATCTCTTCGCGCAATATTCGCGCGCGCCGCACATCCTCTTCGAGGCTGCCGCCCACTTTCTGCTTGAAGTGCGTCCAGCCTTGCGCGACGCCTTCGCGCGCGAGCCGGCGGATCTTCTCGTCGTCATAGCCGAGCCAGCCCGCCGACGTGGTGTACGCCGGATAGCCGCGCGCGAGCATTTCCTTTTCGCGCTCGCCTTTCGTGCTTGCGTGACGATGCAGCATCGCGATGGCCTCGTGCGGCGTGATCGCGTCCGTCACATAGCGGAAGTCGAGACAGCGCACGAGTTCTTCCGGGCTCATGTCGACGAGCAGTTTCCACACAGGCTTGCCTTCCGCTTTCGCCCACAGGTCCCACACCGCGTTCACGACGGCCGCCGTCGCCAGATGGATCGCGCCTTTGTCAGGGCCGATCCAGCGCAGTTGACTATCCGAAGTCACCTCGCGCCAGAAAGCACCCATGTTCGCTGAGATATCTTCAAGGCGCTTGCCGATGACGAGCGGCGCCAATGCATTGACGGCGGCCACGCAGATTTCATTGCCGCGTCCGATCGTGAACGTGAGGCCATGACCCGCGAGCTTCTTCGGCGAATCGGTTTCGAGCGTGACGTAAGTGGCGGAGTAGTCCGGCGCGGCGTTCATCGCGTCCGAGCCATCGAGGGAGCGCGAAGTGGGAAAGCGGATGTCCCGAACGGACAGACTGGTGATCGTGGTCATCTGAGCAACCCTCCGGGGGGCGATGGCTATCGGCTTCCGCCTGCGAACAAAGACGGACCGGCTCGTGCATGCAAGCGCCACGTAAGCCCCGGTTAGGGAAATCACCGAGCGTATTTGCTAAGCGTTTGCACGCGTTGACAACACTTCATTCACTTCCTAGCATGCTAGCATGTCTTAACGAAATCAAGCACGCCGTGAGCACTTCATCCGATGCAGCGAGTGCCGTCAGTAATCCGTATGACGCATTGCCAAAGATCAGGGGCGGCGAGCGGGGCAGCCTGACCGACGCAGTCGAACAGGCGCTGAGAGAAGCGATCGTGACGCTGGTGCTGGAACCGGGGATGATGATCGACAAGATGGCGGTCTGCGAACGGATGGGCGTATCGCGCTTTCCGGTTTCCGCTGCGTTGGCGAGGCTCGCGCATGCTGGGCTCGTCGAAGTGCTTCCGCAGCGCGGCACGCGCGTCAAGCCGATTGCGCTCGACGACATCCGTCAGCATCTGTTCATCCGTAGCGCGCTCGAAGTCGAGACCGTGCGGGATGTCGCGCTGATGCACGACAAGGCGACGCTCGATGCACTCGCGATCAATCTCGATGAGCAGCGCAAAGCAGTGAAAAGTGGCGAACGCCTCGCGTTTCATGTACTCGATCTGGCTTTTCACGAAGTCCTGCTCGATGCCGTCAATCTGCCGCGAGTGAAGGAAATCGTCGCGGTGTCGCGCAATGCACTCGATCGCGCGAGGCAATTGCTAGCAAGTCCCGAGCGGCTCGTACATACGCTCGAGGAGCACGAGATCATCTTCGAAGCGATTCGTAGCGGAAAGGCCGACGCGGCGGCGAAAGCGATGCACGGTCATCTCGATCAGGTGGTTGCCGAGCTGCGCCGGTCTGCGAAGGAAAGACCGGATCTTTTCGGGCCGTAACGACTCACACGATGATGAATCTGCGAACCTGAACCACTGAACGTGAACCACTTTACGCAGCGCCAACGCTCGCTGCATGGGATCAAGGGGGCCCCGGTAATGTGTCTGGCTTCTCGTTTTGTTTCCAGTCCTGAAAGACAACGACGACCAGTGCTTCACCTATCTGCTTCCCGCGAGGAGGCCTTTGGCCGTTGCGTCGGAGCCAGCGGCCGTCAGCCATTTGTCGGCAGGTCCGCGCCATGACGCCGCTCATTTCAGTCAATAAGCTTAGCAAGAGCTTTCCCGGTGTAAGGGCGCTGCATGAGGTCCAGTTCGAACTCGTGGCGGGCGAAGTCCACGCGCTGATGGGCGAGAACGGCGCTGGCAAGTCGACGCTGATGAAAATTCTCGCGGGCGTCTATACGCGCGATTCCGGCGAGATTCTCTATGACGGTAAGCCCGTCGAGTTCACGTGTCCACGCGATGCGCAGACCGTCGGCGTCGGCATCATTCATCAGGAACTGCAACTGATGAATCATTTGACCGTCGCGCAGAACATTTTCATTGGACGCGAGCCGCGCGGACGGCTCGGCGTTTTCCTCGACGAAGACAGGCTCAATGCGCAAGCAGCCGATATTCTCGCGCGCATGCATGTGCGGCTCGATCCGCGCAAGGTGGTCGGCACGCTGACGGTCGCGAGTCAGCAGATGGTCGAGATCGCGAAAGCGTTGTCCTTCGATTCGCGCGTGCTGATCATGGACGAGCCCACTTCCGCGCTCAACGACGCCGAGATCGCCGAGCTCTTTCGCATCATCCGGCAGTTGAAGGACAGAGGCGTGGGAATCATCTACATCTCGCACAAGATGGATGAGCTGAAGCAGATTTCCGACCGCGTCACGGTGCTGCGCGATGGCGAGTACGTCGCGACGGTGGCCACGGCCGATACCAGCGTGCAGGCGATCATCGGCATGATGGTGGGCCGCACGCTGGCCGACGTGACGCCGACGCACGGCACCACGGAGAAAGGCGACGTCGCGCTCGAAGTAAAATATCTCAACGCCGGCCCGCTCGTCAGGGATGTGAGTTTCACGCTGCGTAAAGGCGAGATATTGGGCTTTGCTGGCCTGATGGGCGCGGGCCGCACCGAGGTCGCGCGCGCCGTGTTCGGCGCCGATCCCGTCGAATCCGGCGATATCTTCGTGAACGGCTTGAGGGCGGTGATCAAAAGACCCAGCGACGCGGTGGCGCGCGGGATCGGCTATCTGTCCGAAGACCGTAAGCGCTTCGGTCTTGCAACGGGGATGGACGTCGAGTCGAACATCGTGATGTCCGACCTGGGTAAATTCCTGTCGTTGAAGTTTTTCCTGCGCCGCGCGCAGATGCGCAAGGCGGCATCCCGCTTCATCAGTCTGCTTGCGATCCGCACGCCTTCGCCGACACAGCCTGTGCGGCTTCTCTCCGGCGGCAACCAGCAGAAGATCGTCATTGCGAAATGGCTAGAACGGGACTGCGACGTGCTCTTCTTCGACGAGCCGACGCGCGGCATCGACGTCGGCGCCAAGAGCGAAATCTACAAGCTGCTGCGCTCGCTTGCCGGGCAAGGCAAGGCGATCGTCATGATTTCGTCGGAATTGCCGGAAATCCTGCGCATGAGCGATCGCATCGTGGTGATGTGCGAAGGCCGCATCACGGGCGAACTGTCCGCGAGCGACGCGACGCAAGAGCGCATCATGCATCTCGCGACGCAGCGCGAAACCTTGAAAGTAGCCTGATCCCCAAGAGGTCAAGTACATGACACAGCCATCGGATACTGCAGCGCTATCCAACGAAAGACGAATGTCGGGTCTGAGAGCCCGTGTCTTTTCGCCGACTGCTTTGCAAAAGCTGCTCGCCTTCGCGAGCCTGATCCTGCTGCTGATCTTCTTCAGCTTTGCTTCGCCCGCATTCATGCAGATGGACAACATCCTCGGCATCTTGCAGGCGACGGCCGTCAACGGCGTGCTGGCGATCGCGAGCACGTTCGTCATCATCACAGGCGGCATCGATCTGTCCGTTGGCACGTTGATGACTTTTACCGCCGTCATTTGCGGCGTGTTTCTCACGTACTGGCATTTGCCGATGTGGATCGGCGTGGTCGCTGCGATTGCAACGGGTGCGGTCTGCGGAACCGTATCGGGCACGCTGACGGCGAAAATGAAGATCCCGCCGTTCATCGCGACGCTCGGCATGATGCTGTTGCTGAAAGGGCTTTCGCTCGTCGTGTCCTCCGATCAGCCGATCTATTTCACCGACACCGAGAACTTCTACATGATCTCGCAGGACTCGCTGATCGGCTATTTCTTGCCCAGCGTGCCCGTGCCGAATGCAGTGCTGATCCTTTTCGCTCTTGCGATCGCGAGTTCGATCGCGCTCAATCGCACGGCGCTTGGCCGCTATACGTTCGCGCTCGGCAGCAATGAAGAAGCCGTGCGGCTTTCGGGCGTGAACGTGGACCGCTGGAAGATCGCGATTTATGGCGTGGGCGGCGCGATTTGCGGCGTCGCCGGACTGCTCATCGCATCGCGTTTGAACTCGGCGCAGCCGGCGCTGGGCCAGGGCTACGAACTGGAAGCGATTGCTGCCGTCGTCATCGGCGGCACTTCTCTTAGCGGCGGCTCGGGCACGATACTGGGCACGATCATCGGCGCATTCATCATGAGCGTGCTGACGAATGGGCTGCGCATCATGTCGGTTGCGCAGGAATGGCAGATCGTGGTGACGGGGCTCATTATCATTCTCGCGGTGTACGCGGACATCCTGCGACGCAAGAAGGGCTGACACAGTACGGGACAAGATCAAGAAGGGGAGCACGTAGCACGTAAAGGCTCCCTCAACGGCTGGAGGTTGATGGCCTACCTTAGGAGGAGAAACCCCATGTTGAAAAGAAGACTCATCAGTATCGCGATCGGTGTCGGTGCGCTCGCTGGCGTGACCAGTCTTGCGTATGCGGACGAGCCGTATATTCCGCTCATCTCGAAGGGCTTTCAGCACCAGTTCTGGCAGGCAGTGAAATCCGGGGCGGAACAGGCCGCGAAGGAGCAGAACGTCAGGATCACCTTCGAGGGCCCGGAAACGGAAGCGATGGTCGACAAGCAGATCGACATGCTCTCGGCCGCGCTCGCGAAGAAACCACAGGCACTCGGCATTGCCGCGCTCGACAGCAAGGCGGCGATTCCGCTGCTCAAGCGCGCGCAGTCGAGCAAGATCCCCGTCATCGCGTTCGACTCGGGCGTCGACAGCAACATCCCGTTGACGACCTGCGCGACGGACAACCTTGCGGCCGCCGCGCTCGCCGCCGACAAGATGGCCGAAATGATCGGCAACTCGGGCGAGGTCGGCGTGATCGTGCACGATCAGACGAGCCGCACGGGAATCGATCGCCGTGACGGCTTTCTCAACGAGATGAAGACGAAGCATCCCGGCATCAAGATAGTCTCTGTGCAGTATGGCGGCGGCGACCACTTGAAGTCGGCGGAAATCGCCAAGGCGATGATTCAGGCCAACCCGAATATCAAGGGCATTTTCGGCGCGAACGAAGGCTCGGCGGAAGGCGCGGCAATCGGCGTCAAGGAATCGGGCAAGAAACTCGTGCTGATCGGCTATGACTCGGGCAAGGAGCAAAAAGAGGACATCACATCAGGCTTGATGGCGGGCGCGATCACGCAGAACCCGATCGGTATCGGCAAATGCGTCGTCGACTCGGCGGTGAAGGCGTTGAAAGGCGAGAAGCTGCCGAAGAAAGTCGACACAGGGTACTACTGGTACGACAAGAGCAACATGAACGACCCGAAGATTTCCGCAGTGCTATATGACTGATGGGCGTCGGTAGTGCGTTCTGAGAAAGAGGGAGGGCTGCGGCCCTTCCTCTTTTTTCGTCCTGTGGCCATGTGTTATGAAGCGGCTTTCGCGTAGTGCCTGTCCGGAATCACGACGATGTTGCCGACAAAGCTCTTCGACATGAACTGCGTTTGTGCTTCATGAAACTGCGACAGCGGCCAGGTCGCGGCCAGAATCGGCTTGATCGTGCCCGCCTCGATGTAGTCGAGCACGCGTTTGAACGCGCCGCGCGTGCCTTGCGAAGAGCCGTTCAGCTGAAGCTGCTTCAGATACATCGTGCGCAAGTCGAGTTGCACGACGGGCCCGGCGATCGCGCCCGCCGTGGTGTAGCGTCCTTCCGGGCGCAGCACGTTCAGCAGCTTTCCGAACAGCGCACCGCCGACGAGATCGGCGACTACGTCGATGGGTCGGCCGCCTGTCATGCGCGCAACGTCAGCGGCGAAGTCGTCGGTGTCGCGAAGCATCACGCCTTCTGCGCCGAGCTTGAGCACGGCTTCTTCTTTGCCCTTGCTGACGACGGCATAGGGAATCGCTCCGCGGGCGCGGCACAGTTGAATGATGCCGGAGCCGACGCCGCCCGAAGCGCCCGTGATCAGCACCGTTTCGCCGCTCTTGACGGCGGCCCGCTCGATCATCTGTTCGCCTGTGTGATACGCGCACCAGAACGTCGCGAGTTCGGCATCGGTGTAGTGCGAGTCGACGCGATGCGCGTTTTCTGCGGGCACCGCTGTGTATTCGGCGTAGCCGCCGTCGCGGCCGTGGCCGATGTAGTCGATATCGGCGAGGCTGTCGTCGTCGCGGTTGTAGATCGACGCGTCGACGATCACACGTTCGCCGATGCGCGCATCGCTGACTCCGCTTCCGACCGCAACCACCCGGCCGACGATATCAGCGCCCTGGATGCGCGGGAACGTCAGCGTCGAGCGGCCGCGACGCCAGGTGGAGACGGCCTGCGGATCGTCGTCCGTGCCATACGCGCCCTGGCGAACCCATACGTCGGTATTGTTCAGCCCGCAAGCGGTGACTTCGAGCAGCACTTCGCCGGCGTTGCAGGCGGGAACGGGCACGTCGTCGCGATAGACAAGCTTGTCGAGTCCGCCGTGAGCGGTCAGCACAATGGCCTTCATCGTTTTAGGAAGCATGGTTCTCCTCTTGGCGTTGACGGATGCGCGGCGCAAATGCGCTGCAAGCGCGCCGGCATCCGGGCTGCTGCGGCCTTATGGCTTGATGAACAGCTTGCGTGGCGTGTTGCATAACGGCTCGACACCCGACTCGGTAATCAGGATGCTCTCCGTGATTTCGAGTCCCCAGTCGTCGAGCCACAGGCCCGGCATGAAGTGGAACGTCATGCCGGGTTCGAGGACCGTCTTGTCCCCGGGACGCAGGCTCATCGTGCGCTCGCCCCAGTCCGGCGGATAGCTCGCGCCGATGGGGTAACCACAGCGGCTGTTCTTCTCGATGCCCGATTTGCGCAGCACCGCAAAGAACGCATTCGCGATGTCTTCACAGGTATTGCCCGGCTTCGCGGCCGCAAGCCCCATTTCGATCCCTTCGACCACGGCCTTTTCCGCATCGATGAAATGCTGCGGCGGCTTGCCGAGATACACCGTGCGCGACTGCGGGCAGTGGTAACGCTTGAAGCAGCCGGCGATTTCGAAGAACGTGCCCGCGTTCTTTTCGAATGGCGAGTCGTCCCAGGTCAGATGCGGCGCGGCGGCATCGGCGCCTGTGGGCAACAGCGGCACGATCGCCGGATAGTCACCGCCGTAGCCCTCGATGCCCGTGATCCCCGCCGAATAGATGTCGGCGACGAGATCGCTTTTGCGCATGCCCGGCTCGATCCGCTCGACGATACGCGCGTGCATCTTCTCGACGATGCGCGCGGCAATGCGCATGTACTCGATCTCGCGCGGCGACTTGATGGCGCGCTGCCAGTTGACGAGCGCCGTCGCATCGCGCCACGTCGCGTCCGGCAGATTGCGCTGCAACGATGCGTAGGCGGCCGCGCTGAAATAGTAGTTGTCCATCTCGACGCCGATGCGGCGCGACTGCCAGCCGCGCGCCTCGATCACTTCGCGCGCGAGATAGTCCATCGGATGACGCTCGGTGGACTGCACGTAGTGATCGGGGTAGCCGATGATGTTCTCGCGCTTCATGAACACGGTGCGCAGCGCGCCGTTCGCGTCCTGACCGCGGCCGTACCAGACGGGCTCGCCGTCGAGCGCGAGCAGCACGCATTGATGCACGTAGAACGACCAGCCGTCGTAGCCCGTGAGCCACGCCATGTTGGTCGGATCGGTGACGATCAGCAGATCGATCTGCGCCTTCTCCATCGCCTTGCGTGTCTTCGCGATGCGTGCGTCGTATTCGGCGCGATCGAAAGGCAGGCGAACCGATGGTCCCTTGGCAGGCGGGTCCTGTTTTGTTGTATCTGACATCTTTCTCGTCTCCATGCACGAACTCGTCACAGAAGTGGCGTCCCACGCACCTGAATGAGGCGCCAGCAGGTACTGCTGAGCGCAGTCTAATGCTGTGAAAAATAGGCTCCAAATGTGCTAGTTCAATCTTCATCGGCAGATCGAACGAGGGCACGATGGCTCGTTGCATCGGCGATGAAATGTCTTGCGTTGCGCTTATAGGTGTTGTCCCTGATGCGCTCGCCCGCTCTTCCGCATTGCCCTTTGCACCACGGCGTATAAGGCTTTTTTGCGGTCCATACAGGTCCAGAGAGAATTGTTCTAGAGCAATCGGATCACGAATATGGCTTTGTATGCTGGTTTGCATAGCCGCTCTTCCTGCACTGCCGCAACACGCACACTAACCCCATGCAGGCGTGATGAACGGAACCCCGGACCAACATGAAAACCGCGCGAGTGACCCCAATGCCAAGCGCTTCAGGAATTGCCCAGGAGACTCTTTCGCCGGATGTGCAGGCCGCCGCCGGTGACGCCTCTTCCATTCGAGAGAAGACGCCTGCCACCAGGCCGCTGATCAGGATCGATCGCATCACCAAGCGCTATGGCGCGCTTACCGTGCTCGACGAGCTTTCGCTCAATGTGATGCCGGGCGAGAAGCTCGCATTGATCGGACCATCGGGATCAGGGAAGACCACTATTCTTCGTATCCTGATGACACTCGAAACGATCGATGGCGGTCATATCGAAGTGGATGGCGAACAGCTCTTCCACATGCAGCGCGGCGGCCAGATGATCCCCGCGAACGAGCGTCATCTGCAGAAGATGCGCGAGAAGATCGGCATGGTCTTTCAGCACTTCAATCTGTTTCCCCACAAGAGCGTGCTCGACAACGTGACGCTCGCGCCGATTCTGACAAAAGGCGAGAGTCGCGAGTCGGCGGAAAAGCGCGCACTGGAACTGCTCGACATGGTCGGCATGGCCGACAAGGCGAAGAGCCGGCCCGCGCAACTTTCCGGCGGACAAAAGCAACGTGTCGCGATTGCGCGGGCGCTTGCACTCGCACCCAAGATCATGCTTTTCGATGAAGTCACTTCGGCGCTCGATCCGGAACTCGTCGAAGAAGTACTCAATGTGATGCAGAGGCTCGCCAAAGAAACCGACATGACGATGCTGCTCGTCACGCACGAAATGGGCTTTGCGCACGATTTCGCGGACCGCGTGCTGTTTTTCGATCGCGGCAGGATCGTCGAAGAAGGCAAGCCCGAGCACATATTCAGACATCCGGAACACGAGCGGACTCAGGCGTTCCTGCGCAAGATCATCGCAGCCGGTCACAGAATCTGATTAACCCGCAACGCTTATCGCAAGACCACCACGCACATCACGCACACCACCAGGCGTTAGGAGCCAAAAACCATGAAACTGAAGGCGATTCTGATCACGGGGACGTTGTCGGTACTCACTCTGGCCTGTTCCGCAGCCAATGCAGAGGACAAACTGACGCAACTCAAGGAGCAAGGCTTTGCGCGCATCGCCATTGCCAACGAACCGCCGTTCACGGCAGTCGGCGCCGACGGCAAGGTGACGGGCGCCGCGCCCGATGTCGCGCGCGCGGTCTTCAAGAAGCTCGGCGTCAACGATGTCGTCGCGTCGGTTTCCGAGTATGGCGCGATGATTCCGGGCCTAGCAGTGGGACGGCATGACGCGATTGCAGCCGGCCTCTTCATGACGCCGCAGCGCTGCGCGGCCGTCGCGTACTCGGAGCCTGTGCTTTGCGCAGTTGAGGCGTTCGCCGTCAAGAAGGGCAACACCAAGAGCATCAAGACCTACGATGAAATCGCCAAGGACCCGAAGGCGGTGATCGGCGTCGAGGGCGGCACCACCGAACAGAAACTGGCGACGGCCGCACATATTCCGACGGACCGTATCGTCATCGTGCCCGACGGACAGAGCGGGCTGAAGATGCTTCAGGACGGCCGCATCGACGCGTTCGCGCTGCCGTTGCTCTCGATCAGCGATCTGCTGTCGAAAGCGAAGGACAGCGGTCTGGAATCGATCGCGCCCGTGCAAGGCACGCCCGTGCAATGCGACGGCGTGGCGTTCCGCAAGCAGGACACGGCGCTGCGCGATGCGTTCGACGTCGAGTTGAAGAAGATCAAGGCATCCGGCGAGTTCGCGAAGATCGTCGAGCCTTACGGCTTTTCGGCAAAGGCGGCGATGTCGACGAGCCGCGACAAGCTGTGCTCGGCGTCGAACTGAGTCTGTACAAACCGGCTAGTGCGCGATTCGTTCGTGCGCTAGCCAGTATCTTGGCTGCCTTCGAGGTGCGCTTATGAACCACTGGTCCGGCTATCTGACGCTGATCATGAAGGGCGCCGTTGCGACCGTCGAACTCACGGTGATGGGGGCGGTCCTCGCGCTCGTGATGGCGTTCGTCGCAGGCCTTGGCCGCCTGTCGCCATTCGCCGCGGTACGTGCGCTCGCTACCGCGTATATCGAGTTCTTTCGCGGCACATCGGTATTCGTCCAGCTGTTCTGGGCGTATTTCGTTTTGCCGATGATCGGCCTCACGCTCACGCCGCTACAGGCGGGCGTGCTCGCGCTCGGCCTCAACGTGGGCGCGTATGGTGCGGAAGTGGTGCGCGGCGCGATCGTCGCGGTCGGCCAGGAGCAGCGCAGCGCGTGCGTTGCGTTGAATCTGTCCGTCTATCAGCGCATGCGTCATGTGATCCTGCCGCAAGCATTGCCGTTGATGCTGCCCACTTTCGGCAACAACGCAATCGAGTTGCTCAAGGGCACGGCAGTCGTATCGCTGATCTCGCTCGGCGACATGACATTCCAGGCGCAGGTGGTGCGTTCGCAGACGGGCAACACGTTGATACCGTTCGCGGCGATTCTCGCGCTTTACTTCGCAATGGCATGCCTGATTTCGTTCGGCATGCGCAAGCTCGAACGCCGGATGACATTCGGTCTCGACGGCATGAGGAGATAACGGCATGGAATGGGACTGGAGTTTCGCATTCGGGATTCTGCCGATCCTGTTGCGGGGGCTGGAGATCACCGTGCTCGCGACCTTGCTCGGCGCGATCGTTGCAGCCGTGATCGGCATGGTGTTCGCGATACTGCGCCTCGCGCCGAACCGGGCAGTGTCGCGCACGACGACGGCCATCGTGAGCTTCATTCGCGGCACACCGTTGCTCGTGCAACTGTACTTCGTGTTCTACGTACTGCCGGATATCGGCATCCGTATGCCCGCGCTGGCGGCGGGCGTGCTCGTGCTCGGCGTGCACTACGCGACTTACGCAGCGGAGGTGTATCGGACGGGCATCGAAAACGTGCCGCGTGGGCAGTGGGAGGCCGCCAAGGCATGCAACCTGAACGCGCAGCAGATGTGGCAGCACGTGATCCTGCCCGAAGCGGTTCCGCCGATGTTGCCCGCGCTCGCGAACTATCTGATTTCGATGTTCAAGGAGACGCCGTTGCTGTCGGCGATCACCGTGCTCGAACTGATGAACGAAGCGAAGATCATCGCGAACACGGACTACCGCTATCTCGAGCCGATGACGCTGGTCGGCGTGCTTTTTCTGTGCATCAGTCTTGTGGCCGTGGTCGGCGTGAGACTGCTCGAAAAACGATTTCCCGCTCTGGGGCACTGATCGATGGCTATCGTCATTCATCCGCTGAACGCAGTCCCTCAACTGGACGCACGCGCGATCGACAAGCGCATCGGCCTTGTGATTCTCGCAACCGACCACACCACGGAGCCCGATTTCGCCAGGCTCGTCGCGAATGAGCGGATCGGCATCTACACGAATCGCGTGCCGTACGCGAACCCGGTGACGCCCGACAACCTGCGCGCGATGCAGCCTTCGCTGACTGCGGGCGCAGCGCTGATCCTGCCGGATGAAGCGCTCGACGTGGTGATGTACTCGTGCACGTCGGCATCCGTGATGATCGGAGACGAGGCGATCGAGCGGGCGATTCGCGCGGCGAAACCCGATGCACATATCGTCACGCCGACGATGGCCGCCGTGACCGCACTGCGAACGATCGGTGCGCGGCGCATCAGCGTGCTGACGCCCTATACCGTCGAGACCAGCCAGCCGATGGCCGAGTATTTCGCTGCCAAAGGCTTCGTGATCGATCGCTTCATGTGCATCGGTCTGACTGACGACCGCGACATGGCGCGGATTTCGCACGACGATATCGTGGCGTACGCGCGCAATGCGATGGCGCCCGAGTCGGATGCGCTCTTTATTTCGTGCACGGCGGTGCGTGCAGCGGCTGTCATCGGGCGAATGGAGGCGTTGCTCGGCAAGCCTGTCGTGAGCAGCAATCTCGCGACTGCGTGGATGTGCCTGCGTCTTTGCGGCGACAACGAACCTAAACCGCGCCTGGGGCAACTGATGATGTGGCCGCTACCGGCTGCGGACGCGCTGCTTGAGGCATGACGTCACGACGCAGCGTCGGCTTGCGATACAGTCGATCCGCGTTATGGCCACGGCCGCTTTTCAGCTGATCCCATCCGCTTCGCCATTTCCGCTTCCCACTCGTCGCGCGGCCTGAATCCGGGCAGCGTGCGCGCGTGCCGTTCGACGGCTGCGAGGAGCTCGTCGTCCGGCAGCGAGAAATCGACGGGCACGCGCATCGGCTGGTCCACGTACCAGGGCGTGTCGATAAAGATCTCCAAACGGTTTCCTTCAGGATCTCGCGCGTAGCACGAGATCGCATTCCCGTGCGTGACGGGGGCGATCTCCTGCAGTTTTTCGTCGATGAAGCGCTGGTGAAAACGCCTGAGCGTGTCGAGACTGTCCGCTTCGAAAGAAATCTGATTGATCGGATTGAACGCGAGCGTCTCGGGTCGTCCGCCCGCCAGCACGATCTGATGATGCACGGCGGGATCGCGGCTCAGAAACACGAGCTGGACCTTGCCGTTCGGCGTCGGAAGGCTGCCGCGATCCGTCACCGTGAATTCCAGAACGCGCGAATAGAAGTCCTCGCATCGTTCGAGATCGTGGACGTAGAAGCCCATGTGGCTGAGCGAGAGCCCGGTTCGCGTCGCTGTCGACGATGTCATGATGTCTCCGGCGGTAGTGACAAACCCTAAGATAAACGAACGAAACTGCTCGCGTGCGTGTCCGCAGGCAACCGCGAAGACGGCGACCTGCTCGACACAAAAGAATCCCAACGTTGGCCACATGTGCGCGAGTTCATCGAAACGGCGTGAAGCTCGGCGCCGTGATCCATTCGAAGCATGAAGTAGCGGGCGCAACGAATGATCTGGCGCCACCCGCGTTTTCGCAAGTTCGTCACGCCTCAATCCAAACTTGGGCCGGGATGCCGCCGGTCCGCACGCATTGCTTGCAGGCGCTATTCCACGGATGCAGGCCATGAGTGCCGAGCGCTACGCGCTTCCAGAGCATGCGTGCGGGATGGAGTCCCTCATCGCCGATCTTCATATTTCAACCATATAGTTGAAGTATGTGGGCTGCACAAACCACCTGAAACGGCGCATAAAACTGAAAATGACGCCGCTCGAGCCTTATTTGGCCGGGATCAAGGCGCATATCAAGGTAAACACGTAGGCCGCAGTCGTTGACTCCTCAGGGCGTCGTGTCAATAATTCAACTCATGAGTTGAAATTTTGCATCGAAACAGGCGCGCGGGAAATCGCGGTTTCGGCCAAAAGCGATTTTCGCGCGAACGCGGCCTGGATACGGAACGCGGATACGGTTCGATCCCTCGACGCCCGGCTTTCCAGTGGCCCCGTCTCGATGCAACGCCCTGCATGGGACGCATACATTCGAATGATGCACGGCGGACGCAAGCATCTGTACCGATCACACGCTACACGACTAGTAGTACTAACTAGAACAGAACCGGCATGGCTGGTTTCAGGAGACAGACATGAAGCATCGGGTGGTGGCTGCCACGTTTGCTGCGTTGTTCGCAGGCGCGGCGCACGCGCAAAGCAGTGTCACGCTGTACGGCATCATCGACGACGGCATCAGCTACATCAGCAACCAGGGCGGTCACAGCACGGTGAAGATGGACAGCGGAATCGCGCAGTCGAGCCGCTGGGGATTGAAGGGCACGGAGGACCTGGGAGGCGGTCTACGTGCGGTTTTCACGCTGGAAAACGGCTTTGATCTGAATACGGGCATCGCGGGACAGGGCGGGTCGCTCTTCGGCCGGCGCGCATTCGTCGGCTTGTCGAGCGACACGTTCGGTACGCTGATCGCCGGTAACGACTACGACTTCATCTACGACTACGTGACCTACTACACGAACGTCACGCAGTTCGCGCCGTCGTACTCGTTCCATCTGGGCAACGACATCGACCGTCTCGCCGGCGAACAGGTGCACAACATGGTGCGCTACGAGACGCCGACTGTGCATGGCTTTGGCGCCGGCGTGATGTATGGTTTCAGCAACGCAGCGGGAGCGTTCGGTGGCTCACCGTCGTCGGCGCGCGTGTTGAGCGTCGGACTCAAATACAGCCCCACGGGAAGCTTCAACGCACCGTATTCCATCGGCGCGGCGTTCACGAAGACCGACGGCGGCAACGGCGGGCCGGGCACGGGCGGCACGATTGCACAGGTCGCGCTGGGCGCAAAATCGATCTATACCGCGGCCTTCGGCGGGCTGGTGAAGCTCGGCAACTTCGGCATCAACGGCGTGTACACCTATACGAACGCATCCGACAGTCCGCTTGGCACCATAACCGCGAACGCGTATGAAGCCGGCCTCACCTGGCAGGCGACGCCGTATTTCCAGCTCGGAGCGGGCTTCGCTTATGTCGATGAGCGCAAGCTCGGCAAGTTCGACATTGCGAGCGCGGGTCTCGACTATCGTCTGTCGAAGCGCACCGACGTGTTCACGTTCGCCACCTATCAGCACGCGTTCGCTGGCGCGAGCGTCGCGGGCAACTTTCTCGCGGTGACGCCGTATTCGATGTCTCCCAAGCTCCCGAACGGCGTGGGCGCGTCGTCGTCGCGTAACCAGACGGCCGTGCAACTCGGCATCCGTCATCTGTTTTGAAAGGAGAGCGCGTCATGAGCCGTCCTGTGAGCACAAAAGCGTTGCCCGCGCTCGATGCGTCGTCGAAAGAGAAAACGGCCGCGAGCGTGTGGGTCGTATGTGGTGCTGCAATCGGGTTGATGTTCGGATTCGGTCCGCTGTTTTTTAGTGTCATCGGCATTTTCCTGAAGCCGATGACGGCGACGTTCGGCTGGGGACGCTCCGACGTCGCGATGCTGCCGATGCTCGCGATGGCGGGCACTGCGCTGGGCGCGCCCGTCGCCGGCTATCTTGCCGACCGCATTGGGTGGAGCAAGGTCATCGCGGGTGCGATTGCGCTATTTTCGATGTCTCTGGGCGCGCTCGCTCTGACGCCCGCCAACCATGTGTATGTCGCCGTCGTCGGCTTTCTGATTGGCTTTCTCGGCGCGGCGACGACGGCGGCGGGCTATCTGGCCGTATTGCCGCGCGTCTTCGACAAGCGGCTCGGCATGGCCCTCGGGTTCGCGATGATCGGCACGGGGCTGGGCGGGTTCTTCGCGCCCATCGCCGCCAACCGGCTCGGCGTGATGATGGACTGGCGTCATTCGTTCGCTGTGTGCGCGTTGGCCGCGTTGGTGTTCGGCATCGTCGCTCATCGACTGCTGTTTCGAAACGTGCGCATCGAGAAAAGCGCCGGCGCGAGCGTGCGGACTGCGTCGCTCGAAGCGGGACTCACGCTCGGAGAAGCGGTGCGCGGCTATCGCTTCTGGCTGCTCGCCGTCGTGATGTTCGTGATTTCGAGCGCGATTCTCGGCGGCTTCGTACACCTCGCCGCGTTCGTCAGCGATCGCGGGCTTGGCCGCGATGTCGGCGCGCAGGCCGCGGGCGTCGTCGGTGCGGGTCTTGCGATTGCGCGGGTCGGGCTCGGCGCGCTGCTCGATCGCGTGTTCGCTCCGTTTGTTGCGCTCGTCAGCTTTGGCATCGGCGCAGTGGGCTTTGCGATCTTCCTCACCGACGCGGCGCAGATGCCCGCGATGATCGTTCTGGCGGCGCTGCTGCTCGGCATCTCGACGGGCTCGGAAGGCGATCTGATTCCGTTCCTCGCGCGCAAGTACTTCGGCAAGCGTTCGTTCGGCTCGATTTACGGCTGCCTGTTCGGCGCGGCGACGCTCGGCGGCGCGGTCGGTCCGTTCCTGTATGGCATCGCGTTCGACCGCTTCGGGTCTTATACGGTCGTGCATGAAGTGTCGTGTGTTGCGTGCGTTGTCGGCGCAGTGGCGATCCTGCTTCTCGGGCGCTATCCGGCGGCGCGAGCGGGAGACGAACAGTGAAACACCCCGGTGCCGCCAGCACGCGATCGCGCACTTCGTGATCGTGGTCGGCGTCGGTGTGACAGGGATGACGCTTGCCAAAAAGCTATACATCGGCCCATCTACTGGGCGATAATGACCCGACGATTCAACCAACCAGTTGATTGACTGGAGGAGCACATGACGAATTCCCTGAGCGGCGCCTTGCGCGGCGTCCGCGTTCTCGACCTGACACATGCGCTGGCCGGCCCGTTCTGCTCGCAGGTTCTGGGCGATCACGGCGCCGACGTGATCAAGGTCGAACCGCTGGAAGGCGACTTCTTCCGCCGCATCGGCCCGTTTCGCGATGACGACCGGGAGCGTCACTACGGCGGGCTGTTCCAGTCGTGCAACCGGAACAAGCGGTCTATCGCGCTGAACCTGAAGAGCGCCGAAGGTCTGGAGACGTTCCGCACGCTGGTGCGGCGCGCGGACGTGCTGGTCGAAAACTACCGCGCGGGCGTGCTGACGAAGCTGGGCATCGGCTACGAGCAATTGAAGGAAATCAATCCGCGTCTCGTCTACACGTCGGTGCGTGGCTTCGGCGACAGGCCGGGCGGCGCGAGTCCTTACATGGACTGGCCGGCCTTCGACATCGTTGCGCAGGCAATGGGCGGCTGGATGGGCATCACGGGCGAAGACGAACAGCATCCCGTGAAGGTCGGCGGCGGCCCCGGCGATACGGTACCGGGCCTGCACGCGGCATTCGGCACGATGGCCGCGTTGTGGCACGCAAAGGCGACGGGGCAGGGCCAGTATGTCGATGTCGCGATGACGGATTCGATTCTCTCGATGTCGGAGCTTCTCGTCAGCCAGTATTCGTATCGCGGCGTTTCGCAGAAGCCGGTGGGCAACAATCTGCCGGGTCTCGCGCCGCAAGGCACAGTGCGCGCGAAGGACGGCATGATCGCGATCGCGGCGCCGCACGATCCGCAATGGCTGCAGCTTTGCAGGCTGATGGGCCGCGACGATCTGGCGAAGGACCCGCGATTCGGCTCCGAAACGCTTCGCTGGGAAAACAATGACGCACTGACCGGCGAGATCGAGGCGTTCACCACGCGCTACACCAAGACGGAACTGCGCGAAATGTTCGGTGGGAAGGTGCCGTTCAGCCCCATTTACACAGCGGAGGAGATTTTCGCCGATCCGCATTTCGCGGCTCGCAATATGCTGCCGAAGGTCGAGCATCCGGGGCTGGAAGGCGAGGTGTCGGTGCCGGGCGTGCCCGCGAAGCTGTCCGTCACGCCCGGAGCAGTGCGGCATCGCGCGCCGAAACTCGGCGAGCACACGCGCGAAATCCTGCGCGAAGCGAACTTTGCCGACGCTCAAGTTGAGCGCTTGATCGCGGAAGGCGCGATCGGCGCGCCCGTGTAAAATCGAGTTCTATGTCCACACGCCCCGACGAAGCCGCGCTGCCGGCTCCCATCGAACGTCCGGCCGGGCGCCGCCGCAAGGCGCCGCCCGTCGTCCGTCACGAAGACAAGCGCCTTGCGATCCTGCGTATCGCTGCGCAGCTTTTCGCGCAGAACGGGTACGAAGCCACGTCGCTCGACATGATCGCCGACCAGATCGGCATGCATAAGGCAACGCTGTACCACTACATCAAGAATAAGGAAGAGGTGCTGTACTTCTGCCTCGTGAAGTCGTTCGAGAATCTCGATGAAGTGGTGGAAAAAGTGCGGGATCGCAGCGAGCCGCCGTTGCAGCGGCTGCGCTACTTCGCGCAGAGCCTCGCGCATGCGCAGAACAGCGACTTCGGACGCTGTCTCGTGGTGGTGGGTCTGCGTCCGCTGACGACGGAGGCGAGCCTCGACATCCGCCGCTTCCAGCGCCGGCTCGATACGACCGTGCGCGACCTGATCACGGAAGGCATCGCCGCGGGCGACATCAAGCCGTGCGTGCCGGCGCTACTGTCGGCGATGCTGTTCGGCATGTTGAACTGGGTGCCGCAGTGGTATCAGGAAGATGGGAAGTACAGCATCGACGAAGTCGTCGAGGCGTTCATGAACATGGTGATTCAAGGCATCGCGGCCAAGCCCCAGCGCTAGGCACAGCACCAGGAAGCAAGAAAGGCGGGCAGGTCCCGCCTTTTTTTGTTCCCGCCTCATTTCATTGATAAAGCACCTCAAACGCTCGCGGCCGCCTGCATCAGGCGGCCGCGCTTCGTTTTTACAGCTTGCGGGCGATCAGTTCCTTCAGGATTTCATTGGAGCCGCCATAGAGCCGCTGAATGCGCGCATCCATCATGAACTGGCAGATCGGGTATTCGGCCATGTAGCCGTAACCGCCGAACAGCTGCACGCATTCGTCGATCACCTTCCACTGCACTTCCGAGCACCAGACCTTCGCCATCGCGGCTTCTTCCGCCGACGGCGGGTTGACGCCCTCCACCAGACGCTGGATCAGGCTGTCGATGAACACGCGGCCGATGCGCACCTGGCTCACGCTCTCGGCGAGCTTGAATTTCGTGTTCTGGAAGTCCCACAGCGTCTGATTGAACATCTTGCGCTGCTTGACGTGATCGAGCGTCAGTTCGATCGCGCGTTCCGTGCTGGCGATTGCGGTCACGGCGATCGTCAGGCGCTCCTTCACGAAGCTGTCCATCATCTTGCCGAAGCCGTTGCCTTCCACGCCGCCGAGCAGGTTCTCCGCCGGCACGCGCACGTCGTCGAGGAAGATTTCGCAGGTGTCGAGGCCGTGCTGGCCCATCTTCTCGAGAATCTTGTTGACCTTGAAGCCGCTCACCTTGTCCTTCTCGACCATGAAGAGCGAGATGCCCTTCGCGCCGGGGCCGTTCGTGCGCGCGGCGACGATGGCGAGGTCAGAGCGCGAGCCGTGCGTGATGAACATCTTCGAGCCGTTGAGCACGTACTCGTCGCCCTCGCGGCGCGCCGTCGTGCGAAGCGTCTTGATGTCGGTGCCGCAGTCCGGCTCGGTGGCCGCGAACGCCAGCAGTTTTTCGCCGCGGATGATGGGCGGCAGCCACTTGTCGATCTGCTTGGGCGTACCCGTCAGGATCAGCGTGGTCGGCGCGCCGATCACGCCTGGCACGTAGCCCCAGGCGGTGTCGCAGGCGCGCGCCTGCTCTTCCATGATCACGACGTCGTGCGCGTAATTGCCGCCGTGACCGCCGTATTCCTCCGGATAGCTGACGCCGATCAGGCCCAGCTCTCCCGCCTTCAGCCACACCGACTTGTCGATGTAATGCTGCTTGCGCCACTTTTCCTGGTGCGGCGTGACTTCCTTCTCGAAGAAGCGGCGTGCCGTCGTGCGCAGCATGTCCAGTTCTTCCGTCATCCACGGCGAACGATAGTTACCGAACAGAGATTCCACGGTGTCTCCTTGATCCTTGTCTGAATGTATCAACCTATCGGTTGGCTAATTTGCAAACGCAAATGGTTCGCCGATGCAACGACCTTGACGAAAGTATTGTCGATCGACATGCAAAAAGTCAACCTACCAGTTGGTTGACTTTTATTGCGACGACTTTTATAGTCGATTCCACGCCAGCGAAATACCTCAGAAGACAGGGCGAATCATGGAGACAGATATGGCGGACAACCTATTGAATGCCGTTGACTGGTCGGGCTGCGGATTGCTCGGCAACTGGAAATCACTTGCCGGCGGTCGCATCGACGTCGTGGAGCCCGCCACGGGCCTGCAACTGGCGACGACGGGCAAGGCGAACGCAGGGGACGTGCGCGCAGCGTGCGCGCTGGCGGCCGAATCGCAAGCCGCGTGGGCAGCGATGCCCTATCCGTCGCGCGCGGCGATCTTTCGCAAGGCCGCCGCGCTGCTCGATGCGAACCGCGCTCAATACGCCGAATGGATCGTGCGCGAAACAGGCGCGATCGGACCCAAGGCCGGTTTCGAAATCGAGTCCGTCTTGCATCTGCTGCACGAGGCAGCCGCGATGCTGACGCAGCCGCCGGGACTCGTGCTGCCGAGCCAGCCGGGCGTCGTGAGTATGGCGCGGCGTGTGCCGCATGGCGTCGTCGGCGTGATTTCGCCGTTCAACTTTCCCTTCCTGCTGACGTCACGCGCGACGCTGCCTGCGCTCGCAACCGGCAACGCGGTCGTGCTGAAGCCCGATCCGCGCACGCCCGTATCGGGCGGGGTGCTGCTCGCGCTGTTGCTTCAGCAGGCCGGCTTGCCCGAAGGCGTGCTGGGCATGCTGCCCGGCGAAGCCGATGCGGGCGAGGCGCTCGTCACCGATGCGAATGTCGCGATGATTTCGTTCACGGGATCGACTGCGGTCGGCCGCCGTATCGGAGAACTCGCGGGCAAGCATCTGAAGAAGGTCGCTCTCGAACTGGGCGGCAAGAACTCACTCATCATTTGCGACGACGCGGATTTCGATCTCGCCGTATCGGGTGGTAGCTGGGCGTCATGGCTGCATCAAGGGCAGATCTGCATGAGCGCGGGCCGTCATCTCGTCCACGAATCGATCGCCGATGCCTACGCCCAGCGCATGGCCGACAAGGCGAAGCAACTGCCCGTCGGCAACCCGCATACGGGCAACGTCGCGCTCGGCCCGATCATCACGCGCAAGCAAGTCAAGCGCGTGCAGCAGATCGTCGACGAATCGGTGCGGATGGGCGCGAAGCTGCTCGCGGGTGGCAGCGGCGAAGGCCGGTTCTATCAGCCGACCGTGCTCGCGGACGTCACGCCCGAGATGCCCGCGTTCCGCGACGAGATTTTCGGGCCGGTCGTATGCATCACGCCGTTTGCTTCGGATGACGAAGCAATCGATCATGCGAATGACAGCGAGTACGGCCTGTCGGCGGGCATCTACACACGCGACGTGGGCCGAGGAATGGCCATCGCCGATCGGCTCAGCACGGGTCTCGTGCACGTCAACGACCAGACCGTGAACGACGACGGCACGATGCCGATGGGCGGACGCGGTGCGTCCGGCAACGGCTCGCGTCACGGCGGCCCCGCCAACTGGGACGAGTTCACCCAATGGCGATGGATCACGGTGCGTCAGACGCCGCCGCAATATCCGCTGTGACGTTGTGGCTGCGGCCATACAACGCCACTTCTTTCTTCTATCAGACACATCGCCAACGCTGCCCAACCGCGCTTCTCGCACGCAAGCCACCGAGCGCGGCAGGGCTCCCTTACCTCTGCCTACTTGAACCCATTGGACCCATCATGAAGATCGTCAAAGTCGAAGTCATTCCCGTCTCCACCCCGATGAAGAAGCCGATGATCATGCCGAACACGCGCATCGAGGCGATCGACAGCGTGATCCTCAAGCTCACGTGCGATGACGGCACGGTGGGCTTTTCGGATTCGGGCGACACGTCGTCGTGGTACATGGGCGAGATGCAGGGCTCGATCATGTCGATGATCTGCGACGTCATCGCGCCGCGCGTCCTGCTGGGCGAAGATCCGCGCAACATCGAGAAGCTCGTCGGCAAGATGGATCTGCTGGTGCGCGACAACAACCAGGCAAAGGCGACCGTCGACTTCGCGCTGCACGATCTCAAAGGCAAGCTGTTCAACGTGCCCGTGTACGAGTTGCTCGGCGGGCGCACGATCGCGGGCGCGGCGATGGGCTGGGTGCTGTCGGCGGGCACGCCTGAACAGGTGGCGGCCGAGGCGATCGTTGCTCACAAGCAAGGCTTCCAGCTGCTGAAGATGAAGACGGGCTTCGGCTCCGTCGAAGACGACATCCGGATGGTGTATGCGGTGCGCGAGACGGTGGGCAAGGACATCCGCCTCACGGTCGATGCGAACGGCTTCTGGAACTACGAAACGGCGCTGCGCACGATTCGCCGCCTGGACGACGCGAATCTGGAACTGATCGAGCAGCCGTTGCCGCACTGGGACATCGAAGGAATGGCGCGTTTGCGCGCCCAGGTACGCACGCCGATCTACGCCGACGAGGCGGCCAAGGAACTGCATCACATCAAGGACATCATCGACCGGCGCGCGGCCGATGGCCTCTTCATCAAATTGCAGAAGGCAGGCGGGCTGCTGAAGTCGCAGCGCTGGTTGACGCTTGCGCGGCTCTCGGGGCTGCCCGTGATGTGCGGCTGCATGATCGGCTCGGGTCTGGAGCATAGCCCGTCCGCGCATCTGTGGACGAGCAACCAGTGGGCGTCGCAATTTCTGAACGAGTCGATCGGGCCGCTGACGATTCACGGCGTGTGGGAAAGCAAGGACATCGCGCCGGGCGCCGACATCGCACTGAACGTGCCGCGTTTCGAAAACGGCTACACGTACCCGAACGAAGGGCCGGGTCTGGGCATCGAGCTGAACGAAGAATTCCTGGTGCGCAATCTCACGAAGGGCAAGGAAGCGCGCGTGGTGGCGCTGTGATGATGGAGCGCAAGGGACCTCTGACGGGGATCACCGTCATCGAGTTCGCGGGGCTCGGTCCCGCGCCGTTCGCGGGCATGATGCTTTCGGACCATGGCGCGCGCGTGATCCGCATCGATCGCGCGACGAAGCGGGCCCCGGTTCGCGACAGCGGCGCGGGCGCGCTGACCGCGCGCAGCAGCGACGTGCTCGCGCGCGGACGCGAATCGATTGCGCTCGATCTGAAGCATCCGGAGGCGACGGAAATCGCGCTGTCTTTGATCGAGCGCGCCGATATCGTGCTCGAAGGCTTTCGTCCAGGCGTGATGGAATCGCTCGGGCTCGGTCCAGACGTGTGCCTCGCGCGCAAGCCGTCGCTCGTGTATGGGCGCGTGACGGGCTGGGGGCAAACGGGTCCGCTTGCGCAAGCCGCAGGGCACGACATCAATTACATCGCGTTGGCGGGCGCGCTTCATTCGACGGCGCGTCGAGGCGAGCCGCCTGTGCCCGCGCCCGGCATGATCGGCGATTTCGGCGGCGGCGGCATGCTGCTCGCGTTCGGCGTGCTGTCGGCTCTGCATCAGGCGAAGCTGAGCGGACAAGGCCAGGTGGTCGACGCTTCGATTTGCGAAGGCGCTGCGCTGCTTGCATCGCTGATGTATGGCTGGCGTTCGGCGGGCATCTGGCACGCCGAGGCAGGCACGAACAACGGCGATGGCGGCGCGCACTTCTACGATGCGTATGCGTGCGCCGATGGCAAGTACATCTCCATCGGTTCGATCGAGCCGCAGTTCTACAAGCTCTTGCGCGAACTCGTCGGACTGGACGATGCAGCGTTCGATCAGCAGTGGGACGAATCGCAGTGGCCGGCGCTCAAGGAACGCGTCGCCGAAGCGTTCAGACAGAAGACGCGTGCCGAATGGTGCGAACTGCTCGAAGGCACGGATGTGTGCTTTGCGCCCGTGTTGTCGCTCGACGAGGCGCCGCACCATCCGCATTACGAGGCGCGAGGCACGTTCGCGACGGTCGACGGCATTACGCAGCCTGGCCCCGCCCCGCGCTTCAGCGCGACGCCGGCGGCGCCATGTCATCCCGTCGGGGCCGTGGGCGACTCGACGAGCGTGCTGCTCGCGGAACTCGGCTACTCGCCGGATGACATCGCGCGCCTGCTCGATGGTGTCGCGCAAAGTGTGTAGCGGGCCGCGTCAGTGAATAGGTGGAGACGAAGATGAAAATCCTGGTGCCAGTCAAGAGAGTGGTTGACTACAACGTGAAGGTCCGCGTGAAGTCGGATGGGACGGGCGTCGATCTCGCGAACGTGAAGATGTCGATGAATCCGTTCGACGAAATCGCCGTCGAAGAGGCCGTGCGCCTGAAGGAAGCGGGCGTCGCGACGGAAGTGATCGCGGTGTCGGCAGGCGTCGCGCAGTGCCAGGAAACGCTGCGCACGGCGCTGGCGATCGGTGCGGATCGTGCGATCCTCATCGAATCGAATGAAGACCTGCAGCCGTTGGCTGTGGCGAAGCTGCTGAAGGCGCTGGTCGACAAGGAGCAGCCTTCTCTTGTCATTCTCGGCAAGCAGGCCATCGACGACGATTCCAACCAGACGGGCCAGATGCTGGCCGCGCTGGCGAATCTGCCGCAGGCGACGTTTGCATCGAAGGTCGTCGTGGCTGACGGCAAGGCGACGGTGTCGCGTGAAGTCGATGGCGGCGCGGAAACGCTTTCGCTGCAATTGCCCGCCGTGGTGACGACTGATCTGCGCCTGAACGAGCCGCGCTATGTGACGCTGCCGAACATCATGAAGGCGAAGAAGAAGCCGCTCGAAACCGTGAAGCCCGAAGACTTGGGCGTCGATGTGACGCCGCGTCTGAAGACGCTGAAGGTCAGTGAGCCGCCGAAGCGTTCCGCCGGCGTCAAGGTGCCGGACGTGAAGACGCTGGTCGAGAAGCTCAAGACCGAAGCCAAGGTGCTTTGATCGACGGACATGCGGAGACGAATGAAATGACGATTCTGGTAATTGCTGAACACGACAATGCGTCGATCAAGGCCGCGACGCTGAACACGGTCGCGGCCGCACAGAAGATCGGCGGCGACATTCACGTGCTGGTCGCTGGCCACAACGCACAAGCTGCTGCGGACGCGGCTGCGAAGATTGCGGGCGTCGCAAAGGTGCTGCTCGCCGATGCGCCGCAACTCGAAGCGGGTCTCGCAGAAAACGTCGAGGCGACGGTGCTGAAGATCGCGAAGGACTACTCGCACATCCTCGCGCCCGCGACGGCCTACGGCAAGAACATCGCGCCGCGCATCGCCGCAAAGCTGGACGTCGCGCAGATCAGCGAGATCACGGCTGTCGATAGCGCGGACACGTTCGAGCGCCCAATCTATGCAGGCAACGCGATTGCAACGGTTCAATCTCAAGACCCGATCAAGGTCATCACGGTGCGTGCAACGGGCTTCGACCCGGTCGCAGCGCAAGGCGGCAGCGCTTCTGTCGAGAAGATCGAAGCTGCGGCAGACGCAGGCATCTCGCAGTTCGTGAGCCGCGAAGTGACGAAGCTGGACCGTCCGGAACTGACCTCGGCGAACATCATCGTGTCGGGCGGCCGTGGTCTTGGCAGCGGCGAGAACTACACGAAGATTCTCGAGCCGCTCGCGGACAAGCTCGGTGCAGCAATGGGCGCATCGCGCGCAGCCGTCGACGCAGGCTACGTGCCGAACGACTATCAGGTCGGCCAGACGGGCAAGATCGTTGCGCCGCAACTGTACATCGCGGTCGGCATTTCGGGCGCGATCCAGCACCTCGCAGGGATGAAGGACTCGAAGGTGATCGTCGCGATCAACAAGGATGAAGAGGCGCCGATTTTCGGCGTCGCGGACTACGGTCTTGTCGGCGATCTGTTCACGGCCGTCCCGGAACTCTGCGCGAGTCTCGCGTAAGCGGATCTGAGGGTGGGGCAGGCAATGAGCTTCAATCATTGTCCGATGAGGATTGGGACAAGATCGCGCACCTGTTCCCCCGCGACAGGACTCGCAGATACGGTCGCGTGCCCCGCGACCCGCGCGAACTCCTGAACGCAATCCTATGGGTGCTGACGCAAACGAGCGCTGGCATCATCTGCCGCGTGATGGACCGCCTGCGCAGACGTGCTACATGAAATATCGTCAATGGTGCCGGGATGGCACGCTCGCCAAAGTCGCAGACGTGCTCGGCATTGCGCTTCCCTTATCCCCTGCTACGACAGAGAGCAAAGACGAAAGGGGATAACGCATAGGGGCGGTCCGCTCCCGTTGATCTGCCTTCAAGCAAGCATCCCGAAACACCCGGGCACGTTCGGTCACGCGCCGATGGACGAGCGGCGTCCAAGGGCGCCGATCTCGTCACATTCTCTTTCGCGCTGCTCAAAACCCGAAATCAGGGCATAACAATTTCAGCGGAAGACGAGGACAGGAATCGTACTGTGGCTGAGCACCTTCTGTGTTTCGCTGCCCAGCAAAAGGCTGCTGACCCGGTTCCGGCCATGCGATGCCATGAAGATCACGTCACATTCGAGCTCTATCGCCTTGGCGATGATCCCGAGATAGGGCGACGACGCGACCGACGCGGCACCGACGCAATGCACGCCATTTTGAGCGGCGGCTTCCTCGATCTTCACGTGCTCTGCACGGGCCTCATCGTGCGCGCGTGATGCGTATTCCGGCCACAGTTCGTTATCGGTTGGAATCCACTGGTCGTGTACGCAGGTATAGGGCGTAAGACGCGCGCCGCTGATCCGGGCGAATTCGATGGCACTCGAAACGGCCCTGCGCGATACGTCGGAACCGTCAACGGGAAGAAGAATGTGTTTGAACATGGATAGTGGGTCGCGCATCGCGCGGCTGTGACAGAGTCAATAAGATCGACAGGTGGATCAGTATTCCTCTTTTCGTCGCTCGGGTATTGACGATGGTCATCCGCCCATTTTCCATTCCGGGCGGCAGAACGCCACAGCACGTCGACAAGCTCATCTCGACGCCCCAAGACCCCACAGATGAAGCTTGCTGTCAACGGCAGGTACGAAACCCCACGAAGATATCGCTACGGTGCGGCAGATAAAAGTTTCGATAGCGAGGATTGCGCATCCGGTCGCGTGTGACGAACGACGCGCCGCGCACGCTCCGGTGCGTATGAAACCAGGGCGCGGAATAGTCCTCGTACGGATCAGCGGAAAAGCCCGCATACGGCTCGAAGGGATCGGCCATCCACTCCCACACAGACTCGCCCCATTCGATCAGTTCGTTGCACGCGGCGTACTCCCATTCGGCTTCAGTCGGCAAGCGCCGGCCATGCCAGCGGCAAAACGCTTCCGCTTCGTACGCGTTGACGTGACAGACCGGCTGCGAAAGCGGCAGCGGCTGCCATTGCCCGAACCAGCGATGCTCCCAGCGCGTGGAGCCGCTGCCTGCTCTTGCGGTTTCGCGCCACCGCTTCGGCGCTTTGAGGCCGGTGCGCTCGAGCCACGCGATGCCATCGCTCGACCACCAGCGTTCGTTTTCATAGCCGTTCGCCGCGACGAATTCCATGAACTGGGCGTTGCTCACGCATTGGCGGTCGATCTGCGCCGGCCCGACGGACACCGCGTGTCGCCATTTTTCGTTGTCGAACACGAAGCCGTCGTCCTGTGATCCGCCCATCTCGAACGTCTCGCCGCCGATCGCGATCTCGCTCGTCTCCGCGAGATGCTCGACGGGCCGCATCGCGAGCGGCATATGTGACGGATAGTCAAGCGTCTGCCGCATGTAGGTCAGCGCCTCGGCATGCATGTCTTCGTGGTACAACGCGAGACGGAAGTAATAGAGATCGTCGTCCGATTCCGTCGAGGCGACGAGCTTCGCGCGCACCTGTTCCAGCACGGTGTCCGCATAGTCGATAATCTCCGCACGCGGTGGCAGGTCAAGATGCCAGCGATCGTCGTGCGCAACGCTTCCCGAGTCGAACCATCGGTCAGCGTTTGCGAGCAGCGAAGGGCGCGTGGGGGCGAACCGGCCTTGCGGGTTTCGTTGTGGATCGCGCAGTATCCAGTGTTCGGTGAACCACGCGACATGCGCGTATTCCCACAACGGCGGATTGATGCCGGGGTCGCAGGGAACCTGCATCTGCGTGGGCGTCAAATCTGCGAGGATCGACCACGTCTGCCGATGAGCATCGACGAATGCCGCATCCAGTTGGGCCTTGTCCAGTTTGCGTGTTGTCACTCTGCCAATCCGTACCACCATGCGTCCTCCCATGGCCAGAATATTCATCGCGAGCCCCGCACTGCGCAGCGCCAACAATGGAAACTGGCAGACGGCCTATCGCTGGTTCAGGTTCCTGCGGACAGACTACCAGGTGTCGCTCGACGCCGAATGGCCTTCCGCCGATCACCCACACGAGCCGCCCGCCTGTCTGATTGCATTGCATGCGCGGCGTTCAGCCCCGAGTATCGCCAGGTTTGCCGAGGCTTGCCCGGATCGTCCCCTTGTCGTCGTGCTGACGGGCACCGATCTCTACAGGGACATTCGCGTCGACGAATCCGCGCGCCGTTCGCTCGATCTTGCTACACATCTGGTCGTGTTGCAGGAAGAGGGGCTGGCGGAAATGACGGCTGCGCATCGCGCGAAATGCCGTGTGATCTACCAGTCCGCGCCGGCGCGCAAAACAGAAATTCCTTCGACGCGCCGACGCCGCACGTTCGACGTCGTGTTCGTCGGTCACATGCGCGCGGAAAAAGACCCGCGCACGCCGATGCGCGCGCTCGAGCGGCTGCCCGACGATTCGCGCGTCCGGCTGATCCACATCGGCCGTGCACTTGAAGACGAGTATCGGCTGGCGGCGCAGACATTGCAAACGAGGGCGTGGCCCACGGTGCAGCGCTACGTCTGGTACGAGGGACTGGCGCACGGCGCCACGCTGCGACGCATTGCGAACGCCGACGCGATGGTCATATCGAGTGTGATGGAAGGCGGCGCGAACGTGATCATCGAAGCGGTGAACGCGGGCGTTCCCGTATTGGCGAGCCGCATCGCGGGCAACATCGGCATGCTGGGCCGCGATTACGGTGGCTACTTCCCGCCCGGCGACGACCAGGCGCTGGCGGCGCTGCTCGATCGCGCGAGCCGCGACCGCGCGTTTCTGACAGCGCTCCAGCAGCAATGCGCGCGGCGGGCGCCCTGGTTTGCGCCCGCCGTGGAGCATGCGGCAGTAGTCAGCCTGGTCAGGGATGCGCTGGCTCAGGCATCGCCATAGCGGATCACCGATCGCGTGAAGCGGGCCGTTGGCGCAGCGTGCGCGCGGCCGCAACCATGTTCGTCAGCGCGGGGATCACTTCTTCCCATGCGCGCGTCTTCAGGCCGCAATCCGGGTTCACCCATAAACGCTCTGCAGGAATCCGCTCCGCCGCTTTCTGCATCAGATTCACGATGTGTTCCTCGCTCGGAATGTTCGGCGAGTGAATGTCATAGACGCCCGGCCCGATCTGGTTCGGATAATTGAAGTGATCGAAAGCATCCAGCAGTTCCATGTCGGAGCGCGACGTTTCGATCGTGATCACATCGGCGTCCATATCGGCAATCGACGCGATGATGTCGTTGAACTCCGAGTAGCACATGTGTGTATGAATCTGCGTTTCGTCCTTCACGCCGTTCGCGGCGATGCGGAACGATTCCACCGCCCATTGCAGATACGTGTTCCATTGCGAGCGGCGCAGCGGCAGCCCTTCGCGCAGCGCGGCCTCGTCGATCTGGATGATGCGCACGCCGGCCTTTTCCAGGTCGAGCACTTCATCGCGTATTGCGAGCGCCAGTTGATGGCATGACACCGAGCGAGGCTGATCGTCGCGCACGAACGACCAGTTCAGGATCGTGACGGGCCCTGTCAGCATGCCTTTCATCGGCTTGCTGGTTTGCGATTGCGCGTATCGGGTCCATTCGACCGTCATCGCCTTCGGGCGGCTGATGTCGCCGAACAGGATGGGCGGCTTCACGCAACGCGAGCCATACGACTGCACCCAGCCGAACTGGCTGAACGCATAGCCGTCGAGTTGTTCGCCGAAGTATTCGACCATGTCGTTGCGTTCGGCTTCGCCATGCACGAGCACGTCGAGGCCGAGCGCTTCCTGTTCCTTCACGGCGCGCGCGATTTCGCGTTCCATCGCCGCGTGGTAGCCCGACTGATCGAGTGCGCCGCGCTTGAACGCGCTGCGCGCGTGACGGATTTCGTTCGTCTGCGGGAACGAGCCGATCGTGGTCGTCGGATAAGCGGGCAGATCGAAAAGCGCTGCCTGCTTTTCGGCGCGCTGCGCATATGCGCTCGCGCGTTGGCCGAGCGCGGTATCGATGCGCGCGATCGCCGCCTTCACGGCCGGTTTGTGCACGCGCGGCGAGACGCGGCGGCTTTCGATGGCGGCGGCATTCGCATCGAGCGCATCGGCCACCGATGCGCGGCCGTTATTCAGCGCGCCCGCCAGCACCGTCAGTTCGTCGAGCTTTTGCAGCGCGAACGCGAGCCACGATCTGATTTCGGCGTCGAGCTTCTGCTCGCTGTTCAGATCGACGGGAACGTGCAGCAGCGAGCACGACGGCGCGATCCACAAGCGATCGCCGAGCGTGCGATGCAGCGGTTCGAGCCATTGCAGCGCCGCGTTCAGATCGGTCTTCCAGATATTGCGGCCGTTGATCGCGCCAACCGATAGGACCGCCGTATCCGGCAGTTGCGCCGCGGCCTGCGCGACTTCATCGCGTGCATTGATCGCATCGATATGCAGGCCATCGACGGGCAGCTTGCACGTGAGTTCGAGATTGTCCTGCAACTGCCCGAAGTAAGTCGCGAGCAGCAGCCTCACGCGCCGTGCCGACAGCGCATCGTAGGCGGTGACGAATGCTTCGCGCCACTTCGCGTCGAGTTCCGTGACGAGCGCCGGTTCGTCGATCTGCACCCATTCGACGCCTTGCGCCGTGAAGTAGTCGAGCAGCGCCGCGTACACGGGGAGCAGGCGCGGCAACAGCGCGAGCTTGTCGGAGCCGTCCTTCGATTTGCCGAGCCACAGATACGTGACGGGTCCGATGATCACGGGCTTCGCGTTCACGCCCGCTGCGCGCGCTTGTGCAAGCTGTTCGATGAGGCGCGAAGGATCGAGCGAGAACTGCGTGTGCGCGTCGAACTCGGGGACGATGTAGTGATAGTTCGTGTCGAACCACTTGGTCATTTCGCCAGCGGCCACGCCACCGCGGCATGCGTGGTGATCTTCCGCGCCGTGCGCCGAGCGGCCGCGCGCGACGCGGAAAGCGTTGTCGAGCGCATCGCCGTGAAAGCCGCGCACGCGCTCGGGCAGATTGCCGAGCGTAAAGCTCATGTCGAGCACCTGGTCATAGAACGCGAAATCGCCGACGGGTACGAAGTCGAGTCGCGCCTGATCCTTCCAGTGACGCGCGCGAAGCTGCGCGCCGGCCGCCTTCAGCTCGTCGCGTGAAGACTGGCCTTTCCAGTAGCTCTCAAGGGCGAATTTCAATTCGCGGTTTGCGCCGATGCGCGGAAAACCAAGGTTGTGCGTCGTGACCATCGTTCTTGTGCCGTCCAGAGAAAAGAGCCTGAAGCCGATGATAGAATTTTCGATGTATGAATAAAAATGGATTTATTTCATGCAAGCATTAGGTTCTTTCATGGAGGCGGGATGCTCGAACGTAGTCATCTGATGGTGATCAGAGAGGTCGAACGCCAAGGGTCGCTCACGGGCGCCGCCGACGTGCTGAATCTCACGCAGTCGGCGTTGAGCCACACCGTGAAGAAACTGGAGCAGCAACTGGGCACGCCTGTCTGGACGCGCGAAGGTCGCTCGATGCGGCTCACGCAGGCGGGCCAGTACCTGCTTGGACTCGCGAACCGGATGCTGCCTCAGTTCGAGCATGCGGAAGCGCGCATGAAGCAGTACGCGCAGGGCGAGCGCGGCACGCTGCGTATCGGCATGGAATGTCACCCGTGCTATCAGTGGCTGCTCAAGATCGTGTCGCCGTATCTCGCGCGCTGGCCTGATGTCGATGTCGACGTGAAGCAGCGGTTTCAGTTCGGCGGCATCGGCGCGCTGTTCGGCTATGAGATCGATGTGCTCGTCACGCCCGATCCGCTGAAAAAGCCGGGGCTGCAGTTTGAGCCGGTGTTCGATTACGAGCAGGTGCTCGTTGTCGCGGACGGCCATGCGCTCGCGACCGAGCCGTACGTGACGCCTGAGCATCTGGCTTCGGAAGTGCTGATCACCTATCCCGTCGAAACCGACCGGCTCGACATCTACACGCAATTTCTCACGCCCGCCAACGTCGTGCCGAGGCGTCACAAGGTGATAGAAACGACGGACATCATGCTGCAGATGGTCGCGAGTGGCCGGGGCGTCGCGGCGCTGCCGCGCTGGCTCGCGCAAGAGTACGCCGACCGTATGCCGATTACGCCGCTGCAGCTCGGCAAGAAGGGCATCGCGAAACAGATCTTTCTCGGCACGCGCGAATCCGATGATGCAGTCGACTATCTGACGGCATTCGTCGCGATGGCCCGCGAGACGGAGCGGGCAGAAGCGCGCGTGCGCGCGTAGCGCTGCCGGCGCGCGGCGGCTTCTATCCGCGCGCGTGCCGGGAGGACGACGCGAAACGATCGCGCAGCAGATGCCGCCGCAGCCCGATATGTCGATATCGCGCTGACGAAAGTGCTGGATGTGCGTATCGCAGCGTCGATGCGATGCGACGCAAGACGCTAATGCGTTTGCCGTGTATCGGCGAGAAAGCGGTGAATCTGCGCGACGACGGCCGCGCCTTCGCCCACGGCCGACGCGACACGCTTCGTCGACCCCGAGCGAACGTCGCCGATCGCGAAGACACCGTCGACGCTCGTCTGCAACGATTGCGATTGCAGGCCCGAGCCGGGAATGTCGGGGCCTGTCAGCACGAAGCCTTTGCTGTCGAGCGACACGCCGCAGGTCTTGAGCCAGCCCGTATTCGGCTCGGCGCCGATGAAGACGAACAGATGATGCGCGGTCATGCTGCCTTCGATGCCGCCCGCGCCGCGATAATGAACGCGTTCGAGCCGCGCATCGCCTTCGAGCGCCGTCAGTTCGATCCGCGTATGCAACGTGACGTTGGGCAGCGACGTGATCCGTTCGACCAGATAGTGCGACATGCTGTGCGCGAGACTCGCGCCGCGAATAAACATATGCACGTGCTCGGCGTGCGATGCGAGAAACACGGCCGCCTGCCCGGCGGAATTGCCGCCGCCGACCAGCAGCACGGGCTCCTTGCGGCACAGCCTGGCCTCGATGGGCGTCGCCCAGTAGTAGACGCCGCAACCTTCGAAGCGCGCCAGGCCTTCGACATCGGGACGCCGGTACTCGGCGCCGCTCGCGATCACGACGGTGCGCGCCGTGATGCGGCGCGTGTCCGCAAGCTCGATCGATGGCGGCTGGCTGTCGCAAAACAGTGCTTTGACCTCGCACGGAATGCCGATGTGCGCGCCGAACTTCTGCGCCTGGACGAACGCGCGTCCCGCGAGGGCCTGTCCTGTGATGCCCGTCGGAAAGCCCAGATAGTTCTCGATACGCGAGCTCGTGCCCGCCTGGCCGCCTGGGGCGCGGCAATCGAGCGCCGCAACCGACAGCCCTTCGGATGCGGCATACACGGCCGTCGCGAGACCCGCCGGTCCGGCGCCGACAATGGCCACATCGTAGACATGCGTCTGATCGAACTCGGGTATCAGTCCGAGACACGACGCGAGCTGGCCTTCGTCAGGGTTGCGCAACACCGTGCCGTTCGGACACACGACGAGAGGAAAGTCATCGGGCTGCGGCGTCAGACGTTCGAGCAGCGCGATCGCTTCGGCGTCCTGCTGCGCATCGAGCGTCAGACTCGGAAACACGTTGCGCCGCAGGAAGTTCTGCAACGCGAGCAGCCGCGCATTACCGGAAGGGCCGACGAGCACGACGCCGTGTCCGCGTTCGATCACGAGCACGCGCCGCAGAATCAGCGCGCGCATGATCTTCTCGCCGAGATCGGCTTCGCTGATCATCATCGCGCTGAGTTCGTCGGGTCTGAGCAAGATCGCTTCGACATCTTCGACTACATGCGCATCGACGACGGCGGGCTTGCTGGAGAGCTGCGTCACGTCCGACGTAAACTCGCCGCGCTTCGTGTATGTGTGGATCATCCGCTCATGCCCGAGGCCGTCGCGGCCGACGATGCGGACCTTCCCCGACAGCACGACGAACATGCCTAGGCAGAGATGTCCCGCGCGATAAAGCAACTCGCCTTTCGCGTAACGGCACAGATTGCCGAAGCGGCGCACGCGATCGATCTCGGCATCGGAGAGGACGGGAAACATCTGCTGGTAACGCGGATGATCGCGCACGCTCGGGTCTTCGAGCGTGCCGTCGTCCTCGATGGCGCGGCTCTCGTCCGCCGCATGTCGATGCTCGGGCGCTCCGCTTTCAGGCGTTGGTTCGTTGCTCATCGCGAGTTCTCCTCCAGCGGCTGACGGGTGCCGCCAGGCAGCCGGAGGCTCCGCAACGTCGAACAAAAGTGGAACGGCTGCGAAAGATTTTCGCTTGCCTGTCTCGACAGCAGGCCGTGCGCGCTGAACGGATTGCGTGCGGGGCCGCTCGTGCGATTGCATTGAACAGAGTAATCGAGTTGTCGTGAGCAGCCAAGGGGCGATGAAAAGCTTCACGCTCGATGCGCGATTCTCGGCGGGCCTATTCGTGTGAGCGGGTATACCCCATTGCGCTTTATTCCCGTTGCATTCGCTCGCGCGCGGATCGTCTAGCAGTCGATGGCGCCGGACACTGCACTGAGCCACACGTATCGCGTATTCGCCGCTCCGCGTCGACGTTCGCAGTCGAACGCGCGGCCGCTCCCGGTGCGTGAAGTCCCGCGCTTTTTCGTCGAATCACTTAGCGGGAGGACAGCATGAAACGTTCCGATACCTATGCTGCCGCGTTCGTACTCCGTGGACTTCTGGCCGCGACTTTTGGCGCGATGAGCTCAATGGCTTTGGCGGCCGCAAGCGAAGGGGCCGTGTCGAACATTGCGACGGAACCTGTCGCTCCCAACCTTGCCGCGCCCTGTGTCGCTGCAGCGTCGTCGGGCAACGGACCACTGACGTTGCTGGTCCAGTCGCCAACAGGCAGCGCCGTGCGGCTCACATACGCCGCCAATGACGGATGGAGCGCGAACCCGGCTACGACTGCTGCGGAACAGGTCTCCGAGCGTATCGGACCCGTCGACGTATCGCATTCGACTGAAGACCCCGGCTTCGCACAATCGCCCAGCAAGCCGCTGACGGTGTTCATCGACGGGCCGACCGGCTTCACTTACTTGTGGAGCCAGGAGCGCGGCTGGAAGTTCGTTGGTCGGCTGACGGAGCGGATTCAGTAGTGCCGGCGACGTCGATGGTCGCGAAACGTTCGCGCGCTGGCGGCTGCGTGCCTGGCCGAAGCGACCATGTGCACGGCCAAAGCGTCGGGCCGATCGAGGAGCGCGTTTGACGCGCTTGCGCGAACGGCCTTGCGGATCGGGCCTAAAATCACGAGCAGCGCCCGCTACTGTGGTTCGTTTCATTGGGCGGGCCTCTCGTGATCGCTCCCATCGACGGCAGACGGCCATGACCATTCGCGACGCGCGTTTCGTTCGCCAGACGTTGGCTGCACTTTGCGCGGCTTCGCTCGCGACGCTCGGCGCGTGCGGCGGCGGCAGCTTTTGCATCGGGTTCGATAGCTGTACGGCTTCGAGCGCACAAAGCGTCACGTTGTCCGGTACGGCCGCGACGGGCAGGGCGCTGGCCAGTGCAAACGTGAGCGCCAGTTGTGCGCAGGGTTCCGGCTCCACGCTCTCGGACGGCGGCGGACACTACAGCGTCACGTTCAATGCGACGCTGCCGTGCATCGTAACCGTGACCTCCGGCAGCACGACGCTGCATGCGCCCGTATTCGCCAGCGGCACCTTCAATACGACGCCCGAAACCGAGCTGATGCTGGTCTATCTTGCCGCTCAACTGGGTACGAGCGAGGCCAACCTGATCGCAGGCTTCCCAGGCAATGCGCAGTTCCAGAGGGTGCTGTCGAACCAGGACGATGTGCTGGCCGCGCAATCGGCGGCCGTGACGAACCTGCAACAGCACTACGCCGTCACGCTGACAGTGCCCGCGTTTCTCACGACGCCGTTTGTCGTCGGGCAAGCGGGCGTCGACGGCGATCTCGAAGCGCTCGCGAAAGCGGGAGCCATCGACGCGAACGGCATGCCCGATCCCGCCGCCGTCTCGTTGATGTCGACGGCGGGCCAGGCGCATCCGTTCGCGGGGACATCGACGTCTTCATCCGGCACGGGCGGCGCGATGTGATGCCGCGAATCACCGCTTGCCTTTCTTGACCGCTTCCGCACCGTCCACGCCACAAAAAAGCGGTCGCTCACATCCGGTTCGCGAAAGCTGCAAATTGTTCTACGCTATAGAAGCTATGCGCTGAACGTTTCAATCCGTACTCAACGCCGACGCTCGGGACGACGGCGGCGGTTCATTGATCTGCTCGCACCTTTCTTATGGAGGATGAAGATGGCGATTCGACTAGGAGAAGAAGCTCCCGATTTCACTGCGGAAACCACTGAAGGCACGATCCGTTTTCATGAATGGATTGGTGACGGCTGGGCGATCCTGTTCTCGCATCCGAAGGACTTCACGCCCGTCTGCACGACGGAGCTGGGCTATATGGCGGGGCTCAAGCCTGAATTCGAAAAGCGCAACACGAAGATCATCGGGCTCAGCGTCGATCCCGTCAGCGATCACACGAAGTGGGTCAAGGACATCGAAGAGACGCAAGGCCATGCGGTCAACTATCCGATGATCGGCGATGCGGATCTGCACGTCGCGAAGCTGTACGACATGATCCACCCGAACGCGAGCGGCGGTCCGCGCACGGCTGTCGACAACGCAACGGTACGTTCGGTGTTTCTGATCGGACCGGACAAGAAGGTCAAGGCGATGTTCGTCTATCCGATGAGCTCGGGCCGCAATTTCGACGAAGTGCTGCGTCTGCTCGATTCGCTGCAGCTCACGGCGAAGCATACCGTCGCAACGCCCGCGAACTGGAAGCCGGGCGACGATGTCATCATTCCGACTTCCGTTTCCGACGATGCCGCGAAAGAGAAGTATCCGCAGGGCTTCAAGACGCTGAAGCCTTATCTGCGCTACGTGCAGCAGCCGAAGTGAGAAGTTGATCGATACGCCGATGCGCGTGCGTTCGAAGCGCGTGCGCGCGTCGGCGTGATACCCGCCAGACAAAGACGATGACGGCAATGGCCGCATGAACGGGGCAAGCCGATGAAGCCAACGCCCCGCCGCTTCCTGATACAAGTCGAGAGAACATAAGCGTGCTGATCTTCAGACAGCTGTTCGACCAGCAATCGTCGACCTACACCTATCTGCTCGCCGATGGCGGCACGCGCGAGGCCGTGCTCGTCGATCCCGTCTTCGAACAGGCGCGGCGCGATGCAGCGCTGCTCGACGAACTCGGACTGCATCTGCTTTATACGATCGACACCCACGTTCACGCCGATCACGTGACGGGCGCGTGGATGCTCAAGCAGCGCACGGGCAGCCAGATCGCGATCTCGGCGGCAAGCGATGCGCAAGGCGCGGACCGCTATCTGAAGCACGGCGACACGATCGCATTCGGCGCGCGTCATCTGGAAGTGCGCGCCACGCCCGGCCACACGAGCGGGTGCATCAGCCTCGTGCTCGACGATCAGTCGATGGCCTTCACGGGCGACTGTCTGCTGATTCGCGGCACAGGGCGCACCGACTTCCAGCAGGGCAATCCGCATGCGCTCTTTCGTGCGGTCCATGAGCAGATTTTCTCGTTGCCCGAGACGTGTCTGCTCTATCCGGCGCACGACTATCGCGGCCTCACGGTGACGAGCGTCGCCGAAGAGCGGCGTTTCAATCCGCGCTTGGGCGGCGAGTTGTGCGAGGACGATTTTGCGGGCTATATGACGAACCTCGGACTTGCGCATCCACGGCAGATCGACGTCGCGGTGCCCGCGAACATGAAGTGCGGTGTCGCGCCAGGCGATCCGTCGAAAAAGCCCGAGCCCGATTGGGCGCCTTTGACGTACACGTTCGCCGGCATCTGGGAAATCCATCCGCAATGGCTCGAAGAACATCTGCAATCGGTGCAGATCATCGACGTGCGCGAGCGCGATGAATACGACGGACCGCTTGGCCGCATTCCCGAAGCGAAGCTGATCTCGCTCGGCGAACTGGCCGTGCGTGCGAAGGAAATCGGCAACGAGCGCCCCATCGTCACCGTCTGCCGCGCGGGCGGACGTTCTGCCCAGGCGACCGTGATACTGCGTCAGGCCGGATTCGAAGACGTCGCCAATCTCGCGGGCGGGATGCTGCGCTGGCGCGCCGAAGGGCGCGTCGTCGAGAACGGCGGCGTGTAGCACGCAGCGAATTCCGCTACTTGTATTTGTCACTTGCATTTGTCACATGACGCGTCGATCGAATCCTGTCCGTCCGGCAGGGTATGACGACCGTATTCGGCCCGTATACGGCCCGTAAGGTGCCGATCGTCATACCTATGTTTCTTTTGCCAATTCATCGCTGTTTTCGGACGTGGTGCCAGATCGACACATGCATGCCCCGCCTGTTGAGTTAAGGTCAGCCGAAAGCATCCGTTCGAGCAATCGTCTGGCGTTCATCGTCAACATCGGTCTGGAGGGTGTGCATGCGTATGATGTTTGTAATCGGGCATCTGGGTGATTACCACGTGCCACGATACGAAGCGCTGAAGAAACTCGTCGAACGGCGAGGCGACGAGATTTTCCTCGTCGAGATCTTTGGGCGCTCGGGCGTCTACGCTTTCCCTCAATTGACCCGCGACGCCTTCTTCGGCAAAGAGCCCGCGCGCGCCGTCACCCTCGAACCCGACGTCACCGATGCGGGCGGACGCTGGGCCAGCGTCGCGTACAAGCTCGCCGGCATCGCGAGAACGCTGCGGCCCGATGTCGTCGTCACGCTCGGCTATCACACGCCTTACTCGCTGTGGCTCTATCTGATCCGACGGACAGCGGGCACGTTCCGCATCATCTACATGTCGGACTCGAAGCTCGATGACGGCGTGAGGCACCGCTTCAAGGAACGCCTCAAGCGGGCGCTCGTGTGCCGCTTCGACGGCGCGCTCGTCGCGGGAGAAAGACATCGCGCTTATGCGCAGACGCTCGGCATTCCGCTCGAACGCTCGCGTGTGGGCTTCGATGTGATCGACGTCGAGCGCTTCGCGCGGCTCGCTGATAACGCGCGCGCTTCCGAATCCGAAACGCGCCGCCGTTACGCGCTGCCCAGGCGCTACGTGCTGTGCGTGAGCCGCTTCGTGCCGCGCAAGAACGTCGATGTCGTCGTCGATGCGTACGCGCGCACGGGACTCGCGGATAAAGGCATCTCGCTCGTGCTGGTCGGACATGGGCCCGATATGCGCGCGATCGAGGGACGCGTGTCGAGCATGCAGCTCGACGAGAACGTCCGTTTTCTCGATCCCGTTCCGAACGCGCAGATGCCTGCCGTGTATGCGTTGTGCGACTTCATGGTGCTCGGCAGCGAGTTCGATCAATGGGGGCTGTGCGTCAACGAGGCATTCGCCGCGTCGAAGACGGCGATCGTCACGCAGACATGCGGCGCAGCGGACGAACTCGTGAAAGACAGCGTGAACGGGTTCGTGGTCGAGCCGGGCAACGCCGATGCGCTCGCGGAGAAAATGCAGATGCTGGCGCTGAACGATGCGCTACGGGACGCGATGTCGAAGCGGGCGCGACAGTCCGTCGACAAATGGAGTCCTTCGCTGTTCGCCGCCAATCTGATGGAACTGGCCGACCGGCTTCTGTGTTCCGAGCGGCGCGTCCTTGTTTCCGCGAAGCGCTAGCCGCGCAGCCTGCGCCGCAAAGTCAGATCGTGCCGAACAACGCGCGAGGACGATCGCGCAGCGCTTGCGCGAGCGTTTGCAGCGCGCTCACCAGCTGCTCGCGCGACGACGCACACGCAAGGTTGATCCGCACGCCGTGCTCGACTTCGGCGCGGTCCACGGCAAACGCCGACGAAGGCATCACGACCACGCCGCGTGCTTTCGCATTGGCGGCGAAGTCGTCCGCGCGCCACGGCGGCGGGAGTCTCAGCCACACGAACATGCACGCGGGATCGGAGTCGAGCCATTCCTGCGGCAGAATCTGGCGCGCCAGATCGTGCCTCACGCGAATCTCGGCGAGCTGCGAGTCCATGATGCGTCGCGCGGTGCCATCTTCGATCCATATCGTCGCGATCAGCATCGACATCGGCGCGGGCATCCACGCGGTCGTGCGCACGGCTTCGGCCGCGAGCGCGGAACGCTCGGGCGGGCTCAGCAGATAACCGAGCCGCAGTCCCGGCGCGAGAATCTTCGAGGTCGCGGCGATATGGAACGTCAGCTCCGGGCACAGGCTCGCGAGCGTCGGCAGGCGCTGCGAAACGAGCGGACCGTAGACATCGTCCTCGATGATCGCGACGCCATGGCGGCGCGCGATATCGACGAGCGCGACGCGCCGTTCGAGGCTCATCGTCGTCACGGTCGGGTTCTGCAGATTCGGCACGGTGAAGATCGCCTTTACGGGCACGCGGCTGCAGATGCGCTCCACTTCATCGGTGATGAGCCCGTCGCGGTCGCTCGGCGCGCTGACGATTTCGAACTGGAACACGGGCGCGAGCGCTTTCAGGCCGTAGTAGGTGAGACGGTCGGCGATGATCACGCCGTCCGTGCCGATCAGGCTGTTGAGCACGGCATACAGACCGTGCTGCGCGCCGCTCGTCACGACCAGATGCTCCGGCGATGGCGTGAATCCGGGTGCGGCCGTCCACTTCGCGCCCGCGGCGCGCGCCCATGCGGGCCCCTGCGGCGGCTGATATTCCTGTAGCGACGCATAGCGCGGATCGCGCGGCAACTCGGCGAGCGTGGCAGCGAGACACGCGAGGAATTCACCCGTCGCGGGCCGGTTGACGGTCAGGTCGATTGCGCCGCCCGGTGTGGCATTGGGCGCCGCAGCCGTTTCGACGCGCGGCATCGCGCCGCCCGTCACGAGCGAGCCGCGCCGCTTGCTGCCGATCACGAGCCCACGCAACTGCAATTCCTTGTACGCGCGCGAAACCGTCGACACATTGATGCCGAGCTCCGTCGCCAGCTGACGTTGCGGCGGCAGGCGGCTGCCGGGCGGATAGACGCCGCCGCGAATCTCATCTTCGATCGACGCCGACACCTCGATGTAGGTCGCGCGTTTTGTCTGGACCTGGTCGCCGTTTGTCTGGTCGACTTCGGCCGTCGCACCGTTGCCGTTCGCTGCCTTGGGTTTGCTGGAAGCCATTGTCTTGCCCTGTCTCCATACAAAACAGGCTTTGTCTGCCCGTTTGTGCCAGTTCGCCGGATTTTATACCAGATATATACCTTCTTGCCTTCGTTTTCAGGCATGGCAAGGAACGCGCCCAACCGCGCCAGGGAAAGTCCTGGACCACACAATGAGGCTTTTAATTGCACACAAAAAAATGTTGTGTGATTCTTTGAGCCAGGTTGATCGGGTTTTGTGTGGTTTTGAATCGCTGAATCGGGCTGGAAGGAGATGACGCATGGCAGAGAGCAGGACAAACGGGCGCGCATCGCGCGGCACACAGGACAACGCGGCGCCGCGTCTCGGCGTCGCCTTGCGTCAGCGGCACGTCACGATGATTTCGCTCGGCGGCATCATCGGCGCGGGGCTGTTCGTGGGCAGCAGCGCGACGCTCAGCACGGTCGGGCCGGCAGCATGTCTGTCGTATCTGGTGGCGGGCATCGTCGTGCTGTTCGTGATGCGCATGCTCGGCGAAATGGCGCTGGCCGTGCCGGGCGTGGGCTCGTTCACCGAATACGCGCGCATCGGGCTCGGCGACTGGGCGGGCTTCACGAGCGGCTGGCTCTACTGGTACTTTTGGGTGATCGTCGTCGCGGTGGAAGCGGTCGCGGGCGCGGCGATCCTGCAGCGCTGGATTCCCGCGCCCGTGTGGATGATCGGGCTCGTGCTGCTGTCGGTGATGACGTTCGTCAACCTGATGTCGGTGAAGTCGTATGGCGAGTTCGAGTTCTGGTTCGCGTCGATCAAGGTCGCGGCCATCATCGTGTTCATCGCGATCGGCGCCGCGTGGGTCTTCGGTCTCGGCCATACGCACAGCGCGGTGCGCAATCTGACGGCAGCGCAGGGCTTTCTGCCGTTCGGCGCGATGTCGGTGTTCGCGGCCGTGCCGACCGTGATCTTCGCCGTCGGCGGCGCGGAAATCGCGACTATCGCCGCTGCCGAATCCGATAATCCCGCGAAGAGCGTTGCCGCGATGACGCGCTCGGTGATCCTGCGCGTGATCACGTTCTATGTCGGCTCGATGTTCCTGATCGCGTGCATCGTGCCGTGGACCAGCATCGTCACGGGCCATTCGCCATTCGTCGCCGCGCTCGAAACGATGCGCGTGCCGGGCTCGGCGGACATCATGAACGCAATCGTGCTGGTCGCCGTGCTGTCGGCGCTGAACTCGGGGCTGTACGTGTCGTCGCGGATTCTGTTCCGTCTCGCAGGTCGCGGCGATGCGCCGCGCGCGCTGTTGCGCCTCACGCCGTCGCGCGTGCCCCGTCTTGCCGTGTTGCTGAGCAGCGTGGTCGGCTATGTGGCAATCGTCGCGGCCATCGTGTCGCCGCAGGGCGTGTTCCTGTTTCTCGTGAACGCATCGGGTGCCGTGATGCTGTTCGTCTATCTCGCGACGGCGCTCGCGCAGATTCGCATCCGCCGGCGTCTCGAGCAAAAGGGCGAGAAGCCCGAGCTGCCTGTGTGGCTCTTTCCGTGGCTCTCGTATGCGGTCGTGGCGGCGATCGTCGGCGTGCTGATCGCGATGGGCACGGATGCGTCACTGCGTCCGCAATTGATGGCGAGCATTGCGAGTCTCGCGGTTGCATCGGCGGCGTGGCTGCTCGGCACGAAACGGCGCGCCGCGGACGAAGGCACGCGCACGGGTTATCTCGCAGCCGATGCACGCGCGATGCAGGGAGAACGTTGATGGCGGAAGTGGGCATTGTCGGCGCGGGTTTCATCGGGCTTGCGAGCGCCGGCTGGCTGATGCGCGACGGGCACCGCGTGACGCTGTTCGATCCGTCCGGCGTCGCGCAGGGCGCGTCGTACGGCAACGCGGGCACGTTCGCGCCGTATGGCTGCATACCCGTGAACAACCCGTCGGTGTTCCGCGATCTGCCGCGCTTCCTGCTGTCGAGCGAGAGCCCGTTCCGCTTGCGCTGGAGTTATCTGCCGCACGTGCTGCCGTGGCTCGTGCGCTTCATGATCAACTCGACGCAGCGCCGCTATGAAGCAAGCGCGAGCGCGCTCGCTGCGCTGCTTGCGCAGGCGCAGGCGGGCTACGCGCCGTTGCTCGAAGAGTGCGAGCTGGCGAAGTTCGTGCGGCCGCGCGAATGCCTGTATCTGTATTCGAGCGGCGCGTCGTTCGATGCGTCGCGCGCTTCGCTGAATCTGCGCGAGCGGCTAGGCGTTTCGTTCGACGTGTTGTCGGGCGAAGAGGTGCGCGAGCTGGAGCCTTCGCTCGCGCCGATCTTCGAACGCGGCGTGCTGTTTCGCGACAGCTGGCATTTATCCGATCCGCAGCGCTTTCTGCTGTCGCTCTACGATGTACTCGCCGCGCGCGGCCTCGAACTGGAACGCAAGAGCGTGAGCGCGCTGGCGCCCGCATCGGACGGCGTCACGCTGACGACGGACGACGGCACGCCGCGCCGCTTCGATCATGTCGTCGTCGCGACGGGCGCGCGCTCGGCGAAGTTCGCGGCGCAATGCGGCGACCGCGTGCCTCTCGATACCGAGCGCGGCTATCACGTGCGCTATCGCGGCGCGTCGCAACTGATTTCGCGGCCGGTCGGCTGGGCCGAGCGAGGCTTCTACATGACGCCGATGGACGAGGGCATTCGCGTCGCCGGCACGGTCGAGCTGGGCGGCTTCAGCGATGTGCGCAACCGTTCGCTGCTCGATCTGCTGACGTTTTCATCGAAGCGCGCGTTGCCCGCATTGCAGCAGCCCGACAGCGCGTGGCTCGGCTTCAGGCCCACGCTGCCCGACGGCGTGCCCGTGCTCGGCTGCGCAAGCGCAAGCGAGCGCGTGATCTACGCATTCGGTCATCAGCATCTCGGGCTGACATTGGCGGGCGTGAGCGGGCGTATCGTCGCGGATCTCGTCGCGCGGCGCGCGCCGCCGCTCGACCTGGCCCGCTACGCGGCAACCCGGTTCTGAATGGACACACACCGGACACACACTGGACACACCCGGACGACTTCGACGCGTCGCGCATCGGGTCAGTCGACAGGCAAAACGCGCGGCATTTTCTATCGACAGGAGCGCATCATGAATCGACGTACATGGATCATCAGGCTGGCGGTGTGCGCTCTTGCAGCGCATGCGTCGTTCGCCGCTTCAGTTGCATCGGCCGCCGATCCGGAAGTGGTCAAGATCGGCTTTGTCGGCCCGCTGACGGGGCCTGTCGCGCGGGTCGGCAAGGACCTGCAATATGGCGCGCAACTCGCCATCGACGAAGAGAACGCGAAACATCCGACCGTCGCCGGCAAGCCCGTCAAGTTCGTGCTCGACGTGCAGGACGATCAGGCCGATCCGCGCGTCGCGATCCAGGTCGCGCAAAAGCTCGTCGACGATGGCGTGGTTGGCGTGATCGGCCATTACAATTCGGGCTGCAGCATTCCCGCATCCGCGGTGTATCACAACGCCAACGTCGCGATGATCACGCCGGGCTCGACCAATCCGCAACTGACGAAGCAGGGCTTCAAGAACGTGTTCCGCACGATGGGACATGACGGCGTGGGCGGCGTGGTGGCGGGGCACTTCGTCGTCGAGCAGATGAAGGCGAAGCGGATCGGCATCATCGACGACCGCACGGCGTTCGGCCAGGGTCTTGCCGATGCATTCGAAAAAGGCGCGAAGGAAGCGAACGGCAATATCGTCGATCGCGAATTCACGAACGACAAGGCTGTCGACTTCCGCGCAATTTTGACTTCGCTGAAGAGCAAGAATGTCGATCTGATCTTTTTCGGCGGACTGGACGAACAGGGCGCGATGCTGGTCAAGCAGATGCGCTCGCTCGGCATGACGGCGCAACTGTTCGGCGCGGGCGCGCTGAAGAGCAACGCGTTCCTGCAGATCGCCGGCGCTTCCGGCGAACGCACGCAGGACCTCGAACCCGGTCCCGCGCTCGACAAGCTGCCCGCCGCGCAGGACTTCGGCAAGCGCTACAAGGCGCGCTTCAACCAGGACGTGGAACTGTACGCGCCGTTTGCGTACGACGCCGCGCTCGCGATGCTGAAGGCGATCCACGACGCGAATTCACTCGACAGGCAGAAGATCGTCGACAGCCTCGCCAAGGTTTCGCTGACGGGCGTGACGGGCAAGATCACGTTCGATCCTTACGGCGATCTGATCAAGCCGCCTTATACGCTGTTCCAGGTCGAGCAGGGGCAGTGGAAGAGCATCAGGACCGTGGGAGGCGGAGTCTGATCGTGGGCTGAGCGATGGCGGCGGCGTGCGCGGCGTGTGTTGCGCGCGCCGCCGCTGCTTTGCGTGCCACAGATACTGCCGCTGATGCATGAAGCGCAATGGACCGCTTCACAAATCGAGTTCGAGAAAACGTGTGCCCTCGACGGGATTGAACACATACGCGGAGATAGGCCTGAACCCGAGCGACGCGTAAAGCCGCTGAGCCGCCTGCATGGTCGGCAGCGTATCGAGCCGCATCTTCCTGTAGCCCGCTTCTCTGGCCGCGTGCACGACGGCTTACGCAAGACGCCTGCCTAGCTGCTGGCCGCGGCCTTCCTCACGCACATAGAGGCGCTTCATCTCGCAGATGTCGTACTCGAACGGCCGCAGCGCGACGCAGCCGATCACGCGGCCATCGCGCCATGCAAGCAGAATCGCGCCGGCCGGAGGCGCATATTTCCCGGGCAGCGAGGCCAGTTCGGCATCGAATGACTGAAACGACAGATCGACGCCGAGGCTGTCCGCGTACTCGCGGAAGATCGCGCGCACGGCGTCGAGGTCATCGGGGAAGCGGGCGGGCTGGACGGCTGTCATCGAGGGGTTGGGCGGCAAGCGGGCGAGTCGATGTTCCTTTGTACGACGATAGCACGCTGGATGCGCAGCGCCATGGCCCGTGAATCGGCGTGCGCATCCTGTGCGCGCGGTGCGCCGCATGCAGATATGGCTCGTGTCATTGATGAGATTGGCGCGTTGGGGCGGCGCGTATCAGTCGAGACAGTACCGGAGCGCGGCTGCAAACGCGTGCGGTCGCTCCAGCATCATCATGTGTCCAGCCCCTTCGATGGTTTGGAAGCTCGCGCATTCGATCGACGCCCAGTCCGGCGCATGCCAGCCGTCGCGTGAATGCTCGCCGGCGATCAGGTGAACGGGATGCGTCCCGAAGACCTTGCGCACGATCGAAAGATATAGCTTGTCGCCCGTCGTCGCGACGACGGATTGCCCCATCGCTCTCAGCGTCGACGCGGGTTGACGCGCGAGGCTGTGCGCGGCTGCATCGCGCATGTCGGGTGTCGCATCGACTCCCGCGCCGCGCAGCCATTCGAGCGGATCGGCGCGCAAGCGTTCGAGCAGAGCGGTTGCATCGGCGTCGCTCATGCGGCCGACCGACGCCGACCAGAACGCATCATCCAGCGTGAAATTGCCTTCGATATTGACGATCCTTCGCACACGCTCAGGATGCGCGTGGGCAAGCAGCATCGAGATTGCGCCGCCGACGGAATGCCCAACGACGTCGACTGTTTCGTCGCCAAACTGCTGCTCTATTGAACGGCTGATGTGCTCGGCCTGCGCGCGGAGGGTAATCGCATCGAACGGGACATGCTGGTATTCGCCATAACCCAGCAGGTCGGGTGCGAGCACGCGGCGTGACGAACGCTTAACGGCGTCATCCTCAGCGAACTCCGTCGCGTTTAGCGGACCGAAAAAGCCGTGAATGAAAACGACGGGAGGGCGAGTGCTCATGCTCTTTTCTGGCCTTTGCGTCGATCCTGCGTCTGCTTCAGTTCCGCCTCGAGTTCGTCCATTTCCAGACGGTGCGTGCGGTCGTGATCGAGAAGTTCGCGCACAAGCTCTTCCAGTGTCATGCGCCGCGTGCCGTCGCGCAGGCCGCAACGCGCGAGTTGCTCGGGCTTCAGCTTCTTCAGCATCGTGCACAGATGCTTGCGCGATTGCGCGAATGCATTGACGGCTGCCGTCATGTCCTGATGCAGATAGTCGCGTTCTTCCGCGAGTACCGTTCCGTCGACGGAATCGATGACGGGCAAATGCCGGTTCCGCACGGCTGCGATCCGGTCTGCAAAGATCGCGTCGAGGTCGCGCAAGTGACAGGCGTGCTCGACAGGCGCAAAGCCCGTACCCTTTGGCCGCTGTGACCACCGAGCATTCGGTATGTGCGAGGCGAAAGCAGAGAAGGCGGCAGGCATCTGCGAGAGCGCTTCGATGACGCCTGAGAATGGCAGCAGGATCGGCTGCGGGCTGAACACCGCGCCATAGCTGAACAGCGCACCGGCGACACGTCCGCGCGCCTGCGTGACTTCGTGGCCGTGCTGTCGCATGACTTCCGCGATCATCGCGCCGCAGAACTGACGCGCCGTCGTGTCCTGCTCGATCTCGGGGAATTTCTCCGCGATTTCGTCCGTGACGGCGGCGATAGCCGCAACGCCCGCGCGCGACAGGGCGGCGAATTCGATGTAGCGATCCCGCCCGACGAGCAGTCTTTCAAGCTGCTGTCCGAGCGGAGTCGTTCTGAAGCGGTCGAAGCGGGAATGCATGAGGAGCCGATCTGCCATAAGTAAGTAACGTCGCAAAACGATACGTTATGAGGTGGCATCAGGTCAAGTCATGCCACTTGGCGATTCGCGTTCGCAGTCCACTCCCTGGGTGCTTGCACAAGCGCAACTAACGGTCCGGCCCGCAGCCCCCCGGCCAACTGCTACGCAGCTACACCCCGTCTACACGCCGTGCGGTCAATACAACGGATACACGCGCCGCACCAGAGCTAATCCGCCCGTGCCCGTCAGCGCATGAAAGCAAATCGCGCCAATCTTTCCAGTGCCCCTCACCGACGCCTATTCGACGACAGTGCTAGTCTTTCGGCTGATCGCGTGTTAGCCGGGACAGCGAACTTCGTCGCTTGTTCGAAACTCTCAGCGCAACACGACGCGCGGCAGGCGGCACTCGCGCGCTGTGCTCGCATCGAGCTTTCGCGCGCCAGCGCAAGAACGCAAGCGCGCAAGCACGCCCAAGACGCAAGCAGCGCCACCCGGCCTGCTCAATCGATACAGACGACCGATGCGAGGTAACGTGCATGAACACACCGTCAAGCAACGACGTTGTCTTTCTGTTCGATGTCGACAACACACTGCTCGACAACGATCACGTCCTGCAGGATCTGCGGATGCACATGATGCGCCAGTTCGGAGAGGCGAACAGCTCGCGCTACTGGCGGATTTTCGAAGACCTGCGCGGCGAACTCGGATACGCGGACTATCTCGGCGCATTGCAGCGCTATCGACATGAGCGTCAGGACGACACGCAGCTATTGCTGATGTCCTGCTACCTGATCGACTATCCGTTTGCGAACCGCATTTTTCCTGGCGCGCTCGATGCGCTTCGCTACGCGAGCCAGTTCGGCCAGACGGCGATTCTCTCGGACGGCGATGTCGTGTTCCAGCCGCGCAAGGTGTCGCGCGCGGGGCTGTGGGACGAAGTCGAAGGGCGAGTGCTGATCTATATCCACAAGGAACAGATGCTCGACGACGTGATCGCGCACTTTCCCGCACGCCACTATGTGATGGTCGACGACAAGCTGCGCATCCTCACGGCGATGAAGGAGCAATGGGGCGACCGGCTGACCACGATCTTTCCGAGGCAAGGTCACTATGCGCTCGACGAAGCGGAGATCGCGAAGTATCCCGAGCCCGACATTACGATCGAACGGATCGGCGAACTGACGTCGATCGACTTCGACGGATTGGCGGCGAAGAGACGCAAGTAGCGCACACGAAGCAAGACGCGAGCGATACGCGCGTCAAGCAGCGTCAAGCACATAAGGCACACCTCAAGCACACGTCCAGCACGTCAACCGCGCGAACGTTCATTCGCTCATCCATCCGCCGCTCAGATCGCTGCCCTGCAACAGTTCGAGCAGCGTACCTGCGGGATGACTGAGCCGCTTCGCGGCAAGCGCGATGAATTCGACGTGGGGCAGCGCGGGCAAACTCGCGCTGTTGATGGGCGCCGCGAGCCCGCGCGCCGACACATACTGAGACTTCGCCGTCAGTCCGAGGCCGCCGCGCGCGGCGGCAATGCAGCCGGCGTGGCTGCTGCTCGTGCACACCACCTCCCAGCCGATGCCTTTTTCCGCGAGCGCGTTCAGCACGACGGCGCGCGTCACGCTCGGCTCCGCGACCAGCACCAGCGGCAACGGCTGCCCGACATCGACCACCGTGCCGGGCCGCGCGATCCATTCGAGGCGTGAGCGCAGCAACTGCGTGCCGCGCCGCTCGCCGAGGCGCCGCTTGCCGACGAGCAGATCGATCGACCCCGCATCGAGCAGTTCGTACAGGCGGCTCGTCATGCCGATCGTGAGTTCCAGTTCCACATCGGGATGCGCATGGCGAAACGCGGCGAGCACGTTGGGCAGTGCGCCGAGCGCGATATCGTCGGATGTGCCGAGACGCACGCGCCCCTTCAGCCGCGGCTTGCGAAACTGCGACTCCGCGCGGTTGATGGCTTGCAGGATCACGTTCGCATGCACGAGCAGCGCTTCGCCATCGGCTGTCATCGCAAGCGAATGGGTATCGCGTATGAAGAGGCGCCTGCCGACGTTTTCTTCGAGGCGCCGGATATGTTCGCTTACGCTCGACTGATTCAGACCGAGCCGCTTGCCCGCTTCCGTGAAGCTGCGGCAGTTCGTGACGGTCGCGAACGTCTTGAGCCAGAGAGGATTGAGCATGGCGCATTGTCATCGGCTTTTACGATGACAGTCAATGCCATCAGGCGACTTCCCGATTGCCATTGAAATCGATACCATGATGGCTGATGTGGACGAATCGGCCACCAGAATCGGCCACCAGGAAACACAGCGGGCCCGATTCGGCGAAACGCCCGCAACGCCCGAAACGCCTGTTTCCGAGGCGCAACCGCCGCGACGCCGAAACACGTACGTGCTGAACGCAGGTGTCCGAGCAGGTCGCGCCTCTCCGAACTTCATCATGACCCGCGATTCCTCACACACCGCGCTGCTCTGGATCGTCGCCGCTGCATTCTTCATGCAGGCGCTGGACACGACGATCGTCAACACCGCGCTGCCTTCCATGGCGCAAAGCCTGCACGCATCGCCGCTTGCGATGCAGCCCGTCGTCGTCGCGTACACGCTGACCATGGCGCTACTCACGCCCGCATCCGGCTGGTTCGCGGATCGCTTCGGCACGCGCCGCGTCTATTTCGCCGCGATCCTCGTCTTCGTGCTCGGCTCGCTGTGCTGCGCCGGCGCGCATACCCTCGATCAACTCGTCATTGCGCGCGTGCTGCAAGGCATCGGCGGCTCGATGCTGCTGCCCATCGGACGGCTTGCCGTATTGCGCCGCGTGCCCGGCGAGCAGTACGTGTCGGCGCTGGCCTTCGTGTCCGTCGCGGGACAGGTCGGGCCGATCGTCGGGCCGACGCTGGGCGGCTGGCTCACGCAGTCCATTTCGTGGCACTGGATTTTTCTCGTCAACGTTCCCGTCGGTGCGATCGGGCTCTTCGCTGTGCAACGCTATCTGCCGCACGATCACGCAACGCAGCCGCCGCCATTCGATTTCATCGGCTGCGGACTGCTCTCGCTCGCGATGATCCTGCTTTCGCTCGCAATCGATCCGCCGATGAGCAGCCATCGCATCGAATGGTCGGCAGGTCTCGCGGCGGCCGGCGTCGTTGCGGCGCTCGCATACATTCCGCACGCCCGCTCGTTCAAGCGGCCGCTCTTCAGGCTCGCGCTGTTCAGCGAGCCGAACTTCAGCGTCGGTCTCGTCGGCAATCTGCTGTGCCGGATCGGATCGAGCGCGGTGCCGTTCATGCTGCCGCTGTTGATGCAGGTGCAGCTCGGCTACTCGCCGTTGCGTTCGGGCCTGATGCTGCTGCCCGCCGCGATTGCGGGCACCGTCTCCAAGCGCCGGATCGCGCCGCTGATCAAGCGCTTCGGCTACCCGGCGTTTCTCGCCGTCAATACGGTGATCGTCGGCTCGACGATCGTCGCGTTCGCGCTCGTGTCGAAGCACTCGGCGCCGTTGCTGGAAATCGTGCTGCTTACCGTGTTCGGCGCGGCGAACTCGATGCAGTTCGCCGCGATGAACAGCGTGACGCTCAAAGGTTTGTCGCACGCGGACGCGGGCAGCGGCAACAGCCTCTTCTCGATGGTGCAGATGCTGGCGATCGGCCTTGGCGTGTCAATCGGCGGCGGGCTCGTCAACGTGTTTTCCGCGCAATGGGGCTCGGAGTCGATGGGCTTCATGCTCAGCTTCGTGTGCGTCGGCATGATCACGCTGCTGGCGGCGCTCGTGTTCCGTCGACTCGACGTGCCGCCCGCACAGCCCGCCGTCGCCGCGCCGGCGCGCACGGCGCGCTGATCGTGCGCCGCTCGACATCAATGGGCGTCGTGCGTATGCCGCGCCCGCTCGACGAGATGATCGACCATCCGCTGCGCCGCCGGCTGTAGCGATTCGAAATCGCGAAAGCACACGACGAACTTCCGCTTCGCCCATTCGTCCGTCAACGGAATCACGCGCACATCGAGAATGCGCGCATACGTATCGCCCACTACTTGCGGAATCACGCTGATGCCGAGCTTCGCGGCGACCACGCGAAACGCCGCATCGAAGTTCGACACGACCGCCCGGTACGACACCGTGCCGCCCGCTCGCGCGGCGGCGCGCTGCATCATCATGTGCACGGCCGTCGATGGCGGCAGGCCCACGTGCTCGTAGCCGAGCGTCTCCGCGAAGCGCAGTGTCGAGCGCTTCGCGAGCGGATGGTCCGGATGCACGGCGAGCGCGAGCCGGTCCTCGCGATACGGCCGATGTTCGAGCCCTTCGAGATCCACGTTGTCCCAGCACACGCCGACGGACGCCGCGCCTTCGCGCAGCCGCCGCACGAGATCGTGCGACAGCCACTCCTCGACATGCACGCGGATGTTCTCGTGCGCGGGCATGCTCATGAACGATGCGACGTCGTCGAGCAAGCTCTCCGCAATCGCCGATGCCGACGCGCACACGCTCACACTGCCGCGCAGGCCGCTGCCGAATGCAGCGATATCGCTCGCGATCCGGTCCATCGTGAACAGCACGTTGCGCGCGTGCTCGAGCAGCGCCATGCCGGCGGGCGTCGGCAGCACGCCGCGTCGCGAGCGCGTGAAGAGCGGCACGCCCAGATCGCTTTCGAGCTGCGCGATCCGCTTGCTGACGGCGGACGGCTCGATATGTTCGTCGTGCGCGGCGCGCGCCATGTTCTTGTGTTCGCAGACGGCCACGACGAGCCGCAATGTTTTCAGGTCGATGTCGCGCACGCGCTGTCTCCCTTAGCGTTTCCATTTCGGAAATCTGACGCTTCCAAAATAGCGCTTTATGTATCGGATGGAATGTCTAAAGTTAGCACAACGCCGGCATTCGCAAAGACCGGCATGCCAATCGGAGACACACTCGATGCCCTCATTCCCCTCCCGCGTCGTGATCCGCGAAGTCGGCTTGCGCGACGGGCTGCAAAGCATTCAGACCGTGCTTCCCACGGAAAAGAAGATCGAATGGATCGCCGGTGCGTATGCGGCCGGTCAGCGCGAAATCGAAGTCGGTTCGTTCGTGCCCGCGCGCCTGTTACCGCAACTCGCGGACACGGCGGAACTCGTCGCGTATGCGAAGACGCTGCCCGGTCTGTTCGTCTCGGTGCTCGTGCCGAACCTGAGAGGCGCCGAGCGCGCGATCGACACGCGAGCGGACCTGATGCTCGTGCCGTTGTCCGCGAGTCGCGAGCATAGTCTTGCAAATCTGCGCAAGACGCCCGACGAAGTGGTCGCCGAAGTCGCGCGCATCCGTGCCGCGCGCGACGCAGCGGGCTCGAAGACGCTGATCGAAGGCGGCATCGGCACTGGGTTCGGCTGCACGATTCAAGGCGCCGTCGATCAGGCCGACGTGCTGCGCTGCATGCAGGCGCTGCTCGATGCGGGCGCGGACCGCGTGAGCATCGCGGATACCGTCGGCTACGCGAATCCCGCCGCCGTGCGCGACCTGTTCGAGAAAGCGCGGCGCATCGTCGGCGAACGCTTGTGGTGCGGCCACTTCCACGACACGCGCGGCCTCGCGCTCGCGAACGTGTATGCGGCGCTCGAAACGGGCGTCGCGCGCTTTGATGCGACGCTCGCCGGCATCGGCGGCTGTCCGCATGCGCCGGGCGCAAGCGGCAACGCATCGAGTGAGGACCTCGCGTTCATGCTCGCGGACATGGGCATCGAAACGGGCGTCGATATCGAACGGCTGCTGACGCTGCGCGCGAAGGTCGCGCAGTGGCTCTCGAACGAAACGCTGCACGGCACGCTATGGCTTGCGGGCCTGCCGAAGACATTCAACGGCGGTGCGAAGCGTGCCGCGAATCCCATCGTTACCGCCTGAGGTTCAACATGAGCACATCCAACCGGCTGCCTCTCGAAGGCGTGCGCGTCATCGAATTCACTCACATGGTCATGGGGCCGACGTGCGGGATGATCCTCGCGGATCTCGGCGCCGAAGTCATCAAGATCGAACCGCCCGGCGGCGACAAGACACGCAAGCTGCCGGGCCTCGGCATCGGCTTCTTTCGCACGTTCAACCGCAACAAGAAGAGCGTCGTGCTCGACATCAACACGCCCGACGGTCACGCAGCCGCCGAAGAGCTGATCGGCCAGTGCGACGTGATGCTCGAAAACTTCCGGCCTGGGTTGATGCAGAAGCTGGGCCTCGACTACGACACGCTGTCGAAGAAGTTTCCGCGCCTGATCTACGTCTCGCACAAGGGCTTTTTGCCCGGCCCTTATGAAAAGCGTCTCGCGCTCGATGAAGTCGTGCAGATGATGGGCGGCCTGTCGTATATGACGGGGCCGGCGGGGCGTCCGTTGCGCGCGGGCACGTCGGTCAACGACATCATGGGCGGAATGTTCGGTGCGATCGGCGTGCTCGCTGCGCTGCGCGAACGCGATTTCACCGGGCGCGGACAGGAAGTGCAGAGCGCGTTGTTCGAGAACTGCGTGTTCCTCGCCGGCCAGCATATGCAGCAGTACGCGATGACGCATGAAGCGCCGCCGCCGATGCCGTCGCGCGTCTCCGCATGGAGCGTGTACGACGTGTTCACGCTCGCGAACGGCGAGCAACTGTTCATCGGCGCCGTCAGCGACAGGCAGTTCCTCACGCTGTGCGATGTGATCGGATGCCCCGATCTGGCAAACGAACCGCAATTCGCGGACAACGCGATGCGCGTGGCCGTGCGTCCCGAACTGCTCGCGCGTCTCGGTGAGATCCTCAAGCACCATCGCGCCGATGAACTCGCGGCAAAGCTCGAAGCTGCGGGCATTCCGTACGCGCACATCGTGCGCCCCGATCAACTGTTCGATGATCCGCACCTGAAGCAAAGCGGCGGACTCGTGCCGATGCAAACCGATGACGGCGGCACGACAGAAGTGGTCTTGTTGCCGCTGACGATGGGCGGCCGGCGTCCTGGCGTGCGTCAGGCGCTGGCGAAAGTCGGCGAGCACACACAGGAGATTCTTTCGCGGCTGACGGGGCGCGCCGCTGCGTGATCGCGCCGACAAGCGAGGGAACGCAGCCCAACCGACATGAACGAAACATCGACCATCAGGCATCCAAACCGATCCGACAACTGATGGCGCATTTCAGGAGACAGACAACTATGCAGCGCTCGATACCCGCGACAGCGGACAATCCCCCGTTTGCGCCCGCGGAGGCGCAGACCAATCTGCGCGCGGCGGCGGCATTGTCGGCACGAATGGATCGCTTGCCCGTCACGCGTTACTTGTGGATGCTCGTCCTGCTGATTTCGCTCGGCGGATTCTTCGAGGTCTACGATCTGATCTTCACCGGCTACATCGCGCCAGGGATGGCGAAGAGCGGTTTGCTCAAGACGACGACGGATTCGTTCTTCGGACTTCAGGGCATCGCGGGTTTCATCGCATCGACGTTCGCGGGGCTGTTCGTCGGCACGTTCTGTTTCGGATGGCTGCCGGACCGCTTCGGGCGCCGTAAGGTGTTCACGGTGTCGCTGCTCTGGTATTCGGTCGGCTCCGCCATCCTGGCGTTTCAGCACACGCCTGAAGGGCTGATCTTGTGGCGCTTCATCACGGGCATCGGTGTCGGCATCGAAATCGTGACGATCGACAGCTACGTCACCGAACTCGTGCCGCAGCACATGCGGGGCCGCGCGATGGCGTTCAACCAGGCCGTGATGTTCGCAGCCGCGCCTGCCGCGGCGATTCTGTCGTACTGGCTCGTGCCGACCACGTTCGCGGGCATCGACGGCTGGCGCTGGGTCGTGCTGATCGGCTCGGCGGGCGCGGTGATCGTGTGGTTCATTCGTCTCGTCGTGCCGGAGAGCCCGCGCTGGCTCGCGAGTCATGGGCACGTCGAGGAGGGCGACCGCGTGGTCAGAAAGATGGAAGCGATGGCCGCGCGCCAAACGGGCCGCGCGTTGCCGGCGCCGCTGCCTGCCGTCGAAGTGCCCGCGCATCGACGCGCGTCGCTCGCGGAATTGTGGCAGCCGCCGTATCGCTCGCGGCTCATCATGTTGATCGTCTTCAACTTCTGCCAGGCGATCGGCTATTACGGATTCGCGAACTGGGTGCCGACGCTGCTGATCGGTCAGGGCATCACGGTGACCAAGAGCCTGCTCTACTCGTTCATCATCGCCATTGCGTTGCCTTCGGGGCCGTTGCTCGCGATGCTGTTCGCCGACAGGCTCCAGCGCAAATGGCTGATCGTCGGCTCGGCGTTTGCAGTGGTCGTGTTCGGGCTCCTGTTCGGGCAGATGAAAGCCGTCGTGCCGCTGATCGTGCTCGGCGTGCTCATCAGTCTCGCGGGGCAGACCATCTCCGTTTGCTATCACGCGTACCAGGCCGAGCTATTCCCGACGCGCATCCGCTGCCGCGCGAACGGAATCGTCTATTCGGCGAGCCGCATCGGCGCGATGATGTCGGGCTTCGTCATCGCGCACCTGTTGCGCGAGTTCGGCGTCGCGGGTGTGTTCGTCGGCATTACCGCGTGCATGATCGTCGTGATGATTTCGATCGGCGGATTCGGGCCGAAAACGAATGGCGTCCGGCTCGAAGAGCTTTGCCATTGAGGTCGCGCTAGTCGCTAAAAATAGAAACGCCGGCCGGGTCTTTGGCGACCCGGCCGGCGTTTTGTCGTCATGCAACGGCTACGCGCGGAAACTTACGCGCGGCCTGCCTTCAGTTGCAAACGGAACTTGTGCAGCAACGGTTCCGTATAGCCGCTCGGCTGCGCGCAGCCTTCGAACACCAGCGCGCACGCGGCCTTGAACGCAACCGAAGCATCGAAGTTCGGTGCCATCGGCTTGTAGTTCGGGTCGCCTGCGTTTTGCTGATCGACGACCTTCGCCATGCGCTGCAAGGTTTCCTTCACGAACTCCGGCTTGACGACGCCGTGACGCAGCCAGTTCGCGATGTGCTGGCTCGAAATGCGCAGCGTCGCGCGGTCTTCCATCAGGCCGACGTTGTGGATGTCGGGCACCTTCGAGCAGCCGACGCCCTGATCGATCCAGCGCACCACATAGCCGAGGATGCCCTGTGCGTTGTTCTCGACTTCCTGGCGGATCTCGTCGTCGTTCCATTGCGCGCGTTCGACGACGGGGATGGTCAGCAGTCCGTCGAGCAGTTCGTCGCGCACGCTCGCGAAGTCCGTGCGTTCCAGTTCCTTCTGCACGGCCTGCACGTCGACCTGATGATAGTGCAGCGCATGCAGTGTCGCGGCCGTGGGCGAGGGCACCCATGCCGTGTTCGCACCTGCCTTCGGATGGCCGATCTTCTGCTCGAGCATTGCCTTCATCAGGTCCGGCATCGCCCACATGCCCTTGCCGATCTGCGCACGGCCGCGCAGGCCCGCAGCGAGACCGACGAGCACGTTGCTGCGCTCGTAGGCGGCGATCCACTTGCTCGACTTCATATCGCCCTTGCGCATCATCGGGCCCGCTTCCATCGAGCTGTGCATCTCGTCGCCCGTGCGATCGAGGAAGCCCGTGTTGATGAACGCGACGCGCGCCGATGCCTCGCCGATACACGCGGAGAGGTTCACGCTCGTGCGGCGCTCTTCGTCCATGATGCCCATCTTGATCGTGTTGCGCGCAAGCCCGAGCAGATCTTCGACGCGCGTGAACAGCTCGCTCGCGAACGCGACTTCAGCGGGGCCGTGCATCTTCGGCTTGACGATGTAGATGGAGCCCGTGCGCGAATTGAGCTTGTGCGTGCGGTCGTGCAGCGCGCACAGCGTCGTGACGACGGCGTCGAGAATGCCTTCGGGAATCTCGTGGCCATCGCGATCGAGCACGGCCGGGTTCGTCATCAGATGGCCGACGTTGCGGATGAACAGCAGCGAGCGGCCATGCAGCGTGACCTGCTGGCCATTCGCGCCCGTGTACTCGCGGTCCGCGTTCAGGCGGCGCGTGAACGTCTTGCCGTTCTTCGTGACTTCTTCCGTCAGCGTGCCGACCATCATGCCGAGCCAGTTGCGATAGAGCAGCACCTTGTCGTCGGCATCGACGGCGGCAACCGAGTCCTCGCAGTCGATGATCGTGCTGACAGCCGCTTCCATCAGCACGTCCTTGATGTGCGCGGGATCGGTCTTGCCGATCGAATCGTTTGCGTCGATGTGGATTTCGAAGTGCAGGCCGTTGTGCTTGAGCAGCACGGCCGACGGCGCATTCGCATCGCCCTGATAACCGACGAACTGCGCCGGGTCTTGCAGCGCGGTCGCGCCGCTCTTCAGCGCGACGCTGAGCTTGCCGTTCTCGACGCGGTAGCCGGTCGCGTCCTTGTGCGAACCGTTCGCGAGAGGCGCGGCATCGTCGAGGAACTTGCGCGCATACGCGATCACGCGCGCGCCGCGCACCGGGTTGTACTTCGCGCCGCGTTCGGCGCCGTCGGTTTCGTCGATGGCATCGGTGCCATAGAGCGCGTCGTACAGGCTGCCCCAGCGCGCATTCGCTGCGTTCAGCGCGTAACGCTGGTTCGACAGCGGCACGACGAGTTGCGGGCCCGCCTGTTCGGCGATTTCGCGGTCGATGTTCTCCGTGCTGGCCTTCACGCTCGCAGGCACGGGCACGATATAGCCGATGCTTTCGAGGAAGCCGCGATATGCGCGCAGGTCGCGCACCGGGCCGGGGTTGGCGCGATGCCATTTGTCGAGTTCGACCTGCAGGCGGTCGCGTTCGGCGAGCAGCGCGCGGTTCTTCGGCGCGAGGTCGTGCACGATGGCATCGAAACCGGCCCAGAATGCGGCGCTATCGACACCGGTTCCAGGCAGGGCTTCCTTTTCGATGAACTGTTCGAGGTTCGCGGCGACCTGCAATCCGCCGCGTTGAGTCATTTGGGTCATGGGCTGTTCCAAGAGGGGCGAAATTTCGACTAGCTTCGGGGCGGCGTTCAACCATTCGCACCGGTGGCAACGGCCGCGGCACCGGCCTTTGCCACTTGCGCATCCTGATCGGCCTTCACGCCGGAAACACCGACGGCGCCGACCACCTGACCATTTACCACAACGGGCACGCCGCCTTCCAGCGTACCCGAGAGCGGCGCGCTCAGGAACGCGGTGCGGCCGCCGTTGATCATGTCTTCATACTGCTTCGATTCGCGGCGGCCCAGCGCGGCCGTGCGGGCTTTCTCGGTTGCGATGTAGGCGCCGATGGGTGCGCAGTTGTCGAGGCGCAGTAGCGCGAGTTGGTGGCCGCCGTCGTCGACGACGGCAATCGCCACGGCCCACTGGTTGCGTTCGGCTTCGGCGCGTGCCGCTTCAATGATTTTCGTCGACTCGGCGACCGTCAGAACGGATTTTGTCTGCATATTGCGTTTCCTGAAACGATTGAGGTGACTTCCATCTACAGACCGGTCGCGAGTCGCGGATCGACATGACAGGCGGCACACGCGCGCACGACTTACGCGCGTGCGAGGTCCAGTCTTATATATGACTTGGGGTCCATTGTTCCCCGTTCTCGGCTGCTTGTCGACCCGGTGGAACACTGGTCTTACCAGTTTTTTCTGTCCCCTGCAGGTCTTGTCGCTACAGACAAGCACACGCAAGCGCCGCGCCAGGGAAAACCCGCGCCGACCACCGATGCGCTTGACCATCGGTTGAACTGCGCGAATACTACTAATATGTTAGTGAATTGAGCGGATACAACCAGGCCATGTTCGTAATCCACGATCACCGGATTCATCTAGAAGGCGAGCCGCTCGCACGCGATGTCGATGCGCCCACCGTGAGCGCGCTGCTCGCGGATGGAAAGATCTGTCGTTCGCCCGTGGGCGGCGCGGTCTATGGCACGTTGCTGAACGATCGTGCCGCGCTCGATGGGTTGGGCGATGCCGTCCATGCTTCGCCGTACAAGGCGCCGCCGAAAGCGCCCGTTCTGTACCTGAAGCCGCGCAACACGCTGGCAGGGCACGGCGCGCAAGTCGTCGTGCCGGACGATCAGCACGGCGTGCAGATCGGCGGATCGCTTGGCATTGTGATCGGGCGCACGGCGTGTCGTGTGAGCGTCGATCGGGCGCTGGAATTCGTCGCCGGATATACGATCGTTGCCGATCTTTGCGTGCCGCATGCAAGCGTTTATCGGCCATCGGTGCGGTTTCGCGCGCGCGATGGTTTCTGCGTGATCGGTCCTGCTGTAGTCGCGCGACGGCACGTAGCCGATGCGGATGCGCTGCGTATCGCGATCAGCATCGAAGGAGAGCGCGCTTTCGAAGCGAGCACTTCGACTTCGATTCGCAACGTCGCGCGATTGATCGCCGACGTGACCGACTTCATGACGCTTTCCCCCGGCGATGTGCTGACGCTGGGTGTCCCGCATGGCGCGCCCATCGCGCACGCCGGCGACAACGTGAGCATCGCGATCGACGCATGGACGCCGTTGCGCTTCTCGATGACGTCGAAAGAAGGAGAAGAACGATGATGCGCGGCCGTGTTGCGTATGCAGGCGCGATTCACGAGGCGTATCCGCACGGGCGCGGCGTGCGGCTCGCCGATGGCCGCGTCTGTCGCGAAGAAGAAGTCGTATGGCTTGCGCCAATCGAACCCGGCACGATCTTCGCGCTCGGTCTGAATTACGCGGAGCACGCGAAGGAACTGCAATTCTCGAAGCAGGAAGAGCCGCTCGTGTTTCTAAAGGGACCGGGCAGCGTGATCGGCCATCGCGGCGTGACGCGCCGTCCAAACGATGTGACGTTCATGCACTACGAGTGCGAACTCGCCGTGGTAATCGGCCGGCCCGCAAAAGAAGTGAAACGCGACGAAGCAATGCAGTACGTTGGCGGCTACACGATCGCGAACGACTACGCGATTCGCGACTATCTGGAGAACTATTACCGGCCCAATCTGCGCGTTAAGAACCGCGATGGCGGAACGGTACTCGGCCCGTGGTTCGTCGATGCCGCCGACATTGCCGATGTCGCGCAGCTCGAATTGCGCACCTATGTGAACGGCACGCTGCAACAAAAGGGCAATACGCGCGACCTCGTCACCGACATTCCCGCGCTGATCGAATATCTGAGCAGCTTCATGACGCTCGCGCCCGGCGACGTGATTCTGACGGGCACGCCCGAGGGCGTCGTCAATGTGAATGCCGGCGATGAAGTCGTCTGCGAGATCGATGGCCTCGGCCGTCTCGTCAACGTAATCGCTTCCGACGCGGACTTCAACCGCGACTGACTCTTTGGGACCTGCCAATGCGAATCGAACATCTGATCAACGGCCAATCGACGAAAGCACGCGATTACTTCGAGACTGTGAATCCGGCGACACAAGAAGTACTGGCCGAAGTCGCGCGCGGCACGGGCGAAGAGATCGACGCAGCTGTGCGCGCTGCGAAAGACGCATTTCCCGCGTGGGCCGCGAAGCCCGCAGCCGAACGCGCGAAACTCGTGCGCAAGCTCGGTGAACTGATCTCGAAGCACGTGCCCGAGATCTCCGACACGGAAACGCGCGACACCGGGCAAACGATTTCGCAAACGCGCAAGCAACTGGTGCCGCGTGCCGCCGACAACTTCACGTATTTCGCGGAGATGTGCACGCGTGTCGACGGCCATACGTACCCGACCGATTCGCATCTGAACTACACGCTGTTTCATCCCGTCGGCGTGTGCGCGCTGATTTCTCCGTGGAATGTGCCGTTCATGACGGCCACGTGGAAGGTCGCGCCGTGTCTCGCGTTCGGCAATACGGCTGTGTTGAAGATGAGCGAGTTGTCGCCGCTCACGGCGTCGATGCTCGGCAATCTGGCGCTCGAAGCGGGCATTCCTGCGGGCGTGCTGAACGTCGTGCATGGCTATGGCAAGGAAGCGGGCGAACCGCTCGTCGCGCATCCCGATGTACACGCCATTTCGTTCACCGGCTCGACGGCGACGGGCAATCGCATCGTGCAGACGGCGGGCCTCAAGAAGTTCTCGATGGAACTGGGCGGCAAGTCGCCGTTCGTGATCTTCGACGATGCCGATTTCGAACGCGCGCTCGATGCCGCCGTGTTCATGATCTTCTCGAACAATGGCGAGCGCTGCACGGCGGGCTCGCGGATACTCGTGCAGAAATCGATCTACGCGAAATTCGCGGAGCGCTTTATCGAGCGCGCAAAACGTTTGACCGTTGGCGATCCTTTGAGCGACAGCACGATCATCGGTCCGATGATCAGCCAGGGTCATCTCGCGAAAGTGCGCAGCTATATCGAGCTGGGACGGAAGGAAGGCGCGACGCTCGCGTGCGGCGGACTCGATACGCCATCGTTGCCCGACGCGCTGAAGCAAGGCAACTTCGTCGCGCCTACTGTATTCGTCGATGTCGATAACCGCATGCGTATCGCGCAGGAAGAGATCTTCGGGCCGGTCGCGTGCCTGATTCCGTTCGACGACGAAGCGCACGCGATTCGCCTCGCCAACGATATCTCGTACGGCCTGTCGAGCTATGTATGGACCGAGAACACAGGTCGCGCGCATCGCGTGGCGGCGGCGATCGAAGCGGGCATGTGCTTCGTGAACAGCCAGAACGTGCGCGATCTGCGGCAGCCGTTTGGCGGCACGAAGGCATCGGGTGTCGGGCGCGAAGGCGGCACGTGGAGCTATGAAGTGTTCCTCGAACCGAAGAACGTGTGCGTGTCGCTTGGATCGCATCACATTCCGCGCTGGGGCGTTTAATTTTTCGCGCGCTTATTTTTCGCAGGTAGCGTTTCAGCTTCACATGGGTTTGAAGTAAAAGGAGACCGCGATGGGCAACCTCGCACTGGCCGCGAAGGTCACACATGTGCCTTCGTTGTATCTGTCCGAACTCGATGGACCGCACAAAGGCTGCCGCCAGGCGGCAATCGACGGGCACTACGAGATCGGCCGGCGTTGTCGCGAACTGGGTGTCGATACGATCGTCGTGTTCGACGTGCACTGGCTCGTCAATAGCGAGTACCACATCAATTGCGCGCCGAAGTTCGAAGGCATCTATACGAGCAACGAACTGCCGCATTTCATCAACAACATGGCGTATGCGTATCCTGGCAATGTGAGACTCGGCCAGCTGATTGCCGAAGCCGCGAATGAAATGGGCGTGAAAACGCGTGCGCATAGTGAGACCTCGCTCGACCTCGAATACGGCACGCTGGTGCCGATGCGTTACATGAACTCGGATCAGCGCTTCAAGACGGTGTCGATCGCGGGATGGTGCATGTGGCACGACCTGCCGACGAGCGCGCGCTTCGGTCTCGCGGTGCGCAAGGCCATCGAGGAACGCTACGACGGTACTGTTGCGATTCTCGCGAGCGGTTCGCTCAGCCATCACTTCGCGAACAACGGCACGGCCGAGCAGTTCATGCACAAGGTGTGGGACCCGTTTCTCGAGCAGACCGACCGCCACGTCGTGTCGCTATGGGAGAAGGGCGACTGGAAGACCTTTTGCGGCATGCTGCCGCTGTACAACGAGAAATGCTGGGGCGAGGGCGGCATGCACGATACGGCGATGCTGCTCGGTGCGCTCGGTTGGGACCGTTACGAAGGCAAGGCCGAAGTGGTGACGCCTTATTTCGGCAGTTCGGGCACCGGGCAGATCAACGCAATCTTTCCCGTGACGCCGTTGCCGGGCTGATTGCTCGAAGGAGGCTTAACATGCCACATCTCACGCTCGAATACAGCGCCAATCTGGCGAACGACGACAGCATCGGCGCGCTGTGCAGAACGCTCGCGCAAAGCCTCGACGCGCAACGCGAGAACGATCAGCGCGTTTATCCGCTCGGTGGCATACGCGTGCGCGCGTTGCGTTGCGAACAGTATTGCATCGCGGATGGCAGAGAAGATGCCGCCTTTCTGCATGCGAACCTGAAGATCGGCGCGGGCCGCTCCGAAGCCGTAAAGAAAGCGACAGGCGATGCGCTATTCGATGTCATCAAGCAGCACTTCGCCGAAGCCTTCGAAAAGCGGGGCGTTGCGCTATCGCTCGAAGTCGGCGAATTCAGCGAAGCGGGCACGTGGAAGCACAACAATCTGCATGCGCGCCTGAAGGGCTGAAGACAACTGCTGTGCATGGGGCTGCAGTAACGCGCTAAAGCGCCAACTGCCGCCGACAGCTTTACATAGGACGGGAATTGATCATGCTAGACCAGACGACCATTCGCGAACTCGCGGCGAAACTAGACCACGCCGAGAAAACGCGCACGCAATTGCGGCATTTCTCGGCTGCCTATCCGCAGATGACGATCGAAGATGGGTATGCAATCCAGCGCGAATGGGTAAAGATGAAACTGGCCGAAGGCCATGTGATCAGGGGGCGCAAAATCGGCCTGACGTCGCGCGCGATGCAACGCTCGTCGCAGATCGACGAGCCGGACTATGCGCCGCTTCTCGACAGCATGTTTATCGAAAACGGACAGGACATTCGTGCGGACCGCTTCATCGCGCCGCGCGTCGAAGTGGAACTGGCGTTCATCCTCGCGAAGCCGCTCAAGGGCCCCGGCGTGACGCTGTTCGATGTGCTCGACGCGACGGCATACGTGACGCCCGCTGTCGAGATCATCGATGCGCGCATCGAGCAGTTCGACCGCGAGACGCGCGCGCCGCGCAAGGTCTTCGATACGATCTCGGACTTCGCCGCGAATGCGGGCATCGTGATGGGCGGCCGCCCCGTGCGTCCGATGGACGTCGATCTGCGCTGGGTCGGTGCATTGCTCTACAAGAATGGTGCCGTCGAAGAGAGCGGTCTCGCCGCGGCTGTGCTCAATCACCCGGCGACAGGCGTTGCCTGGCTAGCGAACAAGATCGCGCCGTATGACGAGAGCCTCAATGCAAACGACGTGATACTCAGCGGCTCCTTCACGAATCCCATTCCCGCGCGCGCCGGCGATACGTTCCATGTGGATTACGGCCCGTTAGGCGGTATTGCGCTCAACTTTGTCTGAGGGCTCGCTATGGAATGTGTCCAGAATCGCTTCAAGCGCGCGTTGGCGCAAGGCGAGCAGCAATTCGGATTGTGGGCGGCGCTCGCCGATGCGTACGTCGTCGAAGTGCTTGCGACGGCGGGTTTCGACTGGCTGCTCATCGACAACGAGCATGCGCCGAACGATGTGCGCAGCACGCTTGCGCAATTGCAGGCGGTGTCCGCGTATCGGTCGCATCCTGTCGTGCGGCCGGTGAAGAGCGATGCCGCGCTGATCAAGCAGCTGCTCGACATTGGTGCGCAGACCTTGTTGCTGCCGATGATCGATACCGAGGAACAGGCGCAAGCGGCCGTCGCGGCGACGCGTTATCCGCCGCAAGGCGTGCGCGGTGTCGGCAGTGCGCTTGCGCGGGCGTCGCGCTGGAACCGTGTGCCCGATTATCTGGCCACCGCTTTGGATGAGTTGTGCGTGCTCGTGCAGGTTGAGACGCTACAAGGGCTGTCGAATCTCGAAGCGATTGCTAACGTCGATGGCGTGGACGGCGTATTCTTCGGGCCTGCGGATCTGAGCGCATCGATGGGCTTTCTCGGCAAACCTGGCGAACCCGTCGTGCGCGAGGCGATCTGCGAGGGCATTCGAACGGTGCGCGCAGCGGGCAAGGCGGCGGGCGTGCTTGCGTCGGATCGCGCGTTCGCTGCCGAATATCTGGAAGCAGGCGCGACGTTCGTGGCCGTTGGCACCGATACGGGTCTGCTCAGCCGCGCGGCCGCCGATCTTGCGGCCTCATACATCGGCGACGAGAGGAGCGCGAATACGACGGGGAAGGGCGGCTATTAGCGTTGCGTGGATGCGTTCGATGCGGAGGCTGCAGCATGACGTCATCGATCAAACTCGTGCTCTTCGACATGGAAGGCGTGTTGTCCCATTACGACCGTGTCGCGCGGACCAACAGCATGTCGCTGATCACGGGCAAGCCGCCGGAGACCGTGCGCCACGCGATCTGGGGCTCAGGGCTCGAGGCGCGCGCCGATGCCGGCGAGATCACCGACGACGCGTATCTGCTCGAACTCGGCAATCTGCTGGGTTGTCCGATCAGTCGTGACGACTGGCTCATTGCGCGCCACGCGTCGATCACGCCCAACGCCGAATCGCTCGCCGTCGCTGAGCGGATTGCCACGCGTCGCAAGATTGCCGTGCTGACCAACAACTGCCGTCTCGTCACTGATCACATCGGCTATCTGAACCCGCCTGTCGCGAAGCTTTTCGGCTCGCATGTCTATCCGTCGGCTGCGTTTGGCGCGGCGAAGCCCGCGGCCGAAGCGTATCTCGGCTGCGTCGGCTATCTCGGCGTAGAAGCACGCGAGACGCTTTTCATCGACGATTCAGAAGCCAACGTCAAAGGCGCACTCGATGCCGGTTTGCACGCGTATCGCTTCGTCGATGCCGATGCGCTGTCGCGAGAGCTTGCGCGATTCGATCTGCTCTAGCGCTTCTATCGAGGCGACTTCACGCGCCGGATGAAACGCTGTTCGATGACCGTCTTTCCCCACTGCGTGCCCTCTGCCTCCTCGGCCAGCGTGAAGCCGAACGCCTCATACAGATGACGCGCGGCGTCGAGGCCCTTGAACGTCCAAAGATAGGTTTCGTCGAAGCGTTCGTCGACGAAGGCCATCGCGCGTGTCATCAATTGACGGCCCAGACCGGAGCCGCGCAGCGAATCGTCGACGATGAACCAGCGCAGGTGCGCGATGCGTGTCGATGGGTCCGAGTCGATCGCGACCGACGCAAGCGTGCGCGCATTATCGACGACGAGCCACAGTCCCTTATCGGGATCGGGCAATGATTCTGCGAACGCTGCGAGCTCTGTCGCGACGCGTTTTTCGAAGAAGACGCCGAAGCCCGTGTGCTGCGAGTAATAACGCCCATGAAGACTCGCGACATCGCCGATGCAGCCGGGGTAGTAGCCCTCGACGATTTGCACGTTCGGCGCCGATGGCGTCTGACTCTCCTTGGCATCGTTGTCCTGCGCGAGCGCGCTCGCATACAGCGACAGCGCGCGCACCAGCGACTGTTGATCGGAGGGCGCGAGCTTGCGCAATGCGCTCGATACCTGATCGGTTGCGAACTTGTCGATTTTCTTGCGCAGCTGCTGGCCTGCTCTCGTCAGATAGAGCTCCGACGAACGCGCGTCCTCGCTCGATGCCGTGCGCTCGACGAGCCCGGCCGATTCGAGCTTGGCGATCTGCCTGCTGGCATTCGACTTGTCCAGGCGCAGAAGATGAGCGAGATCGCGCGCCTGCATGCCGGGCGTCGCGCCGATTTCGAGGATCGCGTGTACGGCCGACGGCGCAAGATCGCTTTCCGCGAGCGTGGAGCGCATGAAGCCGAGCTCGCGAACGAGCTTGCGCGAGAACTCCCGCAATTCGAGGATGGTCTTGTCTCGCGATTGAGAAGGTTTATCGATGATATCCACCACAGCTCCTTGAGTTGCGCCTCGCAACTACTATAGTTGCGAGGCGCAACTTATGCAAGAGGTGTGATTTTCGTGTGATTTCTCTATGCCTCGCTCACCTTTCACCGATGCCGACGCGGCAACGCGTCGGCGTAGAATCGAATCGCAGTGAATGCGGCTTTTCATTCAATCCGCGCCTATTCCATTGAATCGGGGAGGATCGCGCATGAAAGACGAATCGCAAGGCGAACTGGCGCCGCTCGTCGTGGTGCATCCCGACAGGGAGATCGCAACGAGTCAGCGCCTGCCGTATTTCGTGGGCATTTCGGCCACGACGGCGGGCGCGCAGGCGTTGTCGATGCACCTGGTCGTGGTTCCGCCCGGCGGACACGCCGAACCGCACAGTCACAGCGGCTTTGAAACGGGAATCTATGTTCTGGAAGGGCGCGTAGAAACGCGCTATGGCCCGGGCTTGCGTCAGTCGGTCGTAACGGAAGCCGGGGACTTTCTCTTCATTCCGCCCGGCGTGCCGCATCAGCCTTTCAATCTCAGTACGACGACACCGGCTCGCGCGATTGTGGCGCGCAATCATCCTGACGAGCACGAGCAGGTGGTGCCCTACGACCCGTCCAGCACGCCATAGCAGTCCGCGCAAGAGATATCAGAAAAGCTGAACGATTCGATGCAGATTACGCGTTTTTCTTACGCTCGCGATTGCGGCATAGTAGTCACACGACGACCTACCCGAGATTGTGACCGCCATGAACATGCGAACCGACCACGCGTTGCTGGCCGATCCCCAGTTGAGCTTCGCGAATGTCGCATCGGGCATCTGCATTCCGTACATCGAACGCGGCGCGGGCGAGCCCGTGGTATTCGTCCACGGATCGCTGTGCGACTACCGTTACTGGGACGCGCAGATTGCGCCGCTCTCCGCGCATTTTCGCTGCATCGCTCCGAGCCTCAGCCACTATTGGCCCGCTGCCGACGCATGCATTCAGAACGATTTCAGCTGGCACGCTCACGTCGCCGAACTGGCGGAGTTCATCGACGCGCTCGATCTCGCGCCCGTTCATGTGGTGGGCCACTCGCGGGGCGGTTGCATTGCGTTTCATCTGGCGCGCGAATATCCGCGTCTCGTCAAAACGCTGACGCTTGCCGATCCAGGCGGTCCGCTGCAAAAGGACGGCGCGCGCGAAGCATCGCTGCCCGCTGCCACGAACGCTTTGCGCGCGAAAGTCGCGGGCATGATCGAAGAGGGTATCGTCGAACCGGGACTCGAACTGTTCGTCGATTCCGTCAGCACGCCCGGTGCGTGGAGAAAGAGCACGGCCGCTTTTCGCACGATGGCGCTCGACAATGCGAGCACGCTGCCCAAGCAGTTTTGCGATCCGCTGCCCGCCTATTCTCGCGACGCAGCGTCGGAAGTGACGTGCCGGACGCTGCTCGTCGATGGGCAAAAGAGTCCGCGCATGTTCCGCAATAACGTCGACAGTCTTCAAGAGTGGATCTATCTCGCGGACCGACGAACAATTGAGGGCGCATCGCACGGTATGAACGTCGCGAGTCCGGCTGCTTTCAACCGGACGCTCAGTTCATTTATCGATTATTGATGTCCGCACCAGGCTCGCTCATTTGAGGCGCAGCATCATCTCGACTTCGCGATCCGTATCGTCGTCGATTCCGTCGACGCACGGTTCGTTCTCGACGGCTTCGAATCCCGTCGATCTGTAGAGCGCAATTGCGCCGGCGTTTTCGGCGTCGGTATTCAGCGCGACATGGGTCAGGCCCATTGCGCGTGCGTGATCGATGGCTGCGGCAATCAGTTGCCGCGCGACGCCATTCCTGCGATGCGCCTGCGCGACGAACAAGCCCCACAGAAAGCCCTTTTGCTGCACGGGACGCAACGGGTAACGCCTGAGCCCTGCCACGGCGATCAGCGTGGCGCCGTCGAAGGCGCCGAATACGATCTGGTTCGTCGTCGAACAGATACGCGCCTCGATGTCATCGAGAGTGCGTTTTCCCTCTTCTTCGCGCGTGGACGCGAACGCGTGAGGCGCCTCGTCGATAGCGCACAGGCGCAGCGACGCGTAGGCAGCTGCATCGCTCGCGCACAAGGGGCGAATGTGAGGGCGAACTCGGTTCATCGCGCGATTTTAAGGCACTAAGGCGCGGATCAGGCGCGATCGCGCTTCGAAGTTCATTGACATACGTCATCGTATAACATCCGTCTGCAATCCATTCTCGAGTCCCTTGATCTCGCGCTGCGAGACGTGATAAGCGTGCACGAGCAGTCGCTGGTTGGCATCCAAAAGAAGGATGCTCAGGGTAAACGCGTTATTGCAAAATTCGGTGTGCCGTTTCATTCTGTCATCAGACAACCTATGAGCATGCGTTTGCATTGCTGCGGTTGCGAATCTTGCCGGCAGAGCGCCGGTGCATCAGGAGGAGACGATTCATGGCCAACGTTGTGCAAGGCGTGTCCGCGGCACAGAAGACGCGAATCCGCTACGGGATCGTCGCGATGCTGTTTCTTGTCACGGCCGTCAACTATGCGGACCGTGCGACGCTTTCGATGGCGGGCACCGCGATGTCGAAAGATCTCGGTCTCGACGCGGTTGCCATGGGCTTCATCTTTTCCGCATTCGGCTGGTCGTATGTGATCGGTCAGTTGCCGGGCGGCTGGCTGCTCGACCGCTTCGGATCGAAACGCGTTTACGCGGCGAGCATTTTCATCTGGTCGCTTTTCACGGTATTGCAGGGCACGGTCACTTACCTGAGCATTTCGCTTGCAGTCAGCACGCTATTTGCATTGCGCTTTCTTGTCGGCTTGAGCGAAGCGCCGTCGTTTCCCGCCAATGGCCGCATCGTGGCTGCGTGGTTTCCCGCCGCCGAGCGCGGCACGGCTTCTGCGATTTTCAATTCCGCGCAGTACTTTGCGACCGTGTTGTTCGCGCCGATCATGGGTTGGGTCACGCATCGCTTCGGTTGGCCGTATGTGTTCTATTTCATGGGCGCAGTGGGCATTGTCGTGAGCATCGCGTGGATGAAGACGGTCTACGGTCCCAAAGATCATCCGCGTATCAGCCGCGCCGAACTCGACCACATCAAGGAGGGCGGCGCGCTCGTCGACATGGATGGGCCTAAGAAGCGCAACGTCGCGAATGAAGCGGCGACGCACGAATCGAACGTCGCTGCGCAATCCAACGACGAAGCGCCGAAGTGGTCGTACGTCAAGCAGTTGCTGTGCAACCGGATGCTGCTCGGCGTTTATATCGGCCAGTACTGCATTACGACGCTCACGTATTTCTTCCTGACCTGGTTCCCCGTGTATCTCGTCAAGGAACGCGGCATGTCGATTCTCAATGCGGGTTTCGTCGCCGCCTTGCCTGCTGTGTGCGGATTCATTGGCGGCGTGCTCGGCGGGATCTTCTCCGATTTCCTGATTCGCAAGGGATGTTCGCTGACCGTCGCGCGCAAGGTGCCGATCGTGGTGGGCATGTTGCTGTCGACGAGCATGATCGCTTGCAACTACGTCGATTCGTCGGTCGTCGTCGTGGCGATCATGGCGTTCGCATTTTTCGGCAAGGGGCTGGGCGCGCTCGGCTGGGCCGTCGTCGCGGATACGTCGCCGAAGCAGATCGCCGGTTTGAGCGGCGGCATGTTCAACACGTTCGGCAACATCGCCGCGATCACCACGCCGATCATCATCGGCTACATCGTCAAGCTGACGGGATCGTTTAGTGGCGCGCTCGTGTTCGTCGCTTGCAACGCGCTGGTGGCGATAGTGAGTTATCTGCTGATCGTGGGTGAGATCAAGCGGGTGCACTTGAGGTGATGTTCTGAATGCCTGCAAGCGCGCGCGATTTTCAGTTCGACCGCTTGCGGGCATTTCGCGTTTGGCCGAAACACGCGCTCGCTCGCATCCGTGCCGATAGACGCCATCGCTTAACCAAACTTGAGCCCCGTCTGCTTCATCGCCGCCTGCAATCCCAGCTTCGGGTATTTCTTCGCGACGATGCGCATATCGTTACGCGTCTCTTCAATGAGCCAGTCGCGCAGGTTCGCAACAATCTGCCGCAACGGTTTGTTGGCCGGCGTGAGAAGACAGCAACGCCAATCCGTCACGATCACTTCGTGCTCGGCGGGCAGCAAGGCGCCTTGTGCGAGCCAATGCGATACCACGTCGAGCCTGCCGAGCGCGATGCCCTGGCCAACCAGCGCGGCTTGCACGGCGCTTGCGTAATCGGCGAAGCTCAGCGTGCGCGCGATACGTGGTCCGTTTCCGATGAACTTGTTAAAGCGCTCATGCCAGTCGTGCTGTTCGTCATCCGTTACGAGCAGCGTGTCGCCTTGCGCGCGGCCGGCGTCCGTGCGAACCGTGTCGAGATAGCGCTGATTGCAGACGGGCAGCAGCGTTTCGGGCATCACGAACATGGCGTTCTCGTCGATCTCGCTGTCGTGCAGAAAGCGCATGCCCAGATCCACGTCAGTGAGCGGCCCGTCGCTATGCCCGCAAATCAGTTGAAACCGCAAATCGATGTGAGGGAAAGCCTGCTTCACGCGGCTCATGCGCGGCATCAGCCAGTGCGTTGCGAAGCCCGTCGGTACGGATAGCATGACCGGCTCCACACCCGTCGCGCGGGCCTCGATTTCACGTATGGCGTTTTCGATACCATCGAAGCCGTCTGAAATCGCGCGATACAGAATCTTGCCGTTTTCCGTCAACTCGATGCCGCCGCGCACGCGTTCGAACAGGCGCACGCCGATATGGTCCTCCATGCGCGCGAGCATGCGGCTCACGGCCGGCTGACTCACCTCGAGCTCCTGCGCTGCGTGCGTGAAGTTGCGGCAGCGGGCGGCCGCTTCGAACACGAACAGCGCATTGGCACTCGGCAGTTTCTTGCGAAGGCTGGGCATGATGATGCCTGATCCATCGAGTTGAAAATCGCTGTCGCAATGCGCCCGCCGCTTGCTGCGGCGAGCGATCGCGCGTCGATGAATTCGCCGCCGTGAATCGATTCTCCCGACGCGCGTCCTCTGTCATAAGAGCACTCGCACGCGGATGGAGTTCAATCGGGTGCAATCACGCAAGCCGATGCGCAATCGCGGCGCCCACTTCCGCCGTGTTGGCCTTGCCGCCGAGATCGCCCGTATGCGGGCCGTCCTTCAGCACACCTTCGATGGCGACGAGAATCGCGTCGTGCGCCTCGCGTTCCTTGCCCTGGCCGTGGCCGAGAAAGTCGAGCATCATTGCCGCCGACCAGATCATCGCGATGGGGTTGGCGATCCCCTTGCCCGCGATATCGGGCGCGGAGCCGTGCACGGGTTCGAACAGCGACGGGAACGCGCGGTCGGGGTTCATGTTCGCCGACGGCGCAATGCCGATCGTGCCCGTGCAGGCCGGGCCAAGATCGGAGAGGATATCGCCGAACAGGTTGGTCGCGACCACCACGTCGAAGCGGTCGGGATTCAGCACGAAGCGCGCGCACAGGATGTCGATGTGCTGCTTGTCCCACTTCACGTCGGGATAACGCGCGGCCATTTCGGCGGCGCGCGCGTCCCACCACGGCATGCTGATCGAGATGCCGTTGCTCTTCGTCGCGACCGTGATCTTCTTCGCGCGGCGCTGCGCGAGATCGAAGGCGAACTTCAGCACGCGCTCGGAGCCCTTGCGCGTGAAGATCGACTGCTGCATCACGAATTCGCGCTCGGTGCCTTCGAACATCGTGCCGCCCACCGACGAGTACTCGCCCTCCGTGTTCTCGCGCACGATCATGAAATCGATGTCGCCCGCCTTGCGGCCAGCGAGCGGCGATGGCACGCCATCGAACAGACGCGCGGGACGCAGGTTGATGTACTGGTCGAACTCGCGGCGGAACTTGAGCAGCGAGCCCCACAGCGAGATGTGATCGGGCACGGTGGCGGGCCAGCCGACCGCGCCGAATAGAATCGCATCGACGCCATCGAGTTGTGCCTTCCAGTCGTCCGGCATCATCTGGCCGTGCTGAGCGTAGTAGTCGCAACTGGCCCACTCGATGTGCTGATATGCGAGGCCGATGCCGTAGCGCTTGCTGATGACATCGAGCGCGCGCAGTGCTTCGGGCATCACTTCCTTGCCGATGCCGTCGCCGGGAATCACTGCGATGCGGTAATTACGGATCATAGATGTGTCCTCATGGGGTATGCGTGGGAATGGATCGGCTTCGATCAGGCCGTACGAGCGATCAGTCTATTCGATTCGCCATTTGCGCACCGCCGCAAAACCCATGTAACCGGCGGCTTCAATGCGTCCTATCATGGTAATGACAGTATCCATCAGCGCAGGAGCACACCATGCCCTCCAAGACGCCCGCTGAGCCGCCTGACAAGCCCCTCGACCCCGCGCGATCTTCAACTGGCACGAAGCGCAAAGCGGCCGCGCGCGCCCCGGCAAAACCGAAAGACATCGACAGGCTCGATGCCGATGCAGCCGAGCCCGAGCCGCACGAGCATCTTCCGAGCCGAAGCGACGACAACTGATCCGGGCGCAAGCGTCGGCATCTTCCGCAACGAGTCATGCGGCGAGCCGTGGAGACAATCGAATGCGCTTGCCGGGAATCGACGAACGGTTGCTGATCAAGCAAAGCATCTTCCCGTTCGAACCCGAAGGGAGCAGATCATGCAGAACGTACTCGTAGGCTATGACGGGTCGCCGTCCGCGCGACATGCCGTCACTTTCGCGCTCGATCTCGCGAAGCGTTTCGACGCGCGATTGCACGTGCTCGTCGTGGCGCGCGCGCCCGATTGGGGCGCGATAGAGCTGGAAAGAAAGGAAATGATCGACTACGAGCTGCGCCACGCGAACGAAGTGCTCGATGATATCAAGGCGAAGCTCGCGTCCTCCGGTGAACAGGCCGAGTTCGATCTCGTGGTCGGGCAGCCGGCGAAGGAGATCGTGCTTTACACCGAGCAGCACGGTATCGATCATCTCGTCGTCGGCCATCGCGGACACACGCCGTTCGACCGCTGGCTGATCGGCTCCGTCGCGCGCCAGGTGCTCGCCTATGCGCCGTGTGCCGTGACGATCGTGCGAGATCCGGCGTCCGTGAAGAAGCGTCGCGCAAAGAGCGAACAACGTTCGTCGGAAGACGCCTCGTTCTTCTGAGCGCAACGCGCACTTCTTGATACGCGGCTTTTCGCCGCGTGCTTACGTCTGGTTAACGGACGGGCGTCGAAGCGGCATATCCGTCCCCCGCTTGAATGGATCACAACATGATATAAAATGAAATGAAGCCTTCGAGCGGCTGTCGGATAAGCGGGACTTTGCTGTCGGTACGGACGGGAATAGTCCGCACGGCAAGATCCAAGACCTCCATGGAGAAGAGAGCAGTCTCCGCATCGGAGCAACCGCTACGAAGGCCCTGCATTTTTACAGGGGGAGTAGCCTTGCTTGTCACCTTCCAGTCACCAGCAACGCCGGATGTCGTCATGCTTCGCGACCTCGCGCAGTATCTGCTCGGGTTGATCGGCAAGCGTCTCGACCGCCAGGGTGTGATCGTGCATAACGATTTGCCGGAGGCGATCCGACGTCTCGAAGCTGCTATCGAAGACGATGCCCAGTCCGGTACCGTCTACGAAACGCCGACATCCCGTGCCGATCATCATAAGTCGGGTCTCTCACAACGCGCATGGCCGTTTCTCGACATGCTGCGCGAAGCAAAGCGGCAGGACGCCGATATTCTGTGGGGCTTGTAGCGCCTGTTGTGCGCGCTCCGTGACGATTTACGGCGCGCTATCCGGCGCAACCTCGAAGAGAATGCCGCAACCGACGCGATCCAGCAGTTGCGCATGCCGCTCGCCCGTCCACCAGCGTGCGAAAGGTCCGAGATGATGATGTCCGATCACGATGAGGTCGGCGCGAAGTTTGTCGGCCATCGTCGCAATGCGATCAACGGGGTCGCCGACACAGAAATGTCCCGTTGCGTTCACGCCGCACGCCAATAACCGCTCGATGCCATCGCTCAAGACGTTGCGTGCTGCCTGCTCGTCGATTTCGAAGGCCATCGACGAAAGAACGTCGTACCCGCTCGACCACCACGACGAATCCACGACCGAAAGCAGATGCGTCTCGGCGCCGAGCTGATGTGCAAGCGCCGCTCCACTGCGAAGCGCACGACGTCCTTCGGGCGTTCCGTCATAGCACAGCAGAATGCGTTTGAACGGGATCACTTTGGCACCCCCTCACTCGCTGGTCATTCGAAAGTCACTTCCAACACTCCTGATATTGCTGCCCTTCCGCGCGGGACGAACCTTCGCTGTTTCCAGTGTATATCACGTTGTGAGGTAAATGGTTGCTGGGCACCGGTGTGCAAGCGATGCGCTTTAGGGGTTCGATCGCGAGAAACGCCCGGCGACAACCCAGGGTAACTACCGACAAGACTGTTTAAAAATTGTCAAATGATGTGTTTAGAATGTGGGTTCTAATGGTGCTTCGCACAAGCAACCATTTAATTGCGAACACTCATGCGATTCGCATGGTATAGCGCGGCCCCGCTATGCATGCGGCATCAAAGGACTTAGTAATACTAATGGAGTCTCGTCAATGAGCATTCGGAATTCCGAAGGTGTCATTTCGGCGTGGGAGTCGGGAATCTCCGCTCTCAACGCGTGGGCCAATCCCGTCGTTCAGGAACTGCAACCAGTCGCGGAACTCAATCTGCGCACAATCAGCGCCGTGAACGTCGAGGCACTGAAAAGCCTGAGCACGATCGGCAGTACTCGCACCGCAATTCAATGGAATACGGCGAGCGAGCTTGTAAGACTATTTGCGGACTACGGCACTGAATTGGGCCGCATCGTTTCGCGCCTGAATGACAGGCTGCAGGACGTGGCGCATGCCCAGGCCGAGAAGAATGAAGTACTGGCGCGGTCCATCATGGAAGCGTTCCAGTGTCGTGCCAATGCGGCTTCGGCGCCGTTGACCTCGGTATTCCAGACGATGCTGTCCCCCGCGCCGGATCCGGAAACGGCAGCCCGCCAGGAAACCGAACAGGCGATCGCGGCCGCGCGCGCCGATCGTCTCGTATCTACCGCTCGAACCCGCAAGGCGGTTGTCGATTAATACTACGAATCCTGGCATTGCCTTGCGCAATGCACGCTGTGTCGCCTGCATGACACACGCGCCATGTATTGCGTATTCACGCAGTGCAGTTTGATTGCGAATTACCAGAAGCAGATATCAGAAGCGGTCCGCGAGCCCGAACGACTCGATGGGCTCTTTCGAATCAACCGATGTGTGCGGCCCACGCCGCACCAACCACCGACACGCGACGTCGCAGTGAATAGCGAACGCGCAGGCCAACGCGTAGCGAACGGCCGGAATAAAAGGATCAGTCGGGGAGACCAGTCAACGGCTGCAACTGCGAACCAGTCATTGACGATCGGGAAGTTTCGCAATGAACGTCTGATAGGTGCAAAGGATGACTAATCGAATTGCTTTGGTAACGGGCGGTATGGGCGGTCTTGGCGAGGCCATCAGTATTCGTCTGCATGACGCCGGCTATCGCGTGATCGTCACGTATTCGCCGGGCAACAAGGGTGCGGACGAGTGGCTTGCTGCAATGGAAAAGGCTGGCCGCGCATTCTATGCCGTTCCCGTCGATGTCGCCGACTATGACTCGTGTCACAAGTGCGTGGCGAAGATCACGGCCGAGATCGGTCCCGTCGATATCCTCGTGAACAATGCGGGCATTACGCGCGACATGACGCTGCGCAAGCTCGACAAGGTGAACTGGGACGCCGTCATGCGCACGAATCTCGATTCCGTCTTCAACATGACGAAGCCGCTGTGCGAAATGATGGTGGAGCGCGGCTGGGGACGCGTGATCAACATTTCTTCGGTGAATGGCTCGAAGGGCTCGGTCGGGCAGACCAACTACGCAGCGGCAAAAGCGGGCATGCACGGCTTCACGAAGTCGCTGGCGCTCGAAGTGGCGCGCAAGGGCGTGACTGTCAACACGATTTCACCCGGCTATCTCGCAACGAAGATGGTCACGGCCATTCCGCAGGAAGTCCTCGACACGAAGATCCTGCCGCAGATTCCCGCCGGCCGTCTCGGCAAGCCGGAAGAAGTGGCCGCGCTCGTCGCTTTCCTCTGCTCGGACGACGCGGCATTCATCACGGGTGCAAATCTGGCCGTGAATGGCGGCCAGCATATGAACTGATCGAAAGAAAACGACTGGAGCAAAGGCCCCGGCTAAAGCGAATAAAGCCGACCGAGGGCCTATCAAGAAGGAAGAAGTGGTGGAGACAAAACAACAGTTGTATCAATGCCGGTGCACGAATCGCGTCGTCGTCGTGAACCGGACTTTCGGACCGCGGACACCCGCAGATCGCGATGCGGGCCGATACCGCGAACTCGTATTCGAGCAGTGCACGAATGCCGCTAATTGTCCGAAGTCGGGTCAATGCCCGCTTTGATCATGCAGCGAAGCACTGCGAGAGTGTTTGCTACAGGGGATGGCAATGAACGAAACATGGATTGCAATCGCGCTAGGCGCGTCCGTGCTGCTGTTTGCGTTGCTGTCGATGGTGCAGCACTACCGTCGCGAGCGATTGCGTGCCGAGTTACTGAAAAACCTCGATCATCATAGCTGGTGTCGTTTTTCGCGCGTGCGGCGGTAAGTTGGTTCTCTGTTCTGGTTTGCCAGGTACTTCAATCGCATTCTTCGCCATGGTGAGAACATCGCGAATGGCTGCGAATGCGGACGCAGATCAAAGCCAAAATCCATAATCTGATTTCGATTCTCAACCTTAGGGCAAAACGAAAGCCGCGCTTCATCGTGAGGTCGCATTGAACGTGCACATTACCGCTGCCGTAACAATTGGTGATCTGGACTGGACATCACGCGAGGTGAACAATGAATCGTCTCTTCAGATGGGTTGGAGCGGGTGCCTTATTGGGTTCGGCGATTTTGCCGGCAGCGGCCGCGCAGGCGGACAACGCGCAAGGTCACGACCAAGGCAACCGGAGCAGTGCAATCAAGCATGTGCTGCTGATCAGTGTCGATGGTCTGCATGAGCAGGACGTGGCGCGATGCATCGGTGCGAATACTTGCCCGAACCTCGCGCTGCTGGCGAAGTCGGGCGTGACTTATACGAATGCCTATACGCCGGGTCTGTCGGATTCATTCCCGGGTCTCGCCGCGCTGGTCACGGGTGGATCGCCGAAGACGGCAGGGCTCTTCTATGACGTATCCTACGACCGCACGTTGTACGCGCCTGCGGATACCGGTTGTACAGGCAAGCAAGGCTGGAACGTCGTATTCGATGAAACGACAGGCATCGATGCGCAGGGCGGCGGGGCGTTAATTCATCTCGACGGCGGCGGCGCATTCAATCCCGATGCGATTCCGCGCGCGAAGGTCGGTAGTAAGTGCGTGCCCGTCTTTCCACATGACTACATCAAGACGAATACGATTTTCGAAGTCGTGAAGCAGCACATGCGCGACTCGCGCACTGCCTGGGCCGACAAGCACGCGTGGGGTTATGACTGGCTGAATGGACCCTCCGGCCGCGGCGTCGACGATCTTTCTCGCACTGAAATCAATTCGATCAATCCGGCGACGGGCAAGGACTATACCGATGCCTATCAGAACACCGAGATCTTCGATAACTTTCACGTCAATTCGATCATCAACGAAATAGACGGCAAGAATTCGACGGGAACGCGCAATGCGCCCGTGCCGACTCTGTTCGGCGCGAACTTCCAGACGTTGAGCGTTGCGCAAAAGGCGACGGTCGCAACGGGCGGCGGTTATCTCGATGCGAGCTTTACGCCGGGTCCGCAGGTGACGGCGGCAATCGCTTACGTGGACGATGCCCTCGGCAAGATGGTCGCGGAGTTGAAAGCGCGCAATCTCGCGAGTTCGACGATGATGATCGTGACGGCGAAGCACGGGCAGTCGCCGACCGATCATACGAAGCTCGTCAAGAACGGCGATACGTTGACGGCGCTGCTCGAAGCAAACAACTACCTCGATCCGGACGGCAACTTTGGTCAGAACAACAACGCCAAGGCGCTGAACGATGGGACGGGTCTGGTCGGAACGGGCCTCGTGCAGACGGATGACGTAGGGCTCATCTGGTTGCGCGATCAGAGCCAGGTGCAGGCCGCCGTCGCGACGCTCAAGGCGAACCTGAGCTGCAATGCGCCGGGTATCTGCGCCGACGGCCCGCAGGCGTACATCCTGTCGGGACCGCGCCTCGCGTCGATGTTCGGCGATCCGTCGAATGGCCGGACGCCTGACATCATCGTGCAGCCGAACCCCGGCGTGATCTACACGACGAGCCAGAAGAAGGATGAAGAGCACGGCGGCAATGCACCGGATGACAGCCACCTCGGCCTGGTCGTATCGTTCCCGGACGGTCACTTTCACGGTGAGCGCATCGGACGCCGTGTGACGACGACACAGGTCGCGCCGACCATTCTTCGCGCACTGGGACTGAACCCGAACGAACTGCACTCCGTCAAGGTCGAAGGCACACCGGTTTTGCCCGGACTCGATGCCAACAACTGATCACCATCGATAGTCCGGTTGACGTGCGGCGTCTGTTGGCTTGTCTGCCGCACGTCTTTTTCTTTTCAGTGGTTGATTGCGCCCACTGCATATCGAGGCGACCCACGCAGGGTCGCTCGATGATCATTTCGTCGAGAACACCGAAATGCCGCCATTCGGGAACGCCGCGGCGCCAGGCTGATAAGGCACATAGACCTGACCGAGGTTGCTATCCACTGCAACCGAATGCGCGCCGGTTCCCACTGCGACCGTGAAGAGCAATTTGCGCGTCGTGCCGTCGATCACGCCCATCTGCGGATTGAAGCCCGATGACGCAGCGGTGCCACTTGTCACATAGTGACGCGCCGGCAGGAAATAGCGATTCGACGCGGGATCGTATGTCACCTGATCCACGCCGCCAAATGGAATCGATGCGAGCTGAGCGCCCGTGTTGCGGTCGAGTATCAGCGTGATCAACGGATTGCCCGCCGGCGGATCGCAACCGATCAGTACGTCGCTGTTAGGGCCGAGCGCAATACCCGAAGGCCCGCATTTGCCGAGCGGAAACGACTTGCTGACGATCGGCGCACTCGATATGACAGAACTCGCCGTGATGACGTCGAGCTCGCCGTCGGGATTGGCCGCGGTTCCATCGTTATTGATCAGGAAGTTCTTCGACGCCGGATCGTACGTGCACGCCTCGAGTCCCGAAGAACCGTTGAAGACCAGTTTCGACACGACAGCTTGCGTCGTCGTCGAGATGAAGGTCACATACGGCGGCGATTCGCCCGGGCTTGCGAACATCACGAGATGGTCGTCGGGATCGTAGCAGCCTTCGTCGACGCGCGAGCCCGTAGTGCTGATCGCAATCGTCTTGAGCGTTTTCATCGCGGACGTATCGACGATTTTTACGGAGTCCACGTCGCCCACATACAGCGTATTCGCTCCCGTGATGCCCACGATACCGTCAGGCCCCGACGCATCGGTCGTCGCGCCGGCGCCGGTAAAGCCGCCTTGAATCTGCGCAATCAACGCATTCGATTTCGTGTCGACGACATCGACTGATTTGTTGTTGCGGTCGGCCAGATAGTATTTGCCCGCTTCCACATAGCCGATGTCGAAGCTGAAGGCCGGGCTCGATGCGTTGGGCACGGCAATGTTAGTCAGCAGCTTGGGCGGGGTGGGTGTCGACGCCGTCGGTGTCGAGTTGGAGTTGTCTCCTCCGCCGCATCCGGCGATCACGGCCGTCGCCACGAGTAGACAGGCCAATAACGGTTTTTTCATCAGTGAGCTCCTTTGAGTAGCAGAAAACGCAGGTCAACGCCTGAGTACTTCAGAAAATCTGCCGGAGCGCCTCGATGGTTCACTGCACACGCGGGCTCACGTCATCCATGTCTTTGAAGAGGCCGAATTGCCGTGCTTCGATCTGCACGTAAGGATGCGGAACGCGCGTTGATAATGCACCGAAAATAAATTGATGGTTTCCATATAAAGGTGCGAATGAATGTATGGATGCCGAAACATTTAAATAAAGAAATGGCGCCGTTTTAGTAAGTTTCAGGCGGTGAATGCAAAATTTGAAAATGGTTTTGAGAAGCAGTGCACGATTGGGATGATTGGAATGCTGCTGCATTGCCGCATTCGTTTTATTGATGCAGGGACAAAGCATTAACGGTCGGCGATATCTTCGCTAGCGTCGAATTGATGCGATGGCACATGGAATCGTCGGCGCCTGGTCGATCACATCCGCCACGCCGGCCAGTCGTGTGGCGTTGTAAGCTGTGGTTGTCCAACCGAAAGCGCCGTCAATGGAAGATCGGGAGGCAAACCGCGAGTGAAGCGTCCGACGCCAGGGAAAACGCCTGGCGTCGGATTGATTCATCGAATGGATAAGAGCGCATTAACCAGAAATAACTGCTTCATTTAATGAAATGAATGAATGGCTCAGGCAACAATTGCCGTCGAATCGGACCAAGGGTATTAATGCATGGAAGACGAAGATCCTTAAGCTTGATCTAGGATTGAGAGAATACAATTAGCGATTAAAGACTCCGGGTTCTTCCCTCGTAAAGTCCGGAGTCTTCTTGCCGGCGCTATCAGGGCCGGCTTTTTTGTCGATGTTCTTCTGGGTGAGCGGCACGTCGAGCGCCAATGGCGCCAACACAAAGTGCACTCTCTCGCTGCCCATTTTCCGCTTCCGAAAATCCGTTCCACCCGACATTCGGACCATCTCGCATCTGCGGGCCGCGCTGGGCTGAGGGTTCTTGCGCTCAATGTCCGCGATGCTCTTTCTTTGATACGCTCTGCCCATCGCGGATGCCTGGGTTTTCCAACGCAAACGCAAACGCAACCGCAACCGCAACCGGGAACACAACCCTCCACAGCCAACGCCACCCATACAGGAGATCCCTTGATGTCCGCTTTTGATTCAAAAGTACCGCGCGTTATTCTGACCAATGACGACGGCATCGATGCGCCGGGTCTTGCGGTACTCGAAGCCGTCGCCGCCGAACTCGCCAATGAAGTGTGGGTTGTCGCACCTGAGCACGACCAGAGCGGGACGTCGCACTCGATCAGCCTCCATTCGCCGCTGCGCGTGAGCCGCCAAGGCGAACGCCGCTTCGGCGTCGTCGGCACGCCTGGCGATTGCGTCGTGATGGCCGTGCGTCATCTGATGCGCGAAGCGCCGCCGACGCTCGTGCTGTCCGGCATCAATCGCGGCGGCAATCTTGGCGTCGAGACGATGTTCTCCGGCACCGTCGGCGCGGCGATGACGGGACTGCTGCTCGGGCTGCCGTCGATCGCCTTGAGCCAGACGTTCACGGACCGCGAGAACGTGCGCTGGGACACGGCTCGTGCGCTCGCGCCCGGCGTGATTCGCCAGTTGCTCGCGATCGAGCACGATGCGCCCGTGTGCCTGAACGTCAATTTCCCCGCTGTCGATGCATCCGCTGCGGGGCCGCTGACGCCGACGAGGCAAGGCGTGGGACTGGTCCAGGATATCGAAGTGCTGCCGCAGGTCGATCCGCGCGGCCTCGAATATCACTGGCTGCGTTTCCAGCGCGGCCCGCGCGACAACGCTCCCGATAGCGAAACGGCCGTGGTGGCATCGGGGCGCGTATCGGTAACGCCGCTCTATTTCGATCGCACCGACGAGAACACCTACGCGAAGCTCGCGGCATCATTGAGTACATGAGTACCTGCTCAAATCAATTCCATCTTCGCCGTCAGATAAGTCAGTTCGATCCGGTTCGACACGCCAAAGCGCTTGCGCAGCTTGCGTAAATGGTAGTCGACGTTGTGCGCGCTGGTGTCGAGACGGCGGCCGATTTCCTTGTCGGATGCGCCCTCTGCGATTCCCGTCAGTAGTTTCTGTTCGAATGCGGTGAGCCGGTTGGCCGCATGTTCGCGCGCGGTAGCGATCAGTTTCGGTGAGCCGAACTTGTGTACGGACAGGCCTATCGACAGCGCCTGTTCGACCGTCGCAGATGTGATCCAGTCGCGATTGCGGCGAGGCGCGGTAAAGCTCATGAACGCATGCAGCCGCGTGCCCGGCATCGCCATCGAATACATGATGCCGCTGCACATCGCATCGTCGCGCATCGTCTGCAGGAAATCGGCGAAGGCTTCGCGTTCGTCGGGCAAAGCAAGCCCGTGAGGCTCGCCGTGCTGACGAAGATTGCGCAAGTCCCACACGATCGGCATGTTGCACATGCGCGCGCCGAATGTGCGTGGATCGACATTGAAGTGATGACGCTGAACGTATTCGCCGCGATACGTTGACGGCGTGAATGCCTCGTGCAAAAAGAGCCGCTCCACGCGGTCGCTTGTAAATTCGAGTGCAAAGTACGCGAACGTCGAAAAGCCCGTCAGATGCAGCAGGCTCGACACGATGCGCGCGCGTTCCGCTTCGCTTTGCGCGCTCGACAAGATTTCGGCTACGCCAAGCCGCGGCGCATCCTTCTGTTCGACGGCAGCCTCTTTTGAGTCGTTGTACCAGACCACGGGAATGCGGCGCGCATTCAGCGCGGCATCGCCATTCGCGCATGCGGTGGCGCCTCGCGCAACGCTGCGTGCGGAAGAATGTGGGCTCGACACGACTTCAGACATTGGCGCAGTCCTTGATGCGGCATCGCCGATTTCACGCAGGATCGCCAATCAACGGCCTTTTGCGTAGAGATCGCGCTGCGCGCGTGCAACAGCTAAACGAATGTTAAAAGCAAAAGAAGGCATTAAAGGGAAGCACTAAAGCGTTCGGGGGCATTGTACATACGAAAGTAGACTCAAGTAATATGTCGCAGAACAAAGTGCGCCAAATGAAAAACGAATGTGCGCAATACATATAAAAAGGCCAGTGACATATCGGGGTTCGAAGTGTTGTCGACAGAACAAGAGAACGAGATAACGGCTCTTTATGACACCCCACGAAGGCGCGCCCATTGTCGAATGGTTTTCACAGGCGGATGTTCAAGCGCATCGAAATCATTTGCCGGTACATCACGCCGCCGATGCGCGCGGCGATAACGATGTCGTTATTACCGGCTCCCGGATGGCGGCCGGAAAATCCGACCCATTCGAACTCGATTTTTGTCAAATCCATGCGCGTATGCGCGCGGCGGGATTTAGCACGCTGAGTTACGGCGCATATGAAATGATTGGGCAGCGCGTATTGCAGGCTTATGTACTGCGCGATCTCGCGCCTGTTTCTTTCGTACAGGCTTATTTCGATGGCATGTGGTACGCATCCGATCCGCGTTTTGCCGAAGTACAGCAAAGCGGCTTTCCTGTCGCATGGCGGCTCGATCGCATCGACGAAGAGGCGCAGCGCACGGGCGACCGTCGCGCACTCGCGCTCGCCGCATCGTTGCGGGCGCACGGGATGAATAGCGGCGTGATCTTCAGCCTGTCCGCGCCGCAACTCGATTTGAATGTCGGCGTCGGGCTCACTTCCGAGTTGCGCGATGCAGACTGGATCAACGACCGCGTCATCGGCACGGCACTTGCCGTGAGCCTCGCCGTGCATCGTTTCGCGCAGCCCTATATCGCGTCGCGCGTGCGGCGGGCGCGCGCGATCACGCTCGACGACGAGCAGGAAGCCGTGCTCGAACGGCTCGTGCAAGGGCTGTCGGATCAGGACATCGCCGATGCGCTGCATATCTCGCTGCACAAGGTCGGCTATCACATCCAGACACTCGAACGGCTCTTCAACGTGCAGAATCGCGCACAGCTTGCGTATCTCGCCGCGCGGCGCGTGCGTGCGTGAACGTTCCGTGACGCCGCCGCGCGTTTCGTAGTGACGCGCGCGGTTCACCCTGAAAGCGTCAGTGCGCCTACGAGGTGCACTGAAATTTATAAACACACGCGCCGCTACACTCGATCGCATCCGGATACCCGTCGGGTGTCGGGCGGCGTGCGCGCTGCGAAAACCGTCTCGCGCATGTCCACCGATCACGCGGCGCGCCAGGCCGATCAGGACCGCTTGCGCACAACGGGTCCAACCACGATTCGCCTCAGCAGATATCACAAACCGTGTTTCAAACAGGGAGTGGGCATTCGACGATGGCAGATCTCAAGGCGCTTCCGCGCGGCTGGCAGCGGATGTTTCCCGCTGGCGCGAGCGTGTCCGGCGCCCGCCGCGCCGCGGCGCCGCGCGCCGATCTGTTCCTCGCGGCGTTCATCGTCGCCGTCATTGCGCTGTTTATTCTGCCGCTGCCGCAAGCGGCGCTCGATGGGATGATCTCGCTGAATCTCGCCGTGAGCGTCGTGTTGCTGACGGTGTCCACGTATGTGCCGTCTGCGGTGAGCTTTTCGTCGTTTCCGGCCTTGCTGCTGTTCACGACGCTGTTCCGCCTTTCACTGAACATCGCCTCATGCAAGCTGATTCTGTTGCACGCCAACGCGGGCCACGTGATCGACGCGTTCGGGCGCCTCGTCGTCGGCAATAACGTCGTCGTGGGCGGCGTGGTGTTTCTTGTGATCGCCGTCGTGCAGTTCATCGTGATCGCAAAGGGTTCGGAGCGCGTCGCGGAAGTGGGCGCGCGCTTCTCACTCGACGCGATGCCAGGCAAGCAGATGAGCATCGACGCCGATCTGCGCGCGGGCATCATCAGCGCGGAAGAGGCGAGAGAACGACGCGAAAAGCTCGAGCAGGAATCGCAGTTGCACGGCGCGATGGACGGCGCGATGAAGTTCGTGAAGGGCGATGCGATCGCGGGCCTCGTCATCGCGTTCATCAATATCGTCGCGGGTATCGCAGTGGGCACGGTGATGCACGACATGAGCATCGGCGACGCGTTGCAGCGTTACGCAATTCTCACGGTCGGCGACGGCATGGCATCGCAGATTCCGTCGCTGCTGGTGTCGATTGCGGCGGGCATCGTGACGACGCGTGTCGCGACACGCGATGCGCGCCAACGCCAACTCGGCGAGCAACTCGGCGAACAACTGGGTGCGCATCCGCGCGCGCTGCTGATCGCGGCGCTCGTGCTCGCCGGTTTTCTGATCGTGCCGGGCTTTCCGAAATGGTCGTTCGCGCTGATCGCGCTCTCGCTCGGCGGCGTCGCGATCGTGCAGATGAAGCGCCGCACCACCGCGCCGTCGTTCAACCTGATCAACATCGCGGGCCGCGTCGACGGCGCGCAGGGCGAAGGGCAAGCGGCGCGCGTTTCGCATGTTGCGGGCGTGACGTCGCTGATCGCCGTCACACTGGCCGCAGATCTTCGCAGCGCGCTCAACCTCGCGCAGTTGCAGTCGGCGCTGTCGGCCGCGAAGGCGCGCGTCGATGCCGATATCGGCACGGTCTTTCCGCGCATCACGCTGAACGACGACGAAAGCGCGCCGGGCGGCACCTATCGGATCTATCTGCAGGACGTGCTGGCCGCGCACGGCGCGTTGAAGCCCGGCTGGCTGATGTGGGACGGCGCGTCGCCGTTGCCCGAGAGCGCGGAGCGTCAACCGGCGGAAGCGTTCGGTCCGTTCGCGACCGCGCTCTGGATCAGGACAGACGCAAACGCGCCCGCGGAGGGCAAGCATCTGTCGAACGAAGCCGTGCTCGCGGCGCACGTCGAACAGATCGTGCGGCAGCACGCGGACGAGCTGATCGGCATTCAGGAAACGCAGGCGCTCGTGCATCTGGTGCGGCGCGATCACCCCGAACTCGTCGGCGAACTGACGCGGCTCGTGCCGCTGCAACGCGTGACGGAAGTGTTGCGGCGCCTGCTTGCCGAGCAGGTGCCTATCCGCAATCTGCGCGTGATCTTCGAGAGCCTCATCACGTGGGCGCCGAACGAGCCCGACGATGTGATCGCGCTCGTCGAACTCGTGCGCATCGATTTGCGCAGGATGATCACCGACCGCCACGCGGGCGCCGCGCGCCAGTTGCGCGTCGTGCTGTTCGAACAGAACTTGCAGGAGCGCATCGAGAACGCGGTGATGCGCACGAAGCAGGGCAATTTTCTGGCGCTTTCCAGCGCGATCAAGCAGGACATCTGCGAGCAGGTGCGCGCGATCGTCAATGCGTCGAGCGCCGCGCCGGCACAGCACGGCAATGCGCGGCTCGCCGTGATGGTCGCGCTCGGCGCGCGCCGCTACGCGAAGTCGATCCTGCAACCGGTGCTGCCCGATCTGCCCGTGCTGTCGTATCAGGAGATCGAGGAGGACGTGCAGTTGCACACCGTGGGCTGGGTGAAGAATCCCCCCGACGACGGCACGGTCGGCGCTGGCGCCGAAGTTCGCACGTCACAGGCCACGCCATGACGAGCTCGACGATCCTCGATCTCACGCAACAGGCGCTCGTGCTCGTGCTGCTGCTGTCGCTGCCCATCGTGCTGACGGCGACGGTCGTCGGCCTGATCGTGGCGATCCTGCAAGCGGTGACGCAGGTGCAGGACGCGAACATCGGCATCGCCGTGCGGCTGATCGCCGTGATGGTCGCGCTGGTGGTGTTGTCCGGCTGGCTGGGTGGCGAGGTGCTGCGTTTCGCGCAGCAGGCGCTGACGCGTTTGTTCGTTTCTTCGACGGGTGTTCTCTGATGGGCCTACGTGCCGTTCCGTTCCAGTTCGACAGAAGGCGCGCGCAGAACGCGCTCGCGGTGCTGTCCGTGGTCGCGCTGCTGTCGATGTCGATCGTCGCTTCGCTAGCGCAGCCCGCGCGCGCGGCCGAGCTGCGCTGGCGCAACCGGCCATTTACGATCGTCGCGAACGGCCGCAAAATCGCGGACTTCATTCGCGAGCTGGCTTCGTCGCAAGGCGTGACAGCCGTCGTCGATCCGAAAGTGGACGGCACTATCAGCGGACGCTTCTCGGGCACGCCGCAGCAGACGCTCGATACGATCTGCTCGACCTACGGCCTCACGTGGTACTACGACGGCTCGTTCCTCTACGTCGATCCCGCCGATCAGTCGCAAAGCCAGGTCATTCCCATTCCACCGAATTCGGCCGGCGAAATCGGCCGCGCGCTGGAGACGATGCAGATCACCGACAAGCGGTTTCAACTTGTCATCAACGACCGCGCGAACAGCATCTATGTGTCCGGGCCGCGCCGCTATATCGAACTCGTGCACCAGGCCGTGAGCACGGTCGGCAATCCGTCGTCGAACGGGCAGCTCGCGGATGTGCGCGCGTTCCGTCTCAAGTACGGCTGGGCATCGGACTTCACGATCAACCGCTCGGGCAAGGAAGTCGTGATTCCCGGCGTCGCGACGATGTTGAAGCGCCTGTACGGCAAGGGCGGCACGCGCAACAACTACGTGCCGGCCAACGCGACGCTCGGCGCGGCCGCGCGGCAGATGAAGCTCGGCTCGGGCGTGACGATCGCGGTGCCGCGCCTTGAGTTTCCCGACATCGCGGGCGGGCCGGCGGGTTACGGCGGCTATGGCGCGAGGGGCGCGTCGCCGGACAGCTCGGTGCCGTTTTCGAACGACTCGTCGGCAGGCAGCGATACGCTGCCGCAAATCGAAGCCGATCCCGCGATCAACGCAGTGCTCGTGCGCGATCTGCCGGAGAACATGTACCGCTACCAGTCGCTGATCAACGAACTCGACGTGCGTCCGCGCATCGTCGAGATCAACGTGACGATCATCGATATCGACGAGAACTCGCTCGACAGTCTCGGCATCGACTGGCGTCTGCATACGACGCACGGCGACGTGCAGATCGGCAACGGCGCGAATCCGCTCAACGGCAACACGCAGTTCAACGGCAGCGGCAATCCGCCTCTTACGTTCGGTGTCGGCACGACCGAGCCGGGGCAGACGGGCACCTTCATGCCGACGGGCATCGCGCTCACGGCGTCGATCGGCGGCTCGCTGCGCGACTATCTGCTCACGCGCGTCAACGCGCTCGCGCAGACGGGCAAGGCCGAACTGCATTCGAAGCCGAAGGTGCTCGCGCTCGACAACACGGAGGCGATCCTCGAAAACCTCACGCAGTTCTACGTGCAGGTGCAGGGCTTTCAGGATTCGTCGCTGTACAGCGTGACGACGGGCACGAGCATCAAGGTGACGCCGATGATCGTCGACGATGCCGCCGCGCAAGCCGCCGCCGCACACGTCGCAGCCGCGCACGGGCCGAACGCTCAGAGCGTGATGATGTCGATCGACATCCAGGACGGGAACGTGGTGCCGGGACAATCGGTGTCGAACGTGCCCGTGATCCAGCAGCGCAACATCGTCACGAAGACGATGATCGACGAAGGCAGGAGTCTGCTGATCGCGGGCTTCAACAACGATCAGGTGCAACTGAACAAGAGCGGCGTGCCGTGGCTCTCCGACATTCCCCTCATCGGCAATCTGTTCAAGTACACCGACAAGACAGGCGAGCACATGGAGCGCTTCTATCTGCTCACGCCGCGCGTGGTCAGCAATGCGTCGATGTATGGGCCCGATGGCGCGCCCATCAATCCGGACATCGGCAGCACGCCCGATGCGAACGGGCTGGCGACGTACCGGCCGCCCGATAACGACATCGCCGTGCCGCTCACGCCGAAGCCGTTGCCGGGCACGCGCTACGGGCCGCCGCTGCCCCCGCCCGAGCCGCAATCGCCGGACGACGCGGCGTCGCAGCCGGCAGCGATGCAGCAGACCGCGCCGCAGGGAACGCAAGGAACGCAGGATCATGCCTACGATCACCCTTGATCCGCATGCCGCCGCGCTGAGCGCGCCCGCTGCGCCGTCGCAGGACACGGCGGCGTCGCCGTGGAATCTGTGCTTCCTGAGCGGCCCGATGTATGGACGCACGATGTCGCTCGCGCGCGGCGCGAACTGGGTCGGCACGGCGGCCGATTGCGAAGTGATCCTGCCCGATCGCGAGATCGCGGCGAAGCAGCTGTGCCTTCAGGTCGGCGCGCTTGCAGTGACAGTGCAGAACTTCGGCGAGGGCAAGGCATCCGTGCTCTTCAACGACGAGCCGCTCGGCGCGGGCCGCCGTTCGATGACGCCCGCCGACATCGTGACGGTCGGCTCGATACGGCTCGGCATCGCGCGCAATGCGTTCTCGACGGTCGCGTTCCCCGCCGAAAGCGAACAGCCGCCGATGGGCCGCGACGCCGCATGGCTCGGCTGGCTCGCGGATGCGGGACGGCGCGTCGGCAGCCGGCGCTTCGTGCTCGTGCTGGCCGCGCTGTGGGTCGGCGTCGCGCTCGGTGCACTGGGCTATGGGCTCGTTGCGTGGTCGGGCGGCTTGCCGTGGCAGCACGAATCGGCGCTCTCGCGCGTGCACCGCTTGCAGCAGGCGCTGCGCGGCTATCCCGAACTCGACGTCGCGCCGCGCGACGACGGCGCGCTCGTCTCCGGCTATGTGAAGGACGGCGCGGAGCGCGAGAAGGTCGCGCAGGTCGTTGCGAGCGTCGACAACGCGGCGCTCGGCAACATCTATGTCGTCAGCGATCTGCTCGCGACCGCGCAGACCTACTTCAGCGATACGCCGCTGAACGTGACCTACGAAGGGCGCGGCCGGATCGAACTGACGGGCACGGCGCCGCGCGCGCAGATCGCGCAGCGCATCCAGAACTACATGAAGGACGCGCGGCCTGCGCTCGAAGTCGTCGATCACGTGCGCTATGACGATCCGCGCGCGCCGGCTCGCACGGGCATGCTCGGCGGCATGGCGGGCATTCCGGAGATCGTTACCGTGTTCGCGGGCGACGGCGATCAGCGCTACATCGAAACCGTCGACGGCAGCCGCTATTTCGAAGGCGCAAAGATGAAGCAGGGGCCGACGATCGTGTCGATCGGCGCGGACGAGGTCGTGTTCGACGCGGATGGACGCCGCATCACGATGCCGCTCGGCGGCAAGGCGGCGGGAACGCCCGTGAGCGCGTCGGCGGCTGCGGCGGCATCCGTGGTCGCGAGCGGCTCGGCGGCGGGCGTTGCGTTGCCGGTATCGGGCGTGGCGGCGTCTGCCGTTGCGGGCGCGAAGCCGGCAGCGCCAACGCCGGGTTCATCGCCGATGCAAACGCCGACCGCGACCCCAACGGGAACCTCAGCGCCAACCCCAACGCAAGCACACGGAACAACACAGCCATGAAGGCTCGACAGGATTCTCGCCATACACGCAGCCGCACACGCAGCCGCACATGTCGTGCGCGCAGTGTGGCGCAGCAGGACGCAGGCTCGCGCATCGACTTCGATGCGAAAGCTCGCGTGACGGCTCACGGCATGGGGCCGTGCGGCTGGATGTTTCTTGACGCATGAAGGAGCGACAGATGGGTACGACGAACAACACGGGTCCCGTGACGGACACGGGCGCAGTCCAGAACCAGGCGAACCAGCTGATCCAGGCGCAGGAGAAGCTCACCGAAATCCAGTTCCAGGTGCAAAGCTCGACGAGCACGTTCCAGACGACGGGTGCCGTCACGTCGGCAGCCGGGACGGCCGCATCGCAGGCAGCGGAGCATATCGGTTCCGCGGGACGCTCCTGACGCCGGGCACCGCTGGTCGCCCGCCGCCCGCGCCACCGTGGCGCGCGATGCCCGCATACGCCGATGAAGCGCATCGGCGGCGGCCTCGTGCGCGCGCGATGCGGCCGGCTGCCCGTGCGTCGACGGAATGAGCACAAGGAGGACAGATCATGAGTGTCTCAGGTGTCGCGCCGCCTTCGACGGCGGCGCTCGCCAATGCCGTGGCCTCGACGAACGCCGATGCGGCCCGGGCGCCCGACGCAGTGCAGGTCAAGCGTTTCGACGGATTGATGCAGACGCCGGATGCAAGCGAGCCGTCCGCAGCGCAACGCACGTCGTCGACATCGGCGACGCAGCAGACGCAGCAGGCGCCGCCCGTATCGACGGATGTCCGCATGACGCCCGCCGACGCGAATCGTTCGTCGCTCGTCGAACGGCTGCGCACGTTCACGACCGATCTCGATACGCGCTATTCGGGCTTGCAGAAGCATCAGGAGCAGATGCTCACGTCGATCGCGCAGAACGGCAACGACCCGTTGATGTCGATGGCGCAGGCGCTCGACTTCCAGTGGAGCGCAACGACGACGATTTCCGAATACCAGTTGAGCCTTGCCGTCGCACAGGCGACCAATGGCTTGACGCATTCGATTCTGAAGAACCAGGAATGACGGATGACGGCTTCATGCAACGCGTGCAATAAGCGCGATACAAGCGATCCATGTGATCCATGTGATCCATCCGATACGCGAAATAGCCGCACGCGAGCGTCGTGTTTCGGGCCCGCCGCGCGCGTCGTGGCAGCGGGCGCGCTCGTGCTGCTGCTCGCGGGCTGCCAGAAGGAAGTGTATTCGGGCCTCACGGAAGCCGAGGCGAACCAGATGGTCGCCGTGCTCGGCGACGCGGGCATCGCTGCGTCGAAAGACAACGATGCGCGCGACGCGTCGGACCGGCAGGCGTGGCTCGTCGAAGTCGCCGACGACGACATGCAGTCCGCGCTCACCGTATTGCACGCGAACGGCCTGCCGAAGCCGCATTACGCGAGCGTCGGCGAGCTGTTCCAGAAGCAGGGGCTCGTGTCGACGCCCGCCGAGGAGCGCATGCGCTATCTGTACGGCGTCTCGCAGGATCTGACGCATACGTTGCAGGATATCGAAGGCGTGGTCCTCGCGCGCGTGCAGGTCGTGATACCGGAGAACGATCCGCTTGCGGACAAGATCAAGCCGTCGTCGGCGGCCGTGTATATCCGCTACAAACCAGGCGTCGATCTGCGCGCGATGGCGCCGATGGTGAAGGATCTCGTCGCGCACAGCATCGAAGGCTTGCAATACGACAACGTATCGTTGTTCCTGCAACCGGCTGCGACCAAAGCGGCGCCCGTGAACGGCATCGGCAACGCGCTCACCGACATCGTGCGGCTGCACTCGCCGCTCGGCTGGCTGGTCGGCGCGCTGATCCTGCTGACGCTCGCGGTGATCGCGCTGTCCGCCGCGCGGCGCGGCATGTTCGGCGCGCGGCTGGCGGGGCTGCTCGGCGGCGCGCGCAGCGACGGCGCGGCGTCGAACGGCGCGTCGGGTGCCGCAATCGCCACGCGCGGCGTGCGCATGAGCGACAGCGCGCGTGACAGTGCATGACGGTGCACATTGCGCGCGCGAAGCCCGCGAGTATTCACGACGATGATTCAGCATGACGATGACGCAGCCCTGGACACACATGCTCGCACCACCCGCGCCGCCGCAGCATGTCGCGTTCTACCGGATGGTGTGCGAGTTCAATCTGCGGCCCGACACGTATCTGCACGTGACGCGCATTCCCGCCGACTGGCCCGCCGCGTACCGGCATCTATCGCGTTTTGACGACGCGGGCCGCCGCCTGATCGCGCGTCATCTGCTGTCGCTGCATCGCGCGGAGCAGACGGACTTCGATGCGTCGACGCCGCTTGCGCGGCTCGCGCTGCTGCCGGGCGCGGCGCTCGAACAACTGGCGTCGTATGCGGGGCTGCTGCTGCATCGCGTGTGGCTGCGCGACGCGTTGCAGCAGCGGCGCGTGCGCGCGGAGATCGTCGGCAAGCTCGGCGCGGATGCGCTCGAACTGACGCTCGAACGCGCGCCGGAGTTCGGCGCGCTCGGCGAGACGCTCGAACCGTGGCGCGACGATCCCGCCGCGTTGCCTTCGCTAATCCGTGCGCGCGGAGGCCGCCTGCTCGCCGACTTCGTCGGCGCGGCGGGCGGAGCCGTTGAACGGCGTGTGACGCTCAAGTTCAACCTGGCCATCGACAGCGAAGCGCCGTATCTGCTGAATCACGCGCAACGCGACCAGCTTGGCGAACTGCTGTTTCTGTTCCTGATCCCCGAGAGGTTCGCGACATGGGACTGGCTTTTCTGATTACGAGCGACAACCTGCAACTGCTCTCCGAGCGCAAGGTGCTCAAGGAGCGCGAGTACGCGGCGCTGCTCGACGCGTCGGCGGTGATCGCGACTGCGCGCGAAGAGGCTGGACGCATCGTCGAGGCGGCGCAGCGCGAATTCGATGCGCGGCGCGAAGCGGGCTATGCGGAAGGCTTGCGGCGCGCGCAACAGGAGCACGCGGTGCAGAGCTACACGCAGGCGCTCGCGGCCGCGAAGACGATGGAATCGATGAAGGACGCGATGGCCGGGATCGTCGTGAAGGCCGTGCGTGCGATCGTCGGCGAGATGAATACGCAGCGGCTCTATGAGGCGGCGCTCGCGCGCATCTTGCCGCTCGTGCGCGACGAGCCGTTTCTCGTCGTGCACGTCGCGCCGGGACGCCGCGAAGAAATGGAGGAAGCGCTCAGCAGTGCTTCTGTGCAGCACGCGCAGTCGCAGAAGATACGCATCGTCGAGGACGCGCAGATTGGCGCGCAGGCATGCACGGTCGAAACGCCGTCGGGCCGCATCGACGCGAGCCTCGATTTGCAGATCGACGCGCTGCGTCAGGCGATTCGCCGCGAGCCGTTCAAGGGGACCGCGCGATGAACCGCGCGATGAACACGCCATCGAGCGACACGGATATCGGCGACGACGACGCGTTGCCGCTCGACAGCGGCCGGCTCGTCGGTGATCTCGATGCGGGGCTCGCGTTCTTTTCGCCCGTGTCGGTGCAGGGGCGTGTCAATCATGCCGTCGGGCAGATATTGAACGCGACGGGCATTCGCGCGCGGCTCGGCGAAATCTGCGAACTGCACACGCCCGGCCAGCCAACGCGTCTTGCCGAAGTCGTCGGCTTCTCGCGGCAAACGACGCTGCTCACGCCGCTCGGCGACGTCGAAGGTCTATCGCCGGAAACGACCGTCGTGCCATCGGGCCGCGCGCATATGTTCGCCGTCGGGCCGTCGCTGTTCGGGCGCGTGCTCGACGGACTCGGCGCGCCGCTCGATGGCCTGGGCCCGGTGACGGGCGGCGCGTGGGTATCGACGCAACAGCCGCCGCCCAATCCGCTCGCACGCCGCATGATCGACGCGCCGTTCGTGACGGGCGTGCGCGTGATCGACAGCCTGATGACGCTCGGTGTCGGACAGCGTGTGGGCATTTTCGCGCCGTCGGGCGTCGGCAAGAGCACGCTGCTCGGCATGATCGCGCGCGGCGCGCAAGCCGATGTGAATGTGATCGCACTCGTCGGCGAGCGCGGCCGCGAAGTGCGCGAGTTCATCGAGCATTCGCTTTCGCCGGAAGTGCGCGCGCGCTCGATTCTCGTCGTCTCGACGTCCGATCGTCCCGCGATGGAGCGCGTGAAGTCCGCGCTGGTCGCGACGGCCATCGCGGAGCACTTCCGCGATGAAGGGCAGCGCGTGCTGCTGCTCGTCGATTCGCTGACACGTTTCGCGCGCGCGCAGCGCGAAGTCGGTCTCGCGAGCGGCGAGCCGCCGACGCGCCGCAGCTTTCCCCCTTCGACGTTCGTCGTGCTGCCGCGTCTGCTCGAACGCGCGGGGCAGGGCGAGCAAGGCTCGATCACGGCGCTCTATACGGTGCTCGTCGAAGGCGACGAGGAGTCGGACCCGATCGCGGAGGAAGTCCGCTCGATTCTCGACGGCCATATCGTGCTGTCGCGCAAGATCGCGCTCGCGAACCGCTATCCCGCGATCGATGTGCTCGCGAGCCTGTCGCGCGTGATGCCGCTCGTGACGAACGCAAAACATCAGCGCGCGGCGGGGCGCGTGCGCGAACTGATCGCGAAGTATCAGGAAATCGAACTGCTCGTGCAGATCGGCGAGTATCGCGAAGGCAGCGACCGTCTTGGCGATCTGGCCTTGCGCGCGCGCGATGCGATCGCCGGGTTCTGCGCGCAGGCCGCAAGCGACAACGCATCGTTCGAGCCGACGCTCGCGCGTCTCGCGAAACTGGCGGACGATCATGTCTGATGCCGACGACGCAGCCGTGCTTGCGACACTCGCGCGCCTGAAGCGCGTGCGCGAAATGCGCTCGCAACTCGCGCGCGTCGCGGCGGCCCGTCAGCAGCGCATCGCCGCGCAAAGCCGGCGCGCGCTCGACGAAGCACAGCAGCGTCTCGATCAGCAGATCGCGGCGAAGGCGGCGATCCAGCAACGGCTCGCGCAGGGCGAGGGCGGATCGGCGCGTCGCTTCCAGGAGGCTGTCGCCGACACGCGGACGTTCAACGCGAGCATCGGCAGGGCAAGCGATTCAGTGAAGCAGGCCAGCGTCGCGCACGACGGCCACGAAGCGGAGCTTGCACAACTGCAACGCGCGGCACGACGCGCGCAGGCCGCCGAGGACAAGCTCCAGAAAGCGGGCGAACAAGCGCAGCGCTCGCGGGCCGCGCGCGTGGAGCGGGCTGCCGAGGAACTCGCGGACAGCTTCGCAGCGAGGCGCTTCGGCGTATCGCAAGCGGCTGGCGCATCCGGCGACGACGGCAACGACGCGTTGCCCTTTACCCGCGACGCGCGATGCTAGACCAGGCTCAACAATTTAACGACATCGCTTCGGGCGCGCGGCCTTTGCTCTACGTGATGCCGCGCCTGTTGCCCGTGATGCTGATCGTGCCCGTCTTCAACGAAGAGATCGTGACGGGCCTCGTGCGCAACGGGATAGCCGTCGTGATCGCGGCATTCGTCGCGCCCGTGATCGATCCCGCGCAGATCGTCGATCTGCCGTTTCTCGTGTGGTGCCTGCTCGCCGCGAAGGAAGCGCTCGTCGGCGTGCTGCTCGCGGGCGCGATGAGCGCCGTGCTGTTCGCGATCCAGGGCATCGGCTATCTGATCGACTTTCAGACGGGCAGCGGCAACGCGTCGTTCTTCGATCCGATGGGCGGCCATGAAGGCGGGCCCACGTCGGGCTTTCTGAACTACGTCGCGATTGCGCTCTTCGTGACGGCGGGCGGGTTGCAGATGATCGTGCAGGTGTTCGCGCAGTCGTATGCGTGGTGGCCGGTCGGCACGCTGCTGCCGAACTTCTCGCAGGTGCTGTCGACGTTCGTCGTGCGGCAGACGGATGCCGTCTTCGTCTGGATGATCAAGCTCGCCGCGCCCGTCGTGATCGTGCTGGTGCTCGTCGAGGCGGGGATCGGGCTCGTCGGGCGCGGAGTGCCGCAGCTCAATGTGTTCACGTTCTCGCAGCCGGTGAAGAGCGCGCTCGCGATGATGATGATGGTGCTGTTCCTGCCCGTCGTCTATGCATCGCTGCACGATCTGCTGAGCCCCGACAGCGGCATGGTCGCGTTGCTGCGCTCGCTGTTGCAGTCGGCGCACTGACGGGCCGCTGGGGGGCTTTGGCAATGGCGGAAAAGAGCCAGCAACCGACCGCGAAGCGCCTGCGCGAAGCACGCGAAAAAGGCGAGGTGCCGAAGAGCGCGGAGACCATTTCGACTGCGATGTTCATCGGCGTGTGCGTCGCGCTCGCGAGCGGCCTCTCGCAGATGTTCACGCGCGTGCAGACGCTGTTTCGTCTTGTCTTCGACGCCGTCGGCGCGCCCGATCCCGGCGAGCGGATCGCATCGCTCGTCGGCGCCGGGTCGCACGCGTGGCTGATGCCGACGCTCGGCTTTGTCGGCATCGGGCTTGCGTCGGGACTGCTCGCGGGCTTCGTGCAGGTGGGCGGCGTGATGGCGTGGAGCCGGCTTGCGCCGTCGCTATCGCGGATCAATCCCGCCGAGGGCCTCAAGAACCTGTGGTCGCTGCGCAATCTCGTCAATCTCGCGAAGATGATCGTCAAGACGGTGCTGCTCGTCGCGACGCTCGGCTGGGTGATCTATGCATCGCTCGATCCGTCGGTGCAATCGGGCTTCACGCGGCCGCTGTCGATACTCGCGCTGATCGCTCACCTGCTGCTGTTGCTGTTCGGCTGGGCCGCGCTCGTGTTCATCGTGATGGCGCTGATCGACATCGTGCATCAACGGTTCGAGTTCAACCGGAAGATGAAGATGTCGATCGAGGAAGTGCGGCGCGAGCACAAGGAAGACGAAGGCGATCCGCATGTCCAGTCACGCCGCAAGCAGATCGCGATGGAGATGCAGCTTGCGTCGCTGAGCGACAGGATCGGCTATGCGTCGGCCGTCGTGTATTCGTCGCGCGTGGCCGTTGCGCTGTACTACGGCGGGCTGGGCACGCTGCCGTGGGTGCTCGCGCGCGGCGAGGGCGAAGCCGCTGAGCGTATCGTGAAGCTCGCGCAGGCCAGCTTGCGGCCGACGCTTGCAAACACGGGGCTCGCCGAAGCGCTCTATGAGTCGACGCCGGAGAACGGCACGATCTCGCCGCATCACTTCGAGGAAGTAGCGCGGCTGCTGAAATGGGCGAAGGGCAGCGGATGACGGCGCGCTTCAATGCGTGTCGAGACAGCGCACGCACAGCGCGCGAATCTGGGCCGCGCTGAGTCCGCGGCAGACGGTCACGAGCGGATGCGCGCTGCACGACGGCGCGCTGCGTTTGATGTTGCTCACACGCGCGGTGTCGTGAGTGGCTGAAGCGCCATGGCTTCGCACTTCGTTCAATGTCTCGTCGACTCTTGCACCGAGCGCCTTGGCCTGGTCGCGGCGCGCAAGCGGCGGCGCGTGCGCATCGCTGACGACGGGTATCGGCTCGACGCCGCCGCGCATCGCGTTGATGCGCGCGCTCATCACCACTTTGCCGACGTAGCCCGCGCGAAAGCCCGTCGTGAAGTTGCCGCTGTAATAGCACGACAGGGCTGCGCGCAATGCCGTCTGCTGATCGACGGGCGCGCGGCTCGAACGCGCGAAACAATCGGTGAGAATGGCGGCGCCCGCGCGCAGATTGCGGCACGGCTCGAACAGCGTGGCCGCCGTCTCGCCGTACTTTGCGAAGTTGCGATTGTTCACTTGCGACAGGCCAACGCTGTAGCTGTAGCCGCGCGCTTCGAGCGCCTGTACCGTCGCGAGCGCTTGCGCAAGCGACGCCGGCTGACGCGCGAGATGCGCGCCCACCACGCCGATCGCGAGCGGATTGAAGCCCGACTCCGTGCGCACGAGCGCCGCGAGTGTGACGACATCGACGTTCGGCGCGCAACTGTGCGCGAGCTGCGCGAAGCCGTTGCGGGGATCGGCGTGCGTTTGCGCTGTTGCATCGTTCGCGATGCTTGTCGCGAGCGCTGTGAGCGACGTGAGCGACGTGAGCGACGTGAGCGACGCGGCGATGCACGACAGCAGACACGCGAAGCGCGACAGTTGCCGCCAGCCCGCGCAGCCCGCGCGTTTCATCCCGTCACCCGATATGACAGCACGAGGCCGTGCACGAGCAGCGACCATCCGTCGAGCGCGACGAACAGAAGCAGCTTGAACGGCACGGAGATCGTGGTCGGCGAAATCATCTGCATGCCGAGCGCGAGCAGCACGTTCGCGACGAGCAGATCGACGACGATGAACACGATGTAGATCACGAAGCCGATCTGAAACGCCTTCGTCAGTTCGGCGAGCGTGAAGCTCGGCACGAGCACCAGCAAGTCGTCGTCCTTGAGACCGTCGGCGCGGCTTTTCGGCCAGACGCTCGTGGCCGTCTTCACGAAGAACTCGCGATCGCGCAGCCGCGTGTGCGCAACGAGAAAGTCCTTGATGGGCGGCAGCGCGGCGTCGGCGAGCGCGCCGATATCCGCCGTCGACAGCTGCCCCGAAGGATTGAAATTGCGCTGCTGCAACGCGTCGCGGATGTTCATGCCGACGGGCGCCATGATGAACAGCGACAGGATCAGCGCAATGCCGTTGAGTACCATGTTGGGCGGCACCTGTTGTATACCGAGCGCCGAGCGCAACAGGCCGAGCACGACGACGAGCTTCGTGTAGCTCGTCACCATCAGCGCGGCGAACGGCGCAATGCCGAGCGCGACGATGACGGCGATCAGCGAGACGGGATTCGGCAGATTACCCATCCTGACGCTCGCGCGGCGCATGCGCAGCGGGCGGCGTGAGCGACGTGACGCGCACACCGAGCTTCTGGCCCACGGCGATCAGATGGCCGGTGCCGATCTGCGTGCCGTTCGCGACGATGTGAATCACGCTTTGGTTGATGCCCTGCTGCAACTCGATCACACCGCCCGGTTGCAGCGTGCTCAATTCGCCGAACGGCATCGTGCATGACGGCAGCTGGAACGTCAGCTCGACGGCGAGCCCGTTGAACGGGCGCGCGGACTGCGTGGAAGAAGCAGGCGTGTCCTGCGTGGCATTCGATTGTGACGACTGCGCGCGCGGCGCGTCCGGCGATTGCGTAGGTTCCAAAGGCATCTCCCTGATTCGCTCGACGACGATACGATTGCCCGACGGCATGCCGAGAATCTCCCATGCGGGCGTCGCCCGCAGGTACGCGACGCACAGCAGGTTTTGTCCCTGCGTGCGCCAGTGTTCGATCGCCACGATGTCGCCGGCTTCGACATCGGCGAGTTCTTGCGCGGTCAGCGTCGTGCGGCCCAGTTCGAATGCGAGCGGCACGGGCAGTGTCGCGAACGCGTTGGCGGCTTGCGCGCGCGAGGCGGCATCGTCGGCGGGCGGCACGGCGAAGAACACGCCGAGCGCGTCCGGCACATCGAACAGCAATGCGCCGTGACAACGCCAGCCATCGTCGGCGCGCCGCAGTTCGAAACGCAGCGCGGCGCTGTCGGTGTGCGACGGCTGCGTTGGCTGTTCATCGCTTTGAGCAACTGTTGGATCGATAACGGGCGGCAACAATTCGACACGCTGACGCGTGAGCGTTTGCAGCGCCTTCGTCAACGGCGCGCACAGGTCGGCGAGCAACGCGGCGCGCAATACGGCGGGCACGGCAGGATCGGCTGCGTCGCCGAGCCATTGCGCTTCCGCCGACGGATCGATCCACACCGTCCCATGCGCCGGGCCGACGACGAAGCGATACGCGTGCGCATTCGCGACGGGTTCGGCATCCGCTCGCCAGACGACCTCGTAAGTGTTGTCGCCGAGGCGCAGCGGCAGCGGCGCGCGCGCCGCATAGGCGTTGGTCAGTCCGCGCGCCGCGGCGGCGGGCAGGCGCGGCAGGTAAGGCGACGCATCGAGCGCGGTCGCGGGCGGCGTCTGTGCGGGTTCGGCGCGACGCGTGCCTTGCGTATGCGGGTCGCCCATCACCTGATCCATACGCTCGTCGACGTTGGCTCGCGAGAAAGGCAAGGCATGCACGGCGGAATCAAGTCGCGTTGAGTGTCGTTTGTGCCGGGAACAGGAAGGCGCGCTGCCGCAACGGCAACGTGCCCAGTCTGTCGATTGTAGGGATAGGCGCGCGCGATTTTGCAGTGCGACTCGTAGTCTTTCGACCGTGTTGCCGCCGCGTGCATGTAGAAACTACGAAGGAGGTTGCGGTTGCGTGAGCATGCCTGCGCTGAAGCATTGACTGCTGCACATCTCCGGAGGTTTTACCTTCGATGCTCGAGGCGGCAACGACGTGCACAAGACTCCTGGCCCGACGGATAAGTATTTGCCCGTAGCAACAAAAGCGCGAGATTCGACGGAGAATGACTTGCGAGAACTTTTTATGTGGAACGGTGGGCCGAATCGCGAACCTTGTGAACGAATGTTCAGAAGTGCCAGATCTGATGACTCGCGATGTCGGCTCGAACTTGTGACATTCTTCTTATCGATTGCCCTGCCATGAAAACGCTCCTTTCCCTCATCGCAGCGACCGTGCTTGGTATTACTCCGCTCGTCGCCGGCGCACAGCAAACTGTTCGAATCGGCGTGTCGGCGCCGCTTACCGGCCTGGGTGCATCCAATGGCAAGGACATCGAAAACGGCGTGCGTCTGGCAGTGGAAGAAGCGAACGCGCAACACCTCAACATCGGCGGACAGCCGGTTCAGTTCGAACTCGCATCCGTCGATGACCAGGGCGATCCGCGCATCGGCGTTCAAGTGGCGCAGAAGCTCGTCGACGATGGCGTTGTGGCCGTGGTCGGCTATTACAACTCGGGTGTAGCGCTCCCATCGTCGCCGATCTTCGCGCGCGCGGGCATCCCGCTGATCGATCCAGCGGCGACGAATCCGGCGATTACTCGCCAGGGCTTGAACAACGTGTTCCGCATCATCGCGACGGACAAACAGAACTCCGGTAACGCCGGCACGTATGCCGTGAAGGTCACGAAAGCGAAGCGGATCGCGGTGATGGACGACCGGACAGCCTTCGGACAGGGAGCGGTCGAAGAATTCAAGAAGGCCGTGCAAGCAGCCGGCGGCCAGATCGCGGCCGAGGAATATACCAACGACAAAGCCGTCGAGTTCAATGCGCAACTGACGAACATCAAGGCGGCCAACGCAGATCTTCTCTACTTCGGCGGGCTCGATGGCCAGGCGGGCCTGATCGT
>NZ_FNYE01000030.1 GCF_900108945.1 Paraburkholderia diazotrophica | reverse complement strand
CACGGGCTCTCAACGTCCCCGTGTTTCGAGCGACGGCATGCTGGCCAATGCGCGTTGCCAACGCACTGGTTAATGCCTCACCCGCTTCATACACCCGTGGCACGGCCAAGGGCATCGAGTGTTCTAGCGCAGTATGTCGGTAGTGAATGAGGTTGCTATACGGTACAGGACGCCGCCCGCACTTGGCGCCGCATCGCGTGGCGAGGGTGTCCTGTGCGGCGCGAATGCCTACACACAGTTTGCCGCAAAGGGGCGCAGGAATATCCGATGTCGCGAGCCACAGTCCAGGTGCATGAAGCAGGTGAGGCGTTCAGGTAGGGCGCTGGCAACGAACGTGGGCCACATGTGCTGCCGCGCGAAGGATGGGGACGTTGAGAGCCCGTGGGTGAAGGTCAAGCACTGGCGGTGTGAGCGGCTTTCTTCTACCTACTCTTCTTTGCCGCGGCAAAGAAGAGTAGGTGCCGCCCCGCACAGGGGCATTTTACTCGTAAACCCTGATTCTCGGGAACCCTTACGGAATAAGGGTTCGCGCCCACTCCCCGTTTCCTTTGTGGGTAGTCGACCGCGCCGTGGGTGTTTTGTGGGTGAAACCTGGGCGACTCGCGGAGGACGACCTTCGGATTGGTCGGGCGAGAGATCTGGGAGGCGACCGAACCGCTCACCCCACTCCCAGGCGACACGTTAATCCGCCCCGATCTGAGCCGAATAGCACATCGGTTCGTTCCTGCTGCACGCAGGGAATCCCACCTTTGGAAACCGATACTTTACATGGCCTTTCAGATTGGGAGTTTTCTGATCGACCGCCGGGACGCGTGTCTCATACATTGCCGGAACGTTGCGCGGTAAAGGTCTTGGAGCTGCGCATGCGTTACCGGCGTTCGCCCCGAAAAGCCGGTATCTCTAGCCCGCCAAAAAGCGGGCTTTTTTTCGCCTGTCTGATACGCGGATAGTTCGCGCGCCGCAATCAGAGAAATTCGATTTATCGCGAAGTGTTGCGCCCGAGCGAGCGCTGACACACCTTGACAGAAATGACGCGGGTCTTCGGCTAGGTTTACCGCTTCTTTAATTAGCAAGACGAATAATAATGAACAAGAATACTTACCGGCTGGTGTTCAGCCGTTTGAGAGGAATGCTCGTCGCCGTCGAGGAAAGCGCCACGTCGACGGGAAAATCTGGCGAGACACGCGCGGGCCGCGCATCAGGAAAGCAAACACGCTCACCGCGTCGCAGTCTGGTCGGGCTGCTGATGGCCGTCGCGCCCCTGCTTGCGTTCGCGCAGATCGTGCCGGGTGGCGCGCACGCACCGGGCGTCATTACAACGCTGAACGGTATCCCGCAGGTGAATATCAACAAACCCTCTGGCTCGGGCGTGTCGATGAACACCTACAACCAGTTCGACGTATCGAACCGGGGCGCGATACTGAACAATTCGCCGACGATCACGAACACACAGCTTGCGGGCTACGTGAATGGCAATCCGAACTACGGCCCAAACGACTCGGCGCGCGTGATCGTCAACCAGGTCAACAGCAATTCGCCGTCGCAATTGCGCGGCTATCTCGAAGTTGCAGGCCACAGCGCCGAGGTTATCGTTGCGAATCCCAATGGGCTGCTATTAGACGGTGCGGGCTTCATCAACACCTCGCGCGCGGTCCTGACCACCGGCACGCCGAACTTCGCACCTGACGGTTCCGTGTCGGGGTTCAATGTGACCCAGGGCAACATCACCGTACAGGGTGCGGGGTTCAATGCGTCGAACGTCGATCAGGTCGATCTGTTGGCGCGTGCCGTACAGGTCAACGCCGCGATCTACGCGAAGAACCTGAACGTCATCACGGGCTCGAACAACGTCGACTACGCGTCACTGAACGCTACGCCCATTGCGGGTAACTGCCCCGCGCCTGGTGCGTCCATCGACGTGAGCAATCTGGGCGGCATGTACGCAAACCGTATCTGGTTGGTGGGCACGGAGAACGGTGTCGGTGTTTCGAATAGGGGCGTGCTCGCAGCGCAGGCGGGCGACCTGGTCCTGACGACACAGGGCAAGCTCGTACTGGCCGGACAGACGAACGCAAGCGGTAACATCACGGCGAGCGCGCCCGATGGCATCGACAACAGCGGCACGACTTACGGGCAGCAGAACGTCAGCGTGAACACGTCGGGTGCGCTCACCAACAGCGGCACACTCGCCGCACAACAGAGCACGACCGTCAGCGCGGGCAGCATCGCATCGACGGGCACGCTCGGCGCGGGCGTTAACGGCGACGGCACGATTGCGAACGCGGGCGACCTGTCCGTTTCCGCAAGCGGCACAGTCACGGCAACCGGCCGCAACGCAGCGGGCGGCAATGCGACCATTCAGGGCACGTCGGTCAGTCTCGCGGGCAGCAACACATCGACGAACGGCGCGCTTGCATTGACGGCAAGCAGCGGCGACCTGAACCTCGCCAGCGCGACGACGACAGCGGGCATGACGCTCAACGCGAGCGCAACGGGCACGCTCACCAATGACAACGGCGCGCTGTCATCGGCCGGCGCGCAGACCCTCACGGCGGGCGCGCTGTCGAACCGCAACGGACAGATCGTGTCGGGCGGCGCGCTGAAGGCGAACGTCGCGGGCGCGGTCTCGAACCTGGGCGGCATGATGCAGGCGGCGGGCGCACAGACGCTGCACGGGGGTTCGCTTGATAACACGGGCGGTCAGATTGCTTCGTTGAACAGCGACGGCCTGAACGTATCTACAGGCGGCCTGCTGAACAACGGCGCGGGCGGCACAATCGGCGGCAACGGTAGCGTGACCTTGCAGACCGGCCAGCTCGTGAACGCCGGTTTGATCACGGCGGTACAGACGCTCATTGCGAGCGCCACGCAGACGCTGTTCAACAGCGGAACGCTCGCGGCCAACAACAATGTGACGTTGTCAGCAGGCTCAACGCTGACCAATGCCAACACGATCGCGGCCGGACGTCTTGCGACGCTCACGGCGACAACGTTCGACAACAGCGGCGGCACGACCAGCGCCGACCAGCTTGCACTGCACGCGACGAATCTTGTCGATCACGGCGGCAGCATCACGCAGACGGGCACGGGCGCGACGACCGTCGACGTGACAGGCACGCTCGACAACACGAGTGGCATGCTCCAGACCAATGCCACGGACCTGACGCTCTCGCCCGCTGCACTCGTCAACGATCACGGCACGATTGCGAGCGCGGGCACGGGCACGCTGTCGGTGAACGTGGCCGCGCTGTCGAACAACGCCGGTACGATCGCGACCAACGGTGCGCTGAACGTTCATGCGGGCGCGGCATCGAATCGCGGCGGCACGCTCGCGGGGCAATCGACGGCCACGCTCGACGTTGCGTCGCTCGACAACAGCGCGGGCGGCTACGTCGGCGCGCAGACGGTATCGGTCACCGACACGGGCACGCTGACCAATGCGGGCGGAACGATTCAGGCGAACAGCACGCTGGGCGTTTCGGCGCAGTCGCTTGCCAACGACGGTGGCACGATCGCCAACGGCGGCACAGGCGCAACGATAGTCGCGGCAAGCGGCGCGATCTCGAACACGAACAGCGGGCTGATTGGCGGCAACGGCGATGTGTCGGTTGCGGGCGGCAACATCGACAACTCGGGCGGCACGGTCGTCGCGGGCGGCTTCGCTGCCGTGCAGTCAGGCGGCGCGCTCGTCAACCGGGCGGGCCTGATTCAGGGCGCGGGTAACGTAATCGCGTCGGCGCAAGGCGCGATCGACAACACGGGCGGACAGATCGAAGCGGACGGCGCAACGGCGACGCTCGCCGTCGCGGGCGCATCGCTCGACAACACGAACGGACGCATCGCCAACACCGGCACGGGCGCGACGATCATCAGCGCGAGCGCCATCACGAACAGCAATGCGGGCGGAACAGCGGGCGCGGGCACCATCGGCGGCAACGGCGACGTGACGGTGAACGTGCAGACGCTGTTGAACACGAACGGCGCACAGGTGCTGTCGGGCCACGACCTGGCATTGAACGTCGCGCAACTCGCCGACAACACGAACGCGACGCTTTCGGGCGCGAACAACGTCACGCTCAACGCACCGAGCGCGGCTGTCATCAATGCGGGCGGCTCGATCCACGGCAACGGTGCGGTTGCACTCAACACGGCGTCGCTGGACAACACGAGCGGCCGCATCGGCAACGACCAGGGCAGCGGCGGCAGCGTCGCGATCAGCACGGGCACGCTCGCGAACCAGAACGGCGCGATCGGCAGCGACCAGAACCTGAGCGTCACGACGAATACGCTCACAGGCGACGGCCGTATCATCGCGGGCAACGACGGCACGGTCACGGTCAACGGCGACTACTCGCTCGACGCCGCCAACGTGATCCAGGCGAACCACGACCTGACGTTCACGACGGCGGGCAACTTCACGAACCAGGGCACGCTCGGCGCGGTCAACGCGCTGACGGTGAATGCCGCGAACGTCGACAACCAGGCGGGCGCGGACATCAACTCGTCGAACACGACGGTGAATGCGCAGAACGCGATCACGAACGAAGGCCGCATCGAAGGCGATTCGGTGACGACGCACAGCGCGTCACTGACCAACACCGCGACAGTAATCGGCAATACGGTCACGCTGAACGCCGGTTCGATCGCGAACACGGGCGCAGCGGCGGCGATCGCCGCAGCGACGGCCGTTAATCTGTACGCACCCGGCGACATCACGAACACGGGCGGCGCGACGATCTTCAGCCTCGGCGATATCAACATCGCGGCAGACGGCACGCGCGACGCCAACGGTCTGCTCGCGAATCGCTCGAACTCGCTGACGAACGACCAGTCGACCATCGAGGCGCAAGGCAACACCGAGGTCGCGACGCAGACGCTGACCAACACACGCCCCGCGCCGCTCGTCACGACGGTGCAGACGGACGTTGCGACGGTCCACCAGACCAAGCGCGACAAGTACATGGCCTGTGCGACGACGAACGCCGACAACCACTCGTCCTGTACGCAGGCAGTTTGGGATTACGGCTACCAGGGGCCCGTGAACGCCACGTACAGCAGCGCCGATGTCGTGCCGACCACAAATGGCCCCAACGCCACTGACCGCGTGGTGGTCGTAAACATCAACGGCCAGCCGACGACCATCTACTACAACTCGATCACGACCAACGCTGACGGCTCGATTACCGTCAGCTATTGGGACGGCTACAACCCGAACGTCAACTACGACCCCGCGACCGAGTACCCCACGCGCAACGACGCACACCACGGCTACCAGCGCGTCGAGATCGCACGCGACACGACGACCACCACGCAGCAGGACCAGACGACGGGGACGCAGGCACAGGAGGCGCAACTCGTCGCGGGGGGCAACATGGTGCTGGCCAACGTCGGCACGGTGAACAACGCCTATAGCGCGATTGCAGCGGGCGGCTCGATCCAGATTGGCAGCAGTGAGCAGAACGGCACGCTCGACAGTGGCAGCAGCGGCACCTATGGTGGGACGACCGTCAACAACACAGGACAGACGCTCTACCAGTACCAGCGACAGGACATCGTCTCGACCTACGCCTGGAACGAGGACATCACGCGCGACGTGGGCCAGGTAGTCGAGCCGTCGATTGTGCTGTCGCCGGTTGCGGTCGGCGGCACGGGCGGCACGATCGTCGCGAACAACGCGGTGCAGATCAACGCGACGAACGTCAACAACACGAACGTCGCGGCAGCGAATTCGGCGACGGGCGCAACGGGCGGCACGCTAGGCGCGAACGGGGCCGTAGGCGGCGTGACGGGCGGCACCACGCAGACCGTCAATCTCGCGACGGGCCAGACGCAGACCATCAATGCGCCGCAGTCGGTCGCGGGCGCAACGGGCGCGCTGAACATCACGTTGCCGAAGAGCGGGCTGTATAACGTTCAACACGGCGCCCGGTGCGTCGTACCTGATCGCAACCGATCCGCGCCTGACCAGCTATACGAACTTCATTTCGAGCGACTACATGCTCGGGCAACTAGGCTACGATCCGTCGAAGGTGGAGAAGCGCCTGGGCGATGGTCTGTATGAAGAGCAGATGATTCGCAATCAGGTGACGCAACTGACGGGCCGCGTTTATCTGCAAGGTTATACGAGCAACGAGGACGAATACCGCGCGCTGATGACCAACGGCGTGAACGTCGCGAAGGAATTCAGTCTCGAACCGGGCATGGCACTGACAGCCGCACAGATGGATGCGCTCACGAGCGATATCGTGTGGCTAGTCAACCAGACCGTCACGCTGCCGGACGGCACGACGCAACAGGTGCTTGCGCCTGTCGTCTATCTCGCGCACACGCACGCGAACGATCTGCAACCGACCGGCGCACTGATTGCCGCCGACGACGTGGAGATTCACGCGACAGGCAGCGCTATCAATTCGGGCGTCATCAAGGGCGGCTCGCAGACGGTGATCAGCGCGACCGACATCGTGAACCGGGGCGGCAAGATCGGCAGCAGCGGCGCGAACGGGACGACGGTTGTCTCGGCGACGAACGATGTGGTCAACGCGTCCGGCCAGATCACGGGGAATCGTGTCGCTGTGCTTGCTGGGCACGACATCGTGAACACGACACTTGTCGATAAGGTCGGCGTGGGTTCGTCGGCTGGCAACAGCAAGGTATCGCAAACGTTGCTCGGGGCACAGGGCACGATTGCATCGACGGGTGACATGATCGTGGCGGCGGGCCACGACTTGAACGTGCATGGCGCAAATATCAGCGCGGGCGGCAATGCGCTGATCGCGGCCGGTCACGATATCAACGTCGATACGGTTGAATCGCAGACGTCGCAGTCGGTGGCGAAGAACGCAAACCATCATTGGGAAGCGAACAGCACGCTGAACGAAACGAGCGGCATCAGCGCGAGCGGCGGCCTCGCGATGCAAAGCGGCAATGACATGACGTTCAAGGGCGCTGCGGTCAGCGCGGGCAGCGACATGGCGGTTGTGGCGGGCGGCAACCTGACGGCGACGACGGTCACGAATACCGCCTTGTACAACAACGTCGCGACAGATGACAACACACGGAAGGAAGTCGACCGCACCTACGACGAACAGGCGGTTGGAACGACGTTCAAGGCGGGTGGTAATGGCACGCTTGCGGCAGTCAGCACTGATGCGAATAAAGGCAATGTGACGCTGACCGGCTCGTCCCTGTCGACGGATACGGGCGCGGCGAACATCGCGGCTACGGGCAACGTCGCGATCAACGAGGCCCGCGAGGAACACGACAGCTACACGGCGACGGAATCGAAGCGCGGGAGCTTCGTTCACGGGTCGACCACGGACCAGATGCAGGCATCGCAGGCGAACATCGGCGTGGCGAGCACCGTATCGGGCGATACCGTCAATATCCGCTCGGGCAAGGATCTGACGGTCCAGGGCAGCAACGTCGTTGGCACGAACGACGTGAAGCTTGCCGCTACGGGCAACGTGAATATCACCACGTCGCAGGACACACAGAGCACGCAGAGCGACTACGAGAAGCGTGAATACGGCTTCCTGTCGGGGCTGAATTCGCTGAACCAGCTTGATGGCGGCTTGCAGGGTTACAGCATCGGCACACGCAAGACGACGGATGCGCAGCAGGCAACGCAGGTCACGAACAACGGCAGCATGGTCGGCTCGCTGAACGGCAGCCTGAGTGTCGCGTCCGGTAGCGACCTGCATGTGACGGGCAGCACCCTGCATGCGGGCAACGATGTCAATCTGGCGGGCAAGACGGTCACGATCGATGCGGCGAAGAACACCGCGACGCAGAACGAGCAGCAGTCGTTCAGCCAGACGGGCATCACGGCGGGTCTGAGCAGCCCCGTGATCGCGGCTGTACAGACCGCGAACCAGATGCGCAAGGACGTGCAGCACACCAAGGGCGATGTGCGCCTGAACGCACTGGCGGCCGCGACGACGGGGCTCGCCGGGAAGAACGCCTATGATGCCGTGGCGAGCGATCCGAGCCATCTCGGGGGCGTCGGTGTCAACGTGTCGCTCGGCACCAGCCACAGTAACAGCAGTTCGACGGAGTCATCGACGACGGCGGCAGGCAGCACGGTCAGCGCGGGGCACAACGTCAACATCGCTGCGGCGGGCGCGGGCGCGAACAGCAATATCAACGTGACCGGCAGCGACATCACCGCCGGTAACAACGCGACGCTCAATGCGCAGGGCAACATCAATCTCTAGGCTGCGCAGAATACCGACAGCCAGCAGAGCACGAACAGCGGTTCGAGCGCGAGCATCGGCGTGACGGTCGGTGTCGGGCAGCAGAATGGCATCTCGTTCCAGGCGGGCGTGTCGGGCACGAAGGGGCACGCCAATGGCGCGGATGAAACGTGGACCAATACGCACGTCAACGCAGGCGATTCGCTCACGCTGCAATCAGGCGGCGATACGAATCTCAAGGGTGCGGTGGCGGACGGCCAGCGGGTTGTCGCCGATGTCGGTGGGAACCTGAACATCGCGAGTCTTCAGGACACCAGTCGCTACGATTCGAAGCAGACCAGCGGCGGCGTATCGGTGAGCGTGTGCGTGCCGCCCATCTGTGCGGGCAGTTCGAGCGTGTCAGCCAGTTTCAGCCAGAACAAGCTGAAGAGCGACTACGCGAGCGTGACTGAGCAGTCGGGCATCAAGGCCGGCGACGGCGGGTTCCAGGTCAATGTCAAAGGCAACACCGACCTGAAAGGCGGCGTGATCGCGAGCGGCGATACGGCCGTTGATAACGGTCTGAACAGCCTCACAACGGCGACGCTCACGCATAGCGATATCGAGAATCACGCGTCGTATAGCGGCTCGTCGGTTGGTATCAGCGGCGGCTACGGCGGCAATATCGGCAAGACACAGGGCGGCACGGCGACGAACGTCAATCCCGTTCCGGGCACGAGGTTACCGAGCGCGGGCGGTGTTTCGATGGCACCTCCTGTCGCGCTGAGTGCATCGGGCGACGCGAGTTCGACGACGAAGAGCGCGATCAGTGGCGGCGCGATCAACATTACCGACAGCACGAAGCAGCAGCAACTGACCGGGCAAACGGCGGATGAAGCAGTCGCGAGTATCAGCCGCGACACAACGAGCACGCAGGCGACGCTTGCGCCGATCTTCGATAAGGACAAGATCGAGGCGGGGTTTGATATCACAAGCCAGCTTGTGAATCAGGTCGGGACGTTCGTCAACAACCGTGCGAAGGAAGCTGATGCAGCAAAGGCAGCCGCCAGCGATCCGAACCTGACGCCGGAACAGCGCGCAGCGGCACAGCAGCAGGCCGACCAGTTGAATGCCGAGTGGGGGCCCAGCGGCAGCTATCGTCAGGTGCTGACGGCACTCACCGTGGCGGCAGGTGGCAACGTGACGGGCGGCTTGGGTCAGTTAGCGCAGGGCGCGACGGTTGCGTATCTCCAGGAACTCGGCGCGAACGGCGTCAAGAGATTGCGGATTCTCTCGACAGCGATACGGCGCGCGCTGCGCTGCACGCGATCGTCGGCTGCGCGGGCGCAGCGGCGAGCGGTCAGGGGTGCGGCGCGGGTGCGATGGGTGCGGCTGCGAGTTCAGTATTGAACACGTTGCTTGGTCCGGCCGACAATCTGACGACTGAAGAAAGAAATGCGAGGACGAACATTGTTAGCAGTCTGGTTGCGGGCATCGCAGGCTCCAGCGGACTTAGTGTCGCGACTGCGACCGGCGCAGCACAGATTGAAACAGAAAATAACGGATCAACAGGAACACCAGGAAATAATCAAGCGCAGAATAGGCAAACTAGAGCTGTTGCAGTCGCTTTGAAGTTGACTGCCGACCAAGCTGAGGAACTCCATCGCTGGATCGGCGGGCAACAGATGGGATATCACGAAATCATGCAAGAAGCAAAAATGTTGTTCAACAAGTAGGACTGGAAATGAATGAGATCCTAAGACTTTTCGCGCCGTTAGTTGGGAAAATGGCGTGGGGAATCCATCAAACTCATGGAAGTTGTTTTCTTATTGAATTCGGTGAGCCTCGCCTTAAGTCTCTCGGCCCGTTGCAAGTTGGCACGAACGCGTCGGTAGAACAAATTCACCGTACTCGACGGCGACACGCTGTCTTATATGGGCAGTGGACCCTCCTGATACAGGACTGCGCGTGGAAATTGCAGGCATGGGAGAGTGTTGTAAACGACAGTGCCCCTGCAAATGACATGAGAGCACCCTTCGAGGACTTGACTGGTCAATTTTTGGAGTCTGTTCGATATGACGAGGCGGATTGTTCGTGCATCTTCGAATTCGATTTAGGCGCTCGTTTGATTACGACTCCGGGGTCCGATTTTAATCCGGACTGGGTGCAGTGGACATTGAATACTTTCGAAGGTCATTACACAAGCCTGCTGAATAACGGTGTCATCTCGTTCAAAGCCGGAGACGTAGCATAGAAATCTCCGTCATTGAGAGAATCCGGAGTGCGATCCTACTGGCAGGTTCAGTCGAGCCTTGACACCTGTTCAAACAATGAGTTCGTTGCGTTGAAGCGTGAGGCATTCCGTGGCGGCGTCGCACTTGCGGCGGCCGAGTGGACGAGCTACCGAACTGCCAACATTGATTCATTCTTGGAAGTCTTGAACCTTGTAGTCGCACGAGTGGCACAGCGACCAGGAGACTACGGTATCTGGCTGATTAGAGGCGCACGGTATGGCAGGCGGACACGAGGATCGTGCGCTACAGGCAGATTCAATACGCTCAAGATGCGAGTTATCGATTTTGAGAAGATATCAGACCGCTTTGAATGCGCGGTTGAACGTGACGGGAAATTGAAATTCTTCGATGCTGTTCGACTCGAAAAATCCACCCTTCCGCTTGTGCAACTCACAATGACACCTCATTCATGCACGTACATTGCTGTTCTACCTAACGGGCGGGAGCACGACATTCCTCTGTCGTCGGGATTGTCGGGGCAATGCAACGAGGACTAGAGACGATTGAAAAGAAGGCATTGCATTTTAGCGAACAGGTTTCTTTCATGATCCTCAAATCGGCCTTGTCGCAGTGGGGAGTCCAACTGCTCTCGCGAAGATCACAGTTTAAATGCGAGCATGCCAAGTTGTAGCAAAGAATAAAGGAACACCGGAAGAATGAAAATAAGCATGAGACTGATGAAGTTTCCTAACAGCCTCAGTTGTGACTCGCGAGTCAGTCGTTCATTTGGTGCGAGTTGCCTATGTCACACCCATAGGCCAATGAACTAGCGAACACGTCGCCACCTCCATCGAGGCCGATAAAGAATCGTTGAACATACATCATCTAATTAGGTATGCATATTATATGAATAACCATGTCGGACATAAATCTCATGAGCGATTTTCCAAAATAAGACCGAATGATGAGTACTATCACGTCCAGAATCACAACAACTCGTGATGCAGCAAAATACCGCCCCGACATCGACGGCCTACGCGCTGTGGCGGTATTAGCGGTTGTTGTCTTTCACGCGTTCCCGAGTTTGCTTCGCGGCGGATTCGTCGGCGTCGATATTTTTTTTGTGATTTCGGGCTTTCTTATCACGAACATCTTGCTTTCCGAGCTAGAAGCGGAAGCATTCAGCATAAGCAGGTTCTACGTTCGTAGAATCAGGCGCATTTTTCCGGCGCTTATAGCAGTGCTTATCGCGGTCTACGCACTCGGCTGGTATTCCCTGTTCAAGGACGAATACAAGCAGCTCGGTAAGCACATATTGGCAGCATCATGCTTCGTCGCGAACCTGGCGTTCTGGAACGAGGCCGGATACTTCGACACTGCGGCCCAAACCAAGCCGTTGCTGCATCTGTGGTCGCTCGGGGTTGAAGAGCAGTTCTACATCATCTGGCCGTTAATGCTGGCGATGGCATATCGTCGTCGTCTCAGTCTTTTAGGGCTTATCGTAGCCGGTGGGATCATTTCGTTCGGCGTGAACATCGCGCTGGTATCGCATCACCCGGCTGCGGCATTCTTTTCACCATTTAGCCGCTTTTGGGAGCTCATTGCGGGAGCACTGCTTGCCTGGTCGAACCAGACACAACTGGCAGTTAATACATATCGCGAGAACTGGAGGTCTGTCGCCGGACTGGCGCTTTGCGCGGCAGCGATGCTCGGGCTGAACAGCGGCACGGATTTTCCCGGATGGTGGGCGCTGCTTCCCGTCGTGGGTGCTGCCTTGCTGATTTCTGGCCGCAACACGATGTTCAACGACCGGGTGCTCGGTTTCCCGCCTCTTGTCTGGATTGGCAAAATCAGTTTCCCGCTCTATTTGTGGCATTGGCCACTGCTTTCATTCGCCACAATCCTTACAGGTGGTCCGCCAGAGCCCCATGTGCGCGCCGCAGCGGTTGCATTGTCGGTTGCGCTCGCGTGGCTGAGCTGTGTCGCTATCGAGAAGCCTGTCCGGTTCGGCAAACAGCACTGGTCGAAGGTTGCCGTTCCGTGTGTGCTGCTCATTGCGATGGGCTATATCGGCGGCATGACGTATGTTCGCGATGGTCTTGGCTTCCGCAAAGGCTACAGCCTGACTGCGGACGTCACTTCCGCGACCCTCGGCGCCGGACACGAGTTCGTAAAACCCGAATGTGGGGTGCCCGCGAGTCAGCGGCGTCTGTTCCAGTTCTGTTCGTCGGATCGAAGAGAGACACCCTCGGCCGTCGTGTGGGGAGATAGCAAGGCCGATGCGCTCTACTGGGGCCTGTTGCGCGAATCGACACTGGATCGCCGATGGAGCCTTATTGCCCGTACCGGCTGCGCCCCGATGAGCGGCGTTGTCCGTATCTCATCCTATGCGAAGGACGATCCTGACGAATGCGCGAGCGCGAACCGCGTGGCCATGCGGGCGATCATTGCCAATCACGATATCAAGCTAGTGGTGCTTGCGGCAGCGGCGCGCGTACTCGTCGGCCCGGAATATGCGGCAGCGGGAACGCGTAACCCGATTCAATCCGCCGCATTGGACGGGCTCGACGTCTCAATCGGGATTTTGCAAAAAGCGGGCAAGCAGGTCGCACTGGTGATGGACAACCCGACACTGCCAGATCCGCGCGAGTGTATGGGTCGCAAGTTGATGGGTTACAGGTTTGTGCAGACCATCCTGAGCGTCGATCATGCAGGTTCGTTCGCGAGCAAATGCGCGATCACGTATGGCGAACATCTGGCTGCGACTGCGGAGTATCGCGCGGATATCGCGAAGCTCCACGCGATGCATCCCGACATGCTGATCTACGATCCTGCGCCCGTGCTGTGCGACATGAAGAAAGGCGTTTGTCCGGTCACGCGCGACGGAAAGTTTCTCTACAGCTACGGTGATCACATTTCCGATTCGGCCAACAGGCTGATCGCCGATCAACTCTTGCCCCAACTCGAAGGAAGCACCTGGAAGTGAAACGCAATATCAGAAGAAGGACCGTGAATATTCCGGCAGCAAATGACAGTAGAACTGGAGATGGGGAAGACTCACTCTCATTGCAGGTGCGATCGTGGGGTTAGTGAATCATGGTGGAGTTCGGGCGGTATATGCCGCGGATGGACCGACGCCCGCAGACACGGCCGCCGCCGCACGCGCGAACGCCGAACAGAACCAGCAGCTACAGCAGCAACGCGACGCGCAGCAGCGCGCGCAGACGGTCAACGCTCCAGCCGTGCGCTCGGCGGCACCGACGGTCCAAGACTTTCCCGTACTGCCGACTGAATCGCCGTGTTTCCGTATCGACACGTTCGCGCTCGACGTACCGGCGACACTGCCCGATGCAATCCGGAAACGGGGAGCATCGACCCTACCGCTCGACCCTTTCGCGTTCGCGCGCGAATGGCTCGATCACTACAAAGGGCAATGCATTGGCAAGGCCGGACTCGACACGCTCACGAAGGGTCTGCAACAGATCATTCTCTCGCGCGGCTATGTGACGACGCGCGTCCTGCTGCCCGAACAGGACGTATCGACGGGGGCGCTGAAAGTTGCGCTCGTGCCTGGGGTCGTTCGGCATCTGCGCTTTGCCGACCCGGAGACACGCGGCACATGGAAGTCGGCGTTTCCCGCACGCGACGGCGACCTGCTGAACCTGCGCGACCTCGAACAGGGCTTGGAGCAGATGAAGCGCGTCGCATCGCAGGACGTGGACATGAAGATCGAACCGATAGAAGCACCAGGCGAAAGCGATGTCGTCATTTCAGTGAAGCGCGCGAAACCCTGGAGCTTCGTCGCCTCCGTCGACAACAGCGGCACGAAGGCAACGGGCAAGTGGCAAGGCAACATCAGCGTTGGCCTCGACGATCCACTCGGGCTAAACGACGTGCTCGCGCTCGGCGCAAATCAGGACCTGTCATTCGGCAACAAGACACTTGGCTCGCACGGCTTCAACGGCTCGTATTCCGTGCCGTGGGGCTACTGGACCGCGACACTGTCGGGCAACACGAACACCTACTATCAGAACATCGCGGGCGTGAACCAGATGTTCGTGTCGAGCGGCAATGCGCAGACTGCCGCTCTCCGACTCGCTCGCGTGCTCTCGCGCGGCCAGAACGACGTATTCGGCATGGAGCTGCAACTGTCGAAGCGCTTCGGCGAGAGCTTCATCGACGGCACGACCATGCCGATCCAGCACCGCAACAACACATTCATGGAGGCGGGACTGACTGATCGCCATTACTTCGGCGCTTCGCAGTTCGACGGCACGCTTGCGTATCGACAGGGCATTCACGACCTCGGCGCAACGGGCGACCCTGACCCAACGCTGTATTCCCCAACCGACGACAGCAAGCCGCGCCCGACCTACCTGTACAAGATGGTCGTGCTCGACGCGAACCTGTCGGTGCCGTTCGCCATTGCTTCACAGCACTTCCGCTATGTGACGACCTTTCACGGCCAGTACACGAACGACACGCTGTTTTTTATCGACGACCTGACCATCGGCAGCCGATACACGGTGCGCGGTTTCGACGGCGAGACGATGCTCGCGGCCGAGAAGGGCTTTTACTGGCGCAACGAATTGCAATGGCCAATCGGACAGACGGGACAGGCTCTGTATGCGGGGATCGACTACGGGCGCGTATTCGGGCCGAACACGGCGTTTCTGGCGGGCACGCAACTCGCGGGCGCGGTCATTGGCATTCGCGGCGGAGTGCCGGCGAAGTATGCAGGCTTCTCGTATGACCTCTTCGCGGGCACACCCATCTACAGACCGGCTGGATTCCAGACTGCACGCGTAACGGTTGGCTTCCAGATGACCGCGCAGTTCTGACCACCATGACCGTCCTCGACCCGCGTGGACTCGAACGCCTTCGCGCCGCGGCCGCCCAGCGCGGCGGCAGGTGTCTCGCTGATGTCTACGTCGGCATCCTGGCAAGGTATGAATGGGAATGCGTGGCCGGTCATCGCTGGCTGGCCAAAGGGCACGACGTTGTTCAGGGAACCTGGTGCCGTGCGTGTTCGAGCCACCGTTTGAGTGAGGCTCTGCGCGACCGGGAAGGCTTGGCACGCCTGAAAGCGGCGGCGGCATCGCGAGGCGGAACCTGTCTTGCCGACACCTATAGAGGCATGTCCGCGACGTACCGGTTCAGTTGCGCCAAAGGGCACGAATGGCAGACGAAGGGATATAACGTCGCGCTCCATGAGCACTGGTGCATGCGATGCGCCCGGAGGCGCACCGTGTTTTTCTGTTCGTGGGTATCCTGTGGGTCCCGTGGGTAATCCGTGGGTGAAATCCGGTACGGACAACCGCGAACTGACACGGAGCTGTACGGACCATAAAGTCTTTTCAATCAATGACGTACGGTCTTGCACGTACTTCTACGCTCCTGCGCGGAGTCTGTAAATCCCCCGCACAGGGGCAACCTACGCGCCGGTAGGCGCATCGCGGATGCCCGCAAAGGCAAAGCAAACCAACGCATTCGCGGATGCCCGCGAAAGGCAAAGCAAACCAACGCATTCGCGGATGCCCGCAAACGGCAAAGCAAACCAACGCATTCGCGGATGCCCGCGAAAACGCAAAAAACAAAACAGCGTCGCAGACAAAAAACTAACGCTTCCTCACTTCCTGCCCCTTCTCGGTGATGATCGACGTAAAGTCTTCGATCTTCGAAAACCGCACGGCCTTCACGACGCCGAACTTGCTGCTGTCGATGACGAGATGACTTTCCACCGCGCTCGCCATCGCCGCCTGTTTCAGCGCGACTTCGTGAAAGTTCCAGCACGTGACGCCGCGCGCCTCGTCGACGCCGCCCGCCGAGATAAACGCCTTGTTGATGCCCATGCGCCGCAGCACTTCGATGCTCTCGTCGCCAGAGAACGAATCCGATGACGGCACATAGACGCCGCCCAGCAGGATCATCCGCACGTTGGGCTTGCGCCGCAGAATTTCCGCGACGTTAAGCGAATAGCAGACGACCGTGACATGCATGTCGTTCTGAATCAGGCGGGCGAGCGTCGTGAGCGTCGTGCCGCAATCGATGAAAAGCGTCTCGTTGTTGCCGATCAGCTTCGCCGCGACAGCCGACGCCTCCGCTTTGGCCTGCGCAAAGTGGTCCTTTTCCTGTTCCAGCGAATAGCCGGCCGTGTTGGGCACGTCCGTCGCACTGACGATGTAGCCGCCCAGGTACGTGAAACGGTCCGGACTCGCCGCAATGTCCCGCCGCACCGTCATTTCCGACACGCCGAGCAGCGTCGCCGCGTCGCGCAGCCGCATTACGTTCTGTTTGGCCAGCGCATCGGCGAGCATGCGCAGACGTTCGGTTTTCAGCATGGCGAAGGTCTCGCTAACGCAGTGGGATGGCGCAGGACGGCGGTGAAAACGCGCGTTAGATTTTGTTCGATTTGCTGAGAGGATTATAACAAATGCATGCATCGACGGGTCGAGGAATTTGCCCGTTGATGGTCTGCGACGCGTCTGCATTTCAGTCGTTGCTCTGCGCACGCAAACCCAGGAATTAAGGCGGACTCCGCCTAATCTCTCGCCTTGGAAAACCCGAACATTGCACTTATTCTGACTGCAGCGCCCGGGAACTGATGACTTGCCGGTCGGTCTGCTGCTTATTCAATTCAGGAGCCACACCCATGACGCGTCCCGTCGATTCCGGCGTAATTCTTCTTGCCCGGCTCATGCTTGCCGCACTTTTTCTGTGGGGCGGCGTGATGAAGCTGATCGGGTATGCGGGCTTCGTCGGCTATCTGCACGCGAAGGGCGTGCCGCTCGTGCAGATAGCCGCGCCCGTGGCGACGGCCGTCGAGGTGTTGGGCGGCATCTTTCTGGTGGTCGGCTTCAAGATCCGCGCGCTAGGGCTGTTCATGGCCGTGTACACGATGGCGACGGCCATCCTCGGGCACGATTTCTGGAACATCACCGACGCAGCGGTGCAGCGCGACATGGTCATCCATTTCTGGAAGAACGTCGGCATCGCGGGCGGCTTCCTGTTGTTGTGCGTGACGGGCGCGGGACGGATCAGCATCGACGGCGCGCGCGCGCCGAGGGGCGGCCTGAGCAGCAGCCTGTGATCGTTGCGCGCGCAGGGGGCGCGAAGCGTTGCGACGGGCCGGTTCATGCCACGGCCGGTTCGCGGCACCGGGTGGGAGCGGGCATCATTCCTGCATCAGTCCCGGATGCAGCATCCGGACAAGCCTGTTCGACTTAAAGGAGCACGCAATGATTCAAGCTTTCGACCATACGATCGGCGGCACGGTCATGCGGTTTTGCGCGAGTCTCGGCGAAGGGCCGATGCACCACCGCGTGATCATCAGCCGGGCCGACACAGCGGAGACACTCGTCGTTTTCGATGCAGCCGGATTGATCGGCTCGCTCAAGGCGGATATGGAAGATCCCGACAAGCAGATCGCCGATGCGATCAGCAAGGCGCAGAGCGATGGGCTCATCGAGAAAGCGCTTGAAACAGGCGTGATTCAGCAAGCTACGCTGTAGCGCGTTTCACGGTTCGCCGGACATTGCAACACCCACGATGCGCGTGCATCGTGGGTGTTGTGCTTTTAGGCGCTGTGTTTGGGTCGTGCGTGGCCCGTCCGCGGGTCGCGCTTGGGCCGGGCAGCGGTCGCACGTTTGTCATTCGTTCACGCTCACGGGCCGCGCGCCGGCAGCAGCGTTGCGTGGTCGGCCGTGCGCATGCGCATGCGCATGCGGTTGCGGATGCACGAGGCACGCCAGCACGAGCGCAATCAGCAGCAGGCACGCGGAAATCAGCGTCGATGTCTTGAGGCCGCTGACGATGTGCGCCGCGCCCGTGGTACTCGTCGCCGCTGCCGCGCTCGCGAGCGCGCCGAACAGCGCGACGCCGACCGCGCCGCCCGCCTGGCGCGCTGTGTTCAGAACCGCCGAAGCCGTGCCCGCGCGCTTTGCGTCGACGCTGGCGAGCACGGCCGTCGTCATTGCGGGCACCGCGAGGCCCATGCCGGATGGAATCAGCAGGAAGGGCACGAGCAGCGTCCAGAGCGGCGACGCGGCATCGGCGAAATGCAGCAGCCCGTAGCCGAGCGCGGCCGTGATCGCGCCCGCGATCATCGGCACGCGCACGCCGAGCCGCCCGACCACCCAGCCGCTCGCGATGTTCGAAATCAGGAAGCCACCCGTCAGCGGCAGGAACGCGAGGCCCGCCTGCAGCGCCGTCTCGCCGCGCGCGTGTTGCAGATAGAGACTCAGCACGAACACGACGCCGTAGTAGGTCAGGTTCACGCAGATGCCGAACAGCACGGCCGCGCTGAACGTGCGGTTGCCAAAGAGCGCGAGCGGCAGCATCGGCGCATGGGCGCGCCGCTCGCTGACGATGAACGCGCATGCTGCGATCAGCGCGAGCACGAAGCTGCCGCCGACGAGGGGATGCATGAAGCCGAGCGGCCGCCATTCGATGACGGCGCCCGTGAATGCCGTCAACGCGACGATCGCGAGTATCTGACCCGATGGATCGATGCCGCGCAGGGCCGGGTGGTCGTGTGCCGCATCGCGCGACAGCAGTGAAGCAGAGCGCGAAGCCGGCACCCAGGCGAACGTCGCGAAGAGCCCCAGCGCGCAGATCGGCAGATTCACGAGAAAGATCGCGCGCCAGCCGAACGCGGCGATCAGCAGCCCGCCGATTACGGGGCCTGCCGCAATCGCAACGGCGCCCGCCGCCGTCCACAAGCCGACCGCGCGGGCGCGCAGCTTCGGATCATGGCCGCAGGCCTGGTTGAGCAGCGCGAGCGAATTGGGCAGCATCGCAGCCGCGCCGATGCCTTGCACGGCGCGCGCGGCGACGAGCGTCGAGGCGTCGAATGCGAATCCGCACGCAAGCGATGCCGCCGCAAAGAGACCGAGGCCGAACGCGAACAGACGCCGTGCGCCGAAGCGGTCGCCGAGCACGCCCGCCGACAGCATCAGCACCGCGAACGCGAGCGTGTACGCATCGACGATCCATTGCAGGCCGGTGACGTTCGCGTGCAGGTCAGAGCCGATCTGCGCCAGCGCGATGTTGACGATCGTCACGTCGAGTTGCGTGACGACGAAGCCGATGCTGACTGTCGCGACGATGCGCGCGAGCGTCGGCGTGAAGCGAGGTGTGTGGGTCATTTGGCATGGGGCGCGGAGCAAGCGATAGAGCGCCAGCTCCCGTCGACAGAAATTTCCATGCGTCGATGATAGGACTGCCGCACCATCCGACGTTTCGGAGCGGCCCGAAGTGTGGATTGTTTTATCGATGCGGCCGGCCGATGGGCGCAAGTGGCGTGCCCACGCACGCCACTGCATGCGGCTTATCGCGCCGCGTCTCGCTTCACGAAGCAAGCGGTCAGCGCGCCGATTGCGCACAGCGCGCCGACGTAGAGCGTGGGCGCCATCGGATTCGACTTCATCATCAGCGACACGACGATCGGCGTGAGGCCGCCGAACACCGCATACGCGACGTTGTACGAAAACGAAATACCCGAGAAGCGCACGACGGGCGGAAACGCATTGACCATCACGAACGGCACCGCGCCGATCACGCCGACGAACAGGCCCGCGATTGCATAGAGGGGCACGAGCATCGCGCTATCGACGGCGAGTTGCTGGAAGAGCGCGTAGTACGCAATGCCGAGCGCGACGCAGCCGATGAAAATCGTGCGGCCCGCGCCGAAGCGCCCCGCGAGCGAACCGGCGAGCACGCAGCCGATGGTCAGGCACAGCGTCGCGATGCTGTTGGCGAAGAGGGCCGTCGACGGTGCGATGTGAAACTGCTTTTGCAGCAGCGTCGGGGTCATCAGGATCACGACGACGATCGCGGCCGACAGCATCCACGTGAGCAGCATCGACACGATCACGGCACGGCCATGATCGCGCAGCACAGCCTTCAGCGGAATTTCCCCGGCGAGCGACTTGCGCTGCTTCATCTCGGCGAACACGGGCGTCTCGTGCAGCCAGCGGCGCAGATAGACCGAGAACAGGCCGAACACACCGCCGAGCAGGAACGGAATGCGCCATCCGAAAGCGGCGATATCGGCGGGCGCAAAATGGCGGTTCACGGCCGACGCGACCAGCGATCCGAGCAGGATGCCTGCCGTGAGACCCGCCGTCAGCGTGCCGCATGCATAGCCGACGTGACGCTGCGGCACGTGCTCGGAGACGAACACCCATGCGCCCGGCACTTCGCCGCCGACGGCCGCGCCCTGCATCACGCGGAACGCGAGCAGCAGCACGGGCGCCATGATGCCGATGCTGGCGTAAGTGGGCAGCACGCCCATCAGCAGCGTCGGCAGCGACATCAGCAGCACGCTCAGCGTGAACATGCGCTTGCGCCCGAGCAGGTCGCCGAAGTGCGCCATCACGATGCCGCCGAGCGGCCGGGCGAGATAGCCGGCGGCGAAGATGCCGAACGTCTGCAACTGGCGCAGCCAGTCGGGAATCGATTGCGGGAAGAACAGTTGTCCGATCGCCGGGGCGAAGAACACGAAGATGATGAAGTCGTAGAACTCGAGCGCGCCGCCGAGCGCGGCGAGGCCGAGCGTCTTGTAGTCGTGGCGGGTCAAGGGACGCGCGTGCGCGATATCCCTGGCGTGTGGGCTACCCAGTTGTGTTGCTTGCATTGCCTGTCGTAATGGAAAGAGAAAAGCCGCGCGTTGCGCGCGGAGTACGGCGGTCGTCAGGCGGGGAGTGCGACGGTGCGGGATAGCGCACGGGACACGGCACGCCGGCCCGGATAAGGCGGCGTGATGACGAATCTGGCCAGCGCGCGATTTTACAACATGTAATTTGTCGCAGAATCTTTGCAAATTCGGACAAGTCTTATGGGCTTAATGGCAGCGCCTGATGAGAATCGCGATCCGTGATCAATTGTCGGGGAACCACCATGCGTATCGCCATTCTTCAGCGTGACCCTGTGCAGGGCAAAATGCTGGAAAAGATCATCGTGCAGGCCGGTCACAGCTGCATGCTTTACGACGACGGCCTCGCGCTGTCCAAAGTGCTGGCCCGTTCGACGATCGACGTGCTCGTGCTCGACTGGCACGCGCTGCGTCTGTCGGGCACGGACGTGCTGAAGGCGGTCCGCTCGGTCGGCGGCGAGAGGATGCCGGTGGTGTTCGCGTCGAAGGACGACTCGGAAGAAAGCGTCGTGCGCGCGTTCATGCTCGGCGCCGACGACTACGTCACGTTGCCCACACGTCACGCGGAATTCCGCGAGCGGATTTCCGCGCTGCTGCGCCGCGCTTATCCGGAACGGTACGGCAAGGACAGCTTCGATGTCGGGCACTATCACTTCGACACCCGTCGCCAGCTCGTCACGCTGCGCGGCACGCCCGTGCAGCTGTCGGGCACGCAATACCGGCTGGCGTCGCTGTTCTTTTCGAACATCGGCCGCGTGCTGTCGCGCGATCACATCTTCGCGATGGTCTGGGGACGCGAGTTTCGCGAAGTGACGCGCACGATCGACAGCCATGTGTCGCGTCTGCGCCTGCTGCTGCAAATCGACCAGCACAACGATTTCCGTTTGCAGCCCGTGTACAAGAGCGGCTATCGGCTGCTGCATCTGCGCAACGAAGAAGCCGTCGTGCAGCACGCCGAAGCGGCCTGATCGCACGCGGGCATTGCACGTGGTTCATGCGGCGGCTTCGGCCGCTGCATTTTTTTGTGCGCGGCTTTTGCGTGATGTCTGTGCGTGTCGACTTCGCGCGCCGCTTACGTCGTTACAGACGCTCTCGCTTATAGTTTCGGAAGCGCCGGCCGCGTTTCGATCGAATGACGGATCAGCGCTTCGACGGCCTTGCGTTCATCGCCCGCGAGCGGCAGGCGCGGCGGGCGTACCGGCTCCGTGCCCAGGCCGACGATCGCTTCCGCGAGCTTGATGTTCTGCACGAGCTTCGCCGACACGTCGAGTGCCAGCAGCGGTGCGAACCAGCGATAAATCGCGCGCGCTTCCTCCAGCCGTCCCGCTTTCAGCAGCCGATAGATCGCGACCGTCTCGTGCGGGAACGCGCAGACGAGCCCCGCGACCCAGCCGTGCGCGCCCATCAGCATCGCTTCCATCGCCAGATTGTCGACGCCGCACAGAATCGCATAGCGGTCGCCGACTGCATTGATCAGGTCCGTCACGCGCCGCACGTCGCCGCACGATTCCTTGATGGCGACGATCTTCTTCTCGTCGGCGATTTCGGCGAACATCTCCGGCGTCATGTCGACGCCATAGGCGAGCGGATTGTTGTAGATCATCAGCGGCAGCGGGCTCGCGTCGGCGACCATGCGGAAGTGGTTCAGCGTCTCGTGGCGGTCGGACAGATAGCGCAGGCCGGGCAGCACCATATAGCCCGCTGCGCCGTGTTTGGCGCCCGCTTCGGCCTGACGGCAGCCGTCGAGCGTGCTGTTTTCGGCGATCGTCAGCAGCACGGGCACGCGGCCGCGCGATGCCTCGACGGCCACGTCGAGCACTTGCAGCTTCTCGTCGAGCGAGAGCGTTGACGCCTCGCCAAGCGACCCGCACACGATGATGCCGTCGACGCCCGCATCGATTTGCGCCTCGATGTTCTTGCGGGTCGCTGCGCGATCTATGCTGAAATCCGCGTTGAATTTGGTGGTGACTGCGGGCAATACGCCTTCCCAGATGTGCGCCACGACTGCTCTCCTGAAAGTGATGAGTCCAGTGCAGTGTAAGCAGCAAATATCCGGGTGTCTTGCGCGAATCGCGCGTCGTGCGTGACGATTTCAGCACAATGGTTGTGCGACAGCGATCCGTGATTTAGGGCGCATCTGTCGCGTCATGATTGTGATCCACATCGCACCGCCAAAGCATCACATGCAAACGATGCCGCTTCGGAACGCGGCGCGAGCACATGCCGATAACCGTTCAACGGATCAGCCGACTACGCGTCAAACACGCGACCGGCATTTCGCGGGCTATGCCGAAATCGTCACAATCCACGCGCAGCCGTTTCAAGACTGCACGGTGCCGCATTCCTACCATGAGCGTCATGAAAACCCTGAACGTAATCGATTCGCACACGGGCGGTGAGCCAACCCGCCTCGTCGTGTCCGGTGGCCCCGATCTCGGCGGCGGCACGCTTGCGCAACGGCTCGACGTGTTTCGCGCGCGCTTCGACGACTGGCGCGCGGGCATCGTCACCGAGCCGCGCGGTTCCGATGTGGTTGTCGGCGCGCTGCTTTGCGAGCCGGATCACAAGGAGTGCGCGGCGGGCGTGATCTTCTTCAACAACGTCGGCTATCTGGGCATGTGCGGACATGGGACGATCGGGCTCGTCGTGTCGCTCGCGCATATGGGGCGCATCGGGCCGGGACGGCATCTGATCGACACGCCCGTCGGCATCGTCGAGGCGACGCTCAATGATGATCTCAGCGTGTCGGTGCGCAACGTACCCGCTTACCGGCATTGCAAGGATGTGCGCGTCGACGTGCCGGGCTTCGGTGCGCTGATGGGCGACGTCGCGTGGGGCGGCAACTGGTTCTTCCTCGTCGCCGATCATGGCCGCGCGCTCGACGCGTCGAACATTCCCGAACTCACGCGCTTCAGCTCGGCGATCCGCGATGCGCTCACCGCGTCGGGCATCACCGGAGCGAACGGCGCGCTGATCGACCATATCGAACTGTTCGGTCCGGGCTCGCGTGAAGGTATCGACAGCCGCAGTTTCGTACTGTGCCCCGGCAACGCGTACGACCGCTCGCCGTGCGGGACGGGAACGAGCGCGAAGGTCGCGTGCCTCGCCGCCGACGGCAAGCTCGCGGCCGGCGCGGTGTGGCGGCAGGAAAGCATCATCGGCAGCGTGTTCGAAGCGAGCTACGCCGAGGCTGGCGTCGACGGCGGCGCGCAGAACGACATCCACGCCGTCATTCCGACCATCACGGGGCACGCGCACATCATGGCCGAAAGCCGTCTGTGTTTCGACGAGCACGATCCGTTCGCGTGGGGCATCCGCACGGTATGACGGCCGACGTGGTGATCGTCGGCGCGGGCATCGTCGGCGCAGCGTGCGCGGCGGAGTTCGCGGCGCGCGGTCTGCGCGTGACGGTGCTCGACGCGCAAGGCATCGGCGGCGGCGCGACGGCGGCGGGCATGGGGCACATCGTCGTGATGAACGACTCGCCCGCTGAATGCGCGTTGAGCCGTTATTCGCGCGAGCTGTGGCTCGCTCTCGCGCCGCGGTTGCGCGCACGCGATGCGTTCGCGCGTTGCGGCACGCTCTGGGTCGCCGCCGATGCCGAAGAACTCGATGCCGCGCGCGTGATGCAAGCGGCGTTCGCCGCGCAACAGGTTGCGGCCGATCTTCTCGATGCGCGCGCGCTGTACGACTGCGAGCCATCGCTTGCACCGGGCATGGCAGGCGGCCTTCTCATCGCGGACGACAGCATCGTGTATGCGCCTTCCGCCGCGCAATGGCTGCTCACGCAGTCGCCGGCAGCAGCATTGATCGACGTGCGGCTCGATACGCGCGTGACAGCGCTCGACGGTCATCAAGTCACGCTTGCCAATGGCGAGCGCGTCGTGTGCGCGCATGTCGTCGTCGCGAACGGATTGCAGGCGGCGGCGCTTGTGCCGGGGCTGCCGTTGCAGCCGAAGAAGGGCCATCTGCTGATCACGGACCGCTACCCCGTTTTCATTCGACATCAACTGCTCGAACTTGGCTACATCAAGAGCGCGCATCACGCGACGGGCACGTCGGTCGCGTTCAATGCGCAGCCGCGTCCGACGGGGCAATTGCTGATCGGCTCGTCGCGCCAGTTCGACACGACCGATCCAGCTGTCGACATGCCCGTGCTCGCGCAGATGCTCAAGCGCGCCGCGCGTTATCTGCCCGAATTGCCCGCGCTCAACGGCTTGCGCGCATGGACGGGATTTCGCGCGGCGTCGCCGGATGGCTTGCCGTTGATCGGGCCCGCCGGAAGTGCCGCGCCTGGCGTGTGGCTCGCCGTCGGACACGAAGGGCTCGGCGTGACGACGTCGCTCGGCACGGCGCAACTGCTGGCCGCGCAGATCACGCAGACGCCCGCCGCGATTGCCGCCGATCCATTCCTGCCCGCGCGCTTCGAGGCTTGTCATGTCTGATGCACAACATCCACGCATCCGTGTGGTGATCGACGGCGAGTCTGTCGATGTCGAACAGGGCGTCACCGTCGCTGCGGCGCTCGCGGTCTGCGGCGCGAGCATGAACGGGACGCGCGCATCGGTGACGGGCGAGTTGCGCGCCGCGTTGTGCGGCATGGGCATCTGCCACGAGTGCCGCGTGACGGTCGACGGGCGCGCGCATGTGCTCGCGTGTCAGACGCTGTGCCGCGACGGCCAGATCATTCAGACGGCGAGGCGGCGATGAGCGACGCGCACTTCGATGTCGTCGTCATCGGCGCGGGGCCTGCGGGTCTCGCTGCTGCGCGCGAGGCCGCGAACTCGGGTGCGCGCGTCGCCGTGCTCGACGACAATCCGCGCGCGGGCGGGCAGGTGTGGCGCAATGGGCCGATGCATCCGCCGTCAAAGGCGCTGACCGCTCATTTGCAGGCGATAGGTGCGATGCGCGCTGCCGATACAAACGATTCGAGCGATTCGAACGCGCGCATGACGCTGTTGCAATCGACGCGCGTCGTCGCGCCGCTCGACGAACGCTGTCTGCTGATCGAATCGGCGGAACACGGCGGCGCGCGCATCGGCTACGAGCGGTTGATTCTCGCGACGGGCGCGCGCGAACGGCTGCTGCCGTTCGACGGCTGGACGCTGCCCGGCGTGACGGGCGCGGGCGGCCTGCAGGCGCTGATCAAAGGCGGCGTGCCCGTGCGCGGCGAACGCATCGTGATCGCGGGCAGCGGTCCATTGTTGCTCGCGTCGCTGGCCACCGCGCGCGCGGCGGGCGGGCGGATCGTCGCCGTCGTGGAGCAGGCGTCGTGGGCCTCCGTGATGCGCTTCGGCGCGTCGCTTGCGGCCACGCCCGCGAAGCTCTGGCAGGCGGCGCAATTGACGCGCGGCTTCGCGGGTCTGCGCTATCTGACGTCGGGCGCCGTGCGTGCCGCGCAAGGTGACGGACGCGTCGAGCGCGCGATCATCGAGCGAGCCAATGGGCGGATCATATCGGTCGATTGCGATCGCATCGCCTGCGGCTACGGGCTCGTGCCGAACACGTCGCTCGCTCAGTCGTTGGGCTGTGCGACGGAAGGCGACGCAGCGATCATCGTCGACGATTCGCAGCGCGCATCCGTCGATGACGTATTCGCGGCAGGCGAATGCACGGGTGTCGGCGGGATGGAACTTGCGCACGTCGAAGGGCGGCTCGCGGGATTGCATGCGACGGGTGTCGGCGAACAGAAGCTCGTCGACGCGCTCGTGAAAGAGCGCAAGCGTTGGCGTGATTTCGCGCGGCGCGTCGAGACGGCATTCGCGTTGCGCGAATTCGCGCGCGCGATGCCCAGCGACGAGACGCTGCTGTGCCGCTGCGAAGACGTATCGATTGGAGAAATCCGCGTGCATGCGAACTGGCGCGATGCGAAGCTGCATACGCGCTGCGGCATGGGCGCGTGTCAGGGGCGCGTGTGCGGCGCGGCCGCGCAAACGCTGTTCGGCTGGCAGGTCGCGCAGACGCGTCCGCCCATCAGTCCCGCGCAGATCGGCACGTTGATGCTGGCCGCCGACACACATACGCCCGCCGACTGACAAGCCGCCATCATCGACCGCGCTGAGCGGAAGCTCCGTACGCACATATCGGGCACACATCAGACTACGAACCGCCTGCAAACCCGCAAAGCGAATTTCTTCACGCGCATCGCGCCGCCCTATAATCGACCAGCCCCGCGAGCGTTTGCCGGGGCCGACGTCCGACATCCACCGTTCACCGCAGTTCATGCACGGAACCCGCACGATGAACACGCTCGCATATACGCTCGACGCGCTCGATCCGGGCGACGCGTCGCTCGCCGGGATGCTTTCGCATTTCGCGCTGCTCGGACCCGTCTTCGACGCGATGCCCGACATCGTGTTCTTCGTGAAGGACGCGCAGGCGCGCTACGCGCTCGTCAATCGCACGCTCGTGTCGCGCTGCGGATTCAAGGAGAAAGAGGCGCTCCTCGGCAAGACGGCGGAAGAAGTGTTCCCGAGCCGCTTCGGCCGCATCTATACGGCGCAGGACAAGGCCGTGATTCATGTCGGCAGTCAGATGGTCGATCAGCTGGAGTTGCATCTGTATCCGGGCCGGCAGCCAGGCTGGTGCCTGACCTGCAAGCAGCCGTTGCGCGATGCGGCGGGGCGCGTGGTCGGTCTGGCCGGTATCTCGCGCGACCTGCGCGCCGACGAAAGCAGCCACCCGGCGTACAGCCGGCTCGCGACGGTCGTCCAGTATCTGCAAGAGAACTACGTGCAGCCGCTGAACCTGAAGCATCTGGCGGCGATGGCGGATATGTCGGTGGCGCAGCTCGAACGGTATTTCCACAAGGTGTTTCATCTGACGCCGCGTCAGGTGCTGCTGAAGACGCGTCTCGATGCGGCGACGTCGCTGCTTGTCTCACACGACAAGGTGACGGATGTCGCGGCGTTGTGCGGCTACACCGATCACAGCGCGTTCACGCGTCAGTTCAAGGCGACGGTCGGCGTGACACCGACCGAATACCGGATGCTGTTGCACGGCACTTCACGCAACTAGCAGTCAATCGCGCCAACGCCTGCCACGAACGGCCGCATGCGCGTCTAGTGGAGCGCGCGCTCAGAAGAAAGATTCAGCAAACGATGCCTGTTCGCCGTCAAAAGCTTCGCTACTACGTGTACGTGGTGGCGCTCGACGATACCGTCTGGAACGACGCGCGCTTTCGTCGCGCGAATCCCGACTATCGTTTCGAACGTCCGTGCGTGTATGTGGGAATGACGGGGCTGGACCCGGACCTGCGCTTCGACCGGCACAAGGCGGGCATCCAGTCGAATCGCTACGTACGCGATTACGGCTTGAGGCTGATGCCGGAATTGTATGAAGTGTTCAACCCGATGCCATACGAAGGCGCGCGCGACATGGAAGTCGAACTGGCGATCGGATTGCGTGAAACGGGTTATGCCGTATGGCAGGCGTGAATCACGCGGCGCGAGAGGCGCGAGTGGCGCGGCGCGCTGCAATAGACGATTAGCGGAAACCGAGTCCGCGCAGGATCGCGTTGCCTTCGGGTGTCAGACGGACATGCGATTCGCCCGCATCGGTGGAGACGGTCTCGACAAGACCTGCTTCCTGCAGCACCGGAAGCTCCGGTTTCGCGAACGCGGCGACGGGCGCGTGCAGCAACAACAGCAGCGTGGCGATCTCGTGTGGGCTCAAAAGCCGGCGCAGAAGCGTCGACTTTTTCGGCGCAGTCGTCGTGTTGGCGGCGTGCGCCGGCGCGGCCGATGATCCGGCTGCGCGGCGCTTGGTCAGGTCGTTACGGTCGTTGAAGTAATCCATCCAGGGCACCTTGTGCGAAACGCGGGTCAGTGTCGAAGACGAATCGTGACCGCCAAGACTTAAACGATTCTTAAAGTCCCCGCCGGGCGGCCTTTGCCGGGCGGGCGAAGTTGTTTCATCGGGTTACATCGTGGCGGCCACTCAACGCCGTAAGGCGCCTTTAAGGCGCGCATTCCTTGCTCGCGTCTTCGATCCACAGATTCGACGTGTTGCGCTTGCCCGCGTAATAGCGGAACGTCGTGCCGCCGTTATCGGTGCGGACCTTGACGATGTTGGAATCGCCGAAATCGAGCATCTGGCCTTGCGGAATCGGCGTGGCCTTGACGGGCGTGTCGTGCTTTGCCGCCGCCTGGGTCATGCATCGGATGACGTCGTCGGTCGAGCGGTCCGTCATCGTGTCTTTCATCGGATCGCCGGCATCCGGGTTGTGCGACGCCTGATATGCCGCGCAGGCGGCGAGACACAGCGGAATGGACAGGGTGACGGCTAGCTTCCTCATAACTCTCCTTCGCGTTGGCGGCTGCGTGTCCGATGCACGGCGTGACTGTCGCGCCCGTCGGCGAAATGCCGCGAAACATTCGGGAAATTATATCGGTGCAAGCCCCATGCCAGGCTTTCCGTCGGCTGCGGCGGTGATGCGGACCTTGTGCGAAAGCGCTCGCCGTGCCGGCCGCAAACGCCGTTTCGAGCGCGTTCCAGCTATCCGAGTTCTATCACTTTCGCACCACTTGGTTACTACTATTCGCCGTCTGCTTCACGAGAAACACATGAAAAATAACGTGTTATGCGACTAAATTTAAAACTAACTAGATCGTACAAATTTAGTAAAAACCCCAAAAGACGCGCACCGGATACAGGTGCAAACTTCGGTTCACGTTGCGGAACAACGTCGTTGAGGGCGGTTTGAGTTTTCCGCACGGAGAGTCAATTTTGTGGAGCGGTCAGTCATGAGCTTTGCGTCGGTGCTGGTCCTGAACGGACCCAATCTCAACCTGCTCGGCACGCGAGAGCCGACTATCTACGGCGCAGAAACGCTCGACGATGTCGCGCGCCGTTGCCGCGAGGCGGGCGAACGGCTCGATCTCGCGATCGATTTCCGTCAGTCGAACGCGGAGCATCAGCTGATCGACTGGCTCCATGAAGCGCGCGAGACGCAGCACGGCATCGTGATCAATCCCGCCGCTTATACGCATACGTCGGTAGCGATCGCGGATGCGCTGTCTGCAATTGCGAAGCCCGTGATCGAAGTGCATATCTCCAACATCCACAAGCGCGAGTCGTTCCGGCATCACTCGTATGTGTCGGCCGTCGCGGAAGCCGTGATTTGCGGCTGCGGCACGCAAGGCTATGTGCTCGCGCTCGAGCGCATGGCAGAAATCCTGAAGTCGAAGAAGGTGAAGTAATGAGCACGCAATCGTATCTGGTGGGTCTGATCGGTTCGGGCATCGGCGGGTCGCTGAGCCCCGCGATGCACGAAGAAGAGGGCCGTCAGCTCGGCCTGCAATACGTCTACCGGCGCATCGATCTCGAAGCGCTGAAGCTCGACGCGTCCGCGCTGCCGGAGCTGATCGTCGCCGCCGAGCGGATGGGCTTCAACGGCTTCAACGTCACGTATCCGTGCAAGCAGCAGATCATTCCACTGCTCGACGAACTCTCCGACGACGCCCGCGCGCTCGGCGCCGTCAACACGGTGCTGTTGCGCGACGGCAAGCGCATCGGCCACAACACCGACTGGTCCGGTTTCGCGCGCGCGTTTCAGCGCGGGCTGCCGGGCGCGAATCTCGACCGCGTCGTGCAACTGGGCGCGGGCGGCGCGGGCGCGGCCGTCGCGCACGCGGCGTTGATGATGGGCACGCGCGCACTGACCGTGTTCGACGTCGACAGCGCGCGTGCGAAGTCGCTCGCCGCCGAATTGCAGGAGCGCTTCCCCGCCGCGACGGTGAGCGCTGGCGAGTTCCTTCAGGGCGCGATGGAACAGGCCACGGGCCTCATTCACGCAACGCCGACGGGCATGGCGAAGCTGCCCGGCATGCCGTTGCCCGCCGAGCTGCTGCATCGCGCGCTGTGGGTCGCCGACATCGTCTATTTCCCGATTCGCACGGCGCTGCTGCAAGCCGCTGAAGAAGTGGGCTGCCGCACGTTGAGCGGCGGCGGCATGGCCGTCTATCAGGCCGTCGACGCCTTCCGTATCTTCACGGGCCGCGAGCCGGACCCGGAACGGATGTACGCGCACCTGCAGTCGCTGCTGAACCGCTGACACGCGCCACGCGCACTACTACTACGCACCACGACAGGTCCTGCCCTGGACACGGAGACAACCATGCCGCAATCGATTCAACATCCCGACGCATCGGCCGCCCCGCCGAAGAGCGTGGCCACCGCGCGCCGCTCGAAGGCGCGCTACGGCATCCTCGCGCTGCTCGCGATCGGTACGATGATCAACTACCTGGACCGCACGGTGCTCGGCATCGCCGCACCGCAACTGACGAAGGAACTCGGCATCAGCGCCGCGCTGATGGGCGTGATGTTCTCGGCGTTCTCGTGGAGCTATGTCGCGTCGCAGATTCCGGGCGGACTGTTTCTCGATCGCTTCGGCAGCAAGATCACGTACTACCTGTCGATGACGCTGTGGTCGTGCTTCACGCTCGCGCAAGGTTTTGTGCACAACGTCGGCGCGCTGCTCGCGTGCCGACTCGGGCTTGGTGTCACGGAAGCGCCGTGCTTTCCGACCAACAGCCGCATCGTCGCGACGTGGTTTCCGCAAAGCGAGCGCGCGATGGCGACGGGCACCTACACCGTCGGCGAATACATCGGACTCGCGTTCTTCAGCCCGTTCCTGTTCGCGCTGATGGGCGCGTTCGGCTGGCGCTCGCTCTTCTGGGTCGTCGGCGGTGTGGGTGTTGTGTTCGGTCTCGTGTGGTGGCGCTTCTATCGCGAGCCGCGCGATCATCCGGGTGCGAACGCGGCCGAGCTGGAGTACATCGAAGCGGGCGGCGGTCTGACGCATCGCAGGGCATCGAAGGAAGCAACGGCTGCTACCGGTAACAACGGCGGCTTCAGCTGGCGCACGATCGGGCAGTTGCTGAAGCATCGTCAACTGACGGGCATCTGTCTCGGCCAGTTCGCGGGCAACTCGACGCTCGTATTCTTCCTGACCTGGTTCCCGACTTACCTCGCTACCGAGCGTCACATGGGTTGGCTCAAGATCGGCTTCTTCGCGATCATGCCGTTCATCGCGGCTTCGATCGGCGTGATGTTCGGCGGCACGTTCTCGGACTGGCTGCTGCGCCGTGGCGTGTCGGCGAACGTGGCGCGCAAGCTTCCGATCATCGCCGGTCTTCTGCTCGCGTCGACGATCATTCTCGCGAACTACGTCGAGAGCAACGTGACGGTGATCGTGATCCTGTCGGTGGCGTTCTTCGCGCAGGGCATGGCGGCGCTCGGCTGGACGCTGGTGTCGGATATCGCGCCCGACGGCCTGCTCGGCGTGACGGGCGGGATCTTCAACTTCGCCGCGAACCTGGCGGGCATCGTGACGCCGCTGGTGGTGGGTTTCATCGTGTCGGCGACGGGTTCTTTCGTGGGCGCGCTGGTGTTTATCGGCGTGGTCGCGCTGGTTGGGGCGCTGTCGTATATCTTTATCGTTGGGGATATCAAGCGGATCGTCCTGCACGACTGATGTTCTTTTGTTTTTCGTCTGCGACGCTTTTCGTTGATTTGCCTTTGCGCTGGCATCCGCGATGCGCCTGGCGGCGCGTAGGTTGCCCCTGTGCGGGGCGGCACCTACTCTTCTTTGCCGCGGCAAAGAAGAGTAGGCAGAAGAAAGCCGCTCACACCGCCAGTCCTTGACCTTTACCCACGGGCTCTCAACGTCCCCATCGTTCGCACGACAGCATCCTGGCCCATGAGTGTTGCCAGCGTTCTGTTTAAGCGCCTCACCTGCTTCATGTACCCGTGCTGAAGCACGCGATATCGAATATTCGCACGCCCCTATGCGGCAAACTGTGTGTAGGCATTCGCGCCGCACAGGACACCCTCGCTATGCGACACACCCGCATAGTGCGGGCGTTGCCCTTTACGACACAGCAACCTGATTCACTACCGGCATGCGGCGCTGGAACGTTCGATACCCTTGGCCATGCCACGAGTGCATGAAGCGGGTGAGGCATTTAACCCGTGCGTTGGCAACGCGCATTGGCCAGCATGCCGTCGCTCGAAACACGGGACGTTGAGAGCCCGTGGGTAAAGGTCAAGCACTGGCGGTGTGAGCCCGCTTTCTTTGCTTACTTTCTTTGCGGCGGCAAAGAAAGTGAGTGCCGCCCCGCACAGGGGCAACCCCCGCGCCGCGAGGCGCATCGCGGATGCCAGCGGCACGCCAAAAAGAACCAATCAACGCCGCAGACCAAAAAGACCCTAAGCGTCATTCCGCTTCACAAACCTCAACGTCGCATCGACGATCATCGCGCGATGCCGCGCCCGCAGCCTCGCATGCGAGGGATCGCGCCCGAACGCCGTGCCGAACGTATGCCGGTTCGCGATCCGGTGAAAGCACAGCGAGCTGATCAGCAAGTGCAGATCGATCGCATCGATGTCATCTCGGAAGTCGCCCGACGCGACACCGCGCGCGAGCAGATCTTCGATCGTGCGAATCACGCTCGCGTTGCGGCTCTTGAAGGTCTTCACCTGCTCGATGTACTTAGCGCCGTGAATGTTCTCGATCGTCACGAGGCGCACGAAGTCGCGGTGCTTGTCGTGATAGTCGAACGTGAATTCGACGAGGCTGCGCAAGCCTTCGACAGGGCTCATATCGCTCACGTGCAGATCCTGCTCGAGCGAGCGGATGTCGCCATACACTTTTTCGAGCACGGCCTCGTACAACCCTTCCTTGCTGCCGAAGTAGTAGTAGAGCATGCGCTTCGTGGTGTTGGTGCGCTCGGCGATCGCGTCGACGCGTGCGCCCGCGAGTCCCATCGACGAGAACTCCTGCGTCGCTACCTCGAGGATGTTGCGCTTCGTCTCTTCGGGATCATATTTGCGCCGTGGTTCGGAGATTTCTTTGGGGGTGTCGACTGGCTCGGGCGCAATAGCTCGGCTTCCCTTTTTCATTGTGTATTCCGGCGGCGATGACGATTCATTCTAGCATGTCGAAAATGCCGTCCGGCGCGGCCTGGCGGCATGTGCAACATCATTGCCGCGCATGCGCGCGAGCCGCGCCGCGCATGTCATAACGCACGCCGAGGACGGTCCGCGAGCGCATCGCGCGTCTGCATCGCCGTGTAGGTCAGCTGCGCGGCGGCGAGCCCCAGCGCACCGAATGTGCGCGTGAGGCCGAACGTCGCGAACGCTTCAGGCACGGGGCGCTCGCCCGCGATGGCGGCCGCGAGCAACTCGCCGGAAACGGTCGTCGGCGCCATGCCATGTCCGCCGAAGCCGACGGCGTACCAGACGCCATCCGTGCTCTGGCCGATCTGCGGCATCTTGTGCCGCGCATAGCTCATCAGGCCGCCCCACGCGTGTTCGATGCGAACGTCGCGCAGTTGCGGATAGACCCTCAGCAAATCGCGGCGCAGCAGGCGCGCGATTTCGTCGGGCTCGCGCTCGAGAATCGAAATACGCCCGCCCCACAGGATGCGCGCGTCGGGCAGCGGCCGGTAGTAGTCGAACGCGAAGCGCGTGTCGTAGACGGCGGAAGGGCAGGCGATCGCCTCGGACAGACGCGCGCCGAGCGGCTCCGTGGCCATCACGTAGGTCGCGATCGGGAGGACGGCGCGCTCGACGCGCCGATAGACGTTGCGCGCATAGCCGCCGCCCGCCATCACGACATGCCGCGCGTCGATGGACGCTTGCGCCGTCTCGACGACGAAGCCCGCGCCTTGCCTGCGCAGCGCGCTCACGGGCGACTTCTCGTAGATGCGCACGCCCGCCAGTTCCGCCGCGCGCGCGACGCCCAGCACGTACTTCAGCGGATGAAAGTGGAACGCGTTGCGTTCGAAAAGGCCGCCGTGATAGCGCGACGTCTTCAGTCGCGCGGCGAGTTCGGCGGCGCTCAGCGTCTCCCATTCGACGCCGAACGATTCCTTCATCAGACGGCGCTGGCTGTCGAGCCGCGCCGCATCGTCGAACCAGTTCGCGAGGATTACGCCCGCATCCGTCGCGTCGCAGGCGATCGCGTAACGCCGGATGCGCGCGCGCATCAGCTCGACGGCATCGATCGTCAACGCGTAGAGTTCGCGCGCCCGCGCCGGTCCGAGGATTTTCAGCAGATCCGCGCAATCGAGGCTGTAGCCGCCGAACACGAAGCCGCCGTTGCGTCCGGAAGCGCCATAGCCGACCTGGTTCGCCTCGACCACGACGACATCGCGCACGCCGCGCTCAGCGAGCCCGAGTGCCGTCGACAGCCCCGCCAGTCCGCCGCCGACGATGCACACGTTCGCGCTCAGATTGCCGGCCGATGCGGGGCGCGCGGGCCGCTCGACGGTTGCTTCGTAGTAGCTCTGCATAGGGCGTTGAGAGTCAGGTGCGCGGCTATGTTACTCAAATTCGTCCGCGCGTCATATTCGGTATACCGAAGCGGTCGACGCGGGCGGTTGTGCGCTGTCGCAAGCAGCGGATGTTGCGCCGGCATCGGCCCGCAAGGATCGCACGCGATGTTTCGTGAATCCCGCGTCGCCATTTCCGCGCGCCGAAAACGGCGGCTGCATTGCGCGCCCATGACAGCTATGTTGCGCGGCGTACTCACTTCACGAAGTCGTCGCACTGCCGACCCCTCGCAAGAGCGCTTTACGGGTAGACTGATATCAGTCGAGGTTATTGTGGTCAGGCATCTGCAAGGAGACGCCGCCATGAACCGGCCACTACGGTTTCCGCTACGCGTAATCGGCACCACGTCCGTCTGGAAGTGGTTCAAGTGGCTCTTTTTCGCCGCGTTTCTCGTGGCCGTCGCGATCGGCGTGCGCTTTGTCCAGATCGAAATGGACACGTCAAGATTGCAGGCGCGCTACCTCTCCGAGCTCACCCGCGACGTCGGTTTTACCGTTTCGGAAGGCCCGAGCGACACCATCCGTTTTCCCACCGACGGCCCCTACGACATCCGCCTCGGCTACGCGCTGCTGCCGGCGTTCGAACGCCGCCTGAAAGAGCGCGGTTTCTCGGTCGCGTCACAGGCGCGCGATTCGGAACGCATGGCTTCGCTCGCGGACGACGGCCTTTTCATTCCTTACGAAGAAAAGGATCAGGCAGGGCTGATGCTCTATGACTCGACGGGCGCGCACCTGTTCGGCTCGTCGTATCCGACGCGCGTCTATGACGATTTCGCGTCGGTGCCGCCCGTCGTCGTGTCGGCGCTGCTTTTCATCGAAGACCGGCATCTGCTCGACGCCGACCAGCCGAACCGCAATCCCGCGATCGACTGGACGCGTTTTAGCCGCGCGCTGATGGATCAGGGCATGCGGTTCTTCAACCGGCATCAGGCGCAGCCCGGCGGCAGCACGCTCGCCACGCAGATCGAGAAATTCCGCCACTCGCCGGGCGGCCGCACGGCGACGCCGCAGGAAAAGCTGCGGCAGATCGCATCGGCGTCGGTGCGCGCGTATCTCGACGGTCCGCGCACGATGCCCGCGCGCGAGCAGATCGTCGTGCGCTATCTGAACTCGGTGCCGCTCGCGGCGCAGCCGGGCATCGGCGAGATCAACGGGATCGGCGACGGGCTCGCCGCGTGGTACGGCCGCGATTTCGACGAGGTGAACCGCGTGCTGAAAGCGCCATCGACGCCCGACAATCTCGCCGGGCAGGGCCTCGCATTCCGTCAGGTGCTGTCGCTGATGATCGCGCAGCGCGGGCCGTCGCACTTCCTGCTGCGCAACAACGCCGAACTCAATGCGCTGACGGAAAGTTACCTGCGCCTGCTGGCCGCGAACGGCGTGATCGGCGCGCAACTGCGCGACGCGGCGCTCTCGCAGCAACTCGTGCTGACGCGCGGCAAGCTCGCGACGTCCCTGGATTCGTACGTTGCGCGCAAGGCCGTCACGTCCTTGCGCACGCATCTGATGTCGTCGCTCGGCGTGTCGAATCTGTATGACCTCGACCGCCTCGATGTGCGCGTCACGTCGACGATGAACGACAAGGTTCAGCAGGACGTCAGCGACCGGCTCGCCGACGCGGCGACACGCGACGGCGCGCAGGCAGCGGGCCTGTACGGCTTCAACATGCTGCAGCCGAAGGACGATCCGTCCAAGATTGCGTTCAGCTTCACGCTGTTCGAAAAGCGTGATGGCGAGAACCTGCTGCGCGTGCAGACGGACAGCGTCAACCGTCCGTTCGACATCAACTCGGGCGCGCGCCTTAACCTGGGCTCGACGGCGAAGCTGCGCACGCTGATCACGTATCTGCAGATCGTGACGGAATTGAATCAGCGTTATGGGCAGATGAGCGTCGACGAATTGCGCGCCGTGAAGCCCGAACGCGAAGACGCGTTGACGCGCTGGGCCGTCGATTACCTGATGCACACAAAGGACCGCTCGCTTTCCGCGATGCTCGATGCGTCCGTCGAGCGCAAGTACTCGGCGAACGCGGGCGAGCTGTTCTACACGGGCGGCGGCGCGCAGGCGTTCACGAACTTCGAGGCCGAGGAAAACTCGCGCATCCTCACCGTGCACCAGGCCTTCCAGCATTCGGTGAATCTCGTGTTCGTGCGGCTGATGCGCGACATCGTCCACTACGAAACGATCAGGACATCCGGCCCGTCGTCGCAATGGCTCGACGATCCCGATACGCGCAAGATGTACCTGACGCGTTTCGCCGATCAGGAAAGCCGTGTGTACATGAATCGTTTCTACACGAAGTATCACGGCAAGACGCAGGACGAGATGGTCGCGATCCTGCTGCGCGGCGTGCGCAAGTCGCCGCCCAAGCTCGCGACCGTGTTGCGCAGCGTGCGGCCCGATGCGCCGCAGGCGTGGTTCAACGAGCAGATGCGCGCGCAGCTGAAGAACACGCCGAAGGCCAATCCGCCCGACGACGCGCTCGCGCAACTCTACGTGAAGTACGGCATCGACAAGTTCAATCTGAACGACCGCGCGTATATTTCGAGCGTGCATCCGCTGGAGCTGTGGCTCGTCGACTATCTGCGCGTGCATCCCGCTGCGAGCGCGAACGAAGTGATGGACGCGAGCCGCGATGTGCGCGCCGACGCGTACAAGTGGCTCTTCAAGACGCGCTATCACGCGACGCAGGACCGTCGCATCCGCCGCATGGTCGAGCAGCATGCATACGACGCGATCGGCAAGTCGTGGCAGGCGCTCGGCTATCCGTTCGCGCATCTGACGCCGTCGTATGCGGCTGCCATCGGCGCGTCGGGCGACAGGCCGGCGGCGCTCGCGCAACTGATCGGCGTGATCGCGAACCGGGGCGAGCAGGCGCCGACGCATAGCATCGCGGATCTCGAGTTCGCGAAGGGCACGCCGTATGAAACGCGCTTCGTGCACGCGGCGCCGCAGCCGAACGAAGCGGTGTCGCCGGATATCGCGCGCGTCGTGCAGGGCATGTTGCGCGATGTCGTCACGGGCGGCACGGCGAGGCGTCTCGCGGGCGGCATGACGTTCCCCGACGGCAAGACGATGGAGGTCTACGGCAAGACGGGCACGGGCGACCAGCGCCTCAATATCTACGCGAAGGGCCGCAGGCTGATCGAGTCGCGCAAGGTCAACCGCACGGCGACCTTCGTGTTCGCGATCGGCGACCGCTTCTTCGGCACGCTGACGGCCGTCGTGCACGAGCCGTATGCGAAGCGCTATGACTTCACGAGCGCGCTCGCCGTGCAGTTGCTGAAGTCGATGGCGCCCGCGCTGCAGCCGTTGCTCGACGAGCCTGCATCGAAAGACAGCACAGCGCCGAAAGTCGCGGGCGGCGCGTCGCCGGATGAGGGCGCCGCGCCGCTTGCTCAATAGCCGACGTCGGTGGCCGGCTTCAAAAAGAGTTCGTGCATCGGCGCGAAGTGCGCGTAGAGCGGCAGGATCGCGCCGCCCATCGCGCGCGCGTCCGAGCCGATCGTGCCCTCGAGCAACTGCGGACGCACGATGCCTTCCCATTCGAACCGGTCGAGCACGCGTTCCGTGCGCCGGATGATTTCGCGCACCAGTTGCCGGTCCACTTCGCCGTCGATCACGACCGCTTCGAGATCGAGCAGCGCCGCCGCATTCGTCAACGCGCCGGCGATCGCGGGGCACGCGGTGTCGAGCCACTGCTCGGTGAGGCGCCACAGGTCCGCCGACAACGCGCGATGATCGTGCGCGGCCGTCGCGGGCGCGCCCGCATCGACGAACAGCTTTTCGAGCACGAAGCCCGATGCCGCATGCAGAAGTTGCCGCGCCGGCTGACGCGCGCTGCCACCCATGATCGGAATCGACCCGACAGCGCCCGCGTTGTCGTGCGGACCGCCGTGCAGACGTCCGTCGATCACGAGCCCGCCGCCGATGAACGTGCCGACGAACAGATACAGAAAGTTGTGGATGCCACGGCCTTGGCCCATCACGAGTTCGGCGGCGCAGGCGGCCGTCGTGTCTTTCGCGAATTCGACGGGCAGGCCTGTCATCGATGCGATGCGCGCACGGATGTCGATCTCGTTCCATGCGTCGAGCGCCTCGTGTGGCGCGCCGAGAAAGTCGCGCCAGCCGCCGAGCCACAGCGGCGCCGCGACGCCCATGCCGACCACTTTCTCGCGCCGCGCACCGAGCACGTCGTTCACGCGCGCGAGCTTGCTCTCGAGCGCGGGGAAGAGCGTGCGCGGATCGGGATACGCGTACTCCTGTACTTCGCGGCAGCACACGCGTCCGAGAAAATCCATCGCGAGCACGTCGAGGCTGCGCCGCCCGACCTTCACACCGATCGTGTACGCGCCTTCCGCGCGCAACGCGATGGGCACCGACGGCTGCCCGATGCGCCCTCGCACGCGCGCCTGTTTTTCGAGCAGGCCGTCGTCGATCAGACGCTCGACGATCATCGACACGGTCTGCATCGACAGACGCGTGAGCCGGCCCACGTCGGCTTTCGGCAGCGGCCCATGCAAGCGGATCGCCTGCAACACGATCCGCTCGTTGAACTGCCGCATGCCGACCTGGTTCGATCCGACCGTGCGCTTCAGCGGTGAACGGGTGCCCGTATCCATCGACGGTATCTGGTTACTCGTGCTCATTCGTCATGCGATCGCGCGCACGTCGGCCTGCTTCGCGCCCGTCATGATCGCGACGGCATCCGACATGTGGATGTCGTTCTTGTTGACGAGCGCGGCGCGCCGTCCGAGCCGCTGGATATGGATGCGATCCGCGATCTCGAACACATGCGGCATGTTGTGACTGATCAGGATCACGGGCAGGCCCCGCTCGCGCACACGACGAATCAGCTCGAGCACCATGTTGCCTTCCTTCACGCCGAGCGCGGCCGTCGGCTCGTCGAGAATCACGACGTGGCGCGCGAACGCCGCGCTGCGCGCCACCGCGACGCCCTGGCGCTGACCGCCCGAGAGCGTCTCGACGGCCTGGCGCATCGAACGGATGCCGATCTGCAGATCCTTCATCGCGTTGGTCGCTTCGTCGAGCATGCGCCGCTTGTCGATCATCTTGAAGAGCTTGCCGCGCCAGCCCGGTTTCACCAGTTCGCGCGCGAGAAACAGGTTCTCGGCGATGCTCATCGCCGGCGCGACGGCGAGATCCTGGTAGACCGTTTCGATGCCTTGCTGGCGCGCGTCGATCGGGCTGCGGAAATTGACGGGATTGCCGTCGAGCAGCAGTTCGCCTTCGTCGGGCACGAGTGCGCCCGAGAGCGCCTTGATCAGCGACGACTTGCCTGCGCCGTTATCGCCGATCACGGCCATGATTTCGCCGGGCATCACTTCGAAGTCGCAGCCGTCGAGCGCGGTAACGTGACCGTAGCGCTTGATCAGGCCGCGCGCCTGCAAAACGGGGGTCTTGCCGTTGGCGGCGCGGGTGGTGGTGTTGGCGGATGAGGGGGTTGCCGACATGACAGTCTCCTTCAGATAACGATCAACGTGCGCCACGGCGCGACAGCTTGTCGGCGGCGACGGCGAGAATCACGAGAATGCCGGTGATCAGCACCTGGTACACCGACGACACGCCCATCAGCGTCAAGCCATTGCGGAACACGCCGACGATCAGCGCGCCCAGCAGCGTGCCCGCAATCGAGCCGCGTCCGCCGAAGAGGCTCGTGCCGCCCAGCACGACGGCCGTGATGCTGTCGAGGTTCTCCGTCTGGCCCGCTTGCGGATCGCCGACGCCCGTGCGTGCGACGGAGAGCAGCGCGGCAATGCCGTAGATCGCGCCCGACAGCGTGTAGACCGTGATCAGGATGCGCTGCGCGGAAAGGCCCATCAGGCGCGCCGCTTCCGGGTTGTTGCCGAGCGCGTAGAGATGGCGGCCGGGCACGGTGTCGCGCAGCACGAACCACGTCGCGAGATACATCAGCAGCGCGAGGACGGTGCCGTACGTGACCGTCGCGGGACCGACGCTGAACGTGCTGCCGAAGAACATGATCGCGTCGGGCAGATTCGACACGCTCTCGGCGTTCGAATAGATCTGCGTGGCTGCGAAGGCGATATTCAGCGTGCCCAGCGTGACGATGAACGCGGGCAGCTTGATGCGCGTAATCAGCACGCCGTTGAGCAATCCGAACAGCGTGCTCGCGCCGACGCCGCACAGGATCGCGATCGCGGGCGGCACGCCCATCACGACGGCGAACTTGGTCATCACGATCGAGCCGAAAGCCATCACCATCCCGCACGACAGATCGATGCCGCCTGTCAGCACGATTAATGTCTGTCCGATCGCAATGACGGCGACGACCATCGTCTGCTGCAGGATCAGCGACAGGTTCTGGAACGACAGGAAGCGGCTGCTCTGCGAGATGAAGAAGATGCACGCGAGCACGAGTGCGATCAACGGACCGGCCTCGGCGAGCGTCGGCATATGATCCGCGAACCGGCGGTGGCTTTGAGCGGGGACGGTGGGAGTCGACATGATGTGTTTCCTCGAAACGATGCGTGATCTGCGTGCGGCGGGTTTCATGCAGCGCAATGGAACCCGCCGCGCTCACGCTGGAGAACTCGCGGAGATGCGCACCTTGCGCATCTCCGTTGCTGCCCGGTGACTACTATTCAAGTTGCGCCGTTACTTGTTGCCCCAACAGTTGTCGAGGCCGAACTTCGTGTCCTTGCTGTCCACGCCGTTTTGCGCCTTGTCGGTGATGAGCGTCACGCCCGTGTCGTGATAGCCAGACGCTTTCTTGCCAGACTTCGCGTACTCGACGCCTGCTTCGACGCCGAGCGAGGCCATCTTCAGCGGATACTGCTGCGACGTCGCGGCAAGCTCGCCTGCCTTCACGTTGCGCACGCCTTCGCAGCCGCCGTCGATCGACACGATCATCACGCTCTTTTCCTTGCCCGCATTCTTCAGCGCGCGATACGCGCCCGCTGCGGCCGGTTCGTTGATCGTGTAGACGACGTTGATGTCGGGTGCCTTCTGCAGGCAGTTTTCCATCGCTGTCTGGCCTTTCGCCTGATCGCCACGCGTGTCCTGGCTGCAGACGATCGACGGATCGCCTTCCTTGATGCCGAAGCCCTTCAGAAAGCCGTTATGTCGCAGCACGCCGACGGAGACGCCGGGCGCGAGATCGAGCGTCGCGATCTTCGCGGGCTTGCCGGCGAGCGCGGCCTTCGCGTATTCGCCGATCAGCACGCCTGCCTTGAAGTTGTCGGTGGCGAAGAGGGCGTCGGTGGCGTCCTGCGGATCGGTCGGCGTATCGAGCGCGATCACGAGCGCGCCCGCTGCGCGCGCCTTCTTGATGCTCGGCACGATCGCCTTCGTGTCGCTCGGCGTGATGAGGATCGCTTTCGCGCCCGCGGTCAGCATGTTCTCGATGGCCGTGACCTGCGCGGCATTGTCGCCGTCGAACTTGCCGGCCGCCGTAATCAGCTTCGCGCCGTCTTTCTGCGCGGTGGCTTCCGCGCCTTGCTTCATCTTGACGAAGAACGGATTGGTATCGGTCTTCGTGATCAGGCCGACGACGGTCTGATCGGCCGCGAGACTCGCGCTCGCGCACCACAGCGCCGACGCCACGACGCACGCTGCGGCAATGCCCTTGACGACGGGCTGCATGTGGGACGCGCGGTGCAACGGCCTGCGGGAATTCGGGTTCATGGGACGCTCCTCCGGATGTTTGACGACGTTGTGAACAGCGATTGGTTCGACGGCTTTCGCGGCACTGATCGCACCTTTTGTCGCCCGCCGCCGTGCAATGGATCGACGGTGACGCGGGCCTTACTAAATCAAGTTGTTTTAGTTAGTACAGCAGCCACCTTCGCAAAAATCAAGAAGCGAGTTTTGATGCGGCGCGACGCGAACGAGGCGGGCGGCGATGCTCAAAGCCTTGCTGGACAAGCTCTTGCGGGCCGTAAAGCAGGGCGGCGACGTGCTTGGCAGATAGGGGTAAATCAGGAGTCTCGCGCTCCGCGAGTTAGGTTCATTTGTTCTTTTGGTGAGCAAATGCTCGGAAAATCGATGCCTTTTATCATTGCCGGGACCATTGTTTGCTGCCGTTCGGGCGAGGGCGCTGACACGCGCGCGACAGGCGGAGGCGAACGTGAAGACGATGCGCAATCGCGCGCTGCATTACGTCGCGAAGCATCCCGCGCAGTTCGCGTTGCAGGTGTTCAAGGCATTCCGCAAGAACCAGGGACTGCTGCTCGCGGGCGCGATTGCCTACTATGCGCTGCTGTCCATCGTGCCGTTGCTGATACTCGTCGCGATCGCGTTCAGTCATTTCGTCGGCCAGCAGCTGCTGCTCGATACGCTCGCGCATCTGCTCGAATGGCTGGTGCCGGGGCAATCGAAAGCGATCGTGCAGGAGCTCGCCAATTTCCTTGCGCATCGGGCGGTGATCGGCTGGTTCCTCGTCGTCACGATGATCTTCTTCAGCTCGCTCGCATTCACGGTGCTCGAAAATGCGCTGTCGATCATCTTCGTGCATCGCGTCGCGATACGGCGCAGGCACTTTCTGCTGTCGGCGATCCTGCCGTATCTGTTCAGCCTGTCGCTCGGCGTCGGCGTGCTGCTCGTGACGTTCGTGTCGAGTGGACTTCGCGCCGTTGCGAGCGACAGCGTCGTATTGCTCGACCACACGATATCGCTGACGGGCGCGACGCGTGTCGTGCTTTATCTGCTCGGTCTTGCCGGCGAGATCTTCGTGCTCGCGGCCATCTATCTGGTGATACCCGCTGGACGCACGACGCCGTGGCATGCGTTCGTCGGCGCGGTGGCGGCTGCCGTGCTGTGGGAGATCACGCGGCGTGTGCTGGTGTGGTACTTCGCGACGCTATCGCAAGTGAGCGTCGTCTATGGCTCGCTGACGACGGCTATCGTCGTGCTGTTCAGCTTCGAAGCGCTCGCGACGTTGATGCTGTTCGGCGCGCAACTGATTGCCGAATACGAGCGGCTCAATGCGAGCGGTAACGAGCGCGCTTCACAGCCATTCGTGACGGGTTGAGCCAGATGGTACGCAAAACGTTTGCGCCAGCGAAATAGCGTTCGTGTTAACGGCGACGAATGCGAGAACTTTAGATCGATTCGCGCACATGTTGTATTGCGTTTTTTAGCCCGCGAAACAATTCGTCTGGTCACAGCTTCGTCATGAGCCACCGACGATAATCGCGTCGCCCGTCAAATGGATAAATCAGAACGGGCAGCGCTGCGCAGCGCAGTGCAAGACCTCGGGGAATACCGCAAATGACCATCCGTCACCGCATCACTCTACTCGTGGTGTCGATGCTGGTTGCCTTGTCGGCAATCGGCGGATACGCCGTCTATCAGACACGCGGCAGCGCTGCAGACGTCCGGCAAGTGACGCAGGGCGTCGTGCCGAGCGCGCTCGCTTCCGCCGACCTCGTTTCGCAGGTCAAGGACGTCCAGCTCGCGACGATGACGCTCGTCTACGCGCCCGATGCAAATATGGTCGAGCAGGCGCAAAAGGAACTGGCCACCAAAGAGAAGTCGTTGCGCGAAGCACTCGACGTGCAGGCGAAAGCCGCAGCGAGCCACGCGCAGGAAGGGCTTGTCACGCAGGCGCGCGACAGCCTCGCGAACTACTTCGCGGCGATCAACGACACCGCCAGAATGAAGGCGGACGGGAAGAACGATCTCGCGCAGGCGTATCTGTTCGCCAATGTCGCGCAGTATCGCGACGAACTGGAAGGCATCGTCGAAACGCTGCGCATCGAGAAAAACCGCCAGAAGGATGACGCGATCGACACGCTGAATGAAGGCCTCGCCACGACGACGACGGCCATCGCGGGCGCAGCGGGCGCAGCCATCCTCGTGCTCGTGATAATCGGCCTGCTGCTGTACCGTCAGATCACGCGGCCGCTTTCGCGCATGCAGTCGATGATGAGCGAGATCGCATCGAGCCAGGATTTCACGCGACGCGTACCCGTGGGCCGCATGGACGAGATCGGCCATTCGATCGTCGCGTTCAACGGCATGATCGAAAAGATCCAGCAAAGCTCCGCGCAACTGAAGCAGAAGACGGCCGACATTCAGGCGATGTTGCAGAACATGCAGCAGGGCATTCTGACTGTCGTAGAAGGCGCCGTGATTCACGCCGAGTACTCGGCGTATCTCGAAGCAATCTTCGAAACGAAGGATATTGCGGGCCGTCCGTTGATGGACCTCGTGTTCGGCGACAGCGAACTCGGCGCCGATACGGTGTCGCAAGTCGAAGCGGCCGTCGAGGCGTGCATCGGCGAAGACAGCATCAACTTCGAGTTCAACCAGCATCTGCTCGTCAACGAACTGACGCGCAAGATGCCCGATGGCCGCGTAAAGACGCTCGATTTGAGCTGGTCCGCGATCACCGACGAAAGCGACACCGTGATGCGCCTGATGCTGTGTGTGCGCGATGTGACGGAGTTGCGCCAGCTTGCCGCCGAAGCGGGCGAGCAGAAGCGTCGCCTTGAAATGATCGGCGAGATTCTCGCGGTGAGCGAAGAGAAGTTCCATCATTTCGTCGAAAGCGCAACGGGCTTCATCAACGAGAACGAACGCATCATTCGCCAGCACGCGCAGGCGGACGGCCCGGCCGTCGCGGAGCTGTTCCGAAACATGCACACGATCAAGGGCAATGCGCGGACCTATAGCCTTCAGCATCTGACGAGCATCGTGCACGAGACGGAGCAGCGTTACGACGCGCTGCGCCGTCCCGAAACCGCGCACGAGTGGGACCAGGAGCAACTGATCGTCGAACTCGCGCGCGTGAAAGAGGCGCTGCAGCACTACGCGACGATCAATGAGGTGAGCCTCGGCCGCCGCAATGCGGGTCGCCGCAGCAGCGTCGAGCGCTATCTGATGGTCGACAGCGAACACATTCAGGAAAGCCTTCGTCTGCTCGATGCGGCGAATCCCGCTGATGTGCGCGATCTGCTGACGGCGCGCGACGCGGTGCGCAGAACCTTGCGTCTGCTGGGCACGGAGAAGCTCGAAGATGCACTCGCGGGCGTGCTGGAATCGCTGCCTTCGCTTGCGACGGAACTCGGCAAGTCCGCGCCGACCGTGCGCATCGACGATAACGGTTATCGCGTACGTTCGCAGGCAGGCAGCGCGCTCAAGAATATCTTCATGCACCTGCTGCGCAATTCCGTCGACCACGGCATCGAAACGGAGGCGCAGCGCGTGGCGCTCGGCAAGCCCGAGGGCGGCGTGATCGACATCGAAGTGGGCGTCGCGGAAGGGGCGTTACAGATCACGTTGAGCGACGATGGACGCGGCCTCGCAATGTCGCGCATTCGCGGCATTGCCGCCGAGCGAGGCTGGCTCCAGCCCGATACGCAGTTGAGCGACGAAGCCGTGGCGGAGTTCATTTTCCGGCCCGGCTTCTCGACGGCGCAAAACGTGACGGAAGTCTCAGGTCGTGGCGTCGGCATGGATGCGGTGCGCGATTTCATCCGGCGCGAAGGCGGCCGCATCGAATTGCGCTTCACCGACGAGCGCACGGGTGCGGACTTCCGCCAGTTCCAGACTATCGTCTATCTGCCGGAAAACTGCGCTGTCGATAGCGTCGGCACGTCGATGCACGATGCCGCCAAAACGGTGAATTCGATTCAGGCGAATGCACTTTCCGAATAGCACTACGGGGATTCGTTGTGGTTGAACAGTATGTGATCGCGGCGCTGGCCGGCGTTGTCGCGAGCGCGCTTGTGTGTGTGCTCGCGCATCGTTGGCTCATCAGAAAAGCCAGCGAGCAGCACCGGACGGCGCTCGAGTCGCAGGCTAAGGAACTGGCGCGGGCCGAAGAGCGACATGCAGCGGAGATCCGGCAGCACGAGCAGCAGGCGCGCGAATTGCACGCGCTGGCCGACACGTTGCGCGAGGATCTCGTGCACCATTCGACGCAAGCCGAAGAGGCGCGCGCCGCGTTCAATGCGCTATTGAACCAGAAGGACGAATGGCTTCAGCACGCGACGCGTCTTTCCGGCGAGGCCGCGCGCTTGCGGCATCTGTCGGCCACGTTCGAGCGCTGGCATGATCAGATGATTTCGCTGATGGCACAGAACCACGACATGCATACGAAAAACAATGAGCTGTCGTCGATCGTGCGGCACGTGCTGATCGTATCGTTGAACGCTTCGATCGAAGCGGCGCGTGCAGGCGCGGCCGGACGTGGTTTTTCGATCGTCGCGAGCGAAGTGCGCGCGCTGGCTTCGCGCTCGCAGGAACTGTCGAAGAGCTATCACGACAGCCTGAATCGCAACGACCTTATCACGACGGCCACGTTTCAGGACATTCAGGCAGGCGGCAAGATGATCGCAGCGTCGCTGGCGAGCGTCGAGGCGCTCGCCGGCCAGATTCAATCCCGGTTAGAACAGGCGACGTCGTGATCAGTCAGCAAGCGAAAGAAAGCATCGAACGGATCTTCTATCAGTCCGCGCGCACGCGTTTGCCCGCCCATGCCGGCGACGCATGCGAAATCACGGCTCTCGACGCACATCTGGCCAATAAGGCACTCGCGAACCATATCGTTGTTTTGACCATTTCATCGATTGTATTCCGCTTTCTGCTCGTGCTGCATTTCGACGACGACAAGACGACGCGCGATTACTACTTGCGCGACGCCGAAGGCCGTTCGCTGGCGGAAGCACTGATGGAAGTCGGCAATCTGTGCTGTGGCGCGATCAATCAGCAACTGATCGAGTACTTTCCTGATCTGGGCATGTCGACGCCCTATCAGTTGAGTGGCGCGTGCGTGCCTTTTCTGACGGAACTGAAGCCGGCGTACCTCGCGGCATTTCGCGCGACGATCGGCGCAAACGTACAAATCGGCGCGACGCTTTGTGTGTGCGCGAGCGCGCCTATCGATTTCGTCGCCCATGTGACCGAAGTCGAGGAAAGCGGCGGAGAGCTCGAACTGTTCTGACGGTTTCCGGCTTTCGCGCACGACGCATGTCTTCAATCAATCAATGCGCCGCTTTAAAGGCGCGCTACGGGGTGAGCAATGGGAAAGGTTCTGGTAGTGGACGATTCGAGCACGGTTCGCGATGAAGTGGCGGGCTTCCTCAGAAAGAACGGCGTCGATGTCGAGACGGCCGTGGACGGCAAGGACGGGCTTGCGAAGCTGAAGTCGTCGCCGGGCATTCGTCTCATCGTCAGCGACGTGAACATGCCGAACATGGACGGCCTCACGATGGCCGAAAAGATTCGTAGCGAACTGGCCAACGCGAGCGTCAACATCATCATGCTGACGACGGAAAGCAGTCCCGCGATGAAGGAGCGCGGCAAGGCGGCAGGCGTAAAGGGCTGGATCGTCAAGCCGTTCAAGGGCGACGCCGTGCTCGAAACGTTCAGGAAACTGGCGGGCTAACGGCCGCGCGCCGCAGATCGCGTTCGAAGTGCCCGCTGGAAGCGGACACAGCGATGCACCGCGGATTGTCGCGATTCCCTGAATGATCTTTTCACGCGCCGCGGATTTATCCGCCGGCGCTGCGCCTCTAGACTTGTGTTCAACGGTTGCAGAAAGCAGTTCGAAGCAGCCCAAACGAACAGTCCCGGAGGTGTTGCCATGAAAACGTTTGCTAAAGCTTTTGTCATTGCGGCTCTGATTAGCGCTCCCCTCGCTTCATTCGCGCAGACCAGTCAGCCTCTGACGCGCGCGCAAGTTCGCGAAGAACTGGTGCAGCTGCATAACGTCGGCTATAGCCCGCTCGACGACCGCAACAGCTATCCCGTCCACATCGAGGCCGCCGAAGCCCGTCTGGCCGCGCAGCATACGGCGTCCGCACACGAAAGCGGATACGGTGCGGCGTCGAATGGTTCGTCGCAAGCTGGCGTGCGTGACGTCCGCACGAACGGCATCACGTTCGCGCACCACTGATCGCGTGCGTTGCCCGCGATATCCGCGATAGGGCAGATCGATATGAATCGCTGACGCTACACCAGGCCTTTCGATTGGGAATCGTGGCCGGTGCCTGCATGCTGCGGGTTCCGGCCTTTTTCATTATTAAGCCTACTCGTGAGTGGTTTATTCGATGCGTGACTCATGACGCCGGCTTGCACGTACGCCGACTGTACGAAGATTGCGGAAACCGAATCGGGACTGTCGATCGAAAAGGAAAGAACCGGCAGCGCGTGGTAGTGGCTTGCGTCAACGACGCTTTCAAAACAATACATCGCCATCGCACGAAGCCGCCGATGAGGAATTCAAAGTCGACACACTTGTAAAGACTCGTTGAAGTCGCGCCGTTCATTCGCCGCGCAATGCTCAAAGAATTGACCTTTGAGTGGTTTATCTCGCTTCTGCATAGAACGGTTAGCCGGTCTGCCCAACGTCAATGCAAGCAATTTGACATTCTCGCTATTCCCTACGCGAATCGGATTTTTCTTAATGCTCCCGTTGAGCGCCGCGCCTGGCACCAAAACGAAAGGCATTTGTCTTTCATGTAATGGATGAACTCTAGCCATATATGACATGTCCGTGGCATAGTGCCGGTATCTTCAATAAGGAGTTTTCAATATGGCTACACTCGAAGCACTTCAGGCAAAGATACAAAAGCTTCAGCAGCAGGCCGATGCCATCGCTTCCCAAAAGTCGACGGCGGCCCTCGAAAGCATTCGCTCATTGATGGCCAGGCACAATCTGACGACGGCCGATATCGATGCGCACCTCGGCCATAGAAAGCGCGGCCGTCCTTCGCTGAAGTCGGCAGGTGTGCAGACGAAAGGTGTAGCCAGATATCGCGATCCCAAAACGGGCGCGACCTGGACGGGGCACGGTCGCGCGCCGGCCTGGATTGCAGGTGCGAAGGATCGCAACAAGTACCTCGTTCCCGGCGCGGCGAGCGAGCTTGCGACGAGCGCGTCCGCCAAGGGCGCGACGGGCAACGGCCAGCCTAAAGGACCGCAACCCGCCAAATATCGTCACCCGGAGACGGGCGCGACCTGGAGCGGTCGTGGTCCGGCGCCGGCATGGCTGGCAGCGGAAAAAGACCGTAACAAGTTTCTGATTGGAGCTGCAAAGGCCACAGGAATGAACAGCGTTGCCCCGAAAAAGACAGCGGCCAAAAAGGCTGCGAGAAAATCACGCGCTTAAAAAGTCAATTGGAGGGCGGGGCACTGCACTGCCTCGCCCAAACGCCACGCACGGCGGCAGACTAAAAAGCTCGTTCGTCGTGCCGGATCTTTTCGCAATTGCTGAGAGTTTTCGTCAATGCGATCTGTGCGAGCCAATGCGCAATGGGTTGTCGGGCCCTGCGAAAACTAGAAGTTCATCTCTTTTGACACCCCTTCATTTTCACCAGGCGCCTTGAAAAGGCTTTTTTCAGGTGAAAGTGCCGCAGGTCTAATCGCGACGAGTTTGCGTGGATAGACGGTTGATCCCGTCGGCGTCGCGCACGCCGGTGTTGGTCTTTCCCGCGCGCGACGCCGCTTTCGAGCGGGCTCTAATGGAAGTCGCGCGTCTCCAGTTCCACCGACTGTCCCCCATTTCGCTGTAACACTCGGCGGGCGGCCGCCTCAATCGCCTTCCTGTTACCCTCGAACGCCGCGATCAGATCGTGGGACGACGTGCCCGTATTGCCGAAGTGGTCGTTGAGGGCGTCGATTGATACGCTGCACCATACCTCCTTTCCTTCGACGTTCGCTTCGAATGCGACTCGCGATGCGGCTACGACGTGCCGGCGGCTGGTGAATTCGATGGTCATTTGATTTCTCCGTGAGTGCCAGGTGTGATACACGAACGTCGGCCAGCGCGGTTTTTCGGGCGATTTTTCCTTTGCCCGGGGCCAGTTGGTCCGGTCTGGGGCGTTCGCTTCGGTGCTGTGCAGCAAGGAACGATCCAGTCCGCTTCGAACACGCCCAGCGAATTGCGGGCGAATGTCGAGCGTCGGTATCGTTCTCCAATGATAGGTCGTGGGGCGAGTAAAAGCCCGGGAAAGTACTAGGCCGTCTTACCCGTCATCTGCTCGATCAGCTTTTTCGTCGCGGGCGAATGCTCGTATTTACGGAAGACGGCGGCGACCTCTGACGTGACTGGCTCGCCCGCAAGCGTCTTGAAGACGACGTTCGGCAGATTGACGACCCGCGTCAGCACGTTGGGTACGATGGCCACGCCCGCGCCGACGGAGACCTGTGTCAACACGGCGAGCAGCGTCCCCGGCGCGCTCACGATGCGCGGATTGAAGCGGCCGCGCCGCGCGATTTCCCGCGTGCCGAGGTCCTGTTCGGGCACGACGAAGGTTTCGCCCGCCAGCGCGCGCGCCTTGATCGGCCCGACCGCTGCCGCCAGCGGATGCTCGGCGGGCAGCGCCGCGCAGAACGCATCGCGTGCCAGCACGTGCGCGCGCAGCGAGGACGGCAGGTCGACGGGCATGCGCACGAACGCGACGTCGACGCGTCCTTCCTCCAGCAACGCGGGTAGTTCGCCCATCGGATGTTCGGTTGCCTGCACGAGGACGCCCGGCCGCGATTTGCGGAACGCGCGAATCTGTTTCTGCAGGATGCCCGAAAACGCAGCCGAGCCGACATAGCCGATGTGGATTCGCCCCAGCTCGCCGCGTCCAGCGCGCTTTCCGACATTCAGCGTGCGTTCGAATTGCGCGAGGGTCTCGCGCGCTTCGGTGAGAAACGCTTCTCCGGCAGGCGTGAGCGCGACTGTGCGTTTGGTGCGGCGAAACAGTTGCGCCTGCAGCGTGCGCTCCATCTCCTGAATCTGCACGGTCAGCGTGGGCGGCGCAATGCCGAGGGCTTCAGCGGCCTGTGCAAAATGCAGTCGCTCCGCGACAGCGATGAAATAACGCAGATGCCTGAGTTCCATGATGCGTACTGCGAGTATTAGGTTATAGCTAATTATATTCAAGAAATGCGGGAATGAACGGAATAGAAATAACTGGTGAAATGCGGCTTACCGTCCGCCGTCTCTCCGCAAAGCCAGTCTCATGAGTTCAATCACCGCTACCCGTTCGGCCTCTCACGGCACGCCGCTGCTACTCATTGCGTCGATGGGGTGTGCAATGACCGTGCTCGACACGAATGTCGTCGGCATCGTTCTGCCCAACATCGCGCGCGATCTCAATGCATCGTTTGCCGATATCGAATGGGTGATCAGCGCTTATGTGCTGTGCTTCGCCGCGCTGCTGCTCCCCGCCGGTTCGCTCGCCGACCGCTTCGGGCGCAAGCACGTGTTCCTCGCGGGCATTGCGCTTTTCGCGCTCGCTTCGTTCGCATGCGGCGTCGCGCCGAACGCATCGCTGCTGTATATCGCGCGCGCCGCGCAGGGTGTAGGCGCGGCGTTCCTGCTCGCGCCCGCGCTCGCGATCATCGGACATGCGTTTCATGACGAGCGCGAACGTGCGCGTGCATGGGCCGTGTGGGGCGGCATCATGGGGCTGACGATGGTCCTTTCGCCGCTGATCGGCGGTGTCGTCAGCGCGTATATGGGCTGGCGCTGGGCATTCACGATCAATGTGCCTATCTGTGCGCTGCTGGCGACGGGTGTTGTCAGAATCGTCGACGAGTCGCGCGACCCGACGCCGCGCTCGCTCGATCTGCCGGGTATCGCGCTCTTTGCGGCAGCGATGTTTTCGTTGACGTGGGCCCTTATTCTCGGCCCCGAACGCGGATGGTTCAGCATATCCGCTGTGTCGCGCGCGTGTGCCGGTGTCGCGCTGTTCGCTGCGTTTGCACTGGTCGAAAGCAGGCGCGCGCATCCGATGCTCGATCTCACACTGTTTCGTTCGCTGCCCTTTGTCGGCGCAATCGTGGCGATGTTCGCGTATGCGTCGTCGGCGCAAGTGATGGCCTCGCTGTTGCCGCTGTTCCTGCAAAACGCGCGAGGCGAGAGCGCGCTCAGTGCGGGAGCCGGTATGTTGCCTTTCGCGCTGGCGATGCTGTTGCTGCCGCAACTTGGGCGCAGACTCGCGGCATATATGGATTCACGGCAGATTCTGACGCTCGGCCTCGCAGTGGTCGCATGCGGCAATCTCGCGATGATGCTTGCCGCGCGCCGCGCGGATCATGCATGGCTGATCGCCGCGATGGCGCTGCTCGGCAGCGGCGGGGGACTGCTGAACGGCGAAACGCAGAAGGCGATCATGGGCACGGTCCCGCGAGAACGCGCGGGCATGGCGTCCGGCGTCAGCACGACGTCGCGCTTCACTGGCATTCTTCTGGGCTTTTCCGGACTCGGCGCAGTGCTGGCCGAAGGTGTGCGTTCGGCGTTGACCGCGCAGATGTCTCACGTGCAAGTGCCTTCCGTGCCGGGCTTCGCGGAGCGTGTGATGGCGGGCGACTTCGCGCGTGCATTCACGCTCTATCCGCCTGCACTGACGGACACGCTGACCCATATTGCGCGTTCGAGTTACGGCGAGGGCTTCTCGCAAGCATTCGGCGGGGCTGCGCTGGTCGCGGCCGTTTCGGCATTCGTGGTCTATCTGTCGATGAGACATCGATGAGAAGTGGATGAGAAATGGATGAGAAGCGGCAAACGTTGATTGCGCGGTGCAGTACCGATTAGTATAAAAAGCTCTCCATAAAGAGCGCCCTGCGACGCGCACCCTTCGATGACTCGGTACGAATCACTCGCCAATACGATGGCGGCGGAAATACGCTCGGGCAGTCTCGCCGTAGGCACGCGGATGCCTTCGTTGCGACAGGTCATCGCGCAGCACGGCGTCAGTCAGTCGACGGCATTTCGCGCCTACTATCTATTGGAGGAGTGGGGACTCATTCGCGCGCAGGAGCGTTCCGGCTATTACGTCGCGCGCGGCGCGGCCGTTCCCGAAAGTCGCGAGGTCACGGCGAAGCGAGCGCTCGCCGAGTCAGCGAAAGTCGATATCAGCGAACTCGTTTTTAGCGTACTCGAAGCGGCAAGGCATCCGGGTGTCGTGCCACTCGGTTCCGCGTTTCCTTCCCCCATGCTGTTTCCGTTGCCGCGTCTTGCGAAGTCGCTCGCGCAAACGGCGCGCACGGTCAATCCTTGGAGTACCGTCGTCGATTTGCCGCCTGGCAACGAGGCATTGCGTCAGCAGATTGCGCTGCGTTATCTGGGCATGGGACTGTCGCAGCGGCTCGATGAAATCGTCGTCACCAATGGTGCGCTCGAAGCGTTGAATCTATGTCTGATGGCCGTGACCCGTCCTGGCGACGTGGTGGCCGTCGAGTCCCCGGGCTTTTACGCCGCGCTGCAGGCGATTGAGCGACTCGATTTGCGCGCCGTCGAAATTCCCGTCGATTCGCAAACCGGCCTCGATCTGAATGCGCTCGAACAGGCGCTCGACAAGCACCCCATTCGCGCGTGCTGGTTCATGACGAACTACCAGAACCCGACGGGCGCGACGATGCCGCTCGAAAAGAAGAAGGCGCTAGTCGAACTGCTCGCGCGACATGAAGTGCCGTTGATCGAAGACGACGTGTATGGCGAACTGCATTTTCAGGCGGATTATCCGTTGCCCGCGATTGCATTCGATCGAAAAGGGCTTGTCATGCATTGCAGTTCCTTCTCGAAGACGCTTGCGCCTGGGTATCGAATTGGCTGGGCTGCTGCGGGAAAATTCGCGGAGAAAGTACAGCGTGCGAAGCTGATGACGACGCTTTCGGCGAGCATTCCCGTGCAGGCAGGTATCGCGGATTATCTTCAACATGGCGGATACGACCGGCATTTGCGTAAATTGCGCGCGGCATTGCGCGCGCAACTCGATGCCATGAATGTGGCGTTGCGACGTTACATGCCGAAGGGTGTGAAGTGGACGTGTCCGTCGGGCGGCTATTTCGTATGGCTCGAATTGCCCGAAACGATCGACGCGTTGACGCTGCACAGGCGCGCGATCGAGCAGGGTGTGAGCATCGCGCCGGGACCGATTTTCTCTGCGGCACGCGGCTTCCGGCATTGCGTACGGCTCAACTTCGGGCATCCATGGAACGCGGATATCGATCGCGCCGTCCGCGTATTCGGCGAACTCGTTACACAGGAAGTCAAATGAGTGGCGCGCGTTTCATTAACAGACTCCGCGATGGATTCGTCCAGAACCTCTCGCGCGTTCGTTGGCGCAGAAGTTCAAGGCGTGATCACTGCTGAGTTGCCAATACTGCTGCTGCGCTGCTGAGACCGCGTGACATCGTCTCTAGTAGACCCGGCTTATTCGTTTGAGAACGGACAACAAGGAGTCGTTTTCGGAAAAGATGACTCAGGCTCGTGCTCGTCAGGTAAAGCTTGCTTGACAACCGTCCTCGCGAAGCGCTTCAGGTACACGCATTGCGCGTCTTTATGACACTCACGTTCAAAGGAGGTGAGCCATGGGTTCGATTAATCCGCAAACGCGCAGAACAGGTGGAGCAGGGATTGTCGGCGGCGGTGTCGGCGAAGGGCCGGGGCCCGAGGTGATGGCCGCATCGACGCTCGACGGCAACAAGGTGATCTCTTCAGACGGGGAACACGTCGGCAAGATTTCGGACATCATGCTCGACGTGCGTAGCGGACGAATCGCTTATGCGGTGCTCTCCGAGGGCGGCTTTCTCGGCATGGGCGCGAACCTGCATGCGATTCCGTGGAGCGCGCTCACGCTCGATACCGCGGAGAAGTGCTTCCACGTCGACATTAGCGCGCAGCGGCTAAAGGACGAACCGGGTTTCGACAAGGATCATTGGCCGTCGATGGCCGATGCAAAATGGGGCGAGTCGTTGCACACGTATTACAACCGCGATCCGTACTGGCTCTCGCGCAACGAGTACGTCGACCCCGACGTTCCGCCAACAGCGCATTGACGCGGCGGCGTATCAGGGCCCGGTGAAGAGGCCGCGCGAGATCTGCACGCAGTGACACTGCATCCCGCGCGGCTTCCAGAACGCTCTTCTTTTAGACCTTGACCGACGAAGCCTCGTAAATCTCATCGATGGCTTCCGCGAGTTTCGCATTGAACTCGTCGTCGCTCATCTGCTTCTTCAGGTCGTTGATCAACGCACGCGAGAAGCTCGCGATCATGCCGTGATTGTGCGCGAGCTTCTTGCACGCTTCCGAGCGCGTATAGCCGCCCGAAAGCGCGACGACTCGCGCAACGCGCGGGTGATCGATCAGCGGCTTGTAGAACTCGGCGACATCGGGAATGGTCAGCTTGAGCATCACCTGCTTATCGGCAGGCAGTGCATCGAGGCCCTTGCTGATTTCATCGCGCAGCGTCTTCTCCGCGCCCGCCTTGTCCGGCGCCTTGATCGACACTTCGGGCTCGAGAATCGGCATCAGTCCGCACGCGTCGATTTGTGCGCCATATTCGAATTGCTGCTTGACGATTGCGGCAATACCCGACGGCGAATTCCGCTCGATCACCGAGCGCATCTTGGTGCCGAAAATACCGAGCTTGCGCGCGCGGTCGAGCAACGCATCGAGCCCGGGGATCGGCTTCATCAGGCGTACGCCGTCCTGTTCAGCTTCGAGTCCCTTATCGACTTTCAAAAACGGCACGACGCCGCGGTCTTCCCAGAGAAACGACGGCACGGGTTTGCCTTGAGCCTGCCCGTCCATCGTGGCCTCGAAGAGAATGGCCGCGATGACCTTTTCGCCGGTGAAGGCGGGGGAGGTGATGATGCGTACACGCATTTCATGCATCAGCTTGAACATTTCGGCGTCGCCGCTGTAAGCGTCGTCGGGAATGCCGTACTGCCGCAGCGCGCCCGGCGTCGAGCCGCCGCTCTGGTCGAGCGCGGCGATGAAGCCGTCCTGTTCAGAAACCTGCGTCAACATTTTGTCATTTGCCACGGACGTTCCCTCCTTGAACAACTGATTTGTGGACCATTCGTTTCCGACTCCCGACAAGTGTACGGCATTGCAACGCGCACTCCTATCGTGCGGATCAGGTCAATTGAACAGATAAGCGAGGAATGTTCCAGGCACAATGTGTCAGAAAACACACGATCCGCCAGTGTGATCGGCAACACTCGGTGTGATCTGCTTCGACACAGCGGGGTAAGATCGACAGGCCAGGCTTTGCCATTGTGCGAGCGCAAGGAAAGTACTTCCTTCATTCGGGGCGCGCGGACCTCGCGCGAATAGCGATGAATACGCTGGTGCGAGCGATCGCGACTGTGGCATGTATGGCGGCCGCGCTCGGACTCCTGTTCGTTCCATTGCCGCGCGCCTTTGATCTATCGACGCGCATTGTTACGGTTGAACTTATCGCGCGGCCCAGTACGGCCGTTTTCGACTATGTAACGACGCCTGCGAACTGGCCGGCATGGCATCCGTCGTCGCTGTCGGTCACGGGCGCGACGGATCATTCGCTGGCCGTCGGCGAGCAGACGACAGAAGAGTTTCGCGTCGCGGGACGACGTGGGCGCGTCGTATGGACGGTGGTCGAGCGCAACCGGCCGGACAAGTGGACGATCGACGGCACGATCGATGGCCGTCCCGCAGGCACGGTCAGCTACACGCTAACGCCCGATGTGAATGGCACAAACGGCACACGGTTCGAGCGCACATTTGTCTACCGTTCGCCGACGCTCTGGTTCGTGTTGCTGAACGCGGCGCTGCTGCGCGCGAAGATCCAGGCGGAATCGGACGAAGCTGTCAAGCGGCTCAAGAATGCGCTTGAACAGCAAGCGAGGCAGCGTGAGTAGCAGGTGTTAAAGCTGGGTCGACGGGATCAGCATAAGCGTCATGTAGCGGCCATTCGCGTCGCGCAACTTTCATTTGACGGCTCATCCCGTTGCGGTGAGTGAGCCGGGAGAACAGCCATGTCCATGTGGATGCTTCATCAAGCAATTCGTATTACTTCTTTATAGAGGCTCGATCGCGTACGAGGTTCCGCGAATTCTGCTGCCGCGGGCAATGTGACATATGAGGCAAACGATTGCGTTCTATTCTTGACGAGGTATAAAGCAAGGTGTCGATTCATTTGCGCGCAATCTTTCGTCAGACGGAAAACCGCGAGATCTACGTCGTGCAACTCCACGTGCAAAAGTCCTGTCAGACAGCAGAAAACATCGCCGCCGCATCGTTCAAAATGGGTACATTCCGGCCGTTTTCTCTGTGATTAAAACGGCCCCTGGAAGTACTGACTGGCTTGGTACCATGTTCCCTTAACACCTGATCGACGGCTGTCGCTCGCATTGGGTGCTACCAAACGTTTGCGACGGGTGTGTGTCAAGGATTGTTCCGAACTGATCGATGCCGAACGGAGTGAGATAGTTTCAATGCGGGAAGATCGGTGCATGGTTCATCAAAGCAACACGAAATAAGGTTAGATCGCATTTCATGAGAGGCTGAAAATGGAACAGTCCGTACGCAACTTCGCGCTTTCGACAAACGGCCAATCCGTGACTTTCGACATCGTCGTGCAAAGGCGCGCGATAGGATGTGCAATCACGCGCGATGCGCTCGAACAGCATTTCTGGCTGGAGCGCGGCGCGGACGAATTGCACCTCACGAAGGCATTCGGCAACGGTCAGCGCCGCATAGCGGCAGTGGCCGAGCGTAAAGCACTCGCCAAGGGCGCGACGCAAGTGTTGATTACCGCGGACGATTTCGAATACCGCTAGACGCCCCCTGGCGTCGCTTGTGCGCCGGCGCTGCGCGATGTTTCGCGAACCTGTTACGGGGCGTTTCCGTTCGGCCCATCAGTCTTGCATCGCGTCCCATGCCTCGCTTCTGGAAGACGGCCGGCAGCCTCTCAGTGAGCGTGTTGTTGTCATGACACATACACTTGCATTGAGACGCTAAGGGTTTATACTAGTACCTGTCTCCTCCATGTCTCCTCTTGATATGGATTCGGCCCACCGCTTGGTGGGCCTTTCTTTTTGTCCCTGCTTTCCCAACAGATATCGGGCTACTGACCGGTGAGTGCGGTTTTTCAGCCCTTGCGCGGCCGTGATCGTGTACGCGGCGGCGGTCAGTCTATCCAGCAGCGAGTCCTCGCCGGGAAATGAGCCGCACCGGCTGCGATCAGGATCGGTCCTTTTCGATGAAAACAGCCAAAGCCTTGCAGTGCGGCGGCAAAGCTCCTCGTGACCGTATCGATGATGAGACGATCTGCGTGCCCTGCGATGGGACTCTCGCAAGGGACGCGATGCGTCGCGAGGCTTCAAGCTTCGAGCGCAAGCGTCGCGAAAGTGGCGAGCCAATGCTCTCCCATATAGTCGCCGGCGACATGCTGCAACGCGCTTTCCAGATGTATATCAGCGGCTTCGAACAGCACCGCGCGGCGCGGATCGTCATTCGGCAGCGCGCGCGCAAGCGATCGCTGGCACCACGCGCGGCTCAGATTCAGTCCGTCCAGATGCGCGATCTTGCCGTCGCTGCGGTCGGTGACGGTGGCGGGCACGAACAGCGTCGCGGGTTGACCCTGTGCGAGATCGGGAAGAAAGCGCGTGAACCATGCGTCGAACTCGGCGGGCGGCAACACGCGCCGCATCAACTCCGCTTCCATCAGCGAAGGCGACAGAAACTCGTCGCCCGATGGCTCCCACGCCTGGCAACGTGCGTCGTTCAGATACCAGCGCTTCGCCGTTTCGACGATCAGCATTGCCAGCGCATCGCGTTGCGTGCGATGCGCGAATTCGAGCGAGAGCGCCAGTGCAAATGCCGTGTTGAAATGCGTACCAACGCGCAGCGGATAAGTCGCCTTCGGCAAGAACCCTTCGAAGCGTTCGACGAATGCCTCCGTTAGCGGCTCGATCGTCTTCGACCAGCGTTCGGCTTGTGGCAGCTTCAGCGATGCGGACTGGCCCGACAGCGCAAGCAGCCATGCCCAGCCATAGGGCCGCTCGAAACCGCGGTTATGCGGCAGATCGAGATAGGCACGTTCCCCCGCAACGTTTTCTTCAGTGAAGTGCTCGTCGACGACGGCAATGATCTGCGGCGCCTCGGGCAACTCGGGGAAGCGTTCGAGCAGATGCAAGAGCAACCAGTAGCCATGTACGCACGAATGCCAGTCATAGCTGCCATAAAAGATGGGATGCAACGCGCGCGGACCTTGCACATCCTGTGGACCGGCGAGCGAGTGCGTGAGCTTGTTCGGATATTCGCGCGTCAGATGAGCAAGCGCGAGACCAGCGAATTTCGATGCGATTTCAGATGTGAGCACGGCATTCATCGACGCCTCGTCATAACGGACATAGAGGTTACGGTAAGCCTTCAATCCGTTCGCGCGGGCATGCAAGGCCGGACATCGTGTTGAAGGCGAGGAGCACATTCTGCCCCTATCGCCCCCTTTCTGTCATGTGCGAGACGCGTTGTTCACGCGTGATGTGAGTACCGTTACGACAGTCCTAATTGCCGCGCGGTTGCATCGATGGCATTTTTCGCCTTCGATACGAGTTCGTCGATCTCATCCTTTGTAATGACGAGTGGCGGCGAGAGCAGCATGCGGTCGCCCGTTGCGCGCATGATCAGATTGCCGTTGAAGCAGAAGTCGCGGCAGATCATGCCGACGTCGCCGCCATTTTCGAAGCGCGTTCTGTTCTTCGGGTTCTGCGCGAGCTGAATGCCCGCGACGAGACCCGTACCCGCCACTTCGCCGACGATGGGATGACGGGTGAACGTCTCGCGTAGCGACTGCTGAAAATACGGACCCGTTTCGTTCTTCACGCGCTCGACAATCTTTTCGTCGCGCAGCAGTTTCAGGTTCGCGACGGCAACGGCAGCGGCGACGGGATGCCCCGAATACGTGAGGCCGTGATTGAACTCGCCGTTCTCGATGATTGCCTCGGCAATGCGATCATGCAGACCGACAGCGCCCATCGGCACGTAACCGCTCGTCAGGCCCTTGGCCATCGTGATCAGATCGGGCTCGAAGCCGAAATGCAGATGCGCGAACCATTCGCCCGTGCGGCCAAATCCGCCGATCACTTCATCGGCGACGAGCAGCACGTCGTACTTGCGGCATATGCGCTGGATTTCAGGCCAGTACGTCGACGGCGGAAAAATCACGCCGCCTGCGCCCTGGAACGGCTCGCCGACGAACGCTGCGACATTCTCGGGTCCCAGTTCGAGAATTTCCATTTCGAGTTGCCGTGCGCGTTCGAATCCGAATTCTTCCGGCGTCATGTCGCCGCCTTCGCCGAACCAGTATGGCTGGTCGATATGCACGATGTGCTCGACCTGCGACGGCATCTGCTCATGCATGTAGCCCATCCCGCCGAGCGTGCCGCCCGCGATCGTCGATCCGTGATAGCCGTTCTTGCGTGAGATGACGAACTTCTTCTGCTTCTGGCCTTGCGTCGCCCAGAATTGATGGACGATGCGCAGCACCGTGTCGTTGCCTTCCGAGCCGCTGTTGCAATAGAAGAAGTGATTGAACGGCGCGGGTGTCAGTTCGGCAAGCAGCGCCGACAACTCGATCACGGGAGGATGCGTCGTCTTGAAGAACGTATTGTAGAAGGGCAGTTCCTGCAATTGCCGATAGGCTGCGTCCGCGAGTTCCTTGCGGCCATAGCCGACGTTCACGCACCACAGTCCCGCCATGCCGTCGATGATCTTGTTGCCGTCCGAGTCCCACAGATAGACGCCGTCGGCCTTCACGATAACGCGGCTGCCTGTGCGATTCAACGCACCCATATCCGAGAACGGATGAATGTGATGCGCGGCGTCGAGCGCGCGATATTCCGCCGTACTGCGCTGCTGTCGCGATGCGCTGGACTTTGCGGCGTGTTGCGCGGATTGTACGTAAGTGATTTCTTCTGTTCTGTAGCTCATGTTGCCTCCAGTTGTCTTGCGCTTGCACGTTGCATTCCGGGTACCTGGATCAATTGAGCCTCAGACGTGCAGCAGCAAATGCTTGCGTTCCCATGAACTGATCACGCGGAAAAACGCTTCGTATTCGGTTTCCTTTAGCGTGAGATACGCCTTGACGAACTGCTCGCCCATGATCTCGGCAAGCGGCTCGCATGCGGCCATCAGCGTGAGCCCTTCTTCGAGATTGCGAGGCAACTGATACGGCAACTGGTAGCCGTCGCTCGAGAGTGGCTCTGTCGGCGTCAGACGCTGCGTGATGCCGAGATAGCCGGCGGCGAGCGTGCCGGCAATCGCGAGATACGGATTGCAGTCGACACCCGGAATGCGATTCTCGATACGACGCGCTTGTGGATTCGAATGGGGAATGCGGAATCCGACCGTGCGGTTGTCGTAACCCCATTGCACATTGATCGGCGCGGCCATGAAGCGCGACAGCCTGCGGTACGAATTGATGTACGGCGCGAAGATCGGCATCAGCGCGGGCGTGTACTTCTGCAGGCCCGCGAGATACTGATTAAAGAGCGCGGTCGGCTTGCCGTCGCTGCCCGTGAACAGATTCTGGCCCGTCTCTTCATCGACGATGCTTTGATGCACGTGCATCGCCGAGCCGGGTTCGCCTTCCATCGGCTTCGCCATGAACGTTGCGTACATGTGATGACGCAGTGCCGCTTCGCGCACGGTGCGCTTGAAGAGAAACACACGGTCCGCGAGGTTGAGCGGGTCGCCGTGCAGGAAGTTGATTTCCATTTGTGCAGCACCCACCTCGTGAATCAGCGTGTCGACTTCCAGTTCCTGAATGTCGCAGTACTCGTAGATGTCTTCGAAAAGCGGATCGAACTCGTTGACAGCTTCGATCGAATAAGCCTGGCGTCCCGTCTCGGCGCGCCCCGTGCGCCCGACGGGAGGCTGCAGAGGCAGGTCGGGGTCCTTGTTCATGTCGACCAGATAGAACTCGAGCTCCGGTGCGACGACGGGCTTCCAGCCTCTGGCCTTGTAGAGATCGAGCACGTGGCGCAGTACGCGGCGCGGCGAGATCGCGACGGGCGTGCCGTCGAAATGCACGCAGTCGTGAATCACCTGCGCAGTGGGATCGACGGCCCACGGAATGATGCGAATCGTCGAAGGGTCGGGCACGCACACCATGTCGGGATCGGTGACGCCCGTAAGCGAGCCGTCGTCGGGATACTCGCCCGTCACGGTCTGGACCATCACGGCCTGGGGCAGCCGCATCGATTCTCCCAATTCGAACTTGCTGCGCGGAATGATCTTGCCGCGCGCAATGCCCGCCATGTCGGGAATGATCGCTTCGATTTCGGTGATGTGATGCTTCTTCAGAAATTCATCAATGTCTTGCATGACCGTTCTCTCTGTTTTGTTGCGCGAGACGGGGATCAGGCGTGCACGCTTGCAGTCGATCCCATCTTCATGCGCATTCGGCACGCTGCACCAAACGCGCGGAATATCGCGGTCGATAGCGCATCGTTCGCATGCTTCCATTCCGGATGCCATTGCACACCCAGCGCGAAAGCACGCGCATTCGCGACGCTGATCGCCTCGATCAAACCGTCCGGCGCATGAGCTTCGACCGTGAGGCCGTTGCCGAGCCGCTCGACGCCTTGTCCGTGCAGTGAATTGACGCGCGCTTCGCTTGCGCCGCCAGCGAGCTTCTGCAACAGCCCGCCTTGCACGAGACGCAGTGCATGCGAAGGTCCGTACTGCACGTCGAGGTCGTCTTCCTTGTTCTCACGATGGTCGTCGTAGCCGCCCACCGTGTGAACGCTTTGATGCAACGTCCCGCCGAATACGACATTCATCTCCTGGAAGCCACGGCAAATCGCAAGAACGGGGATGCCCGCGTCGATGGCGGCGCGCATCAGCGGCAGCGTCGTCGCGTCGCGTGCGGGATCGTGCAGCGTGCCTGGCGCGCTCGCGTGACCGCCGTAGCGACGTGGCTCGACGTTCGAGTAGCTGCCCGTAAACAGCAAGCCGTCGACATGTGCGAGCACGTCTTCGGGCGACTGCTGTTCGCCAAGCGCGGGCAGCAACATCGCCAGCGCGTGTGCGCCGTCGACCACAGCCGTGATGTACTTCTCGCCGACCACGTGCGACGGATGCGCACCCCTCATCGTTCTGTCGGCGCTGATGCCGACCAAAGGCTTCGTTTGCATGACTAATCGTATTCGTTGATTGCTGTCTTAACGCAGCAATGCGTTGCCATATGCGGCTGTGTAGATGCTCGCGTGTGCCGTGGCTGCGTGCGCGCGGCACTATTGCGCAGCCGTGCGCAATGCAAAGCCGCTTCAAGGGTTCTTGTGACGATCGTCAGCGGATAGCGCCGCGCGTTGCGATCAGATACGCTGTCCGGTTTGCTCCGCTGCGTGCGACTGCGGGCGTGCAGCGGCGCAAGCCCGGCGCAGGGGCGAGCACAAGCAAAGACGCGGCGCAATGACGCGCGCGAAGCATCGACCCACGAGCGGGCCCGTCAGCTGAAGAGGGAGAGACGCTAGGGCAAGAGCGACGCGACACCGTCGGTGTGCACCGCGATGAAGGCACGCGCTGAAATAGAGTTACGACGTCGGACGGAACGGCGCGACAGGATCGTGGAGACGGACAGAAAGCGGCGAAACGCATGCCTGCCGTTGCTGCCGTCGGCGATGGCGCTGTCATCGCGAAGACACCTCGCGAACTGACTACGATCCCACCTTACCAAAGGGCCACGGACTCTCACGATGACACTCGACTGGCACGTTGAAGTATTGAACGCCCCGCTTGAAAAACGCACCAATAAAAAGAAAACGGGACGTGAGGTTGTCATCCAAAATACATTCTTTATCGCTATGACGCCGCTCGAATTGCTCAGCGCATTGGATAACCGAACGAAAGAACATCAAACCTGCCATCAGCATATACGAGTCGTAAATGCCGGAAAAGCCTTTTCGTCAATTTATGCGGGCTTACCCTGAGCTATCCAACGGTACTCAAATCGGCATTTGAATGCGGCAGGTATATAGAAGCGTCGATTTTTTGCAGGGTTTTCCCCGGCGGCAGTCGATTTAAAGTGACTAGTATATTCAATACACGTGTGTGCTATTCGAACCGCTGTTCTTGCATAGTTCTGGCTCGTCGAACAGATGCGCGTGAGTCCTTCTGTCGGCTCATTGAAGAATCTGCGAGCATGTATTTCGATGAGCGCTGCGAATCTTCACATTTGAAATCGAAGCGGAGTGCGCCGCCGTTTTACGCTGCGCTGAAATGCCGAACCACGGCGAACGCGCAAAGCTGACGCTTTGCGTCACTTGTATGACATTGAGGCATCCTGATGGACAAGACAACATTGGCTTACTGGCAGAAAAAGGCGGCGGCGCTTGCAATCGAAGGCCGTGCATTTATCGATGGCGAGTATCGGGCGGCTGAAAGCGGGCGCACGTTCGACTGCGTGAGTCCCATCGACGGAAAAGGACTCGCTCAGGTCGCCGATTGCAGCGACGCCGACGTGAATACGGCCGTGAGCGCTGCACGCCGCGCGTTCGACGCAAGCGTGTGGTCCGGTCTCAATCCGCGTCAACGTAAGGCGAAGCTGCTCAAATGGGCTGCGCTGATGCGCGAACATCTCGACGAGCTTGCGCTGCTCGAAACGCTGGATGCAGGCAAGCCGATCGGCGACACGACGTCAGTCGATGTGCCGGGCGCCGCGTATTGCGTCGAATGGTTTGCGGAAGCAATCGACAAGGTGGGCGGCGAAGTGGTGCCCGCGGATCATCATCTCGTCGGGCTCGTGACGCGGGAACCGCTGGGTGTCGTCGCAGCCGTCGTGCCATGGAATTTCCCGATCCTGATGGCCTCGTGGAAATTCGGACCCGCGCTTGCGGCGGGCAACAGCGTCGTGCTGAAACCATCGGAGAAGTCGCCGTTATCGGCGATTCGCGTCGCGCAACTCGCGCTCGAAGCGGGCATTCCTGCGGGCGTATTCAACGTAGTGCCGGGCGGCGGAGAGGCGGGCAAGCTGCTCGCGTTGCATCGCGATGTCGATTGCCTCGCGTTCACGGGTTCGACGAATGTCGGCAAGCTGATCATGCAATACGCGGGGCAATCGAATCTGAAGCGCGTATGGCTTGAACTGGGCGGCAAATCGCCGAACATCGTGCTGCCCGATTGTCCGGACATCGACCGCGCGGCAAAGACGGCTGCGGGCGCAATCTTCTACAACATGGGCGAGATGTGCACGGCGGGTTCGCGGCTGCTCGTGCATCGCGACATCAAGGACGTGTTTCTCGACAGGCTCATCGACGCGGCGCGCGGCTACATACCGGGCAATCCGCTCGATCCGGATACGTCGATGGGCGCGATCGTCGATCAGCTTCAACTGGATCGCGTGCTCGCCTATATCGAAGCGGGGCGCGCCGAAGCAAAGCTGCTGCACGGCGGTTCGCGCGTGCAGCAGGACAGCGGCGGCTTCTACATCGAGCCGACGGTTTTCGACGTATCGCAACACGATGCGAAGATCGCGCGTGAAGAAATCTTCGGGCCGGTGCTGTCGGTGATCACTTTCGATTCGATCGACGAAGCCGTGAAGATCGCAAACGACAGCGATTACGGGCTCGCCGCAGCCGTGTGGACGTCAAACCTGACGACGGCGCACGAAGTCGCGCGGCGTTTGCGCGCGGGCACCGTCTGGGTCAACTGCTATGACGAGGGCGGCGACATGAACTTCCCGTTCGGCGGCTACAGGCAATCGGGCAATGGCCGCGACAAGTCGTTGCATGCGCTGGAAAAGTACACGGAGTTGAAATCGACGCTCGTTCGCCTGCGTTGAGTGACTTGCGCACGGTTACGAGGATTGAGCCGGACGCAGGCGCGCTCATGATGCACTGCGCCCCGGCACCGGCATGCCTTGCTTGCGGCACTCGACAGGGCAGCCGGCCTTCAGACAGGGCTTGTCGTCGCACAAGCGGCAGAGTTGCATCGCGTGCGATGCGTCGCGCGTTTCGTTCCAGAGTATCTTGATCAGCAGGTCTTCGAAGACGGCGCGCTCGTCATCGCCGAGCCGTCCGACGATGCGCTCCAACAGGCGTCCGCGCGCCGTGCGCAAGCGGCTGGCTTCGCGACGCCCTGCAGGCGTCAAAACCAACGCGACCGACCGCTTGTCGCTGCCCGCCTTCTTTTCGACGAGGCCCGCGTCGACGAGCCCGGCGACTGCGCGCACGGCGGCAGGGTGCGACAGCGCGACGGCTTCGCGCAGTACTTCGATCGACGAATCGGGATACTGGCCGATGGCATTGAGCATCGCGCGTGCCGTCGATCCGGCGAGCGCGGGCAGCGACGATGGCGAGCTCAGATCGTCGTTCACCAGAACGGCGAGCACGCCGAGCAGGTTTGCCGTGCGCTGAACCATGATGCCACCTCGATGTGTGCAATGTGCATATGTGCATGATGCACATATCGGCGCACGGATTCAACGCGAATCGGGCTGACCCTCTTTTTGCGTTTTTCAGTGAATTGCGCGGAAATATCCAGTAACGGATTCGTAACTCATCGGCGGGTCGCTTCGACTATTGTTCTTATGTTGGACTCTGGATTTACATACTGGCGTGTCGACGAAGATGAACAGAACACAGATCACGAGAAAGCTTGCCATGCCGGCGCTGGTCGTCGGAACGATGCTGGCACTGGGCGGTTGCGCCGTTGCGCCACCCAGCGCGCCGAGCGTGGTCGCGCTGCCGCGCAAGGGCGAGCCGCTCGAGCAGTTCCAGCAGGAAGACTATGCGTGCCGGGATTACGCGTTCCACAGCACCGATGCGGGCGGCGCGTCGCAGGCGGCGACGCACAATTCGGTGAACAGCGCGGCCGTCGGCACGCTCGGGGGCGCCGCAGTCGGCGCGCTCTTCGGGGCAGCGGCAGGCAATGCGGGGGCGGGCGCGGCGATCGGGGCGGGCAGTGGTTTGCTGCTCGGCGGCGCGACAGGTGCGAACAGCGCTTCGTATTCGGCTTCCGGTTTGCAGGCGCGCTACGACGCCGCCTACGCGCAGTGCATGACGGCGAAAGGTAACTCCATCGCGCAACCGCCCGCGCCAGCGTACTACTCGGCGCCGCCCGTCTATTACGCGCCACGTCCGTACTACTACTATGGCCCGCCGGGCGTAGTCTACTCACCGTATCCCTACTACTGATCGGGCGTGAGCGAAAGACGCGAGGGTGATCACGGCGCCCGCGTCTTTTGTCTGAATATGTGCAGCGTGCACATGTCCGCGCAGTCTCTTGCTGCGCGATGAAAATGTTGAAAGCGATAAGTGCCCGTCAGTCCGGCGCGTACTTGAACTCGGGCAGCGCCTCCAGCGACGACTTCGTCGCGTCCGGCATCGTCACCTGCTTGCTGTTGATCTGCAGATCGCTGAACGGCACGGCGACATAGTGCTTGCCCATGCCGAGAAAGCCGCCCACCGAAAGTATCGCGAACGCAGTGTGATCGGACGGCGAGACGACCAGATCGTCGATGATGCCGATCTTGTCCTTGTCGCGGTTATAGACAGTCGCGCCCGAGAGCTTCGATGCGCGAAAGCCGGTGCCTGTCTGCATGACCTCGGTGTGGCGCTCGGTGATCGACTGCTGCGCGCCTTGCGCGAGCGCCGATGTCGAGACGAGCGCGGCCAGCAGACTTGCGAGGCCGATCCGGCATGTTCGGTTGAATGCTTGTTGCACGATGGTCCTCCCTATCGACCATAGTTGGCGCCTTTGGCGCGCGCTGCTCTGATCCCCTGCGCGACGATTGCCGTCATTCGATGTTTTTGACGAACGGCGCACACCCTACGGCTTGTCGTCCTCGTAATCGGGGTTGTCGTCGGGATCGAGTGGCGGAGCGTCGGGGTCCTGCGGCGGACCGACGTTGGGCAAATCGGTCTTGACAGTCCCAGGCGCGGGCGGATCGGACTGATCGTGGCGGATCGGATTGTCGCCTTGGCTGGGCTTCGTAGGCATGGCCGGTCCTCCTTGGGTTCATTGCTGGCATAGGCGTTGGCAGCAAGTAGCGCTCCCGGCCAGGCGCGCGAGTGCGATTTACGCGTTCTCGCTGTTTTTCGCGGCGGCCGTCGCCGGCTCACGTGGTTTCGCGAGCTTTCGCGAGCTTTTGCGCAGCTTCGGCTTCCGCGAGCCGGCGCGCCGCTTCCCCCACTTCCTGGCGGAATTGCACGAGCGCGCTGAGCGATGCATCGGGCGGTTGCAGCGCTGTCCACAGCACGTCGATCAGGCGGTCGGCCGTCGCATCGATATCGGTGCGGCGATTGCCGAGCGCCGCGTCCCACAGCACATGCTCCATCGGGCCGAACACCAGCGAGCGCAACAGGCGCAGCGGCACGTCCGAGCGGATCTGGCCGGTTTGCTGGCCCTGCGAGAGCACGCGCATCAGCGGCGCGGTGTAGCGCCGTTGCAGGCCCGTCAGTTCTTCGCTGAGTTCGTGCTGGCGCGTGCGCCCCTCGGATAGCACCAGCGCGCACAGGCCCGTCCCGTTGACCAGCATCAGCCGCAAATGCGTGCGGACGATGAACGCGAACTGCTGGCGGATGCTGCCGTCGCGAGGCAAGCCCGACTCGATGGCCTCGATGATCTCGTCGTACCAGTCGCCGATCACGCGCGCGCACAGTTCGCGTTTGCCGCGAAAGTAGCTGAACACGGTGGCCTCGGAAATGCCGAGCCGTTGCGCGATTTCCGCCGTGGTCGCGCGCTCGTAACCCTTTTCGGAGAACACGTCGCGGCCCGCCTGAAGAATTTCCTTCACGCGCTGCTGCGACTTGCGTCCCGCCGGCTGGCGGCGCGATCCCGGTACTTCCGCCCTTGCTACACCCATCATATGAGTCCAGTTCAGATTTCAGGGCAGGAAAGCCCTGTTGTTGCCGATACTACCACGGCAAATAAGGGTTCAGCGCGCGCTTAACGAATTTGAGTGACACTCAAAAATACTGATTGACGCATACGTAAATCTGGAGTGAAATGCCGTCTATGCTGTCGCGCGCCGGTCATTCCGGACTCATCGGCCATCACACCGGCTGCGCGGCCGACGAGCTGGCTGAGCCTCGCTCAAAAAAATGGTTGATGCGATGCGGCGCGCACCCTGCGCGTGGTCCGCGCACGATGAACTCCTGGAGACACACAAATGAGTAACCTGCCCGGTTTGCAGTTCCCGCTTGGTGAAGAGATCGAGATGCTGCGCGACAGCCTCGCGTCGTTTGCGGCGAAGGAGATCGCGCCGCGCGCGGGCGAGATCGACCGCACCGATCAATTCCCGATGGACCTGTGGAAGAAGTTCGGCGACCTGGGCGTGCTCGGCATGACCGTCTCCGAAGAGTACGGCGGCGCGAACATGGGCTATACGGCGCACATGGTCGCGATGGAGGAGATTTCCCGGGCATCGGCATCGGTCGGTCTTTCTTATGGCGCGCATTCGAACCTGTGCGTGAACCAGATCCACCGCAACGGCAATGAAGCGCAAAAGCAGAAGTACCTGCCGAAACTGGTGTCGGGCGAACACGTCGGCGCGCTTGCGATGAGCGAGCCGAACGCGGGCTCGGACGTCGTCAGCATGAAGCTGCGCGCTGAGAAAAAGGGCGACCGTTACGTGCTGAACGGCACGAAGATGTGGATCACGAACGGCCCGGATTGCGACACGCTCGTCGTCTATGCAAAGACCGACATCGAAGCGGGCCCGCGCGGCATTACTGCGTTCATCGTCGAGAAGGGCATGAAGGGCTTTTCCGTTGCACAGAAGCTCGACAAGCTCGGCATGCGCGGCTCGCACACGGGCGAGCTGGTGTTCGAGAACGTCGAAGTGCCGGAAGAGAACATCCTCGGCGAACTGAACGGCGGCGTGAAGGTGCTGATGAGCGGCCTCGATTACGAGCGCGCGGTGCTCGCGGGCGGCCCGACGGGCATCATGATGGCGGTGATGGACGCCGTCGTGCCGTATATCCACGACCGCAAGCAGTTCGGCCAGTCGATCGGCGAATTCCAGCTGATCCAGGGCAAGGTCGCCGATCTGTACACCACATTGCAGGCGTGCCGCGCGTATCTGTACGCGGTCGGCCGTCAGCTCGACACGCTCGGCTCGGGGCACGTGCGCCAGGTGCGCAAGGACTGTGCGGGCGTGATTCTCTACACGGCCGAAAAGGCCACGTGGATGGCAGGCGAAGCGATCCAGATCCTCGGCGGCAATGGCTACATCAACGAGTATCCTGTCGGCCGTCTGTGGCGCGATGCGAAGCTCTATGAAATCGGCGCGGGCACGAGTGAAATCCGCCGCATGCTGATCGGCCGCGAATTGTTCGCGGAAACGATGTAAAGCACGCGCATCGAAAAGGAGAACAACGCGATGCCGATCATCGAATCGAAGTTGAATCCGCGCTCGGACGATTTCCGCACGAACGCGGCCGCGCTCGAAGCGCTCGTCGAAGACCTGAAGGCGAAGATCAGCAAGCTCGCGTTGGGCGGCGGCCCCGCTGCGCGCGACAAGCATGTGTCGCGCGGCAAGCTGCTGCCGCGCGATCGCATCGCGCAACTACTCGATCCGGGCACGCCGTTCCTCGAACTGTCGCAGCTTGCGGCGTTCGGCATGTATCACGACGATGCGCCGGGCGCCGGCGTCATCACGGGCATTGGCCGCATCGCGGGCCAGGAGTGCGTGATCGTCTGCAACGACGCGACCGTGAAGGGCGGCACCTACTATCCCGTCACCGTGAAGAAGCACGTGCGCGCGCAGGAAATTGCGCAGGAGAACCGCTTGCCGTGCGTGTATCTCGTCGATTCGGGCGGCGCGAATCTGCCGAATCAGGACGACGTGTTTCCGGACCGCGATCACTTCGGCCGCATCTTCTACAACCAGGCGAATCTCTCCGCGCAAGGCATTCCGCAGATCGCCGTCGTGATGGGCTCGTGCACGGCGGGCGGCGCGTATGTGCCCGCGATGAGCGACGAGTCGATCATCGTCAAGAATCAAGGCACGATCTTTCTGGGCGGCCCACCTTTGGTCAAAGCGGCAACGGGCGAAGAGGTCAGCGCGGAAGATCTCGGTGGCGGCGACGTACATACGCGTCTCTCCGGTGTCGCCGATCATCTCGCACAAAACGATGCGCACGCACTCGCGATTGCACGCAGCATCGTCGGCAATCTGAACCGGCGCAAGGACGTGCCCGTCACGATGCAGGAGCCGAAGCCGCCACGCTATGACGTGAAGAGCATCTACGGCGTGATCCCCGTCGATACGCGCAAGCCCTTCGATATCCGCGAAGTGATCGCGCGCATCGTCGACGATTCCGCGTTCGACGAGTTCAAGGCGCGCTACGGCACGACGCTCGTGTGCGGCTTCGCGCATATCTGGGGGCACCCGGTCGGCATCGTCGCGAACAACGGCATTCTGTTTTCCGAGTCCGCGTTGAAGGGCGCGCACTTCATCGAGCTGTGCGCGCAGCGCAAGATACCGCTCGTGTTCCTGCAGAACATCACGGGCTTCATGGTGGGCCGCAAGTATGAGAACGAAGGCATCGCGCGCAACGGCGCGAAGATGGTGACAGCCGTCGCGACGGCGAAGGTGCCGAAGTTCACGGTGATCATCGGCGGCTCGTTCGGCGCGGGCAACTACGGCATGTGCGGCCGCGCGTATTCGCCGCGTTTTCTGTGGATGTGGCCGAACGCGCGCATCTCGGTGATGGGCGGCGAGCAGGCGGCATCGGTGCTCGCAACCGTAAAGCGCGACGGCATCGAAGCGAAGGGCGGCACGTGGACGGCCGAGCAGGAAGAGGCGTTCAAGCAGCCGATCCGCGAGCAGTACGAGCATCAGGGCCATCCGTATTACGCGAGCGCCCGCTTGTGGGACGACGGCGTGATCGACCCCGCGCAGACGCGCGACGTGCTGGGCCTTGGGCTGTCGGCGGCGATGAATGCGCCGATCGAAGACACGCGTTTCGGCGTGTTCCGCATGTGATGCCATCGAGGAGCCCAGGATCATGCAATACGAAAACCTGATCGTCGCGTTCGATAACCGGGTGGCCACCGTCACGCTCAATCGTCCCGATGTGCGCAACGCGTTCAACGAAGCGATGATCGCGGAGATCACTTCGGTATTTCGCGCGCTGAACGAACGCGACGACGTGCGCGCCGTCGTGCTCGCCGCGAACGGCAAGGCGTTCTGCGCGGGCGCGGACCTGAACTGGATGAAGAAGATGGCCGGTTACTCGGATGACGAGAACCGCGCCGATGCGATGCGTCTTGCCGACATGCTCGCGTCGATCTATCGATGCAACAAGCCGGTGATCGCGCGCGTGAACGGCGACGCGTACGCGGGCGGCATGGGCCTGATTTCGGCGTGCGATATCGTCGTGGCCGTCGATACCGCGAAGTTCTGTCTGTCCGAAGCGCGCCTCGGCCTGATTCCCGCGACGATCGCGCCGTATGTGATCCGCGCGCTCGGCGAACAGGCGTCGCGCCGCTACTTCACGACAGCCGAGCAGTTCGACTGCGCGACGGCATATCGCCTCGGTCTCGTCGGCGAATGCGTGAGCGCGGAGAAGCTCGACGAAACCGTGCAGCAGATCGCAGCGACGCTGTGCGCGAACGGCCCGCAAGCGGTGAAGGCATGCAAGCAACTGGTTCAGGACGTCGCAGGCCGCGAGCTGAACGCGGCGTTGATCGAAGAGACGGCGGCGCGCATCGCGCAGATTCGCGCGAGCGCCGAAGGACGCGAAGGCGTCGCGTCGTTCCTCGAAAAACGTTCGCCTTCGTGGCGCGCGTGAACGCGCGGCATATGAAGCCGAACGCGACGGCACGCGCACACAGAACAACACCCCATCGAGACACCTCATGTTCAACAAGATCCTGATAGCGAACCGGGGCGAAATTGCCTGCCGCGTCGCCGCGACCTGCAAGCGGCTCGGCATCACGAGCGTCGCGGTCTATTCCGACGCCGACGCGAACGCAAAGCACGTCGCCGCATGCGACGAAGCCGTGCACATCGGCGGATCGACGGCGGCGGAGAGTTATCTGCGCGTCGAACGCATCATCGAAGCGGCGCTTGCGACGGTCGCGCAGGCTGTGCATCCCGGCTACGGCTTCTTGTCGGAGAACGAGGACTTCGCGCACGCGTGCGAGAAGGCGGGCATCGAGTTCATCGGGCCGCCCGTCGAAGCGATTGCCGCGATGGGCTCGAAGGCGGCCGCGAAGGCGCTGATGCATTCGGCCGCTGTGCCGCTCGTGCCCGGCTATCACGGCGACGATCAGAACGCCGACCTGCTGCATCGCCAGGCCGATGAAATCGGCTATCCCGTGTTGCTGAAGGCGAGCGCGGGCGGCGGCGGCAAGGGCATGCGCGTCGTCGAGCGCACGGAAGATTTCGCGGCCGCGCTCGCGTCGTGCAAGCGCGAAGCGGCGAGCAGCTTCGGCAACGACCGCGTGCTGATCGAAAAGTATCTGACGCGGCCGCGCCACGTCGAAGTGCAGGTGTTCGCGGACAAGCACGGCGGCGCCGTGTATCTGTTCGACCGCGACTGCTCGGTGCAGCGCCGCCATCAGAAGGTGCTCGAAGAAGCGCCCGCGCCGGGCTTGGCGCCGCATGTGCGGCGCGCGATGGGCGAGGCGGCCGTCGCGGCGGCGCGCGCGGTGAACTACGTCGGCGCGGGCACCGTCGAGTTCATCATGACGGCGGGCGGCGAGTTCTACTTCATGGAGATGAACACGCGCCTGCAAGTCGAGCATCCCGTCACGGAGATGATCACGGGCCAGGATCTCGTCGAATGGCAGTTGCGCGTTGCGGCGGGCGAGCCGCTGCCGCTCGCGCAGGATCAGCTGAAGATCCAAGGCCATGCGATCGAAGCGCGTATCTACGCCGAGCATCCCGCGCGCGGCTTCCTGCCGTCGACGGGCACGTTGAAGCATCTGCGCATGCCGGAAGGCATCGAGTTCTCGTTGGGCCTGGGTGGCGAGCGCGCGCCCGTGCGTATCGATAGCGGCGTGCGTGAAGGCGATACGATCACGCCGTTCTACGACCCGATGATCGCGAAGCTGATCGTGCACGGCGCGAGCCGCGACGAAGCGTTGAAGCGCATGAGCCATGCGTTGCGCGACTGCGAAGTGGTTGGGCCGCATACGAACGTCGAGTTCCTGCAACGTATCGTGGCGAGCGTGCCGTTCTCGACAGGCGACCTCGATACAGGGCTGATCGAGCGTCATCACGATGCGCTTTTCGCGCCTGTCGCGAAGCCGTTCCGCGAAGCACTGGCGCTCGCTTGCGGCGCGCTGATGACGCGCGAAGGCGGCCTCGCGCACGGCGCATCGCCGTGGGATGCGCTGTCGCACTGGCGCCTGAACAGCGGCTACACGCAGACGCTCAACTGGCGCGACGTCGAGAAAGAGTCTGCATTTACAGTGCTTTTCTCGCGCGACGGCGAGTCGCGGACGCTCACGCACGATGGCAAGGCAGAACCGTTCAAGTGGTGGACGGGCGCGGGCAAGCATGAATACGGCGCGACGATCGGCGATGCGCACGTGACGGGCCGTGTGTTTATCGACGGCGATATGTTCCATGTGTTTTGCCGTGGTGAGGCGCTGGCGTTCGAATGGCAGAACCTGCTCGCGCATGCTGCCGATGCCGAGCACGGCGAAGGGCGTCTCACCGCGCCGATGCCCGGCAAGGTGATCGCGGTGCTGGTCGAAGAGGGTGCTGTCGTCGAGAAGGGGCAGCCGCTGCTTGTGATGGAAGCGATGAAAATGGAGCACACAATCGGCGCGCCCGCAGCAGGCAAGGTGGCGGAGGTGCTGTACGGCGTCGGCGATCAGGTCGCCGACGGTGCGCAGCTGCTCGTGCTCGACGTCGAATAACGCACAGATAACGCGGAAGTGCCCCGACGTCATGCGAGGCGCGCGTAGTTCGCTACGCGCGCCTCGTTTTCCATTTGCGCAATGCAGTCGTACGCTTCGCGCGGCAACACAGAAAAGCCTTTGAGCCGCAGGCGGCGCGCACGCGCGGGCTGTCTCGCGATGGCGTGATCGAGCGCGACGCGCAAAGCGCCGATCTGTTCGATCGATATGTTCTTCGCGGCGATCAACGGCAAGCCCGGTGATGCGCCCGCATAGCCGATTTCCTTCACCGCACTCGCGAGTTGCGGATACGTGTCGCGTACGAAGGCCATCGTTACGCAATCGATCGCGGCGATGTCCGCGCGGTTGTCGGCAAGCGCGCGAAGCGAGCCGAGATGCGAGCCCGTCTCCAATGTCGCGCCGAAGAAGCGGCCATCGCGGGCCAGCGGCGCCACCGCGTGCCGCAATGCGTTGTAGCCGCTGTTCGAATCGGTTGAGTTATACGCGGCACGCGCGCCGCGACATGCGTCGAGAGAATCCGGCTGCGCGCCCGCGCGCGTGACGAGCACGCTCGAATACGTCGAGCCCTCGCAGCCCGGCGCGTCGAAATGCGGTGTAGCGATCAATTGCACATGTTCGTGCAGGCCGAGCACATAGGGATAGCCGCATGTCTGCGAAATCAGCAGGCCGGATTCGCGCCAGAATGCGTGCAGATCGTTCGGCTCGACGATCTGTGCGGTTGGATCGACGTGCTCCAGCACGTCGGTGAGCAGTGCGTGCCAGTCGGCCGCGAGTGCGGGCGACACGTTGTACATCGGCAGGGCGGCGATCGCATTCATGCCTGCGATTCTAAACGCGGATGGGCAATGAGGTGCGTACCGCACTGATCTGCGTGTGAATCGCCGCTGTTCAATGAAACGCTCCGCTCACGCAAATGAGCGGCTCGCCGCCGCTGCGCGCTTGCGCAACCAGTTCATGCACGCAAACAGCGCGATTGCGAATACCATCAGCAGCGTGGCCACGGCAAGAATCGAAGGATCGATCTGCTCGCGGATGCCGCTCCACATTTGTCGTGGCACGGTGCGCTGATCCGGGCCGCCGATGAACAGGATGACGACCACTTCATCGAACGAAGTCGCGAACGCGAACACGCTGCCCGTTGCGACGGCGGGCGTGATCAGCGGAAGCGTGACGCGGCGGAATGCGACCCATGGCGGCGCCCCCAGTCCCGACGCGGCGCGAAGCAGGCTCTGGTCGAACGACAGCAGCGATGCCGTCACCGTGATGACGACGAACGGCGTGCCGAGTGCGGCATGCGCAAGCACGACGCCGGGATACGAATTCACCAGGCCGAGCGGTGAAAAGACCAGATAGAAGCCTGCCGCGACGACCACGATGGGCACGATCATCGGCGACACGATGACGGGCATGATGATCGAGCGAAATGGAAACTGTGTGCGGCTCAAGCCGAGCGCGGCAAGCGTGCCGAGCACCGTTGCGATCAGCGTCGACGCCGCGCCGATGCCGATGCTGTTGACAAACGCGCGTTGCCAGTCCGGCGAACCGAGCGCCTGCGCGTACCAGCGCAGCGAGAAGCCTTGCATCGGGTACGAGAAGAACGAGCCGGAATTGAACGACAGCGGCACGATCGCAAGAATCGGCGCGACGAGGAAAAAGAACATGATCGCGCAATGCACGCGCAGTCCCGCGCCGGCGATGCGCTCCGAAAGTAGCCGCGTGCGTCCGTCTTTCATGTGAATCCGCCTGTCGATGAGCGATTACGGAGTGAGCGCCGAGCCTCGCTGCGTGCTAGCCGAAGCGCAAGCGGTCGATCCCGACCAGCCTGTTGAAGATGAAATAGAACACGGCGGTGAAGACGACCAGGTAGCACGACAGCGCCCCCGCGAGGCCCCAGTTCAGTCGCTCGTTGGTCTGCGACGCGATCAGCTGGCTGATCATTTCGTCGCCTGCGCCGCCTAGCAGCGCGGGAGTGATGTAATAGCCGAGCGCGAGCACGAACACAAGGAAACATCCCGCGCCGACACCCGGCAGCGTCTGCGGAATATAGACACGCACGAAGGCCACGGCCGGATGCGCACCGAGCGATTTCGCCGCGCGCATGTACACGGGCGACACATTCTTCATCACCGAATAAATCGCCAGGATCATGTACGGCAACAGGATATGCGTCATGCCGATCAGCACCCCCGTGCGGTTGAAGATGAGCGGCAACGGATGACTGACGAGCCCAAGACGGGTCAGTGCGCTGTTGATCACACCACCCGGTTGCAGCAGCACATACCACGCGGTCGTGCGCACGAGCAGCGAGGTCCAGAACGGCACGATCACGAAGAGGATCAGGCGGTTGCTTTGCTTGTCCGGCAATGTCGCGAGCAGATACGCAACCGGGTAGCCGAAGAGCAGGCACAACAGCATGACCGTCGCGCTGATCGTCACGGTGCGGCCGAAGGCGGCGCGGTAGACGGCACTGTCGGCCGCGACGGGCGCCACTGAACCATCCGATGCGACTTGTGAATCGGCGGCGTTCAGCAAATAGTCGGGCGTCGGCGAAACGGATGCGCGCTTGAGCAGACGCCACGTTTCGGGCTCGTTCCAGCGTGCGTCGAGATCGGTCAAGGCAGGCTTCCATTGCACGGGCGTTTGCGAACGCGTGGCGCGCGCCGTCTTGAAGAGCAGGCTGCGAAATTCCGGTTGATAGAAATTCATGCGTCGCGCGATGTTGCCGAGCTGGCCGTTCTCGCCGGCACGCTTCAGGTCGTGCGCGAGCGCGGCAAATGCCGGCTCGCCGGGCACGCCCGCACCGTTCCACGCGGCCAGCGCCGCGCTCAGTTCGGGCATGCCGTCACGCACTTCGGGATTCTGCACGCTACGGCCGAGCAGGCTCGCGATCGGCGCGACGAACGTCACGAGGAGAAACACGAGCAGCGGCAAAGCCAGCAGCAGCGCGCGCATCGCAGCCTTGCGACGCGCAGCGCGAAACGACTCGCGATCCGCGGCGCGCGGGCCGCGGCCAAAGGGAGCGGTGGTTGGCAGCGGCGTGTTCATCGTCGTGAGTCTCTCTGGTGACGTCGTTTCGCGCTGGCGTTACTGCGTCAGCCAGTTCTGGAACCGCTTGTTGATGGCATCGGCGTTATCGGCCCAGAACGTTGCATCGATTTGCAGCGGACGCTTGAAGTTCTCCGGTGCGGTCGGCAGATCGTTCAGGCGCGCCTTGTCGATCAGCGCAATCGCGTTCTTGCGCGGCGGCGCGTAAGCGATGTACTTCGACAGGTCCGCGTAGGCTTGCGGCGTCGAGGCCGACACGATGAATTTTTGCGCCGCGTCGGCATGTTTCGCGCCGCTGACCACGGCCCACCATTCGTAGTCGTACACCTGCGCGTCCCAGACGATCTTGAACGGCTTCTTGTCCTTATGAACGGCATCGTCGATACGGCCGTTGTAGGCCTGCGTCATCACGACCGCGCCGTCGGCAAGCAGTTGCGGCGCCTGTGCGCCCGCTTCCCACCAGACGATGCTCGGCTTGATCGTATCGAGCTTCTTGAACGCGCGATCGACGCCGGCGGGCGTGCCCAGCGTCTTGTAGACATCCTTCGGCGCAACGCCGTCGGCGATCAGCGCCCACTCCATCGCTACCTTCGGCGACTTACGCATGCCGCGCTTGCCGGGGAATTTCTTCAGATCGAAGAAATCGTTGATGCTGGACGGCGCCGTCTTCAGCTTGCTGGTGTCGTACGCATAGACCGTGGACCACACCATCGCCGCGACGGCACAATCGCTGAGCGAGCCCGGCAGAAAATCGCTGGTGCTGCCAAGCGACGCCCTGTCGAACTTCGCGATCAGGCCTTCGTCGCATGCGGTGATTGCATCGTTGGTTTCGAGGTCGATCAGATCCCACGTGGGGTTCTTCGCCTGTTCCATCGCCTGCAGTTTCGCAAGGCCGCCATCGTACGATTCGGTTGCGAACTGGTTGCCCGTCTTCGCAGTGAACGGTTCGAACCAGGCCTTTTTCGCGGCGGCTTCATAGGCGCCCCCGAACGTGACGACGGAAATCGTATCGGCCGCGTGAGCCGCAGCGGCAGCGAACAGGCCCAGCGCGCACGCCGCGACGGTGGTCCGGAATAACGAAATGTTGGTTTTCATTTTCAGTTGACTCCTGCGATGAGTGGCGAGGCGGACGAGGAAGGGAAAGTAGCGGAGCGGGCTGCACTGTCAGAGGGGCCGGCGGCGCGCAGAACTTCGGCTGCGGGTAGCACCTTGCAGTCGTCGCGATGCCAGGTCACAGCCGTCTGATGGCCTAGCGCGGGCAGATCGTGATGCTGCGTATTGGGCACCTTGACGACCACGGTTTCGCCGTGGCCGAGCTTCAGATGAACGCGATGATGGTCGCCGCAGTAGACGAGTTCTTCGACGAGCGCGTGTACGACGTTCATGTTCTGCCGCGCCGCTTCCTGTTCGGCGTCGGGCGTCGCTGCGATGTGCGCGCGCTCGGGGCGCAGCGCCAGCATCGCGGTATCGCCGACCGCGAGTCCCGCGCCTGCGCGGCCATAGACGGTGTTGCCGTCGGCGAGCTGCATTGCCGCCCATTCCCCGTTGTCCGGAATCACGCGACCCGTCAGTCCATTGTTCTCGCCGACGAAGTTGGCCACGAATGCATTCGCCGCGTTTTCGTAGAGCTCGGTGGGCGTCGCGGCCTGCTGGATGCGTCCATCGGAGAACACGGCGACACGGTCCGACATCGTCAATGCTTCATTCTGGTCGTGTGTCACATAGACGATCGTGAGCGACAGTTCGCGATGGAGCCTCATGATTTCATACTGCATGTTTTCCCGTAGCCGCTTGTCGAGCGCGCCGAGCGGCTCGTCCATCAGCACCACGCTCGGCTCGAACACCAGCGCGCGGGCAAGCGCGACGCGCTGCTGCTGGCCACCCGACAACTGCGCCGGACGCCGTCCCGCCAGATGCGACAGCTCCACCATGTCGAGCACACGCATCACGCGCGTCTTCTGCTCGCTGCGGCTCACCCTGCGCACGGACAACGGGAATGCCACGTTCTCGGCGATCGTCATGTGAGGAAAGAGCGCATAGTTCTGGAACACCATGCCGATGTCGCGCTGATGGGGCGGCTTGTCGTCCAGACGCTTGCCCGCGAGCCGGATCTCGCCGCGCGTCGGCGATTCGAACCCGGCGAGCATCATCAGCGTCGTGGTCTTGCCCGAACCCGATGGTCCGAGCAGCGAGACGAATTCACCGCGCGCGACGTCGAGGTCGAGCCCTTCGACCACGCTGTGCAGGCCATCGTATGACTTGCTGACGCCTGCAAAGGAAATGAATGGTTGGCTGGACATGGGTGGCTCGGGTGAGTGTTGGCAATCCATGCGAGGCGTCGATGTCACGTTGCGCCCACGCGTGCCGCGAGATAGCGCGCGAAGTCGTAATTCGGCCGCTCGAGAGGGCTCAGATTGCCCGGCTTCGCGAGCGGCGCATGCACGCCGCGAAACACGGCCTCGACGCCGCGCCTGTCTTCGGCGTTCACCTCGTCGAGCAGCGTCTTGAGCGTCGCCATGTAGTCGGCGGCTTTGGGATCGTCGATGAATTCCGGCGCGAGGCCGCCGCCAAAGCGGATATGCACGCGACCGACGCCCTGCGGCTGCAGGATCAGATACCAGAAGTAGCCGGGCGTCAGCGTGATCAGATGCGTCGGATAAATCGCCAGCAACGCGGTGGTGCGGCGCCAGTGGCCTTGCAGGCGCGTATTGGCGGGATGCGCGTTGCCGATCGGCAGCGAGGCTTCCTTCGTGATCCAGTGATAGTTGAATGCGGGAAGGCCCGGCGGACATTCCATTTCTTCGAGCTTCGAGTGCGGGCCGACCGTTGCGCGATGCAGCATCGGCAGATGGTAGCTCTCCATGAAGTTTTCCGCGAGGATCTTCCAGTTGGTGTCCCACACATGCTCTTCGTGGAAGGTCTCGACGTAATCGCTCATGCCGTACGGCTCGATCAGCTTCGTCAGATCCGCAAGGTGCGCGTCCACGGGCGGCGCATCCGCGTTGAGCGTCACATAGATCCAGCCTTGCCATGTCTCGCAGCGCACGGCAGGCAGCTTGTAGTGTTCCTTGCAGAAGCCGGCCTGGCGATCCATCAACGGCGCGCCGGCGAGTGCGCCGTCGAGCGTGTAATTCCACGCGTGATACGGACACACGATGCGGCGCACGTTGCCGCGGCCTTCGAGCAGCACCGACATCCGGTGCAGGCAGACATTCGAGAACGCACGCAACTCGCCGTTCGCATCGCGCAATACGAAGATCGGCTGATCGTCTATCGTCCCTGTCAGATAGTCGCCGTTGTTCGCTAGCGCACTCGCGCGGCCGATGCATAGCCACTCGCTGCGAAACACGTCACGCCGTTCGAGCGCGAGAAACGCCTCCGACGTATAGACAGCGGGAGGCATCGAGTGCGCGTCCTCGAATGGGCGCTCACAGTTCTCGCGCAGATGGCGAACGACGTCGAGCCCATTGGTCGTCGGAGTGGGAATAACTGCCATGCGGCCTCCGTGTCAGCGTGTGTATCGCGATGAACTCCAATCTAACAATCCAATTTTCAAGTCAAAATACTGTTTTTGGATGCATTGAATAGTCTGGTGCTATGCAGTGCTTCTACAGACTTCTATTCCTTCTATTCGATGTGCAGACGGCGAATGTATGTTTCGCAGAACGCCGAAAAGCGTTTGACGATTTCGCGCGGCTTCATGCTGCTGGATCGCGCGATGCCGAGCGTGGTGGCGTTGACGTTCTCCTTGAAGCGCTTGGTCACGAAGTCCTCGCCGTCGACGGTCCGGTTCGACTTGAGCGGGAAGTTGAGAATGCTGTAGCCGAGTCCATTGGCGACCATGCCACGCACGACTTCCGGCTGCGACGAACGGAAGGCCGCAGTGGGGCGGCTGCCGACCGCATCGAATAACGCAGAGAAGTACTCCCGGCTATGCGGAAGGTCCAGCATCACATAGGGCTCGTGAAGCAGATCGGCCAACGACACCTTGCGTGCCCGCGCAAGCCGGTGCGTTCTGGGCAGGATCACATAGGGCGGCAGCGAAAGCAGTGGTGTAAACGCGATGCCATCGGCGATATCGAGGCTATAGGTCAGCACAATATCGAGTGAGCCGTCGTGCAGGCCGCTTAACAGCGTGTCCTGATGGGCCTCGGTGGTCCGGAACGATATGGCGGAATGTTCCTGCACGAAGCGGCTGATGATGCCCGGCATGAGCGGCGGGGCAAGCGATACCAGACACCCGAGAGAAATCGAGCCTGACATTCCGCCATCCATCTCTTTGGCCGTCAATTGCAGTTCTTCGGCATTCTTCAACAGATTGCGCGCGTGCCCCAGCAGATCGCGGCCGGGCTGCGTGAGCGACAGACCACTAGCGTGATGCCGGATGAAAAGTTGCACTCCGAATGACGCTTCGAGGTCGGCCAGCGCCGTCGAAATCGAAGGCTGCGAAATATGCAGTCGCTTTGCCGCTGCGGTGAAAGAGAGCGCTTCCGCTGCCACGACGAAGTACCGCAACTGGCGCAGCGAATAACGCACCATATTTCCGTCCATGAGTTCTTTCCAGATCATCGTTCACAGTCATTGTCGTCGCAATCGGGATGAACTGCATAGCCAAAAACAATGCATGGCATTTTTTGAATGTATTTTTGTTTATGAGTGGCGGGGCGTACATTGTGTCCGAACAGTGACCGGGCGTGACACCGGACGGCACACAGCACGCCGATGCGATGAGTACGTAGCCGTTGTGAGCATGCTTCGATCTCGCATTGCGTCATCGAAGACGGACCTGAGTCAGAGTGCTTTTCAGAAGGAGACAGCCATGACGGCTGAACGGTTGTCGATTGACACGCTGGTAATCGGTGCTGGTCAGGCGGGCATCGCGATGAGCGAACATCTGGGCAAACTGGGTGTGCCGCATCTCGTGCTGGAGCGCGACCGCATTGCCGAACGCTGGCGTACATGCCGCTGGGATTCGCTGGTTGCGAATGGGCCCGCCTGGCATGACCGCTTCCCCAATATGGAGTTCGAAGGACTCGATCCCGATGCGTTCGCGGGTAAGGATCAGGTCGCCGAATACTTCGAAGCCTATGCGCGCAAGTTCGACGCGCCGATCCGGACGGGCGTCGAAGTGACGGGCGTCGCGCGACGGGAGGGGCGTCCGGGCTTCACGGTCGAAACCTCAGACGGCACGATCGAAGCGGCTCGCGTGGTCGTCGCGACGGGACCTTTCCAGCGTCCCGTCATTCCGCCGATCGCCCCGCAGGATGCAAACTTCACGCAGCTTCATTCCGCCGACTATCGCAATCCTGCGCAACTGCCGGACGGCGCCGTGCTTGTCGTCGGCGCGGGTTCATCGGGCGTGCAGATCGCGGACGAACTGCAACGCGCGGGCCGCAAAGTCTATCTGTCGGTGGGCGCGCACGATCGTCCGCCGCGCGCGTATCGCGGCCGCGATTTCTGCTGGTGGCTGGGCGTGCTCGGCGAGTGGGACAAGGAAGTCGCCACGCCGGGGCGAGAGCACGTGACGATCGCGGTGAGCGGCGCATACGGCGGCCAGACCATCGATTTCCGCAGGCTCGCGCATCGAGGGATGACGCTCGTCGGTCTGACGAAATCGTTCCACAACGGCGTCGTGTCTTTCGAACCGGACCTCGCCGCGAATCTGAAGCGCGGCGACGAAAACCTGCTGTCGCTGCTCGATGCCGCCGACGCTTATGTCTCGCGCAATGGCATCGAGTTGCCGGAAGACCCCGAAGCGCGCTTCATTCCGCCCGACCCGGAATGCGTGACTCATCCGCTCTCAGAACTCGATCTGCGGAAGGCGGGCGTGAGCACGATCATCTGGGCCACCGGCTATGCGGTCGATTTCAGCTGGCTGCATGTGGATGCGTTCGACGCAAAGGGCAAGCCGCAGCATCAGCGCGGCGTGTCGAAAGAGCCGGGCCTGTATTTCCTCGGCTTGCCGTGGCTCTCGCGGCGCGCGTCCTCGTTTATCTGGGGCGTGTGGCACGACGCGAAGCATATTGCCGATCACATCGTCACGCAGCGCAAATATCTCGCGTATCGCGATGCGTCGCAACGTCAGCACGACACGCAGCGCGCGCATGACTACAGCGCAACCGATGCCGCGCGCGACGAGCCGCACGCACGGAAGGTCAACGAAATGGGAGTGAACTGATGCCGACGCACACCCGCATCCGCATGTTCAATACGAAAGATACGTACCCGAACCAGTCGCTCGACAACGATCTTTGCCAGGCCGTTCGCGCAGGCAACACGGTCTATGTGCGCGGCCAGGTCGGCACGGATTTCGATGGCAACCTGATCGGACTTGGCGATCCGCGAGCGCAGGCCGAGCAGGCGATGAAGAACGTCAAGCAGTTGCTCGAAGAAGCGGGCAGCGACCTGTCGCACATCGTCAAGACGACGACGTACATCATCGATCCGCGTTATCGTGAGCCCGTGTACCAGGAAGTCGGCAAATGGCTGAAGGGCGTGTATCCGATTTCGACGGGGCTCGTCGTCAGCGCGCTCGGCCAGCCGCAGTGGCTGATGGAGATCGACGTGATCGCGGTGATTCCGGACAACTGGAAGCCCGCGCAGGCGTAAGGAGCGACCCATGACATTTTCGATCGTCGGACGTTGCGAAAAGACGGGCCAGCTCGGCATCGCCATCAGTTCGTCGAGCATCTCGGTAGGCGCGCGCTGTCCGTGGGCGCGTGCGCGGGTCGGCGCAGTGGCTACGCAGAATGTCACGCTGCCCGCGCTCGGGCCGCAGATTCTCGATCTGCTCGAAAGCGAACAGCTCATGCCTGATGCGGCGCTACAACGCGCGTTGAGTTCGAGCGAATGGAGCGAGTACCGGCAGGTGACGGTGATCGACAGTCAGGGCCGAACCGCGATGTTCACCGGCAAGGAAGCGCTCGGCGTGCATCACGCTGTCGCCGGCAATCAGTGTGTCGGGGCGGGCAATCTGCTCGCCGGCAAGCACGTGATCGACGCAATGGTGAAGGCGTTCGAGAGCACACAAGGCGCGCTCGCCGATCGCCTGATACAGGCGCTGCATGCCGCAGTCGAAGCGGGCGGCGAAGCGGGGCCCGTGCATTCGGCCGCACTCAAGATCGTCGATGCACAAGTCTGGCCGGTCGTCGATCTGCGTATCGACTGGGCGGACGATGATCCCATCGGCGGGCTCGATGCGCTGTGGCAAGCCTATCGGCCGCAGATGCAGGACTACATCGTGCGCGCACTCAATCCGACCACGGCACCAAGCTACGGAGTGCCGGGCGATGAGTGAGCTGTCGAGCCGTGAGCTGCTGGAGCGGCTGATCGGATTCGCGACCGTCAGCCGCGATTCGAATCTCGAGCTGATCGCATTCGTGCAGCAATACCTCGCGGATCTCGGCGTGAAGAGCGAGCTGTTTTATAACGCCGAGCGCACCAAGGCCAATCTGTTCGCCACCATCGGTCCGCATGACCGTGGCGGCATCGTGCTGTCCGGTCATACGGATGTCGTGCCCGTCGACGGGCAGGCGTGGACCGTGGAGCCTTTCCGTCTCACGCAGAAAGACGGGCGCCTGTACGGACGCGGCACGGCCGACATGAAGGGTTACATTGCGTCCGTGCTGGCGGCCGTGCCCGCTTTGCTGAAGCAGGAGCTGGAGCTGCCCGTGCATCTCGCGTTCTCGTACGACGAGGAGGTGGGTTGCCTCGGCGTGCGGCCGATGCTTGCCGAACTCGAGAAGCGCGTGCACAAACCGCGTCTGTGCGTGATCGGCGAGCCGACCGCGCTTAAGCCGGTGCTCGGGCACAAGGGTAAGCTCGCGATGCGCTGCCATGTGAAGGGCGCGGCATGTCATTCGGCGTACGCGCCGCATGGTGTCAACGCGATTCAATATGCAGCGCGGCTGATCAACCGGCTGGAAGAAATCGGCGACGAGCTCGCGCAGCGAGAACATCACGACGCGCGTTTCGACCCGCCGTTCTCGACGGTGCAGACGGGTGTCATCAAAGGCGGACGTGCGTTGAACATCGTGCCCGCGGAATGCGAGTTCGATTTCGAAGTGCGCACTGTGCCGGGCTTCGACGCCAACGTCGTCACAGACAAGCTGCAAGCCTATGCGCAAGCCGAACTGCTGCCGAAGATGCGCGCGGTGCAAGCCGATACGGGCATCCGCTTGCAGGCATTGAATGCGTATCCGGGCCTTGCGACTTCACCCGATAGCGACGCTGCACGACTGCTCGCTCTGCTGAGCGGATCGAACGCATTCGAAACGGTGGCCTTCGGCAGCGAAGGCGGATTGTTCACGCAGGCCGGTATTCCGACCGTGGTCTGCGGGCCCGGAAGCATGGACCAGGGCCACAAGCCAGATGAGTTCGTCACGCTCGAGCAACTGCACCGATGCGACGCGATGCTGGTGCGCCTGGGTGAGCATCTTCGTAGCGCGAAGCAACGGGCGCAATAAGAACTCGATGCTGGCGACGGCGCAGCGACGGTGTCGACCATCGCCGCGCCGCGCGCACGCTATTTCTCGCGCGTATCAAGCCCGCATTCAGAGACGACTCCGCGAATTACGGCGCGGCGAATACATCAGTGCGGTTAGCGGTATTGCCCGAGTTCGTTTGCACGAAGAACGGCACGAAGCTCGTTCCCCGCACGTCGAGACCCTGGTAATCGCCGACGAAAAAGCCTTCCGCGTTCGGCGCCGTTTTCATATCGAATGGTCCCGACACCTTCACTTCACCGCCGAAGCTCTGTCCGCCGTTGGTCGACGTGGTGCGCCAGATGTTGGTGGGCAATGTCGTCACGTTTCCGGCCTGGAGGTCACGAAGATCGTAGTAGGTGACGGCGACCGTGCCGGCGGAGTTGACGCGAATGGACGGATTGAAAGCGGCACGCCCCGTCGGCGTGTTGACGCGGATCGGACTGCTCCAGGTTCTTCCGCCGTCGGTGGACGTGGACAGCGCGATCTCGTCGAACTGACCGCCGTTGAAGCGCGAGTCCTGCCAGACAGCGTAAAGCTGGCCCGTCGCCGGGTCGATTGTGGGCTCGGGAATGATGTCGCCGGTACGCAAAGGCTCATTCGTATTCGGGTCCGTGACACCGACGGTTCTCAGGTCGGCGATGATCTGCGGCTTCGTCCACGTTGCGCCATCGTCCGTCGACTTGATGAACGCGACCTTGTTGGCCGTCACGCTGAAGGGCGGCGAGATGAGGTTGAAGAAGTCATACAGGGTCCCATTCTGCGAATTGACGACGATCTGGTTGCCGATGGTTTGCTGCCGCGACGGAACCTTCACGATGACGGAAGGCGAACTCCATGTCTTGCCTCCGTCCACAGTCTTCGAAAAGTAAGCTGGTCCACGGAAAGCGACTGTGTGCAGATTGGCGTACGGATTGCCATTCGGCAACTCGAGCCGGTCCCACACTGCGTAGGCGACGCCCGCTTTGATCGGGTTGGCAGTGACCGACTCCTTGTCGTTGAAGAACTGCACCGTCGGTTCATTGTTGGCGATGAGCACGCTCAGGTTGCCCCAGGTGATGCCGCCATCCGTTGACACTGCCGCGGCCACCGCGTTGTTGTTATTGGACTGGTTGAAGGAAATGGATACCGAATAGGCCGTGCCGTCCGGTCCGATGGACACCCACGGGTCTGACGCACGCTCATATCCGAGTCCGTTTGCGCATGCACTGAAGGGAAGATTGGTCTGTTTCCACGTCTGACCGCCATCGAAAGAGTAGCCGGCGACGAGACCGTGTGCTCCGCCATTGTCCCAGCGGTCCTGTTGCCATACGCCGATCAGGTTCGACTGATTGGCGGGATTGACGGCCAGCCACGGTTCGACCTCGGCGTTCACGAAGTTCGTGCCGGGTCCGCCGATCGTGCAGTTTGCAAACGGGCTGGGTGTCGTGGAAACGAGAACGGGGGCAGCCAGGCTCGTTGCACTTGCGGCCAACGCGAGAACGAGTGTTGTCCCTGGGAGAAGTACATTGGATGTGTTGCGACGCATGAAAGCCCTCTCTTTTCATTTGCGGTCTGCAACAGTCGCGACAGTAGCTTCCGAGGCTGCACATGCGCTACCCATCCGGCTGCTGCATGCCATCAGCGGTGAACACCGACACCGCGTCGGTTACGGCTCTATCACAACGTTCAAGTCTGCTCTTGTCCTCAGGCGGCACACACACGCCACCAGCCCGCGTTCAACAGTGGGTAATCAACAGCGGAATGCAATGGACTTTAGGTCGTGGCGACACATGTAGCAAGAATCTTTTGTGACTATGAGCGGTATTTGCCTGGCGTTTTACGGAAACGGTACGCCATTCAATGAAATGCGCGGCTTTGAGCGTGCAACGACTCGACGCTTGAACTCGCTGAAGAAGAGCTTTCGAACGTTCTCAAATTGAGAGTACTTCTCACTCCGTTTAGAAGTGGATGCGCTATGTGACTTGTGCGATTTGTGTGCGATCTACTCCTTTGGCTTCAGCCAAACGAATCAATATTCAGGCTTTGCAAATCGATGCGGCGCAGGAACAGTGTTTGCTCGCGAATCGGCGCCATCGGCGATGCTAATATCCGGCCGGATTTTTAGCGTCATCATCGCGCCGGGCGGCGGGAAGAGCAGCGACCCTACGGCAGAAGATCAGTGGATTTTGCTCAAGTCGGACCCTGCCGTGATCATCTTCTGCTAGCGCCCGGGCAACGTCGTCGGTGAGGGCGAGAAGCGGCTCGCAGATTTCTGGTTCGCTTTTATGGCCAAAAAGAATTGGTAATCCGTAGTCACGTAGATGCTGAAAAAATGCTCGCCAACTCGCATCGCGATCTAGACGCCGCTATCCGTCCGCTCCGGACTGTTGCTTGCAGAGATCGTTGCAGCACAGTACGGATCGTTAATTGGCAGCATATGTTGCCGCACAGCGTTGCGAACCGGGATCTCGTATCTGCAGCACATTGTCCCGTCCGATCACATTCAATGCACTTCAAGTGACAATAAATGTGTCAACGGGATCAAGCACGGCCACTTCTTTACGAACTGATCGTGGTGACGCGTCTTATCGAGGCCCCCTTTCGCAGCCTGGCTAGCCAGTGATGCCAGCCAGAGCGCCGCGCTCCTCGAACACTTCTTGCGCCGCGAGCAACGCGTTGGTCGCCACGGCAAAACCCGCATACAAGGTCGTTTGTAAGATAATCTCGACAATCTCCCTCGGTGTACATCCGACGTTGAGTGCCCCGTTGACATGCACTTTTAACTGAGGACGGCAATGCCCGAGCACCGACAGTGCGGCGACAGCGGCGATCTGACGCGACCGGTCGTCCAGCGCCCCCCGCGCGTAGATGTCGCCATAGGAAAACTCGATCGTATAACGCGCCATGTCGGGTGAAACGCGACGCAGCAATTCGATCACCTGCATGCCCGCTTCGCCAACCACCTCCGTCAGCCGCTGCGTGCCGCGTTCAAATCGCGAATGCTCCATAAGGTCATCCTCCATCAAAGTTCCGTTGATGATTGTCGATTGGGCGAACCCAGCAGCTTTTTGAAGCGCGCTGAATAGGCGATCGCCCCGACCGCGTTCAGGCGAACGGGTGCCTTATAGCTGTCCATGTTGCTGCGCGCGAAAGCACGGATTTCCCGCAACGCCGCGTCCACTTGTTGTCCGCATTGCGCGTCGAGCACGACATCGGCGGCGACGAACTGCCCCGTGATCCCGTTCGCCTGCCCGTAGGCGCGACAATCGCGCACCCACGGATGCTTGAGCAGCACTGATTCGACTTCGGCCGGAAACACCTTCTCGCCGCCGACGTTGATGACTTCCTTGCGACGCCCGCGAATCCGCACGGAGCCATCCTCACCTTGCTCGACGAGATCGCCTGTCCTGAACCAACCGTCATCGGTGAAGCTGTCGGACGGATGATTCAGGTAGCCGAGGATCTGCCGCGTGCTGCGCAGCCACAGTTCGCCGTCGACGACCTTGTACTCGGTCGACGCGTCATTGAATTTCATGAACAGGCTGTTCGAAGAAATCGAAGTCGTGCTGACGATGCCAGTCTCGCTCGTGCCAAACGTCTGCAAGAGTTTCACGCGAGGAAGTACCTCGCGCAGGCTTTGCAGCAAGCTCTCCGGCATCGGCTCGGTGCCATACGTAATCATGCGCAGCGACGTGAGGGCGTTCTGGTCGGCGACGTCAGCCAGCAACAACAGATTCAAGAACGTCGGGGACGTCGGGAGCACCGAGACCTTGAAACGCTCGATCAGCGCAGCGACGCGCGCGGGCGTCTTTTCGTCGACGAGCGTCGCGCCACCGCCAATCGACAAGATATTGAGCAGCGTGTTGATGCCACCGATGTGATCGAACAGCAGGAATAGCAGCATGCTCAGCGGCCGCGAGCGGCGTCCTAAGTAGCCGTCGATGAGTCGATCGAGATCGTGCAACATGGCCTTGGGTTTGCCGGTCGTTCCGCTACTAAAGAGAATCAGTCCCGCGTGCCTCTGCTCGCGCAGTGCTGATACGAGCGGTGCGCTAACGTCCTCTTGTGCCGGCGAGGGCTCTATCTTGCATCCGCCAGTCTCGGCGAAGAACGACGCATTTGCGGTCGCCCGCTTGCTGTCGATTTCCTGCGCGTTGTCGGACGTATTCATGGCGATGATGTTGTCGTTCTGGTACATCGCCAAAAAAAGTGCGATGCCGCCAAACGAATAGTCGCCTTGTAAAAAGACCGTCGCCCCCGGGGCGACCCCTGCATCTGACAGGCGCTGCAACTGCCGCTCCACCTCGTCTGCTAGGTGAGCGTAGGTGTATGACGCTGAAGTCGTGTTGATGGCCGGCCGCTCGGCGAACGTTCGTAACAGCTCGATCAAAGGCTTCCGATTCATGATTGACTCGCGTGAATGGAGTGTGGCGATTTTCCTGCTAATGCGTCGAAGCGAACAGGTAGTTCATCGGGACGACGTAGCACCGTGCCGTTAATCCAGCGCAGCGAGTCGGGATCGGCATCGAGCTGCATCGACGGCGCCATCGCCACGAGCGCGTTCAAGACGATGGAAATTTCAAGCCGAGCGAGTGCCGGCCCCATACAGCTGTGAATGCCGTAGCCGAATTGCAAATGCGGCTTCGTATTGATGCGCTCAGGATCGATGGTCAGTGGCTCCGGGAAGACTTCGGGGTCGCGATTCGCGAGAAAAACGTTCGCATAGACGACGCTGCCTTCGGGGATCGTGCCGACCGATGTCACGATCTCGCGCGTCGCGATGCGCGGGAAGGCCGAGAGCTTGCCGATCGGAATGAGTCGGATCAGCTCTTCAATCATCGTCGGAATTCTGGTCGGATTTCCGACGATGTGAGCCCAAAGCGATGGCGCACACAACAGCGTGTACACGCACTTGGTCATGACACTGAGTGCGTTGTGATCGCCGCCAAGCAGAATGCCGAGCAGCACGCCGACGAATTCCGCATCATCGAGTGGCTCATGCATGTTCCTCCGGTTATCGACGTAGCGCCGGATGAATCCGTCTGGAGCCGCAGCGCGTTGGCCCGTTACGAATTCCATCAGATAGCTGTAGCACGCCTTCACGGCGACTTCGATGCCCGCGACATCGTCGGGCGGCACGACTTGAATGATCCGGCTCCATTGCTGAAACATAGGCCGATCCTGGAGCGGAATGCCGAGGATGTGGCAGACGGCCGTCGAAGTCACGTCTTCCAATACCGAGGCGAATACGTTGGGGGCGCGTTTTCCTTCGAGCATGTCGGCGATACCGCGGCGCACTGTCGCATCGACGACTTCACGCAGCGTCTCGACGCCGCGCGGGCTGAAGTCTTTCGAGATCGTGGCACGCGAGCGTGCGTGCGCGGGATCGTCCAGGTTCAGCAGCAGCTCCTTCTGTGTTGTACCCGGCAGAAAGGTCGGGCCACCTTCGACGTTGCAAAGCGTACGGCTGATCGCCGGATCACCAAGCGCGATCTTGACGTCTTCATAACGTGTAAGATGGACCGCCGCATGGCCGCTCGGGATGCGAATTTGTGGGAAGGGCGTGTCTGCTTCGATCGGCATGTAGTACGGCGCGGCATCGAGATTGGGGATGTCGAGCACGCAAACGCGAGTGCTGGTCAGCATGTTTGGGATCTCCCGTCAGTGGTCGAATCAAGCGGTGAGCGGCATTCCGACGAGCTCGCGCAGTTCACGCGTGACCTGCTCGTTGTTACGGAATAGGATGGCGCTCCACCCTGACGCCCGCGCCGCATCGCAGTTTTCGGGGAGATCGTCGATGAGCACACATTCCTCGGGCGCGCAACCAACACGCTTCGCCGAAAGCTCAAAGATGCGCGGATCGGGCTTGCGCACGAGAACCTTGCACGAATCGACGATGTCATCGACGACTCCGTCGAGCTCGACCATGCGCCGCCACGGCCGTTCCCACTCGACGACGTTGTTGGTCAAGATGCCAACCTTGAAACCTGCTCGCTTGTATTCATGCACGAGCGCGATCATGGCCGGATTGGCGTCGTTATCGGCAAACCACTGCTCGCCGTGGCGATCGAAATCGCAATGCGAGATATCGAGCTCGGGATATAAGCGCCCGAGCGCCTCGCGCATGCCAGCCGCCCACTGGAATTGAGTGATCATCGCAAGTTCGATCGGTGCAAGAAAATGCGCGCCTAGCGGTCGGGCGACCTCCGCCATCGCCGACTCCATCTGCCCGCGATTGACGCCGGTCTTGCGTTCGTAGGTCTTGTACAGATCGTCGATGGTCGGAGACAATACGCCGCCGAAGTCAAACCAGATCGATTTAATTGTCACGTAGATATCCTAAGTTATTTTCGTTAAGCGTTTAAAATTTGGTCGTCTCACTTCAATTGAATTATGTTTCGCTAGAAATCGTAGACGCCATCTGCAGGGAGCCGTGCTAGCGGCTTCCGGACTCGAGCACATCGACGGGCGGCACGACAATCGAGTTGGCGAGGGGCAAGCGCGCGACCCCCACCGATAAACCCACACCGAACCCGCAAGCGACCGCACCATCGTGTGCAAGCGCACGCTCGGTCGCATCGAGCGCGAGGCAAAGCGGGATCGAAGACGGTCCCGTATTGCCTACCTGACCGACGTTGACGGGCACTTTCGATCTTGTGACGCCGAGCCGCTTGGCGAGGTACTCAAGCATAAATTGATTCGCCTGATGCAGTAGAAAGACAGGAACTTCGGCCATCCGAACGCCATGACGCCGCAAGAATTCGCCGATTGCCCGCGGCACTCGCTCGAGCGCAAAGTTCATGACGCCAGCGCCGTCCATGTGCAAGTGTCCCCAGCGCACGCTTTCGCCCAAGGCGTCTCCATAGTGCATCGGCGTGTTCAAGAAGCGGCTGCCGGCGCCGTCGGTCCAGAAAGCGAAATCGAGTGTATCGCTGCCGCGCTCGACGAGCGTGGCCGTGGCCGCATCGCCGAACACCAAACGCACGTGCCGGTCATCAGGATTGAGCAGCTTGGTGATAACGTCACCCGTGCAAACAAGCACGCGTCCGCATCCGCCTGCCGAAACTAGCATCGCGCCTTGATAGAGTCCGTAGATGTAGCCGGAGCAACCGCAATTGACGTCGAACGTGACGACGTTGTGCCGCATGCCAAGTCGATGTGCGACGAGCGCACTCGTCGCGGGCATTGCGAAATCGGGCGTTTGCGTCACGACGACCACGCCGTCGATCGATGCGCGATCGACATCTGTTTGCGCAAATAGTGACTCTCCTGCGGCCACGCAAAGATCGCCGGTCGTTAGCGCACCGGCGACCCGGACCGCGTTGATGCCAGTACTGCGCGCGATCCGCTTGACTTCGAGCGCGCCGAACAAGTGCTCGAGCTCAGAAAGTGGCAACGCGCGCGCTGGTAACGCTGCAGCAACCGCATGAATGGCGACGCCGCGCAGCGACGCGTTCATGGCGCGTCAGGGCCGTCGGCGCCGACGGCCCCTTGGACAACATCGAGCAATTCGCCCACGGTGCGGACGTGATCGAACATGGCGCCATCGGCCGCGAAGTCATAACGGTCCTGGCAGACGCCAATCAGCGAAACCTTCGTCAGCGAATCCCAGGTCTCGAAGCGATCGAGCTCGACGTCAGGCAACAAAGTGTCGCGCGGGACTTCGAGCAGGCTTGCAAGTTCGTCAAGTAATAGATCAGTATTCATGGCATACCTTATTGGCGTCTTGGGCTGATTAGCCGCGATCGAGATGAATCGCGTCAAACACCACCCAGAAAAACTGTTTGTCCGGTGATGAAGTCGCTGCGCTCGGAGAGAAAGAAGTCGACGACGTTCGAGACATCGTCGAATGTTCCATATCGCCGAATCGCTTGGCGATTGAGCAGCGCCCGCATCTTGTCTTTCGGCACTACGCGCGTAAGATCTGTGTCGACCGGGGTCGGTCCTACAGCGTTCACGGTGATACCGTAGCTCGCGAGTTCGCGCGCCATGATCGACGTAAGCGATTCCACGGCCGCCTTCGACGACGCGTAGATCGCCTCGCCGTCGAGCTTGAGCGGTCGCGCCACGGTCGAAAAATTGACGATACGCCCGCGCTTTCTACCCTTCATGAGCTTCGCGGCTTCCCGGCTCAGCAAGAAAGTACCGATCAAGTTCGTCTCGACGATGCGGCGAGCAGTGTCAAGTGGCGTCAGCAAGGAGTGGTTCATGCTGGCGATACCCGCGTTGTTGACAAGATGATCGAGACCACCGTACCGCTTTCGCACATACGAACAGAGGGCGACTACGGCGGTTTCGTCGGCGACGTCGCTGAGCACATGCTCGTAGTTCGGGAGCTTGAACTCAGCTGACTGCCGGCTGCAACCGATTACGCGATGCCCGCGCCAGACATAGTGCTCAGCAAGATGGCGGCCGATGCCTTTACGGGTACCAGTGATCAGCGTGATTGGGGCGTGTGAGTCAGACACCGGTTACCTCGCTAGTTAGGCTGAGCGCGTAATCCGCGAGCGAAGCTATCGTCGCGAAGGGGCTACGGCGCGCCGACATGGCGCGATCACTGACAAGTGTCACGCTTGCGCCGAGCTTCCGTTCGATCTCGCTCTCAACTTCGACGACGAGGGAGACAAGTCCTAGTGAGTCGACCTGCCCGTTCAAGCCATACAGCTGCGTGTCTTCGCCAGCTGATACGTCGATCGGTGTATCGCGGAGGTCGTTCTCCCTATCGATGGCCGACCAAATGATTTTGATGATTCGCTCTCTCATAGTATGGCGCTTGCCTTTTTGTTCAGTGAAAACTGGAATAGACACCGCGAAATCAGTCATCGCGATGCCGAGACTTCGTCGAGCGCGGCGCCCAATATCACACCCTCGCGCGCCTCCAGATAGCGTCGATCGATAACGGAGACGCCGAAGCGCGCGACTGCGCCGATTCGATTGCGTTGCGTGAGGCGGATGGCGCAGGAAAGTTTCAGATTCAAATCACTCACGCGGCGCAGCTTCATGGGAAGAAACAAAATATCGACGGGCAACGGCAACATGAAGTCGTGATATTCGAGTGACATCTCATGCGTAACGAACCGAATCGGCGCGCGGCGTCGCACCGGCAAATAAAAACGCTCGACGACGGCGATCATCATTTGCCGCGAGGCTTCGGCTAAGAGCATGCCGGGAATGTGATGCCCGGTCAGGTGGTCGCTAACGTCTGCGCTACGCTCGTCGAGCATCAGGCTGGCTCCATAGCCGCCGTCGCCGCGTGCGATGGGCTCGGAGATGACAATATTGCTTGATACGTGCTTATGCGTGCTTTCATGTGATGCGCGCGGTGCTAGTACAACATCCCGTAAATTGCTTGATTAATTATCCGACTGTAAATAGGGCTGCAGGAGCGTGACGACGACATCGGCCATCTCCTCGAGCGAGCCGGTTCCGGGCAGCGGTTCCCAACGACCACTATGGCTGCGGAAGGCAGCGCCATAACGATTGCGGCCGAGCTCTGTGAGGCGCGCCACAACAGTGGGCTCCTCATCGTCCAGACGTTTGATCAGCAGGTGACGTCCGTAGGCTTGCGTAACAATTTGGTCATGGCCGAGCAAGGTGCGTAGTTGACGCTGAAGTTCGGCCGCGTAATGTTTGGTGGGTATGGCTGGCACGTCGGTCCCCTCGATTACGTTGCGCCGGTTTGTAGTGGGTAGCCCCGGAAACTCCATTTGAAGGGGCGCGCTGCCTGATTATGCTGGCGGATAAACTGCGCGGTTCGCTCGCGCAGGTGCGCGGTGCTGGTATGGCTGGCATGGCGCAATACCCGGCGCGTGTAGCGCGCAAACCATAGTTCAATCTGATTGACCCAACTCGCGTGCAACGGCGTGAAGTGGAAGTGAAACCGCTTGCCATGTCGCGCATTGAACGGCTGCCAGACGGCCTGGGCGCGGTGCGTGTTCAGGTTGTCCCAAACCACGTGCACCTGCTTGCCCGGGTATGCAGCAGCCACGCGCTCCATGAAGGCTACCAGATCGTCCTGGGTACGCCGCTCGCGGCACTCTGCCAACACCTTTCCCGTGTGCACATCCAGCGCAGCAATCAACGCCTGGGTACCGTGGCGGATATATTCAAACTCCCGACGACGCAGCCGTCCCGCCGCCGGTGCACGCCCCGGATGCTTGCGCTCGATGGCCTGGATACCTGTCTTCTCGTCGATGCTGAGCACCACCGCGTTTTTGGGCGCCTTGCGATACAGCTTGCAAATTACATTGACCTTCTCGCGAAAGGCGGGGTCGGGACTGTGTAGCCATTGCTGCACCCGGTGCGGGCGCACGTCGCCGGCCTGCAAGATCCGCTGAACATGGCTACGGCTGATCTGTTCGACGATGCCGCGCTCGATTGCGCGCGTCACGATCTCGTCGAGCGTCGGCGTGAGCCGCCCCTGCGGTTCCTGCGCTTCGCAAGCCAACGCAATCAATTGCAGTCGCGTTTCCTGCGCAATGCGCGGCGGACGGCCACTGCGCTCACCTTCCCGAATGCCCTGTGCGCCTTGCCGCGCAATGCGCTTGCGCCACGTGCTGACCGTCTGCACCGATACGCCGAGCTCTCGCGCAATCACAGTATTCGAGTGTCCCTCATGTGCCCACAACGCAATCCGAGCCCGCATCACATCCCGCTGCGGGGCCGTCTTCTGTGCGATCAGCGACAGGAGTTTCTCTTTTTCTTTCTTCGTCAGCTTCACTGACGTTGCGTGACGGCCTCGGCTCATCCCGACATGATAACCAAGGTTTAATTATTCAACGTATTTACGGGATGTCGTACTAG
>NZ_FNYE01000031.1 GCF_900108945.1 Paraburkholderia diazotrophica | reverse complement strand
TTGAACGCATGGTGAGCCGCGTCCTGAGTCGTCCACGCCCGCGCCGTCTGCTCAAACAGCCAGGCCATCGGTGCCTCGCCGATGCGTTGGCGTGCCTGCACCACCGCGCTCTTGCTGACAAACGGCGCGGCCTCGTTGGGCAAGGCCAGATCGAGACTGTCGAGCACCTCGCTAATCGACCAGTGCCGGTACATCGCCAGCGCGATTACCAGCCAGACCACCTGCTCAGCAGGCAAGCGCCGCCGCCGAATACTCGCCGCCCCCGTAGCCTGCACCGCCCGTTCGATCCATTCGTAGGGCAGATGCTCAGCCAGCCGGCTGAGGTCGGCCGGCTGTTGCGCTTCGAGCAGGAAGGTCAGGTGACTGGAAAGCATCGCGCCGAAAAGTTAACAGCTCGGCGTGTCGTTTACAACACCTTCTCGCAACCAAAACAAAAATGCCGTTCAGCGCTTAACTGAACGGCATTAGGGATTTACGCGGGGCCTTTCGAATGCGAGGAGGGCTATCTTGCCGGCTATCTAGTCGGCCCTGAATAAAGCGTTTTCGTCTGTCGTCGGCGTCAGACGACGGGCGTTGTCTGATCGACAGGGGCGAACAATGCGAGAAGAGCGAGGGCGCAAAAAAGCTGCAGCTTCCTGAGGATGCACGCGGTGCTATGTGGTGCCGGTCACAACCTGCGGATGATCCCGCATCGCCGAGTGTGCCCTTCAGCCAGTTCCGGTCCAGCTTCCCGTCTGTCTTCATGTGGCCGATGGCTGGCTCAATTGCGCTGCGTCGCCTGATCATCGCCCGTAGTCCGCGTGTGATGCCTCGCCGCAAGCCTGGGTGGTAGATCTTCACGCCGTCGACAGCAACACTCTTGTAGCCACGGTCGACGACGGCGATTTCCGGCGTGACGTCGCTCAGGATCGCCGCCTGCTCGAGCGCTTCTGCAAGTGTGTGCCCGTCGTAGGGATTGCCCGGCATCGAGCGCATTCCCACGACCAGACCTTCCTTGTGCGTCGTCGTGATCGACACTTTCACCCCAAACTCATACGGCGTGCGCGCCTTGCCTTTGGCCAGGCACTCCACCTCTGGCGCATGCAGTGCGTAGAGCTTGTTTTTGTCCTTGGCCTTTTGCGACAGGATCCGCTTCGTGCGGCCAATCAGTTCTTGCAGGGCCGGGCGACTGCCGTCGGACACCGCATCGATCTGCCGCTCCACGTCACGCATCACCCGACCCACGCGCGAGCGCAACGTACGCAACACCTTCTTCATCCGTTTGTACTGCTTGGCATGGGCGTATCGGCCAATCTGACGTGCCAGGTGTGGCGCCTCGCGGTTGTAGTTCTGCCGCAGTTTCAGGCCGTGACGCGCTGCGGCCTTCACCAGATGTTCGCGACATCGCTCGAGCAGGCGAGAATCGGTGGGATGCGCGATCGCCTTCTGCATGACGGTCGTATCGACGATCACGCGTTTCACGCTCGCAGCCTTGATTACACCGGCACGCTTTGCGGCCTCGATTGTCTCGGCCAGCAGTTCTTCGACTCCCGCCTCCCCGAGCCGCTTGCGCCAGCGCGTCAGGCTCGAGGGGTCGATCGGCGGCTCAGTCTGCAGGTACGTTTCGCCCGTAAAAACCTGCCAGTACGGGTTCTCCACCCATTGCCACACGACCTCTTCGTCAGACAGGTCGAACGCGTGCTGCAGATACAGCAGGCCCGCGATCAGCCTGGGCGAAGTTGCGGGCCGCCCCTTGCGCGACACGAAGCTCTCGCTCATCGATGCGCCCAGCCGATCCCACTTGACCAACTTGGCCAGGCGAACCAGCGGATGCTTCAGATTGATCTGTTCACGCAGCGGCTGCCGGAAGAAATCTCCCTCTGTCACAGGCGTCTTGGGACCCATCCGCACCTCGTCAGGATTTGCAGGATTTATGCATGAATATGCCAGGTCCCTGCAATTCCCACAATGCCATTTCTGCCGAATGGGTTCACCGCACAAGACTTTCCCGATTGTTCAAGCCGAACTATCTATCAGTCAAGGTGCTGTGGGCGACGCTGGCTGGACGCGTGCCTGCGTTTCTCGACCGAGAACTCTTTCTTTCATACATGCGCAGTTATATTTACGACGACCCCAATTTGGTTCTCGTACTGTTGTCCGAAGAAGCCGATGAGGTTCGAACATCCGAAGCTATTGCAAACTACATTTACGGGCGGTTTGGCAGTCTCCTCGACGAGAGCAACGATTTAGCAGAAAGTGTAGCTATGTGGGAGGAAGCATGTGCCCACGGGCTTCCCGTTGAAGAAGCCATAGGCGCCGATAACAGGCAAAGCTGGATCGCGACGGAGCAACTGCTCGCTCTCTCCTCCGATATCCACGATGAAGGGCGGCTCAGTAAGTTCGCGGCTCATGCGTTCATGACGTTGGAGGAACGCAAGTACCTGACCATGGGATCGGTGGCGGCGCTGGCGAAGGCGGGTCCGCCAGGGACTCGAATCGAATCCGTCGACGCTCCGCTTATTCGCTACGAGTTGGAGAGCGATCTTCCTTATGGGGAGCACGAGGGCAGTCTAATGGTTGTGCTGCCCTCCAGCTCGCAATACGTGGCGGTAGTATTTGTCTCAGAGATGCACCGTTACCTCGTTCGGTCGTTTGGGGATATCGATCAGGCCGAGTTGCAACGGGTCTTCCGATATGCAGTGAATCAGACGATTAGCGCTAACGTGCATCGCGACCTTGAAGACGCATTGGAGAATGCGAAAGACGATCCACGGCTGCGCATGTTCTTTGAGCATAATAAGTTGAACTGCCTGAGGGCAGCGACCAAGACCTATGGCACGCTCGCGACCCTGCAGGCCAGCGAGGGGCCGTCGACGATGTCCTGCGTCGGATGAGTGAATGCGGTTTGCTCGGCGTGCTTGACAACGATTTCGACCTCGTGCGCGGCCTCGCAGCAATTGGCCTGGCAAACACGGTCGGGTCTGATATTCCAACGATCAAATTCTTCGCACGGTTTATGGGTCTCGACGAAGACATCATCGAACGGACGATCGATGAGGCATCTCAGCGTTACGGGATACAACTCCTACTACTAGAATCAGGCAATGCAATTGCTCTAGTGTGATAGCTGATACGCACGAGGGTATAAATGACGCTTCGATCGAGCCGGACACTGCAACCAACGTGGTTGACCGCCGTACGACCTCGAAAGCCGTCAATTAACGGACGAAGCATTCTATGTCCGAAGAGGGTGCGCTGCCACTCGCGCAACGCTCTCTCCGATTGCGCACGGATTGGTAATTATCGGCCACTTTCTGCCACTCGCCTGAGCCATGCAGTGGTCACGCGAACGGCTTGTCCACTCCGAAACCCGCCCGATGCTCAACCCGCACTTGTCGGCCTTAGCGGACCTTGAGGCGGGTTGAGGTCTACTTCAGCGATGCGGCGGATTGCTGACGGTGGCGTGTCGCGTACCTGCCGGTCCATATCCGGTGACGCGATTACTTTTATCAAGAAATTGTCGCCTAAGGGTTTGCCTTTCAACAGAACCTGCAGGGCGGTCGGTCAGAAATCATCATGTGGGGCCAGAATTCCGACGTGTGTCCGCTCCGGCCATCTAAAAGAGGATTGCTGACCTTTTCTGCCAAAGTTCCTAACGCTTCGATGAAGCGCAAACTTTCGAAACGAATTCCTTCAAGTCGGCTGTGCTCCCGTTAAACGTGTTGAAATCCAGTCCGGGAAGCCCATTGATTGAAAGTCGATCAGTGAATTGCCAGAAGGTCCAGTTTCTCCATGGGGCTATCACGCTTGGTGCGGTTGAGTATTGTGCGAGCCAGAGAGGATATCTAGCCAGGTCGCTGTCGGCCGTGGTTGCGACTGATTTCAGAAAGGTCCCACCGTACACTATGGGCGTGCAACCGTAGCCGCGCTCAACGGCGCTGGCGAATATCTTTAAGTCCCGGAGAGTTGGAGATCTCCCTGCGGCGCCGGGCTCGAACGTGACCGCTGGCGGCAAATCCACCGGTGCTTCCTTCAACAAATCAATGAAAGTTCTAGCTTGGCTTTCGGGGTCGCCGCTATGAAGTACGTGATATCCGCCACATGCAAGGCCGGCATCGTGAGCTGATCTACAATTTGCCATAAACTGCGGATCGCGAAGACTCTTGCCTTCGCTTGCCTTCAAAAAAGTAAAGGAGACGCCTGCTGTCTTAAGCTTCGCCACTTGCAATGGACCTTCGAAATGGCTTGCATCAATACCCACAGCTTGACCCTTGTTTCTGAGTTCCAATAGCTGGTTCGCGCCCGTTCTAGCGATTCGATCACTGAGTTGGGTCACGGAAGTTACGAGAGTTGGTACTTGTGCCAATAAAGCTGAACTTTCCGCAATCTTGCGCTCTAGTTCGTCCGCAGGCTTCGCGAGGTTATCGGCACGTTGTTTGGTCGCGCTGACCAGATTGGCAAGCTCGTCACTACTCTTCTTTATTTCATTTAGCTTTTGATGAAGCTGCGTCAGACTGTTATTGACGTCGAATCCGATCCAAGCGAGGTAAGCACCGGCCGCGAGCAATGGTATACCCACGTAGACGCCAAAAAGTTTCGCCCAACTCGAAATTCGCTCTGCCACCCGCGCAGCCAATTCCGTTTCCACAACCGATTGCTCACGAAATCGTTCTTTCAGGACTTCATCGATGCGACCCTTCAAGTTCGCATCGAGGTAGGCGGCCACCTGACCGCTTGCAATGTCCAGCGGAGCTCCACACTGCCCGCAAAATTTATTCTTCAGTGAGTTATTTGCGGTGCATCGAGAACACACGACGCTATCAGAAGAGTGGGAATGATCCACGGCAGTCTCCAGGTCCAAACGTTCTCTATGGATTGATCAGGGAGGCATCGATATCTATGCAGCGTGAGTTGGCTACAAGCATAAAGCCAAGCGGTGCGCTATCGGTATAGTCTCACTTAGTCTCTCAACCTTCTGTCCGGGCTACGACGCACGCGATTTAAACCTCGAACGTCGATTCCGACGGTGTGCTTTCGATAACTCGTCGTTTAGCTGTCTGACTCTGTGTGACTTCAGCGAGTCTGAGGTTTGTGCCCGACCCTCGCTGAAAACATGCGTTCGCTGCGAATCGAATACAGCATCGGCAGCAGTGCAGAAATTAGCGCCTCCTGCGTTATGCAGGGGCGACCGCCCCTCGCGTCGCTCTCCTACATACGTGAGAAGAGTGTCTCCGTGCGAGTGAGCACGTGGTTCAGCGAAAGCCGATTGGTCGCAACGGTGGTTGGCCGGAGCGAGGTCATCCAGCCGCAACATCGCGAACAGAAAGCGTGAACGCTTCCGTAGCCGTTGTTTGCGCCGTGTCCATCACCTGCAACGTGAAATCGAATTTCCTTGCAGCCGTAGGTATGCCGCTTAGCACGCCATTAGACGTGAGCGAGAGTCCGGGCGGCAGATCTCCCTTGCAGAGACTCCACGTATACGGCCCCTTGCCACCGATGGCGGACAGGATCGTGCTATAGGCCTCACCGACGCGGGCGTCGGGCAGCTTTCCGGCCGTCGCGCATACCACATGCGGAACCGGAAAAGGCGGCCTGAGTTCTTCGGCCTGCTTCGGCACGAGTCGCCCGAGTGTGGTCTCGAACATCGTGCGCGCCGCTTGCCACGCCTCCAGATAGGTGCTATACGCGACCTTCGCGACCTTGACCTTGTCGTCTTCGGCCAGCAGGACGACGGTGTCTCCTAGCACGCGCGCATTCGCCTCATCGAGCTTGTTGCGTAGCGTGGTTTCGGCTTGCCGCAGAACGGCCAGTTGCTTGTTCAGATCCGAAATGGACGGCGGCGCGACGAGCTTGCCCGCCACATAGACGACCTGACTCAGACCTAGAATGCCGAGCAAAGCCTGAGGTATGTCGAACGAGCTCAAATCGTTTTGATGCGCGCCAGCCCCGAGCAACGCGAGGCCGACCAACACGCTGAAGGTCACCATCTGAAAACGCGTGACGTCGAATTCGCCGTCGGTCGCGACGATGTCCTTCCATTGCGCGAGGTTCGCTTCCGCTACGCCGCCCGCAGGCAACCAGCCGCGATCGATCAGCCATGCCCAGTTCTCGAAATCAAGCCGGTTCTTCGTCAATTCGGCGCCGGCCGACGCCGTTGCTCCGAGCCCCGAAATGCCCATCAATAGCAGGACCGTGGTCGACAATCCCGTGAGATGCCCGGTGAGCATCCAGATGTAGAACACCAGTCCGAGAATGAGCAGTGAGAAGAACAGGACCTGCAGCTTCGCAGGACTGCCGCGCCCGTTGGCTCCGGCAGTTAGCACGACCGGATCGAAGTGCCGCTGCCACGAAGCGTAATTGGTGCCCGTTTGCGGATGATCGGGGCCGGCCTTGTCAGCCATGCGCTGCGACTTGCGAATGAAAAAGGTCGCCAGCACCGCGAGGCAGTAGCTAAGGATGCACAAGAACACGGCGAAGGCTAAACACCACGCCTTGTTCGACACGCGCGTATCGAACGAGGCGATAAACGCGGGCACGCTCGCATCCGCGCCGGAACAGCCGATGACGAATACCACGGCGCGGCTGCTCCATAGTGGGACGTGGTTGAGATCCGGGCCGAAGCGCACAATCGTCTTCGACTCGGTGGATTCGCGACGCATGAAATCGGTACCCGCTTCGCCGGTCGTCGCCGCCTCGGCGGACACTCGTGCGGCGGGATATATCTCCGCGAAACGCGCGATGATCGGGTTCATGTCGCGATTCGTCTGGCGGCCCGTGCTGGTCAAGAGATTGACCGTATCCGTGTCCATCAGGACGGCGCGATAGCTCACGCGCTTATCATCCTTCTCCTGTGCACCGGCGAACGGCCTGTAAAGCAATACGTCGATCGATCCGAAGTCGGGCACGTAAACCAGGCTGCTTACCGCACGCACGCGATCCGTGGACGCCGCGATCTTTCCGATCTGGCTGACCGTGGCTTCGGCCGATTGCGCGGTGCATGCCGTGTCGGCAATCTTCTTGTCGTCGATGGCATTTGTTTGAGAGGCCGTTACGTCGGAGGTGTTAGAAGCACCTGTACTTGCAGGCACCGATGCGGCCGATCCGGACGCTTGCCCTGCGGCGAGGTCGAAGCACAAAAAAGATGCGAGCAGAAGCACCAACTGCAATGAGTATCGAACATAAGAGGCTCCCCTGTTCATCGCTTACACCACGGACTCGGTATAGGTGACGGTCCCGCCCTTGAAGTGCGCAGTCAGGATCTGTTGCCTGACCTGTTCGCCTGCCGGTGAAAGTCCGATGTGTACCCAAGTCCCCTCGAAGATCAGCTGATCGAAAATCAGCGCGGAGCTTTTGATCTTGAGGCATATATCGCGTGGCTCGCCAAACGACGGACAAGTGAAGTCGGCGGCGAGTCCCAAAAGATGCCTGCTATTCGGTGCGCCACCGACGGCAGCATTCACACCCGGCGATCTGTAACCCGATGAGATCGATATCGGCTGGTTGCCGAGCAGTGTGCGCACGCTTTCCAGCAATTGCGCCACGCGTGTGAGGTTGTCGATTGCCGCAGACGAGGGCGTGTTATTAATGCCACGCCGTATCGCGGTCTGACTTTGCGTGAATTCGGCGAGCCCAAAGTGTGGGGACAGTTGCGTCATGTCGACCTCCTTTGATCAGGATCACGGGTTTACGAAGGCGTCGCGCGTCTGACCGCCGATTCGCCAGCGGCGTTCTGCGACGCGGCTGTGCATACTCACCATCATCCCTGGTCAGTCGAGGACGGCGCGCTTTTGAAATAGTCTGCAAACGGCCACGACTCTGTGAGACCATTGAGCGAACCGGCAAAGCAGTTGCGATCGGTGTGCCCCATGCCGTTCACCTCCTGTGGCAACGGACCGGCTTTGCCGTCCGTGTACTGCCATAGCGTAAATTTCGGCCAGGTGTCCACGGGTATTCCTATGGGTTGGTCACGATAGCGCGCATACCACAACGGACAGTTCTTCAGGATCGGGTCCGCGCCATGCGATTGAACGGCGTCGCGAAGCATGTTCGCGCCATAGATCATTGGCCAGCGTCCGCTTTTGTTCTTGATGGCCGTCACGAACTCGTGTGCCTGATCGAGTGTCATGTCAGGTCCACTGGTACTCGGCTCGAAATCGAGGCAGAGCAGGGTGCCGGTGTTATCCACGCCGGCAGCGCCCCATTCCACTGCCTCCAGGAAATTGCGAACCTGGTCGGCGACGGGTCGACCGCTCGAGAAGTGATACGCGCCCCAGAGCAAGCCAGCTTTTCGCGCTGCTTCCCGGCGTGTTTTGTACTGGTCGTCTTTGAACGTCGCACCTTCGCTGGCTTTATGGATGACCGCGGCGATGCCGTCCGCTTTCGCCTTGGCGGCGTCGAACGGCCTGTCGTGATGGAGGTCGACGATCGCATCGATGGTTCCTGCAACGGTAACGGGCATGTCAAGCTCCTTTAACTGATCTTCGAACGGCTCCTTCCAGCTGTGAGCCTGGTCACGGCAGCATTCTCTGCGTGGCGACTTCGTCGCAGAACCTGGCCGCAATCTGCGCGTACCCTGCGGAGGTCGGGTGAATCTCATTCAGCCAGTCGGCGCTTTTGATCTGCGGGTTGACGTCGGCAGGCTGCAACGTGCCAAGCGTCTTCACGACATGGAAGTTCTTCAATGGCATGCTGCTCACCAGTCCGAACAGGCGATCGAGCAACACCTTGGCTAGCGACTGCCAGTCTGTGGCCGGCACTTGATAGCTGACCAATGCGGGGAATAGCCACGGTCCGAAATGCAGCCCCGCACCGACGTCGCGCGGCATCGGGTAGTCGTAGGTGTGCGTGATGATCGGCACATCGCGGTTGTTCTTGCTGGCCGCTCGCATGGAATCGAGCGCTACGAACTGTGCCTGCAGATGCGCGGCAAAGATCGACCATCCGTCTTCGGACAGATAACTTCCAGCAGGAAGCTGCGCGCGCTCTGCCGGGGTCAGCAGCAGACGGTCGCTTGGGGGATGCGGCGTACCGTGCGGATCGGTCGGTCCGACACCCAGTGCATCGATGAGATCGTTTCCGCCCGCCGAAAGCAGCATGGCGTCCCACGGCCGTTCGCGCGGACCACACAGGTAGCTGGCGAACCACGGGTCTCTTCGCCAGTCCACCATGTGTGCGAGCGTATCGCCGGGGTCCGCGCAGTTCACGGCGATCGTGGACGCACCGAAGTCCAGATGCGGCAGCAGGGATGACGCCCGGAACAGGTTCAGGCCATTAATCGAGAACCACGAGTCGCCTTGCGCCAGCATCCTGTATTTCGGCGAGGAAAAGTCAGGTGCCATTTCGCTATCGACTTGCGATGCGGGCACGATCTGGATATTCGACATGGTGCCTCTGCCTAAGAGGTTTCGCTTCATCACCTGACGCCCGGCCCCTATATGCGGCCTATGCGTGGGCCTCTGCCTGGTCAATACCGACGGCTTTGCGCTCCACTTTCATGCCGTCACACGAGGTGCGACCAACGCAACACCTGCCACACTGTTGATGGCGTCATAAATCGCCGAGACCACCGCGTTAATCAACTTCTCGATTTCGATCTCGATAACCTGAATCACCGTCTGTGCAAACCCCTTTGCCATTTGCTCGAGACCATCGAGATAGAAGATCTGTTCGGCGGGAGTGAACGCATTGGCCTCGATCATCCCAGCGACGAGCGCAGACTGTTGGGCAAGCGACTGGAGCTGGCTTTGAGCGAATCCGGCCGCGGCGGGCAGATCCTTGCTCGTCACGTTTTTGACGGCCGACAGGATGTCGGTCTTGAAGATAGAAGCGGTGTGGGTCAGATCCAGTGCCATGACAGCTCCTTAAGTCGCGACAATCTATCTTTGCAACATGTACTCGTAGAAAAGTGCTTCTGAAATGAAGTGCTGTACTTCGCCTTTATTCACTGCAACCCGGCCGCTATTGAGGCCGTGGGCGCAGTCGGTGTCGCGCAGGAATGCGATGGCGCGCGAAACCTGGGTAAGTGCCATCGCGCTTGCCGGGATGTACTGTTGCGTATCGGCAGGTACGGGGGCGACGGGTGGAATGGCTGGCGTTCGCGGTACATGCAGAGCATCGGCGCATTCGTCGGCTGCCATTTTCATCGCACTGGTGGCAGCAGCAGACGGTTGCGGGTCGGAAACGAAGCGCGCGTGGAGGGCATTTTCGACTTTGTCTCTGATGGCGCTATCGGGAACCGGGCGGCTTTGCGACTGCAACGCCAAGGCGTCGGCAGTTCCGATGATCTTGTTGTATCGGTCGGCCCGCTGCGGGAAACTGTCCCTCGTAGCCGCCATGCCTGCGGTCGCGTATAAGGTCATGATGTCGTTGTTCAGACCTTTGATCCCATCGCTCAGCGCCTTGTCAGGGGCCGGGGCCAACTGGATCGTGCAGGCAGAAAGAATCGCCGCCGCTACAGTGGCAAACGCGATGGTCGCGGTCGATGATCGCCAGCGACGTACCAAGCCGACCATGATCTGCTCCTCGAATCAACGAGAACGGGGACGTGCGCATTCGAAGTAGACCGACACGCGATGAGTGTCCTGACGGCAGGCGTGCAGAAATGCTCTGCAACGCCGCATCATCTGAGGCCCTCATGGAAGACGCGTAAAGTTCTCGTTTTTCTGCGCTAATGTTTTTGAAAAGTAGTCGAAAGGAGCGTGACTTGCTGTCAGGCATTCCCTAACGTCAAATTTGCGAGATATGTCGGCTGGCGCACAGACAATACGCTTCTCGCATTCACGACCGATCGTTTTTTGGTTGGGTAGCATTCCTAGCTGCCTTGGAGGCAAACGCTATCGTTCAGTCCCAAAAAGATTAAACGCACATGGAAAAATTGGCTCTCGTTCAATCGCGTTGTGAAACGAAGAGAGGGCGGATGACGAATGCCATTTTGGGCCGGTACGCGCGGTCCCACGCGAGTTGGTAGGCGCCCCACGTGCACTGATTCGTATATGAGCTCGAGAACACACGGCCTTCCAGCACCCTGGAGGTCGGGAGGCGCGTGCTGGCCATGCGTAATGTCCGTCGCGCCCCAGGCTCGCCATCTGGCATATCAGGTCCCAAAGGACGAAAGTCAGGAATCCATCGCGCCCGCGCCATGGCGCGATTGGGAGACCAGTGGCCTCGCCAAATGATTTCAGCATCATCCAGTCAAAACCTGCAAGCGATAAAATCCGCGCTTCCTATCCGTGGCACTCAATGAGTGCACCGCTCACTACAGACGCCTTGCACCATGAGGAAAGGCTAACCAGCGTGGCGTCTGGATATCCCATTTTTGAAGCAACCGTCATTAATGCTTTCGCATCGTCGGAGTTCCCCACGGCTACGACAAGCCGAATCTGTTCTTTCTTGAATACTTGGGTCCGCAAATCCGGACGGAGCGCGACGCTCTTTGCCTCTTGCAAAGCAGCGGCTACGTCTGAGCGGCCGGCAAGGACAATCGCCCAGTCGTTAATGAAGGCGGCTTCATCGCTTCGGATTAACCGCACCTCTGCACGCATCGCCTTCTGCCGCGATTTGCTTTGCATTGAACCATTGACGAGACCGATATCCCGTTTTGTGATTGGCATCGTGTCTGCACCGCGATTGAGCCGTTCTAGTGCTTTCGGAACGTCGATGGGAGGATGGGGCGGTATGAATGCGAACGCCTTGTCGTCGAGATAATCGAGCACTTGCTCATTGAACAAAATTAGTGCGACCACAATGGCAATCAAACCCCCGTCTTTGATTGATGCCAGAATATTGCGTGTTAGGGAACTCCACGCAAGCCACTTCCGCATCTTCAAGAAGCGTGACCGTCCGTGTTTGACGTGAGCAATAGGGTTACCACTGTCGGATGGTGGCAAAACTTCCTTGCCGACGGGGTTTTCGGAAAACATGATCGATACGTCACTTACACGATCCAGCGAGCCATACTTCAAGGGGAGGGGTTTCTCCGGCAGGAGCCTTATCAAGCGTCACAGGGATCTGTCTCGGACATCCTTGGTCCGTAAGAAATCCTTCCACTGATTTCGCGAGCTTCTCCGCGATCGCCTGGTCATTCGCAGTAAAGTATTTGACGCGTGTTGTCCATGGTCCACCGACTCGCTCGGCCGCCGGTGCGTTGAAAGACTCCGTTTTCAAATACTCGCGGAGGGCGTCGATGAACTCGCGTTTCAGGGACCCTTGAAACTGAATATATGTCAGACGAGGCCGAACGATTTGCGGCTGCGCATTAAGTAAGGCGTGGTCTGTCTTCGCCAGATTTTGGCGGAGTAAAGCGTTCTGCTTTTCCAGTGAAGCGTGTTCTTCAACGACGACCCTTTTCTTTTCCAAGGCATCCGCAAGATCACGTTTGGCAGCGGACGCTGCTGCGTCCGCTGCGGCTCTTTCCGATACCGCCTTGTCCAGATCATTCTTCGCAGTCTTGGCACGCATCTCTCCTACCTCATATTGCGTAACTGCGGCCATCAAGCCTCCTGCGCCTAAAATCACCCCTCCGACAATCTTTGCAATATCAGTCCAATATGCCTTCCTTTCCTTTTGGGGGGCCGACTCCAGTTCAAGTCTCAGCTTTTCAGATTCGACTTTCGTCTTTTCTATGTTGGCGAGTTTCAGAAGATCGTCTAATGACGATTCCGTCTGCGAAAGTGTGTTCATATCGTTTCTCAATCTAGTATGACTTTACTGAATATGTACGATCGCATGAAGAACGTCAAAATTTCGCTCACGGAATGACGGGATTCCGTTTCTCCCTCGAATCGAGTCTAGTAAAGAAATGAAAATGTAACGTATGCTGAGTGTGCGTTTGCGCACATCCACCTTTTTGTGAGCAAGAGATAGGGTGCGAGACGTATTGGAGACGACACTGCACTCGGAGCTACAGGCCAAGATACCGAAGGCGAGAGATATACTTCAAAGTGTAGTAAGGAACTGAACGAATTCTACTATGGTGAGCAGATCAAATTTCCTAGCGAAGCAATAGTGCCACACTGGCCGGACCCCAATGTCCGTCATGCCTCTTAGAAGTAAATGTAATCAGGCGCGTAAAAGCGCCGCGAATTTGATGTCGAAGCCCTCTCACTCGAAATGAGCAGAATGTCGAGACTACGACTGCGCGAATGGCTGCAAAGCGTCTGTCAACTGCCTCACAGTGGTTGACACCCGAATGTCGGCAAAGGCCGATCACTTGTTCTCGAGTGACGGCACGGAATGACCGTTCCGTTCTGATACTTGCCCTTGGCACAGCGACGGCTCGACCGGCAGCTGCGGGTCGTACATGGCCGGCCCGCATCACGTTGCAGCCGGCCAGGAACGGTCAGTCGGACGGGAGGCCCGCGTCGACCGGTACCCGACTCAGCCCTGTGAGCCTCCGCTTGTCGTTTTCCACGAATGGAACGCCTTGTCGCGCTTCATGTGCTGAATAAGCACTTGCTCGATGATGAAATCGAGTGACACTTCGGCATCGTTCATTTCCTGATACGCGCGCTGATAGGCCAGCAGATCGGCGTGCACCTCCTGCGACAGGTTGACTGGCAGCTTGGTTTTCTCCGGTTCTCGCTTGACAATCGGGAGCAAGAGACGGGGCGATGATTTACGGAAAGATTTTTGCGTCATGGTGTTCGGGTCCTCAGTGTTTACGACGGATCGGCTTGATGACATTCAGCGGCCAGAGCCACACGTAATAAAGCCGCACGTTGAGGCGGCTGTTCCAGTTGAGTCCGGCGAGGAGTTCGGCGCGCACCGCCTTGGCAACCGAATCGTGCGACTTGGATACTTCACGCAAGCTGGTATTCAGTAGAAATTGCCTCTGCGCAACAGGCGCATGTGCAACGGCATTTCTCACCAGCACCGGCCGCAGCATGGCAGCTTTTTTATTGATACGGGGACGCTAGAGAGCGCAAGGCAAGCTCGACGTCCTCCAGCGTGACAGTAGCTGAGCCGTCACGCAGATACCGAAGAGCGGCAAGTTCAAGAATTCGTTTCAATACGGCATCCGTATCCGAGAGGAACCGGTTCTGTAATGCGTTGGCTACACAGTCAGCGGTGTGGCGGGAGATTGGGAAGGCGTCGCCCGACATCGTTCTGAGTTTCGTACGGACATAGGAAGCAATCCAGTTGTCCCGTCCGTCGACGCATCCCACCTCGCAGAGGCGGCAATTGAAGCCACTCGCCGCTCGCGCGAGCCCTTCCTCTCGCATGGACGCGACAATCGTGTTTTTCTGGGCACATTGCTGTTGGCGTGGTCTGTGCGTAAGCGTCTCCGCCCCGCATTGGCATGCGGTACAGATGGGATTCTGATCACACTTGCACGTGGTCGCTTCATCATTCGTCATCTCAACTCTCCTGGTCAATGAGGTCAGCGATCGCCTGTCTCTAAAGGACGTTCGCCAACCCAGTCTCCTCCCCAAATCGCAAAGTCAAGTCAGCCGGTGGACATTGCCAGGGAGCCCATGGAGGTTCAGCGCAAACTGCGAGCGTGACACCCAGACAAGACGGACCCACTGACGATCGCCAGTGGCCCACGGCTCTCGGATTGAGAGATAAAAGTGCGCGCCGCGAACCGGCATCGCATTGGATGCGCGACGCTTTGCCCCTTCTTGTCCCCACTCGCAGTGATGGCACAGCACCTGTCCCGCTCGTGGATGATGCGCTGATGTTCGCCCGCTTCTTTCGTACACCATGGACTTTCCGCCGCCCGCGTGCCCGGAAAACACAGTTGCACCTGTCCTGGATCCAACGTGCCGGAATTACGAGCGCGGCAGTGAGCGAGGGAATGCCGCCCACCTCGTTACTCGAACGTGTTGAACTGGCCGGACTGTGCAAACATCGCAAAGACCGCCTGCACCCGATGACGCCGCATCGCGCGTTGCAGAAGATCAAGCGCGCAGTCTTCGTTTCCGGCAAGGGATAAATGGTGACGGCAGTCCGACCTTGATCGACACGGCATCGTCAAAGCGCCGTGCCGTACCGGAGACGGTCCCGATTCAACTTATAATTTCGTTTTTCAGCGACGCCTTGCTGGCGCCATTCCAATGCCTAGACGCCCCGCGCCCATCAGGTTGCCGCATCGCACGATCGGCTGGGCACGCCCAAATACCGACAATTCGCGCCATTCGTGCCCGCAGACAGCAGACGGACGCCATGCGGATGCCGGCGCTTAAGCGTTTCGCGAACCCGGACGTCACGCGCGCTGTCGCGAACCTTGTCTGGCTCGGTCTCGAGCGTCTCACGCAGATCGGCGTCGCGATTGCGATCAGCGGCGTGCTCGCCCGCTATTTCGGTCCCGACGTGTTCGGCAAGTGGCAATACGCCAATACGCTTTTGCTCGTGCTGTCACCGATTACATGGGTTTGCGGCGCGGAAATCCTCGTGCCGACGATCGTCCACCGGCCGCCCCAACAGCTCGGCACCGTGCTCGGCAGCGCATTCGCGTTGCGGCTCTCCGTGTCGGCGGCTGCGCTGCTGCTGACGTGGGCGGGTATTGTGGCGTGCACGTCGGCGGGTTTCACCGATCCGCTCGTCGGCGCGATGCTGGCCGGGCTCGCCGTCACGATGCTGTTTCGCGAACCGCTCGTCGGCGTGATCAACGCATGGCTGCAGAGCATGACCTACAGCAAGCCACAGCTCATCACGAGCATGACGACGGCCATCGCAAAGGCGATGCTCGTGTGGCTGCTCGTGCGCGCGGCCGCCGCGCCCGCGCGATTCGGCTGGCTGTGGGCGCTCGAATCGGCCGTGATCGGCATCGTGCTGATCGCTTACTACGTGAAGCGGCATGGCGGCAAGCTCGGCTGGCGTCTGGACCGCGCGCTCTTTCGCCACTTCGCGACGGCGGGCACCGTGTTCTGGCTCGGGCTCATCTGCATGTACCTGTTCCTGAAGCTCGACCGTCTGATGCTCGAACGCGCGATCTCGTTCGCCGATCTCGGGCGCTATTCGGCCGCGCAGCAGCTGAACGAGAACTGGATCACGCTCGCGCTGATGCTCGCGCAGACACTCGCGCCCGCGTTCGTCTATCGCATCCAGGATCTCGCGCGACTACGCCGCAACATGTGGCGGCTCACGGCGATGACAGCCGTGCTGATGATCGCGGGCGCGTGCGTGCTCGATCTGCTCGCAGGCTTCATCATCCGCCGCGTGTTCGGACCGGACTTCGAAGAGGCCGTCGATATTTTCCGCTGGGCCGTGTGGCTGTCCGTGCCGGCAGGCATCGAAGCGATCGGCAACCTGGTCGTACTGAAGTATCAGGCGAAGTTCGTGTTGCTGTCGAAATGGCTGCTCGCGCTGGCCGTCGCGTGCGTCGTCAATCTGCTTGCGATTGCCCGCATGGGCGCGTATGGCGCGCTGGTCGGTCTTGCGGCCGGATATCTGGCCGCGGCGTGCGTCAATTTCTATTACATCCGTTTCAAGCTGCGTCCATGACGTCTTCTTCATTCACGCCGCCCAGCGGCGCGGCCTCGCTCGACGATGTCGCCGTGCTGATGCCCGCCTTCAACGGTCAGGCCGACGTCGAACGCACGCTGGCCTCGTTCAGCGAGCACGCACGCATCCGCGTGCTGATCGTCGACGATGGCAGCACGCCGCCCATCGTCGCGCCTGCCTTGCCGAACATGTCGATCGACGTGCTGCGCATGCCGAAGAACGGCGGCATCGAGCGCGCGTTGCAGGCGGGCATCGAAGCGCTCGCTGCGCGTGGCTTTCGCTACGCCGCGCGCATCGATGCCGGCGATCTGAGCGCGCCGCAACGTCTCGCGAAACAGCGTGCGTATCTCGAAGCAAATCCGCACGTGGCGGGACTCGGCATGTGGACGCAGGTCGTCTCGCGCGACGGCACGCCGCTCTTCATGCTGACGCCGCCCGCCGAGCCGCGCGCCATCCGACGCGTGCGCTTTCTGCGCACGTGCTTCGTGCATCCGTCGATGATGCTGCGTGTCGACGCCGTGCTCGCCGTCGGCAACTATCGCGAGGCGTACAAGGCGGCAGAAGATCTCGATCTGTTCCTGCGCCTGATGGAGCGCTACGACTGCGCGAATCTCCCGGACGTCGGCCTTTACTACGAGTTGAACGAAGGCGGCATCAGCGCGACGAAACGGCGTCGCCAGATCGTATCGACGCTGCGTTTGCAGATGCAGTACTTCAACGTGCTTAATCCGTGCGACTGGCTGGGCTTTGCAAAGACGCTGCTGCATTTCGTGACACCGTACCAGACGCTTCAAAGCGTGAAGAAGCGTCTCTATGCGCCGCGCGCGAGCCTTTGACGTGAACCTACGTGCCTCCATTTCTCGCCCCCGCATCGCAAGCATGAAGCAACCGATCGAATCCGCCCGCGCGCTGCGCATCTGTCTCGTGTGCAATACCGCGTTTGCGATCTATACGTACCGGCAAGGGCTGATACGCATGCTCGTCGCACGCGGAGTCGAAGTGACGGTGATCGCGCCGCGTGACCGCACGTTCGATCTGCTCAAAGAGATGGGCTGCCGCTGTATCGAGTTGCACGTCGCATCGAAAGGCACCAATCCGCGCGACGATCTGCGCACGATGTGGTCGCTGTATACGCTTTATCGGTCGGTCCGTCCGCACATCGTCTTTCATTACACGATCAAGCCGAATATCTTTGGCACGATTGCCGCGAAACTCGCCGGCGTCGAATCGGTTGCCGTGACGACTGGCCTCGGCTATGTTTTTATCCAGCAGAGCCGTGCCGCGCAAATCGCCAAGCTGCTATACCGCTTTGCGTTTCGCTTTCCGCGCGAAGTATGGTTTCTGAATAAAGACGATCAGGCCGCTTTTCTCGATCAGAAACTGTTAGTGCATCCGGAGCGCGCGCGTTTGCTGCATGGCGAAGGCGTGGATCTCGACCAGTTTTCTTTCACGCCGTTACCCACGCGCGAGACATTTTCTTTTGTATTAATCGGGCGGCTGTTGTGGGATAAAGGCGTGGGCGAATACGTCGAGGCCGCGCGTCGATTGCGCGCGACGTATCCGCATGCGCGTTTCCAGTTGCTCGGCCCCGTGGGCGTCGACAATCCGAGCGCGATCACGCGGGCCGATGTAGACGCGTGGGTGCGCGAAGGCGTGATCGAGTATCTGGGCGAGGCGCACGACGTGCGTCCGCTGATTGAAGCCGCCGACTGCGTCGTGCTGCCTTCGTATCGCGAAGGCGTGCCGCGCACGCTGATGGAAGCATCGGCGATGGGCCGGCCCGTCATCGCCACCGACGTGCCCGGTTGCCGCGAATGCGTCGCCGATGGTGTCAACGGCCTGCTGTGCGAAGTGCGCAATGTCGACAGCCTCGCGGCAACGCTCGCGCAGATGCTCGACATGAGCGACGACGAACGGCGCGCGATGGGCGCGCGCGGCCGTGAGAAAGTCACGAAGGAGTTCGACGAACGCGGTGTCGTCGAGCGGTACAAGGATGTCACCCGGCAATTGACGGGCGTATCACTTTAAGGGAGTTCAGCATGACCACGAAGGGCACAATTCTGGTGACGGGCGGTGCGGGCTTTATCGGCTCGCACACGTGCGTGGAATTGCTCGACAGCGATTACGACGTGGTCGTGATCGACAATCTCGTGAACAGCAAGCGCGAGTCGATCGCGCGCGTCGAGAAGATCACCGGCAAGAAGATCGCGTTCTACGAAGCGAACGTGCGCGACGAAGCCACGCTCAACGCGATCTTCGACCAGCACCCGATCACGGGCGCGATTCACTTCGCGGCGCTGAAGGCCGTCGGCGAATCGGTCGCGAAGCCGCTCGAGTACTACCGCAACAACATGGACGGCCTGCTCGTGCTGCTCGACGTGATGCGCGCGCGCAATGTGAAGCAGTTCGTGTTCAGCTCGTCGGCGACTGTGTACGGCGTGCCGGAAAGCTCGCCGATCGACGAAACGTTCCCGCTGTCGGCGACCAACCCGTATGGCCAGAGCAAGCTGATCGCCGAACAGATCCTGCGCGACCTCGAACTGTCCGACCCGTCGTGGCGCATTGCGACGCTGCGCTACTTCAATCCGGTCGGCGCGCACGAGAGCGGGCTGATCGGCGAAGACCCGGGCGGTATTCCGAACAACCTGATGCCGTATGTCGCGCAGGTGGCCGTCGGCAAGCTCGACAAGCTGCGCGTGTTCGGCGGCGACTACGACACGCCGGACGGCACGGGCGTGCGCGATTACATTCACGTCGTCGATCTGGCACGCGGGCATATTGCGGCACTCGATGCGCTCGTCAAACGCGATGCAAGCTTCGTCGTGAATCTGGGCACGGGCCAGGGTTATAGCGTGCTCGAAGTCGTGAAAGCCTTCGAAAAGGCATCGGGCAAGTCTGTGCCGTACGAGATCGTCGCGCGCCGTCCGGGCGACGTCGCGCAGTGCTTCGCGAATCCCGCGAAGGCGCTCGACTTGATCGGCTGGAGCGCGCAGTTCGACATCGAGCGCATGTGCGTCGATCATTGGCGCTGGCAGGCGCAGAATCCGCGCGGATTCGAGTAGCGCGGCGCATGGCAGGGATGCTCACATCGCGTGCGCATCCCGTCACCTCATTGCCGTCACCTTCATGCCGTCGCGTTCATGTCTGGCTGCTATGTCCCGTGTGCAAGCCGAATGACACTGCGCATCCGGCCTCTTTTCTGCACGACGCGCACCCGTTGATCGCAAATGCCACGAGGCATTTTCATGGGTCGGCGTTCTCAGGTGTCGAACGCGTGGTTTCTCCACACGTTTGTCTGTTCTGGCTTATTGAACGCCTCAAGATTTCTGCGCAGCGGCCGAAATCCCGGACGTGAAAGTCAGCGCAACGCCGGCTGGATTCCCAGCATCTGTAAAATGGCGGTCTGGATCGCGACCGTCCCGTCCGGCGCGGCATGGCTCGTCAGACGGACATCGAAGATCGCCCTCATGAAGAATTTTTTCGACAGCGGCCTCGCGCAGCGCTACGGCTATGGTATCGCTGTGTACATCGCCGCCAGAACCGCCGACCTGCAACGCGGTATCGACGCGACAAATGCCCAACGCCGGGCCGCAGGCAGACGCCTGCTCGAAGATGCGCGCGTCGAAGAGATCATTTGCAGCATGCGTAACAAAGGGGAACTTCCCGCCGAACCGGGCGCGGGCGGCGCCAGTCTATCCAACGCAGATGCAACTGGCTGACTGATCTCGTCACGGTGATCTTTTCATCAGGTCCGTTTCATTTCTGTTTCCTGTCGCGGCACGTCGCTTGCAACGTCTTCAAAGGATATTTCAGCTGTTGTCCGGCGGGCGACCCTGACCGTCACCCGGCGCGATCACGCGCACCCCCGGCATGCTTTCGGGCCAGCACGGTGGATTCCACGCGGATGCGCTACTGACTCGTCCCGCGGTCTGTGGTGCGACGCACAGATGTCCGGTTGCGCAACTGCTGCAATGAGCGCAAACAACGGCGTGGCGGCAATCGATTCCGAGCGCGCTACGGCGCTTGCCCGGAGGAAACATGAATGTCATCGCTGAAGGGATTTCCCGCGCGCCCGCCGGGCACGAGCCGCCGTCCGCTTGCATCATTCAGCCCGTCGTGCTGGCTGGAGGCTCGGGCACGCGTCTGTGGCCGCTGTCGCGCGAGCAATGCCCCAAACAGCTGATCGGCCTGACGGGGGACGAATCGCTGCTCGAAGCCACTTTGCGCAGAACGGAAGGGCTGCGCGCGCCGACGCCCGGCCTTCCGACTCAACATAGCGTAAGGACGCAGCGGGCGCTCGTCGTGTGCAGCGAAGAACTGCGGCTGCCGACGAAGGAGCGCCTCGAACGCTGCGCGTGCGAATCGCGCGTCGTGCTCGAACCCGCGCCGCGCAACACGGCGCCCGCGCTGACGGTCGCCGCGCTTGCGGCGCTCGCCGACGCGCCGCAAGGCGAAGACCCCGTACTCGTCGTAATGCCCGCCGACCATCTGATCGTCGATGACGGCGCTTTCATCTCGACATTGCAGCAGGCCGTCGAGCATGCGCTGCACGATGCGATCGTCGCGCTGGGCGTGCCGCCCGAGCGCGCGGAAACGGGCTACGGCTACATCAAGACCGGCCTGCCCGCCGACGCGCTCGGCGCACGGACCATCGAGCGCTTCGTCGAAAAGCCCGCGCAGGAAACGGCCGAGCGCTACGTCGCGTCGGGCGAGTACTGGTGGAACAGCGGCATCTTCGTAATGCGTGCATCGGTGTGGCTTGCGGCCATCACGTCGTGCCGGCCCGACATCGTGGCCGCATGCCGCGCGGCGTATGACAACGCATGCACCGATCGCGACGGCGCGCTGCTGATCGACCGCGCTGCGTTCACCGCCTGCCCAAGCGATTCGATCGACTATGCGGTGATGGAACACATCGGCGACGATCCGAAGCTGACGGGCATCATCGTGCCGCTGACGGCGGGCTGGTCCGACGTCGGCGCATGGGACGCTGTCTGGAACATCAGCGCGAAGGATGCGGCAGGCAACGTCGCGCGCGGCCGCGTGCTGCTGGAGAGCGCGAGCGACACGTATGCGCATTCCGAAGGGCGCCTCGTCGCGTGTGTCGGCGTGACAGGGGTCGTGGTGGTCGAGACGGCCGATGCCGTGCTCGTCGCCGCGAAAGACCGCGTGCAGGACGTCAAGGCGGTCGTGAATCGGCTGAATGCCGCGAAGGACACGGAAGCGAAAGTGCATCGGAAAGTCGAGCGGCCGTGGGGCTGCTACGACTCGATCGATCGCGGCGACCGCTTCCAGGTGAAGCGGATCATCGTGAAGCCGGGGGGGCGGCTATCGTTGCAGATGCATCATCATCGCGCGGAGCACTGGATCGTCGTTCGCGGCACGGCGCGCGTGACGCGCGGCGACGAAACGTTTCTGCTGACCGAGAACCAGTCGACCTACATTCCGCTCGGCGTGCAGCACCGGCTGGAAAATCCGGGCAAGACGCCGCTGGAGATCATCGAGGTGCAGTCGGGCGGTTATCTGGGCGAAGACGATATCGTGCGGTTCGACGATCAGTACGGGCGCACCGGAGTCTAGCGGCAGGCCTGTCTGGTGGAATGCGGCGCAGGCACGCGCGAGGCGTTACTGCAACGCCGCACCTTCAGAAACACGGATGAAAACGAACGGACGCGACGGAGCTGAATTGTCATCCCGAGCGTCGACGGAGGTCACTGCATCCGTTCAAGTAACGACCTGTCAATCGAGAAATGAGATTGCCACACGCGCAGGTGCGACTTCGAGACGGGCCGACCAAAACCGTTCCCTGCAGGAATTAGCGGGGTACGCGCGGCTGCCGACGTGCGCGATCCGCTTTGCGTCCGAGATTGCACATGTGCGCACCATATGCACAAATCGCAGCCGTCAGAACCAACGCAACAACACCGAAACCCATCGTCGGTCTCCGTTTCGATAATTCAACGTCAGGATAGCCTCAATTCTGCGTGAAATACAGCTTCCCAGAAAGCCATCTTGAGCTCGATTTCTCGCCTGCAGCATCCCGTTGACCGTGGCCACCATGCCGGACGAGAACCCATGCGGTTCAAGCCGGTGCCAGAATCGCGTAATCGTGCTCTCGTCTGGCAATCGGGAATGTCGCCCAGTGATTCTCAACCATCATCGCGATATAGGCTGCTTCGCCATTGCCGACCAGGTTTGCAACCGCGACTCGTCATATCTGCCTTGTTACTGCGGCTCTGCGATCACAACAAACCGTAAAGCAAAAACGGCCCCCGGTAGGGAGCCGCTTTCATGCTGCGCTTCGTTTATTTCATGATCGCCAGACAGACCGCCACGACGATGGCGAACACCTTCCACATACGCCACAGTTCGCTGGACCAGATCGCGCCTGCCGCGCCTGTGAGAAGCAACACGACGCACAGGTTGTTGTTCACATGCATGCTCGCGAGCATGGCGGCGAACCACCACAGCGCGAGAGATACGACAAAGATAATTGCCCTGCGCGCGAAGAAAGGCAGCGCCATGAATTTCACGTAGGACAACGTCAGCCAGTTCGCAGCGCGCATTTACTCCTCCGACTTGTTGTTCTTGGAATATTCGGTGACATCGAAGCTGCCTGCGACGCCAGACGCGGCAAGCGACGCGAGAAAGAGCCGCGAGATTTCGATCAGTTCCAGCATATTTCCACCTCGGTAGTGAAGGCTCCCATGCATCGCGCCTCGCGCGATGAACACCAGAGCCAGACCTATCGTGGCTTCTCTGTAGCGAAGTCAAGTCGCCATCCGAACGAGACCGTGCTAGTGCTGATATGTGTTGGCCTGTTCTGGGCTCAAACAAAAATGCATGAGGTATTGTCGAATTTCTAACCAACAGCCCCTCCGCATCAGGCTGTCAAGAGAGTCGCTGCCTTCAGACGTCACCCGTTGGGCCAATTCAAGAGCGTAGCGTGAAACAGGTCAGCTATTCCGGAGGCGCCGACCTCGCAAGACCTGGAAGACTTGTCCGGACGTCTGAAGCTTCAGGCAACGCCAGCAGCGGCCTCCACGCGAAACACCGCCACCGCCTCGCGCAGTACTATCGCCTGCGCTTCGAGTGATTTCGCGGCGGCCGCCGCCTGTTCCACAAGCGCCGCATTCTGCTGCGTCACTTCGTCGATCTGGCCGATCGCCTTGTTGATCTGCTCGATGCCGTCGCTCTGCTCATGCGCGGCACCCTCGATCTCCGTCATGATGCCCGTCACGCGCTCGACGGACGTCATCGCTTCCTGCATCGTCTTTCGCGCATCGGCGACGAGCGATGCGCCCTGCTCCACCTGCGCCGTCGAATCGCCGATCAGATCGCGAATCTCCTTCGCCGCAGCGGCCGAGCGCTGCGCGAGCGCGCGCACTTCCGATGCCACAACGGCAAAGCCGCGCCCCTGCTCGCCCGCACGCGCCGCCTCGACGGCCGCGTTCAGCGCGAGGATGTTGGTCTGAAACGCGATGCCCTCGATGATCCCGATGATCTCGCCGACCTTGCGCGACGACCCGGTGATGCCGTCCATCGTTTCCGTCACGCGCGTGACTACGTCGCTGCCGCGCACGACCGTCTCCAGCGCGCCTTGCGCGAGACGGTTCGCCAGCTTCGCGTTGTCGGTGTTCTGCTTGACGGTCGCCGACAGCTCTTCCATGCTCGCCGCCGTCTGCTGGAGCGCGGCCGCCTGCTGCTCGGTGCGGCTTGACAGATGGGCGTTGCCGGCGGCGATTTCGTTTGCGCCCAGCGTGATCGATTGCGTGCTGCCGCGCACTTTCGACACGGTTTCGACGAGCGCGTCGCGCATCTGCCCGAGCGCCTGCAGCAACTGGCCCATTTCGTTGCGCGAGCGCACCTTGACCGTCGAGCTCAGATCGCCTTCGGCCATGCTGCGGAAGTGGCGGATCGTCTGGTTCACGGGCCGCACGACAGCAGCGGAAAGACCGGCGCGCGCCAACGCGCCCACCACGATAGCGACCACGCCGATCGCGATGAAGATGCCTGTCGAGATCCTGGAGCGCTGGCTCAGCTGTTCGGACTGGCGCTGCCGGTTGTCGGCCTGCGCGTGCCTTAGCGCGTCGATCGCCTTCGCGTAGATGCCGTAGTAATGGTCGCCCGTTTCGCCCTGAATCGTGCGGAATGTGTTGAAGTCGTTGTCGACGAGGGCCTTGTGCTCCGGCTCGATCGCCTGGTTGACGAGCGCCGTGCGCGCGTCCGCGACGGTCTGCGCAAGCTTGCGCTCTTCGTCGCTGCCGAACGGGCCGGCCATGTAGACGCGGAACTCGTCGTTCGACGCTTCGAGCATCTTGTGCGCGGCCGCGAGCAGCCCGTCCGTTTCCTTGCCGACGCTGAAGAGCGTCTCGTAGCTGCCGAGCGACAGTCGGACCTGCAACAGCTTCTCCGAGCTCGACGCCAGCGCGCTCATCGCCGCCGAAGTCTGCTGGACGTTCTGCAGACCGTCGTTGCTGAATTTCAGCGCGCCCCAACCGACGCCGATCACCGTCAAAAGAAGCGCTGCGAACGCACAGATGACGAGCGTCAGTCCTTGTCGGATAGTGAGGTTGTTGAGCATGGAGAGTCCGTGACATGCAACGGGCAGCCGGGATGGCGGCCCCATCGATGGCTAACGGCAACGGCTCGCGTGCTCTGGATAGGGAAAATCCATGACGCAGCATGTGGGATGGCGCGTGCCGGGCACGCGTCGTCAACCCGTCCGGGCGGTCTGCGTTTCATTTGTATAATCCCCCGTTTGCTTTCCGGCCCCCACTTTCATGCTCAGTTTCGCGCTCGGTTTCATCGTTTCACTACTGGTCACGCTCGTGATCGTGCGTTATGCGCATCTGCATGAAACGTTCGCGGACACCGATCTGGGCGGCGTGCAGAAATTCCACGCGCGGCCCGTGCCGCGTATCGGCGGGACGGGGATTCTGGTAGGGCTCGTCGCGTCGGCGATCCAGCTGCATGGCGCGTACCCGGGGGTGTCGGCGGGCATTCTCAGCGTTGTCGCCTGCGGGATGCCAGCGTTCGCTTCCGGCCTGGTCGAAGACCTGACGAAGAAAGTTTCGCCGCTCGCGCGCCTGATCTGCACGATGGTCGCGGCGGCGCTCGCGTATTTCGTGCTTGGGATCGCGGTCACGCGCATCAGCGTGCCGCCGCTCGATTTTCTGCTCTCGTATGCGGCGATTTCGTGCGCCGTGACCGTGCTCGCCGTTGCCGCGCTGGCGAATGCGATCAATATCATCGACGGCTTCAACGGGCTCGCATCGATGGTCGCGTTCATGATGTTCGCGTCGCTCGCCTATGTCGCGTTCCAAGTGCATGATCCGATCGTGCTATCGGCGTCCCTGATCATGATGGGCGCGGTGATGGGCTTCTTCATCTGGAACTTCCCCGCCGGCCTGATCTTTCTGGGCGATGGCGGCGCCTATTTCATCGGCTTCATGCTCGGCGAGCTGTCGATTATGCTCGTCATGCGCAACCGCGACGTCTCAGCGTGGTATCCCGTGCTGCTCTTCATGTATCCGATCTTCGAGACCTGCTTTTCGATTTATCGGAAGAAGTTCATTCGCGGGATGTCGCCGGGAATTCCCGATGGCGTGCACCTGCACATGCTCGTCTACAAGCGTCTGATGCGCTGGGCCGTTGGCGCACGTACGGCGCGCGAACTGACACGGCGCAATTCGCTGACGTCGCCTTATCTGTGGCTGCTTTGCCTGATCGCTGTGATTCCCGCGACGCTTTTCTGGCGGCATACGCTGCATCTGTTCTGTTTCGTCATCGTGTTTGCCGCGACGTATGTGTGGCTCTACGTGAGCATCGTCCGATTCAGGGTGCCGCGCTGGCTGGTGGTCCGCAAACACCGGTGAAGCGCTCGCCAGGAGGGACACCAGGGCGCCTGTTCCCATAACAGCATGCCATCATCCGTTATGGTCATCCGACGCAACAGTGGTAGCGGTCGTGCAACGACAATCAAAATCGTGGGTTAAGCGCAAGCTTGGGTCAAACGTCGCGCTGGCATGCCTGACTGAAGGCGAAAAGCTCCGACACAGGAATCAGAAAATGAAAAGGGCCGCACCCGAAGTTGCAGCCTTGCTTTGTCTGTCTGTCCGGCGACAATCCTGCAACGGCGCTATGATCCGCGCCGACGAGCGCGGTCTGCCTTGCGGCCGTTACGGTCCCATCACCAGACCAAGTGCAGACAAGGCCAGGGCCACGCCAAGCGCAAAAAAACTGAAGCCCATATGATTCTCCGTTTGTGGAAACCGCAGGCAGTCCAACCGCGGCGACGCCGAAACACCCGAAACCCGCGTTAGAACAGTCACGGCACGCTGAAGATCCGGCGCGTGTCATCTTGCCGCCCGTAGAAACCCGACAGGCCGTGCCTAGCGAGGAATGCGCGGACGACGGCGTTGCCGCGCGACCTTGCGTGCGTTGTGTTCCATTAGCGAGCCAAGTCCACACAAGACAAGTGCGGCGCCGAGTACCAGAAAACTGATATCCATGCTCCCTCTCCTTCGCACGAAATCACTCCGTGAATGAACGTTAGCACGAAACTCTCGACAACACCTTGTCTTTATTTCCGGCACTGTCCAAGCCTACGTCAAGTGGCGCACATGCGCGGCCCTAAGGGAAATAGCAGCAGGACGTGTGTGGCAGAAACGGCCATAGCTGTTGGCGGCGCTCTTTTCGCCTGGTCGTGCATGGCACTCAACAAAAAAGCGACCACGACGATGCGTGCCTCTCTCTCTAAACGGAGAAAAACGCGGCAACGTTGGTTCAGTTCAACGATCAGGGCACAATACGCGGGTACCGCCGTTGCCGATCGTGCTTGCGACGTCGGACCACTGACGAAAGAGGTTTGTTACCCAGATTACTCCGGCGCGCCCAAGCGTCAAGGCGAACTCAGGATGGCCCCTACCGGTTGGAATGTCCGGTCATTTATCTAATATCCGTGAGCAGCTTTCGTAGCGCCGCGAGCCGTTTGAACTGCGGTGGAACCAAATAAAATCTCTGTTCGATGTCTGCAATCCGGCTCAGCCAGTAAGACACCCCGAGACGAAATCCCGTATCAAGGACGTCCGTATTGCAGAGGTAGTGCACCACCTTTTCCAGGTGCTGCAATTCCCGGTCAGCCAGTGTCGCTGGCAACTTTGACGCTCGCCGAACCAGGGTACCGGATGATTTTCGCTTCATCGTACGCCCCCGGACCAACCAGCGGCCAACAACACCGGGCAAAGATTCATCCGTCGCAGAGCCTTGACATGCAAGAGCAATGACGCCAGCGTGAGGAATGTGGTATTCGATTTTCTTCCCACCACCTTGCAATTAAGGCGCAGTATGAATTGCATAGCACTATGAAATAACTTTCGTTAGTTCATCATGCCCGCTTTAGGCAAAAGTCAAGGAAGCGGCTCAGAGCAGAGCGTCGTGCAAATGGCGGTTACTCATCGGTGTCGAGTGACTGCCGTGACACAAGTCAGCAAGCCATCGGGGTAAGGGATGCGCGATCGGCGCGAACGCGCGCCAATCGGTAGGAAAACGAAGAACAGGTTACAGTCTGCCGGCTGGAATGGCAGACCGGTGCGCAACGATGAAACCAGACCGCCTTACCGGCGGCATTTTGCGCCAGGCTGAGCAAGGTTGCAGCTTCCTGGATCTGATGCCACAGTTCAGCAGGGATCGTACAAGCGTTTGGCCTGACAGTTGACTTAACGCCGAATTCAGATTAACGGCTCATTCAACTCGACGCTGCTTGTGCACGTGGATGCCATCTGGCAGGAGGCAACTTCGCATAACGACCGTTCATCGGTTGCGGTCCAATAATTGACGCAGCTCTTCCATGTACGGATCAGCGGTCGTTCGCATTATCTTTTCTTGCGATGGGCTCATAGCAAGCTTGTTCACAACTTTATTAAGTGCGGATTCCATTTCTCGACGATAAAGGAACAGACGATCCGCGTGATCGCACTCGATGATGAGTCGCCCTACTCCCCTGCCCTTTTTGATGCGTATGCGAGAGAACTTTTCAGGCCAGGGGTCGTCCGTGTTGAGCTCACGCAAGACGTGCTCGGCAGTGTGCTCGCGCGCCAGGTAGCTGATGTTATGCGCACGCGCCTGCAGGGTTTTGGTGCCAACGATCCTTTCGATCGCAAGCAGTTTGCGCCCCACCGAGAACGTTAGATCGGCTTCCTTAAAAAGGCACCTGACACCATCCGGTAGCTGCCCGATAGCGACGGCATCGCTTATGTTCCTTCGGGAAATGCCTAGTGCACGGCAGCAACCGCTATAACTCGTCCATTCCCCGTTGATGATTCCGAGACGATACCGATTCAATATATACATCGGTAAGTCTCGTGGCAGGGTGGCGCGCTTCTTCTCTTCCATGCCAGGCGCACGCAAGGCTTTGCTTGCCTCGGATATCCGGCCTTTTACGATAGCAAGTACTGTCTTCGCCGGCAGTTTCCTGCTTGCAGCAACATGCTGCCGGAGTCGCTCACGCACCGTCTCCAGGCCATCACGGGCTATGGCATCGCGTATGACACGCACTGTATGAGCCCTGATCTCGACAGCTTCGGCGAACATCGCGAGCAGCTCGACAGGCAGTGAGTTCCATCGTAAAGCCATCGACAGTTCTGCCTGACTTACCCCTAGCACGCGCGACGCGTCTGCCTGCGTGGTCCACTCGCCACGAGCGAATCCTTCTTTATATCGACAGGCAAGGAGAATGCAGCTGCGCTGATCGATCCGTCTACGCGGTCTCTTAAAGCCCATGTCTTTTCTCTTTTCCCCCGTTGTCGGCGGCCCGTGCGCGCCCAAAGCATAAAAATACGCGACTTTACGGTCAAACGGCGGCGCTATGAGGTGCAAAAAATAGCGCCTTTCAGCAATACATTGGAAAGCGCACACGAAGCCTTTCACAAAGGGCGTTGCGCAACCAGGCTCGACGAACTCATAAAGCCTCTGTCGCCGCCGGCTTAGACGTTATGGGCCCGCCGACAGTCGTTTACGCAGCCGGCGGCAACGAGCGCGAAGGCATCAACAGGCCCGAGCCTGGCTCAGGGAACTCATCTGCCCGGAAGCATTGGCACAAGCCATTGATTACATGGACGAAACGACCCAATTTGTGAAAAATGCATCGAACGTTCACACGTGCAGTTTTCGCAAAACCGCGTAGTGGAATCGGCCTATGGGCGCGCTCGCGCTGCGGCATCGGCCGCCTGGAACGATCATGGCCCGTTCGATGCGACGCGAGCGTGTCCGCCAGGCGCTCTTACGCCCGTCACACCGAGAGCACCACCATTTTTTCTGGTAGTGCTCCGCTGACAGTCCGTGCTTGAATCAGACGTTGCTGCAGTCGTCCTATCCACCCAGGCTCGGTGCGGTACCTTAGACCTGTCTGCAACCGGTGCGCAACCGCACCCCCATTTCGCGGAAGTCCATGAAACCCAGCCTCATACTGGAAGCCAGTTCACGCCTTAGCCTGAAAAAGTGATGCAGCTCACTTGCTTTGAGAAACGATGTCGGCACACCCTCGCGGATGTCACACGTCTCGTTATTGAGCACAGCAAGCGTGTCGACCGGAACCTCGAACTCATGCAGGAAAGCACTCAGGAAGTGAACAGCGGGAGCGGTGTATCGAAGCGGGTTCGGATAAATCTCGTACGTTTTCGGGGCGGTGAGGACGCGCAGGCTGTTCTTTTCGGGACACAGCGAAACTTCGCTCACCGCCCAGTCCACCTGACTGATAACAAACACCCCCATATTGGTGACTGCTACACAGTCGGCGCGGATCACGGGGCCGGCGAATCCTCGCGACGTCAGCACGGTTAGCTCCTCATACAACGAATAAGACTCTTCGAGCAAAGGGGCGAGTACGGCATGCAGCTGCCGGGAAAAAGCGACATACCGCCCGCGACGTTCCGCGACTGCCGGCTCATTTGCAACATGATTCGAATATCCAAGGGTTGCCTGAGTCGCGAGGAAGCGGCCCGAAGGCACCTGCACGCATCTAAAGTTTTGCTCGGTCATGGAGAATATCCTATCGTTCCGGTTTCGTATTGGCTTGACGTTCTGAAAACGGATCGCGTCAGCAATGACGATGGTAGAGCTGCTCAAAGACAAGCGGAGTCCACAATGCTGAGGTGTTTGGTGGGCCTTTTAACAGGATCTATCCTGGCGACAATGCGCCTAGCGTCGTTCCCCGTGTATCACAGTCGCGTACCTCAACACCACGTAGGCTTCTCGTTCTCTCTTCCGTTGCAGCACTGAAGACCGCGAAAAATGGTCGACGTCACTGTTTTCCTCTAGTTCGCCCCTTCCGCGCTTTAGTCCGCGTACGAATAGACAGCAATCATTCTGACCCGGACATTTTCGGAATGTGTCGCTCACGATCCCGGCAACATCGGAAAGGTCAATTGATCGAGCAGCAGAACGGCCGGGGCAAACAACGTTTATGACGCGTCGCTCTTGGGTCGGGCACAACATCTGCAAGAAATCGCGGCGACCTAGGACATCCGTCCTTCGTTCGACCTAGCCAGCCGCGCAGCGAAACTAAGAGCCACCAGATGCACGCACTTTCGCGTCAAAACGATGAGCCTTTCTTGATACCTATAGAGGGCGCGTCCACCTCCCAGAACCCGACGCTCAGCCGAGCCGGCTCACGCTCTTAACCCGAAAAGCTCCGCAAAATCGAATAGCTTTTTGCTCCAGCGCAGCGCTAAATCTGTAGCTGGTTTCAACCTCCGGGCCTTTCGCAAGGCGTAAGCCTTCGTCATGCCACGCACGGCCGAAGGTATTTTCGCGCCGCAGGTCAACATCGCGCGTGATGCGGTGTGGCGTCGAAAACAATGCGTCAGGCCCGCCTATACGATGTGTCGGGCGATGAACGTTGCGGACGCAATCGTGGATCCTGCTGGACGCAAAAGCTAGGTGGGGAAATTGCGCGCTTACCGTCAAGCTTTGTGAGCAAATGCGACCGCCCTCGCAGCCCAGCATGGCTGCGTTTCTTGAACCGTGGGAACACAGGAACAGCACACTTCTCGAAGTCCTGTATGCGCGATCAAGGTCCTTCAGGCGTGCTGCAGTGAATGTACCGGCGCCTCCATAAGCGTAGGTGTCTAGTCGCCGTCACGCAAAAACGTGAGTGCAGGCCATCAGGACATAGCCGATGTACCTGCCACCCGCCTCGTACGCCTCCGTCAGCGCCTTGTTTTCGTCGCCGCTATTCTCCAGTCCGCAATATTTCGCCGTGGTATTCGCGAGGTGTACCGCAAACTCTGCTGCCTTTAGGCCGTCTTCTCGCCACAGCACAGAAGCGCAAAGATCCTTCACTAGGTCAGGATTTTGAGGCATGCGACCCCGAAAGTCGCGTTACCTGGGTCCAAACAGCCACGTTGAATCACAGACATAAAAAAAGGCGCGCCGGCGCCTTTTGACTTTACATCGACGCCCTCATGCCGGCTGGCGGGGGCACGCTGCGCAGTGGCGGCGTTGCCAGCGTCGGCTGGTATTCGGCTACCCACCGGCGCAGATCGCGGCGCACTTCGTCGTCGGTCAACACGCGGTGCTGCATCAGCCAGGGCAGCAGTTCGTCGAGCAGATTATCCGGCACGCCGCGCGCCTGGGCGATGCGCAGCTTCGGATGAGGCGTGCGCGTCGTCGTTTCGTCGTCAGCGAGTAGTTCCTCGTACAACTTTTCGCCGGGACGCAGGCCCGTGAATTCAATGCGTATCTGGTCTTCCGTGAAGCCGTACAGCCGGATCAGGTCGCGCGCCAGATCGACGATCTTCATCGGCTCGCCCATGTCGAGAATGAAGATCTCGCCACCGTAACCCATGCTCGATGCCTGCAACACGAGTTGTGACGCCTCGGGAATCGTCATGAAGAAGCGCGTGATTTCCGGGTGCGTGACGGTCACGGGACCGCCCTTTGCGATCTGCTGCTGGAACTTCGGAATCACGCTGCCCGCGCTGCCCAGCACGTTGCCGAAGCGTACGGTCTCGAACTGCGTGCGCTCGCTCGTCTGTTGCAGGGCCTGACAGGCCATTTCGGCGAGACGCTTGCTCGCCCCCATCACGTTGGTCGGATTGACGGCCTTGTCGGTCGAAATCAGCACGAAGCGCGTCACATCGTGGCGAATCGCCGCGCGCGCAACGCGGTACGTGCCGAGCACGTTGTTGCGAACAGCTTGCCATGCGTTCTGCTCTTCCATCAGCGGGACATGCTTGTACGCGGCGGCGTGATAGACGATGTGCGGCGTATAGCGCGCCATCACCTGATCGAGCAACAGCGAGTCCTTTGCGTCGCCAATTACGGGCACGATCGACAGCCCCGGGAACCGTTCAAGCAGTTCCTCAACGAGGCGGTACATCGCATACTCGGAAATATCAAAGACAATCAGCTGGGCGGGGTTAAAACGCAGGATTTGGCGGCACAGTTCCGAGCCGATCGAGCCGCCCGCGCCCGTCACCATCACAACTCGTGCATGCAGCAGTGCTTCGACGTGCGGCGTGTCGATGTGCACCGGCTCGCGGCCGAGCAGGTCTTCGAGATCAATGTGGCGCACGCGCGAGAGCGATGCTTGCCCTTCCGTGACGTCCGTCAGCGCGGGTAGGACCATCGCGCGCACGCCGGCACGCACGCACAGCGTCGCCGCGCGGCGCTGCTGTTCGACCGGTGCCGAAGGAATCGCGATGATCGCGTACTCGGTCTTCATCGTCTCAGCGATTTCCGGCAGCTTGCCAATCGGGCCCAGCACCTTGTAGCCGTAGATTTCACGGCCCTGTTTAGAGACGTCGTCGTCGAGCAGGCCGATCAACCGCCACTCGCTCGAACGCGACAGTTCCCGCGCGAGCATCGCGCCCGCCGTGCCCGCGCCGAGTACGACGACGGGTTTGCCTTGCGCGACCAGACCGCCGTACAGGTAGAACTCCTTACCCGCACGATATAGCGCGCGCGAGCCGCCCATCGCGAGGAATAGGAAGAGCGGCGATACAAGCAGCACGGAACGCGGAATGACTGGGATCGGCTGAATCATCACCGCCAGGATCATCGTGACGAGGGCGCCCGCAGCCACCGCCTTCGAAATGCGCAGCAGATCGGGCAGGCTCGCGAACACCCACATGCCGCGATAGAGGCCGAAGATGCGGAACATCACGCCGTAGACGGGCAGCACCCAGATGAGCGCGTGAAACGCGCCATCCCGAAAGTCCGTCGGCACGGCGCCGTTGAAGCGGATTACGTAGGCGATGAGCCACGTGCCCGCGACAGCGGCCAGGTCGAAAAGGAAAGCGCTGAAGGATAGCCAGCTGGCTTTGGTTCTTAGCATCAGCGTCGTACCTCGGATTGTTTGGACAGCGTTGACTGGAACCGACGCCAGCGCAGATCGACGATGCTTCCGATGATGACCAGCACGGCAGCCCAACCAGCGACGATGCCCCACTGAGTGACCGTGGAACGCCCGAGTGCCAACAGGGCAAGTCCTATGCCGACAACCATGACTGCGTACCACGCCCACGCGGTACCCGCATGGCCGACTCCCGAACGCACCATGCGTTGATAGTAGTGCTCCCGGTGCGCCTGCCAAAACTTTTCTCCACGCAGCAGTCGTCGCACGAGTGTGATCGAAGCATCGCCGATGAAGGGCGCAAATACGAGCGCTGGGAACCATACAGGCCACGCGCCGCCGCGCCAGCCCCAATAGCCCAGCGCGCCCGCGAGATAGCCCAGTGAAATAGACCCCGCATCGCCGAGGAAAATCCGGGCCGGATGGAAATTAAAGAAAAGGAAACCGAGCGCCGCACCGGCAATCGCGACCGACGCCAACGCGAGATCGGGCATCGGTTGGCTGCTAAGCATCGCGCCTGCGGCATAGCCGGAAAAACCGAACAGCGCCATCCCGCCGGCGAGGCCGTCGGCGCCATCCATGAAATTGTAGAGGTTGACGAGCCAGATCATCAAAAATGCCAACGCGCATAGCAGCCACCACGGCGCCGCTGCCGGAAACAGCGCGACGAACGCGACAACGGCGATCAGATGCGCCGCGAAGCGCGCGCGCGCGGGCAAACCGCGGCGGTCGTCGAGCTGCGAGACTGCTGCGAGGAACGCCGTCGCCAGCGCGACGAACCACAGCGACGGCGCCACGAGCGGCATGGCCACAACGGAAACGGGCACGACCGCCCAGCCGCCGACGCGTGGCGTCGGCCGCACGTGGAGGGAACGGTCGTTGGGAATGTCCATCGCGATGCGCCACGCGAGGCCTGTCCTCAGCAACAGGTACAGGATCGCCGCGCATGCGCAGGCGGCCACGCCGGCGTCGAGGGGGATAGCCCACTGAGACATCAGTGAATCTTGCATCTGCATGAAACGGGTTCAGTGAGTCGAACGATACCAGTCGGCGGTAGCCGACAGACCTTCGTCGGTTGAGAACGGCGGCTGCCAGCCGAGCACGTCGCGAATGTGTGACGTATCGACCTGCAGGCTTCCAATCAGACGATCGACCTGTGCGGAGCGGCCCGTCAACCGGCCTGCCGCGCGCAGCCAGGCGGCCGGAACGGGCAACAGCCGCGACGGCTTGCCGAGATGTCCGGCGAGCGCGCGCACCAGTTCCGCGACGGTCGGAGCGCCACAATCCGCGACGTGAAAGCACTGGCGCGCCGCGCGCGGGTCGGTCGCGCAGCATACGAGCGCATCCGCGAGGTTGCCGACGTAGACTATGCTGCGCCGCGCGTCGGCGCCGCCGAGCGGCAGAGGAACGCCACGCCAGACTGCATCCATTAGTCGCAGGAAGTTAGCGCGTACTTGCGGTCCGTAGACGAGCGGCGGGCGCGCGATGACGATTTCCAGCCCGGTATGGTCGCCCAAGCGGCGAAGCGCTTCTTCCGCAGCGAGCTTGGACCGGCCATAGGCATCTTCCGGGCGAGGCGAATAATTCTCATGTATCGGCGTTCCGTCGTCCCGCTCTGCGATGGCCTTGATGCTGCTGACGAAAACGAAACGTCGCACCCCCTTTCGGTGTGCAGCTGCCGCGAGCCGCAACGTTCCTTCGACGTTGGTTGCATGAAACGCGGCCGCGGGGTCGGCCGCGTCTTCGTTCATGATGTGCACCCGCGCCGCTAGATGCACAACGCAGTCCGGGACCAGCGAGGCAGACCATGCACCATCGATATCGGTGAAGTCGCGTGAGGCATCCACCCATTCGTCGACGCCCGCCATAACAGCATTTGCTCGCCGAACCAGTCCCGTGACCCGATTCCCTCGGGCAAGAAGCAGACCGCAGACGGCACGCCCGACAAAGCCGTTTGCCCCCGTCACCAGAATCCGGCTCATAGCCACTTCCAGCCGAAGCGGTCGAAGAACTTGTAGGCAGACGCGACGAACATACGGATATGCGCGCTGCCTTTTCGTGCCGCACCACCGCCGTGATGCAACACTCGCACGACCGGCGTGTAGACGACGCGCGTGACATCATGCGCACGCAGGCTGAGATCATAGTCTTCGAAGTAAAGAAAGTAGCGGGGATCGAAACCCGCCAGTCTTTTTAGCACGATCGTGCGAAACATCATGAAGCAACCGCTGACGATCGGCGGATCCCAGACTACGTCGCATTCGTTAATGAGATCGCGCATTTCATATCGCGCGAGACGCCGGGAAAACAGACGGCGCGCACACGTCGGAAGGAAGCCGCGCACGAATAGGTCGACAAGAGTCGGGTACCGACGGCATAAGTACTGCAACTGTCCAGCGTCATCGCCGATACGCGGCGTCAGGAGACCAGCGTCAGGATGCGCGCAGAGGAAATCGACGGCATTGGCCAGCGCTTTCGCGTCAAGTTCGATATCCGGGTTAAGAACCAGATGGAACGAATACGGCGAGCGTTCGATCGCGAGATTGTGTCCGCGCCCATAGCCGACGTTGCCTTGACCGCTGATAACTTCGCAGGTAATACCCTGTGCGCGCACCTTCGCTAGCGTCGCGGCGATGTCGGGTAGCCCGCCGTTGTCGACTAGTAACAATCCAAGCTTGAACGACGGCCGAGTCGCACGCACTCCCCCGCAGGCAGTTGCCACGCTTTCGAGCGTGCTTTGCAACAGTGTAAGGTCCGGCCGATATACGACGATGGATATCGAGAGGCCCTCGTTTTCGGTACGCGGCTCGCGTGTCAATTTCATTTTATGAGAACGCCGGTGTCTTATTGACGACACTTGATCGTTTCTGGGCCGCAATGACTGCGGAGTTTGCGGAAATTTGTCCAGTTCGGCAAGCCACCTTGCCTTTTGTTACGGCTCGTATAACACATCTGCCCCTCAATATGGAGACGAATGCCAAAAAAGTACAGAAAATCAAACACTTTGATTACATCGGGTTGTGTCCAAGTTTAGGTGATAGTAAAGTAGCCCGCCACGGCGGCCATCCGTGACATTCACGCGAAGCCGGGCTGATATAGAACCCACAGCTGCGGGCGATTACTCCTCATTCCGCTCCGTTTACATCCTGTTATGCGCCTCCAAGGCTTGCTGAATGCGCAGTAAACCTCTCGTTGTCGACCTCGATGGCACGCTAATTCGATCCGACGTTCTGATCGAATCGGGATTTGCTTTTCTCAAAGCCTCGCCTCACCGGTTCTACCAGCCGCTGGTTTGGCTCGCCCAGAAAGGCAAAGCTGGTCTTAAGGCCCGCCTCGCCGACCATACTGATGTAGATGTAAGCGTCCTTCCGTATGACGAGAAAGTACTCGACTGGCTCAGGTGCGAGCGGGAGACGGGACGTTCACTCGTACTCGCGACCGCCAGCCATGAACGATACGCGCGCGCGATTTCAGATCATCTCGGGCTTTTCGACCAGACGTTCGCTACCGACGGCGAAACCAACCTCTCGTCTCATCGCAAGCGCGATCGACTTGTCGCGGAATACGGCGAGAAGGGCTTCGACTATGCCGGCAATTCACATGACGATATTGCAGTATGGAGGTCGGCGGAACACGCGTATATTGTGAACCCTTCTCCGGGCGTGGAGCGTCTCGCGCGCAGGCATTGCGATGTCGAGCGGGTCATCGAATCGCGTCCGCCGACGTTGAAGACGTGGGCGCGGTCGCTGCGCTTGCACCAGTGGCTCAAGAACCTGCTGATCTTTGTGCCGCTCCTCGCCTCGCATGCGGTTTCGAACCCGTCGCAACTGCTTGCCGCTGTGCTTGCGTTCTTTGCGTTCGGACTATGTGCATCGAGCGTCTATGTGCTGAACGATCTGCTCGATCTCGAGGACGACCGGCATCACCCGGTAAAGCGGAAGCGCCCGCTCGCCTCCGGCGCGCTACCAATCACGTGGGGACTTGCGCTCTTCCCTGCCCTGCTAGCCGCCGCTGTTGCTATCGCGTTGACGTCGCTGCCCCTGCGGTTTGGTGCCGTGCTGCTCGGCTATTACCTGCTGACTCTAGCCTATTCGGTATACCTGAAAAAGCAGGTAATGGTTGACGTCGTCGTGCTCGCGATGCTGTACACCACTCGCATCATCGCCGGTACAGCAGCGATTCACAGCCACCTTACGTTCTGGCTGCTCGGGTTCTCCATGTTCATCTTCCTGAGCCTCGCGCTCGTCAAGCGCTACGCGGAACTGCACTCGCTGCAGGCTCGAGGACTCGTGAAGTCACGTGGTCGGGGCTACATATCGAGCGATCTGTCGTTGATCTCGTCGCTCGGCACGTCATCCGGCTACCTCGCGGTGCTTGTGCTCGCGTTGTACATTCAGGATGCACGCACGGCGCAACTCTATCGTTATCCGCAGATTATCTGGCTCACGTGCCCGCTTATGCTGTATTGGGTCAGCCGCACGTGGATCATCGCGCACCGCGGATTGATGCACGACGATCCGATCGTCTTCGCTGCACGCGACCGCGTTAGTCTTGCCGTGGTCGCCCTATGCGGCCTGATTTTCTGGGCGGCCATTTAACCGATGGCGATGGTGCTTTCGTGGGGACGCTATCCCCGCCTCCCGCAAACCGCGCACCCCGTGGCTTGGCGCGATGCCGCGGGTGCGGTCTGGGCCGACATCGCCGCGGAGCACCGTTCAATGCTGCCATTCGGCAACGGTCGTAGCTATGGCGACAGTTGCCTTGCGGCATCTGGCCATGTCGTGCAGACGCTGCCGCTCGATCGCCTGATCGCTGCGGACTGGACCACCGGTATTCTGCGCGCTGAGCCGGGCATTACGCTCGAGCAGATCCTCGAGGTCGCGATTCCGCGTGGCTGGATGCTGCCTGTTACCCCCGGGACCAAGTATGCAACGCTCGGGGGTGCAATCGCGAACGACGTCCACGGCAAGAACCACCATGTGCGCGGCACTTTCGGCCGACATGTGCGGCGTTTCGCGCTCGCGCGCAGCGACGGCAGCTTCGCCGAATGCGCACCACACGAGAACCCGGACCTGTTCGCAGCCACCATCGGCGGCCTCGGATTGACGGGGCTCATCCTGTGGGCCGAAATCCAACTGATGCCGATCCGTTCGAGTCTGATCGACGTCACGAGCATCCGGTTTGCGAATCTCGACGAATTCTTTGAACTGTCGGACCGGCTCGATCCGTTGCACGAGTATGGGGTGGCCTGGGTCGACTGCCAGTCGCGCGGTTCGGCGCTCGGCCGCGGCGTCTACATGGTTGGCGATCATGCGAGCGCTGGCCCGCTCGAAGCGGATCGCCGGAAAAAGTACACGGTACCCTTCACGCTGCCCGTACCGATCTTCAATCGCATGACGCTCCGGACGTTCAACGAGTTCTACTACCGACGACAAATGGCCGCCGAAGTGAAGTCGACGGTCGGCTACGACCAGTACTTCTACCCGCTGGACAGCCTGCTCGAATGGAACCGCATCTACGGACGCGCCGGGTTTCAGCAATATCAGTGTGTCGTGCCGGCAGGCGTCGCTCGCGATGCCATTCACGCGATGCTCGCCGCGATTGCGAAGAGCGGCACGGGCTCTTTTCTGGCCGTGCTCAAGCGCTGCGGCAAGATCCCCTCCCCGGGCCTGTTGTCGTTCCCGCTCGAGGGCACATCGCTCGCGCTCGATTTTCCTCAGCGCGATGCGGTTAACGAGCGGCTTTTCACCAAACTTGATGCAGTCGTGCGCGAAGCGGGCGGGCGTATCTATCCGGCCAAAGACGCTCACATGTCGGGCGCAGATTTCCGCACGGCCTATCCGCAGTGGCAGCAACTTGAGGCGCTACGCGATCCCGCGATCCTGTCACGCTTCTGGGAACGGACTACCCAAATATGAAAAACATCCTTATCGTCGGCGCCACGTCGGCTATCGCCATCGCGTGCGCGCGCCAGTGGGCGAAAGAAGGCGCGCGCTTCTTTCTGGTCGCGCGCAATGGCGAGCGCCTAAAGCAGGTCGCGGGTGATTTGACGGCGCGCGGCGCTCAACTTGCCGCCTGCCATCAGCTCGACATCAATCGCGTCGATCTTCATTCGGCGATGCTCGAACGATGCGCATCTGAGCTCGGCGCGCTCGATGTCGTCCTCGTCGCGCCGGGTACGTTGCCGGACCAGACTGCGTGTCAGTCCGATCCGGCGATCGCCGTCAACGAATTCACCACGAACGCGACGTCCCTGATCGCCTTGCTCACGCCGATCGCAAACTCGCTGGAAGCGCAGAAGCGCGGCACGCTGGCCGTCATTTCGTCGGTCGCCGCCGATCGCGGCCGTCCGTCAAACTACCTGTACGGCAGTGCGAAAGCCGCCCTTTCTGCGTTCTGCGAAGGCCTGAATGCGCGTCTGTTCAAGGCGGGCGCCCATGTGCTGACGATCAAGCCAGGTTTTGTGGCGACACCGATGACTGCCGGGCTCCCGCTGCCGGGGCCTCTCGTTGCAACACCGGAGAAAGTCGCACGCGACATCCTGCGTGCCATCGATAAACGCAAGGATGTCATCTACACACCCTGGTTCTGGTCGCTCATTATGCTCATCATTCGGTCGGTACCTAAGCCGGTGTTTAAACGCACATCGCTTTAAGACGCGCTCGATGACGACAACGCGATTCTCTGGCGGCCATTTATTGTTTGCGCTCGGCGTATTTACGTTCGCCACGACGCTCTACGCAGTGTGCCGCCATTACTCGCCGCTGCCGTTCAGCGACCAGTGGGATGGCATGATCGGCTTCTATATGCGCGCCCTGCAGAATCCGTGGCATTCGTTCTTCGAGCAGCATAACGAGCACCGCCTCACCTTTTCGCGCCTCATCTTTTTTCCCGACGTTCGCTACTTCGGCGGGAGAAACCTGCTTTCGCTGGCAGCGAATCTCGTGCTTGCCGTGTTGCTCGCACTCGCGTTCTATCGCGTGACTTGCCGTTATTCGTCGCTCGATCGCGCGATGCGCCTTTCGCTTCTCGGGGTCATTCTGGTGTTCACGTTTTCATGGATCCAGGAAGAAAACTTCACGTGGGGCTTTCAGAGTCAATGGTTTGCTGTCTACCTGTTCGCGCTGCTGGCCTTTCACGCACTCGACCTGACCGCACGAGCCCAAGCACGGGGAGACGCTGCGAAATCGCTCGCATGGCTCATCGCAGCGCTGGCAAGCGGCACGGTTTCCGCGTTTTCAATGTCGAGCGGCGTACTGGTCCTGCCAGTTCTGATTGCGCAAGCGATCTATCAGCGGCTCAAACTCCATGCCATTTTGCTCGCACTCGCAGTTACTGCCACGGTATGGATCGGATATTTCGTCGATTGGCACAAACCTGCGAGCAGTGGCAATTTTGTCGCCGCACTGCGTGAACATCCCATTATCGCCGGGAGTTACGTCCTGCTCTATCTCGGCGCGCCCGCTCAAAAGGCACACCTTGGCTACCTTGGAGCTTATGTAACGGGTGCGCTGGTGCTGTTTACGCTCATCGCATTCTGCGCAAAATTGCTGCGGCACCCGAACCACCCCGTGCGCGCCATCGCTTTACTGTGCGTCACGGTGTTCATCGCGGGGAATGCACTGGTCACGGCCAGCGGACGCCTTGGATTTGGCGTGGAGTCGGCGCTTTCGTCGCGCTATACCACAGCGTCTCTCGCAGCCTGGCTTGCCCTCATCCTGTTCGCGGCGCTCAACGTCGAGACGGTAGACAAACGCCGAGCGGTGTTCACGCTTGCTGTAGTCGCCACGGGTCTGATCGTCTACGCACAGCGCTCCGCGTTTAACGACGCACACGATGTAACTCATTCGCGGCTTGTTGCCGGGCTGGCACTGCGCTCGCACGTCTACGATCCACAAATTGTCACTGCGGTCTATCCATTCCCCGAAACGCTTGTCAACATTGCCAAGGCCGCTGAAGAAGCGCAGGTGTCGATATTCGCGCCCGGACAGCCGGACTATCTGGTGCCGCCGCAACGCATCGACAGCAAGTCGCCCTGCGACGGCGCCATCGACGGCGTCTTCCTCACGAGCAATCCCAACATGCTCAGGGCGACGGGCTGGATCTACGATAGCAACGGGCAGTCTACGCCGCGTTTCGTGGTGGTCACGGACGGCAGCAATGCGACGCTCGGCACAGGGGTGACGGGCGGACCGCGCCCCGACGCGCGCGCGCACGAAGGCAGGCGCGCGCGCTACAGCGGCTGGACCGCGTTTTTCAAGGCGCCGCCAACCGGAGAAATCCACATAGCCGCGCGGACGGCGGATGGCCGCTATTGCGCCATGAAAGCGACGGGCACGATGCCACTCGCCAGTTCGCCCGCCAGCCATTAGCCAATCGCGCGGTCCCGCCGCCGAATATTTGTATCATTGACGTTTGCCTATCGGCACGAACCTGCAGTTTCTTATTGAGTCATGCGCATGAACCAGACCCGCATCATTCTTCCAGGCGGCGCCGGCCTCGTCGGCCAGAACCTCGTCGCGCGACTGAAAGCGCGCGGGTACACGAATCTTGTCGTCCTGGACAAGCACAAGGCCAACCTCGAAGTCCTGCGCTCGGTCCACCCGGATGTGACCGCGATCTTCGCCGATCTTGCCGAGCCAGGCGACTGGGCGAAACATTTCGAAGGCGCCGACGTTGTCGTCATGCTGCAAGCCCAGATCGGCGCGCCGACGCGCGACCCCTTTGTGCGCAACAACATCGATTCGACGCGTCACATTCTCGACGTCATCAAGCGCTGCAACGTTCCCTACACGGTGCACATCAGTTCTTCCGTCGTGAACTCGGTGGGCGATGACTGGTACACGGAAACGAAGCGCGAGCAGGAGGAAATCGTCGTTGCATCGGGCATCGAATGCGTCGTGCTGCGGCCGACGCTGATGTTCGGGTGGTTCGATCGAAAACATCTCGGTTGGCTTTCGCGCTTCATGCACCGCGTGCCTGTGTTCCCCATTCCCGGCAGCGGCAAATACATGCGCCAACCGCTTTACGTCGGCGACTTCTGCAACGTCATCATCAGTTGCATCGATTCGCGGCTCAAAGACCAGGCTTTCAACATCACGGGACTCGAACGCGTCGACTACATCGACATCATCCGCCAGATCAAGCGGGCCACGCGCGCGCGCTGTGCGATCGTGCGCATCCCCTACGGCCTCTTTTACGTGTTACTGAAGGTCTACGCGCTCTTCAGCAAGAATCCGCCCTTTACGGCAGATCAGCTCAAGGCGCTGACAGCCGGCGACGAATTTGAGGTCATCGATTGGGAAGGCATTTTCAAGGTTCGCGCGACGCCCTTTGCGAAAGCGATGGACGAGACCTTCAACGATCCGACGTACAGCCACATCGCACTCGAATTCTGACCGGATAACGACTATGAGCGGAGAACGCATCGCAGTACTGGGCGCGGGGCCTATGGGTCTTGGCGCCGCCTATCAACTCGTGAAGGACGGGCGCAAGCCGATCATCTTCGAAGCCGACGATCGCGTCGGCGGCATGGCTGCGTGCTTCGATTTTGGCGGACTTTCGATCGAGCGGTATTACCACTTTCACGCGATTTCTGACCACGCGTTCTTCGAAGTACTGCGCGAGCTCGGCATCGAAGAGAAGATGCAGTGGCGCGAAACCAAGATGGGCTACTTTTATCAGGGGCGCGTGCAGCCGTGGGGCAACCCAGTCGCGCTGCTGAATTTCAAGGGCCTCAGCCTGCAAGCGAAGTTCCGCTACGGATTGCATGCGTTTCTGTCCACAAAACGCAACGACTGGAAGCCGCTCGATCACGTCGAGGCGACTGGCTGGATTCGCCGCTGGATTGGCGAGGAAGCGTGGGAGGTGCTGTGGCGACGCCTGTTTGACTACAAGTTCTACGACTACGCATATAACTTGTCGGCCGCATGGATCTGGAGCCGGATTCGGCGAATTGGCCGCTCGCGCTACAATATATTTCACGAGAAGCTCGGCTATCTCGAGGGTGGGTCGGATACGCTGCTGGAGGGCATGCGCCGCTACATCGAAGCCAACGGCGGCGAATTCCATCTCGGCACCCCGGCGCAGAAAGTCGTGATCGAAGGCGGCAAAGTCACCGGCATCGAAGCGGGAGGCGAAGTGCTGCCTTTCGACAAGGTGATCAGCACGATTCCGCTGCCGTACGTGCCTCGCGTGATGCCCGACCTGCCGGCGAATATTCTCGATGCTTTCAAGAGCGTCAAGAACGTGGCGGTGGTGTGCGTGATCGCCAAGCTCAAGAAAGCGGTCACCGAAAACTTCTGGCTGAACACGAACGACCCGGAGATGGACATCCCCGGTATCGTCGAATACACGAATCTTCGACCGCTCGATCATCACATCGTCTACGTGCCGTTCTACATTCCAGGCGAGCATCCGAAATACCGCGAGCCAGATTCGGCGTTCATCGACAAGGTGAAGCGCTATCTGATGAAGATCAATCCGGACCTGAAGGCGGACGACTTCATCGATGCGCGTGCGAGCCGGTACCGGTTCGCGCAGCCAATCTGCGAGCCGGGCTTTCTCGACCGCTTGCCGCCAATACAGTTACCTGTAAAGGGCCTGCTCGTTGCGGACACGTCCTATTACTACCCTGAAGACCGGGGGATCTCCGAGAGCATCGGACTGTCGCGCAAGATGGCGAGGATGTTATGACGCGGACACATGTGCTTGTGAAGCAAACCTTCGTTTCGAAGGACTTCTTGATGTTCCTGTTGACCGGCGGCTTCGCAGCCGCGGTCAACTGGGGCAGCCGGATCGTATACAACTTCTGGATGCCCTACTCTCCGGCGATTGTGGTCGCTTATTTAACGGGGATGATTACGGCATTCGTTCTTGCGAAGCTGTTTGTGTTCACCAAGAGCACGCAGTCGACGGCGCGGTCGGTGTTTTTCTTTACCCTGGTCAATCTTGTCGCCGTACTGCAAACGTGGGGTGTTAGCGTTGTGCTTGCGTACTATGCCTTTCCATTAGCGGGATTGAACTGGCACGCGAGGGACATCGCTCATCTGATCGGCGTAATCGTGCCCGTGTTCACCAGTTTCATCGGACATAAGAAATGGAGTTTCAAGCAATAGCCGGCGAGCGCGGTGGGTTCTGCCACGCGAATGACATGCTCAATTTGCCGTGGCGAACCCGATACACGCCGAAAGCCGTTTCCTGCATAGGACGTGAAATTACTGTCATATAAGCCGCGCTTGCCTTCCTGATTGCTCCATGTCCCTGCTCGACACTCATCCAGCCGTACCGACGCTAATTCTGCTTGCCTTCTCGCTCACAACAGCGAACTTACTCGTGCGCAGGATTTCGTTCTTCCGCTCGGCAATCGACCGTGAAGTTGCGTCCCGGAGGTTCCACGCAATCGGGAGCGCGGCCCCCATGCACGTGATCGCGAGCCAAGACGCGAGTCCATGGCGCGCGACTTGACGGAGCCATTCGATGCGCACAAGGACCGCCGTCACGCAGCCGAACAGGAAGAACCATTCAAGGCTCGTCTGAGAGAATGCGTATATCAATAAGGTCGACGCCATGGCTATGATCCACTGGCTGTATCCCCGCGCGAAAACGGCCATTAGCGGAAAAGCAGGTAAAACTTCCACTCAAATGCGAGAGACCAGAAAACTGTATTGATGAGGTACGTTTTTTCTAGGCCATTAATGGGAGGTGTACCAGGGATAGTAAATAGAAGCCACGCAAGAACTTGCTGCAGTAACAGAGCTAGTACTGTTATGACCAGAAGGCCCGACGCCAACAGGTACATCGGAACGACGCGCCTGATGCGTGAAATGTAGAACTGGCGTGCGTCAATACGTCCATTCGAGCCGATTGCTCGACTCCAGAACAGGAATGCCGCAATCATGAAAAACATCGTGACCGCGCCCCGCCCAAGGAACGTGTTCACACGCGAAGGTGTGAGTTCGTTTTTAGGCAGCCCTCAACCGAAACCAGACGTCAAAATCGCTGCCAACAGGGTTTAAGTTACTTCCTTGAGCTAACGATACGTGCGATTGGTCATCTCGGTTTGGGGTAGACTGCGTGGCATCGAAGAACAGGAGACCTATTTTGTCGACGTCCAACGCCGAAAAACCGATAATGCGCGCCGAGGCGCAGACCTTCACTTCTGTGCTTCGCATCATTCTGCCTTGGCTGGCGCCAGCTTTCTTTATCGGTTCGACCATCATCGGCGCAGTGAAATGGTTCTCTCCTGTCCCGTTCTGGGACATGTGGGACGGCACGCTCCAGTTCTATGCAGGGAGACTGCAAGGCAATCGGTGGCTGGCGTTTCTCGAACAAGCGAATGAGCACCGCATCATCCTGACAAAAGTCCTTTTTTGGATCGACTATAGATTCTTTCAAGGCCTGTCGCACTTCCTCATCGCGGCCAACATCGTATTGATGTTCGCTCTCTGGCTTACTCTGTGCTTCATCGCGCGCGCACTGACCAGCGAGAACCAACGCCTTTCCTACCTGTGCAACGCTCTAATCGCCGTACCGTGTTTTTCGTGGCTGCAGGCCGAGAATATTAACTGGGGATATCAGAGCCAGTTCTATATGGCCTATCTGCTGCCGCTGCTTGCACTGTTCTCGATGGCGCGATGGGTGCATGAACCGGGACGCAGGGTGCGATTTGTCGTAGCCGTATTGCTCGGCATGCTTTCCACCGTCACGATGGCCAACGGTCTGCTTACTCCCGTTCTACTGATAGCGATGCTAGCGCTCAGCGGACAGAGTACGATCCGCCGGATGCTATCTCTCATATGCGTCGCGGTTCTGACGTTTGCCGCCTGGGCATACCACTACCATGCCCTGCCGCACGCCGGAGCACCATTCCGGACCATGATGAAGTTCCTGCTTATGTTTTTCGGTGCACCAATTGGGTTTATGTTTCACAACGACGTGCTTACGATGCTGGTGGGTGCGGCAGCAATTTTTTCGGCTATCTATCTGGCGGTGCAGTGGACACGCGGAGCGACACGGAATCCGGCATTCCTTGCGCTCGTTCTGTTTGCTGTGCATATCGGCGCAGCCGGTGCAGCAGCAACGATCAGCCGCGCAAATTTCGGGCTCGACGCAGCGCTAGCCGGACGATATGAAACACCCATCATGTTGCTCTACTGCGTTCTGCTTCTGTTGTTCGTCCACCTCCACCGCGTACACACAGCGACAACGGCGGTCGTCGCTACGCTATCGGTATTTATTCCGCTGATGCTGTTCACGTCTCAGCTCGCCGCATTCTCGCTGGCGGGTCGGGAGAACGCACTCCAGAGAGCGCGAGCAGCATTGGCTCTCAATCTAGACATCGATGACCGTGATTCAATCGCACACGTCTATCCGCAGGAAACTGAAGATCAGCGCCGGCAACTGAGACGCGTGGTGAATAACGGCATCCGATATAACTTGTCTGTGTTTGGACTCCCGGAGATGCGTTCCGCGCGCGAAGCAATGGGCAAGACGCCAGCGTCGGCAAAACTCAGCGCTTGCGATTCAGCCATCGATTCGGTGAAGCCGATTACCTCCGATCCAGCACACGTTCGGTTGACTGGCTGGGCATTCGACGCAAAGGCCCATCGGGTGCCCAAGGTGATCTTCTTCGTTTCCGACGGCGTCGTGACGGGCGCCGGTCTGACTGGAACCGATAGGCAGGATATGCAGATGGCAATTGATAAGGCGGCTGTTAAAACCGGGTTCGAGGGCTATGCGAGCGCGAAAGGAAAAGACAGCATTTCCGTGTTCTGTCCGGAATGAAGCATGAAAGTCATGTAGCGTGAGTCATTTATCGTGCAATGAACGAGGTGAGCAAAGCGATTGCTTAACCCCACCACCAAAAGTGCGCTTTTGATGTTTAATACCGGCAGCGTGACCACTCGTAGCGGAGCGGCGTTTACTTCAACGAAAATGCCGAGTTCCCCTCTGACGTGTTCAGCTGCAATTCGCGCGCAGGTGGAAAACGCAGCATAAACATGCCACTCTCCTTGGTCACCGCGGTGTCGTCAGCATGTGGAACAATTGGCAATGGCGCTTTCCAGACCATCGTGCAGAGCAACGTAATTGCGGCGAGCCTTCCAATTGTCAGCACACCAGATACCGCCGCAAACAGAAGTCCGACACCAAAACACAGTTCTGGCATGAACAGGTAGCGTGCCCCATAGCCATACCAATGAATCAGCATATCTGGTGTGCCTTGGCGGATGACGCCAATTGTCCATAGAACCGCTGCCGCAATGAATAGCGGGAGAGAAAGCTTGGTAGCCCGAATGCCGTTGAGCAGCGCGAGCGCGAGGAGACCACACGTAGCTAGAAGACACACACCTTGGTGTTGATAGAAGAAGTCAACCGAATTTGGCACGAACACTTCGCCGATTGCGCTAGTCGGGAAATCCTTGGTCAATGCGTAATTCGATATCCGTGATGAGGTCTCCTGACCGTGCGTAAGCGTATATGAGACCAATTGCATCGCACAGCCCATGAGATAAGGGAGCAATGGCCGCAGCCGACGCGAACGATGCGATAACCACAACACGCCAGCGAGCGGTAACAACAGAACACCGAACGGCCCAGTCAATGCCAGAACCATTGCGCTCCAGCGCCGTATCGGCGAATCAATGCCCACGCCAAAATCGATGACTAGGAATGCCAGTAGGGGTGAGAAAAACCATTGCAGGTTGGTAATCGTGAAATAGATCTCGCCAGACTGGGGTACAGCGAACGGCAATACGGCGACGGAGAGAGACAGGAGATGGCCTCGCCAGTTCGACGGGAAGTGACGCCTCGACAGGCAAAAAAGGCTATATGCGATGATGAAGTAAGCGGCAGTGCAGGTCCATGCGAATCCGTGTATGAAATGGTCCGGTGTAGAAAGGGCCGTCCATGAACCGGCAATCAACCGCGGAATCGCATGCAGATAGCCGTTATATGGTATCCAGATCGCACGAAAGCCGTGCTGCGCCGCTTGGAGGATGAATATCGGACCGTCCTCGGCCCATAAGAACCCTCGGAATAACCGGTGGGGGTACTTGAGCATACAGATCAGAACGGCCAGCACTCCGGCGACAATAGCTTTTCCTCTCATTAAACGGTCACGTTCTCGTAAAGCCGTTGCCGTGAAGTTCGCGCGCTATCCGGAGAGTTTCCGCGTCGATCGTCGGATCGGCGAAAAGTCGGTCGAAAATTCGGCTTTCCACGCTTGGTATGCCCGGCAAAGGGATTGGTAAAATTTTCTATCATGGAGACCCCAATTTGGTCCGCTTCGGAGGTGCAAGTGATCAAGATGCACAAGGTGTCAGGGCGAATTAGCCTACCTCTCTTGGTTGCATCGCCAAATCAAATCACACATCAAGTAAAGATCCCAAGCTCAACGGCAACTTCACCGCAAGCATTCAGAATGAGTTCTTCCGTACGGGAATCGAGATGTGCCTTGAATCGATTGATAGACTTTGTCGACGGAAGCGTTCCGAGCAGATCTGTCGCCCACTCGTCCATCGCGAACGCGCCAGGATTATCCTCGCGTGTCGAAACACGCTCTGGCACAATACGGCCACAGCCGAACTTCTCCAAAGCCCGATTCGCGGAGCCTTCGACAAGATCTTTATAGTTTACGATGCAAAGGCGATCCCCAAAGTGCTGCCGATTGTCGAGTACGGACCGATACAACCTAACGTATTCATCGCAAAATTCGGCGATTTTCGCTTCCGTAATCGGATTTCCTCCAGCCTGCCTTTGTGCGACCTCCATGCGGGACGAAATAGTGGCGCGCGGGTCACGGGCTGAAAGTACGAAGCGCGCCCTCGGCAGCGCCTGAGCAGTAATGGCGAAAAACTGGGTCAGCATTGGATCCTTGAGCGCAACCACTTCCGGCCGACCTAAACGACGCCAAATCCGCTGCAGTTCGCAATCTAGTATTTCCCCGTGATGAGCAATCAGTTCCTCGCGGGAATCAAAATAGTAACGCGTATGTGCGTCAAACACGTTTAGGCCAGTTGCCAGCGGCTGAAGCAAAGCCGTGAAGTAACTGCACTCACCGATGTAGTTATTCGTCCTTTCCGAACTGCAAATCAACGCGTGCAAGATTGTTGTGCCTGAACGTGGAGGACCTCCTACAAACAGCGGCGTGAATAAAGGTTCACTGGACTGAATCGATTCGGTAACTAATTTTCTACGTCCAAGAAGTTTCATAAAACCTAAGGTTATATTTCAAAAGCTGTTTGTGCGCCGGAGCTAAATAGCGGAAAAACGGCGATTTGCAAACATTGGAGATGAAGGCAAATTCGTGGCGCGGACGCGAAAACTCATGTGGCAATCGTGAACCAGCGCATGACAGTATGCCTGCGACATGCCCCTATCGTCGCACAGAAGTGCCCGCAAAGCGTAATGTATAGACGAAAATGAGATGCAAAGAAAGTATTTCGTAATGTAAAAACCGGTAAAGAGTAGGGACTGCGACGCTACAATGGAACCCCGCTCCACGGAGAAGGTTCCCGACACGGAAGGATATGCAATCACACAGTCAAACTGCACCGGCATCGATGCTTCGCCCCTCGATGGCGATTCGTAGGCTGTATGTGCGCGCTGGAAAAAGCCTAGTGCGGACGAGGACCTTCCACACGCTACTATTTTTTCTACTCTTGTCGATCCACGCACTGCGAAGAAGGAGCATTCCCGCAATCCAGCGCTCTGAACACCGACTTAGCACTTGCAGGTTCTTCTCGGTGTCGGCAGCTCGCTTCATGAAGGGGCTGGGTTCCAATGTAGAAATTCAGTGCCAGATCTACGTGTGTCAACGCAACCGGGCCGCGAGACCCGTACCTCATGGCACGCGAGTCACGAAGTCCCCATGGCTCGGCGCGTGGCTTTATTTTGCCAACGTACTGAAGATTCAGGGTTTTTTCGATGATTCAGAGATGCTGTATCAGTGGCTGGCCGGCAAATCCGCGGTCCGGAGCATTGCGCTTCGCGGTCTTGGCGATTTGTTGGCGTTACAGGCCGTATGGGCGCATGAATTCAATTCCTACCACGTCGAAGGAATCGCAATCAATTCCCTCAAGCATTTGCCCCGGTTTGCCCAAACCAAGACGTGGCACGATCGGAGCTTTTCTGAGGCAATTTCAGTACTGACGGACGCAGTCCACGTGGAACAAGATAATGCCGACGGCTGGTGGCTACTTGCGTATCTCCACACCCAAGCGGGCAATTGGCAGCATGCGCTGGATGCCGATCGGAAATACTCTGCACTTTGCGTTTCGACCTTTGAAGAAAGGTTCAGCAATGCCGCAAGGATTTTTCCTATTAATCGGGCAGCCGGTGTTTCTCTTTATGAGACCGCGCTTGAGTCATGGTCGGGGTGGTGGCGCGTTGTCGATGCCGAGATCACGACCGTAGCCGATTTGGGCGCCCGAAACGACACATCCTATTGTCAGGTCAACGAGCCATCTACGCAGTCCGTCAAAGCATGCGTAGTTCGGGACGGCGAAATCATCCCAGTTCTGAGTGAGCTACATTTTGATGCTTCGTATGTCGTCGAATACGAATATGCGGAAATTTTGCCTCGATACGGGATGATTCTCGCGAATCGGCAGTACTTGATTGCTGATTCCGCCCATATGAAGGCATGTCATCTACCGTTATTTACGGACGTGGTCCGCGCCGTGTCAGACAATCGCGCGCTCATTGCCTGCAGAGCAGCAATGCCATACGTGAGTTCAGGTTGCATCTATATTGGTCACAATCAAAACTACTACCACTGGTTGTTGGATGAGGTACCGCGGCTCAGTCTCGTAATTGACAGTGATCGCCACAAAGACGCACCGATCCTGGTCGACGTGAATGCCGCGCAATGGCAGATCGAGTTGCTTCATCGGCTTGGCATCGAACATTCCCGCCTTCGGGCCGTAGATTTCTCCGAACCGCTGGGCGTCAATTCGTTGATTGTGCCTTCACGCTTATCGACGGCGATGGTCGCGCATCCGGATGCCGTACTATTCATGCGAGACAGGCTTGTTCCAAACGCCAAGACGTTGAAGGCAAAGGCCGGCAAGCGTTTATATCTTAAGCGAAGCGAAGGCAGCCCGCGCTCGATGCTCAATGAGGGTAGGGTTCTCGAAAAATTCAATCGAGCTGGGTTTTCCTTTGTTGACACTGGTCGGATGACCCTTGATGAGCAAATTGAACTTCTCTCAGACGCTGAAGTTATCGCGGGCCCTGGCGGAGCAGCGTTCACCAACGCGCTCTTCGCTCCACGCGACGCCAAAATCATTATGCTTTCCTCTACAAACGTCACATGCCATACCTTTACCAGCATTTCGGCTGCACTCGGACAGCAGTCGTGGATAATAAACGGGATCAGCTACCCTCGGACCCATCCACACTGGATTTGGTCGGCTTGTGACTTTGAAGTTGCCGAGCAGGACATCGATCTATGTTTTAACCATGTGTTATAAGAGATTGGTGATTCGACAGTCATAAGGCAAATACCGTGATCGGGATGAAGGGTGTGCCGCACGTGTCCGACCATCCGACGTAGGGGTATTTTTCAGCAACCAAATGCATAACCAACAGATTTCACTCATGGCCAACGTATCCGATTGCCAGATACTGGAGTTCCCGCAAATTCACGATCCCCGCGGCACACTAACCCCTATTGAGAATGAACGCCAGGTTCCGTTCGACATCCAGCGCGTGTACTATCTGTACGATATTCCGGGTGGCGCATCGCGCGCGGGACACAGCCACAAGCAGCTCCAACAGGTTCTTATCGCCATCTCAGGAAGTTTCGACGTCCACGTCGATGACGGGCGCGAGCGCCGAGTGTTTCACTTGAACCGTCCCCACCAAGGGCTCTACATTCCGCGCTTGATATGGCGGGAGATCGATAATTTTTCTTCAAATGCGGTCTGCCTTGCACTTGCCTCGCAGCTATACGACGAAGGCGATTATTATCGACAGTACGAAGATTTTCTTAGCGCAGCAAAGGAAGATGCATGACGGCCATCGTTCCATTTCTGGATATCGCCGCCGGCAATCGCGAGCTTCATCTTGAGCTGGATGCTGCGTACGCGCGCGTGATCCAATCTGGATGGTTCATTCTCGGCAGCGAAGTCTCCACATTCGAGCGCGAGTTTGCCGCTTACTGTGGCGCAGAACACTGTATCGGCGTCGGTAACGGACTAGACGCGCTTCACCTAATCTTAAGGGCGCTCGACATCGGCCCCGGTGACGAAGTGCTGGTCCCCTCCAACACCTTCATCGCGACTTGGCTCGCGGTAACGCACGCAGGCGCAACGCCCGTCCCTGTCGAGCCGCTCGCGGCTACGCACAACATCGATCCGGCACGCATCGAGGCAGCGATCACGCCGCGCACTCGGGCGATCATGCCTGTCCATCTATACGGCCAGCCCGCTGACATGGCGCCCATCACCCAGATCGCGGCCAAGCATGGCCTAAAAGTCATCGAAGATGCGGCGCAAGCGCATGGCGCTACCTATCTCGGCAAGCGCACAGGCACACTCGGAGACGCAGCCGCGTTCAGTTTCTACCCTGGCAAGAATCTCGGTGCACTTGGCGACGGCGGCGCCGTGGTTACGAACGACAGCACTCTCGCTGACCGTGTGCGCGACTTGTCGAACTATGGGTCGCGTCAAAAGTACGTACACGACTCCGCCGGCTACAACACACGCCTCGACGAACTGCAGGCCGCATTTCTACGCGCAAAGCTCTCGGTTCTGGATGATTGGAACGCCCGCCGCAACGTTGTCGCCGAGCACTACTTTAAACGTCTCACCGGCGCCGACGTCGTGCTCCCCGCAGTCATCGATGCAGCGAGGCCTGTATGGCATCTGTATGTGGTGCGAACCAGGAAACGAGAGCGAGTGATGCGCGTTCTCGCAGAAGCTGGAATTGGCGTGCAGATTCACTACCCCATTCCGCCCGGGCGCAGCGCCGCTTATGCTGAAACATCTGCGGCAAAGGTGGACTGCCCATTAGCCGACACATTGAGCCGTGAGGTGATGAGCCTGCCGATCGGTCCGCACTTGACCATCGAACAGGTCGATCTCGTATGCGAAGCGCTTCTCGCGGCACTCGACGCGGCCTGATACGAGCTTATGCTGGTACCCGCGAAACTAGACGACGCTTAGTTCGTAGTAGTCGTGGGTGACAGCACGCGCGCCAAATCCCTCCTTCTGCTCAATCAAACCAACGTTCATCACCTTACCTTCCTGTTCGTTGGAGATTCCGAAATCAAAGTAAGCTTGGTCGGCATAGTCGCGTTCAATGAGTGTCGCGAACAGCAGATCGAGAGCACCGATTTCACGTCCGCGTTCACTGCTCGAGATGTATTGAACGTGTGCAACGCGGGTTGCATTGAAAACAACAACGCCCGCAACAATCCCGCCGTTTTCCTTGCATACGTGCAATCGAATTTGGTCTGGAAAACGACTGTTCAACAACCGCATCTCTTCGACCGAATGCACCGGCCTCACGCCGTGCACGGCAGCCAGATTTGCTTCGAGAATCGCCCAGAAAGCTTCAAGGTCTTCGGACGCCTCGATGACGAGGCCGAGTTTCTGCGCCTGACTGACTTTGCGCGCGCGCCGCTTCTGAAACGGCAAGCGGCGGTCTTGGCAAATGACCGACAAGACGTCCCGCCGATATAAGCGAGCGTCCGCACGGAACAGTGCGTAGCGGTCTTCCTCCGCAGGATTGAGATGATAGATGTAGGGGATCGTCTTGTAGAGGAGACGGTTCAAGCCGTTGGTTCGCAAGTGTTCAAGCAACACATCGAATACCTCAAGCATTCGCGGCGTAGTCATCGACTCGTCGCATATGATCCCGCCATAGGTCAAACCGCCGTGACTCTGCAACACGCCATCACGTTCATTGGCTGGCAACAACGCGACCGGATGGCCCTTGTCGTCATGGAAAATCAAAGAGTGATCAGCAAAACGATCGCTGTGGTAATCCATGTACGCGCGCTGCAACAGAAATGTGCCATTTTTGGATGCACGCACGAAGGCGTCCCATTGCTCGGCATCAGCTTTCGTATAACGCGTTACCTTCATGCCGTTTCAATCCGGAAGTCATCGTTGAAGATCACAAAGCACATAAGCATCACTCTTTGACCCGATTCAACCGACGTGCACTCCCCGTCGGTTCACCCGCTTCGCCCTTAACCACTTTGTCCTCGGGCACGTCGCGCGCGACCACGGCTCCGGCACCGATGAGGCAATCCTTGCCGACGACGATATTGTTAGAAAACGTCGTGTTCACTCCAACGAAGCAGTTTTCGCCCATGTTCACGAAACCGGACACGACTGCATGCGAGGCAACGAAGCAATTCGCGCCGATCACCGAATGATGGCCAATATGATTGCCGCTCCACAGCACGACGTTGTCGCCAATCCGGACAAACGGCTGAACCACGTTGCCCTCGAAGATGAAACAATGCTCGCCCAGTTCGGCGTTGCGCCAGACGAACGCACGGCTGCTTACATAAGACGCGGGCTGATAGCCGAGATCCTTTGCGGCCTTATATAGACGCGTGCGCAAGCGATTGAGTTGGACGTACGTGATCGCGGCAAAGAAGAAGTGCTCGGTCGGCGAGAAATGTGCATCGATCGACTCAAATGGGACAACGGGCAGCCCGAACAGCTCGTCACGCTTGAGAAACGCTTGCTCGACCGAAAAGCCAACGACCTGATATGAGGAATCGTGCGTGAAGTACTCGTAGGCAATCTCGGCAAAAGCCGAGTCTCCTAGAATCACCAGCTTGCGTGTCTTTTCCATGAGCCCCTCACGGACGTACGATCAAGATATCTTCCCGCCGATTCGCCATCGGCAAGTCGTCGGCTTGCGGCATGATATAGGCGTCGAAGCCTGACATTCGCGCTCGCGCAACGACCGCAAGCACTACAGAGTCGTCGATATGCCCCGGTTCCATCACATTGAAGTCGACCTTCGGCACTTCGTCCGTTTGAGTGAACGCCTGGTGGAATCGAACACCAGTCTCACTTGCAAAGAAGCGCTTGCGCCGCGTGATGTTCGGAATGTCGCCGAGCAGCAGGCGCCCGCCCGGAGCGAGCAGCGACATCGAGCGGTCGACGAAATCCCACGCATTGCCTTCTGCAAACACATACTGGAATACTGAATAGACGACGATCGCATCGACCCGGCCCGTATACTCTTCGAATACCCTTGGGCACTGCGGATAATAGGCCGCTATCTTCTTGGCATGCGCAGCGTCCGGCAGTTGTGCCAGCATTTCTTCCGAATCGATCAAGACAAGTTCGTGCTCATGCTGTTCGCAATGGTCGATGAAAAGCCGCGCAAGATCACCACAACCAGGGCCGATGTCCACCACAATGCGCTTCGCGTCATTAAGTACGGGAAGCTTGGCGATAAGATCAGCCAAGATTGATCCTTCCTTGTTGGCCCGGTAACTCTCGGGAAAACCCACCTTCTCGTTGGCTGTCAGCGATTCGTCTCCTGCAAGGGCTCGAAAGTCGTCGAACCCGAGACGGGCAAAGCGAGCGTACTTATCCTTGTCTTCAGCCACAGAGGCACCTTTCGAAAGATCTATTCGCACACGCGACGAACTGCAGTCGAGTCGCTTGACTCGGCATCACCGGTGAACAAGTTCAGCAACTGCGAAACCATCACGGCCAAATGCATTGCCGTTGTAGAAACAATACGTCCGACCATCCACCTCGATAACAGCAGAATATTCGATCGCCTCCGAGTCAAACGAACCCGGCGTGACGTCGAGTCCGAGCGAGGCGTCCCTGCGCTCCCAGTTCAGACCGTCGGATGACCTAGCGTAGCCGAGCCGATAGGCCCCAACTGAGCGACGACGAATTGAATAGAAAAGTTCATGCAATCCGTCGGCATGACGCACCACCCAAGGGCGACCAAAGCCATGTTCGTCAGGGTTTGTGATGTCCATGCTGGATACGCCTTCGTCGCCCCACATCAAACCATCCTTCGATTCAAGGTACTTGAGTGTGTATACCGGCATGCTCTTTCCTTCGACTTCCGTCCATTCTGAGCCTGCGATGTACCACATCCGAAAAATCCCGCCGTCGAGTAACACATATGGCCCGCAGCGGAAATATAGTTCAGTTGGGGTTCGATCGAGGATCGGAGTCGTCTTGTACTTGCAGAACGCTTCACCGCCGTCTGTACTAATCGCCAAGCCGATAAAGAGGCGATACCGAACCTTTAGACACTGCTCGAAGCCGACATAATACATATAGTACGTGCCCCCACCGACATCGACGACGCTACACACCACCGCGCCGTTGTCGTCAAATGTGCCTGGTACACCGATGTCGATCAGCGGCTCTTGCGATACTTTCAGCACTCGCGTCGGATCGGATGGGTCAACGTCCACATATCCGGGTCGCCCAATGCCACGAGCATCGCAAAAAGATACGAATACTCGAATGGCACCAGACGCATGCCGAACGGGCGTTGGCAACGTCGCGGTCTGCACGGCCCAGTCACCGAGACCCGTGGGTGCATATACCAGACCGAGTTTTTTCCAATTCACCTGAAACTCCTCGCTAGCCGCGCTGTAATGACAAGACTCTCGCATTGCGGGCGAAAGGCGCCTCGGTTGCAAAATATCGAGAGCCGATTGGTCATTGCTGAACGGGGGTCTTCGTCGCTTTTATCTGCGCCAAGGCAGCGCGAAGCGCGGCATTCTCCTCAGCATAGCGCTGCATCAATGCGTTCGTCTGTGCGACATACGCAACCTCTAGCGCTTGGGACTGTATTTCTCGTGCTGTGCGCTCTTTCAATAACTCGCTTTCAAGAAGGTCGCGCCTGGAGAAAACGGGCGCAACCTCCGCTGCCGTGAGGTGATCGCGAAGTGCGTAGTGGACGTCATCCAGAAACTCCTGGAGGGGGTCGCCCACATGGGCGCGCATGGGCGGCGCAGGCTTGGTCGCAAACCCGGCGTCGATGCACTCCCTCAATACCGCGCCAGTGTGGTGGCGCTCATAATGGAGGCGCGCCGACTTGCCCTCTGCGGCCAAGTACTGACGCTGAAGTCTGGCAAGATAACCGAACAATTGGTCGGGATGCCGCCAAACGAAAGCTTGGGGGTACAGCATATCTTTGCCGCCCATGAATGGCGAGAGATAGCAATCGTGCGCGATGATCGGCACACCTGCCCCCATCGCCTCGATAAGGACGCGACCGCCGCCCAGCGGGAACGACGCGAGATAAAGATCAACTCGATAATCACAAAGCGTCTTCCAGACGCTACGCACCCAAGGAACATGTACGAAACGCTTGCGATTCACCTGCCGCGCATCGAGACCCGCATGAATATGAGCGATCGTTTCGTCTGACAGCGGGCCAATGTGAATATGAGTGCCGCGCGTTATCGAAAGGATATGCGGTAACACGTCCACATATTGATACTTGTAGTCGTGCTCGAACTTGTTGGGCGACCCGGAAGAGCACGTGCAGAGGCCACTTGTCGTTGTCGGATCCACTGGCAACGGAGCCCACCCTTGATCTTTTACCACCAGCGGCCAGTAGACGTTATTTTCGAGCCCGATCGATTCACGGCAATGATGAAACCCCATAGGATGAGGATCCACGTGCAACGTGTGCTGCAACGTAACGCCAAGACAAAGCTGGTGGTCCGCGTGGTGATAAAAGACCGTCTCATCGGCTACACCCGGCTGAGCAGCAGCGATCGCGACGGGATCATGGTGGTGATTGAACAGCATGAGCTGGCGCGGTCGCAGCGCGGCAAGCCGGGACAAGGTCCAACGCAACTTGTCCACGAGATTACCAGCAGGTGCGATCTCGCCACGCACCGCAGTTCCAAAACGATCCTTAACGATCGATAGATTCGCTGTGTGCAGAGCGTCAGTCATTAGTATGACCGTGTCGGGCCCAAATCGCCCCGTCGTCTGTACGAGATCCTCCATCACAGCCGTATGACCGCCCGCTCGGTACAGTTCTGTAGCAAGAATCACGCAGTCCACACGCCCCGCGTCCGTCGCTGCCTGGCTATCAGGAAGCTGCCGGGCAACTGCCAAACCAATGCGCTGGCACCATGCGTCGAGCACCGGATCAGCAAACACTTTGGCAACGGCGCGCCTATCGAGAATCACGGCCTGTACAAAGGCCTGAATCCGGGTAAGTGCGGCGTCGAGATCCCCACTTTCATGAAACGCTGCGATTTCTGACGCCAGAGCATCGACAGTAGGATAAAAGACCCTTGCTTGAACGAAGTCGGCCCGGCTCATTGTGGCGGCTCCATATAGCCTGCAGCGTTCCGGGGACGCGCCGGCTGCTTGATTGTCTGCCAGTACAGCGCGCAGCCCGCATCGAGCGACAGCAACGGTTGCCAGTCGAGTTCCCTTTGCGCCTTCGAAATATCCAGATAAATCTGTGCGACGTCGAAGTTCCGCTGAGGCAGATAGCGCACGTCGGCCTGCTGTCCAACATATCGCTGAACGATTTCGAGAATTTCGTTCACGCTGTGCCCAATTCCACTGCCGATATTGAAGGTGCCTGATCGATCACGAGCACCGGCGCGCAGCAATGCGGATACGACGTCGTTTACATGTATATAGTCGCGAACAACTGAACCGTCGCCCCATATCTCTATAAGACTTCCATCGGCGATCTTCTTGAAGAAAGTCGGGATGATTCCTTGCACGCCAATGTGATGCTGATGCGTACCGTAAGGGTTGGCTACCCGCAATACATTTGACGTTAGGCCGTACAGCTCGGCATGCATGTGCAGATAGTTCTCCACAGCCACCTTGACCACGCCGTACGAACATAGCGGCTGAAGCGGATGCGTTTCCGGTACCGGCAATATCGACGGGTTACCGTAAACGGTCCCGCCTGATGACACATACACGATCCGTCGGATACCCGCGTCCCGCATCATTTCCAAAAGCCGTAGCGTACCGATCAGATTGCCTTGTACATCTGCAATTGGATTTGCATTCGACGTGCTTGGCACAGTCGTACTAATGAGATGATAGACGAGGTCGACGCCGTCAAGTGCGTCGGCAAGTCCTTCACCACTGGCAAAATCGCCCGTCACGACCTCAATATTGGATGTTCGCGCCACGTCGTTTTGCGAATCGACAACGTCGACCAACGCGGGATCCAAACTCTGCCGCGCACGCCTATCAAAGACGCGCACTGGAATATCGCAGCGCACAAAAGCATCAACCAGGTGCGTTCCCAAAAACCCCTTTCCGCCAAGTACCAGTACGCGTTTGCCGTCGACATCCGCCGCAGTGAAATCGTTCATCGCCGAACGCCCTCCTTAGCGAGTAAGACCGGCAGCATAGGTCACCTTTCGACGATAGCCGGCGTGCTGGACGATACTGGGCAGCAAGCGTTCAAGAGCGTGCAGCATGGATCCGTCAATAGGAAGCGGCTCGGAGGGGTAATCTTCCCACTGCAGTCCCGACTCGAACAAAGCTTTGAGCGCGGCGGGTCGTGCCCAAAACATCGTACCGACCGGGAACGAAAAAAACTGCTCGGGAAGCCGGTCGAGTCCGAGCTTTTGAGCAAGTGGCTTGGCAAACGGCAAGTTCTTGTCCCAGCCGATCAAGTGGGGATCGTCTGCAAACACAAGGCCCAGTTTCGGGTCATTCGCAAACGCCGACACGATCGCCTCCGCCGCGCGGTGCTGGGTGCCCAACAGCGTCTCCATCAAATGATTGACCCAGTTGCGCACGAGGTTCGATTTGGGATCTACGTGGACGCTCTTCTTGGTATGGAAATGTCCTATGACATTGTACTGCAGCAACTCGCTGCCGAATTCAGTCACGAACGGTCCAATGTCCCGGCCACTGTTCGGGACAACGCGAATTGTCCGCGTCCCCGCTCTATAGCTGAACAGCAGGTTTTCGCACTCGGCCCCAATTACCGCTGACGGAACGCTAATGAATAGATCGGCCTCCAGTTCATTGGCAGAGAGCCTCCGCACGATGTCCGCTAGCAAGTCTGGGTAGAACGCATGAATATGCACGGCGATCCGCCCCGCGCTGCCACTCGCCGGTTGCGGCAACGACACGTCGAGAAGTTCTTCCTGCCATGCTCCAGAGGGCCTCCCAGCCGCAATGTAGTGAGCGAACGGTTCAGCCCGCGTCTGGCTCAGGGCATGGCACTCCGTATATTTGTTAGGGTAAAACCCCGGTGCGGGCTTACGCAGATAAATACCGGCTTGCGAGGCCTTGACGTACTGTTGAATTGCCTCTTCCCGACTCGTCAGCGATCCAGACGGCAGGTAAAACCATTCTGCAAAATCTTTTCCGCTCAGTAATGTTTGAATGTCTGCACGTTCTTGTTCAACAAGGCGCCGACCCGGTTTCGCCAAATCGATCAACTTCGCGACATAGCGAGACATGTCGAAACGGTCTGCCGCGAGTGCCGTCATTCGCTGCGACAATAGTCGTCTGTCAGTTGGCGAGTTGTAGAGCGCAATGATGCGCCGTGCTGCCTCCTGAACATCGAGAAAGGGCAGCACGCATTGTTCGAGTTGTGGATCGCCCTTGAAATTCTCCGCGACGCCCGTCGCGTTCTCGAACGACAGAACCGGTAAGCCCGCGGTGATTGCATCGAGTGCAATATTGGGCAACGGATCGAGTCGGGAAGGAACAAAGCAGACTTCAGCAAAGCGATACAGCGCTTCGAGGTCCGGAGTTTCTCCGACAAATTCGATTCGATCGGCGAGTCCGGACTGTTCGACTTGCGTCGTGACGAACTCGGCGTATTGCTTGTACCCTTCTACGACGCCCCCTACCCAGACCATCAAAATGTCGGCATCTGGTGCATAGCGCTCGATCTCTGCCGCGGTCGCTACAAACAGGTCGACGCCCTTGCGGTATTCAATGGTGCCGGCGCCGAGCACAATGAAAGGCTTGTTTGTACGGCCACGCAAAATCTTATTCTGAAGCGCCTTGACGCGTGGTTCCTGATCGGTGACGCCCTTGGTTTCGTCTGGCCTGGTGTCCCTAGTGTCACCTGGAATCTGCGATTTCCCTTGCGGCACCACATGTGCGTACCCTTTAGCCGGATGAGTGCGCTCGATATCAGCGCTGTCCAGCACTATCTTCGCGGAAAATACAACTTGGCAAGCCCATGCTAAGGTGTCGACAAGTTCATCCGGCGAACAATGGAATTTGTAGAACTCGTGAACCAGTAGAGTCGACGGCACGTATCGTTCGGCCAAGGGTTGCAGAACCGAACGAGAAGCAATGCTGTTGACCACAGCAAACTCGAAATCATAGCGGTCGCACAACTCGCCAATCACGCCCGACAACGCCATCGGATCACGATCTGCTGGCGTATAGGGTCCGGCTACCGCGTCGCAAACTTCGTCAAAGTTGTTCAGCAGCGGCCCTTTACCGAGAAGAAGCGCAACAACCTCGTAATGCTCGCGCAGTTCTCGGCAAATGTTCCAGGCCAGAATCGGCGCACCGGTGCGCGTCGCCTCGTGACTGACGACGAGGACCGCGCCGCGCCTAGCACCGTCGGACGTGTTATTCGACGCTTCTGGCCCAACGTCATGGATGAATGAGGCGGTCGCAAGCGTTGCACTGCCGGTCTGGCGCAGCACGAGCTTGGGCGGCCGTCCCGAGCGCCCTTCAGGTCGCCCAAACATTGCGTAGTGCTGGTATGGGTCGATACCCGCGTTTGCCACATCGGCATAGCGCCGCAAATAATACTTTTCGTCGAATTCTTCGGCGACAGATGTCACTTGCGCTCTTGTCGGAACTACCGTGCCATTCAGAGCATGTCGCTTGAACCTTGCCGCCAATCGCCGCCCGACCCGCAGGGGGCGCGTAATTCTCCAGGACCACGAACGAACAACGCTTTGAAACTGCGCATCGCTATGCGCGAGCGCACTACGTAACGTGCTTAGCTCGCCTTCCATTTTCTGCTTGGCAAACTGAACCCCGCTGAGCGCACTACGTAACGAGCTTAGCTCGCCTTCCATTTTCTGCTTGGCAAACTGAACCCCGCCGTCATGTGCCTCGATCAGTTGCTTCGCGTGGCGCTCCCCGATCTGGCGCAGCGCCGCTTCCTGTGCGCCGGCACGAACCTCAAGCGCATCCGCATGTTTGCGCCACTCCTGAAGCTCCAGCCGAAGATGACTCACCTCTTCAGTTCGGACACGATTTTGACTTTGCAAATCGGCAATTTGCTGCCGTGTGGCCGAGGCTTCTTCTTGCGCCGATTGCAGTTCAGCGCCAAGCCGCTCGATACGTTGCTCTTCCTGTCGATCCGCGAACGTACCCACGGCAAGCGCGGGCAGTTCCGCATGATCCGACGCGATCGCGACAAGGTAACGAGGCGCAATGGCGCTCGCGCTTTGTACAATCGTGCCTACGGTATCGTCCACAACGAAGTTGGCAATTCGATCAGCGCTGCTAACTCGGTCCTCTATCGCAAAAAACGTCGATGCATGACGAACACGCTGACCATACAGCCGGTACGATCGAAACCACCTGCCAAGCAGTGCTTCGAACTCGTCCCGGTAGAGTTCCGCAACATGGTAAGGATTGCGATAATTCGGAGCGTCGGAGTATTCATGTTTGTCCGGCGACGAGATGATCAGCATGCCCCCCGGCCGCAACACGCGCTTGATTTCCGCCAGCATGGCTTCATGCTCATCGTGGTGCTCGATCGTCTCGAAGCTGACGACGAGATCGACGCTTGCGTCCTGGAGCGGCAATGCAGAGCAAGCTCCCGCGGCGAACCTCAGATTGGGCGCCGCGCAGTACTTGCGCGACGCGAACCCGATTGCGTCCTCGTCGATATCGACACCAACCACCGACTTCGCAACGTCGGCTAGTAGACTCGAACCGTAGCCCTCCCCTGATGCCACGTCGAGCACATCAAGTCCGCGTGCCAGCACGGCCGCGATGTGATAGCGATGTTGATGCTCCAAGGCAATCTCACCGGGCATCAATTCCGGAAGAAAACGTTCGCCCGTCGGGGGCAACTGTGCTGTCATCGTGATATCTCGAAACGCGCCGGACAACGCCAGGCGCAAACCATCTTGTGGCACCTGCTGGCCTGTGCCAACATCTCATTAGACTACGGTCTAGACTACGGTCATTGGCACCCCGGACGATCGCTCGATCGCCTTGATGGTGCCGTGTTCGAGCGTGAGCTTCACGTTGCAAAGATCGCTGATGATCTGTGGGTTGTGAGATGCCAGAACCATGATGCTGGCGCGACCGACAAACGACTGCATTCGCTCTTCCGCCTTCGCGACAAACGAGGCATCACCAACGCTGAGCCATTCGTCCATTAACAAAATGTCAGCCTCGACGCTTGTCACGATGGAAAATGCGAGGCGCAGCACCATACCGCTCGAATAGGTCCGCACGGGCATGTGCAGGTATTCGCCGAGTTCCGAAAATTCCGCGATGGACGGCGTCAGTTCGCGCATCTGCGCCTTCGAAGCGCCGAGCATGAGACCGCGCAGCATGATGTTGTCGTATCCGCTTGCTTCGTGGTCGAGTCCGAGCGTCACATCGAGCAGGCTCGTGATGCGCCCTTCACTGCGCAGCGCGCCGAACGTCGGTTCATAGATACCGGCCAGCAACCTCAAGAGGGTCGTCTTGCCGGCGCCATTGTGGCCGACGAGGCCGACACGATCGCCTGGACGGATATCGAGAGTAATGTCGCGTAGCGCTTCAACCACGGTGATGTTGCGGCTACCCGCGGCAATGCGGCCGCCCGTGGCAGCGGACAGCACCATCTGCTTGAGCGAGCGGTTGCCCGTACCGTAGACGGGCAGATGCAGCGTGCACTTGTCAAGAGTGAGAAAGGCCATCGTTCAGATCCAAAACGCGATGCGGGAGCGAAAGCGCACGAAGAGCGGTGCCGCAATCAGGTACAGGACGACGGTAATCCCGATCGCACCCAGATAAATATTCTGCGAAGGAATCGTGCCGTAGATCGGACCACGCACGATTTCCATGAATACTGCCAGCGGATTGAACGAGGCCAGATAGGCGCGCTCCCCCAATGCTTCAGGTTTCCAGATAATCGGCGTCAGAAAAAATGCGAGCTGCACAATGCTGCCGACAATCGGCTGCATATCACGAAAACGCGTGCAAAAAATGCCGAGAATGATGGACGCGGGGAACGCGGCGAGCAGGACCAGAAGCGCCCCGGGGATGGCCATCAGCCACGTCCATTTCGGCGCAATGCCCAAGAACAGCATGATCGGCACATATGCGAGGATGTTATGGCCAAACATGACGAAGTTGCGCCACATTGCGCGCATCACGTGAAGTGTTAAGGGCAACCGCACGGATCGCACGACTGTCTCGACAGCGCTGAAACATGCGCACCCATCAAGGATCAGCGAAGAAAGCAGCCCCCACGTGATAATCCCAAGCGCCAGATATGGCACAAACGTATGTAAATCGATCTTGAACAACGCGCCATACAATGGACCCATACCGGCGATTGTCACGAGCATCGTCAACGTAATCCAGAACGGGCCAAGGACCGAGCGCTTGTAGCGTTGACGGATGTCTTGCCACGCGAACGTCGCCCAGACGGGATAATTTGTTACACCTTCGATGACGTCTCGAGCTGCTTTCGCGGCTCTGCTTTCGCCGCGAGGGCTTGAAACGCTAGCTTGCATAAGACAATCCTGTGTGACCGGTGATGCCGGGAGCGTCGGAAAATGTGGGAAAATATTCTTTTTTACGCGAAGCGCCGAAGCCGAAATCGCAAAACCGCCCGGGACGGAGAATCGGGCCGAAATCGGCGTCACTATTGTACCGGCTTCACGGACGTCCTCCAACGGCACGGGTAAGTTGCGCCGACGACGGCGCAGGTCGCCGAACAACGGGCATCACGGTCTTCGCCGTCTTCCCACAACACGAGATTGACGATTTGGACCAATCTAGACCGGATCCGAAGGACGCGCTCGACAGCGCGCAACGCCGCATTGCCGCTCTCGAATGCCAACTGGCAGATGCCCGCAAGCAATCAGCCCAGATTGAAGCGTTGAAACGCCAGAACGCAAAACTGCAACTCGATATTCAGGCACTGAAAGCGTCAAGCTCCTGGCGGATCACTGCGCCGCTGAGATCCGCAAGTGCGCACGCAGGCCGCTTCACCCACTTGCTGCGCGCCGCGCTCCATACCCTCCGCCGTCAGTCGGAAGTTCGAGGCGGCGTTCTGAGCGCGCTGCGATACTACTGCGCGTTGATTCGCCGCGAAGGTTTGCGCGGCGTTACGGGGCGGCTGAGCCGTCTCAATCAGGGTGGCGGCTTTGCCGATGCGCCGCCGTCCAACCGGCGCTATCAGGCCTGGATCGACCGCTATGACACACTCGACGATGCGAAGCGCGCCGAGCTACGTTCGCGCGTAGAAGCGCTGCCAAAAAAGCCGCTGATCTCGGTGCTGGTCCCAACCTACAACAGCGACGAGAAACTGCTGCGCGAGATGATCGCATCGGTACGAGCTCAACTCTATCCACACTGGCAGCTTTGCGTTGCGGACGATGCGTCTCCCGACCCGCGCGTGGCGCAGGTCCTGACCGAGGCAGCAGCTGCGGACCCACGGATCCGCTTCGTGGTGCGCAAGCAGAATGGCCACATTTCCGCGGCTAGCAACAGCGCGCTCGAACTTGCAGACGGGGAGTATGTCGCGCTTCTCGATCACGACGACATCCTGCCCGAGCACGCCCTCTTCATGGTCGCGAGCTACATCAACCATCATCCCGAGGGACGCCTGTTCTACAGCGACGAGGACAAGCTGACGCTCGAAGGTCAGCGCACTGCCCCCTACTTCAAGCCGGATTGGAACCCGCACCTGATTCTCGCCCAAAACTTCTTCTCTCATCTTGGCGTCTATGAGACGGCGTTGCTGCGTGAGGCGGGCGGCTTCCGCAGGGGGTTCGAAGGCAGCCAGGATCATGATCTTATCTTGCGATGTCTCGAGATCGCGGGACACGACTGCGTAGTCCATATTCCTCACATCCTTTACCACTGGCGCATCTTGCCTGGCAGCACGGCGCAGAGCGGGAGCGAGAAACCTTACGCGCACACTGCGCGCGTGCGTGCAGTCGAGGAACATCTGGCGCGTAGCGGAATCGCTGCCTCGGTGGAAGAACCGTTCGGCGATGCAGGCCAGATCCGGGTGCGGTATGCCGTGCCGGACGACGTGCCTCGTGTGTCCATCATCATTCCGACCCGCGATCGAGTCGAACTGCTTAAGCAGTGCATCACGAGCGTCAAACAGAAAACAAGCTATACGAACTACGAAATCATCGTTGTCGATAACGGAAGCACGGAAAAGCAGACGCTAGACTATTTCTCGCAGATCGCGGGTACTGATGTCCGCATTATTCGCGACGATTCGCCTTTCAATTTTTCCGCACTCAATAATCGTGCGGCCGCTGACGCAACGGGGGAATTCCTCTGTCTGCTGAACAACGACATCGAAGTCATCTCTCCTGACTGGCTCGACGAGCTGGTCGGTCTCGCGGCACAGCCCGGCACGGGTGCCGTCGGCGCGCGGCTATGGTATCCGAACGAAACGCTTCAGCACGGCGGCGTCTTGTTCGGCCTTGGCGGCGTCGCGGGACACCTGCACCATGGACTGCACCGCTGGCAGCAGGGCTACTTTGGACGTGCCGTTGTCACGCAAAATCTGTCGGCAGTGACGGCTGCATGCCTCGTCGTTCGCAAATCCATCTACGAGGAGGTCGACGGGCTCGACGAGGAACTCGCCGTGGCATTCAACGACGTCGATTTCTGCGCGAAGGTGCTCAAGGCGGGATATCGCAATGTGTGGACCCCTCATGCGGAGCTCTACCACCACGAATCGGCATCGCGTGGGTCGGACATGGATCCCGACAAGTATCAGCGGTTCGTCCGCGAAGTGCGCTGGATGGAGACGCGTTGGCCCGACCTGATTGCGCACGATCCAGCGTACAGCCCCAATCTGACGCTCGATACGTCGATGGCTCCCTTTTCACTCGCCGATCCGCCCCGCGTCGGACAATTTGATTAGGCATCGGTCGGGGCGCGGTGTCGGTGCATCGCATGGACACCGCGCAACGGCATTGCTATAGGCGCCCCATGCGCCTCGTGAGTGCATGGTAAATGCCCTTGATCGCCATCTTCAGATGCGAGCCGCCACTTGCCGGCAACAGCGCGTAGATCAGCAAACGACCTGGCAGCTTCACCAGTTCGGTCGTCTTCCATGTTAGCGGCATATCGGGGCGAAGCATCAGCGCGATCGCATTGCGAAATAGGTAGTAATGACGGACCGCGCTGTGCATCGGGTAGTTCCGGCCGAGCACCTTGACGGGTGGCCCACCCAACTGATGTGACAGCGTCAACCACGGCACCCCGAGTATTCTGAAACCCTTGTTGCGAGCCCGGACACACCATTCGAGATCGACGAAATCGATAAAGAGGGAATCGTCCATGGGTCCGACTTCGTGCCAGCAGCCCAGATTGATGCAGGAGCCCGAGGTAATCAGGAAATCGACGTCAATGAGCCTGTCGCCCACAGGCGCAACTCGTTCAAGCTTGAAATAGCGAAAGCGTACGAACGGGGCGACGCCACCTAGTCGAGCGTCGTCGTACGCTGGCCCGATAAGCGCGACACGGCGGTCGGAGCCTGTCCGCGCCATCAGGGCCGGCAGCCCCTTCAGCAGGGTATCAGATGGCTCGCTGTCCTGATCGAACAACAGCGCACACGTCATGCCTTGTGCCAGAAGCTGCTCGATCCCCTGGTTCAGCGCTGTTGCAATGCCGAGGTTGGAGCCGTTAGGCACGTAATGGATCGCGGGCGTCAAGCCGAGTGATTCCGCCGTTACTGTCTTTTCAGTATTATCGATGACAATGACTGAATACAGTCGAGAGAGCCGGTTAGCGCGTTTGACACACTCCTGATCCGGCCTGTAGAAGACAACCACGCACCCCGTTTGCGATGCGACGGAAGTGTCGCTCAACGCGCCTCCATGCACAGCCGCAACGCGTCTTCCCAGCGAGGCGCACGCAGCCCGAATACTTGCGCGAGCTTGTCGTTGGACATTCGCGAGTTTGCAGGCCGCGTTGCTGGCGTCGGGTAGTCAGAAGCGGGGATAGGAAGCAAGCGCGGCGGGTTCTCGAGACGGGCCTGATCGAAGATTGCGGATGCAAACCCGTGCCATGAAGTTGAGTCGCCAGCCGTCAAATGATAAACGCCCGTTCGCCCGTGCCACCAATCCGCCGAATCATCCAAAGCGATCGACTGCGCAACGATATGCGCCGTTAGCGTCGCAATCGTGTTGCTCCATGTCGGCGCGCCAAACTGGTCAGCGACGATTTTAAGCTCCGGCCTTTCCGCTCCCAGCCGCAGCATGGTCAGCAGAAAGTTCTTGCCGCGCATTCCATAGACCCAACTCGTGCGGAGAATCAGATGCGCACAGCCTGATGCCTGGATAGCCTGCTCACCCGCAAGCTTGCTCTTGCCGTACTCGTTCTGGGGATTGGTCGCGTCCGTTTCGACGTACGCACTATCCTTCGTGCCATCAAACACATAGTCAGTCGAATAATGAACAAGCGCCGCGCCCAGTCTTTTCGCCTCTTCCGCAAGCACGCCCGGTGCCTCGGCGTTTATGCGCATCGCCAGTTCTGCTTCGCTTTCCGCCTTGTCGACCGCCGTGTAAGCCGCGGGATTCACAATCAGCGTGGGACGTGTATCGCGCACGACCGAGCGAATCTGATCGAGATTCGACAGATCGAGCACCGAACGGTCGACCGCGACCACCCGCGCCAAGCCCTGCAACGTGCGCGCGAGTTCATAACCGACCTGGCCGCTTACACCCGTTATGAGTATGGTGCGCTCAACGGCACGCGGATTCATAACCATCTCCGTTACGCAAAAATTTCAGCTTCGGACAAACGCTTACCCGCCGCATCCTTAGCCGCGAGCACCGGTTCGAAATCGATCGGCCATTCGATGCCGATATCGCGATCATTCCAGACGATGCTGCGCTCGTGCGCCTGGTACCAGTAATCGGTGGTCTTATAAAGAAACTGCGCTGCTTCCGACAGCACCACGAAACCATGCGCAAATCCAGGCGGCACCCACAACTGCCGGTGATTTTCAGCCGACAAGTTCACGCCAACCCACTTACCGAAGTTCGGCGAGCTCTTGCGAATATCGACGGCCACATCGAATACTTCACCTTCAACGACACGCACGAGCTTGCCCTGCGCATGTTCGATCTGATAGTGCAAGCCACGCAGCACGCCCTTGACGGAGCGCGAATGGTTGTCCTGCACGAACTCGATACCCGGCTCGACAGATTCGGCGAATTCACGTGCGTTGAAGCTCTCATAGAAGAACCCGCGTGCGTCGCCGAACACCTTCGGCTCGACAATCTTGACTTCGGGAAGTGCAGTTGCGGTTACGCTGATGGCCATGCGACTCGGTCCGTAAGAATGTTTTGCAGATATTGCCCATACGCGTTCTTTGACAGCGGCTTTGCGAGCGCGATCAGTTGATCGCCGTCGATCCACTTGCGCCGGTAAGCGATTTCCTCCGGACACGCGACAACCAATCCCTGCCGCTTCTGCAGCGTCGCGATGAACGTCGCCGCCTCGATCAGCGAATCGTGCGTACCGGTGTCGAGCCACGCATACCCGCGCCCCATGATCTCGACGTCGAGCTTCTTCTGCTCGAGGTAGCGCGAATTGACGTCCGTGATTTCCAGTTCGCCGCGCGCGGAAGGCTTGATATCGGCGGCGATATCACAGACTTTGTTGTCGTAAAAGTACAGTCCCGTGACCGCGTAATTCGAACGAGGCTTTGCAGGCTTTTCTTCGATCGACAGCGCCCGGAATTCCCTGTCGAATTCGACCACGCCATAGCGCTCGGGATCGTGCACGTGGTACGCAAACACCGTGGCTCCATCGGTGCGCGCGTTCGCACGCTCCAGCTGTTTCGCAAGATCGTGACCGTAGAAGATGTTGTCGCCCAGAATCAGCGCCGACGGATCGTTGCCCACGAATTCACGGCCGATGATGAACGCCTGAGCGAGACCGTCCGGTGACGGCTGCACCGCGTACTGGATATTCATGCCCCACTGGCTGCCGTCACCGAGCATCGCCTCAAAGCGCGGCGTGTCTTGCGGCGTCGAGATGATCAGCACGTCGCGAATGCCCGCGACCATCAGCGTCGACAGCGGGTAATAGATCATCGGCTTGTCGTACACGGGAAGCAGTTGCTTCGACACGACATGGGTAATCGGATACAGCCGCGTGCCCGATCCGCCCGCGAGAATGATGCCTTTGCGTGCCATCGTGCCACCCTTACGCGCGTTGCGCGTAGTTGGTTTCGACCCACTTGCGGTACTCGCCCGAAGCGACTTCGTCGACCCATTCCTGGTTATCGAGATACCACTGGACGGTCTTCGCGAGCCCCGTCTCGAACGTTTCAGCCGGCTTCCAGCCGAGCTCCCGCTCGAGCTTGCGCGCATCGATCGCATAGCGGCGATCGTGGCCCGGACGGTCCGTCACATAGGTGATCTGATCGCGATACGAGCCCTGCGCCTTCGGACGCTTCTGGTCGAGCAGGTCGCACAGCGTATGGACGACTTCGAGGTTCTTCTTCTCGTTCCAGCCGCCGATGTTATACGTCTCGCCCGGCACGCCGCGCGCGAGCACTTCGCGGATCGCGCTGCAGTGATCGCCAACGTACAACCAGTCGCGCACATTCTGACCGTCGCCGTAGACGGGCAGCGGCTTGCCGCCGAGCGCGTTGGCGATCATCAGCGGAATCAGTTTTTCGGGGAACTGGTACGGGCCGTAGTTGTTCGAGCAGTTCGTCGTCAGTACAGGCAGGCCATACGTGTGGTGATAGGCGCGGACGAGATGGTCGGAACCAGCCTTGGTCGCCGAATAAGGGCTGTTCGGCGCATAGGGAGTGGTTTCGGAAAACTGCGGGTCAGTTGCGGACAGCGAACCGAAAACTTCGTCCGTCGACACATGCAGGAAGCGGAAAGCCGACTTGTCCGCATCGTTCAGTGCGCTCCAGTACGCGCGGGCGGCTTCGAGCAGCGTGAACGTGCCGACGACGTTGGTCTGCACGAAGTCCGCCGGCCCGTGGATCGAGCGGTCGACATGGCTCTCGGCTGCAAAATGCAGCACCGCGCGCGGCTTGTACTCGGCGAAGAGTGCGTCGAGCGTCGCGCGGTCGCAGATGTCGGCGCGCACGAACACATGACGGGGATTGTCCCGCTGCGATTTCAGGGTGCCCAGATTACCGGCATAAGTGAGCTTGTCCAGATTGAGGACTGGCTCGTCGGAGGCGTTCAACCATTCAAGCACGAAATTGGCGCCGATAAAGCCGGCACCGCCCGTTACCAGGATCATGGGATTCCTTCTAGAAATTTTCTCGACCGAGTGGCCGGCTAGCCGCCGCTGTGAAAACCCGGCAGCCTTTACCCGAGTGGCCCGAACTCCGGCAAAGTTGACCGACCCCGCGAAGCGCGCGGTTTGTAACCGGCAATTATAAAGGTGTCAATGAGAAACACCAGTGCGCTAACAAACTGAGACGTTTTGTAAGTCAGGTCAGAGCAAGCATCCAGTCGATGGTGTCTTCGAGCCCGATGGCGGGCATCTCCGGCACCACGCGGTTCAGCCGTTCCGCCGAACCCACCAGCACCTTGACCTCGTTTTGACGGACGAACGCTGGATTGACGCGGACTTCGAGATCGTGCCCCGTCGCTTCCCGCACGATGTCGACGATGTCCGTCAACGTGCGCGGCGTGCCGCTGCAAACGTTGAGCGTTTCGCCCGCAACAGGCGATTCCAGCAGCGCCCGATAGGCGGTCGATACCATCCGCACGTCGGAAAAATCGCGCGCGACGTCGAGATTTCCCAGCTCTATAAAGGGCCGCCGCCGGACGAAATGGGAAACGATTTTGGGAACCAGGAAACGCTCCGATTGCCCGCGCCCCGTGTAATTGAAGGGCCGCGTGACAACGATGGGCAGGCGATCGAACCATGTCCGCACCAGATGCTCCATCGCCAGCTTGCTCGCCGCGTAATGGTTGACGGGCGCGGGCGCGGTCGCTTCGTCGACGACGCCCTCCGCGTTGCCATACACGTTCGCGCTGCTCGCGATCAGGATCTTGCGCGGCTCGTGGCCGACGTCGACGCACGCCTGCAGCAGGTTCGTCGTGCCGATCACGTTCACGTTGTACAGATCCAACGGGTCGTCGTGCGCGACGAAGCTGATCGCCGCCAAATGCACGATGAATGCGGGCTTGAGTTCGCCGATCAGGCGTCGGCAGTCGGGCAGCGATGTGATGTCGAGTTTGCGCTCGCCGGGCTCCGGTGCGCCCGCCGTCGTGCCGATGACCTCGTAGCCCGCATCGGCCAGTTCCTCACGAACGTAAGCACCAGTGAAACCGCTCGCCCCCGTAAGAAGCACGCGATGGATGACTGGCTCAGACGGATGCCGCAAACCCTTCCTCCCATGCTCTGAGATGCTCGCCGTGCAGACAGCCGGACGATTATATCGGACGAATAAATCGACCCACTTCATTCCCAAGGCGCTTAAAAGCGAGTTTGGCGGCCAGAAAATCCTCAAAAATTCAGGAAAAGTCAAAAAATATTTCCGCGCTCGTCCCCGTCGGCGGGATGCCGGGGCATTGGGGCGCAAGCGCGCTCAACGACGGCGTCACGAGCGCGCTATCATGTCGCGTTGTGCAGCACAGGTCGGCGGCAGCGTACCGGTTCACCTATCGAGCAGGCATCCATCGCGTCACGACACTGCCGCCGCGCGTCCTTTGGAACCACCCATTCTCCCGATGACCGTTTCCACCAGCTCCCCTCCCGTCGCTTTCGGCGATCTGCAGGGCTGCCGCACCCAGTTCCAGCAACTTCTGACCAAGGCCGCGCCCCCCGCCGATGCGCAGCTGTGGTTCGCGGGCGACCTGATCAATCGGGGCCGCGAATCGCTCGCCACGCTGCGCGACATCATCGCGCTCGGCGATCGGGCGGTTCCCGTGCTGGGCAATCACGACCTGCATCTGCTGTCGGTGTCGGCGGGCATCCGCAAATCGAAGAAAGGCGACACGATCGACGAAATCCTTGCCGCGCCCGACGCCGAAGATCTGCTGCACTGGATTCGCCACCGCCCGCTCGCGCACTACGAGAACGGCATGCTGCTCGTGCATGCGGGCGTGCTGCCGCAATGGGACGTCGATCTGACGCTGGAACTCGCCGACGAACTGCAACGCGCGCTGCGCGCGCCGGGCTGGAAAGAGACGCTCGCGGGCCTGTACGGCAACGAGCCGAACCAATGGAAACCGAGCCTAAAAGGCATCGACCGCCTGCGTCTGACCTGCACCGCGCTCACACGCATGCGCTTCTGCAATGCCGACGGCGCGATGGATTTTTCGTCGAGCGGCGGCATCGACTCGGCGCCGAAAGGCTTCATGCCGTGGTTCGACGTGCCGGGGCGCAAGACGGAAAACATCACAATCGTCTGCGGACACTGGGCCGCGCTCGGACTGATGATCCGTGACAACCTGATCGGACTCGATTCGGGCTGCGTGTGGGGCGCACAGCTGACCGCCGTCCGACTGGCGCAGTCGCCCGCCGAGCGCACGGTCGCGCAGGTGGAATGCGATGGCTGCCGCGCCGACGCCGGTTGATCGGCGCGTGGTTGGTACCTGATTGGTACCTGATCGGCGCGTGATCGGAGCCCCGATCGTTACGCGTGGCGCGTCAGATCGACGTCCGAACCGCCGTCCAACGGTTCTGTCGTGCTGGTCGCACTGGCGTCGATGAACGCCTGCGTCCGGTCGGCGATCCGTCCGGAGCGGCGCGCCTCCGGGTCTTGCAACACGACGAGCGCCGCTTGCACGGAAGCCTGCGCCTCGCCCGCCAGCAACCGCCGGTCGTCACCCGGCGCGAGCGGCGCGCCGACATACACATGCGCGCTCAGCGGGCCGCCGCGCAACAACGCATCGAGCGATTCGCCAAGCGACATCTCGCCGATATACGCAGGCGCCGTCGATTGCCGGCCTTGCGCATCTTCATACATCAGGCAGAGCGGCTGCACGGGGCGCGACGCCGATACGGGCGCCTGAAACATGTTCGCGTGAAACGGCAGCAGCTGAGTGCCGTCGGACGTCGTGCCTTCCGGAAACACGCACATCAGCTCGCCCGCGTTCAGCCGGTTGGCGAGTTCGTGCATGATGCGCTTCGCGTCGCTGCGCTTCTCGCGCTGAATGAACACCGTGCCCAGTTGCTGCGCGCACCAGCCGACGATCGGCCACTTGCGTATCTCCGCCTTCGACACGAACGGCGTCGGCCTCCACGCGTTGATCACGTAGATGTCGATCCACGAAATGTGATTCGCGACGACCAGCACGCCTTCATCGAGCCGCACGCCATCGTTGTGCACGACGAGACGCATGCCGCACAACTGCAGCATGCGCAGCGACCAGGCGCGATTCATTTCCAGACGCTGCTGCGCAGTCGCACGAGGAAAACGCGTCCAGACGGTCCACATGCCGCACAGCAGATGCACGACCAGCCGAACCTTGCGAAATGCGAGCTTCATGGTTGGAGTCTTCCGCTTACCTTCCGATTCATTTGAGCTTCTTTGCCGCGTTTCTGCCGATGTCCGGCTTTTTTCAGCGCTGCTCGAACGCAACCTGCCCGCCGACAACCGTTGCACGCACGCGCGCAGGTAGCTCGTAGCCGAGAAACGGCGTGTTGTGCCCCTGGCTCTTAAGCGCGCGAGGCTCGACGCGCCAATGCGCGCCGCGGTCGAACACGCACAGGTCGGCGGTTGCGCCCACGTCGATGCGGCCAGCGGGCAGCTTCAGCACGTCGGCGGGCGCGGCCGTGACGCGGTTCAGCGCCTTCGCGAGCGGAATGCGCGCCTCGTCCGCCCACTTGACCGTCAGCGACAGGAGCAGCTCGAGCCCTGTCGCGCCCGGCGTCGCCTCGGCGAACGGCAGCAGCTTTTCGTCGTCGTCGACGGGCGTGTGGTCCGAACAGATCGCGTCGATCGTGCCGTCGAGCAGGCCCGCGCGAATCGCCTCGCGGTCGCGTTGCGAGCGCAGCGGCGGATCGAGCCGGAATTGCGAATCGAAATAGCCAATGTCGATGTCGATCAGATGCACGTGATTGATCGTGACGTCGCAGGTGACGGGCAAGCCTTCTGCCTTCGCCGCGCGCACGAGCGCGACGCCCGCGCCCGACGACACGTGCGACAGATGCACGCGTGCGCCCGTCACGCGGACGAGTTCGCAAATCGTATGCAGCGCGATCGTTTCCGCCGATACGGGCACGCCCGACAGACCGAGGCGCGACGCGAGCGGTCCGCTTGCCGCGACGCCGCCCTTCGCGAGATACGCATCCTGCGGACGCAGCCACACGGTATAGCCGTACGTGTTCGCGTACTGCAGCGCGCGCAGCAGTATCTGCGTATCGACGATTGGCGTATCGGCCTGCGAGAAGCCGACGCAGCCCGCTTCCGTCAGCTCGACCATCTCGGTGATCACCTGCCCCTTGAGGCCGACCGTCAGCGCGCCCAGCGGATACACATGCGCGCGGTTCAGATTGCGCGCGCGGAACTTGAGCATCTCGACGAGGCCCGGCTCGTCGAGCACGGGATCGGTGTCGGGCGGACACACGAGGGTCGTCACGCCGCCCGCGAGCGCCGCGGCCATTTCCGATTCGAGCGTCGCCTTGTGCTCGTAGCCGGGCTCGCGCAGCCGTGCGGACAAATCGACGAAACCGGGCGCCACATACAGGCCCTTCGCGTCGATCGTCTTTGCCGCGTTGAAATCGGCAGGCGCGCTGCCGAGCGCGACGATCCTGCCCGCCGCGATGAATACGTCCTGTTGCCGCTCGGTGCCCGCGACCGGATCGATCAGCGCGCCGCCTTGAATATGGATCTTCATGCCCTGCCTTTTTACCTGCCTGTGCCTGATGTGGTTGTGTGAACCGCCTGCGGATCAGTCGTTGTTGCCCGCGACGATGCCCATCACAGCCATGCGCACCGCGATGCCGAACGTCACCTGATTGAGGATCACCGATTGCGGCCCGTCCGCGACCTGCGAATCGATTTCGACGCCGCGGTTCATCGGGCCCGGGTGCATCACGATCGCATCGGGCTTCGCGAGCGCGAGACGCTCGGGCGTCAGCCCCCAGCTCTTGAAGTATTCCTGCGCCGACGGCAGCAGCGCGCCGCTCATCCGCTCGTTCTGCAGACGCAGCATGATGATCACGTCGACGTCTTTCAGCCCTTCGTCGAGGTTGTGGAACACGCGCACGCCCATCTGCTCGAGACCGCCCGGCAACAGCGTGCGCGGGCCGATCGCGCGCACTTCCGGCACGCCGAGCGTGGTCAGCGCGTGAATGTCGGAGCGCGCGACGCGCGAATGCAGAATGTCGCCGACGATCGCCACGCGCAGATTCGTGAAGTCGCGCTTGTAATGGCGGATCGTGTACATGTCGAGCAGACCTTGCGTCGGATGCGCGTGCCTGCCGTCGCCAGCGTTGATCACGTGCACGTGCGGCGCGCAGTGCTCGGCGATCAGATACGGAGCGCCGCTCGACGCATGGCGCACGACGAACATGTCGGCATGCATCGCCGACAGGTTGTTGATCGTGTCGAGCAGCGACTCGCCCTTGCTCGTCGACGAAGCGTTGATGTTCAGATTGATCACGTCCGCCGACAGCCGCTTCGCGGCGATCTCGAACGTGGTGCGCGTGCGCGTCGAGTTTTCGAAGAACAGGTTGAACACCGACTTGCCGCGCAACAACGGCACCTTCTTCACTTCGCGGTCGGTCACGCTGACGAACTGCTCGGCAGTATCGAGAATGTGACTGACAATCGCGCGCGGCAGGCCTTCGATCGTCAGCAGATGCTTCAGCTCGCCGTTCTTCGTGAGCTGCGGATTGCCCTTCAGGAAACCGTAGCGAAAACGGTCCGCTGGCGCGGCGGCGTTGTCGGTGGAACCTTGGGAAACCGGGTTAGGCGTATTCATGGTCTTCCTGAATCAGACTTGGGACTGCAGGTGATGCCTGGCGGTGATACTTTGCCGTGCCGCTTTTCGGATGATGCTGCGAGACATGAATCGTTTCCGAACCGGACGCGTGTTGCTCGCATGCGATATGCGTGTTGTGCGCCACACTTTCGATGCCCTGCTGCGAATGTTGCCGTCCTACTTGCGTGAGTGCGTTCAATCCGCGCGCGGCTCGGTGTGAAACGTGAAGCGTTCGCCATCGCGCGCGAGCACGAGCGTTGCATTGGCCGGCACTTCGACCGTGCCGCCGACGAAGCGCGCGGCGACCGGCAACTCGCGGCCGCCACGGTCCGCGAGCACGGCAAGTTCGACGGATGCGGGGCGCCCGTAGTCGTAGAGTTCGTTCAATGCGGCACGCACGGTGCGGCCCGTGTACAGCACATCGTCGACGAGCACGATGCGGCGGTTGTCGACCTCGAACGGCAACGACGTCGGGCTCGCCTGCGTGTGCAGACCTTTCTTCGCGTAGTCGTCGCGATGCAGCGCGACGTTGACGACGCCGAACGTCGCGACGTTCAGGTCTTTGGCGAGCCGCTCGGCGAGCCACGCGCCCCCGCTGTAGATGCCGGCGAGCACCGCGCCGTCAGGACCACCGAGCGTGTCGCCGTATGCGGCGCGAATCTGTTCGAGCACGGCGCGATAAAGCGCCTCGGCGTCAATGGAACTCATGATCGTCGGAAAGTCCGTCCAGATATTGCTGAAGAATGATGCACGCGGCTTCGGCGTCGAGCATGCCGGCCTGTCTCGACCCGCTGCGGATGCCCGCCTCTGCTTCGACGGACGAATAGCGCTCGTCGACCCACGAGACGGGGAGATTGAAGCGCCCGTTCAGCTGATTGCCGAAGCGTTTGGCAAGCTGCGTTCGCTCATGTGCAGTGCCGTCGGGATGCATCGGCAGCCCGACGACGAGCGCATCAGGCTTCCATTCGTCGATCAGTTTGCCGACGGCTTCGAAACGGTATTCGCGATTGCGGTTTGGCAGAACGACGAGGGGCCGAGCGCTGCGCGTCAGTGAATTGCCGACGGCGACGCCGATGCGTTTTTCGCCATAGTCGAACGCAAGCAGCGTCGCTTCACGTCCGGCTATATCGCTCATGCGTGGCCCGCTTCGCCGGAGAGCATCGACGACGAAATGCCGAGAAGTGCGAGCGCAGCTTCGAAGCGGTCTTCAGCTGGCACGTCGAAAACGATCTTCGGGTCGGCCTGAACGGTGAGCCAGCCGTTCTTCGAAATTTCCTCTTCGAGTTGGCCCGCGCCCCAACCGGCATGACCGAGCGTCAGCAGGAAGCGCTGCGGGCCCTTGCCAGTCGCGACGGCTTCCAGCACGTCTTTCGACGTGGTCATTTCCAGCCCGCCCGGCACCTGCATCGACGACGTATACGTGCTTTCCGTTGCGTCATGCAGCACGAAGCCGCGTTCGGTTTGCACCGGGCCGCCAAAGTACACAGGGACATGCAGCAGAGGTTCGATTTCGAGCTTGAGATCGATGCGACTGAAGAGCGCCTGCAGGTCGATGTCGGTTGGCCTGTTGATGACGAGGCCAAGTGCGCCACGTTCGGTGTGATCGCAAAGGTAGACCACCGTTCCTGAAAACGTGGGGTCCGCCATGTTCGGCATGGCGATCAGGAACTGGTTGGTCAGATTGATGCGATCGTTACTCTTGGGCATAGGTCGAATTTTAGCAAAGACGGTGCGCAACTGCGGGCCTCTGGCCCCATACACGGAGGCCTGCCGGATCGTACCGCGCGCCACGCTTGCAGCCTGTGCGCAACCTGTGTGCATCGGTGCGCGGCCGGCAAAAACCGCAGTTCATGAAACTGCACTCTATCACGCGCTTCGCCCTTGCCGGGCAAGAGGAAACGTGCGCTATCGAACGGCGGATGGCATAGGACAATTGACCGTCCCGTTTCAACCCGCGCGAGCCCTTGACCCGCTACGCGCCGCCTGTTCGATCGCGTGCGTGAGCGCCGCGAGAGCGGTCGTCGCGGACTGCGGCGCGACACCGGCCGCCACCTTGTGCAACATCGCGCGCAGTGCCTCGGCGGCGGCTTCGAGCGAAGGCGCGCCGGGCGCATCGACGACGACGTGTGCGCGAACCGCGGGCGTCGACACGCCGGCGTGCGCGCGACGACGCCACGCAAGCCCGAGCGCATCGGCAAGCAGCGCCACCTGGCCCAGTCCGAGCGCAGACGCCGCCGCGCCCAACCGGTACGCGGCATCGCCCGCCTGCAGCGCGGCGCTGGGGTCGGCCTTCTGTGGATTGTCCGCGGCACGCGCATGGTCGGTCAGCGCAACGATCGCGCCATCGGCCGTCTGCAGGAAGTCCTCGTAGGCGTTGGCATTGACTGTCAGCACGCCCAGCTCGCGCGTCATCGCGACGTGCGCAGCCCATGCCTCGGCCTGGTGCGCGCCCGCCTCCCACAACGCCTCAGATGCCTGCGTGCCCGCGATATGCCAGTCCACCGTCAGGCCATAGTCGCGCAGCAGTTCGACATGTTCGGTGTCTTCGGCCGCCGCGCCGAAAAGCGCGTAGTCGCGCCACAGAAGCGCGAGCGTTGCGCGCACGAGCGAGCGCGGCGCGAGGGGAATGCCGTGCGCCTCGTCCGCGAGCGCCAGATTGCAGCGCGCATAGAAACGCCGCGTTTCGGCGTCTTCGATGGACAGGCCGCGTGTACGCAGCGCGCGGGCGCACGCGGACGCGAGACGCCAGAAGTCGTACGGGTCAGGGCCCGCCAATTCCGTGAGACATGCATCGAGATCGCCGAGCGCGGCGTTGACGGCACCCGCCACCGCGGCGCTTGTGCCGACATTGCCCTTCGAGCGCAGCACGGGCAGCAGCGCCCGCTCATAGCGTGCCCGCGCATGCGCGAGACGTGCGGCAGACTGCGAGCGCAGCGCGACGGGCGGAATCGGCCGACCGGCCAGCGCGACGTCTTCGAATGTCACGCTGTAACCGGGCGTGTGCTGCGCGATATGCGTGCTGAGTGCCTGGTAGTGCGAGAACAACAAGGGCGAGCAGTTCAGCTCGCGCAGATTGCGCCGCTCCAGTGCCGCGTGAAACGCCTGCAACGCCGCGCCGAACGTGGCGCGCGCGGGTGCCTCGTCGGCGAGACCGCTGACGGCCATCGGCGACACCAGCAGGAGTGCGTCGGTGAAACGTTGCGCGGCCACCCAACCCGCCTCGCGCAGCGCGCGCACTGCGACGAGCAGTTGCGCGGTCATGTCGCGGCGCTCGTCGAAGGCGTCGAGGGCGTCGGCAATGGCCTGTTCCGCCGGACGGACGGCGCCGCCGCGGGGGTTCGGTAAAGCGTCGAGCGTATCGGGCGATGCGGATCGAGGAGTCATGAGCAGGCTGCAGGAACGCCGGCATGTCAGGCGGACACCGGCATGGCGCCGCCGAACTGCCGCAGTGGCGAAAGTGAAGCAACCGCAGGGCCATCGGACGTCGGGTCGGAACCGGCGCCGCGTCTTTTGACGACCTGAAGACGCGATACGACCGGCTTCGGCAACGGCTACGTGAGACGAAAAGCGCGCCCGTCGCACACGTCGGCGATCGTCGGCAAACGCCGACGCTGACGAGACAGCACCTGCTGGATCAAAACCGCAATCAGGCGCAATAGCGCGCCATAAAGCGCAATGAAAGCCCGGTGAAGCGTTACCTGCGACACCGCGTGTGCGCGGATGTTCCATCCCGCGCGAAAACATGCTATTCGAGCCTTACGGCGCTTCGCTTCAAACGACGGGCAAACAGACGCCGCCCGTCGCCGAACGATGGGTCGCTCAGATCTGGACCATCTCGAAGTCTTCCTTGCGCGCGCCACACTCGGGGCAGGTCCAGTTGATAGGGACATCTTCCCAGCGCGTGCCCGGCGCGATTCCTTCCTCTGGCAGACCGGCTTCTTCGTCGTAGATCCAGCCGCAGATCAGGCACATCCAGCTCTTATATTCCATTCTTGAGTCGCGTCGAAAAGTCCGTGGAAACGGGAGCCATGATGGTACCGTGTTGGCGCCCCCATGCCTAGCGGATGCGGGGCCCGAGCGGCTCGGCGCGGCCTGTGGCCGCTTTATCGATGATGGGACGGGCCGACTGATGCGAAAAAATGCCGGATGCCGATATAAAGCCGCATAATTGAGCCGTCTGCGGGCCCCATTGGCGCCTCGCGCGTCACGACCCACGAACGTCCCGCTTATCGACTCATCTAAGATTTCATGGCCAGCGACACCCCTCCCATCGTTCTCACCTTCGGCCTCTCCGATCCGACGGGCGGCGCCGGGCTGCAAGCCGACCTGATGACGCTTGCCAGCATGGGCTGCCACGGCGTGTCCGTGCTGACCGGCTACACGGTGCGCGACTCGGCGAACTGCGACGAAGTGACCGGGCTCGACCCGGAAGTCGTCGCGACCCAGGCGCGGATGCTGCTGGAAGACATGCCCATCGCCGCGTTCAAGGTCGGTGCGGCGACGCGCGCGGAAGTGGTCAGCGCAATCGCCGAAGTGGTCGCCGATTACGACGACATCCCGCTGATCCTCGCCCCCGACTTCACGCTCGACGACGAACACGTGCTCGCCGCCGACGAACTGCGTGAGGCGATCGCCGATCTGCTCGCGCCACAGACGACGCTGCTCGTCGCCGACACCGCCGCACTGCTCGCGCTCGCGCAACCGGACGGCGACGCCGAAGCGCCGGCGCTCGATGCCGCGATCTCGCATCTGCTGTCGCAGGGGTGCGAATACATTCTGTCGACGGAAACGGGCACGCACCGGCTCGTCAACACGCTATTCAGCGACGACGGCCAGATACGGCAGGACATGTGGGATCGCGCCCAGCAGCGCGTCATGGGCATCACCGATACGCTCGGCGCAGCAATCGCCGCGCTGCTGGCGAACGGTCAGGAGCCCGCTGAAGCCGTGCGCGAAGCACAGGAGTATCTGTTCCAAGCGACGCAGGCCGCGTTTCGTCCGGGCATGGGCGCTTACCTGCCGGACCGCTTCTTCTGGGCACGCAGCAGCGATGAAGACGTGCCGCTTGCCGGAGGCAAGGAACCGCCGCCCGGCGAGGCGCGGCACTGACCTGTCAGGGTTAGGCCTTCTGCTCGCACAGTGCACAGGGCGATTCACAGCACCCTACCAGCCCAACGGTCAAGGACGAATTGGCAAACCGGCTATTACTTCGGTAATCAAATGTTACAGTAGCGTTAAATCTGATGGATTAGAGTTGACGAACTGTAAGCCGAATTCTCCCGCTGCTAATGTTCGCTTGCCCCACCACGGTGCGACTCGCACCCAAGCGCCCGTTCGAGCAGTGCAACGGCAAGCCTGCCTATCTGTTCGGTCGAAAAAGGAAAATAGCTAATTGGAAAATGTTTGTCCTGGCGACGCCCGCATCGTTGAACCGAGGCCGTCTCAGACCTTTGACCGCGGAACGGGCGATCGCAACGCTCGCGGGAACAGCGCGGTACCTGCAGAACGCATTCAACGTTTTGTGCAACGTTTCAATGGAACGATAACGGAACTCGACCGTGCCCTGAAGTTCGGGCACAAGCCCGTCACCGTCTGGCTGACTGGCCTGTCGGGCGCCGGCAAATCGACCATCGCGTTTCATCTGGAACGCGAGCTCATGTCGATGGGTCATGCATGCTACGTGCTCGACGGCGACAATGTTCGTCACGGTCTGACGAGCGATCTTGGCTTTTCGAAGGAAGACCGCCGGGAAAATATCCGCCGGGTTGCGCATGTCGCGCAACTGATGAACGACGCTGGCCTGATCGTGATTGCCGCGCTGATTTCCCCGATGCGCGACGACAGAGCGATGGCCCGCGACATCATCGGACGCGAGCGGTTTGTCGAAACTTATTTGTCCGCTTCGGCAAACGATTGCGCCAAGCGCGATCCGAAAGGTCTCTACGCGAAAGCGCACGCGGGAACCCTGGGCTCGTTCACCGGCGTGTCGGCACCCTACGAATCGCCTGAGAATCCCGATCTTCTCATCGATACAGCCGTGCAGACCGAAATGGCCAGTGTGTCGCATGTGCTTGATCACCTGTGCGCGCACTTCCTGTTGGCTCGCTGAAGCAATCGACATCGCGGCATCGGACGGCCAAAACACGGATTGCCTCCCGGAAGCGCAAACAGAAAACCCGCATCGCTGCGGGTTTTCTGTTTTTGGGAAGCACGCCTTGCGGCGCACTTCCCGCATATATTTCCGTTGCCGGAAATTACATGTCCATGCCCATGCCGCCCATGCCGCCGGGCATGCCGCCAGGCATCGGTGCATCTTCCTTCGGCAGTTCGCAGACAGCTGCGTCCGTCGTCAGCAGCAGGCCAGCGACGGAAGCTGCGTTTTGCAGCGCCGTGCGCGTCACCTTCGTCGGATCGACGACACCCGCTTCGACCAGATCGCCGTACTCGCCCGTTGCTGCGTTGTAGCCGTAGTTGCCCTTGCCGCCGGCAACTGCCGCCACCACGACGCTGGCTTCTTCGCCGCCGTTCGTGACGATCTGGCGCAGCGGCTCTTCCATCGCGCGCAGCACGATCTTGATGCCTGCGTCCTGGTCGGCGTTGTCGCCCTTCACGCCGCTGATTGCGCTGCGAGCGCGGATCAGCGCGACGCCGCCACCCGCCACGATGCCTTCTTCCACAGCTGCGCGCGTTGCGTGCAGTGCGTCTTCGACACGTGCCTTCTTTTCCTTCATTTCGACTTCGGTCGCGGCACCAACCTTGATCACTGCAACGCCGCCAGCCAGCTTCGCCACGCGCTCTTGCAGCTTTTCACGGTCGTAGTCCGACGTGGCTTCTTCGATCTGCGTGCGCACTTGCTTCACGCGCGCTTCGATGCTCGCTGCTTCGCCAGCGCCGTCGATGATCGTCGTGTTTTCCTTGCCCACTTCGATGCGCTTCGCCTGGCCCAGCTCCTGCAGCGTTGCCTTTTCCAGCGACAGGCCGGTTTCTTCAGCGATGACCTGACCACCCGTCAGGATCGCGATATCTTCCAGCATTGCCTTGCGACGGTCGCCGAAGCCGGGAGCCTTCACAGCGACGGTCTTCAGGATGCCGCGGATGTTGTTGACAACCAGCGTCGCGAGCGCTTCGCCTTCGACGTCTTCAGCGATGATCAGCAGCGGACGGCCAGCCTTCGCGACCTGCTCCAGAACCGGCAGCAGATCACGGATGTTCGACACCTTCTTGTCGTGCAGCAGCACGAACGGGTTTTCCAGAACGGCGACTTGCTTGTCCGGGTTGTTGATGAAGTACGGCGACAGGTAGCCGCGGTCGAACTGCATGCCTTCGACGACGTCCAGCTCGTCTTGCAGCGACTTACCGTCTTCGACGGTGATGACGCCTTCCTTGCCGACCTTATCCATTGCTTCAGCGATGCGATCGCCGATCGACGTGTCGCTGTTCGCCGAAATCGCGCCGACTTGCGCGATTTCCTTGTTCGTCGTGCAAGGCTTGCTGATCTTGCGCAGCTCTTCGATTGCTGCAGCGACAGCCTTGTCGATGCCGCGCTTCAGGTCCATCGGGTTCATGCCCGATGCGACGTACTTCATGCCTTCGCGAACGATCGACTGGGCCAGAACGGTTGCCGTCGTCGTGCCGTCACCGGCATTGTCGCTGGTCTTGGAAGCCACTTCCTTGACCATTTGCGCGCCCATGTTCTGAAGCTTGTCCTTCAGTTCGATTTCCTTCGCGACCGACACGCCGTCCTTCGTGACCGTCGGGCCGCCGAAGCTGCGCTCGAGAACAACGTTACGGCCCTTCGGGCCCAGCGTGACCTTCACTGCGTTGGCAAGAATGTTCACGCCTTCAACCATCTTGGCACGGGCGGAATCGCCGAATACGACGTCTTTAGCTGCCATCTTCTAACTCCTTGAATTCTTGAGAATGAACCGGAACAAGTGCTTACTTGTTGACAACGGCCATGATGTCTTCTTCGCGCATCACCAGCAGTTCGCTGCCCTCGACCTTGACGGTCTGGCCTGCGTACTTGCCGAACAGGACGCGGTCGCCGACCTTCACGTCAAGCGCGATCGGGTTACCCTTGTCGTCGCGCTTGCCCGGGCCGATGGCCAGCACTTCACCTTGATCCGGCTTCTCTGCTGCTGCGTCGGGGATCACGATGCCCGATGCGGTCTTGGTTTCCTGATCCAGACGCTTGACGATCACGCGATCATGCAAAGGACGAAGGTTCATGGATATATCCTCTCTTGATTGGGACTGAAGTACGCTGAGGAAAAAGCCAACTGGCTGAGCCAGCCGGCGAAGTTGTTAGCACTCTCGTGCAGTGAGTGCTAATTATATGGACGGGGAATTACATTTTCAAGAAGGGGCGTCGAATCAGTTTTCGAGGTGTCGAGGTTCATGTAACGCTGATCTTTTTTCACTCAGGTTTGAACTTCGAGTGTGCCGTTCAAGGCCAAAATGTTTCGCAGATACAATAACTTGCGATCACGAACCGTCGTCGTGTGACGCAGCAGGCGTAACGTCCGGCCCGTCGCATTTCAAGCGCGATGACGCAGCCCGCACAGCATCAGTAAAAACCCTTGCTCCTCTGTCCCGCAAGAGGCTTAGCCAACACGGAGCTCCGCCGTGAGCAGCAGATCATCGGACATGGCATGCACCAGTGTGAAAATCCCGACACCTGCTGACGAGTGCGGTCCAATACGGCACGGAGGCCCGTCAGCGTGGACGCATAGGACCAGGTGGTGTGCTTACGCTCGACGTCTCAAGCCCGGGCGCGCTGATTCCGGCCGCGGAGTTACCCACGCTGTTTGAACCGCTGAGCCGGGCTGCCGTCCGCGCACGATGGCTCAACGGGCGGCATGAGCCTCGGTCTCTATGCATGGCCTCGACCTCTATGTCTGCCGATGCATCGCGCGGCGCACCGGGCCGCTCTTCCAGTCGAGTCGTCGGGACACGCCATTCACGCATATGATTTCGGCACGGTGCCTGTCGCGTTCGAGACCCGGCGATCCGACTTACAACGCAGGACGACGATGCAGATTTACATCTTTTCCTTCAAACCTGAACGGATCAGCCACCAGTTAACGGGATAGCTGGTTACGAATCCTGCAAGCATGGCGAGTTGCATGGCGAACCAGAACTCCGGGCTCGCAACCTTCGCAATTCCCCCGTAAGCCGGCTTGAACCACAGGAACTGGATGATGGCCATAAGTCCATACATGCCGACCTGCCACGCAGTAATTGACGCGATATCCGCCTTGGCGGCCGCGACCACACCTGCGCCTATAGACAGCCCGCGCATTGGTTTGATCGTGAAGTACTGAAACACGATGCCGAGCAGGAAGGCGACGATAAAGTCGGGGATCCAGACAGCAAACGTCTTTTCGGCGAACGCAGTGTGCCACCCGAACCAGACTGCCAAAGGGGGAAATGCGAAAGCGGTCCATTCGACGATGATGTCGCCGAGCGCACAGCCGGCGCCGCAGTGACTCGTTCCTTTCATCACCATCGCGGAGAACGGCTGCGCGTCGGTCTCCCTTCCGGCACCAGCAACATTTCGTCCCCACGCGTAATAGGCGGCAATCCATAGGACGCTGCCGAATAACGCCGTTAGCGGCCAGACGACATTCATGATCCACATCTTCTGTGGATGTCGAACTTCGTCAACCACGATAGCGACGGCACAAATGGCGCCCAAAATGATCCAGATGGCCGAAAGCGCGTTCAGCCAAGGCGGGAAGGAGGTTCCGTAAGTCATAGCTGTTCGCGCTGGCGGGCTCAAATGCGAAGCCGACAGCAAGGCGCGTTCCGTCCTGTGACGGGTGTTCGCCGTCTCCTGGTCGTTAATCTGATGGGCCGAATGTCGCGTCATGGGCCGGCAAGCGTCCCCTCCCCGGTCATGAAGGAATCAGACTTCGGTTTGCTCAGCAACCTCAAGCGCGTCGTCCGCCTCAATCCCGAGGTATTGCACTGGACCTTTCGAGCTTGATATGGCCTGGCAGCAACTGAACCGCGCACAGATTCTTGGTGCTTCGATAAATCAGCGAAGCCTTCGCGCGGCGCATCGTGCGAGTGCCGTACGCCGCGTCATCGAGTCCGATCGATGCGACCCGACGGTGAACGATGCGGGCGTACTGGCGTGTCGACACATGCGGTGAGGCATGAAGCCGGCTCGGAAAGAGAAAGTCCACGGGCTTCAGTGCTCGCTCAGAAAATCAGGCTGTGACACTCTGCCAAGTTTGCTCCATGATTTCACACTGCATTAGTCGTTGACTTTTCTGCTGCATGAACGTGGGCGCTAGATTAAGACACACCAGATCGCTAAAAGTAGCGCTCAGCAGTGAATGTTAGCTATTTTTTGCCCCAGTTGTTCCACGCCATCCTCAGGAGGGTTGCATTGGCCGCGCGTCGGTCAAACCGTTCGGAATCGAAGTCGTCGCCAGCCCATGTCCCGTACTCCTCGGCCTGGTCGCTCCCCGGATGCTGGCTCAGAACACGCAACATCTCGTCATATCCGTGCGTACCGCCAACATCCTCCGGCGGACATGCTCGTTGTCCAGCGAGAATCCATGCTTCGCTGTGAGGTTCCCGGTCGGTCCGCGCGACTTCTTCGACGTGGACGTCGTGATGCCAATCATCACCGAAGTCATATCGATAGAGGAAACGATGTCCTTGATAGATGAGTCCGTGTAGTCGTGCCTTGCGGTCATCCAGCAGTTCAGGATCTTCAGCGAACAAATCGAGCATGTTGTCGTTGTCGCCCATTGCGTAAGTACGTTCGTCTATCTCGAAGTCGTGCAGATGGGAGTCGGTCCACCCGAAGGCCGCTTGCAGGATGTGATGCAGCTTGCGCAAGGTGATGTTGCCGTCGACCCGGATTCGTCGCCATACGGGAGGTTCGATATCACGGATCTGCGCATGAAGCGTGTAGATGGTGTAGGACTTGGCAATGGATTTGAGCGGAGCATTGCATTTGACCCAGAGGACTCGCATTATCGCCCGTCCTGCGGGTCCAGTGACATGCAAACGTACAAGTCGCGATCGGATTGTCGACCGCCGAAGTTTGCGCGAAGGCGCCGGAGCTGCGCACTGGACGGGACCTGTTACGCATTGGATCAAATGGGTTTTCACTGCCGCAGTTGGGTTGGGTGTTTCGCGAAGTTGAACGGCAGGAGATCGGTGATGTCCGTCGGGCGGTCGTTGCTGTCATTCGGTGAGCACATGCACGAGGTATGCGTAGGTTTCGACATTGCAGGCCCGACAAATGAGCATCGGGCTGTGGACCATCGCGCTCGCTTTTGCGCCGGCAACTGTATCGCTGGACAGCCGTGAGGACGAATGGCCAGATGTCGCGCTCGATGACGTTATGCCGACCGGCGCACGCCCATCGCTCACATACCGGCTACGATAGTTCCACTGGTTGGGTGTGTATGAGATCGCCTTGTTCAGCAAGCTTCCTGGCAGGACCGGCGGCTCCTGTTCATCCAGCCACTTCCTGAATGCTTCGAGCAGTGGCGCGCTATGCTGCTGGCGCAGCCGGTACAGTCAACGCGCGTCTCCCCTTCGGGCAGATCGGCTTTGGCCAGCGCCTCGACCTGATACAGCGCCTTGAAGTATTCCAGTGTCTGCGCGGCACCGCCGCCAGATTTCTTCATGCCGTGAGCGCATCGACGAAAGTATGACGGGCGTGCGCCTTGTGCCGAGTTCGGCATAAGGCGCATGCCTGACCTTACTTCATCACACGCCCCGCGTTAAGAATCCCCGTCGGGTCCAACAGCGCCTTGAGTTTCTTCATCAATTCGATTTCTGGCTCTGAGCGGCTGTAGTGCAGGAACGGCCCCTTGATCACCCCGATGCCATGTTCGGCGGAAATGCAGCCTTCCGCTTTACTCACGGCCGCATAGATCAGCTCTTCGACTTGCAGCAGGTCGGTAGCGTCCGCATACGGACCCGAAAGCAGGTGCAGATTCCCATCGCCGAGATGGCCGAAGAACAGATGCGTTTGCTGCGGGAATCGTTCGCTTAAGGAAGCTCGCGCATCCTCCACCAAGCGCTCCATCCTGTCCATCGGTATGCCGATGTCGAACGCCGCATGAGGCTTGAGCTTCGACAGCAATTCGCCGACGGTCTCGCGGTATGCCCACAACTGCTTTGCGTGGTCGATGGTTTGCGCAATGATCACGTCCTGAACGATGCCCTCTTCAAGCATCCGTTCGAGCGACTGTTCGAGCGCGCGCCTGTCGTCGTCATCCGATTCGCCCAGCGTTTCGACCAGCGCGTACGCGGGATACGCGTCACCGAACGGCGCCTTCAAATGGGCAATATCCATCGCCGCGCTCATGAAGTCTTGCCACATCAGCTCAAACGAAGAGAGACTTGCGAGCCGCGCGCGCAGATACTTGAGAAGCCGCGCCGCGTCATCGAACGATGCGACCGCGCACAACGCCGTGTTGGCCGTCGACGGCTTCGGCTCCAGTTTGAGCACGATGCGAGTGATTACGCCCAGCATGCCTTCGGAGCCGATAAAAAGCTGCTTGAGATCGACACCTGTCGTGTTCTTCGTGACCCGGTTCATCATCGACAGCATCGTGCCATCGGGCAGCGCGACTTCGAGTCCGAGAATCAGCTCGCGCATCGTGCCGAACCGGATCACGCGATTGCCGCCCGCATTCGTCGCCGCGTTACCGCCGATCTGGCACGTGCCGCGCGCACCAAGATCGAGCGGAAAGAACCAGCCTTCCGCTTTGACGAACGTTTGCAACTGTTCCAGCGGCACCCCGGCCTGCACCGTCAGCGTTCCGCCGATCCTGTCGAACGATTCGATCGCATTGACGCGCGCAAGCGACAGCGCGACCTCGCCCGCTTGCGGCGTCGCACCGCCCGTCAGCCCAGTCAATCCGCCCTGTACGACGACAGCTTGTCGATGCTTCGCCAGCACGCGCAATGCGCGCGCAACATCTTCAGGCGTGCGCGGCAGCAAGGTCATGCGCGGCCGCATGCGAGGTGCGTCGCTCCAGTCGCCGGCGTGCGCTTCGGCAACGGCGGCATCGAGCGACACGCAATCCGCGCCGAGTGCTTCGACGAGTGCGAGGTGCAGCGCGTCCGTATCCTGTGCATGCATGTTTCTGGTCTCCCGCTCAGGTCGTCGCGCGTTCAATCTGTCCGCCGAAGCGGCCGATGAAAGCACCTGCAATCAACGCGATCAGCGCGACGCCCGTCAGAAAGATGCCAGGCGCTGTCAATGCGCCCGTGTGATGAAGCAGTTGCGTGACGACTAGCGGCGTAATGCCTGTAAAAATCACGGTCGCGAGGTTGAGCGACAGCGCGATGCCGCTGAAACGCACGTTGGTCGGGAAGAGGTCGGCGAGCAGATACGCGTACGCGCCGTTTACAGAGCCGCCCACCATGCCGATGATCACGAACGCAAACAGCGGATCGATCTCATGCGCGGCCACGAGCCGGTAAAACGGATAGCTGCCGAGCAGCATCACGAGCGACCCGATGCGATGCCAATGCCGCGACGGCACCGAATCGCCGAGCCACGCGAAGAAGAGAAGCGACGCAGACATAGTCGCGATACCGAGATTCTGCCCGCCGCTGACAGCGGTTGGCGCATAGTGCAGGACGGTCGTCAGGTACGAAGGCAGCACCACAAAAAGCAGACTGTTCGAGGCATTCACGATCCCGGCCACGCCTACTCCGATCGCGACTTGCTTCGGGTAATCGGTCAGCACTTTCCTGAACGGACGCTTGACCTTGTGGCTCTTGAGCCGCTGATACTCGCCCGATTCTTCGAGGGACGTGCGCAGCCAGTACGAGATGAGTCCGATCACGCCGCCGAAGATGAACGCAATGCGCCAGCCGTACGCGAGCACATCGGCGGCATCGAGCGTCGAGTGCAGCGCGAGACTGATTAGCGTCGCAGTCAGCACGCCGGAATTCAGGCAGAAGATCACAAGTCCGCTGACGAGGCTCGCACGCCCCGGAATCTCCTCGACGACGTACGTAATCGAGCAAGGCAATTCGCCTGCGAGGAAAAAGCCTTGTGCGAGACGCAGCAGCACGAGCAACACAGGCGCCATCACACCGATCGACGCATAGCCCGGAATCAGTCCGATACCGATCGTCGCCGCCGACATTGCCAGCACGGACACGAGAAAAATCACGCGCCGCCCGAAGCGGTCGCCGAGACTGCTTAACACGATGCCGCCCAACGGACGCGACACATAGCCGATCGCGAACACGCCGAACGTGCTGATCAGCGACGCGAGTGGATCGGCGGCGGGAAAAAACTGCCGCGCAATCTCACGCGCAAACACACCGTAGATGATGAAGTCGTAGATCTCCAGCGAGCCGCCGAGGCTCGCAAGTATCACCGTCTTCCACTTTCGCCTGATCGCTGGCTGGCGGGGCACCGCCGCAATGTCTGCTGAGGTCATCGAGTTGTCTCCGTCATCGTATTTATCTGTGGATCTACGACACGCACTATTCGACCGGTACGGGCGTCGCAGCGGGCGTCCCCGTTTTCAGCGCCGCGTCGCGGCCACCGAATGCTTCCACCAATCTGACCTGATCGGCTTTTGCGGCGGCATCGGCGGCTTCGGGATCGAGCAGCGCGCGAAGCTGTGTTTCGAAATGCGCCAGCACGCCGGCGTATTCGGGCAACGGCGCAAGATCGTGCAGCTCTTCAGGGTCGTTCTTTAAATCGAACAGTTCCGGCCGCATGCCAAGGTAATGGTGATACTTGTAGCGGCTGTCCGCGAGCATGTAGGCGGCGCTCTCCGAGCCGACGGCATGATATTCGCTGAACGCGAGCCGATCAGGTACGTCTTCCGCGCATGCCAGTTCAACCAGCGACTCGCCCGGACCGTCGATCAGCGCCGCATCGCAGCGCGTGCATTCGAGTAGCGTATTCTGGATATCGACCAGCGACACTGGCGTCTCGCTCACCTTCCCCGCCGGAACACCCGGGCCGGCGACGATCATCGGCACACCTGTCGATTCACGGTACATCAGGCATTTGTTCCACATGCCACGCTTGCCGAGATTGTCGCCGTGGTCGCTGCTGTAGATGATCGTCGTCGATTCGTCGAGCCCATTCTCGCGCAGTGCAGTGAGCACCTTGCCGACCTGCGCGTCGAGAAACGACACGAGCGCGTAATAGCACGCGACGGCGAGACGCCGGCGCTCATCGCTGCCGATCGCGGCGTCGTGATCCATATGCCGCGCCTGACGCTCGACCCACGGATGCCGCACGTAACCTGTCGACGGATGCAGCGCCGGCAGGTCGATCTCGCCCGGATCGTACAGATCGAGGAACTCTTGCGGCACGACGAGCGGAAAATGCGGCGCGACGAGGCCGACGAACAGCACCCACGGCTTCGTGTCGTCGGCGTGCTCGCCAAGCCAGTCGCACGCCGTATCGGCGACACGCATGTCGAAACGGTTGTAGTCGGACGTGCCCGGGCCGATCTTGTCGTAGAGCGGCGAGCGGCCCATTGTCTCGGGCATCGGATTGCGCACCGAGCCCCACACCTGGCCGATGCCATCGAGAATATGCACCGCGTGGTGCTGCTTCCGGAAGCCGACGGGCGACGCCTCGGCCTTGTAGTGCAACTTGCCGATCGATTCCGTCAGCACACCGCTCGCCGACAGATGCTGCGCCCAGCCCGGCGAACTGCCGTCGTATGCGATTGCATTGTCCCAACAGCGGATGTCGTGAACATAGCGCCCCGTCGCGAGGCTCGCGCGCGCCGGCACGCAAATCGGCGACGGCGTGTAGGCGTTGCTGAAGCGCGTGCCGCGCTGCGCGAGCGCATCGAGCGCGGGCGTCTTGATGAGCGGGTGTCCGGCGCATCCCATCAGGTTGTGCTGATGTTCGTCGGACAGGATGAAAAGAACGTTTGTGGGTTTCATCGTGCTGTCTAAGCGGCTTGTGCTCTGCATTGCTGCGTCTCCTTCGGCCCATAGTGGTCCAAAGGCGTATGACGGGCAATTGACATTTTTTGTAAAGCGAATAACTATTGGTTATTCGCTTTCCGACAGTCCATCTTCTATGGATCCGATCGAGCGCTTTTTTCAGGCCGGGCTGAAACTCAGTCACCTGCGCCTGCTCACAATGTTCGACAGCCTCGGGCAAATCCGGCTCGTCGCCGAAAAGCTCAACGTGACGCAGCCTGCTGTATCGAAACAGCTTGCGGAACTGGAAGCGGGCCTGGGCGTGCCCGTGCTGACGCGTGTCGGCAACCGGCTGTTCTTTACGCCCGTCGGCGAGACGCTGATGAAGCGCGCTCGCGAGGTGTTTCATCAGCTCGAACAGGCGCGCTTCGAGGTAGACGCGTTGACCAGCGGCATCTCGGGCAAGATTTCGGTGGGCGCGGTCGCGACGGTGATGCCCGTTTTCGCACCGGAGCTCGTGATCGAACTGAAAAAGCGCGCGCCGCATGTGAACGTGAGCTTTTACGAGGCCACCAGCAACCGCCTGTTTCCGTTGCTCGCCGCGGGCGCGCTCGATTTCGTCCTTAGCCGCACGGGGCCGCCGCGCGCCGAAGCGGCGGCATTTGCTTCGCATGCTGTTCTGAATGATCCGATCGTCGTGGTCTGCGGGCGCGAGCATCCGCTCGCGGCGCGCCGCACGATCGGCGCGTCTGACCTCGCGGGGCTGCCGTGGATCCTGCCGCCGCGCGAAGCGCCGACCTTTCTCGCGCTGCAAGTGTGGATGCACGAACGCGAACTTGAGTTTCCTGATGGCTGCGTGCAATCCATTTCATTGCAAGCGAACGAAGCGATGATCGCCGCGTATCCGTTTCTTGCCCTGATGCCGCTTGCAGTCGCGCGGCGAGGCGTCAATCGCGAGAAACTGGTGATCCTTCCTTTAGACGGGACTCGCTTTCTGGAGACGGTGCAGCTGTTCTATAACCATACGTCGGCGAATCCTGTCTTGCCCGTTGCGCTAACTTGTATTGAGGTAGCTGAAAAGCGGATCTCAACATTGCTGCTAGCGTAAGGCTGGCGGCCCCCAATAGAATCGATCAACCCCGTTGTCATCCTCGATCATCGCAGCGTAGTCCTGAAACGATCACACCTTGAGCGCGTCCATGCGCTGCTCGATACGTCAAGCCGTGGTGTTATCGAACGCCAACGGGCGATCATCAATTGATTACTCGGACAAGCATAATCGCGCACATAGGCCGGAGCATCGCTGTAGCGCGGGTCCGTCATTCCGCCACCCCCGCCAGTTGCTCAATGTCGTCCTCAATACGGCTACGCGCCTCTGCTGCCACATCGTCTGCGTTTGCCCGAAGCGGGAGGAAATACCGGGCCGTTCCCTTTGAATGCGCCCTCGTAGTGAAGTTGACCCGCAAAAACGGACACCTATCCTTTTACAGGAGGTGCCGAAATGGGCAAGACTCGCACACCGTACCCGGCGGAATTCCGGGCGCAGATGGTGGAACTGGTCAAGGCCGGGCGTACACCGCAGGAACTCGCGCGCGAGTTCGAACCGACGGCGCAGACCATCACCAACTGGGTTGCGCAAGCCGATCGTGATGCGGGGGTGCGTCATGACGGGCTGACCACGGCCGAGCGGCAGGAACTTACGCGGCTGCGCCGTGAGAATCGCCAGTTAAAAATGGAGCGCGACATCCTCTCTCACGCGGCGGCCTGGTTCGCGCGGGAGACGGGAACCGTGCCACCGAAGGGTACGGATTCATGAAAGCGAACCGGGCCCGCTGGCCCATAGCCACGATGGCGCGGCTGCTCGGGGTCTCGACGAGCGGCTATTACGCGTGGCTGATACGCGAGCCATCGCAGCATGCTGGCAGTGATGCACAACTGCTGGCACGCATCCGTACGCTGCATGCGAGTTCGCGCGGCACGTATGGCGCGCCACGCATCCATGCGCAACTGGCGCGCGAAGGCATGCACGTTGGGCGCAAGCGGATAGCGCGTCTGATGCGCATGGCCGGCCTGTGTGGCGCCAGCCGCCGGCGTTGGCCACGTACCACACGGCCGCGTGCGGGGGCACGACGTGCACCCGATCTGGTACGCCGGCACTTTAGCGCCGACGCGCCGAACGTGCTGTGGGTGGCAGATGCCACCTACATTCCAACCGGCGAGGGGTTTCTGTATCTCGCTGTGGTGCTCGATGTGTTTAGCCGGCGCATTGTGGGCTGGGCGATGTCGAACCATCTGTACACGGAACTGATGCTGCGTGCGCTCGACATGGCACTGCTGCAGCGACACCACGAGGGTGTGATTCTGCATTCGGACCAAGGCTGCCAGTACACGTCCATTGCCTTCGGCCGACGTTGTCGCGAGGCCGGCGTGCAACCGTCAATGGGGACGGCCGGCGACGCCTATGACAACGCGATGTGTGAGTCGTTCTTCGGCACACTTGAAGCAGAGTTGCTGTCGTGCGAGCACTTCGCAACTCATGAACAGGCGCGTCGAAGTGTGTTCTCATTCCTGGAAGGCTGGTACAACGTACGCCGCCTGCACAGCAGCATCGGTTATTGCTCGCCGCTCGAATTTGAAAACCTGCATGCGCCACATCAACCGACATCGCATCGCGGGTTGCCCACCGCCGGGCAGCGTCATGGGCGAGAGAGGCGCCCCGCTGCCCGTCCGTGGACAACCCGCTGCTCAACGCCCAATGGAGGCTAAATCACATTCAATCTCTGACTGCAGATCTGTCCGCTGAACCGGGTCAACCTCA
>NZ_FNYE01000040.1 GCF_900108945.1 Paraburkholderia diazotrophica | reverse complement strand
ATGCCTGATGACCATAGCGAGTCGGTCCCACCCCTTCCCATCCCGAACAGGACCGTGAAACGACTCCACGCCGATGATAGTGCGGATTGCCCGTGTGAAAGTAGGTAATCGTCAGGCTCCTCACCCCAGTCCCGGCCCCGCCCCTCAAAAGGCGGGGCCGTGGCCGTTTACAGCGGCGCGTTTTTACCCTGCCGCTGGCCAGCGCTGCTTAAGCCGGGCTGGCAGCGGCGACACGGGTAACGAGCCGGGCTGCACGCTCGGACTGGCGCCGCCCCGATAGCGCCGGCGCCACGATCCCGGCCGGGGCAGACATTTCTTCCCGGCAGACCCTCCCTCCGGTTGATAGCTCCCGTACGCGCACCGCTACGCGCTGTCCCCAGACACTGGCATCTGTTTCACCGCGCGTGCCGTGTCGTTCATGCCACGCATCAACGCAGGCCGTCCTGCCGGCAGGCACCGCTCGGTGCATCCCGGAGGGCGCACCGGGCTGCGCATCCACCGCACAGCCACAGCCGCGACAACTGAAACACCTTCCCCTAATGCTTCATCTGCGGCGCGGCAACGCCGGCATCACCCGCGCGCAGCGCATCGCCGATCACGCTCCGGCTTCCGGTCTCCCCCAGCAACGCGACGTCGCGCGCAATGACCTGCGGCAGATGCGTCCGCAAAAACTCCACCCACGTCCTCGTCTTCGCGTCGATGAACTTTCGCGACGGATACAGCGCATAAACATTCATCTTCTGGAGCGTGTATTCCGGCAGCACGCGCACGAGCGATCCCGTTCGCAGTCCGTCGATGGCCGCGTACAGCGGCAGCATCCCGATCCCCATGCCTTCACGAATTGCCACGATCAGCGATTCGGCGATATTCACCTGCACGGGCCCGCTCACTTCCAGCGCTTCGCTGCCATTTGGGCCATCGAGTGTCCACTCGCTGGTCGGAAAGGCCGGCGTTTTGAGCAACAGACAATCGTGATGCAGCAGATCGGCAGGCGTCTGCGGCGCAGCGTGCGCGTGGATGTAAGCGGGTGACGCGCACAAGATGCTGAACGTGGTCCCGAGCAGAAGCGATACGAGATCGGAATTGGGCAACGTCGACGCCCCCACGACAGCGACATCGGCGCTGCCTTCGAACAGATCAGGCATCTGCTGCGAAAGCGTAAGTTCGACAGCAACTTCCGGGTAGAGCGCGCGATATCGCGAGATCGCAGGCAACACGTAGTGCTGGCCGATGCTCGCAAAGCTATGCATTCGCAGCACGCCCGACGGCCGCTCGTGCGCGCCACTTGCTTCTTCTTCAGCGTTATCGACATCAGCAAGAATCTGCTGACATCGTTTCAGATATCTCTCACCGGCAGTCGTCAACGCGAGGCGTCGCGTCGATCTGTTCAGCAGACGCGTCCGCAGATGCGCCTCGAGTTCTGAAACCGCGCGGGACATCGCGCCCGTCGTCGTATTCAGCGATTGCGCCGCTGCCGTGAAACTGCCCGCCTCAACGACGCGTACGAACACTCGCATGTTTTGTAACGTATCCATCAATTCTTCTTGACTGACATCAAGCCGTTATTGTCCGCCTATTGCATGCCGCCATTGTTGAGTGTTCTGCAACGGATGTTCCCGAGGCCTCGCATTAATTCGCACAACGCCGGCTCCTACAATCTGCGCCTTCAGGGTGGGAGTGTGCATGCCTGGTGCCGCGCTCCTCCGAAACAGAGCGCGGCCTCAACGAATGAAACCCCAGCATGCGATGAAGCAAGTGTCGTCCGATGCCTCTCTCGGATGGCGAGCCGGCATGTTGCGGGCAATCGCCGACGCGAGCGAAGAGTGGGCGACCACCAATGGCCTCGTCTGGCTGCATCTCTTCAAAACGGTGACGGCGGCGCTGCTCGCGCTGGGTGTCGCGATGCTGCTCGAATTGCAGCAGCCGCGCACGGCGATGACGACCGTGTTCGTCCTGATGCAGCCGTTCAGCGGAATGGTGCTCGCGAAGAGCTTCTATCGGATTGTCGGGACGTTCATCGGGATGCTGGCCGCGCTGCTGCTCGGCGCGCTGTTCGCGCAGCAGCCCGAGCTTTACATGCTCGGCATCACGGCCTGGATGGGCGCCTGCGTGGCGGCGGCGGTCCGATATCGGCATTTTCGGTGGTACGGCTTCGTGCTGGCGGGTTACACCGCTGCGCTGATCGGCATTCCGACCGTCATGCAGCCGAACGGCCTGTTCCTCGCCGCGTTGACGCGCGCCGCGGAAGTGGCGATCGGCATCATTTGCTCGGCCGCAGTGAGCGCGCTGATCGTGCCGCGCCGGTCGAGCCTGGCGCTGCAAAACGCGCTGCAACTGAGGCATCTCGATTTTACTGCCTTCGCCGTGAAAGTGCTGGATGGGGCCGTCGAGCGGGGCACGTCGGAGCGCTATTTCGCGGATCTCGTCGATGAAGTGGTGGGCTTCGAAGCGACCCGCGCGTTCGCAGCCTTCGAGGACCCCGGCATGCGCTCGCGCAGTCAGGTGCTTGCAAGGCTGAATCACGAGTTCATGGATGTCTGCGCGCGTCTGCATGCATTGCATCAGCTAAGGAAGCGTCTGCGCGACAACCAGTCGATTCTCGTCGTGCAATCGACCACGCCGTATTTTCGCGAGCTGTCGCAATTGCTCGGCTCACACACGGAACGACGCTTCGATTCGTCCAATGCCGCCGGCATCGCCATCAGACTCAAGCGCTTTCAGGCGACGCTGCCGGCAAGAATGCGTGCGACGCGGCGTCCGCTGGAGTCGAGCGAGCCGCAATGCCTGCCGGACTTCGATACCGCGGGAGAGTTGCTGTATCGCTTCGTCGGCGAGTTCATTCGATACAACGATACCTACGCGTCGCTCGAGACCAATCACAATCCGGCGCGCGAGTGGCCGCCCGTGCGTTACGTGAGCCGGACCAACGCGTTCGTCGTCGCGTGCACGTTCGCGCGCACGGCGGCCGTCGTCGGCGCCGTCAGCGCGTTCTGGATCGCGACGGACTGGCCGAGCGGCGGCATGGCCGTGATCGGCGCGGCGCTCACTTGCGCATTGACGTCGTCGGCGCCGAACCCGGTCAAGCTCGCCCTGCAGATGTCCGTCGGCGCGGCGTGCGCGACAATTGCCGGCTATCTCGTCACCTGCTACGTGTATCCCGCCATCGACGGCTTTCCGCTGCTATGCGCGATGCTCGCGCCCGTGCTCACGGCGGGAACGTTCGTCGCGTCGCGCGCGAAAACTTCGGGCTATGGCGTCGGCTTCACGGTGTTCTTCTGCCTGCTCGCCGCGCCCGACAATGTCGTCGCGTACGCGCCCGACTTACTGATCAACAACGGCATCGCGATCGTCGTGTCGATGCTCGTGGCGGCAGTCGGCGCCGCGATCGTATTCCCCGTGCAGATGCCGTGGCTGATCGCGCGCATCGAAGGCGATCTGCGCAGTCAGATCACGCTCGCGTGCACGGCGTCGCTCGCGGGTCTCGCGCAGCGCTTCCAGTCGAGCACGCACGACCTGATGCACCAGCTGCGCATGCTGTTGCCCAAGCGCTCGCGACGCCACCGGTACGCGCTCCGATGGATGCTGGTGACGCTCGAAGTCGGTCACGCCGTCATTGATCTGCGCGCCGACGCCGGGCGCGCGGCCTACGCGACGCAACTGCATACGCGCTGGAAGCCTTCGCTCGATCGCGTCACGCGCGACCTCGCGCGGCTTTTCGAGCGGCCCGACAAGGCGAATGCGCAACGCGCGCAAATCGCCGTGCGCGCGGCGATGCGTGTCGTGCAGCAGGTGCTGGATGCCGTCCATACGGATCGCGAGAAGCGCCACGACCAGCAGCGCATCCTCAGTTGCCTGCACTTCATCCGCACGACGCTGCTCGACAAGGACGCGCCATTCGACGCGCGTTAGCCGGTTCCAACCAGAACGCCGATCTTGCCGCAACCTGGAAGAATGCCTTCCGCCCGGCCCTCTTAATCCGCGCCGACCCCGGCCCTATAGTTGGAACCACTGCTCCCGCAGTCACTGAATCAAATGGAGAGATTGAAATGAAAGCGCTGAAGTTGGTCCTGATTGCCTGTTCGCTGTCTGCTGCTGCCCTTGCGCATGCGCAGACGGCGCCGGCGGACGAAAGCGCGCAACAGGTTGCCCAGGCGAGCGCGGCGCGCGTCGCGCAACCCGAAACGCAGCGTCCCGCCACGGCGCCGGCAAAGAAGGCCAATGAGTGTGTCGGTCCCGTGAGCTACTGCGTGATGTACTTCGGCAGCTGACCCGAGCGGCACGGCGAAGCACCTGCAACACAGCATCAACTGGCATCAGGCGGCAACGGGACGACGCACACCTATAACAAGACGTGCACTTCGGCTGCCGCGAGCGTGACATCGGAGAGACTTTCATTCATGTACGAAGACCGGATTCGTTGTGCCGCGTTGCGCGGCAAGATCACGTCGGCGGCGCAGGCTGCGCTGCTGATTCACGATGGCATGCGCGTCGGCGCGAGCGGCTTTACGCGCGCGGGCGACGCGAAGGCCGTGCCCGTCGCGCTGGCCGAACGCGCGCGTATCGAAGGCAAGCCGCTGCGCATCACGCTGATGACGGGCGCCTCGCTCGGTCACGGCGTCGACAGCCTGTTGACGGATGCCGGCGTGCTCGCACGCCGTTTGCCGTTTCAGGTGGACAACACGTTGCGCCGCGCGATCAATCGCGGCGACGTGATGTTCGTCGACCAGCATCTGTCCGAGACCGTCGAAATGCTGCGCGCCGGCCAGCTCGGCAAGCTGGACGTCGCGATCATCGAGGCCGTTGCGATCACGGAGACGGGCGGCATCGTGCCGACCACTTCCGTCGGCAACTCGGCGAGCTTCGCGATTCTCGCGGATAAGGTCATCGTCGAAATCAATCTCGCGCAGCCGCTCGCCTTCGAGGGCTTGCACGACATCTGGATTCCGGGCCGCCGACCGCATCGCGAGCCGCTGCCCATCGTGCGGCCGAGCGACCGCGTCGGCACGACCGCGATCGAGATTCCGCCCGAGAAGATCGCGGCAATCGTCATCACCGACAAGCCCGACAGCCCGTCGACCGTGCTGCCCGCCGACGAAGACACCGCGCGCATCGCCGGTCATCTGATCGAATTTCTCCAGCATGAGGTGTCGCTTGCACGCATGCCTTCTCCGCTGCCGCCGCTGCAGGCTGGTATCGGCACGATCGCGAATGCGGTGCTGGCCGGTTTCGTCGAGTCGCCGTTCGAGCCGTTCATGATCTACTCGGAAGTCCTGCAGGATTCGACCTTCGATCTGATGGACGCGGGCAAGGTCACGTTCGCATCGGGCGCGTCGATCACGTTGTCCGAGAAGCGCCAGGCGCAGGTGTTCGGCGATCTCGCGCGCTATCGCGACCGTCTCATGCTGCGTCCGCAAGAGGTCAGCAATCATCCTGAAGTGATTCGCCGGCTCGGCCTGATCGCGCTGAACACGGCGCTCGAGTTCGACATCTACGGCAACGTGAATTCGACGCATGTCGGCGGCACGCACATGATGAACGGCATCGGCGGCTCGGGCGATTTCGCGCGCAACGCGTCGTGCGCGATCTTCGCGACGAAATCGATTGCGAAGGACGGCGCGATTTCGAGCGTCGTGCCGATGGTCCCGCACGTCGACCACAACGAACACGACGTCGATATCGTCGTCACGGAATTCGGTCTCGCGGACTTGCGCGGACTCGCGCCACGCGAGCGCGCGTCGCTGATCATCGACAAGTGCGTGCATCCTCTCTATCGCGATCTGCTGCGCGACTACTATCGTGACGCGCTGCGTTTCGGCGGACAGACGCCGCACGTGCTGCGCGAAGCGTTTGCATGGCACGCGCGGTTTCAGGAAACGGGATCGATGCTGCCGGGCCAAAAGGTCACGGCGTGATAGAACCGGGGTCGAAGCGACCCGGCTAAAGTCCAGTCGAAGCCCGGTCGATGCCCGGATCTCAGTCGATGCCCAGTTGGTGCATCAGTTGATGTTCAGGCGCCGCTGCCGACCAGACGTAATCGCGTGATCTCCGACGGTGCGCCCAGACGCTTGGGCGGTCCCCAATACCCGGTGCCGCGGCTCGTATAGACCCACAGGTTATCGAGCCGCGAAAGCCCGGCGACGAACGGCTGTTGCAGCCGCACAGCGAAATTCCACGGAAAGAACTGGCCGCCGTGCGTATGGCCGGATAGTTGCAGCGTGAAGCCCGCATTGGCGGCGGCTTCCGCCGTACGCGGCTGATGCGCGAGCAGCACGCGGATCAGCACGTCGCCGGGCGCGCCTTCGAGCGCCGCGGCCGGGTCGCTCCGATGCGTGGGATCGAAGTGGCCCGCCGTATAGTCGGTGACGCCCGCGATCACCGCCTGCGCGCCGTCGTGCTCGACGACGACATGCTCGTTGAGCAGCACACGCAGGCCCAGACGCTGAAACTCGGCGATCCACGCATCGGCGCCCGAATAGTATTCGTGATTCCCAGTCACCAGATAAGCGCCGTGACGCGCGCTCAGGCGCGACAACGGACGCGTGTGCTCGGACAGCCGCTCGACGCTGCCATCGACGACATCGCCCGTCACGGCGATCAAATCGGGCTTGAGATGATTCACGGCATCGACGATCGCATCGACGTAACCGCGCTTGATGGTCGGACCGACGTGAATATCGCTGATCTGCACGATCGTGAAGCCATCGAGCGCGCGCGGCAGATCGTCGATCGGCACATCGATCGACACGACGCGTGCGCGGCGCCGCGCATTGACGAAGCCGACAGCCGTCGACAGCAGCGCGAGCAGCGGCACGGCAGTCGCGCTATCGGTCTCCCACTGCGCGACGTGAATCGCTTGCGGCGCGAGCGCCCCGACGATCAGCACGACGAGCAGCATCAGCTCGCGCGCGAACGTCAGCACGAGGAGCGACGAAAAGAAGCCGAGCGGGAGCAAGCCCGCCCACGCGAGCCGGTCGCCGAGCGGCTGCCGTTCGACCGTGCGCGCGATCATGCCGAGCGGAATCAGCAGCACCGACAGCACGAGCCACAGCGCGCACAGCCACTTCACGGCGTTATCGACGGGTAGTTCGGGAATGATCCGAATGCCGACGTACACGTGCAGCAGAATGCCGATGGCGATGATCCGGACAAGAAACGATAGGCGGCGCATAGGTGAGAGCAGGGCGCTGGCGCAGCGCGGGAGACGAGTCGCAGGAAGCACGCCGACAGACTGAGAGAGACAGACGGAAGGCGGCCAGTCATTCTACAAGCAGTTCCGCGCGCCTGCCGAAGCCTCGCTGCCATGCGGCCGCGCAGCCGATATCCATGCGCTGCGATGCAGCACGATGGACACGACAAGTTCTTCGTCATGCGTATTAAATGGGTATTGAATTGCCGACATGAACGGACTATTCTGAAAGTGAGCGCACTGTCGTCCGTAGTCACCGCGTTCCGTTCCCGGCATGAACGAACGCGATAGATGCCCTGCCAGCGACAGCGGCGCGCTTGATCGCCATATCGGATCGAGGTGGGGGGCAAACATGAAAACGACAAAGATCACGCATCGCGAGCATCACATCGGCTATGAAGGCAGCCACGTGATGCTGCCGATGGTCGTGCTGTCGCTGATGGCGCTCGGCGTCTATTACGGCGTGCGCAGCATCGATTTCTCCGAGCTGGGCCGCACCGCGCTGTTCTATGTCGTGATGGTATTCGTCGCGCTCGGCGTGGCGGGGTTCTTCGGCGTCGTCGCTGCGTGGCTGCGCTCGCGAGGCGACGAGGCCGAAGAGGGCTTCTGCTTTGTCGGCGCACTCGTCGGCGCGATCGTGTTCTACGTCGCGATGCTGACCAGTTGACAGCGTCTTTTGCTCGCGACGCGTATCAGTATCAGCGCGCCGTTATCGGCAAACTGCGATCCGCACCGCCAGCGATCAAACGATCCGCGCCGCTTCGTCGAACGAAAGGCGCGGGCTGCGCGGAAAAAGTTTCGAGTGGTCGCCGTAGCCGAGATTGATCAGAAAGTTCGACTTGATGGTCGTGCCGGCGAAAAACTCCGCATCCACCTTCGCCTTGTCGAAGCCCGACATCGCGCCCGTATCGAGGCCGAGCGCACGCGCGGCCATGATCAGATAGCCGCCTTGCAGCGTCGAGTTGCGAAACGCAGTGTCGGCGATTGCGGCGTCGTTGCCCGCGAACCAGCTGCGCGCGTCGGCGTGCGGAAAGAGCTTCGGCAGATGATCGTAGAAGTCCATGTCCATGCCGACGATGGCCGTGACGGGCGCCGACATCGTCTTCTCCAGATTGCCTTCGGACAACGCGGGACGCAGCCGCGCCTTGCCCTCCAGCGTCTTGACGAACACGAAGCGCGCCGGGCTCGAATTGGCCGACGTCGGGCCCAGCAGCACGAGCTCGACCAGTTGCCTGAGCAGAGAATCGTCGACGGGCCGCGGCTGCCAGCCGTTGTGCGTGCGGGCAGTGCGGAACAGTTGATCGAGTGCGTCGTCGGAAAGAGTCATGATGATGAGGAGTACGGTTTCTGGTGTGCGGATGAAAGCGCAAGCTGGACGGCAATCATGTTGCATGGGACGGGAGTAAGTGCTGAAGCGCTAACTCCCGTCGACACCTGACGCGTCGCAGCGGCACGTCGGATAATAACCCTGTTCCCTTGCAAGAGAGGCTTCGCGAGCGCCGGCTCGCGATCGCAATACGATGTCCGCCGATTTGTTCGACGATTTGCCGACTCCCGATGTCATGTGGTTCCCCGACTGGCTCGCGCCCGACGCCGCCGCGCAGTTGCTCGCGCGCATCGTCGCCGAAGTGGCCTGGCAGCAGGATTCGATGTTCACGCCCGCGGGCCGCGTGCCGCTGCCGCGCCTGACCGCGTGGCAAGGCGAGCGGGATGCCGTCTACGTGTACTCGGGCATCCGCAACGTGCCGCAGCCGTGGACGCCCGCCGTCGCAGAGCTGAGGTCGGCCGTCGAGGCAACCTGCGATGCGCCCTTCAACAGCGTGCTGCTCAACCGCTATCGCAGCGGCGCGGACAGCATGGGCTGGCACGCGGACCGCGAGCCCGAACTCGGCAAGGAGCCCGTGATCGCGTCAGTGAGTCTCGGCGTGGCGCGCCGGTTCGATCTGCAGCACAACAGGACGGGCGTCGTGCAGTCGTATCAGCTGAAGGGCGGCAGCCTGCTCGTGATGCGCGGAAGGACGCAGGCCGAATGGCGGCATCGCGTGCCGAAAGAGCCGAAGGTGCAGGGCGAGCGCGTGAATCTGACGTTCCGCTTCGTTACGCCCGGAAAATAGCCCCGTTGGATTGCTACATGCGCATTAAAAATTAGAAAAAATTTATGCGCATAAGGAACCGGTTTCAGTCAGCGGATTCGATACGGCGATGAATGGTCGGCGCGAGCCGGTCGAACGGCAGCGTGCTCGCGGCGATGGCGGCCACATCCAGATGCTGTTCGCGGACGATATCGGTCAGCACCTGTCCCGGCGGCGCTTCGACGAACACGTTCGCGCCCATTTCCACCATCACCGTCAACGCGTCGAACCAGCGGACCGTATAGCGCATGTTCGTCGCCAGATCGTCGCGGATGGCGTCGGCCGTATGCAGTGCGCGGCCGCCGCGATTGCCGATGTAGAGACTCGAAGGCGCGCGAAACGGCACGCTGCGCGCATAGTCCGTGAGCGCGTCAGCGGCTGCGGCGAGCAGCTCGCAATGCGACGGCACGCTGACGACAAGCCGCGTCGCCTTGCGTGCGCCTTCCGCGAGTGCGCGCTCGATGAACGCATCGAGCGCGCGGTTCGATCCCGCGACGACGATCTGGCGCGGCGCATTCACGTTGCCGACGTACACGCGTTCATTCGAGTCACGCGCTTGCGCATCGGCGAGCCGTTCGACTTCGTGCTCGGTCATTCCCGCGATCGCCGCGAGTCCGTACCCGCTGGGGTAGGCGGTTTCCATCAGTTCGGCGCGCTTGCGGACCATCAGCAGCGCATCGGCGAACGCAATCGAGCCGCAGCTGACAGCCGCCGCATATGCACCCACGGACAAGCCCGCGCTGATCGCCGGCGCGAGTCCTTCGGCGTCGAGTGCCCGCTGCATCGCGACGCCTGCGATCAGCAAGCCCGTCTGCACGGCGACGGTCGATTCGAGCGCGATCGGCGTGTCGAGCGTGAGCACATCGACGCCGAGCGCTTGCGACGCCTCATCGAGCGTCGATCGAATCGCGGCATGGTCGCCGAGACGATGCAAGAAGCCCTCGGATTGCGCGCCCTGACCAGGAAAGAGATACGCGAGCATCAGACACCCGCCTGCGCGTGAATCCGCGCCCACGGATCGGCGACGAGCCGCGGGCCGCTCGCATGCCGCGCCATCACGCGCGCCTTGCCGGACGCATATTCGACGAGCGCGACGCCACCCGACGGCGTTTCGAGTTGTGCGTCGATGCGGATGCCGGCGCGCATCGCATGCGTGTCGAGCAGGGCTTGCAGCCGCTGCGCTTCGTCGCGCGGAAAGTGATTCGGCATCCGTATCAACAGATCGAGATCGCTCGTCGAAGTGACCGTCGGCGTGAAGGTCGCGAGTTCGAAGCCGACGCTTCCCGTCGGTCCCCATGCGAATGTATCGAGCGTCAACGGCGATTCTCGGCGCAACGCATCCAGCGCGACGAGCGCAGGCAACGCGCGGCGATCGGCAGAGAGCGCCGAAGCCGGCGTCAACGCTTCCGGCTTCACCACTGCATCGATGTCATCGCAGCGCGCCCACGTTCCATATCGTTCGTTACGCGCCACGCCGCGCACGCCCACCGCGACAAAACCCGGCGCCACTTGCGCCCGTCTCACGACGACGAACGGCGCGCGCGCGAATGCATCGCGGAACCACGCCGGTTCGTTGTCGAACGCTTCGAGTCGACGCAAACGCAGAATGTCATGCGGCTGCCAACGCGGATCGTCTGAAGCAGCCGCATCGTCGGGCGCAAACGGAGCAACCGCGCACACACGCATCACGCGGCATCCCACTGCTCGGCGAGCCGACGCCGCACTTCGATCGACGCGGCGCGCGTCTGCTTCGCCGTATCCGATTGCAGCCGCCGCGACAGCCCGCGTTCATCGGACCGCGCGCTGCGCACCGATTCGGCCAGCACGCCGCGCACGCGTTCGATCTGCGCACCCGTCGGCGCATCGGCATCGATGCCTTCGATCAGCGTGTCGAGCAGCCCGAGCTTCGCGAACGAGGCCATCGTGTACGACATCGGCGTGATTGTTTCGCCGAGCTTGTCGAGTTCTTCGACGGTGCGTCGCGTGACGCGCGCGGCCGCTTCCTTGCCCATCGCGTGCACCATCGTGCCCGGCGCGTCGAGCGCGACGATCCGGTTCGCCTGATAGCCGTGCGCGAGGAACGCGCCCGACATCGCCGGCCCGACGATCAGCGCGACGACGGGGTGCCCCGCATCGCGCGCGCTCGCATACGCATCGACGGCCGCCGCACATGCGAGATGAATGCCGAGCGTCTCTTCGCGATAGCCATACGCCTGGCTCTTCACATCGACGATCGCGACGATGGGGCGCTTGCGTTCCGACGACGCATCGCGTGCGATCGCTTCGCGCACCGCTTGCGCGAGCCGCCAGCCCTGTTCGAGGCCGACGACGTTGTCGGTTGCGCGCGGAAAGCGGTTGTGCGGATCGGGCACGACGGCGATGAAGCGCGCCGCTTCACTGCCGGGCACACTGCCGAGCGCGCCGTCGCCGGACCAGACGGGCGCGGCCACGGCTGTGGCGCTGCCCGCGAGCGCCCTGAACCAGCGCATGCCGCGCGTGAGTGCGCGTTCGTTGTTCGCATCGCTCATCATTGCTCCTTGCGCGGCGCGCCCGCCGCATTTGCCATCGCGTTTGCGTTGAACACACCACGCATCGTTTCCGGCGATACGTTGTCGGGATCGATCCGCGCAAGCCGTTCCAGATACACCGACACCTGTTCGCTGCGATGCGCAGCAGGCACGCCGCGCGTGAACGCATCGCGAATCGCGGCGCGGATCGCGTGCGCGTCGTCGTCGACGAGCGCGTCGGCGAGTCCCGTCGCCGCGCGCTGCTCGCCGCCGATCATTTGCCACACGCGGCGCCGGTCGCTCGCATCGAGTTCTTCGATGCCCGCTTCCTGCTCGATCACTTCGGGACCGTTCATGCCGAGCCGTCCCTGTTTCGTCGCGATCAGATACGAGCACAGCGCGGCCGCGAGCGACATGCCGCCGAAGCAGCCGACCATCCCCGCGATCACGCCGACGACGGGCACATGACGCCGCAACGCGACAATCGCCGCCTGGATCTCCGCGATCACGGCAAGCCCGAGATTCGCTTCCTGCAAGCGCACGCCGCCCGTTTCGAACAGCACGACGGGCCGCACGATCTTGCCGCGCTCGCAATCGCGCAGCGCGAGTTCGAGCGCTGCCGCGATCTTGCTGCCCGAGACCTCGCCGATGCTGCCGCCCTGGAACGCGGATTCGATTGCGGCGATCACGGCGGGCTCGCCGTCGATCGTGCCGCGCGCGATCACCGCGCCGTCGTCGGCCTGGCAGACGATGCCTTGCAACGGCAGCCACGGCGATTCGATGCGATCGAACGGACCAAGCAATTCGCGGAACGTGCCTTCGTCGAAGAGCGCGCGCGCCCGCTCGCGCGCGGGCAGTTCGATGAAGCTGTCGCGCAGCGTCAACGCGGGTGCGGCGGGTGTCGTCATCGTGCTCATGCGCTCGCTCCCTGGCCGTTCGCTTCGGCCGCTTCGACTGCTTCTGCAAGACGCAGCGCGACGACGCCGGGCGTTGCGCCGAAGTCGTTGATCTCGATCTGCGCGGCGCCGTCATAGCGCGTGAAGAAGCGGTCGAGCACGCTCTTCCAGATATGCCCGTAACCGTCGACGCTGGTGCGCACCGTCACCGACGCCTTCATTGCATCGGCGGGCGACAGCAGCACTTCGAGATCCCCCGAGCCGACGACGCCCACATGCGCGCGTGTCGTGATCGCGCGTTGCGCCGGATAGTCGAATGTCATCTGTTCCATCAGTTTCAGCTCCCGCTGGCCGCGCGATGGGCCAGCCTGTCGATGAAGAGGGTGGCGGCGAGCAGATCGGCTGCGCCGCCGGGAGAAGCGTTGAGCGACAGCAGCTCGGCGTCGAGCGCATCGAGCGCCGCGCGTCCCGCTGCCGTCGATGCGCCGCCTGCCGCGAGCACTGCGCGCGCGCCGCGTTGTCCCGCGCGCAGACCGGCGAGACCCGCGCGATGCAGCAGGCAGGTATCGTCGAGCGAGCCCATGATCGCAAGCAGCGCGTCAAGACGCGCGTCGTCCTCGCGGATGCCGTTCGCGCGCGCCGCGCGCAATGCGGGCAGGCCGACGCCGATCACATGCGGAAAGCCGTCCTGCGCTTCCTGGCGCGCGCCGCCGACGCGATACCGCCGACGCGCGCGCTCGCCGTGGCTGTCGGCGGGCGCGGCGAAGCGATCGGGAAAGCAGGCGATCTGCGCGGCGAGTTCGCAGACGCGCGCGGCATGCGGATGCGCATGTGCGTAGGCATAGGCGTGCAACGGCAACGCCGGCGAAGCAAGCGGCGCGTCTTTGTCGAACACGATGGCCGCGCCCGCAACCAGCAGGCCGACGATCCATATCGCGCCGCGATGCGCATTGCTGCCGTCCGTCGCGCGCATCATGTCCTGTTCGCCCGCGCGTCCGAGCTGCGCGAGTTCCGCGCGCAACGTCGCGGACGGCATGCGGCCACGCGATGCGCGCGCGAGCGCCGCGAACGTCGGTTCGAGCGCGCGGGCCGAGCACAGCATCAGCGGCAAGTCGAGATCGCGATGCGCGCCGCTGCCGCGCGCATCGACGAGCGCGGGCTTCGGTGTCAGTTGCGCTTCTTCGATCAGCGATGCGACGGCAAGCTCAGCGAGCGATGCGTCCGACAGCGCACCGTACTTGCCACGAAAGTCGTCGACGCGCGCGCGGCGAACAGCAGCCGCATCCGAACGCAAGGTGGAAAGCAAGCCCATCGCGTCACCAGCTACGGAAGCGCGCCGGCGGCGTATAGAGTCCGCCCGACCACGTAACGAGATCGTCGATGCTGCGCGCCGCGAGCAGCGAGCGCTTCGCTTCGCCGCGCCGGATGCCGAGATCTTCCGGATACGCGACGATGCCGCGGCGGCGCAACTCGGCCGTCTTTTCCGGCTTCGCGCGCAAGCCGATGGGCGTCACGCCCGCGACGGCGGCAACGGCTGCGCGCCGCTCTTCGATGCCTTCCGCCTTGTGCAGATGCGCGATGCCTTCTTCCGTAACGACATGGCTCACGTCGTCGCCGTAGATCATCACGGGCGCAACGGGCATGCCGCTCTTTGCGCCGACGGCGATGGCATCGAGTTCATCGACGAAGGTCGGCTCGCCGCCTTTCTTGTACGTTTCGGCGAGTTGCACGACGAGCTTCTTGCCGCGCGACACGGGCCCCTGATCCTTCAGCAGCTTGAGCCACGCTTCGCTCGCATGACGCCGGCCGCGCGGATCGTGTCCCATGTTCGGCGCGCCGCCGAAGCCCGCGAGGCGCCCGCGCGTGACCGTCGACGAATTCGCGTCACCGTCGATCTGCAACGTCGAGCCGATGAAGAGGTCCACGCCGTATTGCCCGGCCAGCTGGCACAGCACGCGGTTCGAGCGCAGCGTGCCGTCGTTGCCCGTGAAGAACACATCGGGGCGCGCTTCGATATACGCCTCCATGCCGACTTCGCTGCCGAAGCAATGCACGCTGTCGACCCAGCCCGACTCGATCGCGGGAATCAGCGTCGGGTGCGGATTGAGCGTCCAGTTGCGGCAGATCTTGCCCTTGAGGTCGAGCGATTCGCCGTACGTTGGCAGCAGCAGTTCGATCGCGGCCGTGTCGAAGCCGATGCCATGATTCAGCGACGAAATCCCATACGGCTCGTAGATGCCCTTGATGACCATCATCGCGGTCAGCACCTGCAAGTCGCCGATGTGACGCGGATCGCGTGTGAAAAGCGGCTCGACGGCGAACGGGCGGTCCGCCTGCACGACCACGTCGACCCACGACGCGGGAATATCGACGCGCGGCAATTCATCGACGATCTCGTTGACCTGCACGATCACGATGCCGTGCCGGAACGCGGCGGCTTCGGCGATGGTCGGCGTGTCTTCCGTATTCGGGCCGGTGTAGAGATTGCCGTGACGGTCGGCCTTTTCCGCGCACAGCAGCGCGACGTGCGGCGTGAGGTCGACGAACATGCGCGCATACAGTTCGACGTACGTATAGATCGCGCCAATTTCGAGCTGGCCGTCTTCGAGCAGTTGCGCGACGCGCAGGCTCTGCGGACCGGCAAACGAGAAATCGACCTTGTGTGCGATGTTCTTTTCGAACAGCGTCAGATGCTCGGGTCGGCTGATGCTCGAAATCAGCAGATGCACGTCGTGCACTTTTTGCGGATCGACCTTCGCGAACGAGCGCGAGAGGAAGTCGGCTTGTTTCTGGTTGTCGCCTTCGAGTGCGACGCGATCGCCGGGGCGGATCAGCGTTTCGAGCGCATCGACGATGCGCGCGGCGGGAAGAATGCCGTCTTCGAGCCAAGGCTCGATCGCGGCGAGCCTGCGTCTTTTCTCGTCGCGCCTGGTGGTCCATGAGCGCGCGGCGGGCGCTCCCGTTGCCTGTGCCAATTCGAGCTTGGCTGACTCGACTCGTTGATTCATCGGCGCTTCAACTCCCGATAGTGGATGGAGTGCGCGCGGGCCGTCCGCGCCGTCGGCGCGGGGCTGCCTCGGCGGCTTCGGCTTGCGCGCGCTCCGTCAAGAAACGATGGACAAACTCGCCCGTGCCCAACAGGTGCGCGGACACGAGCGCTTGAGCGGCCGCGATGTCCTTGCGCTCGACGGCGGCGAGAATCTCGGCGTGCTCGGCATCGGACGCGCCCTTGTACTCGGGCAGGCCGAACTTAAGCCGCAGATAGCGCTCGCCGCGCCGATGCAGCGACGAGATCATCTCGGCGAGTTGCGGGCGGTTCGCGGGCGCGTAAAGGCACGTGTGGAACGCCTCGTTGCGCGTGACGTAAAGAGCCGGGTCCGGCTCGCGCTCGGCCGCGCTGCACAGCGCGGCCGCTTCGGCGAGTGTCGCGGCCGTGTGGTTCGGAATCGCGAGCGCAATCGCGAGGCTTTCGAGCGCCGAGCGGATTTCATAGATCTCGCGCGCTTCGTCGGGCGTCAGCCGCGCGACGGTCGCGCCCTTGTTCATCTCGACCTTGACCCAGCCTTCGCTTTCCAGCTGACGCAAGGCCTCGCGCACAGGAATCGCGCTGACCGAGAAGTGGCGCGCGATCGCGTCCTGGCGCAGCGGCGCGCCGGGCGCGAGCGTGCCGTCGATGATCGCCGCGCGCAGCGCTTCCGCGATCACGCGCGGCGTGCTGGCCCGCGGCGTGTGCGCCGTCGGCAGAAGAGGAGCGCGCGAAGCGCTCTCCAGGGGAAAACCATCGGTTGCGTCGTTCATGACATCAAATATTATATATAAAAACGAACAATTTCCAGCGGGACAAACCCGGGGTTTTTCAGAAGGCACGACGCTGACGCGCGTCGACTCGCGCATGCGGCCTAAGCCGCCTGCAGGGGAGCCGCTGCGTCGTGACAGTCACGCAATCCAACCGTAGCACTTGGAGGAGCAGGAGCATGAATTCATCGATATCGGACCGGGCAGGAACCCTCCGGCAGCGTACACCGCTCAACCGGTCGCAGATTGCCGGATTCTGGGGCGCCTGGGCCGGCTGGACGCTGGACGGAATGGACTCGTTCATCTATGCGCTGGTGCTGACGCCCGCGCTGACCGAGTTGCTGCCGCGCTCGGGCTATGCGGCAACGCCTGCGAACGTCGGCCTGGCCGGTTCGATCCTGTTTGCGCTTTTCCTTGTCGGGTGGGGGCTGTCGTTCATCTGGGGGCCGCTCGCGGACCGCTTCGGCCGCACGAAAGTGCTGGCGGGCACGATCTTCACGTTCGCGATCTTCACCGGGCTGTCGGCGACGGCGCACAACGTGTGGGAGCTGGGCATCTTCCGCTTCATTGCGGGCGTCGGCATCGGCGGCGAGTGGGCGCTGGCGGGCACCTACGTCGCGGAGTCGTGGCCCGAGGACCGGCGCAAGATGGGCGCGGGCTACCTGCAGACGGGCTATTACGCGGGCTTCTTCCTGGCCGCCGCGCTCAACTACACGGTCGGCGTGCACTTCGGCTGGCGCGCGATGTTCCTGACGGGCGCCGTGCCCGTGTTCGTCGCGATCATGATCCTCACGCGCGTGAAGGAGTCGGACAAATGGCAGAAGGCGGAAGCGCGCGACGTGGTGCACGTTAAGCCGATGCGCGAGATCTTTGGGCGGACCTATCGCCGCCGCACGTGGGTCGCTTGTGCGCTGCTGACCATCGCGATCATCGGCTTGTGGGCGGGCGCCGTGTATGAGCCGTCGGCCGTGATCCAGCTCGCGGCGCGCGCCGGCATGTCGAAGCCGGAAGCGATGAAGATGGCGTCGATGGCGACGGGCCTGCTGTCGATCGGCACGATTCTCGGCTGTCTCGCGCTGCCGCCGCTCGCCGAACGCATCGGCCGCAAGAAGACGCTCGCCGTCTATTTTGCGGGCATGGCCGTGTCGATCATCGGCAGCTTCGGCTGGGCGTTCTATCTGCCGAACGGACTCGCGCCGTTCATCGCGTGGCTTTTCGTGCTCGGCTTTTTCGGCGGCAACTTCGCGCTCTTCAGCCTGTGGCTGCCGGAGCAGTTCGAGACCCGCGTGCGCGCGACGGCGTTTGCGTTCTGCACGTCGTTCGGCCGCTTCGTCGGCGCGGGCGTGAACTTCCTGCTCGGCGCGGCCGTGCTGAACATGCATACGCTCGGCGTGCCCGTCGCGCTGACGGCGGTTGCGTTCATCGTCGGCCTGTTCATCATTCCGTTTGCGCCGGAAACGAAGGGCGAAGAGCTGCCGCAGTAACGGGTCCTCTTTTCCCGATCGGTTTGTCCGTGCGAACTGCGCCGGAAACGAACGGCTAAGAGTTGCCGCAGTAACGGGTTCTCTTTTTCCGATCGGTTTGTCCGTGCGAACTGCGCCGGAGACGAACGGCTAAGATCAGCCGCAGTAACGGCGTCTCTCGTTGAGATCAGTCTCTCCATGCAAACGCGGCGCCTCGATGCGCCGCGTTGCATTTCTGCTTTCGCACGAGACGCTCAGCGCCGCGCGTGCCCCGGCTTCTGGATGCGCAACGCCGACAGCAGCGGCCAGCCGAGATTCACGCCCAGGCTCGCGATCACGATCAGTGCCATGCCGCCCATCTGCGGCAGGCTGAGCGCGCGTCCGTAGACCATCGCATCGACGGCGATTGCCGTCAGCGGATAGACGAACAGCAGCACGGCGATCACGGGCGTCGTGAGCTTCGGCAGCGCGCCGTAGATCAGCACGTACGACAGCCCCGTATGCAGCACGCCCATGCCGATCAGCCAGAACCATTGCGCTGGCGCGATATGCTCCGCGCCCAGCGGCGCGATGAACGGCAAGCACACGACGCCGACGGCGCATTGCGCGAGCGTCAGCAGATGCGGGCGCAGTTCGCCGAGACTCTTCGCGATCAGCGTGACGCTCGCATACAGCACCGATCCCGCGAGCGCCTCGCCGATGCCGATCAGGTAGCTCGCATGTCCTTGCAGCGCGCCCGTCGCCGCGACACCCGACGCGAGCACGAGTCCGACGAACGCCGTCGCGATCCAGCCGAGCCGGTCGATGCCGAGCCGCTCATTGAACAGCGCCGCGCCGATCAGCACGACCCAGAACGGCTGCACATGGAACACGACGGTCGCGACGGCGATGCTCGTGCGATGGATCGCATCGAAGAACCAGACCCATTGCGTGACCATCAGCACGCCGGACAGCATCGCGAGCACAACGGTGCGCCGCGTGAAATGGCGGCGCGCGAAGTAGCCTTGCCACGCGCAATATGCGGCGAGCGAGATGAAGCCGAACAGACAGCGGAAGAACACGAGCGTCAGCGCGCCGAGCCGCGCTTCCTCGACGAATACGCCGATCGTGCCCATCAACAGGCCGCCGCTGGCAAGCGTGAGCGCGCCTTGCTGGCTTCGGCTGAGCGATAGCGGCGACAGGGACGGCATGGCAAACGGCTCCTTACTGTGAGCTGCTTTGAGTGGTCGAATGCATCCGAGTATCGATGCGTTGCCTTCGCGTGACAAACGAATAAAATTGAGAAATTCCATAAGCCGGATTGATGAATCATGCATCCCGAGTTCGACGTCGATCTGTTGCGCACCTTCGTCGCCGTCGTCGAGGCGGGCAGCTTCACGAAGGCGGCCGTCTCCGTGCATCGCTCGCAGGCGGCCGTCAGCATGCAGATCAAGCGGCTGGAGCGCATGCTCGGTACGACGCTTTTTGCTCGCGATACGCGCAATCTTTCGCTGACACGTCCGGGCAACACGCTGCTCGAATACGCGCGGCGCGTGATCGATCTGCACGAGGAGGCATGGTCGGCGATCGTGCGGCCCGAAGTGACGGGGCGCGCGGTGCTCGGCGCGCCGGACGATTACGTGTCGTCGTTGTTGTCGCCGGTATTGCGGCGCTTTTCGAACCTGTATCCGCATGTGGAGATCGAGATCGTCTGCGCGCAGAGCACGGCGCTCGCGCCGATGCTCGCGGACAACAAGATCGATCTCGCGTTCGTTACGCGCGACCGCAAGCTGCGCGGCGAATTCGTGCGCAGCGAGCCGATGGTGTGGGTGGGCGCATCCGCCGATACGCCCGTGCTCAACGTTTCGCCGTTGCCCGTGGGCCTTTACGAGCCCGGCTGCGTCGCGCGCGCGAACACGCTGGCCGCGCTCGACCGCGCCCGCGTCCGCTATCGCGCCGCGTACAGTAGCGCGAGCCTGAGCGGTCTCGTCGCGACCGTCGATGCGGGCCTTTCGGTGATCGCGCTCGCACGTTGCAGCGTGCCGCCGCGGCTCGCGATCCTCGGCGCCGAGCAGGGCTTGCCGACGATCGAGCCGCTCGACATCGTCGTTGCGCGCAGCGCGAAGTCGGACCGGCCGACTTGCGACTATCTCGCCGCGCAAATGGTGCAGGACCTGTCGGTGCGCGCGCCGGCCCGCGAGCCGCGTGAGGCGCGTCGCATTGTGTGAGGCTTTCCAGGGGCAGGCTCGCGATTTGCCACGCGGCCTTGGGTCTGACGAAAACGCGAACGCGAGCCGGGTCCGCGTGTCGAAGCGACACAATCGACGAAACGGTCGCGACGAACTCGACACGCATCCGCGACGAACGTCACGTATCGATCACATGACAGGAGGGCCACCCATGAAGACACGCATTGTTTCCACAGCGCTACTCGCTACGGGCCTGCTCGTGAGCAGCGCCGCTTTCGCGCAGCTGAACCTGCAACAGTTCGGCATCGGCGGCGGCAACTCGTCGGGCAATGGAGCCGGCAACGCGGGAGCGGCTGCTTCGTCGGACGGCATTTCACAGCTTCTGCAGAACTATGTCGGCGCGAACCAGCAGGTATTGAGCGGCCAGTCGAGCCTCGCATCGGCGATGGGGTTGTCGAGCGCGGCGAGCCAGGCGCAGCAGGCGTCGGGCCTGTTGAGCGGCGGCACGCCTTCGGTGAGTCAGCTGTCGCAGGTCGGCAGCACGCAGCAGTCGCTGTCGCAGACACTCACGCAGGCATTCGCGAGCCGGTCGTCATCGGGATCGTCAAAGCCCATCGACAAGCAGGCGTTCTCCAATGGCCTTGCATCGCTCGGGCAGGGCGTGAGCCAGTATTCGAGCCTGCAGTCGAGCCTCGGCAGCATCGGGCAAATGAGCCCCTCGTCGCTGCTGCAATCGGGCATGAATCCGCAGTCGGCGCAAGCGGCGTCGTATATCGCGCAGTCGGCGCCGGGGCAGTTGCAGTCGCTTGCATCGACGCTGAGCGCGGCCGTGCAGTACGCGACGAGCCACGGCATCAGCGTGCCCTCCATTGCGGCTTCGGCGCTGAAGGGCTTTTGAGGTTTGCGATGGGCGGACTTGTCGCGAGCGGATGCGCCGCGTGATGATCGATCGGGTATGAATGGGCGTAGGCGTTGTGGGACTTTACGCATCGCACGCAGCAATGAAGATACGCTTTCAATTCGATGGCGCACGACGCATCGCGCTGCATGAGGCATGCGCTTCACACAGCATGCTCATGGGCAACGCGACAGTCGACAACCGCAACTCGACAAGGAGAACCCGATGTCCAGCACACTCGATCTCGACCGCTATTTCAGGCGCATCGGCTACACGGGCCCGCAGGCCGCGACGCTCGACGTGTTGCGCGATCTGCAACGTCTGCATCCGCTGTCGATTCCCTTCGAAAACCTCGACCCGTTGACGGGCCGGCGCGTCGATCTGGGACTGTCCGCGATCGTCGACAAGCTGATCGAGCGGCGGCGCGGCGGCTATTGCTTCGAGCAGAACGGGCTGTTCGCGCATGTGCTGATGCAGCTCGGCTTCGACGTGACGCCGATGATCGCGCGCGTGCTGTGGAATCGCGAGCCCGACGCGATCACGCCGCGCACGCATATGGTGTTGCGCGTGAGCGTCGACGATCAGCCGTGGATCGCCGACGTCGGCTTCGGCGCCGTCACGCTGACATCGCCGTTGCGCCTGCAAACAGGCGTCGCGCAACAGACCACACACGAGCCGTTCCGTCTCGCCGATGCTTCGCAAGGTTCGTTCGATCTCGAAGTGCAATCGGGCGAGACGTGGCTCAAGACCTATCGCTTCGATCTGCAGCGCGCGGAGTGGATCGATTACGAAGTGTCGAACTGGTACACGTCGACGCATCCCTCGTCGTTCTTCACGACGAGTCTCGTCGTGTGCCGCGTGACGCCGGAAGGGCGGCTCACGCTGTTCAACGACAGGCTCACCGCGCGCTCGAAAGACGGCGAAGCGATCGAGCGCCGCATCGAGAGCGCGCACGAACTCGAAACATGTCTGCGCGACACGTTCCTGATCGAGCTCGGCGACATCGACGTGGCCGACATCTACAGGCGCGTGTCGACGGCGAGCCAGCCCGCCTGACATCCGGCTGACACGCGTCTGACATTCGAGCGAGGCACCAACGATGATCGCGCGTCTCGTCATCCAGAACGTGCTGTGGATCGCCTTCATGGGCGTGCTGCTGTTCGGCGCGGCGAATACGCTCGCGTGGCCGGCCGCGTGGTGCTATCTGATCGAGCTCGGCGGGCTCGGTTTGTGGATCGGCGTGTGGCTCGCGGGCTACGACCCAGCGCTGCTCGCGGAGCGGCTCGGCTCGTTCTCGCAGCGCGGCCAGAGCGCGTGGGACAAGGTCTTTCTCGTGTGCGTCGCGATCGGATGGTGCGCGTGGCTCGTGCTGATGGGACTCGACGCGCGGCACTTTCACTCGTCGTCGATGGGCCCTTGGCTGCAGGCCGTCGGTGCGCTTGCTATTCTGGTCAGCATGGTCGCGATGCGCTCTGTGTTTCGCGCCAACAGTTTTGCGGCGCCCGTCGTGAAGATTCAGGCCGAGCGCGGCCACAAGGTCAGCGACAGCGGGCCGTATGCATACGTGCGTCATCCGATGTATGCGTGGGCCATTCTGTTTCTCGCCGGCACGCCGCTGATGCTCGGCTCGTGGTGGGGCCTCGCATGCGTGCCGCTGCTCGTCGCGGCGCTCGCGTATCGCGCGGTGCTCGAAGAACGCATGCTGTGCGCGCAGCTCGAAGGCTATGCGCAATACGCGGCACGCGTGCGCTATCGGTTCTTGCCGCACGTCTGGTGACCGCGCTTCGCCCCACTGCGTCAGGCCGTTGCAAGCTCCGCTCGCATGCCGACGAAAGACACGACGAACGGAAGCACCAGCAGCCATCGCAAACTCATCGCAACGAGGAACGTTCATGGCCAGGAACACGATTGCGGATTACCTTGCAAAGACGCTCGCCGCAGCAGGCGTCAAACGCATCTGGGGCGTGACAGGCGACAGTCTCAACGGTTTGGCGTTCAGTCTCGATCAGGTCGGCTCGATCCGCTGGATGCATACGCGTCACGAAGAAGCGGCCGCATTTGCGGCGGGTGCCGAGGCCGCGTCGAGCGGCCAGCTTGCCGTATGCGCGGGCAGTTGCGGCCCCGGCAACCTGCACCTGATCAACGGGCTCTACGACTGCCATCGCAGCCACCAGCCGGTGCTCGCGATTGCCGCGCACATTCCGTCGACGGAAATCGGCCTCGGGTACTTTCAGGAAACACATCCGACGGAAGTCTTCAAGGAGTGCAGCCACTTCGCGGAACTGGTCGTGAACGCATCCCAGTTTCCGCGCGTGCTCGAACGCGCGATGCGCACGGCGATCGAACAGCGCGGTGTCGCGGTGATCGTGCTGCCGGGCGATATCGCGCTGAGCGAAGGGCCGTCGCAGGCGCCCGTGTGGAATCCGACTGCGCCGTCCGCAGTCCTTCCGCCCGACAGCGAACTCGCGCGCCTCGCGACGATGCTCAACGACTGCGAAGCGGTGACGATCATGTGCGGCAGCGGCGTCGCGGGCGCGCACGACGAAGTGGTGAAGCTCGCGGACACGCTGGGCGCGCCCATCGTCCATGCGATGCGCGGCAAGCAGTTCATCGAATACGACAATCCGTTCGACGTCGGCATGACGGGTCTGCTCGGCTTCAGCTCCGGCTATCACGCGATGATGTCGTGCGACGTGCTGCTGCTGCTCGGCTGCGATTTTCCATACCGGCCGTTTTATCCGCCCGATGCGAAGGTCGTGCAGATCGACTGGAGGGGTTCGCAACTCGGGCGGCGTGCGCCGCTCGCGATGGGGCTCGTGGGCACGGTGAAGGAGACGGTCGCCGCGCTGCTGCCGAAACTGAAGCGCAAGGACGACCGCACGTTCGTCGACATGGCGACGGCGCACTACCAGGAAGCGCGCCGCGACCTCGACGAACTCGCGACGCCTTCCGATCCGGGCCGCCCGATTCATCCGCAGTATCTGACGCGGATGATCGACGAAGCCGCCAGCGACGACGCGATTTTCACCGCCGACGTCGGCACGCCGACGCTATGGGCCGCGCGCTATCTGACGATGAACGGCAAGCGGCAACTGCATGGCTCGTTCAATCACGGGTCGATGGCGAATGCGATGCCGCAGGCGCTCGGCGCGCAGGCGGCGCATCCGGGGCGGCAGGTGATATCGCTGTCGGGCGACGGCGGCCTGTCGATGCTGCTCGGCGATCTGCTGACCGCGCGCCAGCTCGATCTGCCCATCAAGGTCGTTGTGTACAACAACAGTCTGCTCGGCTTCGTGTCGATGGAACTGAAAGCGGGCGGCTATCTCGACACGAACGTCGACTTGAGCAAGACCGATTTTGCGCAAATCGCGAAAGGTGCGGGCATTTTCTCGGTTCGCGTCGAGGAATCGGAAGAACTCGAAGAGGCGCTGAAGCAGGCGTTCGCGCATCAGGGGCCGGCGCTCGTCGATGTCGTCACCGACAGGCACGAACTCGCGATGCCGCCGACCATCGAGCTTTCGCAGGCCAAGGGCTTCAGCCTCTACATGTTGCGCGCGATTCTCAACGGACGCGGCGATGAAATCGTCGAGCTGGCGAAGACGAACCTGCGATAAAAAGAACCGACGCGGCGCGCAACGCTTGCCGATGCGCGTCGCATTGCAATGCAGCGACACACCATTGCAGTCTCGCGGCGAAGGTCTATAACAGAAGCAGCAGCGCGGATCTTCTCTGCGCAGCCGGCATTCGAACCACTCCATCCCGGCCTCTTCGCGCCGTGCTGCGCCGCCCGACAGACTCGGGGGCTGTCCGATCAATCGCGTACACAACATATGGCACGCTGCGGCGCGGATGGCTGCTGCGCGCAGTTTCGCGCTCGCTCGAAACGATCGAAACGATGCCCGTCACGCGAGCGTTGCATGAGCGTCCGGCGGATCGCGATGGACGACTGTCGCGTTCCGTCTGCATGAAGGAGTTCGACATGAAGATCCTGATGGCGTTACCGATGGCGGGCGCGCTGTTGCTGGCCGTGCCTGTCGCGACAATGGCGGATGATGTGGCGCAGAGCAGCGACGCATCGAAAGCGACGATGCAGAACAACGCGAATGCGTCGGCGCAGGCGACGACGGATATGTCGTACGGGGGCTCGATGGATACGGGCATGACGTCGTCGGGCAAGGCGATGCCGCATTCGCGCAAGTGCTCGACGGGCACGCAATGCGATATCTACTTTGGCAACTGAGCGGCGACTGAGCTGCAAGTGAGCTGCAACTGTGTTCGACTGAAGCGATCACCCGCTGCCTCACTGATTTTCACCCAGGCAATGCGCAGGCCGGCGCGCGATGATGCATGACGTGCACAAGGCGCCGGCTGCGATTGCTTCGATCCCCGCGATTACTGCTGCGCGTGTTTCGCCGCGTCTTCGATGACGGCCGCCACCTGCTGCGGGCGCGACTCGTATACCGAATGGCTCGCACCCGCAATCACCGTCGTGTGGCTATGCGCACGCGCGTAGTACCAGCGCTCGAGATCGGGGCTGATGATCTTGTCGTCGGCGGCGACGATGCCCCAGCTCGGTTTCGTCGTCCATGCGGCGGCCGTCAGCGGTGTCGAGAACACCTGCGCGGCTGTGAGAATCTGCGCGTGCGATTCGTACGCGGCTTTCTTGAGCGGCAGGTCGGCGGCGAAGTCCTTCGGAAAGACGGCAGGGTTCAGGTAGGTGTAACCGTCTTTTGTCTTTTCGACGGCGCCTGTTTGCTTCGATGTGTAGCTCGGCATGTTCTTGCCGAGCGCGCCTTCGTCCTCGCCGACATTCGGCGCATGCGCGGCAACATAGACGAGCCCGACCACGTTCGGATGAACGCCCGCTTCCGTGATCACGGAGCCACCATAGCTGTGGCCCACGAGAATCGTCGGACCGTTCTGCAGATCGAGAACGCGTTCGGTCGCGGCGACATCGGCGTCAAGCGAGGACAGCGGCTCCTGCACGATGCTGACGTGATACCCGTCTTTCGTCAGGATGTCGTAGACGGGCTTCCAGCCCGAGCCATCGACCCATGCGCCGTGAACCAGGACGATATTCCCGACGGGTGCATGAGCGGGCTGTGCGTCCAGCGCCATCGCGCCCGACGAAGCGAGAAGGCCGGCGGACAACGCAAGCGCCGTGGCTACGTGCAACGAAGTTTTCACAAGAGACTCCGGAAATCGATCACAAGAAAGTGACCAGAACAAAACAGGATGCTGGCGCGGCCCTGCGCCGGACAGCGGCGGCGCAGGGTCATGTGCGCGCCATTTAGCTGCCGAAGAAGATGTTGCAGTAGCTCACCGGGCCGACGCAGTTGCTGTCGCCGTTGCCCATCGCGGTGCGCGCCGGCTTGCCTGAAGAGGTGCCCGTCTGCGCGACGCCGCCGACGGCGTCGTTGCCCGACTTCGCGCTGTCCTGCGGGGCGATTTTCGCTTCGGCGGCCTGGATGTCGGCAGGGTAGTCGATGTCGTTCGCGCGGCCCGGCTGGTAGCCCGCCTGTTCGACGCGAATGAGATCGGCGCGGACCTCGGCGCGTGTGACGGGACCGTTCGATTGCGCGAAGCTCAGAGCGGGAGCGGCCAGTGCGCCGGCTGCGACTGCGAGACAAACGAAGATCTTCTTCATGATGAGACTCCTTGAATGAATGGGCCGAAATAAATTCGGTATCCGAAGTAATAAGGTTCGATATGGACTGCTTGGATCAGGCTATAAAAACGCTACTCCAACTGCGGAATCAACTGCTGAATTTACGGCTGTCGAGTCTTTGTCCTGCGATGAGTTCTGGTTCGAATCTGCTTGCTACATCGACACAAACACGGCGGCTTTGGATTTCATTCCCGGCACGCGGAAATTTTTTTGTCTCGCGGACACGACCGGCCGCGAGTGCATGCGATGTAGTGCGGCGACGGCCGCCGCTCTGGACCTCACGACGGGAGACCAACTATCGCTGCGTGCGCTGAACATCCGGATAACGCACGCGCGCGCCGACAATGCGCGCGTCTGATGAAGCAGCGCCCTGGAGATGGGCAGACCAGGCGCAAGAGTACGGTGCCGTCATAGAAGATATGAACCGATCGTTCGTGTCGCGCACGAGGCGCGGCGGCTCGAATTCGGCACACGCTCTCGGCGCAGGCTTGCGGCGCTCGCTCGCGGTGCATGCACGCACCGCGCAAATCGCGAACCTGTCTAGTCAGCTGCACCAGCCTGACGCAAACCCTTCATACACGTGCAGGTGCGCATTGCCCGCCCGCGAGCCCTTGTTCGTAGGGGCTTACCCGAATAATTCAATTATTTTTGGCGAATCCAGTTGCGATGATTTTTGACCTCATGCAAACTTGTCTATACATGTCCGGCACGCGGGAAGCGGCGGCACCCGCTCAAACGAAAAGGAGATTCGACGTGAAGGTGAAGAAGTCAAACCGCACTGCGTTGTCGAAGGCAGTGTTGGGCGCGGTTCTGAGCGCTGCGGCATTGGTCGGCGCGCCTGCTCAGGCGAAGGAATGGAAGTCCGTGACGATCGCACTGGAAGGCGGCTACGCGCCGTGGAATCTCACGTTGCCGGGCGGCAAGCTGGGCGGCTTCGAGCCCGAGCTGGTCGCGAACCTGTGCGAGCGCATCAAGCTTCAGTGCAACCTGGTTGCACAGGATTGGGACGGCATGATTCCGGGCCTGCAGGCGGGCAAGTTCGACGTGCTGATGGACGCGATCTCGATCACGCCCGAGCGCGAAAAAATCATTGCCTTCTCGCGTCCGTATGCAGCGACGCCCGCGACGTTCGCCGTGTCCGATACGAAGATCCTGCCGAAGGCATCGCCGACGACACCCGTCGTCAAGCTGACGGGCGACGCAAAGGCCGACCAGCCGACCGTCGACGCATTGCGCAAGCAGTTGAAGGGCAAGACGATCGGCATCCAGTCGGGCACCGTCTATACGAAGTTCATCAACGACGGTTTCAAGGACATCGCGACGATCCGCGTGTACAAGACCTCGCCGGAACGTGATCTCGACCTTGCGAACGGCCGCATCGACGCATCGTTCGACGACGTGACCTATTACGCGGCGAACGCCGACAAGAAGGAATCCGCGCAGATCGCAATGGCGGGCCCCAAGATCGGCGGCCCGATCTGGGGTCCGGGCGAAGGCCTCGCGTTCCGCAAGCAGGACGCCGATTTGCGGGCGAAGTTCGACACGGCCATCGCCGCGGCGCTCGCCGACGGCACCGTGAAGAAGCTCTCGGCCAAGTGGTTCAAGACCGACGTCACGCCTTGATCGAAGGCGGTTGCGCGTCGCTGCGCGAGCGGCGCGCGCACTTGCTGTAGCGATCCGCTTCGTCGATATGGCGAAGCGGATCTGTCAACGAAAGCACGGATGAGGAGTAGGGCATGGCTCTGATCGAGACGCTCGGCTTCGGGCAGGAAGGCTGGGGCGGCGTACTGCTGCTCGCGGCATTGATGACCGTCGCGCTGACGCTCGCGGCGCTCGCAGTCGGCGCGGTATTCGGCGCGATCGTCGCGGCCGCGAAGCTGTCGCGCTTTCGCACCGCGCGCGTGCTCGGCGATCTGTACACGACGGTGTTTCGCGGCGTGCCCGAACTGCTCGTCATCTATCTGTTCTACTTCGGCGGCTCGACGCTCGTGACGACGGTCGGCCAATGGTTCGGCGCCGAAGGCTTCGTCGGCGTGCCGCCATTCGTGATCGGCGCGCTGGCCGTCGGCATGATCTCGGGCGCGTACCAGGCGGAGGTCTATCGCGCGGCCGTGCTCGCAGTATCGAAAGGCGAACTCGAAGCGGCGCGTTCGATCGGCATGCCGACCATGACGATGGCGCGCCGCATCCTCATTCCTCAAGTGCTGCGCTTCGCATTGCCGGGCATCGGCAACGTGTGGCAACTGAGCCTGAAGGACTCCGCGCTGATCTCGGTGACGGGCCTCGCCGAACTGCTGCGCGCAAGCCAGATCGCAGCGGGCTCGACGCATCAGTACTTCCTGTTCTTTGTCGTGGGCGGCGCACTGTATCTCGTGATGACGGGCATCTCGAACCGCGTCTTCAATCACGCGGAGGCACGCGTGGGCCGATCCTTCCGGCGCAACTTCGCGCGCAACTGACGACGGAGCGCCAACATGTCTTTCGATTTCGACTTTCTGTTCGACACGCTGCGTCAGTTGCTCGCCGCCGTGCCGACCACGCTGGGCCTGTTCTTCTCGTCGCTGGTGCTGGGCGGTTTGCTGTCGCTCGTGATCGTCACGATGCGCGTGTCGCCGCACTGGCTGCCGAACCGCTTCGCGCGCACGTACATTCTCGTGTTTCGCGGCTCGCCTCTGCTGATCCAGATGTTTCTCGTCTACTACGGGCTCGGCCAGTTCGGCGTGATCCGCGAGAGCTTTCTGTGGCCCGTGCTGCGCGAGCCGTATGTGTGCGCCGTGCTGTCACTCGCGCTGTGCACGGCGGGCTATACGGCGGAGATCATTCGCGGCGGCCTGATGGCCGTGCCCGTCGGACAGATCGAAGCGGGCTATTCGATCGGCCTGTCCGGCTTTGCGCTTCTGCGCCGGATCATCGGTCCGATTGCATTGCGCCAGTGCCTGCCCGCGTATTCGACGGAGGCCGTGCTGCTCGTCAAGTCGACGGCGCTCGCGAGTCTCGTCACCGTGTGGGAAGTGACGGGCGTCGCGCAGCAGATCATCCAGCAGACGTATCGCACGACGGAAGTGTTCGTCTGCGCCGCACTGATCTATCTGTTCCTGAACTTCGTCGTCGTGCGTCTGCTCGGCTTGCTCGAACGGCGTCTGTCGCGCCATCTGCGCGCGATGCCCGTGAACGCAGCGCCGCGCGCGATGCCGCCCGCTACCGAAGCACGTCGTGCCGCACCCTGACGGCCCATTCCGGAGAATTACATGAACGCTACGGCACCCGTTGCATTGTCGGTCAAGAATATCCACAAGTCGTTCGGCGACCATCACGTATTGAAGGGCATTTCGCTCGACGCGCACGAAGGCGATGTCATTTCGATTCTCGGCGCGAGCGGCTCGGGCAAAAGCACGTTTCTGCGCTGCCTGAACCTGCTGGAGACACCCGATGACGGCAGCGTCGCGCTCGCCGGCGAGACGCTGACGATGAAGCGCCGCAAGGACGGCAAGCTGCAGCCCGACGACCGCAAGCAGGTCGATCGCATCCGCTCGCAACTCGGCATGGTGTTCCAGAACTTCAACCTGTGGTCGCACATGACGGTGCTCGAAAACCTGATCGAAGGGCCGATGCGCGTGCAGAAGCGCAGCCGCGCGGAAGCCGTCGAAGAGGCGGAAGCGCTGCTCGCGAAGGTCGGTCTCGCCGAAAAGCGCGGGCATTATCCGGCGCATCTGTCAGGCGGCCAACAGCAGCGCGTCGCGATTGCGCGCGCGCTCGCGATGCATCCGAAGGTCATGCTGTTCGACGAGCCGACTTCCGCGCTCGATCCCGAACTGGTCGGCGAAGTGTTGCGCGTGATGCGCTCGCTCGCGGAAGAAGGCCGCACGATGCTCGTCGTCACGCACGAAATGGGCTTTGCGCGGCACGTGTCGAATCGCGTGATGTTCCTGCATCAAGGGCAAACCGAATGCGACGGCACGCCCGACGAAGTGTTCGGCGAACTGAAGTCCGAGCGTTTCCGGCAATTCGTGTCGAGCCATCATTCGCGCACGACCAACTAGGGCGAGCGTCGCGCTGGAACCTGAGACATACAAAAGAGCAAACGCACGAAACGCACGAACGCGCACGTACTCGCACGAAAAAGGCAACATCATGGCTATCACCCGTACCGACCGTCCCTTGAACTGGCGCGAACTGGCCGCGGTTGCGGCCGGTGAGCCGCTCGTGCTTTCCGATGCCGCGCGCGAGCGCATCGCGGCGGCGCGCGTGCTCGTCGAGCAGATCGTCGAGCGCGGCATTCGGGCGTACGGCGTGAATACGGGTGTGGGCGCGCTGTGCGATGTGATCGTGTCGCTGTCCGAACAGCGCACGCTGTCGCGCAACATTCTGATGAGCCATGCCGTCGGTGTCGGCGCGCCGCTCGGCGTCGGGGAAACGCGCGCGATCATCGCGGCCGCCGTCAACAACTTCGCGCACGGGCACTCGGGCGTCCGTTTCGAAGTCGTCGATCAGCTCGTCGCGCTGCTCGATGCCGGATATATCCCCGAAGTGCCAGCGTTCGGCTCGGTTGGCTATCTGAGCCATATGGCGCATATCGCGCTGGTGTGCATCGGTGAAGGACACGTGCGTTGCGGCAATGAACGGTTCACCGGAAGCGAGGCGCTCAGGCGTCTGAAGCGCGAGCCGCTCGTGCTCGAAGCGAAAGAAGGACTGAGTCTCGTCAACGGCACGCCGTGCGTGACGGGCCTCGCCGCGCTTGCGCTGGCGCGCGCCGAGCGCGTGCTCGACTGGACGGATGCGATCGCCGCGATGAGCTTCGAAAATCTGCGCGGACAACTCGCCGCGTTCGACGCCGATTCGCTCGCGCTGCGCGTGTCGCCGGGTTTGAATCTCGTCGGCGAACGGATGCGCAATGCGCTCGCCGATAGCGGCATTCTTGCTTCCGTGGTCGGGCAGCGCACGCAAGACCCGCTGTCGATGCGCACGATTCCGCACGTGCACGGCGCGGCGCGCGATGTGCTCGACGCAACATCCGATGTCGTGAATCGCGAGCTGGCGTCGATTACCGACAACCCGATCGTCGCGGGCACGCCGGATGCGCCGCGTGTGTATTCGCAGGCGCATGCCGTGGGCGCATCGATTGCGCTCGCGATGGACAGCCTCGCGACGGCAATCGCGCAAGTCGCGGCGATGGCTGAACGGCGCCTCGACCGGCTCGTGAACCCGCTCGTGAGCGGCTTGCCGGCGTTTCTCGCAGAGCCGGGCGGCACGTGTTCGGGCTTCATGATCGCGCAGTACACGGCCGCGTCGCTCGTCGCGCAGAACCGGCGGCTGGCCGCGCCTGCGAGCCTGGATGGCGGCATCACGTCGGGCTTGCAGGAAGATCATCTATGTCACGCGACGCCTGCCGCGCTGAAGGCATTGGAGATCGTCGACAACACAGGCCGCATCGTCGCGATCGAATTGCTGGCGGCGGCGCAGGCATACGATCTGCAATCCGTCGACGCGCCGCGCGCGCCGCACACGGACGCATTGTGGCGCCGCGTGCGCGCGACCGTGCCGACGTATCGCGACGACCGGCCGCTCGCCGACGACATGGCGGCCGCGTTCCGGATGATCGGCGAGGCAGCGCCGCCGGTGCCGCCGAATTCGGGCGATCTGCATTCGACGGCGACGCATGGCAATCGCGCTGCACTCGACGATCATGGCGGCTTTGTCACGCGTGCCGCGAACGATCCGACCGCTATCGCGCAACAGGCGCCGCAGTCGGCCGCATGATGAAGTGCCACGGCGCACATGGAGGATTCGGCGGCGCGCTTATCGGTGTGCCGCAACGAGGCACGGCTGCGGCATCGAACTGATGCATTGAACTAATGCATTGAGCTCGCGAGTTCAACCCACGAGGTGATGAGAACATGACGATAAACGGGCACCTGGAGACAGAGGACAGTAGAACGGCCGCTATGCGCACGACGCCGGCAAAAGCATTGCCTGCGTATGAGCAGATCAAGCGCTACGTGATTGCGCAGATCGAAGAGGGCGTATGGAAGCCGGGCGGATTGATCCCTTCGGAAGCGGAGCTGGTGAAGGAGTTCGGCGTCGCGCGGATGACGGTCTCGCGCGCGTTGCGTGAGCTCACGACGGAACGCGTGCTGACGCGCGTGCAGGGTTCAGGCACCTACGTCGCGCCGCAGCGTTACGAATCGACGGTGCTCGAAATCCGCAATATCGCCGATGAAATCGCCGCGCGCGGGCATCGGCATTCGGCGCGCGTGCTCGCACTCGAATCGAGCGACGATCCGCTGGCCGTCGATGCGCTCGGGCTCGCGAAAGGCCCCGTCTTCCATTCGCGCATCGTGCACTACGAAGAGGCCGAGCCGATTCAATACGAAGACCGCTACGTGAATCCGCGCGTGTTTCCCGAGTATCTGGATCAGGACTTCACGGTGGAAACGCCGAATCATTACATGGTGCGTCTTGCGCCGATCCAGCGCGCGGAGTTTCGCATCTATGCGCAAAAGCCCGATGCGCATGTGCGCCGCCATCTGATGATGGAGATCGGCGAGCCTTGTCTGATGCTGTGGCGCAGGACCTGGGTCGGCGAGCAGGTCGCGACATCGGTGCAGCTGTGGCATCCGGCGTCGCGCTTTCATCTGGCCGGGAACGTCTGAATTTTTCTCCGGGCTAGCCCTGCCGCTGCGACGTATCGGGCGCAAAGCGGCAGCCCAGCCGGTATCGCGAGCCCGGGTGCACGAAGCGCGCGAACGTCACCGCGACGCCGCTCGTCCACGTGCGGCGCATCAGCGTGAGGCACGGCTCTTCGGTCGCGATCTGCAGCAGCTCGGCTTCGGCGCGCGTCGGCAGTCCGGCATCGACGATGTGCTCGACATCGTGCGCGGGCACGACGCTGAACAGATATTCGGAAGGACGTGTGACCGAGAAATCCTGCTCGATGAAATCCGGCGCGATGGCGGGGTTCACGTAACGGTCTTCGAGTTGCACGGGCAAACCGTTCTCGCGATGCACGCAGATCACATGAAACACTGAAGCGCCGGGCGGCAAGCCCAACGCATTCGACACATTGACGGGCGCCACTTCGCGCCGCGTGAGCACCGTCTGATAGCTGTATTCGTGACCGCGCGAGCGGATCTCGTCGCCGATATGCGCAATCATCAGCAGCGTCGATTGCGGCTTCGTTTCGGCGACGAACGTGCCGACGCCCGATACGCGCGTCAACAGTCCTTCATCCGTAAGCTCGCGCAGCGCGCGGTTCACCGTCATTCGCGATACGCCGAGCGACGCGACGAGATCGAGTTCCGATGGGATGCGCTCGCCCGCGCGGCGTTCGCCCGATTCGATCGTGTGACGGATGTATTGCTTGACCTGCTCGTATCGCGCGGCGGGTTGCGCGTTCTTCGCATCGGATGCCAAAGCCGTTGCAATCGCGGCCGCCGCATTCGCCGCATGCGCATTCGGGTCGCGAGGCTTGCGCGTCTTCGCAAGCGCGCGTGCGCGGAGTTTGTCGCGGACGGCGGGGGCGGGCATCGCGGCGCCTCGTCAAAACGTGTTCATGCCGGTTCCGCGCTATCGCTGCCGCGCGACCAGAATGCATTGCGGTCGAAATAGTTTTGCAGGAACTGTCGAAGGCGTGGCTGGTTCCCGTCGTGAAAGACGTCGTGCGGCTTGCCTTGAACGGCGATGCGCCCCTGATCGATAAAGACGATCTTGTCCGCGACTTGCGCCGCGAAGCCCATTTCATGCGTGACGACGGCCATCGTCATGCCGTCGCGCGCAAGCTGCTTCATCACTTGCAGCACTTCGCCGACGAGTTCTGGATCGAGCGCCGACGTCGGCTCGTCGAACAGCATGATGTGCGGCTCCATCGCGAGCGCGCGTGCAATCGCCACGCGCTGCTGCTGGCCGCCCGATAGCTTCGCCGGATAGGCATCGCCCTTGTGCGCGAGGCCGACGGTGTCGAGCATCGCGTTTGCGCGCTGCTTTGCGGCGTCGTGCGACAGATGGCGCACGCGCAGCAGCGCTTCCATTACGTTGCCGAGCGCCGTCATATGCGGCCACAGATTGAATTGCTGAAACACCATGCCGACGTTGCGGCGCACGCGGTTGATCTCGCCTTGCGAAGCGCGCACGCGCTTGCCGTTGCGTTCGTTATAGCCGAGCAGTTCGCCTTCGATGCGCACATCGCCCTGGTCGTAAGTCTCCAGCGCGGCGAGGCAGCGCAACAGCGTGCTCTTGCCCGAGCCCGACGGTCCGATGATGCAGACCACCTCTGAGCGATTGATGTCGAGATCGACGCCGCGCAGCACTTCGACGTCGCCGAAGCGCTTGCGCAGATCGCGCACTTCGATCAGTGGTGCATTGCCGGATCGCATCGAACCGAGATGGGAGGAAGCAGGCATGTCGACGAGTGCATTCATGATGAACCTTGATTTCCGTTCACGCTTGCGATTGACGTTCAGGCCATGAAGCGGGCGATGCGCGTCTCGGCCCACATGCCCGCGCGCGACGTCAGCTCGACGAGCGCGAGGTAGCACACGCACAACACGAGCAGCGTTTCGACGAACGCGAACGTCGCCGAGCCGATGCCCGTCAGCACGAACGTGAGCTCGGGCACGGTGACGATCGACAGCACGGCCGTTTCCTTGCTGAGCACGATGATCAGGTTGGTCAGCGCGGGCACGATCAGCACGAGCATTTGCGGCACCTGGATGCGCAGCACCGCTTGCCAGCGCGTGAGGCCGAGACACGACGCGGCTTCGAGATGGCCGCGCGGTATCGACTGAAATCCGGAGCGGAACGCTTCCGCGAAATAGGCGCTGCCGTAAAGGCCGAGTCCGAGCACGCCGGCCGTCAACGGTTCGAGCGTCAGCCCGATGGACGGCCCGCCGTAGTAGAGCAAAAAAAGTTGCACGAGAAACGGCGTGCCGCGAAAGAGTTCGATATATACGCGCAGGATGCCGCGCACCCAGCGGCCGCAAAAGAGTTGCAACACGGCGATCAGAAAGCCGAGCACGATGCCGATGGCGACACCGGCGAGCCACGTGCCGAGCGTCGTCGCAAGTCCGGCGGCGATCGGTTGCAGATTGTGCGTGATGACGGTGGAATCGAATTGCTGCATCGTTCGGCCCTCAGGTCTGCGCGAGGCGTTGCTCGGCGGCGTGCGCGACGAGCGCGAGCGCGCCGCAGATCACGAAGTAGATGAGCCCCGCCGCGAGATACGCTTCGAGTGGCCGGTACGTGCTTGCCGCGATGTTCTGCGCGGTGCGCGTCAGCTCGGCCACGCCGACGACGGAGATCAGCGACGACGCCTTGATCAGCAGCACCATTTCGTTGACGAGCGAAGGCAGCGTCATCCGGAACGCCTGTGGCACCTGAATGCGCCGGAGCATATCGATGGGCGAAAGGCCGAGCATGCGCGCCGCTTCGATCTGTCCTGGCGGAATGCTCATGAAGCCGCCGCGCAATATCTCCGCGATATACGACGCCGAGCACAGCGACACGGCGCTGATCGCGGCGACGATCGGCGACACGTTGATGCCGACAAACGGCAGCAGGTAATAGACGAGCAGCAGTTGCACGAGCATCGGCACGCCGCGAAAGAAGAACACGTACGCACCGCCGAAGCGTTGCGCGAACGCATTCGATGACAGCCGCGCCGAGCACACGCCGATCGCGACGAAGAAGCCGATCACGAGACCCGTCAGCGAAATGCCGATGGTCGCGAGCGCGGCCTGCAACAGCAGCGGAAAACCTTGAGCGAAAACGTGGGCGCTGAACATGGCCTGATACCTGCAACAAAGGACATGTGGGCGGCGCGTCGCGTGCGTGATTTCCTCCGACGCGCCGCGCGCGACTCAGGGCATCAATAGTTGGGCGTGGGCATCGTGGTCGGCGCGTCCATCGTCACGCCGAACCACTTCTTTTGCAGCGACGCGAGGCGGCCGTCGTTGTGCATCTTGACGAGCGCTGCGTTGAACGCGTCGGCGAGCGGCTTGCTGTCCGCGTCCTTGCGCAGGCAATACGCGAAGTACACCTTTGCGCCGAATGGCGGCGTGACGACAGCAAACGTTTCGGGCCGTTGCTTCGCGACGTACGCGATATTCGTCATCGAGTTCGCGACTGCCGCGATGCGGCCCGCTGCGAGATCCGCATAGGCCTGGTTGTTGTCGACGTATTCGCGCACTTCGGGCTGCTTCGGCAATGTCGCGATGTACGCCTTCAACTGGTCGAGCTGTGCGGAGCCTTTGCCCGCGCCCACCGTCTTGCCGACGATATCCGACGACTGCTTGAGCGACGTGTCGTTCGCGCGCTTGAGCAGTGCGTCGGTGGCATCGGCGACGGGCAGCGTGTACGTGTAGCGCTCCATGCGCGCCTTCGTCACGGTGAGCGGTCCGCCGACCATGTCGAACTTGCCCGCTTCGAGTCCGGGCAGCACGCTCGGCCACGGGAGATCGATGAAGCGTACCTTCACGCCGAGCTCTTTGCCGACTTCGGCGAACAGGTCTTTGTTGAAGCCCGCCTGCTGGCCGTTTTCGAGGAAGTCGAACGGCGCGAACTGCATCTCCGTGCCGACGACCAGTTCGCCCGCTTTCTTGACCTTCGCGAGTTGGTCTTCCGCGTGCGCGCTCACGCTGGCCACGGATGCGGCAGCGCAGAACGCCACCATCGCGAGACGACACTTCCAGCCTGCAAAGATACCCATGAGATTCTCCCGTTGGCAAAGCGGTGTCGCGCTCGAAAGCGATAGCGCGCGATTCATGCGGGGCAGTATATACCGCTGCTTTTGCGCGAAAAAAATATTCGCATGCTGTCAAACCCTAATGCAGCGGCTGTTCCTTCTGCAGATGAATGACGGCGCGTGCAACGCGACTTGCGATTGCGCTTTTGGCGGTATATACAACGTGAAATCGCTCGCTGATTCGAGGGCTGATCCGCGAGCCATTTCGTGTGCGATTTCGTGTGCCGATCCGCGTGCCGATTCGTGTGGCTGCGAGCGGCATGTCGAATCGTCCGTTCAATCTTCATGATGAAGGAGCCTTGCGATGCAGCCAGTCACTCGCATTCCGATCGTCGACCTGGCCGGCGTGCGCGCCGGCGACCGTGACGCACTGATGCGCGCGGGCCGCGAGATACGCGACGCGTGCACGACGATCGGCTTCTTCTACATCGTCAATCATGGCGTGCCGCAAGCGGTGATCGATCGCGCGGAACAGACCGCGCGCACGTTCTTTGCGTTTCCCGTCGAGACGAAGCGGCGCGCGGCAGTGAATCACCGGCATCGCGGCTTCAATGCGCTCGGCGACGCGACGATGTATCAGGCGAAGCGTCCCGACTACAAGGAGTTCTTCAGCATCGGTCTGGAGTTGCCCGAGGACGATCCCGATGTGCTCGCGGGACAGGCGTTGCGCGGGCCGAACAACTGGCCGGACTTCATGCCGGAATTGCGGCCCGTGCTGTACGCGTATTACGAGGAAGTGGGCGCATGCGGCGCCGATCTGTTGCGCGCGGTGGCCGTGGGCCTCGGTGTCGACGAGCACTTCTTCGCATCGCGCTATACGAAGCGGATGCAGCGCACGCAGATGGTCTACTATCCGCCGCAGCCGCCGCAATCCGATGAAGACCAGTTCGGCGTCGCGCCGCATACCGACTATGGCTGCATCACGTTGTTGTGGCAGGACCGCGTCGGCGGATTGCAGGTGCGCGAGATCGCAAACGAAACGTGGATCGACGCGCCGCCCATCGAAGGCAGCTTCGTCGTGAACGTCGGCGATCTGCTGGCGCGCTGGACCAACGACCGTTTTCGCTCGACGCTGCATCGCGTGATCAACGCATCGGGTCGCGAGCGCTATTCGATCGCGACGTTCTACGATCCGACCTATACGTCGACCGTCGATCCGCGCGATCTGGGCACGGCATCGGCGGACAGCAAATACGAGCCCGTCGCGGCAGGCGACTACATCCTGGGCCGCATCAACAGCTCGATGGGCTACCGGAAGAAGCTCGCGACGCAAGGCACAACAGGTCAAGGAACCGCATGACAGTGAAAGAACCGGCAGCGCCTGAATCGACATTCGCCGCGACTTTGGCAGCGTTACGTGATGCATTGGGCGACGACGCGGTGCGCGTCGGCGATGCGATCGGCGAGCGCCCGATGACGGACTGGACGCGTCATGGGCCGACGCGGCCCGCCGCGCTGCTGTTGCCGCGTACGACCGAGCAGGTTGCGCGCGCGCTGATGATCTGCAACGACGCACGTCAGCCCGTGGTGCCGCAAGGCGGCATGACGGGCCTCGCGGGCGGCTCGATTCCGCGTGCCGGCGACATCGCGTTGTCGCTCGATCGTCTCGCGGGCGTCGAGGAAATCGACAGCGCGGCCGCGACGATCACGTTGCGCGCGGGCACGACGTTGCAGACCGCACAGGAAGCAGCGGCGCAAGCGGGCTTCGAACTGGCGCTCGATCTCGGCGCGCGCGGTTCGTGTCAGATTGGCGGCAATCTCGCGACCAATGCGGGCGGTAATCGCGTGATTCAATCGGGCACGGCGCGCGACCAGGTGCTGGGGCTCGAAGTCGTGCTGGCGAACGGCGCAGTGCTCAGTTCATTGAACAAGATGGTGAAGAACAATACGGGCTATGACCTGAAGCACTGGTTCATCGGCTCGGAGGGCACGCTCGGCGTGATCACGCGCGCTGTGCTTAAGCTGCAGCCGCAACGCGCGTCGCGGCATACGGCGCTCGTTGCATTGAACGGCTACGAGCAGGCGGTTGCGCTGCTGCGACGGCTTTCGACGCGCTTTGGCAACGACATCGGCGCGTTCGAAATCATGTGGCCGGACTTCTTCGATTTCGGCGTGAAGCTAACGGGCACGCGCTCGCCATTCGCGGAGCCGCATCCGTTGTATGCGCTGATCGAGCACGCGAGCTTCGATGCCGATGACGACGGCGCGCGTTTTTCGAACGCGCTGACGGATGCGCTCGACGAATCGGCGATCCGCGATGCGGTGATCGCGCAGTCGATTGCGGACACGCGCGCGCTGTGGGCGATCCGCGAATGCACGGCGGAATTTCCCGTCAAGCTGGACCCGATCAACTTCGACGTGAGCCTGCCGATCGGCGAGATTGGTGCGTTCGTCGACCGTTGCCGCGTGGCGCTCGATCGCGCGTGGCCGGGCAACGAATCGTATTTCTTCGGCCATATCGGCGATTCGAATCTGCATGTCACCGTCGACGGGCGCTCGGTGCCCGGCGTCGATCATCACGATGTGTACGCGCTCGTGTATGACATGCTCGCGCCGTTGCGCGGCTCCGTGTCGGCGGAGCACGGCATCGGGTTGCTCAAGCGCGAATTCCTGCCCGTCTCGCGCTCGGCGGAAGAACTGGCCGCGATGAGAGCGATCAAGCACGCGCTCGATCCGAACGGTATTTTGAATCCGGGCAAGCTGTTCTGACGCGCGACGACGTGCGCGTGACGAATGCCCCGGCACTCGTCACGCAACGTCGGCACGGGCATGCGCATCCAGATGCCTGACGACGGTCGGAAACACATCGAGGGCCGCGCGTTTGCCGAACACGCAGTCGATATGCCCATAGCCGTCGATCACGTGCCGTTCGTAGTGTTCAGGCCCGAACCGCTCGACCAGCATGTCGAACGTCATCTGTGTGCTGGTCGGCAGATAGCAGAGATTCTCCGAGCCATGAATGAACGCGATCGGCAGCTTCATCCCTTCGATGTTCGGCATGTACACGTCGTCACCGTTCGCATCGACCAGATGTCCCGCGCGCACCATCGCCGCGAGCTGATTGAACAGCTCGACATCGTGAATGCCGAATAGCTCCTGCAGATTCGCGTGCAGTTGCTCGTCGAGTTGCGCGTGTTCGTACAGCAGGCCATACAGGAAAGTCGCGCGATGGCACACGGGGCTGTTGCAGGTTTCGTCGTGCTCGATGGGGAAGAACTTCAGCGCTTCGTCGAGCAGGTTGTGCGGCCACTTTTCATGCTGCGTGTAAGCCGTCATGTCCTTGATGCCCAGATGCAGAAGAATCTGCGGCGTATGCAGGCCCGCCTTGATCCGCTGCAAGAGTCCCGGTACGGGATGCGCCGACACCTGCGACAGCACGGCCGAACGCACGCCCTTGAGCCCCGACATCAGCGACATCGTGAAGGCCAGCGCGCCGAGGCAATGGCCGAACACTTGTATATCTTCGACGCCCGCCAGCTCGCGCACCTTCGCGACGGCAGCGGGTATGTCGTAGCGCGCGATTTCGTCGGCGGTCGTGCGCCCGGTCGCGCTCGGCAATTCGATGCTGACGCGCAGATCGACGAGCCACACGTCGTAGCGCGCGGCGCACAGAAACTCGACGAGGTTCGTGCCGATCAGGTCCGTCGAGAAGATCCGGCTCGATACGCCCGAGCCGTGAATCAGCAGCACGGGGCCTTTGTCGCCGGCGTGATAGCGCGCGAGTCGCAGCGTCTTGCCGTCCTCGGTGTCGAAGTACGTGATGTGCGGCGCGGGCGCGCGCAGCGCACGGCGCAGGCGCGGCGCCGCTTCGGGATTGAAGTACTGCAACGGCGCGGCGACGCCGCCATATTCCGTGTAGAGCACGTCCGCGAAAAAGCGGCCGAATTTCAGCGTCCACGCGAGCCGCGTTTCGATATCGGGCGCATTCGTCACTTCGATCGTGCGCTGCTGCTTGAGGAAATTTTCCGGCGTGATGATGAGCGTCGCGTGACCGATGACGGGCGCATCGTCGGCCTCCGATTCGCGCACTTTCGCGTAAGCGGTATTCGTCTGCGTCCACAGTTCGAGCAGCGACGTGTGCGTGATGATCTTCTCGGCCGTCAGATAGAAGCGCTTGCCGTCGACGGTATCGAGCGTCATCCGGTATTTCATGTTGCGCCGCTCGACGTTCGTTTCGTCGACGACGAACAGATTGAAGACGCCGTCGCTGACGGTCATCGGCTGCGCCGACAGCGCGTTGCACGTGAGCGTGCCGACCATGTGCGCTTCGTGCTGCGGATTCGCGAGCATGTCTTCGAGATCGTCGGATACGACCGTCACCGTGAAGCTGATGTGCGAGCCTTCGGCGGAATCGTCGGCTTGTCCCGCGGGCTTCGTATCGCCGACGAAGTACGTGCCGATCATCGTCTCAGTGAAGCGCAGGCCGATTTTCGGCGCGGGCGGCGGGGCCGATTCGCCCGGCGCGTCATAGTCGATCTGCCATCCACGCGACGCCGCAAGCTGCGCGCAGTTGCGCTCGGCGAGCGCGGAGATCGTCAGCAGCGGATTCACGCCGAGCGATAGCGGCATCACCGAGCCGTCCATCACGTAGAGCCCTTCGTGCACCGCATGGCCTTGCGTATCCGAATACACGAGGCCCGCCTGATCGACGACGCCATACGCCGCGTCGTCGGCCATCGCGCAGCCGCCCAGCGGATGCACGGTGACGATGCGATTCTGGAACGCCTCGGTAGAAATCGGGTTGCGCACGTAGGCGCCGCCGAGCGCGCTCGTCGCGTCGATCAGCGCCTTTTCCACCGTCTCGTAGATCGGCTGCTTGCCCGCGTTCGGCCAGCTGACGCGCGGACGGCCATCTTCCACTGTGATGTGCCCGCTTTCTTCGTCGTGAGCCATCACGAGCCAGGTTTGCGTGTTGCGCATCGCGCCGTGATACGGGCCGCGCAGAATGCTTTCGGCGATGCGCGCTTCGTCGGCGAGAGGCGGCTCGCTTTCGGGATCGGGCATCTCGACGCCTTCGAGAGGCGCCGCGACGCCCAGCACGCCCATCAGCGCGGCGCCGATGGGCGCGGCGATCGAGCCTTCCTCGATCACGAAGCCGTCCTTCACGTTCGCCGTGTCGCGATGGTCGATGATGCCCGTGATGCACGGTCCGACGGGCGGAATGTCGCCGGCGGGATGCGTGCCCCAGCCGACGCCGTTGATCACCTTGTCGGTGTTGAACGCGAACGCGAGCACGTCGCCGTTGCCGGTGAAATGCTGGCCAAGCTGTTTCGACACCCTCAAACCCGCCTGCTGCGAGCGCAACAGGATCGCCGTTGAGCCGAGCGTGCCCGCCGACAGGATCACGACGTCGGCCGTCACGAACAGTTCGGGCGCGTCGTACAGTTCGCGCTTCAAATCGGCGGGCTGATAGCGGACGCACCAGACGCCGCGCGCTTCGTCGCGCACGACGGAATGCACGGCCGCACCCGTGAAGATCTGCGCGCCGTGCGCGACGGCGTCGGGCAGATAGTTCATGTGGGTCGAGTTCTTCGCGCCGTGATTGCAGCCCGAGTTGCAGTCGCCGCAGCCGGTGCAGCGCTGCTGGTCGACGCCCGCCGCGTTCTTGCCGTCCTTGAACGTCACCGTGATGGGCGGCCGGTAGAAGCGCTCGCTCATGCCGAGCTTTTTCGCCGACAGCGCGAGCGCGTCGAGCTTCGGCAGGTCGGGATAGTCGTCGGGAACGGGCGTCGCGCCGAGCATCGTCGTTGCGCGCTCGTAACAGACGTCGAGGTTCGCCTGGTCGGCGCGCACGGCGGCGGGCCAGCGCGGATCGTCCCACAGCCGCGCGTCGGGCTTGAGCGCGACGTTTGCGTTGATCAGCGACGTGCCGCCCAGCCCGCAGCCGACCACGACGTTCACGTCCGGGTTCACGTGCATTTCGAGCAGCGCGAGCGGCGAGCCGATCTGCGCGAGACTGGTGTTGTACTGGATCTGCTCGGCGCCCTGGAATGGCGTCGCGGGAAAGTCGCCCGCCATGAATTCGCGGCCGCGCTCGAGCAGGCAGACGCTGCGTTTCGCGCGCGCCATGCGGCTCGCAGCGATCGCGCCGCCATAGCCCGAACCCACGACCACCACCTCGTAATGATCCTTCATCGCCGCAAGGGCGCTGGACAAGCGGTTCATGCGACCACCTCTTTTTAGAGTGTGCAGCAGGGCGGGGGAACCCCGAGGAAGACGGCTCGGGCTCGTAGCTTATTTATCCTGGACGGCGCGCATCGAAATGCAAGGGGAAAACGCGCGGTCGGGTGTGCAATTCAAAACCAGGTGTGTTTTTCATGCGCTTTCAGGCGCTTTCAGGCGCTTTCGGGGGCGCGATGCGTTCGGCGCGAAAGGGCGCCTCGGGGCAACGGTTGCGGGAGCGGTGCGCGGGAATGTGCGTTGGAACGCGCCCGGGAAGGTGCGTTGGAACGCGCGGGAACGGTGCGCGCGAGGAAACCCGGCCGCGAACCCGGCGCGGCATCAAGGCATCAACGTGCCTAGGCACGGGCATCCGGGCATCCAGGCACGGGGCATCCGGGCATCCAGGCATCGCCTTATCGAGCCGCCTTACAGCCCGACCGACCGAACGCCGATCGCGAAACGCCAACTCCTCACGCAGCCACTTCGATCATTTCGTCGTCCGGGGCAGTGGCGGCTTCTGTCGCTTCCGTCGCCAGCAGGTTCAGCACGACGAGGATCGCGTCGCGGTTTTCGGCGTGGATTTCGATGCCAAGGACGTCGCGCAGCCACTGGCCGATCTTCGTGTTGGAAAACTGGCTGGCGTCGTCCGTCTTCTTCATCGTGACGCCGAGCTTCACAGCGCGATAGTGATAGGAGGGCACACGATGCTGCGCGGCCACCGCAGACAGACCGCCTTTCGCTTCCGAGCACCAGCCGAGGCTGCCTGCCAGCACGATGCGCTCCGGCGAGTCGAGCGACGCGATGAACTCGCGCGCCGCTTCGCGCACGCGGCGCTCGTTCAGGCCGTATTGCATCAGCACGCTTTCGACGGGATCTTCGAGCGCCTGCGCGCGCAGATCGATTTCCTGCATCATGCCTTCGTGCTCCATCGACACGTTGCGCTGATGGCTCGCGCTGCGCAGGCAGTCGATCAGATAACGGCGGAAGTAAGCGCAGATTGCGTAGCTGTTGGACGGCGCGCTTTCGGGCGTCGCTTTCGATTCGACGTGGCCAGGCGCGAGGCGCAGCACCTTCGTATAGATGAACTGGTGCACGAGCTCTTCCTTGTCCTCGCCGAGCGCGTGCAATTCGAGCGGATGATAGGTGCGCAGCGCACGCTTCACGAGGTCGTACATCGACATCATTTCGTTATCGGTCAGCTGCGTGCGGCGGCGCCAAAGGTCGGGAAGTACGGCGTCGTCGAGAGTGCGTGCGAAAACCTGGCTCGGAACTGCGCCCATGAAGGCCTCCATCGGAAGTGGCAAGGTGCGCGGTAGGGGCGGGTGGTCCCGCCGATGGAGCCTCGACAAACAGGCGTAATACAGGTCGTGAAGCTGAACCTTCAGAGGCTGTTGGCCGCGCTTGATTGTTGAATCGTTGAAACCAGTATGCTTTTTGCACGCGGCTCCGCCTATATGGATTAAGTCATAGCTGAAGGGTAAACCGCCGGCAAGACGGGTAAACTGTCTTAAGACTGCCGTACCGGTGCCGGTGTAAGACGAGCGTCGCCCGGGTTTTATTCCAGACTCGAAACAAGCGGCGGCGCTGCAATGAAAAACAGAAACACCATCGAACAGCGGGGCCGGCCTGGCCGGACTCGAAAGCAACCATGGGACAGGAGACCGCACGATGCGGGCCGATCCAATCCAGCGTGCGATCGACGAAGATCTCGTGCGCGTGCTGTACGCGCAGGACCCGATTGCCTTCTTCACGCACTGGTTTTCGATCGCGGTGCTGGTGGCGATCTACTGGAATGACATCCCGCATCCGCATCTTTTTGCCGCGTGCTTCATCTTCTACGGCTTTGCCAACTGCGCGAGCCTCGCGCTGTGGATGTGCAATCGTCGCTGGCCCGACGCGGCCTCGCCGCGCACGTGGATCAACCTGCACGCGGCGCGGGGCGCGCTGCTCTATAGCGCGCCGGGGCTCGCGATCTGGTTCGCGTTCCAGAGCCCGCACACGGATCTGCCCATCCTGCACACGGTGATGCTCGTCACGCTGGCGGCGGGCGTGTTCATGTCAAACGGCTTCGACGTCGCCAACTTCGCGACGGCCATTCCTTTCCTGCTGCTGCCCGCGATCGTGTTGCACTTCGGCACGCACACGTTCGACCGCACGATTCTCGCGATCGTCCTCGCGTTCTTCTTCTGCGCGATCAACGTCTACGCGCTCAGCTACCGCAAGCTGTTCCAGCGCGTCGTGCAGGCGCGCGTCGATCAGCAGGCGCTCGCCGAATCGCTCGCCGCGCAAAAGCTCGTCGCCGAAGAGGCGAGTCTCGCGAAGACGCGCTTCTTCGCGGCCGCGAGCCACGACCTGCGGCAGCCGCTGCACGCGATCGGGCTGCTCGCGGCATCGCTGAACGATCCGGCGGCGACGTCCGTCCAGCATGCGAAGACGGCCAGCAACATCGCCAACAACGTCGAGGCGCTCAACCAGCTGTTCAACCAGGTGCTCGATCTGGCGCGGCTCGAAAGCGGCGTCACGCAGGTGATCAAGCTGCATTTCCGGCTCTCGGAACTGTTCGACCGCGTCGGCAGCCAGTACTGGCCGCAGGCGGCCGCGAAGGGCCTCGCGCTGCGCATCGCCCCGACGGACGCCGTGATCCACGACGACCCGGTGCTGCTCGAGCGCATCCTGAGCAACCTGCTGTCGAACGCGGTGCGCTACACGGAGGGCGGTGCGATCTGGATGGGCTACCGGCGCGCGGGTCGGCTCGACGGCGGCTATATCGAAGTGCGCGATTCGGGCATCGGCATTCCGAAGGCCGAGCAGGAGCGCATCTTCGAGGAGTTCTATCAGGTCGCCAATCCGCACCGCGACGCGCGGCAAGGGCACGGCCTCGGGCTGCCGACTGTTAAGCGGCTCGTCGAGATGCTCGGCGGCAAGCTGCAACTGCGCTCGGCGCCGGGGCGCGGCACGGTGTTCCGCTTCCCGGTGCGCGCGGGCGATCCGGCGCGGATCGTTGCCGGTCTCAACGACTCGGGCGCGGGCGGCGCGGCGGCGCTCGGTCGTCACGTGCTGTGCATCGACGACGAGCCGGCGATTCTCGAAGGCATCCAGAATCTGCTCGGGCGCTGGGGCTGCGTGGTGCGCGGCGTGCCGGACGAGCGTCAGGCGCTTCTCGCCATCGACGAAGGCTTCATGCCCGACGCCGTGCTCTGCGATTACCAGCTCGCGAACCACCGGACGGGCGCGCAGGCGCTCGGCGCCGTGCGCGACGCGTTGCGGCGGCGCGGCCGCGAGCGCGTCGTGACGCTGCTGATTACGGGCGATATGGCGTCGGTGGAACTGGAGGCGCTCGCGCTGCAGGGGATTCCCGTGCTGCACAAGCCCGTAACGCCAGCGCGCCTGCGCCGCACGCTGGAACTGCTGTGGCAGCAGCCGGGCGCCGATGCCGACGCCGACGCCGCCACGAGCGTGGAAGGCGCGGCTACGCAGCCGGTGACGTCGCGTAGCTGAGATCGCGGCGTTCCGACTGGCTCGGCGATCATTGTTCGCGGCAGTTTGTTCCAGACCAGACCAGCTAATTTCTCTGAGGCCGTGTTCGCGGCGATCGGCGGCATGCTGCTGTCCGTTCTGTTCTTCTTCGCTCCATCCAAACGGCTCATTCGCTTTTCGAACGCCGCGTTGTGTTCCCGCGCCCGCCCGCCGGCCTTTTTTGAGAAGTGTCTGATCGACCGGCCCCAAGCCTGGCTGCTGAAATACGCCGATTCGCGATAACGGCGGCCTTCGAGCCACCGGCGTCGCGTGGCGATCGGCAGGCATCGCGCCGATCGCTTCATCCGCTGTCCGCAGCGAATTCTCCCGCCAACGGTCGGCGCCCAGCGGATTTGCGCTGGCGCGGCTATTGAATCAACGAGGTATCGAAGTGAACGGACATCCTTCCGACCGGCTCGTCGCCGGCGTTCTGCTCGGCGCGGTCGTGACGAGCGCTATCGTCATCGGCATGCTGTATCTCGGCATTCCGTCCAGCCGGCACGCGCATATGGCGATGCGGCTCGGCTTGCCCGTCGCGCTGTCGTGTGCGCTGCTTTTCCCCGTGCCGCTTTTGCATCGCACTGTGCTGCGCGAGCGCCGCAACCTGTTCGTGCTCGACGAAGACCTCAACGCGCTGCTGCTCGGCCGGGCGATCGGCCTGATCGGCGGCGTCGCGCTCGGCGTCACGCTCGCGACCGAACTGCTGTAACCAGCAATGCGCCTTTGCGGCTCCAGGGGGCCGCGTCCTTCCGAAAGGCGGCATCCGATATGCACCGGTCAGCATCCGATGCCGCCGTCCTCCGCATCTTCTGCGCCGAATTCCAACGCCGAATTCCAACGCCGAATTCCAACGCCGAATTCCAACGCCGAATTCCAACGCCGACGCGGCTTCCGCTAAAGCGACTTTCCCGCTTCGAGCCAGCCGTTAATTACGGCAATCGCGGTCGCGCGATTGTGCACGCCGAGCGCGCGAAAGATCACAGACAGATGGACCTTGATCGTCCCCTCGGCGACGCCGAGATCGCGCGCGATCATCTTGTTGGTCCAGCCGCGATGCACGAGGCGCATGATTTCCTGCTGACGCGGCGACAGGTTTTCCAGCAGATGCTGCTGATGCGGCTGCAACGCTTCGACGCGGACGATGGGCGCAGCTTCCGGCGGCGCGGGCGCTGTCGCTTGCGCGGTGGCCGTCGCTGCGCTTGCCGTCGACGTCGGCTCCATCGTTGCCGTCGCGGCTTCGCGGTTGCCGAGCAGGCTCAGGGCTTCCATCGGCACGTAGGCGCCGCCGGAAAGCACCAGTTCGATCGCCTTGAGCATCACGCTCGCGGGCTGGCGTTTCGGCACGAAGCCGAGCGCGCCCGCCGCGAGCACGGCGCGCATCTCGTCGGGCGACTCTTCCGCGGACAGCACGACGACGGGCAGCGCGGGGTTGGCCGTCAGCAGGTTTTGCAGCGAGGAGGCTCCCGTCATGCCTGGCATATGCAGATCGACGATCGCGAGGTCGTGGTCGGCGTCGGGCCTGGCGATGGCGGCCAGCGTTTCCCACGTATCGGCTTCGTCGAACACGGCGTCGGGATCGAGTCCGCGCAACAGACCTTTGACGCCCTGGCGGATCAGTTCATGATCGTCGGCTACGAGAAACTTCATCATGTCTCCGCTTTCGGCCCTGCCGATGTTGTACCTGCGTTGTCGGTCGGGACGGGAGCGGAGGGCGCGCTCCACGAAGTGCGCCATCCGTCCGCAAGGCCGCGCCGCGCGCGCACGAACCGCACGCTGCGTGCCGCAACCCGCTGCATTCCCTGCGGCGCGTCAGCGACGGGCCGTCCATGCAGCAACAACTTTTTTGCTTGCTACGCCGCGATCATATGCCTGATCGTCGGCGTGGTCATGCTCGCCGCAGATCGCTTGCGCGGGCCTTGCGGCCCATGCGCGTGCGTCCGCCGGTCATTGTTTGCGCGGGCCATTCGGAATGCAGCGGCGCCGGCGCCTATCGGTCTGGTCTCGCTCGCGCTGCCGCTGCGGCCGTGCCGGAGAGTCCGGTCCGGTCGACGCGGTTGGCGCGCGTGGTTTTCGCTGGTTTGTACGGCACTGCATCGGTGGCCGGACGTACGTCCATGTCGCGGCCTGCTACGTAGACGAGCCGGGCGGAAGGATTTTGAAGGCGAAGCGGCGGCTCGGTCGGGTGTAGCCGGCGGCAGCGAGCTATGCGCGGCCGTGGCGTGCGGGTGTTCCCTGGCGCGGAAGGCGAGGCTTCGTACACGAAGCCTGCGCGGCATGTTTGACTGCGCGGACTGCCACGCATGCCTCGCAATCCTTTGCTCCAGCCGTTCAGGTGATCGTGAAGAGCTTCGCGTTTCGCGCCAGCCGTTCAGGTGATCGCGAAGAGCGTCGCGTTCATCAGCGCCTTGAACGCATAGCCGACGATCACCGCGCTGCCCACGCCGCCGCACCACAGCGCGATGAACCAGAGCCAGCCCGGCAGGCGCGAGCGGGCGCGGGCGGGCTTAGTGATAGTGGGCGTCGCCATGGCGCACCTTGCCGCGGAAGACCCAGTAACCCAAAGTCGTGTAAGCGATGATGATCGGGATGATGACGGCCGCGCCGACGAGCGTGAACACCTGGCTCGAACGCGGGGCGGCCGCTTCCCAGAGCGTGACGCTCGACGGAATCGCGTACGGCCACAGGCTCACGAGCAGGCCGACATAGCCGAGCAGCACGAGGCCGAGCGCCAGCATGAACGGCGTGTTGTCGTGCCGGCCGCGCACCGCGCGGCGCATGAAATACACGCAGATCGCGACGAGCAAGGGCACGGGCGCGAGGCGCCAGAAGAGGCCGTCGTCGAACCAGCGCTGCGCGATCGTCGGTTCCTGCAGCGGTGTCCACAGGCTCACGACGACGATGAAGCCGAGCAGCACGATCGTCAGCGGCCACACGACGCGATGCAGCCGGCGTTGCAGATCGCCTTCCGTCTTCGCGACGAGCCAGCAGCAGCCGAGCAGCGCATAGGTGACGACGAGGCCGAGGCCCGTCAGCAGCGAGAACGGCGTGAGCCAGCCGAACGCGTTGCCGGCGAAGCTGCCGTCGACGACGGGAATGCCTTGCAGGAACGCGCCCAGCGCGATGCCCTGGAAGAACGCCGCGCCCGCCGAGCCGCCGATGAACGCCAGGTCCCACAGATGCTTCGTGCGATTCGCCTTCGCGCGGATCTCGAACGACACGCCGCGAAAGATCAGGCACGCGAGCATGCCGACGAGGGGCAGGTAGAGCGCGGAGAGCACCGTCGAATAGACGACGGGAAACACCGCGAAGAGACCCGCGCCGCCGAGCACGAGCCACGTCTCGTTGCCGTCCCACACGGGCGCGACGGTGTTCATCATCAGGTCGCGTTCCTTTTCGTCGGGAAAGAACGGAAACACGATGCCGATGCCCAGATCGAAGCCATCGAGCACGACATACATAAAGAGGCCGAGTGCGATGATCGCGGCCCAGACTACGGTTACATCCATTTTTTCTCTCGCTGGTATCGAAGGGTGGTCACGCGTCGATCATCTGGTCGACGGGCTTTGCATGGGACGGGAGAGCGGGCGGCGCGCGGTGCGTACCCGCAGATCGGACGAAGAGGCGGGTACGCCGTCCGGCGTATGGCCCGGCAGCGCGGGACCCGTGCGCATCAGCTTGAACATGTAGTAGATGCCCGTGCCGAACACGAGGAAGTAGATGACGACGAACGCCATCAGCGAAATGCCGACCTGTTGCGCGGAGAGCGGCGACACCGCTTCGACGGTGCGCTTCACGCCATACACGACCCACGGCTGGCGGCCCACTTCCGTCGTGATCCAGCCCGCGAGCAGCGAGATGAAGCCCGTCGGGCCCATCGCGATCGCGATGCGGTGGAACCACTTCGCGTCATACAGCTTGCCGCGCCGGCGCAGCACCCATGCCGCCGCCGCGAAGCCGATCATCGCGATGCCGAGACCCGCCATCACGCGGAAGCTCCAGAACACGATCGTCGAGTCCGGGCGATCTTCTTTCGGGAAGCTCTTCAGTCCGCGAATTTCGCCGTCCCAGCTATGCGTGAGGATCAGGCTGCCGAGGTGCGGAATCGACACGGCGTACTTCGTCGTCTCAGCCTGCATGTCGGGGATGCCGAACAGGTTCAGCGCGGTGCCGCCTTTCTCGGTGTCCCACAGCCCTTCGATCGCCGCGATCTTCGCGGGCTGATATTCGCGCGTGTTCAGTCCGTGCGCGTCGCCGACGAACGCCTGGATGGGCGCGAGGACGAGCAGCATCCACAGCGCCATCGAGAACATCTTCTTCACCGCATGGTCGCGCCGACCCTTCAGCAGATGCCACGCGCCGACGGCCGCGACGACGAGCGCCGTCACGATGAACGCGGCCATCGCCATGTGCGCGAGACGGTACGGGAACGACGGATTGAAGATGATCTTGAACCAGTCGACGGGCACGACGCGGTTGTCGACGATATCGAAGCCTTGCGGCGTCTGCATCCAGCTATTCGACGCGAGAATCCAGAACGTCGAGATCAGCGTGCCGACGGCGACCATCAGCGTCGCGCCGAAGTGCGCGCGCGGGCTCACGCGCTGCCAGCCGAACAGCATGATGCCGAGGAAGCCCGCTTCGAGGAAGAACGCGGTCATCACTTCGTACATCAGCAGCGGGCCTGTCACGGGACCGGCGAACGCGGAGAAGCCCGACCAGTTGGTGCCGAACTCGTAGCTCATGACGACGCCCGACACGACGCCCATGCCGAAGGCCACCGCGAAGATCTTCGACCAGAACAGACAAAGGTCTTTGTAGTAGGCCTTGCCCGTTTGCAGCCAGCGCCATTCGAGAACGGCGATGAAGCTCGCGAGACCGATGCTGAGCGCGGGAAAGACGATGTGAAACGAGACCGTGAACGCGAACTGCATGCGCGCGAGGTCGAAGGCGGAGATTGCGGTGTTCATGTGTCCGAATCCGAAAGAAAGACACGGCGCGCTCGGCGGATGCCGGGCGCACTGCGTCGTGCAGGTGAGGCGAGCGTAAGCGATTGCGGACGGTTTTGCTGCGGCGCGGGCTGCGTCGATATGGCGCGGAACGGCGCTTCCGTGTGAGCGTTCTGGCGAGATAAATCTTTGATCGCGATCAGGTTTTTGCTGCGCCGTTCGGCGCGCCTGTTGCGCGCGCTCAAGGGGAAAGTGCGTCAATCAACCGCGTCGCAGCATCGTTTGCGTGACGGTTGCGCGACGGTTCATGGCGGTTTGCGCGGCGGCGTCGAAAACAGAAAGGCCGCAAGCGCGGAAGCACTTGCGGCCCGTTGTCGCAGATGAGGATTTCGTGCGAGGCGTTCAGCAGTAGTTCGTCAGGCAGGATCGGACCACAGACGGCCACCCGTCGCCCAGTTCTCCCGTTTGACATCGATGAGAATGATGTCGACGGAACCCGGCTCGACGTTCAGCGATTCGCACGTCGCCTTTGTGATCGCTTCGACGAATTGACGCTTCTGCTCGACCGTGCGGCCTTCGAAAAGCTCGATATGAAATGTAGGCATGTCTAGTGTTCCTTGAAGTGAGTTGAAACGAAGCGTGTCGACGTCAGTTTCTGAACGACGGATCGAGTCGATCGAGCTTGCGCAGCAGCGCGGGCCATTCGATTGCGCCTTCGATCGCGCCATCGTCGTAAAGCTGTTCGGCCGTGCGCTCGGCGACGGCTTCCGATGGCAGCACAAGCGGCCCGCCGCCCGCCTGCGCCTGCAACTGGATCTCGCAGGCCTTGATCAGCGTCGCCATCAGCACATAGGCTTCCGCGACGGTGCGGCCCAGCGTCAGCGTGCCGTGATTGCGTAGAAGCATCACGGGCTTGTCGCCGAGATCGGCGACGAGCCGCTCGCCTTCTGCGGGCGTGAACGCGAGGCCCTCGTAGTCGTGATACGCGAGATAGCCGTGAAAGCGCAGCGCGTGCTGCGAGCCGGGCAAGAGGCCGTCCTTTTGCAGCGACACGGCAACGCCCGCCGTGTTGTGCAGATGCATGACGCAGAACGCGTCGGCGCGCGCCGCGTGCACGGCGGCGTGCAACGCGAAGCCCGTCGCGTTCACGGGATGCTCGCTCTCGCCGACGATATTGCCGCCGATATCGATCTTCACCAGATTCGACGCGCAGACTTCATCGAACGACAGGCCGAACGGATTGATGAGGAAATGGCCAGGCTCGTCGGGCACGCTCGCGGAGATGTGCGTATAGACGAGATCGTCCCAGCCGTTGAGTGCCGAGAGCCGGTAGGCGGCCGCGAGATCAACGCGGGTGCGCCGCTCTGCTTCCGACATCGGCGTTGACTGCGCGATGCGGCCTGCGGGCGTGTGTGCAAATGACATGATGTCTCCCGTTCTCATACAACAGCGTTGCTGATGCTCGCCGCTTCAGCGTTCGGGCAAAGCGGCGCGGCTCTTCAGAGTCCCCGATGTCCGCGCTGCGTTTTGCTGCGGAGTCGAAGGAGCTTGTGTTGAGCGAAATGTGCGTGTCGCGAGTATCGCGCATGAAATGGCTCACCGTCCACGTGGCCACGACAAAGGGTGCGGTCAGCACGGGCACGCCGGAAAACGCAGCAGCCTGTTGCAGTGATATCGACACGCACACGCCAACGAGCGCGGCCAATGCGCCGCAATCGGCCAATGCCAACGCGGTGAGCGCGCCGTTGAATCCCCACAGGCCCGCGTCGAGCGAGAGTGTATCGACGCCGATGAGCGAGTGCGCCGCCGTCGCGAGCGCTGCGCCCGCCAGCGCGAATGCGGCGCATCGCATCGACGACATCGCGATGCCCGCGAGAATCAGCAGACCGGCCCACGCGGTCGACGCAAACGATGTCTGCGCGATGCCCGCAAGCAACGCGCGGGCGAACGGCATCCACGCAACGGCGTCGCTCGCGTTCCCGCCGACGCTTAAGCCGACGCCTGCACCGACGCTGGAAGCCGCGAACGCTCCATGTACGATCGGCAGCCAGGTCCACGTGACGAGCAGGCAAGGGCTCGAGTAGTATCCGAGGCCGCGCGAGCGCAGCAGACGCGCCCACGGTCCGAGGAACCACGCAGCGGCCGTCGCGGCGAGAATCGCGATGGCCATCGCGGTGGCGTCATCGGCGACGAACGTAAACGCGGCAAGCGCCGCCAGCGCGCCGTTGAAACCGTGCAGCCCATCGCGCGTCTCGCCCGGATCGTAGCCGCGCAGCACCGCGCCGACGTTCGCGGCGATCGCGCCCGTCGACGCGGCGCACGCGAGGCGCGGATCGCACACGAGCCATGCGGCGAGCACGCATGCGCCCGTCCGCGCATCGCGTTGCAGGACGATCTGGCCGAAGCTGCGCAGCAGCGTGCGCAGCGCAGTGAACGGCTCTTGATGGTGCTCGGCGTGCATGGCGATATCGATTAGAAGCGGACGTGACGAAGCCGCATGAGGCGGAACTCACGCGGCCAGCGAGATTCGAAGCAGATGAATCGCGAGCATAGCGAGGCGGACGCCGAACGGCATGCGCGTGCGTTGATAACGGCTATTTGCGGCGCGTGTTTTGCAGCGCATGACGTCGGTCCAGTTCGCGTCCGACGCGGTCCGAACGGAAAACGCTGCGTTCATCGCGGTGTGTTCGCGCTACGATGTCACCGATAGCGATCGATCGAAGGAGACGGATTCATGCGTGAAGTGCGATGGACCCCGGAAGAGGGCGATGGCGTCGAGCATCTCGCGTTCGACGCGCGCGCCGACGGCTTCTATGCCGAGAGCGTGCTGATCGGCGAGCGCAATGGCCATCCGTATGGCCTTGCTTACCGCGTCAAATGCGATCTGCAGTGGCGCACCGTGCATGCGTGGCTGAAAGTAATCGGCGGCCCGGAACTCGATCTGCACGGCGACGGCGAAGGCAACTGGCACGACGGTCACGGTCTCGTGCTGGCGTCGCTGGCGGGCTGCATCGATATCGACATCGCCGCGACGCCTTATACGAACACGCTCCCCATTCGCCGCCTGCAACTCGCGAAGGGCGCACGCGAGACGATCCCCGTCGCCTTCATCTCGACGCCCGATCTGCAGATCTCGCGCGTCGAACAGGCATACACGTGCGTCGAGCCGGGCAGCGAGTATCGCTATGAGGGCATCGATACGGGCTTTGCGGCCGAGCTGAAGGTCGACGAAGACGGCCTTGTGATCGACTATCCGACGATGTTCACGCGCACGTTGCCGCTCGCCTGAAGCTGCGCTTCGCGCCTGGCGACGCGCCCGTCGATTCGCGTGGGCGTGGGGCTTACTCCGCAGTCTCGGCGTTCGCTGGCAGTGCATCGCTGCCTTGTCCGAGCGCGCGCTGCATCATCGTCGAATCGAGCCAGCGTCCGTGCTTGAAGCCGACGGCCTTCAACGTGCCGACGAGTTCGAATCCCGCGTCCCGATGCAGCGACAACGAGCCGCCGCGTCCGCCGTCGGCAATGACGGCGATCATCTGACGCCACGGCCCTTGCTCGCATCGCTCGATCAGCGCGGCGAGCAGTGCACGTCCGACGCCGCGTCCGCGGCAGCCGTCGTCGACGTAGATCGAGTCTTCGATCGTGTAGCGATAGGCGATGCGCGGCCGGTACAGCGTTGCATACGCATAACCGGCGATCTTGCCGTCGAGCACCGCGACGATATATGGCAGACCGTGAGAGAGCACGGCAGCGTGGCGCTTTTGCATCTCGTCGACGGACGGCGGCGCTTCTTCGAACGACGCGACGCCCGTCAGCACGTGATGCGCGTAGATGGACTGGATGATGGGAAAGTCGGCGTCCGTCGCGTCGCGAACGACGGGCGCGGCAGCCGGAGAGGTCTCGCTCATTGTGTCGGATGGCGGTGTCGTAGCTGGAAACCTCTCACTATGCCTGCGGCGCGCGCGGAAATGAAGCGCTTCAAAAATCGGCGGCGGACGATAAGGTGAGCCGATCCAGGATGGTGAGCCGATCCAGGATGGTGAGGAAAACCAGGAGGCGCGGCTTTCCCGCTACCGACGCACGCCAGGACGAAAATACACATCGCTCACAAAACGCACGCGCGATGCGAAGAGGTGCTCTATCACCAGACGCCGCTTCTGCGGTTTCCGGCTGCGCACTCGTCGATTAACATGCAGGCTCCTTCCTCAGTCTCATCCATAGTCGGCGTCGCCGATACAGGCTTTGCCATGAACCTGCTGTTGCGTCTCTTCCTTACTCTGCTGCTGAGTCCACGGCGCAGCCATTTGCACGTGCTAGACGCTTGCGTGACGCCGTTTCGCGTGTGGCCGAACGATCTCGATGTGCTGCGCCACATGACCAATGGCCGCTACTTCACGATTCTCGATCTGGCGCGTGTCGATCTGATGGTGCGCTCGGGCATGTGGCCACAACTGAGGAGGCAAGGGTGGTATCCCGTCGTCACGCTGGAGACGATGCGCTTTCACCGATCGCTGGAGCTATGGGACCGCTACGAGGTGGCGACGCGCGTGATCGGCTGGGACGACAAGCACGTGTTCATCGAGCAGGCTTTTATCCGCGATGGCGCGCAGGTCGCGTTGGGCGTGGTGCGTGCGCGGTTTCTCAAGCGCGGCGGCGGCACCGTGCCGACGAACGATCTGCTGCAACTCGCGGGCGTCACGCAGGCTTCGCCCGCGTTGCCCGAATGGATCGTGCAGTGGAGCGCGGCCGAAGGCGGTATGGCGATTCCATCCGCTGCGCGCGAGGCGCCGGCGCAGGCGTGAACCAGTGCACGACTTGTACGCGCTGCGCCGCGTCGCACACTGTTCTCATATGCAACGAATGATGCAATGAAGGCGCCACGGCATTCGTCATGCCGTGGCGTCACGCGTCGATGAAGACGCGTCTTCGGTTCGACGCATCACTTGCCGCACAACAGCAGCAAACGCTCCTGATCCGAGCACGGACGCTTGTTGACCTTCGGCGGCGCGGGCTGTTGCGCGGAGGCCGTCGTCGGCGTGCCGGCCGCGCGGTGCGCGATGCACGCGCGCAAGTGCCGTTCGATGGGCGGGTAGTATTGCCAGCCCTTCGTGAGCGGCGGCAGTTCGAGCTTCACCTGCTTCCACTTCGGGTGTCCTTTCTCCTGAAGCACATCGAAGTTGTTGCACAGCGAATCGGCGAAGCGGTTCAGATTGCTGACCGTATCGCGCAACCCGTAGTCGTACGTGACGAGAAACGCCTTGACGGTCAGCGTCGGCACATCTTCTTTAAGCCAGTTCGGGTAGCTGCTCTGGCGTATCGTCGCGGGGAAATACGTTTCCTTCGCGCGCGACGTTTCGGGCGCATTCGCGTCGAGTCGCAGGAAGCGGATCTGCGACAGCAGATCGGGATTCATGTCGGTGAAGAGCTTCGCCGGCTGTCCCGCGACAATCACGGCCACGTCGATCTTCTTTACGACGAGCGCGGCAATCGCGTCCTCGTTGCTGAGGCTCTGCACGTTCTGCTCGGGAATCGGCTGGTTGAACATCAGCCGGTACAGCGTCGTTGCCGATTGCGCGGTGCCGCTGCCGATCGGGCCGATGCTGATCACCTTGTCCTTGATCTCGTTCATCGTCTTCATCGGCGAGTCGTTGCGCACGACAAAATAGATCTCTTCGTTATAGAGCGGCATGATGAGGCGCAACGGGCGGATCGTCGTGCCGGCGTCCGCGTTGCCGGAGTTCGCCATGTCGATATAGGCCTGATACACGTCGGATTGCACGAGCGCGAGCTTGACGCCCGGCTCGAAGCGCATGCGCTGCACGTTTTCCGCGGAGCCTTTCGATGGCATCACTTCGAGATCGATGCCCGCGGGCTGTGCGACGTATTTCGCGAGATCGGCGCCGATCTGGATGTACGTGCCGCGCTCCTGTCCCGTGACGATCTTGTAGTGCGTGGCGACGCCGGCTGCCGCCGCTGCCCCCGTCGCCCCCGCAGCGATGGCGACGGACGCGACCAATAAGCTCAACAGCGCCGTCAATCCCGTCAGTATTGTTCTGAGCATGGTCTACCTACCTTATAGTGTGTTGAAACGCGGTGCGTTGAAACGCATGCGCCTGACGGATAGCACGCATGCTCCGTTACTTCAGGCTTGCAATACGTGTGTGCTGCGTCTTCTCGATTGCGTGACGTGCTCTGCTATTTGTTCACTTGTTCGCCGATGGCGAATGCTTCCAGCCCGAATCGATGATTGCGCGCATCTCGGCGTCGACGCCGCTGGCTGCGCTCGCCGCGTTGCTGCTCGTCGCGTTCGTTGCTGCGCTTGTTGCCACGTTTGTCGCCGTCGGATTCGCGGTGACGCTCGTTGTCGTCGCGGTGCTTTTCGTTGCGATCGCGGGCGGCAGGGGCGGCAGCGACGGCGTGCCGTTGGTATTCGTATTCACATTGGCATTGGCGTCGGCGTGGTTGACGTTCATGGCGGCAGTCGCGGGCGCGGCCGCGCTGGCGAGCGGCTTCCAGCCCGTCGAAAGAATTACGCGCTCGAGCAATGACTGCGCGTCCGCGCTGCTGACGTCGATTGCGAGCGCGTGCGCCGCATGCTCGCGCACGCAGCTCCACTGCTTGTCCTTCGCGCAGTTGCTCGCCACGTTGAGCGCGGCGTCGCGCCTCTTCTCGCGGTCGCCGATTTCGCCCTGGATCTGCGCTGCGTCCGCGTTGTTCGGCTCGATCGACATCGCATCGGAAAGCGCCGACTTCGCTTCCGCGAGGCTGTTGTGCGCGAGTCCCGCGTGTGCCGCGCGCAGCGCTTCGGAGAGATCGCGGTAATGCTGGACGACGGGTGGTGGCCTCGACGGCGCGACGCGTGTCGGCGTGATGTCGGCGACGGGCGCGTTCACACTCGTTGCCGTCGGCGCGCTGCGCGCCGATTGCGCTGCGGATTGCACCACGGATTGCGGCGTTGCTCGCGGTGCGGGTGGTGATGCGGATGGTGGTGTGTAAGGCGAAATCGATCCGCCCGCCGTGCTCGCGCTGTTGGTCGTTTCGTCGCCGCTCGTGTCCTGCCGGCGGTTGTCGCCGAGCAGCAGCCAGGCCGCATAGCCCAACGCCGCGACGAAGAGCAGCATCACGACGCCTTTCGTGACCATCCACCGACCCGCCGCCTGCCATGCAGCGTGCGGCACGGCGAGGGGCGGAATAGGCATGTCGGGTGATGCGAGCGCGGGCAGACCCGAAGGATCGGTAGCCATGGCGGGCACATGCGGCGATTGCGTATCGACGGCTCTCAACTGGGTTCCGGCGCGCTTGCGCTGCGCTCTGTCGAGAGGATGATCGGCGCCACAGTACGGGCAGAACTCGGCATGCTGATACAGCACGCCGCCGCAACGTGTGCATGGCGTTGGGAAGCCCTGGGCAGGTGTCGTTTCAGCAGACATGCTTGAACCCCAACCAGTTGTAGGCGATGCCATTTCGGCATGCTCAGGATCGAAGTTGAAGCAAACGAGCGAGTTGGCGGAACTCGATCCACATGCGCTGCGTAGCAGCCGGCCCGGTTCTTTCATCATGAGGCCGCTGTGTGTGAGCAAATATGGTTTCTTTCTCGCGGCGCGTCAATCGACGTTGCTACTTATCGCACACATCGGTCGCGGCGGCCCTTGAATTAAAGGGATAAAACGATCACGCATCAGGGTTTATGCATAGGCCGAATTGCAACGCCGCCCGTTACGTTTTGATCATAGGAAAGACATCGATCAAATAAAAGGCCGGCGCAATGCACGCCGGCCGTTATGCTCAAGCACGTCATGGAGACGATGCGCGCCTTTATCCAGGCATTGGACGCCTTTCGCGCGTCGTTTTGTACGTCTTCTTGTTCTTGTGTTTGCAAGCGTCTGATGCGCTTTTCAATGCGCGCGCAGCGGATGATCTCTAAGCAGCCACGCAAGCGCGAACGCGAGCACGACCACGCAGGCGGCGACGAGATACACCGTATGCAGCGCGCTCGCGAATGCCTGCAGGTAATCGTCGCGCAACACAGCGGGCAGGTTGTGAATCGCAACGGGGCCGAGTGCGTGCGGCAGTTCGGTATCCGGCGGAATCATCGCTTGCAGGCGAGCCGCGAGACCATTCGAGAAGATCGCGCCGAATGCCGCGACGCCGACCGAGCCGCCGATCGAACGGAACAGCGTCGCGCCCGACGTCGCCGTGCCGAGATACCTGAACGGCACCGCGTTCTGCACGGCCAGGATGAGCACCTGCATCACCATCCCGAGACCGCAGCCGAGCACGCCCATATACGCATACATCACATGAACGGGCGTCGAGATCTTCAGCGTGGTGAGCAGCATCATCGCGACGCCGACGAGGAACGTGCCCATGATCGGGAACATCCGGTACTTGCCGATCTTGCTGATGATGCGTCCCGTGACGATCGACATCACGAGCACGCCGCCCATCATCGGCAGCATCTGCATGCCGGCTTCGGAAGGCGTCGAGTACTTCACGACCTGCAGATACATCGGCAGAAACGTCACCGAGCCGAACAGCGATACGCCGACGATAAAGCCGATCGCGCTCGACAGCAGAAACGTGCGGTCGCGAAAGAGCTCGAGCGGCATGATCGGCTCGACGGCGAGACGCTCTTCATAGATGAACCCGCCGATGCAGATGAACGCGAGCACGAGCGTGAACCACAGTTGCGGCGAGGTCCACGGCAACACCGTGCCGCCCTGGCTCGTGAACAGGATCACGCAGGTGAGGGCGCCCGCGAGAAAGGCCGCGCCCATGTAGTCGATCGTGTGCTTCACGTGCGCGACGCGCGGCTTGAACACGGCGCCGATCACGAGCAGCGCGGCGATGCCGAGCGGCACGTTGATGTAGAAAATCCAGCGCCACGATAGATGGTCGACGAGAAAACCGCCCATCATCGGGCCGATTACGGTCGCAAGTCCGAACACGCCGCCGAACACGCCTTGATAGCGGCCACGTTCGGCAGGCGGGATCACGTCGCCGATCGCGGCCATCGTGATGACGAGCAGTCCGCCGCCGCCGAGTCCCTGAAGCGCGCGCAGCAAGATCAGCTCCGTCATGTTCTGCGCGAGCCCGCACAGCGCCGAGCCGATCAGGAACAACACGATCGCCGTCTGCAAGACGATCTTGCGGCCGAACAGGTCGCCGAACTTACCGTACAGCGGCACGACGATCGTCGAGGTCAAAAGATAGGCGGTGACCACCCACGACAGGCTGTCCAGCCCGCCGAGGTCGCCGACGATGGTCGGCAGCGCGGTCGACACGATTGTCTGGTCGAGCGCGGCGAGCAGCATCACCAGCAGCAGCGCCGGAAACAGCACGCGCAGCGACGGGCGCTCGGCCGTGCCGGACGCGGCGTCAGGGGCAAGAGGCTGGGTTTCCATCTGGGCTTCCAATGCTTTCAAGCTGGCTTAAGTTGGCTTGAAATTAATTAACACGAAGATTAATATATGCGACATCGGATCATTCGTCAATCTCACTGTCATGGCAAGGAAATCGGTATCGGGTTTGGATCAGTCGGCGCATGCGGACCATGAAGGCGCGTCGGCGCCCGCCGCAGCGGCACGCCGTCCCGGCCGTCCGGCGGGCAGCGGACGCGGTCCCGAGCAGCGCGCCCGTCTGCTGGACGCGGCGCTTGCGCTGTTCGCGCGGCAGGGCATCGTCGACACGACGCTCGGCGAGGTCGCGCGCGAGGCAGGCTTTACGCCCGCGATGATGCACTACTACTTCAAGACCCGCGATCAACTGCTCGACGTGCTGATCGACGAGCGTTTCCTGCCGCTGCGCACGCGGCTCGCCGGTTCGTTCGAAGCGAATCCCGACGATCCCATCGCTGCGATCACGTTGCTTGCGCAGCGGCTCGTCGAGGTGGCGGGCGACTACCCGTGGTTTCCGTCGCTGTGGATTCGAGAAGTGATCAGCGAGGGCGGCCTGCTCAAGCAGCGCATGCACGAGCGTTTCGGCGATGCGAACCAGCGGCGCGGCATCGCGTATATCGAGCGGTGGCAGAAGGAAGGGCGGCTGAATCCGGATCTGGAACCGTCGCTTGTGTTTCTATCGGTGATCGGGCTGGCAATCCTGCCGCTCGCCACATCGGCGATGTGGCGCCACGATCCCGTGCGCAGAAAGCTGACGGCGGACGATATCGCGCGCCATGCCGTCGCGTTGCTCACACATGGCGTGGTGTCGAAGCCGCGCACGTGAGGCGCGCGCCCGTTGCGCATCGCTTGCCGGCAAGGCACTTTCTTCAGACGTGCAAAGGCGCTTGCCATCGCCGGGGCGCAATTTTCAGCGGCACGCAATGTGCTTGATCCATCCGTGTGTTTCGCAGGTCGACGTCCGCCATGCTCTTGCGCCGACGCGGCAATGAGCCATCTTCCGCGCACGCGTCGACAGCTTGGCGACGAAGACAACGAGGGACAGGAAGAGGATCGCAATTATCGCAGTGCCTTGCCTTCGACCGTTTCGGCCGGCTGGCCCATCTTTCATCCTGTGCGCGCTTCACAAGCTTCCTCTCGTTATCTGCATGCCTTTTGATGGTCATGCAAGCGCCTTGCGCGGCCATCAAGATGGCGCGGTGCCGCCTGGCCCAAGGGATCGAGTGTCGTGCCGGTTCTGGCGCTTTTCGAACACGGCGAGACATGCACGCGGGCGTACAGTCGCGTGCAACTCGATGCGGACAATCGAGTCCGAAGAGGGGATGTGCGCGGCAGCGAACGCGCCGTGCACGCAGTGACGACTACGCGAGGCGGGAGCGGTTGGCGGACGGACAGCGCGTCCGCCGTCCGCTGGTAAGAACGACCTTACGAGAGTAGAAACGTTGAACTCTTTTCCGCTGCCGGCGCTGGCGCGGTACACAAGTACGTAACATCATGGCCACGTCAGAGTGCATAACCAGCTTTTACAGCAATAACATCAAGATGAACGGAGTATTGAGGCTCGATCAGGCCACGATCGTGCTCGTCGAAGACGACCCGCAAAGCAGGGAATCGTTGAAAATTCTGCTCGAATCAGAAGGGGCCAACGTGATCGCAGTGGCGGATGCCGAAGAGGGCGTTGAAGCCGCCATTCAGGTGCTGCCCGATGCCGTCGTCTGCGATCTGGACCTGCCCGCGATGGACGGCTTCTATCTGATCCAGCGTCTGCGGGACCACGAGATTCGCGGCGATCACGCGCCTTGCGTCGCAGTGGCCGTGACAGGCCATACGGATGAGGCCTACCGGCTGCGCAGCATCGGCGAGGGATTCCAGCACTTCATGACGAAGCCCACACCGCCCGACGCACTGGTGACGCTGCTGCGCGATGCAATCGGTGCGCGCGCCGCCGGCTTGACCTGACGTTCGACCCGCGGCGCCGCGTCTGACGAAGACGCGGCGAGTTCAGCTGCCGGCCGCTTGCGCGGCCTGGCATGCCGAGCACAGCCCTTTGAGCTCGATTCCGTCTCCGGCGAGCCGGTAGCCTGCGTTTTCGATTTGCGCGACGAGCGCCTCGCGCAGCGCGGGCTGATGCAGTTCCGTGACATTGCCGCACTGCTGACAGACGACGAGGATGCCGTGCTGACATTGCGTCAGGTCGTGACAAACGGCGAACGCGTTGATCGATTCGATCTTGTGCACGAGCCCCGCGGACAGCAGGAAATCGAGCGCGCGATACACGGTGGGCGGCGCGGAGCCGGGGTGGATCTGGCGCATGTCGTCGAGCAGCGAATAGGCCTTGGTGGCGCGGCCCGACGTCAGCAGAAGTTCCAGCACCTTGCGGCGGATCGGCGTGAGCTTTTCGCCGCGCTCGCGGCAATATTCTTCCGCCAGCGCCAGCGCGGCCTCTGCGGATGCCGGCGTGCCCTGCGCATATCCGGGATGCTCGTGACGTGGATCGTGCGCGTGCGGATGCGCGTGGTCCGCGCGAGGCGCTGGATTGGACGCGTCTGCCGTTGCGGGCGCGACGGCGGCAGCAGCCGTTGGCTTGGCGTTTTTCATCCGCTGATTATAAGGTTGAACCCCGAGGTTGGACCCCGCGCTTGAACCCCGCGCTCGAACCCCGCGCTCGAACCCCGCGCTTGAACCAATGCCGCCGCTCCGCATGCGCGGCAGTCAGCGCACGCACAATTAAACGGCCCGCGTCAGTCGAGCTTCGCTTCGAACCCGCGCCTCACGCCTGGACGTTCGAACAGCATGTCGTACCAGCGCTTGACGTTCGGGTAGTCGGTGAGATCGACCTTGTGGCGCTCGTGCCGCCACGCCCAGCCGAGAATCGCAAAGTCCGCGACGGACAACTCGCCCGCCACGTATTCCGTCTTGCCCAGCCGCTTATCCAGCACTGCATAGAGCCGTCGCGTCTCGGCCGAAAAGCGCTTGAGGCCGTAGCGCTTGTCGTCCTCGGAAGCGAGCGCCGCGAAATGATGCACCTGTCCCGGCATCGGGCCGAAGCCGCCCATCTGCCACATCAGCCATTCGAGCACGGGCACGCGCTCGCGCAGACTCTTCGGCAGGAACTTGCCCGTCTTCTCGCCGAGGTACAGCAGGATCGCGCCCGATTCGAACACGCTGATCGGATGGCCATCCGGTCCGTCAGGATCGACGATCGCGGGAATCTTGTTGTTCGGGCTGATCGCGAGAAAGTCGGGATCGAACTGCTCGTCCTGCGTGATGTTGATCGGCTTGACGACGTACGGCAGTTCCATCTCCTCGAGCGCGACGCTGACCTTGCGGCCATTCGGCGTGCCCCATGCATAGAGCGTGATCGTCATGAGTTCAGGTTAGATCGAAATCGACGTATTTCTTGAAGCCTGGGCGCGTCGCGAGCCGTTGATACCAGCGTTCGAGATTCGGCGTAGACGGACGCTCGACGCCCGGCAGCCCGAACCAGCGCTTCGCGTATGCGCCGAGCACGATGTCCGCGAGCGTGAAGTGATCGCCTTCGATGTGAAAGCGCCCTTGCAGGTGCACATCGAGCAGCTTCCACAGCTTCGCGACATTGTCGATGTCGGCGGCGAGCTTCGCGTTGTCGCGCTCCGCCTCGGGCGTGCGCACGATGGTCCAGAACACGGGACGCTCGGCGGGCTGCAGCGTGGACAACGACCAGTCGAGCCAGCGGTCGATGCTCGCGCGTGCTTTGGGCTCCGTGGGATACAGCAGGCTCGACGCGCCGTACTGCATCGCCAGATAGCGCAGAATCGAGTTCGATTCCCACAGCACGTAATCGCCGTCGACGAGCGTCGGAATCTTGCCCGTCGGGTTCATCGCGAGGTAGTCGGGTTCGTCGTTGCGGCCGAATTGCAGGCCGGCGTCGATGCGATCGTAAGGCAGGACGAGTTCGTCGCACACCCACAAGACTTTCTGGACATTGACCGAGTTGGCGCGTCCCCAGATTGTAATCATCCGGTAATCCTCTTTGACTCTTCTACAGTGGCAAGCCGCGCCTCGTGCGCGGCGTTCAACCAGTAACGATACACGATGCGGGTTTTTCTTTCCGGGCGCCGCCGATCGGCACAATCCGCATGCACGCGTTGCGTACAATGAGCGCACCCAACATGACGAGGCATCGCATGGCCCGCATAGTTCCCGACGACTGGAAGAGTCTCGCCGCCACGGGCGCCGCCGCGCGCGAGCGCGAAACGCTGGCGCTCCTCGAAGAAGCGCTGCCGCGCGACTACACGGTCTATCACGGCGTGCACTGGACACGCTTGCACGAAGGCTTTTCCGTGTTCGGCGAGGCCGATTTCGTGATCGTCAGCCCGTCGGGGCGCGTGATGATCGTCGAGCAGAAGACGGGCTTTCTGCGCGAGACGCCGAAAGGGCTCGTCAAGGTCTACATGCAGACGGAGCGCAACGTGGCGATCGCGCTCGCGCGCACGATCGAGGGGCTGCACCGGCGCTTCACGGCGGCCTTCGGCGCAGGCACGTATTTCATCGAAGAGCTGCTGTATTGCCCGGACCACATCGTCCGGGATGCGGCGATTGCGGGCGTGAACCCCGCGCGCATCGTCGATGCGAACCGCAAGGACAAGCTCATCGGCATCATTCTCGACGCGCTGCCCGCCGACGAGCCGCGTCTCGCATGCGCATCAAAAATCCATCACTTTCTCGCCGACGAACTCGCGCTCACGCCCGACGCGAGCGCACTCGTCGGCGAGGCAGGCACGCTCGTCACGCGGCTCGCGGGCGGGCTCGCGACATGGGCGCGGCGGCTCGAATTCACGCCGTTCCGGCTGCGCGTGATCGGCACGGCGGGCTCGGGCAAGACGCAGCTTGCCGTGCAGGTGATGAACGATGCCGTCGCGCGCGGCGAGCGACCGCTCTATGTGTGCTTCAACCGGCCGCTAGCGGACCATATCGCGCGCGTCGCGCCGCCCGAGGCGAAAGTCGCGAACTATCACCAGCTATGCGACTGGGTCGTGCGCGAAAGCGGCGAGGCGCCCGATTTCCAGAGCAACGATGTATTCGACAGGCTCGAAAGCGCGTTCGCCGCGACGCCGATCGACGCGCGCTGGCAATACGACGTGCTGATCGTCGACGAGGGCCAGGATTTCCAGCAGCCGTGGGTGCCCGCGCTCGAACGGCTGCTGAAGCCGGGCGGCGCGTGGTGGTGGCTGGAAGATCCGCTGCAGAACCTGTACATGCGCGAGAGTGTCGCGCTGCCGGGCTGGACGGTGCTGCGCGAGTCGACCAACTATCGCAGCCCGCGCGATATCCTCGACTATCTGCGCGACGTGGTCGGCGCGACGGTGCCGCTCGCGGGTGCGCTGGCGGCGGGAAGTCCGTTCGACGGCTCGGACATCCTGCTGTCGACCTACGACGAAGCGCAGTCGCCCGAAAGCTGCACCGACGCGACCAAGCGCGCGATCACGCAGGCGCTCGCGCTCGGCTTTCGCAAGCAGGACATCGCGGTGCTGTCGTTTCGCGGACGCGAGGGCTCGGTGCTCGGGCCGCTCGATCAGCTCGGCCCGCACCGGCTGCGCAGCTTCACGGGCAAATACGATCTGTTCGGCAACCCCGCCTACCGCGACGGCGATGTGCTGCTCGACTCGATTTACCGCTTCAAGGGACAGTCGGCGCCGTGCGTGATCCTGAGCGAAGTCGATTTCGACGAATTCGACGAGCGCAATGCGCGCAAGCTCTTCGTCGGCGCCACGCGCGCGACGATGAAGCTGATCGTCGTCGCGTCGCAGCGCGCCGCGCGGCACTTGCAGCTGGGCGAAGCGAAGGATCAGGCGGCGGCGTAGCGCGCCACGGGGCAGGCGCGGCCGGGCGGCTCTGCGTCGAAGGCCGTCGAATGCTCGAAGTCGCCCAAGCTCAGCGCCACGCCGATGCGCTGATCAGCGTCCCCTTGCGCTCGAGCGCATCCCACCAGATCACGCGCAGAAGCGGCGCCTGCTTCGCGATGAAAAGCGCCTGCACGGCATCGCTTTCGACGAAGTGCGTGACGCCGCAGCGCAGCGCGGCCTGCGCCTTGTGCGCGGCGGCGCCCGCAGGCGTTTCGTCATGCATGTCCGGCGCGCGCATCACCAGCTCCAGATGGCCGAAGCCGTGCCGCTCCAGCCACGCGCGGGTGCGGTCCAGATCGACGTGCGGCCGGCCCGTGATCACCGCGCGCACCTTCTCCAGATCGACGTCGGGCAGGATCTCGAACGGCAGCAGCGCATCGCGTTCGTTCAGCGCGGCGGACAGGTCCTCGTCATAGCGCGACAGCGGCACGTCGGGCAGCAGGATGCCGTCCAGATCGATTGCGTAGGTCGCGTACTCGTGGTCTTGCGCCATTTTCTCGGCGGAACCCGCCTCGACCTTCAGCCAGTCCTCACGGTAACCGTCCGTGTAGGCCTGGCGCTCCCACGGGAAGAGCGCGAAGAAACCCGACGCGTCGTTTGCATAGTCCGGGCGAATGCGGCTGATCTCGTCGAACGCGCCCGTCAGCGTCTTGACGATCAGCCCGTGCTGTTCGAGGAACGCGATGCAGTCGACCAGCGTGAAACCGCGTCCCGCGATGTCTTCGCACAACAGCACCTTCGAGCCCGGCGGCGGCAGCGGCTGCGCCGAATCCCACGTGACATGGCGCGCGCGGCGGTCGTAGCTGAGAAACGCGACGGGCACGCCGATCGCATGCGAAGCCATTAACGCAAGTGGCGCGCCGCCCCGTAAGATCCCGACAGCGGCCGCGAAGCGCTCTTCGAGCAGGGCGGGCTGCAGCGAATCAATCCAGTGGTCGAGCTGTTCGTAGGTCAACGGTAGAACCGGCTTTTTCATGACGGCTTGCGGTTGGTGTTTGGCCGGATGGACGCGCGTCGGCGAAACGGCATTTTTGAGATTGAGCCGATATTATGCACGCCGTGTAAAGATTCTGTGTCGTGGCATCTGACTGCGCTGTCGTTATCGTCTGACGGCGATGTCAGGCACAATGCGAGCCACGGCTGGGAAAAGACGCACAAGAAACACAAGACCACACGAAAGGGACCAAAAAGTGCAGAACAACAAATACGGATGGTGGCGCGCGTTCGCGCTCGTGCCCGTGCTGGCGCTCGCGTTCGTGGCGCCGGGCGCGAGCGCCGCGCCGATGACGACGACGCTCGAACTCGACGTGAAAGGCAAAATCGCGAAGACGAGCGACTCCGACCACACCGTGTTTCATTTTTCGGAGGCGCAGATTCTGGCGCTGCCGACGCATACCATTACGACTTCGACGACGTGGACGGCAAAATCGACCTTCACGGGGCCGCTGCTCGCGGATATTCTCAAGACAGTGGGCGCGTACGGCGACGAGATCGAAATCCACACGCTCGATGACTACACGTACACCGTTCCTGTCTCCGATACGAGCCGCTATGGCGTGATCGTCGCGTACAGCATGAACGGCAAGCGCCTGCAGGTCAGCGACTTCGGCCCGCTGTTTCTCATTTACCCGCGCGACCAGTTTCCCGGCGAGCTGGCGGGGGCGTCGGCGGACGCAAAATTCGTATGGCAGATCAAGGCACTCATCGTCAAATAGGACGGCGCCCACTGCGCCGCGTCGTACTCGTTGTCATCTGGATCGCCGCGCTGGCGGCGCCGAGCGCGGCGATCAGCTATCTGCTGTACTCGGCTCTGCTCAATCCGCGCGAGACCCAGCAGGTCACGGGCACCTACGACGGCTTCTACTGGGACGCCGCGCAGCTCCAGATCGCCTACGCGCGGCTCGAAAGCCAGCTGTTGCTATACCAGACGGGCGTCGACAGCGACTATCGGCGGCTCACGCTGCATTTCCAGGTGCTGCAGTCGAAGCTGCGCGTGATGGCGGGCTCGACTCAGCGCCTCGCCGCGCAGGCTGAGGCCGTCCAGCGTCAGCAGGGGGAGATCGCGCGGCTGTCCGAGATGCTGGTCGCGATGCAGCCGATGCTCGACGCGCTGCCCAGTTCGCCGACGCTTGCGTCGCAGATGGTCGAGCAACTGCGCCAGCACTGGAAGGAAGTGAACGACCTCGCGCTGAGCCGACGCTTCGTCGACGTGCAGGATCGCGAGGCGATGAACTCCGACTTCATCGCGAAGCGCCGGATGCTGTTCGCGGGCGGGCTCGTGCTGCTGTTGCTGTCGGCAGCGGCGACGGCGCTGCTCGTGATGAACGGACGGCGCCGCACGAACCTGATCGTGCAGCAGCGCGCCGCGCTCGACGCCGAGCATCAGGCGAGCCGCGCCGCGCGCGAAGCGAGCCTCGCGAAGGACGCGTTTCTCGGCATGATCAGCCACGAGTTGCGCACGCCGCTGCACGCAATCGTGTCGTCGATCGAGCTGCTCGGCTTCAACTTTCACACGGAGGCCGATCGAAAGGTGATCCAGCGGCTCGAGACGGCCGCGCGCCATCTCGAAGCGCAGATGAAGGACCTCACCGACTACGCGCGGCTGGGCGCCGGCAAGCTCGAGTTGCGCCATGAGCATTTCGATCCGCGCGAACTGCTGGCGTCCGTCGTCGACGAGCACGAGCCGGCCGCGCGCGCAAAGGGGCTGGCGTTCGAAGGCAGCGCGAGCGGGCGCACGGGTCTCGTCGATTCCGACCCGCATCGCCTCCGACAGATCGTCAACAACCTCGTGACCAACGCGATCCGCTACACGGAGCGCGGCAACGTCACGCTGCATTTCGAGCAGCACGCGGGCGCGCTCGTGATCGTCGTCACCGATACGGGCCCCGGCGTGCCCGACACCCAGATTCCGCTGATCTTCAAGGAATTCACGCAGCTCGACGCGTCGCGCACGCGGCGCTTCGAAGGCGCGGGCATGGGGCTCGCGATCGTGCAGGGGCTCGTCGCGCTGTTCAACGGGACGATCGGCGTCGAAAGCGAAGTGGGCAAGGGCACGCGCTTCACGGTGACGATTCCCGTCGCATCCGTCGCGGCGCCCGCAGCTCCGGCGGCCGCGCCGCAGGAGGCGCACGGCGATGGGCGCCCGCAGGTGCTGATCGTCGACGACAACCAGCTGATCCGCGAATCGCTGTGCGAAATGCTGGAGCACATGGAATGCGACGCGGCAGCCGTCGCCAACGCCGACGCCGCGCACGCGTGGCTGGCGACAAGGCGCTGCGATCTCGTGCTGCTCGATCTGCACATGCCGGACAAGGACGGCTACGCATTCATGGCCGAGTACGCCGCGAACACGTGCGCGGCGGCGCGCACGCCCGTGATCGCCGTGAGCGCGTACGCGCCGGAAGGACCGACACGCTACGGCGACGCGCCGTTCTTCGACAGCCTGAGCAAGCCCGTTCACTACGAAGTGCTGCGCGACGCCGTGCAGCGCGCGCTGGCGGCGCGGCACGGGGCGTCGGTGGAAGGGTGACACGGGCTGGACAGGATCGTCCTGTCCCGGTAGCCCTGCGGTGCGCTTAATTAAGCCCGGCTCAAACGCTTCGACAGGTCGGCGACGAGTATTGCCATGCGCGCGGGCTTCTCATAGCAGGCCACATCGTAGTTGCGCACGATGTCGCTGATCTCCGATTCGCTCGCCTTGCCCGTCAGCAGTTCGCCCGTCAGCACGAAGATGGGCGCGTCCGGATTTTCCGAAGCGCGCACCGCGCGGATCGCCTCCGCCGACGTCTGCGGGCCGAACAGCCAGTCGATCACGACGCCGTCGAACACCTGCATCTGCAATGTTTCGGCGAACGCGGCGAGGCCGTAGATCGCCACGGCCGCAAAGCCGCTGCGCTCCAGGTAGTCGCGCAGGTTGTCGGCGGACGCCTGGTCGTCGTCGACGACGGCGATCAGCGGCTTGTCCGTTTCGGCGCGGCGCGGATAGATTTCGATCTTGTGGACTTCGTGCGCGTTCTGATAGAGCGCGCCGTCGTAGCGCACGACGCGCCACTGGTCGAGCTTCGACCACGCGATGAATTCCGGCCGGCTGCCCGCTTCGATCGGCGCGCCGATCCATGCGGTGCACGCGAGCTCGATCGAGCCGATCGCGAACACGGCCTCTTGCGCGGTGGCGCCGACCATGCCGGGGTCGAGCGTCTGCGCGCCGAACAGTTGCGCGGCCGGTTCGCCAAAGACTTCGGCGACCTTCTTGATCTGCGAGAGCGTCCAGGGGCTGTTGCCGCGCAGCTTGCGGTGGCCCTGCGAAAAACTCAAATCGAGGATGCGGCAAAGCTCGCTGGTCTGCTGACGCTTGCCGATGCCGTGACGGCTCATCAATTCGCGCACGCGTTCGGCGACGGCGAGCGAGTCGGTTGAGGTGGCTTCGTTGGACATGCGCGAAGTTTCTGTCTGTCAGTATGAATCGTTGTTTATGACGAAGCGTCGTTTCGACGGCGCGTAGCGCGGGTCTCCCGGATGCGCCGCATGGGCGCGCCCCCCGCGCGGGACAGCCAATGTACAGCAAAACGCGCCGCGCGCCTGGAATCGCGCGGCGCTCGCGCGGCGGCGTGCCGCTCCTGGCCGTGAAAACGGCCCGTTCTGTTGAATTCGATTGCCTGCGCGGATCAGCACAGCTTCGCTCGTTGCCCGGCCCTTCTATTTTAGCGGCGAAAACGTATGCGTAACGCATTGTCTCGGGTGTCGATGGTCTTTTGCCGATGCCGATCGCGCGTGGGGCCGGCGCGCAAAAGATGGTGCGTGGCGGTTCGCTTCATGACCGGCATTGCGGCATCCGCGCGGGCCTGAGAAGATGCAGACCCTCGACACCGCCACGTTGCGCGATCCGCTTTCCGATGACGACGACCTATCCGCTGCACGCAAACCTGAGTCCGGCCGACGCGCCGTTTCCCGATCAAGCCGATGTCGTCATCGCGGGCGCGGGCATCATGGGTTGCGCCGCGGCGTACTACCTCGCGCGGCGCGGCGTGAAGGCTGTCGTGCTCGACAAGTCGCGCATCGCGGGGCAGCAGTCGACGCGCGCATGGGGTTTCGTGCGCCAGCAGGGCCGCGAAGCCGCCGAAGTGCCGCTGATGATGGCGGGCATGCGCATTTGGGAACAGCTCGAACGCGAACTGAACTTCGATCTCGAATGGCGGCAGGGCGGCTGTCTCTACGTCGCGGACAACGAAGAAGACTGGGCATCGTTCCAGCAATGGATGGACGTCGCAAAGCAGTATGGGCTCGATACGCGCGTGCTCGACCGCGCGCAGATCGACCACCATGTGCACGGCATGCACGGCCCGGCGTTGGGCGGCCTGTACACGGCGAGCGACGGCCAGGCCGAGCCGCGACGCGCGGCGGCTGCGTTTGCCGCACGTGCCGTCGAAGCGGGCGCGCGCTTTTTCGAAGGCTGCGGCGTGATCGGCATCGAACGGGCGGCGGGCGCGGTGACGGGCGTCGTCACGGAGCGCGGCATGATCCGCGCGCGGCATGTGATCTGCGCGGCGGGCGCGAGCAGCTGGCGGCTGCTGGACACGCTCGGCATCGCGTTGCCGCAGCAGGCCGTGCGCGGCACGTGCATGCGCACGAACCCGTTGCCGGCCATCACGGCGTCGACGTTCTGGGGGCATGGCCTCGGCATCCGTCAGCGCGCGAACGGCGCGATCAATCTCGCCGACGACATGCAGGTCGACGTCGACATGACGTTCGGCCATTTCCGCGCGCTGAAGTGGTTCCTGCCCGAGCTATGGACGCAGCGCGAGAAGTTCAGCTTCCATTTGAACGGTGCGTTCGTGCGCGACGTGCTCGACCGTCTGCCAGGCGTCGTGCCCACGGGCGAGCGCGTGCTGCACCCGCGCGACCCGAATCCGCAGCCGAATCGCGCGCACGCGCCGCGCGCGTTGCAGAAGCTGCGCACGCTTTTTCCGGCGTTGAAGGATGCGCAGGTGGTCGAGTCATGGGCGGGGCTGATCGACGTGCTGCCGGATGGCATTCCCGTGCTCGACGCGCCGTCGCAGACGCCGGGTCTGCTGATCGCCACCGGCTTCTGCGGACATGGCTTCGCGATGGGACCGATCGTCGGCCGGCTGATGGCGGAATGGATCGATGACGGCAGGCCGTCGCTGGATTTGTCGGCGTTCCGGTTGCAGCGGTTTTTCGATGGGACGATGCAGAGGCCGAGGAGCATGTTGTGAGTCGGGTTTCTTGATGTCTGCGACGCTGGTTGGTTTTTTGCTTCTTTCGCTGGCATCCGCGGTGCGGTCGTTTGCTTTGCCCTTCGCTGGCATCCGCGATGCGCCTCGCGGCGCGGGCGTTGCCCCTGTGCGGGGCGGCACTTGCTTCTGTTTGCAACGGCTCTTGT
>NZ_FNYE01000042.1 GCF_900108945.1 Paraburkholderia diazotrophica | reverse complement strand
CCGGGCGCGCCCGCCGGGTGCAGCGGGAACGCGACGAAAGCGAGGCCACGCACACCGTCGAGTGGGGAGATGGCTTGGGCCTGGGACGTCATGCGGCCGCCGTACGACCTGCCGCCGGCGAAGAGCGGCAGGGCTGGCAGCCGCCGGCGGGCCTCTGCGACGGCTGCCTGCACGGCAGCATGCGCCACGGCCGGCGAGTCCACCCGCTTGGAGCCCCGCTCCATGTACGGAAACTGGTAGCGCAATGTGGCGACATTCGCCGCCGCAAGCGCGTCGGCCAATGACGACATGCCGGCGTGCTGCATGCCCGCCCCGGCACCGTGCGCGAAGACATACAGGGCTCGCGCGTCCTCCGGCACTCGGAGGAGCGCAGAGACCTTAGTGCCGTCGGGCAGTGCCAAGGAAAGCGATTCTGGGTCGTCCATCGTATTCAGGTCGTGTCGTTGTGGCCTTTGCGCCGATTCTGCACCAACGAGGCATCGGGGAGCGTTTGTGGCGGCCTCCGGCAAGGCATTGGGCAGGTGGAGTTTGCCGGCCGATCCATGGAGCGCGCGCTCATCGTGAACGGCGCCGCAATCGCAATGTTTCGGTTGACGATCGCAGGCCCGACCTGTGGGCCGCAGCGTGATCCGCTTTGAGACATCTGCGTAATAGCACGCCTGCATCATTGTCAGTGAGTTGTTACGACACTGCAATCAGCGTCATAGGAAGTTCTCGAAGGGCCGTTCATTTATCTGGCTCTCTGGAAATATCCGGCGCAGGAAGTTCTGGATTCGGCCCAGAAGGCGTCATTGAGAAGCGGGACGCGTCGCCTGTTCCAAAGTCTGTTTTTCTTCTGAAAACCGACGCGACGTTGTAACTACCTCTCGCGTCTTCAGTGATAGCGCTTCCCGACCTATCCCTCTACGCACGGTTCTTCGAGCACTTTGAAGGGAAGTATTACTTAGCTAGAGAGTGCGCGTCATTCGATGGCTGGAACGCGTCAGACAAGCCCTTCTTGTTTCTGCCAGCATGCGTGACTAAATTGAGTAGGGTCTTCGATTGAGCGTCACGTTTCTGAGTGGCGAGGCCTTGCCGCAAACTGTGCCTCTGCCAGGTCTCGCCTGCGCGCTTGCGTAATTTACGGAGCCAACATCGTGATCGGCAACACGCTTCGCAAGACGAACGAGGGAATTTCCAACTTCCTTAAACTGGAGTCGGCGGGCGGGCTGATACTTGCAGCAACGGCTGCGCTTGCGTTGATCTGCAGCAACTCACCACTTCGCGTCGCTTACAACGAACTGCTAACGATTCCCGTGGAAGTTCGGGTCGGGTCGCTCAGTCTCGGAAAACCGCTTTTACTGTGGATCAACGATGGACTGATGGCGATCTTCTTTTTTTTGATCGGGCTGGAGGTCAAGCGCGAAGTGGTCGAAGGCGAACTGTCCAGTCCCGCGCAAGTCGTGCTGCCCGTCGTCGCAGGTTCGGGAGGGATGCTTTTGCCCGCGCTTGTCTTCTTCGTCATTAACCGTGAGAGCGGCGTGGCGATGAATGGCTGGGCGATTCCGACGGCCACTGACATCGCGTTTGCGCTCGGCATTCTCTCGCTTCTCGGCGACCGGGTGCCAGGGGCGCTCAAAATATTCCTGACGGCCGTCGCGATTGCTGACGATCTGGGCGCAATCATCATTATTGCGCTGTTTTATACCGCCGACCTGTCGTTCCCGATGCTGATTTTAGCGGTCGTTGCCATTGCGTTACTGTTTGCCTTCAACTTCTTCAACGTTACGCGGATTGCGCCTTACGTGATTGTCGGCGTAATTCTGTGGGTATTTGTTCTGAAGTCCGGCGTTCACGCGACCCTCGCGGGGGTTGTGACTGCTTTCGCCGTGCCACTTAAAGCAAAGGATGCCGAAGGCCATGTTCCCCTGCACTGGCTTGAGCATCACCTCCATCCGTGGGTGGCTTTGGGGGTGTTGCCAGTTTTCGCGTTTGCGAACGCGGGAGTTTCATTTACCGGAATAACCATAGCGGCGCTCGCAGATCCTCTCCCGCTCGGCATCGCCGCCGGCCTTTTCGTAGGAAAGCTTGTCGGGGTTTTCGGAGCGAGCGCTGTGCTGATCGGGCTGGGGCTGTCCAAACTTCCTGCTGGCGTCAGCTGGTCGCAACTGGCAGGTGTCGCTGCACTGTGCGGCATTGGCTTTACCATGAGCTTGTTCATCGGATCCCTGGCGTTCGAAGGACAGGAATACTTCACGCCCATCCGGTTGGGCGTGATTACCGGATCGGTGCTTTCGGGCGTTACTGGCTATCTGTTGCTCAGGTTCGTGCCCAGGCGAGCCACAAAAGTTTCGCTTGATGGCCGCGCCGTCGAACCCTGAACCATATTTGAAATTGACCCGGTTCCGATACAACGTAACCAGACTTCTCCATGACAAAGATCATTCTTGCGGCATCGCTGGGATTGCTACTGGCCGGCGCGCTGCTTCCTGCTAGCGCCAACGCAGCCGACAAATCCCTGATTGTCGTGGAACAGGCTCCGCCGCTGGCACGCCACGAACGCGCGCCGAAGCCACGCCGAGGCTACGTATGGGTAGAGGGCTACTGGACGTTCCGCGGCAAACACTACGCGTGGCAAAAAGGACGCTGGGTACTTGCACGCCCAGGTTATGAATATCAGCAGGCACGATGGGTAAAAGTTCCGGGCGGATGGGAGTTGCGCCAAGGCGGCTGGAGACGTCCGCCTGAGGCACCTTTGCAGCCGCAGTAACTGAAGGGCAAACCGATTCAGTCGGTTGCAATACATAAACGTTCGCTTCTACCTGCCGAAGTTGATGGCAGTTCCGCCGACCCGTCTCACAGGCGGAAATCCGGATGCTGTGCGCGATGCAATGCGGCCGCTACAGCCCGCCGATTGGAAGAGCAATCCACATTGCTGGACGCAGGCAGACCTCCAAGGAACGACGGCTCCCGCGACAGCTGTCCACTGCAACACGGTAATGCCCGCCGTCTTGCCGTCACCCGCATAGTATGGCTTTCCGGGGGGCGGCTTGGCCATAACATGCCTGTGGTTGCGCATGGGTAGCCGCTTTTGTCAATCTGCGTCGATTACGCCCGACATGATGCCCTGATGACCGAAAGCGCCGAAGCCATATTGAGGAGCGACTCCATGCGAGGTTTCACACAGCCGGTCACGCAGGCACTTTTCGATCGAGGCGGACTGAAAGCCGCATTTGAGCATGTCCGGAACCTGGTCATTGCGACGGTCCTGGTCGCGGCGGGTTTCGAGACGATAAAGCGCTTCGATGTTATCGACTTGCCAGGATTGTCGAATCCGCGCTTCGCCGGCTACGTCGTAGCCGGTATCGGATGCGCACTCATCGTTCTCAACCTGCTGGCCGGGCTTAGGCAGTTGTCCAGACTGAAGTGGCATTTCGCATTGCAGACGGCGCTCACGATCATTTACATGATCTTCTCACTGAGAATGGTCCAGTTGATTATTCTTTTCAGAACCAATACGTGTCAATGAACCGGCCCAACGGCACTTAAGAGACCTGATCCTATCTTGATCTGTTTGCGACCGATCCATCTGGTTGAGAGCACGTCTGCGGGCGTTTCATGTCAACGGCCTCCGGCCACAATGCGCCAGTACACAATTTTCCCGGGAGCGGTCGTCTCATACAAACGCCCGATCTTGGCGTTGATTCTGTTATCGGCGACGATGCTCGCAGGTTGCGCCATCCCGCCACCAGCGAACCGCACGCAATCAGCCGCGGTGACGCCTAAGCAGGCACGGGCTACTCATCTGGGTCGCGTGGTTGCACCTGAACTGGAAAAACACCCCGGCCTTACCGGCATTGATCCGCTCGTCGATCCTCTCGATGCATTCGCAGCAAGGATGGATCTCGCCCGCTCGGCGCAGCGCTCGCTCGACGTTCAATACTACATCTGGCGCGATGACCTGACGGGCACGCTGCTGCTGGAAGAGCTTCGCGAAGCGGCCGACCGGGGCGTCCGTGTGCGCCTGCTGCTCGACGACAACGGCATCCCTTCGGATCTCGATGACACGCTGGCAGCGCTTGGCGCTCATCCGAATATCGAAGTGCGCCTGTTCAATCCATTCAAAATCCGCAGGCCAAAGTTCATTGGCTTTCTCGCCGATTTTTCGCGTCTGAACCGTCGCATGCACAACAAGTCCTTTACCGCTGACGCTGTCGCAACGATCGTCGGTGGCCGGAATATTGGAGACGAATACTTCGGAGCGACCGACGGTATGGTTTTCGCCGATCTCGATGTCCTCGCCGTCGGTCCCGCTGCGACGGACGCTGCTTCGGATTTCGACCGTTACTGGGCGAGCGCCTCGTCTTATCCCGTCGGGCAGATCCTTGCGACCGCGCCGCGCGATCAACTGGAAGCGCTGGATCGCAAGGCTCTCGCGGTACAAAGTGATCCGGCGGCCACCGCATATACGGCCGCGCTGCGGGAGACGACCGATGTGCGCCGACTGCTTCAGGGGGCGCTGAAACTTGAATGGGCCAGGACCCGCCTCGTCAGCGATGATCCCGCCAAGGCCTTGAACAGCGCGTCACCGGACACACTCGTGACGCGTCAGCTGCAGGAGATATTAGGCGTGCCGACGCGCGAACTCGACCTTGTCTCCCCGTATTTCGTGCCTGCCGAAGCGGGAACGCACTACTTTACGGAGTTGGCCGGTCGAGGCGTCGCGGTGCGCGTGCTGACCAATTCACTGGAGGCCACGGATATCGCGCTGGTTCACTCCGGTTATGCGAGAAGGCGGGTCGAACTCCTGTCGGGCGGTGTCGAACTCTTCGAACTGGCACGCTTTCCGGATACTTCTGCCAGACACCACGGCGCGGATAATGCCGGCAGCGGGGGATCGAGCTTGCATGCGAAGACCTTCGCGGTGGACGCCGAGCGTGTGTTCGTCGGATCACTCAATTTCGATCCACGCTCGGCGAACCTCAATACGGAAATGGGTCTCTTGATTGAAAGCCCTGGGCTGGCAAGCCGCATTGAAGCCGTATTCCATTCACTCGCGCCGCAACTTGCATATCGTGTCAACCTGGACCAGGACGGCAACGTGTACTGGATCAGACGAAACGGGGACGTGCTGGTGCGCTATGACAGGGAACCGAATTCGACGTGGGCTGCCCGGCTCGGCATCTGGTTTTTCTCGATTCTTCCCATCGAATGGTTGTTGTGACTGGCGGCAAAGCGTGACGAGCCGGCATTCGTGTTCTAACGGTCGCCGTCTTCGTCAGCGCCAATAGCGCGTTGCCTGTTTTCCCGGCGCCACGCAGACACGCTGCAGCCGAAGCGGCCGCTGAACCAGCGGGAAAACGCACTCAACGATGAAAAGCCGAATAGCGAGGCGACTTCAGACAGCGGCCTGTTGCCGCTACCGAGATACCGCATCACCATCTCTACCCGCACCGAATCGACAATCGACAGATAGTTCGCGCCGTGCTGTGCGAGATGGCGATGCACGGTCCTGCGATCCATGCCCAGATGCTGCCCGATCCGATCGACCGAACAGGCGCCTGACGGCAGCAGTGCAACGATCAGCTTCCTGATCTTCTCGGGCATCGTCGCGCTGGACTGCAGCAGCATCGAATCGAGGTAGCGGCGCACCTGCTGCGCCATGACGGGATCGTAGGCGGGAATCGCGGCATCAAGATCGGACGCGAGACACACAATGCCGTCGAAGTCCTGGTTGAATTCGACGGTTACGCCAAATACGCGCGCGTGGATCGTGGTGCGGGCTGGAGCATGATGCGTGAAACAGACGGCGCGCGGTTTCCAGGCGGCGCCCAGCACCATGTCCAGTACGCGGTACAGGACCCCCAGTACCAGCTCCGTTGCCTGACGCATCGAACCGGGTACGCCCACGATGTCCTCGCGGATGACCACCAGTCCCTCCGATTCCTCGATGCGCATCACCACGGCCTCGTTCTGCAACCGCAGGTAGTGCGCCGCGGATTCCAGCGCCTTTCGTAGCGTCGGCTGTTCGCGCATCACAAAACCGAGCGCGCCGAGGTTCGAGATATGGCGGGTCTCGGCCATGCGCAGCCCCAGGTCCTCGACGGCGGCGGTCCGAGCCGATGTCTCCAGCAGTCGCGCTACCGCCTCGGCCGGAATCATGAGGTCGGGATCGAGCAGCACGGACCGCTCAATTCCCGCGTCGCTCAACTGCTGATAGGGATCGAGGCCGACCAGTCGGGCCACCTCGACGAAATTGGTGAGGGCTGCACTGCGAAGCAGATAGGACATATCGTTTTCCCGTGGTGTCCCAAAATGTAAATTCTTCGTCCCAATCCGTCAAACGTCTCTTTGCCGAAACCCGATACTTGTCCCCGTGGACACACCACCAAGCAATGTACCGACTCTTTCAGAAATGCAGAGGACACAGGCAATGAGCAATGAGACGAACGGCAGCGCCACGTCAGTGTGCGATCAACTGCGCGCAACGGGCAACTGGAATCCTGCGTGGGATGCCATTGCCGAACTCGATCCCGTCTGGGCCGAGAAATTCATGACGATGGGCGCACACACCGTGATGTCCGGTGTGCTTGAGCCCAAGGTGCTGGAGTTTCTTGCCATCGCGGTCGATTCGTCCTGCACGCACATGTATGCGCCGGGCGCGCGCCGGCATATCCGCAAGGCGCTCGAACTGGGCGCCACAAAGGACGAGATCGCTGCGGTTCTGCAGGCCGTAAGCGTCCTCGGCATTCATTCGTCCAGTCTCGGCGCGCCGATCCTGCTGGAGGAACTGGCAGCGTTTGAGCAGAAGAGCACCGGCGCGCGGACAGCTGCCTGACGCCACCCAACACCTACCCATTCTCAATGAGGAATACACATCATGCATTTCATGGACGATTCGCTGCTGCCTGAAAATCAGGAAAAACTCGTGATTCAGGTCGCGCCTTACGGACCGCAATGGATCCCGGGCGATTCGGACGATATCCCGGTCACGATGGACGAGCAGGTGCAGAAAGCCGTCGACTGCTACAACGCGGGTGCAACGGTGCTGCACGTGCACGTGCGCGAAGAGGACGGTAAGGGCAGCAAGCGCCTGTCGAAGTTCAACGAGATGCTCGCGCTTCTGCGCGAAGCGGTGCCGAAGATGATCCTGCAGGTCGGCGGCTCGATCTCATTCGCGCCGGAAAGCGACGGCGAGATGGCCAGGTGGGCGAACGACGATACGCGCCACATGCTCGCGGAGCTGAGCCCGCGTCCCGACCAGGTGACCGTCGCGATCAACACGGGCCAGATGAACGTCATGGAGTTGCTGACAGAGGCCGACATCGCCGGCACCTCGTTCATGAACCCCGCGCTGCAGGCGGCTTACCGCGACATGATCTCGCCGTCCAATCCATCGTGGCATGTCGAGCACATCAGGCGGCTCTTTGCGGCCGGCATCCAGCCACAGTTCATGCTGGGCAATCTCACGCAGCTCGAGACGCTCGAGCGCCTGATCCGCAAGGGCGTCTATACCGGTCCGCTAAACCTCAATTACGTGGCCATCGGTGGTGGCGCGGCAGGGCTGCATCCGGCCGACATGCTGGAGTTCGCGCGCCGCACGCCGGATGGTGCCGTGCTCACGATCGAAACGCTGGGCCGCAATGTCGTGCCGATGAACACGATGGCCATCGCGCTCGGCCTCCATGTGCGCGTCGGCATCGAGGATACGCTGCTCGGCCCGGACGGCAAACGTGCGACCTCCGTGCAGCAGATCGAGCAGATGGTGCGCATTGCGCGCGAGCTCAATCGCGACGTCGCCAGTGTGGAGGAGGCACGCGGCATCTACCAGATCGGTACCCAATGGAAGTCGGTTGAAGAGACGCTGGACAAGCTGCGGATGGTACCGAACCGGCCAACCGACCAGCGCGGCGTGCCGGCACGCAAGGTCGCCTGACCGGCATGACGAGGTGCAGCGCGGCAGCATATTGCGTTGCACCTCGCATGCAGTCCAACCCTTCAGGCATGGAGACAGATGATGTTCTGGAAGAAGAGTCCCGCTGCCGTCCTGGCATCCCTGCTGGTGATTCACCTGCTGGCGCACACCGACCGCAACATGCTGCTCGGGTTTTCGCCGCAGATCATCCGGGATCTGGCGCTCAGCCATACGCAATACGGGTTTCTCGCGGGTGCAGTGTGGGTGCTGAGTTTCGGCGTGATGGCGATGTTCATGGGTACGCTCGCCGACCGCTTGAGCCGTCCCCGGATCATCGCCGCCGGGGTGCTGATCTGGAGCGCCTGCACCCTGGCGTCGGGCCACGCCCAGAGCTTCGAGCAGATGGTGGTGGCCCGGTTCTTCGTCGCCAGCGGCGAGGCGGCGCTGGTCCCTGCCGCAGTGGCCCTGCTGGCTGAACTCTTCTCCGGCAAGCGGCGTGGCACGGCAATGGGGCTCTTTTTCATGGGCATTCCGCTGGGTGTCGGCTGCAGTTTCCTGCTCGCCGGCAGTTTCGGCGCCACGCTCGGGTGGCGGTCGACATTCCATGCGCTGGGCGTGATTGGCATTGCGATTGCGCTACCGCTGGCACTGCTCAAGGAGAACCGAAGCGTACTCGCACCGCAGGAGCGCGGCGCACCATTCCTCGAGCAGGCACTCGCCGTGTTGCGCACCGCTGGCAGTAGTCGTGCACTGGGTTTCACGATTGTCGGTTTCGTGCTGGTGCACCTGGTTTTTGCCAGCTTCTCCTTCACGCAACTGTGGCTCGTTGACGAACGGGGCATGAACGCGGCCCGTATCGCCACACGGATCGGGGCGTTGCAGCTGGTATTCGGCACGCTTGGCGCGGTCGCGGGAGGCGCAGTGGGGGATCGCGTCGCGAGGCGCCTGCGCGGGGGGCACGCAAGCTTCATGGCGCTGCTCGTCCTGGTCTGCGCACCGTTGATCCTCTCATATCGATTCGTACCGGTCGGCTCGCCCGTGTTCTATGTCGGCATGTGCGCCGGATTCTTCCTGCCGATGGCGGTCTATGGCTCGGCCCTTTCGGCCATCACCGGTATGACGCCGGCAAGGATGCGCTCGACGGTGACTGGCTTCACGATGTTGCTGATCAATGTATTCGCACTCGCCATTGGCACGGTGGTCATCGGCATGCTGGCTGACCATTTGAAGCGAGCAGGCAGCACCGCTCCGCTAACGGTCGTCCTGTTCCTCAGCGATGTGCTGGCGATCAGCTCGGCCCTGTGGTTCGCTCTTGCGGCGCGCGCCTCAGGCAGGCAGCGCGCTCCCGCGACCGAAAATGTTCAGCCTGTGAGATCTTGAGAATGCAGAACCAGCGTCAGAATCTGGCGGGGCGTATTGCCCTTGTTACGGGTGCCGGTCGCGGCATGGGTGGCGCCATCGCCATCGACCTGGCCCACGCGGGCGCACACGTCGCGATCTGCGATATCGACATGCCAGCGCTCGAAGCAACGCGCGCGGCGGTGGAAGCAGCCGGCGTGCAGTGTCTCGCGCTCCGCTGCGATGTCTCGTCGAGCAGCGAAGTCGCGCGGCTGTTTGCGGCCATCGAGGAGTGCTTCGGCACGCTACATATTCTTGTCAACAACGCCGCACGCGTGCCGAACACGCCGGTCGATACCGGGCGTCGAAACGAACACTACGCCTATATCACCACGCCCGTACTGCGGCAGTCGCTAGGCTTTACCAGCACCATCAGCGATGAGGAATGGCATCGCTACTGGGACGTCAATGTGCACGGTCTCTTCTATTGCACACGCGAAGCGCTCAGGCTGATGCAACCGCAGCGCGACGGCAGGATCATCAATATCGCGTCGATTGCGGGCATGTCGGCGATGAGCGCACACAGTCCGCACTATTGTGCAACCAAGGGCGCGGTGATTGCTTTCACGAAGTCGGTTGCAGCCGAGGTGGCGGGCGCCAATATCTTCGTCAATGCAATGGCGCCGGGTGGGGTGGCCACGCCCGAATTCAACCAATACTTCGAGGCCGCGGGTGAGGAAAAGTGCAACCAGTTCTGGCAACTGGTACCCGCCGGGCGCCTGGGCACGATGCAGGAATATGCCTCGATGGTGACCTACATGGCTGGCGATCACTATCTGGTCGGCCAGATCATCAGCCCGAACGGCGGCGTCGTGATCTGACCGGATGTGCCACATGAATCGGAGCAATCCCGTTATCGATCCCTGCATCAATATCTGCAGGATGGACCCGAATGGTCAGTTCTGCCAAGGGTGCTGGAGAACGCTCCGTGAGATTGGCCTCTGGGATCAGATGAACGACGGGCAGAAGGCCGAAGTCGCCGCATTGCTCGCGTGCCGTCGCAGCGGAATGTTGCGGGTGGCGTTGACCGGCGACTCCGCTTTAGAGAATGAACCGCCGAAATGAATGGAGACCTCATGAATGGTTTGATGCTGCAGAAGCAGTTGCTGGTTTCCTCGCTGATCGTGCATGCGGATCGCCATCACGGCGATACCGAAATCGTGTCACGCAGGGTCGAGGGTGACATCCATCGCTATACGTACCGCGACTGTCATCGCCGCGCGCGTCAGCTGGCCAATGCGCTTGCCAATCTGGGCGTCCAGCCGTCCGACCGCGTCGGCACGCTGGCGTGGAACGGCTATCGCCACATGGAGCTGTACTACGGCATCTCCGGCATGGGTGCGGTGATGCACACGATCAATCCGCGCCTGCACGCGGACCAGATCGCCTACATCGTCGACCATGCGGAGGACCAGTACCTGTTCTTCGATCTGACGTTCCTGCCGCTGGTCAAAGCCATCGCCGGCCGCTGCAAGACAGTCAAGGCGTTTATCGCCATGACCGACTCCGCGCACATGCCCCAGGACTCCGGCATTGCCTGCCTGCTGTGCTACGAAGACCTGATCGAAGGAAGTTCGTCCAATTACGCATGGCCGAATTTCGACGAGGATACCGCCTGTACGCTGTGCTACACGTCGGGTACGACGGGCAACCCGAAGGGTGTGCTGTACTCGCATCGCTCGTCGCTACTGCACACCTGGGCCGCCGCGTTGCCGGATGCGCTGAACTGCTCGGCGCGTGATGTGGTCCTGCCGGTCGTGCCGATGTTCCATGTCAATGCGTGGGGCCTGCCGTACGTCGCGTGCATGGTCGGAGCGAAGCTGGTGTTCCCCGGCGCGGGACTCGACGGCAGATCGCTGTACGAGCTTCTCGAAGCCGAACAGGTCACGTTCGCCGCCGGCGTGCCGACTGTATGGCAGGGCCTGCTGGGTCATCTCGAACGGGAAGGCCGGACATTCTCGACCCTGAAGCGCACCGTGATTGGCGGCGCAGCCTGTCCACCCGCGATGCTCCAAAAGTTCCAGGACAGCTACGGCGTGGAGGTCCTGCACGCATGGGGCATGACCGAACTAAGTCCGCTCGGCACCATCGGCACGATGAAATACAGGCACCTGACGATGTCCCGGGAGAAGCGTTGCGCCGTGCAGTCGAAGCAGGGGCGCGCGGTGTTTGGCGTCGACATGAAAGTCGTCGACGCGAACGGGCAGGAACTGCCTTGGGACGGCGTGACTTCGGGCGAATTGCTCGTGCGCGGGCCGTGGGTGGTGCGCAACTACTTCCGCAACGAGGGCGGCAATCCGCTGCGCATCGACGCCGACGCGCACGGCTGGTTTCCGACCGGCGATATCGCGACGATCGACGCAGACGGCTTCATGCAGATCACCGACCGCAGCAAGGATGTGATCAAGTCCGGCGGCGAATGGATCAGCTCGATTGACATCGAGAACATCGCAGTCGCACATCCGGCGATAGCGGGCGCGGCCTGTATCGCGGCAAGACATCCAAAGTGGGACGAGCGGCCGCTGCTTGTCGCTGTAAAGCGGCCCGATGCACGGGTGACGACAGGGGAACTCCTGGCGTACTTCGAAGGCAAGATCGCGAAGTGGTGGATGCCGGACGCCGTCGTGTTCATCGAGGCGATGCCAATGGGCGCCACCGGCAAAGTGCTGAAGAACCAGCTGCGCGAAGCGTTTGGGGACTATCTGCTGGTCTGATGTGTGGGCCGTCGGTTCGTTGTATCGAGTTGGCTGGAAGTCGCTATCGGCTACTTAGATATACTAAACAGGAGACAAAATGAAGTTGAAGTGGTTAGCGCCAGCCGTGCTGGCTGCAACGGGAAGCGCCACATACGCGCAGTCGTCGGTGACGCTGTATGGCGTCATCGATTCCGGATTGTTATACCAGAGCGCGAATGCGGCGAACTTTCAGTCGAAAGTGAATCTCGGACATGTCTACGCACTCAAGGACGGCGGAATCTATTCGAGCGTCTGGGGTCTCAAGGGCAGCGAAGACATCGGGGGTGGCTACAAGGTCAACTTCAGGTTGCAGGGGGCGTTCAACAGTTCGAACGGCAAGTCCGGGCTGTCTGATACGCCGGGCGCCACAGCGATGTTCAACCAGCAGACGACGGTGGGCGTGTCGAGCCCGTTCGGCACGATCGACGTGGGCCGGCAGATCGTGCCGATGATCTATGCGATGGCGGACACCGATGTACGGAACGCCCAATACTTCGGCAGTATCCTGACCGCATGGCTCGGCATGAACCAGGCAGCGGGCTGGCAGGGCCTTAGCACGAACGGTCCGATCGGCGCGCTGTATGACGACAACGCGATCGTCTACCGGTCGCCGAAGTTCTATGGCGCATCGCTTGCGCTCGAGTATTCGCCCGGCGGCGTCCCGGGCCAGTTCCAGGGCGGCACGCGCGAGTCCGCCGTGTTGCAGTATTCGAACTATGGCCTGAACCTGGCGGCTGTTTACTACAACGGGCACGACACGAATCCATTTACGCAGACGGGCCCTACGACAATCGTCACGGCGCCGTCGACGGGCCTGGCCAACAACCGCTTCTGGTATCTGGGCGCGCAGTACACTTTCCACGATTTTTCCGTGTCGACGTCATACAGCATCGGCAAGAACCCCGCGAACAGCGGCCAGGCCAACTTCGAGATGATTTCCGGGGGGCTCGGTTACAGGTTCAGTCCGGCCTTCAAGGTTACCTCGGGCTTCTATTACCTGAAGGATCGTAACCACTCGTCCAATCAATCGGATGAGTTCGCGCTGGGCGCCGAATACAGCCTGTCCAAGGCGACCCTCGCCTATGCGCAGGTTGGCTACGTCAACAACCGCGGCAGCATGAGCCAGACGATCACCTATGGCGCGCCCGTTCCGGAAGGCAGGTCAACCACGGCGGCGATGATCGGTATCCGCCACGGCTTCTGATCACCTCACACAGACAACGACGACTAGAGCATGCAATGAAAGCATACTGGGCGCTCGGGATTGCGGGCGGCGTATTGATCGCTTCGGCATCTGTTCATGCCTGGGCGCAGGCGGGCGCAAGCGAATCGAGCACCGCTTCGAACGGAACCGCGATCGCTGCCTCGGGCAGCATGTCGGCGAAAGATACCCGGAAAGCCGATCGTGCGCTGCGCCGCAAGGTCTACTCCGCGATTGTCACGCACAAGGAGATCAACGCCGGCAACATCAGCGTCATCGCGAAGGCCGGCGCAGTGACGCTCGACGGAACCGTGGTCGATGCATCGCAGCGGTCAGGCGCGCAATCCCGCTACCTCGCAGACCACGAAGCGGCGCAGGCATGTTTCCGGGACGCCATCGCGATCGCCCGTCAGCAAGGCGCCAGGTCGCTCGAGTTGCGTACGGCGACGAGTCTGGCTCGATTGTGCCAGCGCGAGGCCAACGTGGGTGCCGCCCGGCAAACGCTAGCCGCGATCCATGGTGCTTTTGCAGAGGGCTTCGACACCGCGGACTGGCAAGAGGCCAAAGCGCTGCTGGACGCGCCGGTGTGAATCGGATACAGACAATCTCGACAAGAGAGACGGTTATGTCGTCGATGTGACGTTGCAGGCGTTGCGTCAACAACGCCATCAGGAAGACCCGTTCGCGTTCATCAAAACATCAGCGGTGCGGGTCACGCGCGGCAACGCGTGGGTCTTGCTGTCAGTTGTAGCCCAGAATCGCAGCCGTCGCGACATCGGGCCGATCGTTCGGGTTACCGGCCAGCGAGACGGTCGGCTCCCGTAATGCCAAAAGATACGACGGCGTATATGCTGCGTTCGCTTTATTCGCATCGCGATGCATGCGTTCCTGCGCGTGGCTGTTTTCCGGATAATTCATCGATGTTCCTGCTCGCGGGCTTGTGGTTTCAAATCGATTGATTCAGAGGACGACGACCTGTGATTCATCGCTCGCATTGCGCTTCAATAACCGGCTGCGGGTCCGTCGTGTGATCGCGATCACGGCCAGCACGACGGGCCCTATCGCGAGGCCTTCGGCCAGCTCGGGCTCGATGGGAAGACTCAGCACATGCAACGCCTTGAACGCCGCGGCCGCCAACGAAAGCACGTAGTACGAGATTGCGGCCACGGATAGCCCTTCGACGGCATGCTGCAAATGCAGCTGGTTGCGTGCCGTGCGCTCCATGCCGGCTAGCAGCCGGGTGACGTCCTTTTCCTGCGCGAGATTGACGCGCGTGCGCAGCAGATCAACGGCGCGCGCGATGCGGGCCGCGATCTGTTCGTGGCGTGCCCAGACACTGCGGCATGTTTCCATCGCGGGTGCGAAGCGCCGTTCCATGAATTCCTGGATGGTCGGCATGCCCTCGATGCGTTCTTCACGCAGTTCCTGAATGCGCGCCAGCACCAGTCTTTCGTAGGCTCGCGAAGCACTGAACCGCCCGCCCGATCCCGACAGCGATTCAACGCGAACCGCGAGGTGCGTGAGTTTGACGAGGAGCTGTGAGTCGTCACCATCGGCGCCTTGCGCATCCATGCTTTGCATCAGCGACTGAAGGGACGCATGGATCTCGTCCAGATCACGGCTCATCCGACGCGCGATCGGCAGCGCCAGCAGTGCCATCATCCGGTACGTCTCGATTTCATAGAGCCGCTGCAGCAGCCGTCCACCTTGCTCCTCGCGAAAGCCCTCGTCGATGACGAGAAAACGCATGAAGCCGTCCTGCCTCACGTTCCAGTCGCAGAACACCTGGCCGCCGCCAAGCACGTTGCTGCCGACGAGAATCGGCCCGTCGATCCATTGACGCAACGAATCGCGCGCCGCGCGTGCGCTATCTCCCGTCAACAGTTCCATGCGGGACGCGACGAACCGGCTTCCGGCGAGTTGCGTGAACCAGCCGGCGGGGATGCACTGTATCGCACTGTCGTTGAAATAGTCGCTGTCGTTGCGCGGGATGACGAAAGTGAACGTGGAGAATTCGGTGTGACGCTCCCACTTCAGATGCCATCCGCTCGGCGATTGCACCGAATAATGCGTCGCGCCTTCCGCAGGCATCGGTATGCCCGTGTTGCGGCACAACGCATGTAGCAGCGTCTCGTGTATCGATGGATTGTGTTCGGCGTAAATCGCGTAGTGCGTGAGGGCTACAGACTCGGCCAGCTTAAGGAACGGGCGAGCATGCAATTCTGCCGCCAGCATGGCGCGCAATGGATGGTCCATGGTTGATGTTTTCACGGGTTGCAATTCACGCAGCCATCGATGCTGCAACACACCTGCATGCAGGAACTATGGCAGAAGAGTGCCGACTATGAAATCTCATAGTTTTGATCGCGGCCTTCAGGTTTTCTGATTGCATGAGGACAGCACGGCTGCGAAGGATCACGTGTCATAGATCCCGTTTCGCCGGCGCATAGCCAGGCCGAGCCGATAGTAGGTCATACGCCGGTGCAGGCCGAAATCCATTCGCGAAACGCTGGAACGTGAGGCCGCCGTCGCGTGTGCCCGTGACGAGCAACCGGTCATCCACCGGGATGCGGCACTTGTCTTTCACTACGGGCACGCAAAAGCTGGTGCGCACTCGTGTTGCTCGCGAGCAAATCCGCTCCCGTCGTGCTCACGTCCCTGCAGATCTGGCAAACGGTATCAATACAGCAACGAACTGACGGTCTCAATCCTCGCCGGGAAACGCACTCGCGCTCGCATTCGCATCGGGCGTACGGCAGTGAACCCGGACCTCTGTGTTGTGATCGGGTTCGCTGCCTCATATATCCGTGCACCAGAAAAAAACTCGTAGGAAACTAGCTATAGTGTCGGGCGCGGACTTCAGCCGCTGCAGCCAGTGCTTGCCGATAAGCAGCTCTTTTGGCCCTGGCCTCCGGCTTCATTTGCTCGCGGTTCTCGCGACTCTTGTGGTAGGTCTTCGATTCGATGAAAAGACGCAGGCTTCCGCCCGTGACGGATCCCAGGTTACGCAGCACGGGAGGTTGATCCGGATCGACCCAAAGAATCTGCTGCATCTCGTTCGTCGTCGGATCCACCCAGCTGATGTACCCGCCGGGGAGAACCTGCCGCGGCCTCTTCACCGCTCCCGTGAAACTGTAGCGCGCATCGGGCGCGGCATCGGGGTCGTAAAAGTGCGGCGTAATGAAATCGGAGACCGCGATTCCATCAATCATATAGGTGTATGGATCAGCTTCACACGGGTCGCAGGCTTCGACCAGATATTCGAAGCGGCCTGTCCCATCCTGGATTTTGCCACCGACGATCTCTATCGCATTCGAGGTCTGTAGCCGGTTGCCATTCGGGTCGATGAGCATTTCAATGGTTTCGTGACTCGCATCGACTGCCCACTCGTCACTGCCGGGCGTAACGATCACCTTCGCGTACGGCTGGTTATGGCGCGTCATATGGAAGCCGCCTTCGTCGGGAGGCAGGGTTTTAACGAGCTGCACGGGCCACACGCCCTGCGGGATTGTTTTATGGTCGGTAAGGTATGAGACCGACGCACTGACTGGCCAATATTTCGGCAGATCCCGCGTCACCTGAATATTCAGCGCCGCGGCAACCGCGGCCATCGTTTGCATATCGACCGTACCCGTCGTGTCGACGAGACCAACTTTGGTTGCCAACATAATTACCTCCTGTACATCCGTTCGGATGATGCGAACTACCACTCGGGCGGATTTCCGCCTGGTACTTCCGCATCGTCACTTTCGAAAGGCGACAGGCGATGCGGTCCCTTGCGACTGCGGTCCGGCGGCAGACAGGCGTTATTCTTCAAGCGCTGTGCCTACCAGCTCACCGCGTCGCTGACTGCGGCGCTGCCGGACGATGGTGTATTCAGCGTGCGATTGCCTCCGTCCGGCAGGTTCTCCCACGTCACGCTGCCGTCGGCGTTCTTGCGGTAGTACTTGTATTGAATGGTGCTGGCCGCCGGCAGATTGAGCGTATTGCTCCATATCGGGTAGGCGGCAGGATCCACGGGCAAGCCGAGATTGGTGTTCCAGTTGCCTAGTGCATCAGCACTCCCGGTGACGTAGAGGTACTGCCCGGGCTGCGTTTTCGCGTTGACCCTGATCGAAATCGAAGCCTGGCCGGGTGCCGGTGCTACCGCGCAGTTGCTGTAGCGGGCGCACACGATCGACGGAATGTCGACGACCTTGCCTGCCTGGATGGAAGCCAGCAGGCTGATGTATTCACCCATCGCCCAGTTGAGCGGCGCCATGGATTTTGTCGGCGCACCAGGGGCAAATCCCGGCGGCGTGACAACCTGCCAGTTGCCAGGCAGCGTTGCAGTCTGGGTCCAGACCTGCTCGGGAATGAAGCCTTCGGGCGTTGCGTAGGTCCGGATGGCATTCAGATATGACATGCCGCTCGAGCCGACGCCACTTTTCGCGATGCTGTACATCCCCCGCTCGGCAGTGAAAATGGGCCACGCGCGCCCGACACCCGTACCGTCGAAGTCGCTGCCGTCGTTGTGTTCGCCATAGCCATCGGAGTTGTAGCGAAACCAGGCCGGACTGGCGTGCGGTTCAGTCATCGCGAGCACTGCGTCGTAGGCTGCCAGCGTACTGACGATGGTTGGATCGTCGGCCCGTTTCACACCCATGCGTACCAGTTCGAGAAAGCCGCCGTCAACCACCTGGCGCTCGTCGTGGGTGCCCCCACCATTTCTCAACACAAAGGCTTGCCCTAAGTCCGGGTAGCCGGCGGGTTCGTATACCTGGGGACCGCTTCCCGATCCGCTCATATTGGCCGGATTGATGCGCACATAATAGTGACCGTTGCCGTAGAAGCCCGTGTTTGTGTAGGTCCAGTGCGTGACGTTCTGCTGCCAGTAGTCGGCAGCGGCGAGGTAACTGCCGGCGCGTGCGTTGTCGCCGTTCTCCTGGGCAATGTACGCCGCGGCCACCAGTCCGGCGATTTCCGCGGCGATCGTTGATGGCGAATAGCCCGAATTCTCTTCCCAGCGATCCTGGTACGTCCACGGTCCCGTGTGGAGAATGTAATCGGCTGTCAAACGGATGGCAGGCCACAGTTGGTTATAGACGGCCGGACCGAGACGCCACGCGAGCAGGATCGGCATGGCCTGCTCGTCCATCTGCGTGCCTTGCCAGTACTGCGAGCCGCTGACCCACGAATTCTGCGGAAAGCGGCCGATCCGGCTGAAGCCTTGAGGGCAGCCGGCGGCGTTGTATTCGGCGGCGCCGCAGTCCGTCTTCTGTTGCAGCGTATCGAAGAGATAGTGGACGACGGTAACGGGCGTCGTGGTGTCACCCGCGGTGATCAGCGCATTGGCGAACTTGAACAGATCCCGCGACCACACGAGATGATAACCACCAGGATTTCCGTCGCCCTGCGTCTCGCCCCACGGCGTGCCGATGCCCGCGATCATCGCGCCGTTGCTCTTGTCCTGCATCGTTTTGAGCACCATTGCGGCGAGATAGTACTCGTTGTCAGCCGTGCCGTTTTGTGTCGAGAGGCCTGAAGTGTACTGATGCCATGCAACGTCGTACTGCGATTGCAGATCGTCGAGGTTGTCGTCGAGCGTGGCGGCCGCCGTCCGCATTGCGTTACTGGCAGACGTGCTATCAAAAGACAGCACGATGTTGAACGAGATGCTGGTCCTGGCTCCGTCGCCAAGGTCGAGCCAGCCTATTTGCGCAACGTTGCCGCCTGTCGCCGACGAATAGGTCCAGTCCATCTTCCTGTCGGGCGATGGGCCGCCAAGCAGATCGGTCCAGCCATCGCTGCGCCCGACAAAGCCGTTCGACACCATCATCGTGCCCGTCTGCATCGTCCACGGTAGTGAAGGTGCGAGCGCCGCATAGCGGGAGTTGCGGCTGGCTACGAGCATCGTCCGGCCATCGGTGCTGACTGCGGCGTATGCCGTGTTGCCTGAGCCGACGTTATCCAGATGCGGCTTGAACAGCAGATACAACCGGAAGTCACCCAGTGTCTTTCCGTTCAGTACCTCTAAGGTGACACGTTCGATCAGCGAATTGCGTGTGGGATCCGTGTAGATTGTTTTGCGGACCTGCCAGTCGTGGTTGGCATTGCCCGTTGTGACCTGCCAGCTCATCGTGCGCGGATCGGTCTGTTTCGCGCTGTACGGCGCGAGCTTCTCTTCGTCGACGAAGGTGCCGGCGGCATCGCCAATGAGTAACTGAAGGTCGACCGTCTCCGTCGTATCCAGCACCGGGTAATACACCTCCGACACGATTCCACGATACCCGGTGAAATAGATCTGCGAGGAGGGACTGAGTGCAGTGCCGAGAAAGGACTTCTGTGCTGGTCCGTGCATCGCCGCCACGCCCGGACTGCCGAACGCTTCTCGCGCAGCCGTCGCATGAGCGAGGCTGAACAGCAACGCGGTTGCGGCCGCGGTCGCTGCCCGACGCATGGTTACGAGTTTCATCGCGTCATCCTCGATTCACCATTTCCCGCGATGCGGGTCGGTCAATGCCTGACGCCAGAGGTCAGCTGTCCGATCATGTTACGGATCGAGCGCATCTGAACGCCTTGCTGGTCGGCGAAGTGACTGTCCGTGTAGCCCCACCAGTCCCAGCAGCCGTTCGGGTTGAGTGCGGGAATGGAAACAGCCTGCGGAAACAGCACGACGATCCGGTTGTTGTCCGCCCACTGTGTGTAGCCTGCGTGCCGGACGAAGGTCGTGCCATAGAACAGTCCCGCAGACCGCGAGCTGAGCGGCAGATAGTCCTGACCCTGCTCGCAGCCATGCAGCGCGACGTGCAACCGGCAAGATGCACCGGCATCACATGCGTTCGGTACATAGAGCCAGCCGGTAGTATCCATGCCCGTCGTCCACGTGAAACTCGAAGGGCGGTTCGTGGGCAGATAGCGGGTCTGGTCAAAACGGATGAAGCGACCCTCTCGATTCGTCGTACCCGGTGGCACGAGCGGGTCGGGACCGTAGATCCACCCAAGTATGTCCTTCGCGCCATCAACATGGCATTTGCCGATAAAGGGCGATTCACTCCTGGCGCACGCGACTCCATAGTTCGCGGTGGGCATCGTATGGCCGGCATCGGCGAGCTCGACCTTCGAGATGCTTTGCGCCGGCACGCCCAGTGCGGCATAGAACTGCTGTAACTGGGTGACGACTGGCGGCGGTACGGTCGCGTCGCTCGCGCCCGAGATCGTGATGATGCGTTGCCGCGTGATGTTCGCGATGTCGTCAATGCTGTGACCTGCCGAAGAAGCCCTCGTCAACGAGACGAGCTTCGGCACGTCGGTGCTGGTTTGCGAGACCTCACAGGCGCTGGACGGCTGGATGGTGCACGAGCATCGGGACGTGGCGATCTGCAGGTCATTTTGGGAACAGTAGTACGGACCGGCCGCGACAACCCCCACGCCCTTGATGATCGACGAATAGGCAACTGCCAGTTGCACCGCCATGAACCCGCCTGACGAGAGTCCGGAGACGGACGTTTCCGAGATGTCAATGTTGAGCGCGGGTAATGGCGGATACGTGGCCGGATTGCAGTAAGCATGTGATGACAGCATCGACAAGGCGATGGCACGGACGTAAAGAATGACTCTCACGGCTCGCCTCCCATTCGGGTGCAGTGCCTGCAGACGCATCGCAAACAATTCACATCCGCCTTGAGGCGGTGTATGTCGAGAAGTGCCCCGTGGATAGTGCTGCCTGCATCCGGGGTGGCGGCTGGGGGTAATCAACGTACAGCCATGCGATCGCGACGCGGAATCCTTTTTTGTAGAACGGACAGCGGAGTGCGATTTCAAAGACTTTGAAGCTCAATCTTACGCGGTACTTCTTGCATCCGATGGGGCGAGCAGCTATTCGATGCAGGTCGTTTCGAGCTCATACGTCGTTAGCGTGTGACCTGAAGCAGTTGACCGGCGCACATGGGAGCATAGCGGAAAGAAAAGGGCTGGAGTGTGTTGGCGCCAAGGTTTCAGCCGGTCAACACGGCTACACAGCAAGATCGGCCCGAGGAACCGCTGAGCACTTTCATGATCTCGCTCAGGCTTGTACCTGCTCGCAGTAGCGTATCGACCGCTCGAACGGCCGCACGATTGACGATGATGGCTCATTGACGCGCGTAGGCCGACGCGTTGTGAAAACTGCTTTATGCCGTCGAGGCAATATACGCAGAAGATGCGTGTATAGGGCGTCCGGATGTCAGTTGAGCTGTGCCACGAGGTCAATGTGCTTGCGGAAGCGGCTCGGTGCCGCTTCCGCAGCGAACACATCTCTATTATTTGATTGTCATTGCCAGTCGATCTGCTACTACTGACCGGAGACTGGAAGAACGCGCGGCTGGAGATTTCCAGTACAGAAGGGCTCTGGTTCCGGGCCAGCCTCGTTCGTGGCGGTGTAACAGCCCCGAGGCTTAGCCGGTTGCTCCCGTTGGTGGGCTTGACGACACTTGAGCCACGCGCGCGAGCGGGTATATATGCCTTTGGTGATAAGGACATTCAGTTATACCGCCGCGGCGAGATCGCATAGGCTTTCAAGGCCCGGGGCATGAAAGACGTAAAGACGGCGCAGCAGGGATAAGCGTGTTGGACCGTAGATGCGGGGCGTGTCGCCGAGGTGCTGCGCGAGCATCGCGGTGATGTCGAATCCGTGGAAGCGACTCCGGTGACAGCAATCGAGCGTCTCGTTGGGCCGCCGCGCCAGCCAGCAAGACCGGCAAAAGGCATCGGCCTGCCCGCCGGTCAGCGCGCTGACCCGCTATGGCTGCGGCCGGCATACGGCGATCTAAAAGTAGCGTCGCTGCCGAACGCGAGGAGCGTCCGATGAAAGTCGCTGCTGCCATTCATGGAATCGGCAATCAGCGCATGTGTGCTCAATGAATGCGGCGTGTAGAACTTGACTTCCAAACTGCAACAGGCGTTCCGTGCAAGTTTTCAGGAGCACGATGTTGAGATGGCTTGCCTGCATCGAATGACTTGCTCGGGTTGCCGCTGCTTTTACAGGGGGGCGACGGCGGGAGAGCAGGAGATGTAGAGCAACTATAAGGGCCGGCCAAGCCTGTCATGTAACTCGCGAACAGGCGCAAAATGAAGTCGGCGGGCACCTGTCCGGGTGCCCGCGCGGACGCTGCCGTGCCTCAGGCAGCAGGTATGACACTCATCAAGCCGCTGCGTCCTTCAGTTTCTTCAGCGCGCGGGCCTTGATGCGAACCGTTGCCGGCTTGGCGTCGAACCAGCGCTCCTCGCCTGTAAAGGGATCCCTGCCAAAACGGCGCTTCTTCGCCGGTACCTGCTGAACGCTGATCTTCAGAAGACCCGACAGCGTAAATTCGCCAGCTCCCTTCTTGTGGATCGAGCCGAGCATCGTGTCTTCCAGTGCGGCCAGAACCGCCTTGGCAGCTTTCGGCTTGACGTTGGCCGCTTGAGCAACGTGCGCGGCGAGCGATGCCTTGGTGAACTTGTCCTTCACCGGCGCGCCAGCGACCAGCTTTGTCCCCGTACCCTTTGCAGCCTTCGCGCTACCCGTGGTTGCAGGAGTAGCAGTCTTGCTTTTTGTGGCGACTTTCGGTGCAGCCTTCGTTGCAGTCTTTGCCATGGTCGTGGTTGATTCACTCTCGAGTTAGGAGGCGCTTGCTACGCTATTTATGCAGCAAGCAGGCGGATTCTATGACGCGCCATGATCGCTGTGTCAAGAAAAAGCCTTAAAAGATGCTCTCAAATGATTTTTTCATAGCAAAACTGGCCCGGGTAATTCAAGGGCGGGCGGCATCTACCATTTTCCCGCTCTAGCAGGCCAGGAAAAGGTGAGTTTCCAGGAGTCGGGGTCGGTGCCAACCTCCGAACGAGCCGGATCGTCACAGCAACGCAGAGGACGATACGGGGACCTTTCCATCATCGACCAAGCCGACACTGTGAACGGGCGTCGGCGCCGGACACGGCACTTCCCGCGAACAGCTCCCGGTGAAAACGTGCCGCCGTTTGCTTGCGACGGATCGAATTGTCCCGGAGGTGGTGAGTGACTGGCCGGACGCGGGCAAGGCAGCGGAAATCTGGGCCACTGGGATATCGGACGTTTGGCTGTTTTCCGGTGGCGCTGTTTCCTGACCGCAACGTTCATGGCGCTAATGGTCGCGCATACCCTGTCGCTCGAACTCATAAAGCTCATACATGAGCCCTGGATCCAGTGACGTTGATGGTCGGAGCGATGTAGTGACTGGAAAAGCGTGTGAAGCCGGTTGCGCCAGTATGCCGTCGTGGTGGCATCGGCAGTGCGTCGGAAAACATCCACGACGATGAGCCCACTCAGCTGGAAGCATGTTGTAGCAATCACAATCCCTATCTGGGAAGGAAAGCGGTACCTCTTGTGCCCCGGCCTCTCACCTTGCGATTCTCATCCCAAGCCTTCACCCAAAAGAAGGTCCGACGGAAGCGCTAACCGTCGTACGGGTAGCTTCCCGCATGCCCAGCGACGGTCGAGGGAAAACGACAACGTACAAGTGACCTGCCATGGTTCAGCGAGCGGTGTAGCGTTCGCCCCGCATATTCCAGAATTGCTGGCATTCACGCGGAATCGGTTCAGCCGTGCAAACAGATACGCTTTATGGAACAGGACATCATGCATCCCGGTCGGGTTTTTGCGCGCGTTCGGATGAATACAGGCTTCAAACTGGCTTGCGAGACCGACCAGGAATAAAATAGCCCGTCTCGTCGACACGACTGCAATCGCCGAGCGGCGTGCAGGGAAGAAACAGGATTTGCTCCGATATGAAGCGACGTTTCTGCGCGGTGAGTGAGGCCGAAAGGGTTGCTGACGTCGCATGTGCCTCCTTGCCGCTTGCTGAACGCAGGCTGAAGGCTAACAACAACGTAATCCAGACCAATGTCCAGCACTGCCGTTCTTCTTGTGGTCGCCCTGGTGTCATGCGTCGCAAGCGCCGCCGTGCTTGGCAGCCTCGCGCGTCATCGCATTGCGGGTCTTGAGCGATGGCTCGCCGCGCACTGCATCTTATTTGTCGCATTCGCTCTGCTTGTTTCAGGGCGCGGTCATTACCCGCCACCGATCGTACTCACTGCCTGTACCCTGCGTTCTTGCGGCTGCAGTGCTGATCCTGCAAGGCTGTCGTCGCTTTGCCGGTCATCCGGCTATCCGGAGGTACGAGTACCTCGGCCTGGCTGTGTCGGTCGGCGCCGTGTTTTATTGGGCTGTGTTTGCGCCCAATGAGAACGCGCGAGCAGCTGTGATGTCGGGCGTACTCGGCTATACACGAATGGCCGTGGGCTGGACCATCTGGAATTCCCACACGGTGCGTCGGCGTCAGTACGCGCACTGGCTGGTTATCCTCGCTGCGGCTGCAGGCACCGTGGTACATGCGTCGAGAGTCGTTCATTGCATTTTCTTCGCCAGTCCGACGGCAAGCGTTCTACAGCCGTCGGCATGGAATATCGGCTTCGTTTCAGCCGGCATCCTTTCGCTGCTATTGCTTTCCATCGGCCTCGTCATGCTGGTGAACGACAGTCTCGTGGACGATGCGCAACGCCTCGCAACAGTCGACGAGCTGACCGGCCTGCTGGCACGACGCGAGCTCCTGTTGCGCGGAGCAGAACTTTTGAAAGCGGCCCTTTCTTCCCGTTCGCTGCTCTCGGTTGCCATCATTGATCTCGATGACTTCAAGGTCATCAACGATCGGTATGGGCATCCGGCCGGTGACCGCGTCCTGCAGAACTTTGCGATTGACGTGTCGCGTCAGCTTCGCCGTACAGACCTTTTCGGGCGACTCGGTGGGGAAGAGTTTGCAATTTTCTTTCCGCAGACAGGACGGGAACAGGTCGCCCGACTGATCGAATCCGTTCTGTTGTCGGCCAGCGTTAGTTCAACACACAAAGATGCGCCTCGCTGGAGCTTCAGTGCCGGTATCGACGAATGCCGTTCTGGCGATACGCTCGGCGAACTGATAAGTCGCGCCGACGCAGCGCTGTATCGCGCGAAGCGGAACGGGAAAGGGCGCGTTGAACTGGCAAGTTCGGATTCCCTAACTGCGGCGTGAAACTTCGCAACTAAAAAGGCAGTCGTCTTCTTCTTTTAATACACGCGACATGCTCTTTGCTAGAGACGATTAACACTAGCGCCTGACTAGTGCTGTGTGGCATAGTGCGGCCATCGCTAAATCAAGGGGAAAATAATGGCGACGCTCGAACAGGTACAGGCACGCATCGCAAAGCTGCGGGCGCAGGCCGATGCTCTTGCCAATCAACAGTCGTCCACCGCCATCGCAAAGATTCGTGACCTGATGGAAAAGCATGGCTTGACCATCGCGGACATCGATGCACACATCAGCGGAAAGAAACGTGGCCGAAAGCCCGGCTCCAAAGCCGCTGTCAGCACGGCGACGTCGGCGAAATACCGGGATCCCAAAACAGGCGCGACCTGGACGGGGCATGGCCGTGCGCCTGCGTGGATTGCGAGCGCCAAAGACCGCACGAAATTTCTGCTCGGCGGCAGTGCTGTGCAGGCTGCTGTTGTGTCGAAGACGACCGCAAAGACGGGCAACTACGTGAGGGGACCCCAGGCTGCCAAATACCGCGACCCGAAAAGCGGGGCGACGTGGAGCGGTCGTGGTCCGGCGCCGGCTTGGCTGGCTGGTGCCAAAGATCGTTCGAAGTTCCTGATTGCAGGCGCGCAAGAGGGCGTCGCAGCGTCGAAACCGGTCGCGGCGAAAAAGGCGGCGGCGAAGAAAACAGCGACCGCCGGGGTAGCAAAGAAGAAGGTTGCTGCGAAAAAGAGCAGGACGGTCGCCAGGACGCCCCCTGCAAAGAAGGCCGCGGTAAAGAAAAGCGCGGCGAAAAAGGCTGTCGCGAGAAAGGCGGCAGCGCATGGAACTGCAGCAGCATCTGTAACCACGCCCAACGTTGCGGCAGCTTCCACTCAAGCATCGTGATCGGACGGAAGGGGCAGGGACCTTCAGAAAGAGCTGCCTCGCGTTGTCCGGAGCAGTCGTCCGACGTGCCGCTGCGGCCCCCCGATCGGTATGTCCAGCTGATCTGCGCCGGCCGTATCATCACGACTGTTCCGAGGTGGCCGGCGCGATCGCCCGATCATTCGGGATACTTTTCAGGCCGTGATTGGCGCCTTGTCGGGGATGTTTCGGCATCCTCAACAAAAGATCAAACAGGTTAGTCAGGGAGCACGTACGCGTGCAAGACGAAGATATCCAGGTCGATCGCTACGAAATTGCGGTGTCGGGCAGTGGCGACACCGTATGGATCAATGGCAACGATGGACTCTGCTGGGCGAGATTCAGCAAGAGATTCGGTATTGACGTCCACCGAAGTGCGTCGATGCAGCAGGCCGATACCGAGTGTCTCTATTGCACGCACGGCGAGGCCGGGGTCGACGATTGGGCGATCTTTCGTGCCGAAGTTTTGCGGCATCATGGCGTCGCCGTTGACGCAGATACGCTTTCGTTCGCGTGAAATCGAGACCCCGAGCGGGTCAACGTGACCGATAGCGCCGGCTGGCTATCGCGCGCCACCTCTCCGGGGACCTGCTCGCCCGAACACCTTAGCTATGATCGAGCGCGGCAAAGCCGTCCTGCAGCAAGGCAGCCTGCTGGGCAAAGCGCGTTGCGTCGCGCGCCTTGAGCTTGCCGAGATTCTCCAGCTTCCAGCGGATTGCCGGCAGCTTGCGCAGATGCTCATTGGGCATCAGTGACCAGTCGGACGCAAGCCGGACGAGCGAGACGAGAAATTCGCGGTGCGGCCCGCTCAATGCGCACGGGAGCTCATGATGGAGCCGTGTCGGCACCGTCTGCAGTACATGCAGATCCACCGGGTCAACCGTCATCCCGACAAAGCCGCCCTCGTACTCGTGCTCGAGCGGTCGCGGCTTCGCAAAGAGCACCTCGTGGACGGGCCGGTTGTGGCCGGCGAGGTAGCCGACAAACGCTGAGACGAAATCCTCGCGCAGCCCGTACGCGTCGTACATGTGCTGCACGTCGAAGATATCGCGCGGATGTTGCCGGTCGAGTGCAGCGACGAGCTTGCTGCCGTACAGCTCCGCATCATCGATGCGTCGGCACCTCAAGATCGACACGGAACATGCTCTGCGCGCGCGGCACGACACTGCGCATCACTGTTGGCATCAGCGTGCCGCGGAAAACGTAGTTAGCCTCGACTTTCACCTGTGCGTCTGCGGACGATGCGGTCAGCTTCACATCGTCACCCTGATGCCGGCCACTTGCTGCTGCCACCGTGACCGTGTATCCCTGCCTTTCGATGGCTGCCTTCGCACGCGTCAGCTCGGCGTCAATGATCGCAAGCGCCTCGCGTCGGTCAGGGCCACGCGCACGCATGACGACATCGATGTCGACCGACAGGCGGGGGAGGTCCTGCACGAACATGTTGATCGCGGTGCCGCCCTTCATCGCGAAGTGGGGCGTGTCAAGCACGTCAGGTGCAATCGCCAGCATCAGGCGAACGGTATTGAAGTACTTGCTTGTCGTTCATTGCATTCAGTTTTCACCGCAGAATCGCGGTCAGGCTTTCGGGGTGAAGCGGGGACCGTCCTTGCGGCTGCTCGTCCAGCGTCGGCCGGCCCCCAGTCGGTCGACATGCCGCTGCAGATCCTTGCCCCAGGCAAATCCGCTCGCCTCGCCAAGGTCGCGCACCAGCTTCACGACCTTGACCCGCGTGCAATGCGAAAGCCGGGTATCGAGAACTTTCGGGCGAAGATTGCGCAACGAGGCAGCGATGCTCATGGCTTCCTCGAGCGACTGGCCTTTCGCCCGCCGTTTGCCGACGTCACTGGCCAGTTCCAGCAGCGCGCGTTCGGGCTCGGACTCGACGAGTAAAGGATCGCGGTTGGGAAGCGGCGACAGACCCGTGTCGGCGGGCAGGCTGGCGTCGAACAGGCGCGTCGTCTGCAGCGTGTACGGCATGTGTTCGCCGACCCGGTCCGGCATGACAGAGGGGCGATCAGCCCACAGCACGACACGCTCGCGAAAGCTCACATTGTGGCGCACCCCCTGTCAGTCCAGGGCCGTCCTGCCGCCGACATGCAGGCCCCGTATCCGCAGGCTCAGGTAAGCCAGGATCCCGTCACGCGTTGGCGTATCGCCGGTGAGCAGATAGGCGCCCTTGGACAGACGTTGCAACCATCCGGCTTTCACCAGAATAGGTGGTCTGTTGCGCGCTGATGCCGCAATCGCGCAGCATCTCCGGATCGAGCGGCTGTCCGCGCGGCGCGACGTCCATCAGGCGTTGAAGTGTCTTGCTGGCCATCGGGTCCGGTTGCATGGTTTTTTCGGCAGAACATCGGACCCGCATCGCTGCCGCGCGCATGATTTATTCGCTGGAACATCCAAAAGCTTGCATTTGTCGAGAATAAATCATGGTTTGCGCCCGCGGTTTGTGCGATGCGCTCAGATCGCTTGAAAATCCCCCGAAGACTGTATATATATACAGTATGATCATACATACAGTACTGGAGGGCGTGATGGAGCATCTGGTGCGCGTGCAGAATGAGCGGGACCGCCGCACGCTTGCGTGGCTGCGCGAGCAGGTTGGTGATGCAGCAATCGCGGCAGCAGCGCAACGGTACGGCGCGTCGAAGCCATACCTGTCAGCGGTGTGCCGGACGCTCGGCGTGAAGGCGCCCCGGTTCGTCGCATCGCGCCGTCTCACGCCGAGCGCGGCCGCCGAGCAATCGCTGGCCACCATCCGGGAGATTCTGGCTACCCGGACCGGCCACCCGAGGTCCGCGCTCGTGCAGGTGCGATGGGGATAAAAACGCCGCCGCGCGCGGCCGCAGTGACTATCATGTAGACGTGGTGCGTGTTAACGGCATTAACGGCACGTGCCGCAACGCGAGGCACCGGCGGGGCTGGCGGGAAACTGGCCGCCTGTCTGTGCCTCGCCAGAAAAGGGTCCGCGAAGTGCGGGCCATTTTTTTGCCACCGCTTCAAAGGCCTGACGGGCATGGCGGGGATTGACCGCGTGTCCTAATGTCCGTATGCCGACGTATCGGCCGGCCACGCGAGGTGACGATCATGCTCGAACAGCAGATGCTCGGCAAGGTTCGGATCAGCTATCTGCCGGACTGCATCAGCCCGGATGAGGTTGAAGCAGCGTTGGCGAGAATCAGTCCCGCAGAAGCCAACGTATTTGCGCACGAGGCGCTGGACGGATGTTCGCTGAGCCTTGTCTGGACCAACCGGGCGGCCGGCGTGCTGAATGCGCCGATCAGCGGCATCGCCCAGACCTTCACGGCCCGCGATCCCGACAAGATCACCGGCCTGGCCAGCGTGATGATTCAGGCAAGCCGCAGGATCGCTCACCGGCTGACGCCTTGACGGGCGTCCGGGGCGGACCACGGCATGACGACGCTTGCGTCGCATTGTTTCGACCTAAAAAGCACGACCGTTCATTTTCGTTGATTCTTGGCACCTATGGTGTGGTGTTGCGTTAGGTTGTTTTTTCAGGTTTTGTTATATTTCAACGGGTAAGGCGGCCGATTTATCCACAGGATATCCACTTTTTCAAGTGTTTCCTGTTGCGTGACCGTCCTCCGCGCATTTGTTGCGTCGATACTCATCCAAGGACGCAACGGGATTGATCTTGGCAACAGGATATTGCCAGCTTCAGTGTTGCGCTCCTGCCGGAGCCGGATACATTTTTGACTTCACCCCCAATTCCCACAGCATGTCGATGTTCTTGAGATAGGTAGCGACGTTCTCGGCCGAACTGTGGATGATCGAATGTTCGTGGCCGTCAGTGCTATCGACTGTCGCCGACCATGGGTCTTCCAGGCACTGGCAGATTTCGTTGATGTCGTCGCGATACTGCTTCAGGGTTTCGGGAGCCCAATTGCGCACAACATCGGTGGCCAGGAGCACCGAGAGCGTCCCTTTCCGCTCGCCGATATACCGTACCGGCGCGAGCAGGCCACTGATGTAGAGCACCATAATCGCGTCAACCACGCGATCGTCGTGATCCTCATCCCAGATGATGGCGAAGTCGAGGAACGCGCAACGTTCGAGCCTGTTCATGGACTCGTCGTGCCAGACCGGTGCCCGTAGGACAGAGTAGTGAGTTCCCCTGCCGAGATTGCCCACCGGGCGCGTTTCATCGTGCAGGGTCTGGAAGAAGGGGCAATAGGACATGTGATACTCCTTTCGGGAGAGAGGCGGCTTCCACCGCAGAACCGCAGCCATTTCGTGGCTGAGAGGATCATGCGTACATTGTCGCGCCAACCAGACAGTCATCGACGTTTTGTTTCACGGCGATGCTTCGGGCTGTCCGCCGGCATTGGAGATACTGTCGCTTCAGGTATTGCGCCAAGCTCCGCAAGTTTGTCCCGTGCATCGCGATATTGTTCATAGAACCTGGCCCACTTGCTGAAGCCGCCGAGTTCGCCGACGGCGCGCAACATTGCAAGGTGGGAAGCGGTCAGTAGTTGCACAGTGGCTTCGAGTTCAGCGATCCGGATGTCCTTGTCGGCGAGCGATGCCGCGGTGTCGGTACCGGACCGTTTCGCTACGCGGCCTCGCCAACGCCGGTATTCGGTCTGCCGTTGTTGATATTCAGCGAGCAGCTTGCTTCGGGACCCGTTACGTGTGATCGACGACGCCGCGTTGATGGACGGGTGCAGCCGCGCGACCGCGCGAGCCGTAATGTCTTCGTCATTGGCCAGCAGCGTTTCAAGGATCTCGCGCATCGGCTCGTCGCCGGACGCTGTCGTTTCACTGGACTCAGTCATCAAGTACTCCACGTTGCGCCGGCGCCGAGAGGTCGACGCCGTCAGGGAAGGGATGTCCACCCGGCGCCGTCGCGAGCAGCTTCTGTACGCCGGCCAGCCGCTTCTCTGCGTGGTCAAGCTGGTTTTTCCAGCCAATGCTCGTTGAAGGACGGGCCCTGATCGTCTCCAGCGCCAGCTCGAACTTTCCTTCGAGACGGATGAGGTTCTGCCGGTGCTCCGGGAGGTCGGTCGCCGAGAGATGACGGCAGTCGGCGAAGCACTCGAGATGCTTCGGGCAAGGGTCGACAGTGAACGAGTTCAGGCAATGCCCATATGGTGTGGCATGGAAGCCGTCCGCTTCTGCGCGCAGGTATTCGTATGCAGCCATATCGCCCTTCGTGACCTGAATGCGCCGGAACATATCGACTATCGGCCCGTTTGCTTTGCCGCCCTTGATGAGTCGGGCGACCGTGCTGGCTTTCTCGCCCAGCATGACTTCGATCTCCTGTGGAATTTCAATGTGGTCAAGTTCTTCCGCGAGGCTTCGATGGTCGTACTCGTAGCTCTGGGCGACGCTGCGGCGGTTGAAGCGTTTAGATATGATCGTGTCGGCAACGCCGAGCCGGAACAGTTCCGTGTTTTGTAGATGACGCAACATGTGCGATTCCATCCGCAGCGTACGATCCTCATCCGTTTGCCCGTATTTCTCAAACACAGTTTCACAGGTTGAGTGCTCGCCGAGCGCCAACTGAATCAGATCGGGACCAGGGCGGCGGACACACATGTAACGATTAACGTCACAGAGCAGGTCATTACGTTCTTCTGCGAGTGAACGCTTTGGCTGCACGAACAGAAGCTCGTACGGGTGAACGGAGCCAACTGCCAGCGGTAAAGGCGTGGTGTCAGACACCTTCGTTGGTGTTGTCAGCCGGATGTGCTCCTCGAACTCTCCGACGTGCAGGTATGTTGCATGCCATCCCGTCCGTGCCAGGAGACTGATCGGTGAACCGTCGCCATGACGGAAGCGCAGGCGGGTCTTGCCTGCGCGCATCGCTGACTTCAGGCGATGTCCGAACTGATAGACGGCCATGTCGAGCGTCATATCGCCGCTGTGCCGCCGCGCATGCTGATAGTCCTGCAGTTCAGCAAGGACGGCTGGTTCGAAGCCGTTCCGATAGCGTTCGATGAATGGTTCCCGTTCAATGTCCAGCCAGAACGGATTGCCCATGAGGCGCGTATAGATTTCGATGAAGGGCACAACGCTGTCGACCGGATACCATGGCAGCAGTCGGCCCGTTTCGCATTGCAGCTTCAGCGTCGCACGCAGCGGTTCCGTGATCCGTGCCACGTGGTCAAGCGTCTCTGTCAGTAGCGTCCGGAACATCTCTGGTACCGGCTGGGTCGCTTCATACAAGACCCGGCTATCCGTTTCATCCCCCTGCTGCTTTTCTGCGAAGTGGCGAACCATCAATGAAGTCGAGATGCCACCGGATTCGCCGGCTGGCCGTCCCTTCGAATCCAGATACGTGCGCTCCCGCTTCCAGTCCGCGGGTAAAAGTGCTGCCTCACCCGACCGCATTCCCGTAATGATCATCGTGCGCAGCGCCGCAAAGCGCAGTTCATCCATGAATGTGCGCGGCTTTTCAGTCATCACGATGCGCGTCAGTTCCCAGAATGCCCGGCGTTCTGGCAGACGCTCGCTTCGCTTGCGGGCCTCGAGATCGTCACGAAGCTCGACCGGCGACCACGTATGTTTTGCCCTGATCGCGCTTTTGCCTTTCATCCGCGGAACGGCAAGCGCCGGGTACAACGGACCGGCGTCACAGATATGCTGGGCGTCGAACACGAGCTTGACGATGCCACTCACCGCATCCCCCAGTTTGCCCGAGGCCTGGACAGCCGTGCCTATACGGATGGCAACGTGCAGATCATCAACAGTCAATTCCCACGGCTCGCTGTCTACGCACGTAGCAACTATGCGCAGCGGGCGAAGAATGTGCTTGTACACATGTCCCGTGGTATTGCGCCTGAACAGCAACTGTTCTGCGACGGCCGCCTTGACCAGGTCCTGCCATGCGGTGGACAGCGGCTTTCTGGCCAGTGGTGCCAGTCCGCGCTCGGCGCGTTCCGCGTTGACGATTGCGAGCGCCTTCGTGTCCGCACCAAGGTCGCGCAGGTAGTGATTCGGCGGCGGTACGTCGCCGGCAATGACCGTGAGGTTCCATCCCACGCCGTCCTGAACCGTGCCCGACTCGTCTAGAGGCATCTCCCAGTGCAGCCCTTTTTGACGGGCAAGGGTCTTCCCCAGCTCAATGAACGCGGAGTAATGCGGGTTCATTGGTCCTCGCTTTCCATCTCGTCGATGACCATCTGTATTTCGGCAATCGTGCGCTGTAACTGCAGATAGGTCGGAGACCGGGTGTCGCCACGCGAACCCTGTTCGAAGAACACGACCACCTCGCGCATCGAGGCCAGCACGCTCTCGTGCGTCGCCCTGTCATGCAAGGGCATGAACTTCCTGCATCCGTAGCACGACGTCACCGGGTTATAGGGGCACGCGGGCTGTCCCGATGCGCAGCCGCCGATGCCGGCGATCGGAATGCCGTGAGGCACGCCGGCGATCTGCTGTTCACCCTTGAGTTGGGTGAGCTCTTCCGGGGAGATGAACCGGTCGTGCGCGATCTTCGCCACGCGTCGATAGACGTCCGACGCGCCGAGCGCCCGGTTGACCCGTTCCGCGTGGGAGGCTGACGTCCGGAAGTACACCAGTCCGGTCTGAACGTATGAATGCCCCATGAACTCGGCGAGCTCTTCGTGACTGGCGCCAGCGTCAACGAGCCGCTGGGCCGCCGTATGTCGAAGGTCCATCGCGCAGGCATCGTCTCCGATCAGGCGTTCCACGCGTCGCGCAATACGCGACCCAGCCTCATGGTTCGAGTCGACCTCGAAGACGCGATCGCCTGGCTCGCGATGCTGCGCGTCTGCGTGTGACACCAGGGCGACGAACAGTGCAGCCCATTCCTGCTTAACACGACGGACCATCGGCCTTTTTCGAAGCTTTCCCCGTTGCTTGACCATGAGAAACGTGAGGTGAACAGCCGGTTCGTCGCCAGGCTCGGGCTCCCAGATCCGTATGTCACGCCTCGTCAGCATCGCGATCTGAATCGGACGCATGGCAAACTGGTAGGAACAGAGCACCATCGCGGCGTCGCACAGCTCCTCGTACGCAAGACCTGACCAGCCGCGGGTTCTAACGAGGTCTGACGTTCCGTCCAGATAGCGAACGATCGCCGCTTCTTCATCAGCAGTCAGGAACACATCGCCCGACCGCACGCGGGCATACGAGTCCGACGCAGGGCCGGGCAGGGCAGTGCCCACATAGGTCAGATACGACTCGGACCACCCATACAGGCGATGTTTGCACAGAAGACGCAGAACAGCCTTGACGAAACGGTAGGCGTGGATAGCTAACTGACGGGCACGTAGCGCCATCCATACCGCCGATATACCGGTCGGGCCAGCGTCCACGACGCGTTCGACGTCGTTGGCATCGAGGTGCATGGCCGCATTCAATACGTTGAAGCAGGTCGAGATATGCAGGTCTTCACCCAACAGGAAGACGAGCAGGTGCTTTTGCAAAGCACCGTAGGCAGTGGGATACCGGCCAAGGTCGAGCCGGAACAGCCGGCCGTTAATGTGAAGCGCGAACACATCGGCCTGGCACACCCCGGAGATGGAACGCGGTTTTTCCTCAAAGTCGTCGTAGTAACGAATGACGGGTGGTAGCTCTGGCAGGGCTGCCACGATCCTTTCGAGCAGCGACGACGGATCGGCTTGCCCAAGAGAGAACGGGACATCGCTTTGCATGGTCATTGCCCCTGCGGAAGCGCGCGCAGCATAGCCACACGATCGTCGAACTCATCGTTCCATACGTTCGCGAGCCGACTCTCAAAGACAGCTCTGGCATAACGTGATGGCATGTCCGATTCTTTCGACCATCCGAAGAACGTACGCAGTTTCTGCAAAGCTTCAGGCATCGCGTCACCACGCTCCAGCAGTTGGTGAAGGCGCAGGACCGCGCAGGTGTGGCGGAGGTCGTGGCAGGTAACCGACTTCTTTCCGGTGCGGTCATGCAGTTCCTGCAGCACTTCACTGGGCAACGCTTTCGATATCGCTGTAAAGATCTTCGTCAATGATTCCGTGGAGAGCGGGCCACCAGTCTGGGCGCTCAGCATGAACGAATGGGAGGGCCGTCCCCGGTAGTTTTCGCAATAGGTCTGCACCAGACGCGCTGTCGCGTCGCTAACGGGAATCTGCCTGACCGAATGGATCGTCTTGATGCTCGGCTTCGAGTATCGGCTGTCGCTGTCCGCCTCTTCATATCCGTTTTGCTGGATGTTCAGCCAGTGCCGTGTGCGGCCGAGCTTGCGGTCATGACCGCTCTTGATGGCGTTCGCAGGCAGCAGCAACAGTTCACCGCGACGCAGGCCCTGATGGAGCATCAGCACGAAGGCGATGAAGACTCGCCAGCGTGTGTGCGTGCGTTGGAACGGATTGGCATCCGATTCCGGATCAAGCATCTGATAGAGACCCTCGACCACGCAGGCAGGCAACGACCGGACCGCCTCACTGCGGCCGCCTTGTCGAATGTGAAGCTGGCTGTAAAGCGTCGAGAGCCGGTGGATTCGCGCTTCGATCCGCCGCATCTTCGCGTCCGCCGATTTCGACAGCCAGTTGACTACCGACGTCACGAACGCGAGTCCGGTCTGCCAGCGGTCCTCGTTGCTGCGCGTAGCGACAGGCTGGTTGCGCAGGCTCACGAACCACGACTCGAGAATGTCCGCGAGCCGTGCATCATCCAGTTCAGACAGCGAGTCGTCCAGCGCATTCGCCTTGAACGCCCGGTCCGCGTGCTCATACAGGTTTTCGACGTACCGAAGCCGCATCGTCTGCGTGGACGTTGCCCATTGTGATCCAGCAACGATCAGCCAGACTGCGGCCCAGTATCTCGGAACGTGATTGCTGTCGACCAGCGCGACACCCCGCAGCGCCCGCGCCACGCCCTCGGTGCTGACCTGAACGAACATAAAAAGGTCCAGAACAAAACGCAACGGCGGAACATACCATAAATGAGTGTCGCCGTTGCGGTATCCGGAGCCTCAATGCCGTTCCATGCGCAACACTTCAGAACATACCAACAGCGTTGATAATTAAGATTATGTAAAATCAATATCCATCGGCGATGTTCGGCCTATCTGGGCAATCTCCTGTCACGCGTAGTCATTCCTTTGACGCGTTTAACCAGCACTTACACGACGACCAAGGGTTGCGCGGGATCTCTCACCCATCATTGAGATCGAGTGAGAGCCGTTCGTGCTTGAAACGCCGTTGCTCGGCGCGGTCCGGACAGGTGACCTCGGCCCCGCGAGTCGTACGCTCAAAGGTGAACAGGACCGCATCAGTGCAGCGCTCAATCGTCTATTCCGCGCTTACTGATCCCACTTATCCAGCGTCTACTGCGAGGAAGTGATGACCGATGCGACAGTATCGGCCCCGGACCTCCATGTCGCGGCACCCTCACCGCGACACATCCCGAGGCGGCTGGGGCATGTTCTATGTGGTCATTTCCGGTCGCGCCAACGCGAGACCTGTTCAACTGCTCACCAGCGACCAGTCGCTTTCGCATTCAGTCGTGCTTGTTGAACTCTCATATGTCACTCTGCCTGCACCGCGCGCCCGGACACTCCGCGACATAGGGCTAGCTGTAACGGCCCGGCGCCGATGATGCCCTCCGATGACGCCTTCGTCACGGTCGACATGCTTTCCACTGACGCGAAAGAACATCGGCGGCATCGTACTGGCGCTCTTGGTGCTGCCTACCGAGGCGCAGTCGTCACCCATCGGTCTGCGCCCCTGGCTAAGCGAAAGACTTCGTCTTCGGGTGGCGTCTACTTATCGGTGCAGGTCGAGGACGATCGGACGAGAGTACGGCCGAAATTGCAGGACGGCACATAAACCAACATTTGGTCTTCTGTCGCATGGGAACGGTCTCAGACCCCATGCCTGCCAGCGACTGCGGGACTTCCGACGCGCAGCATCTTCACGGACTGACTCAAATCACTCATTGACAGATCACGGCTATCATGTTCATATTTGCGATCACCATTCCATTTTACGCATGAAAGCTGCCGATCCGGCGAGTACATCGAGCGATCCATACGCGGTGTCACGCGTGACCTCCAAAGTCTGAGCCCAATGCCTTCAACGAAACCACCACCGGCGTCAGACCCGCTTCGCTATCGACCATTCCGGGCGATATGGATGGCCATGCTGGCCGCGAGCCTTGGCGCCTGGGTGCAAAACGTGGGGGCAGCCTGGTTAATGACGTCGCTCACGACGTCCCCAGTGATGGTTGCGCTGACCCAGGCTGCCACCACGTTGCCGGCGTTTCTGTTCGGGATGCCGGCGGGAGTGCTCGCCGATTTGATGGACAAGCGCCGCCTCTTGCTGGCCGCGCATTGCTGGACGCTGATCTTCTCCGTCCTCTTTTGCATCCTGCTGGTGCTGAACGCGATCAATCCGATCAGGCTGCTGCTTTTTACTTTTCTGCTCGGAGCAGGGAGTGCCGTGTCAGTTCCGGCGTGGCAATCCTCCACTGCTGAAGCAGTGCCTCGGTCAGCGCTGCTCTCCGCGATCGCGCTCAATGGTGTCGCTTTCAATGGCGCACGAGCAGTCGGTCCTGCTCTAGCGGGTGCGGTTATCGCCGGATCAGGATTGCACGCGGTCTTCGCTCTCACGACGGGACTATTTGCAGTCGCGGTGTCCATCTTTCTGTTTTGGTACAAGCCGGAGAGAACAGTCGTTTCGGAGCCCGAGCGTCTGGTAAGCGCGATGCGTATCGGTGCACGCTATGTGCTTTGTTGTGTCGCGCTGCGCGGGCATCTTGTTCGCACAATCATTTTTGTAGGTAGCGCAAGCGCCTTGTGGGCGCTACTACCGCTCGTAGCGAAACATCATCCAGGTTCTGGCCCCGGCGGGTATGGAACGTTGCTCGGTAGCCTGGGAGCAGGAGCCGTTGCTGGTGGAATTGCGCTCGGTCGGATACGTCGCTATTTGACGCTCAATACTCTAGCTAGCGGTGCGTCTGTGCTATTCGGTTTGGCAACATTGATTGCGGCCCATGTGCCATACGTCGCACCTGTCTGTGTGTCTCTGCTCGTCGGGGGGGCCGCATGGATCACATTCAACTCCACCGTCTCTTCCGCCTTCCAGGCGAATCTTCCCGCGTGGGTGCGCGCTCGCGCGTTAGCCGTTTTCTTGCTCTCGTTCCAAGGCTCTATGGCCGTCGGTGCGTTCGTGTGGGGTGTCTGCGCGGATCAATTTGGCGTATCGAAGACGCTAACCGTTGCTGCTTTGTGCATGGTCATGGGGCCGCTATTTGCGCGGCGACATCCCGTGCAAATGGAATCTGAATTCATGCAAACACCCACAACGATTGAATCCCCGAGGTAGAAACTAATCAGGGAGCGGTTCAGTAAGGCTGACATTTCGAAATCTGACAATGCGAGCCCGGCAGTAGCACAGCCCCAAAGTTTCGCGATTTAATGCGCCCAAAGCGCTTTTGCAGGACTAGCACTTCTAGCGGGTCGTTCCGTACCACTTCTACTAACGGTTGAAGCGATTGCTTATCAACGACTGACGTGATGTCGAACGGCTCTGAACTTCCCTGATATTCGGCTTTCGAAAACACCTCTCCGCCCCGATTCAAGGTGCCCGTCAATCGGCAAGGTTGAAAGTGCCCTTCCGACGACAGCTGACGCACGGGTTTGCTCTGCGCCCTGATGCGAAGGCATGACCAAACTCAGGTGAAAGCAGCCCGTCAACAATGAGTGTATGTATATCGCTTCCGCGGCATAGTCGACATGGTTCGTGACCTCGAGATGTGCGGCCGTGAGCCTTAGCGCGGATTTGATAGACGACTGCGCGACTCGTGCAGCTGCCCCCAGCATCGATGTAGAAACAACAGCATTTCCTTCGGATCTTGCTGTGGAGAATGCAAAGACGTCGTTGTGGGCCGGGTTGAAGGACATCGGTCAATCGCTGTTCAAGTTCCGTGCGCAAAGCATTGAACGTTGCCCCATTTAACCTCTCCGCCGAAATTGTGAATGGGTCTAGAGGCAGCGCCGATCGCTCAAACAGAGCCGCAATGAGTGCCCATTTGTTTGAGAAGTGCCCATAGATAGCGCCCCTTGTCATACCAGCCGCGTGAGCTATGTCCTGGAGAGACGTGGAGCTAACGCCACGCTCGAAAAATAAAATGTCCGCGCTGTCCAGGATCTTTTCCCGGGTAACGAGTCCTTGTACTTTCGCTTCACTATCCCCTCATCTTCTACGCGCTCCCGTTTCGCGCTGCACCGCTTTCAGCCTTTTCTGCCGCGAGATGTGAGGTCTTGTCCGCGTGCCTACTCGAATTTGACGAACATCACGTCGCGCTGGCTGGATGCGAGATGTTGACCGCCGTCAACAACCAGAGTCGTCCCGGTAACTCCGCGGGCCTCGGCGAGATAGATGGCTGCATCGATGATGTCCTGAAGTTGAGATCCGCGCCGAAGTGGAGTCATTCTGTGAGCCATCTCAAACTGCTCTTGCGTTTGATCACCAGAGACAAGCGTAAGTCCGGGAGCCAAACCGACCACCCTGACCTTCGGCGCTAACGCCTGCGCAAGCGCAATCGTGGCATTCGCCAATGCGGCTTTCGTCAAGGTATAGGAGATGTAGTCTGGATTCATGTTGTAAAGCTTCTGGTCCAGAACGTTCACAACGACGCCGCGCTGCACCTCGTCGGCAACTGCACAATCCGGTATCGCGTCGTAGAGCCCCCGCGCGAGAGCCAGCGGTGCAGCGACGTTAATTTCCATGAGGTTCAGCAGGAGATTGTAGGTAAAGGTCTGTGCCGTATCTTCCTCGAACCGCGACGCGCAGTTCAGGACACAATCGAGTCGTCCGAACGCTTGCACACAAGCGGGCACAAGTTCTCTCACTTGTTCCTCGTTCGAAAGATCTGCGCAAAGGGAAATCGCGCGTCCGCCTTGCGCTGCGATCTGATCAACAATCTCCTGCGCTTCGCGCTTCGACTCGTGATGGTGAACGGCAATGTCCCATCCTCGGGCAGCAAACCCCATGGCCACCGCCCGACCGATTCGTCGGGCGCCTCCCGTCACAAGCACCGATCGCCTACGGGAGCCGTCGTGATGAATCGCTGGTTCAGTCATAACGAAACGTTAATTTCAGGCAGGCGCAGGCCGCGCCTTCGAGTTGCACTCTCGCCCTACCTCTCGATAACAGTGGCAAGGCATAGCATCGGAGGTTCAAATCTCAATGTTGTCAATAAGGCGCGTGCTGCCGAGACGCGCTGCTGCTAGCACAACGAGCTTTTGCTCGACGACATCCGGCTCCGTCGGAAAGCGTAAGTCGGCTTGCTTTCGGACCGAGATGTAATCAGGCTTCCAGCCGCGATCGACGAGCGTTGAGAATACACGCCGCTCAATTCGCTGAATATCTTGTCGCCCGCTCAAGATATCCTCGCGCACGCTGTGCAGGAGCCGATGCAGCGTGGGAGCCTCCACCCGTTGCTCCGGCGTGAGGAAGCGGTTGCGCGAGGACAGCGCGAGTCCATCAATGTCGCGGATGGTTTCGCCGGCTATTACATCCGTGGGCATGGCGAACTGCTTACACATTTCCCTAACTATCATCAGTTGTTGGTAGTCCTTCTTTCCAAACACCGTCACACGCGGCTGCGCGCATAACAGCAACTTCATTACGACCGTGCAAACGCCTTGAAAGAAGCCAGGCCGGAACTCCCCCTCCAGCATGTCGCCAAGCCCGCCAGGAGGCTGCACACGATACTCTTGCGCTTGCGGATAGAGGTCTCGTTCCGTCGGGGCAAAGACAACGTACACATTCTCCTTCTGGAGTTTCTCCAAGTCCGCCTCGAGTGTTCTCGGATAACGCTCGAAATCTTCGCCGGGTCCAAACTGCAGCGGATTCACGAAAATGCTGGTAACGACAGGATCGCCATGCTGCCGCGCAAGCCTGATAAGCGACAGATGCCCTTCATGCAGATTGCCCATTGTTGGCACGAAGGCCGTGCGGTTTTGTCCGCGCAACTGAGCTCTCAACTCCTCGATAGACCGAATCAGTTTCATACTGGATCTTGCCTCTGAGACTCATCTGGTACTGGTCACATATTCGGATAATTCGGCCCGCCGCCGCCTTCGGGCGTGACCCATACGATGTTCTGCGTCGGGTCCTTGATGTCGCAGGTCTTGCAATGCACGCAGTTCTGCGCGTTGATTTGCAGACGGTCGCTGTTGTCGTCGTTCTTCACGAACTCATAGACGCCTGCTGGGCAGAACCGCGTCTCGGGTCCCGCGTACGTTTGAAGGTTGATACCGACGGGCACCGTGATGTCTTTCAACGTCAGGTGCGCGGGCTGGTTCTCCTCGTGGTTCGTGTTCGAAATGAACACCGACGAGAGCCGGTCGAACGTGAGCTTGCCATCAGGTTTCGGATACTCGATCGGCTTGCACTGCGACGCGGGTTTGAACATCTCGTGATCGCGATGGTGGTGATGCAGGGTCCACGGCACGTTGCCGCCCAGCAGCTTCTGCTCGATGCCGACCATCAGCGTGCCCAGGTACAGGCCCTTGCTCATCCACTGCTTGAAGTTCCGCGCCTTGTACAGTTCCGTGTACAGCCACGACTGCCTGAACGCCTGCGGGTACGCGGCAAGTTCGTCGCTCTGGCGGCCGGCCTGCACGGCTTCGAATGCCGCGTCCGCTGCGAGCATGCCGGTCTTGATCGCCGCGTGGCTGCCCTTGATCCGCGAGGCGTTCAAAAAGCCCGCATCGTCACCGACGAGCGCGCCGCCCGGGAAGGTAAGCTTCGGCAGCGACAACAGGCCCCCCGCCGTGATCGCGCGCGCGCCATACGACACGCGCTTGCCGCCTTCCAGATACTTGCGGATTTCCGGGTGCGTCTTATAGCGCTGGAATTCCTCGAACGGAGATAGATACGGGTTCTGGTACGCCAGCCCGACAACGAAGCCCACCATCACCTGGTTGTTGTCGGTGTGGTACAGGAACGAGCCGCCGTAGGTGTCCGACTCCAGCGGCCAGCCGGCCGTGTGAATCACGAGACCGGGCTGGTGCTTCGCGGGATCGATTTCCCACAGTTCCTTGATGCCGATGCCGTAGACCTGCGGATCCGAATCCTTGCCGAGCTTGAAGTTCTCGTTCAGTTGACGGCCCAGGTGCCCGCGGCAGCCTTCGCAGAACAGCGTGTACTTCGCGTGCAGCTCCATGCCGAGCTGGAAGTTCTCGGTCGGCTCGCCGTCCTTGCCGACGCCCATGTTGCCGGTGGCGACGCCCTTGACCGAGTCGTCGTCGTTGTAGAGCACTTCGGCGGCCGGAAAGCCGGGGAAGATTTCCACGCCCAGCGCCTCGGCCTGCTGACCCAGCCAGCGGGTGACGTTGGCGAGGCTGATGACGTAGTTGCCGTGGTTCTTGAAGTTGGCGGGTAGTGCCCAGTTCGGCACAGCCGTAGCCCCCGTTTCGGAAAGAAAAAGGAATTTATCCTCGGTCACGGGCACGTTCAGCGGCGCGCCTTGCTCTTTCCAGTCCGGAATCAGCTCGTTTAGGGCACGCGGATCCATAACAGCGCCCGAGAGGATATGCGCCCCGATTTCCGAGCCTTTCTCCAGCACGCAGACGCCGATTTCGACGCCTTTTTGCGCGGCCAGCTGCTTCAGGCGGATCGCTGCGGACAGCCCTGCGGGGCCACCGCCAACGATCACCACGTCGTATTCCATCGACTCGCGTGGACCATGCTCTTGCTGATTCACCTCCCCCATCCCCACTCTCTCCCTGGCCTCGTAACGTCGCCATGCTCGTTGGACTCTCGCCCGTCGAGGGCGCCGTCAACACGGGGAATCGCTTCGAGCATCTCCCGTAGATGACAGCACGGAGTATACATAAATGAATACCGTATAACAATATGAACGCACGGGTGGGGGAAGCGCCACATGGACGAGCACGTCCATGTGCACAGCCGTCACCGGCTCAGATCGGCGCGCCTCGAAACACGTCGAGGAAACCCATCGCCTGGAGTTTGTCGAAGATCGCTTCTACAGCCGTTTCCGGGGAAGAGCTCGTGGTGTCGATGCGCATTTCCGGATTTTGCGGACGCTCATAGGGCGAATCGATCCCGGTAAAGTTCTTCAGCTCGCCGCGGCGTGCCTTTTTGTAGAGTCCCTTAGGGTCGCGCTGTTCAGCCACTTCGAGCGGAGTGTCGATGAAAACCTCAATAAACTCACCGTTTTCCATAAGATCACGCGCCATGCCTCGTTCAGATCGGAACGGCGAAATGAACGCAGTGATCACAATCACGCCCGCGTCGGCCATCAACTTCGCCACCTCGGCGATGCGCCTGATATTCTCGACGCGATCCTCAGCCGTGAATCCCAGATCTTTGTTCAACCCGTGCCGGACATTGTCGCCATCGAGTAAATACGTGCGCATGCCCATTGCGTGCAGGCGCTTCTCCAGCAGATTGGCAATGGTCGATTTGCCCGCTCCCGATAGTCCGGTAAGCCAGACCACACCGCTTTGATGCCCGTTCAGCACCCGTCGCGCGCGTTTGTCGACCTCCAGGGTCTGCCAGTGGATGTTGCTTGCGCGGCGCAACGCGAACCGCAACATGCCGGCGCCAACCGTGTTGTTGGTCATGCGGTCGATCACAATGAAGCCGCCCGTTTCGCGATTGTGGTCGTATGGGTCGAAAGCAATCGCGCGGTCAAGCTCAATTTCCGCAACACCAATTTCGTTCAGGGTCAGCGTCTCGCCGGCCACATGTTCGAGCGTATTGACATTCACTTTGTACTTTAGTGGCAATACGGTTGCCGTGACGGTCCGCGTGCCCAGCTTGAGCAAATAGCTGCGTCCACGCAGCATAGGCTCGTCGCTCATCCACACGAGTGTTGCTTCAAACTGGTCGGCTACCTGCGCGGGGGAATCGACCGTCGAAATCAGGTCGCCGCGAGAAACGTCCACTTCGTCGGCAAGCATGAGTGTGACGGATTGCTCCGCGTAGGCCACGTCGAGATTGCCGTCCGCCGACACGATCCGGGCCACGGTGCTCTCCCGTCCTGACGGCTGTACCTGTATGCGTTCCCCCACGCGCACCAGGCCGGACGCAATCGTCCCAGCGAAGCCACGAAAGTCGAGGTTTGGACGGTTGACCCACTGGACCGGGAACCGGAAGGGCTGCGCCTGCAAACGCGCCTCGTCGATCTCGACACTCTCGAGGTGATGCATCAATGAAGGACCGTCGTACCACGCGGTCTTTTCACTTTTCCCGATGATGTTGTCGCCGTTCACGCCGGAGATCGGAATGGCCGTCACATCTCGAATGCCGATCTTCCCTGCAAAGTCACAGTATTCGCGCGAAACCTCATCGAATCGTTCGCGCGAGTAATCGACGAGGTCCATCTTGTTGACCGCGAGCACCACGTTGCGAATACCGATCAGCGACACAAGATAGCTGTGTCTGCGCGTTTGTTGCAGCATGCCCTTGCGGGCGTCGACCAGGATAATGGCCAGATCGGCCGTCGACGCTCCCGTGATCATGTTGCGGGTGTACTGCTCGTGCCCAGGCGTATCGGCAACGATAAACTTGCGGCGATCGGTCGAGAAGAACCGGTAGGCGACATCGATGGTAATGCCCTGCTCGCGCTCCGCGGCCAGGCCATCCAGCAGCAACGCATAGTCCATCTCGCCGCCGCGTGTGCCTATTTTCCTGGAATCGGCTGCGAGCGCCGCGAGCTGGTCCTCGAACAACATCTTCGATTCGTACAGTAATCGGCCGATCAGTGTGCTCTTGCCGTCATCCACGCTCCCGCATGTGATGAATCGCAAAAGGCTCTTCGTTTCGTGCTGTTTCAGGTACCGCTCAATGTCGGTTCCAATCAGGTCTGAGACGTGTGCCATTAGAAGTACCCCTCCTGCTTCTTTCTCTCCATGGATGCCGCCCCGTCATGATCGATGACACGGCCCTGCCGCTCCGAGGTCGTCGTGAGAAGCATCTCTTGAATGATTTCAGGCAAAGTCGTGGCGCGCGACGCCACCGCACCGGTCAGCGGATAGCAGCCGAGCGTGCGAAAGCGCACCATCTTTTCCTCTGGCTTTTCACCAGGTTTGAGTGGCATGCGGTCGTCGTCGACCATTACGAGAACGCCGTCTCGCTGCACTACCGGACGTTTCGCCGCGAAATACAGCGGCACGATCGGAATGTTCTCCAGGTAGATGTACTGCCAGATGTCAAGCTCAGTCCAGTTGGAGATCGGAAACACGCGAATCGACTCGCCCTTGTTCTTGCGTGCGCTATACAGGCGCCATAGCTCGGGCCGCTGGTTTTTCGGGTCCCATTGATGCGTCGCAGTACGAAACGAAAAGACGCGCTCTTTTGCACGCGACTTTTCTTCGTCTCTGCGTGCTCCACCGAAGGCCACGTCGAAACCATGATTGTCGAGCGCCTGCTTCAGACCTTGGGTTTTCCACACGTCGGTGTGGACTTGCGACCCGTGATCGAATGGATTGATTCCGAGTGCCTTGGCTTCAGGGTTCTGGTGAACGATCAACTGCATTCCCGTCTCACGTGCCATGCGATCGCGCATCGCATACATGTCCCGAAACTTCCACGTGGTGTCCACGTGCAGCAGTGGGAACGGTGGCGGCGCAGGATAAAACGCCTTCTTAGCGAGATGGAGCATGCAAGCGCTGTCCTTTCCGATCGAATAAAGCATCACCGGACGCTCTGCTTCTGCGACGACCTCTCGCATGATATGAATGCTTTCGGCTTCGAGCCGCCGCAGGTGAGTCAATGTAGGCATGTCAGGTCCTTCAAGAGAAACAATTCACTGCGAGGCCGCAATGGCGGCCAGCATCGATCCGGCGATCTCGCGACGACAAATGAGCAGATCAGGCATTCGGGCATCCGAGCCGTTATAAATGCATGGGCTTCCATCAATGCGGCTCGCGTGAAGGCCGCAGCGAGTGCGACGCCTACCGGTGCACACGAATCCCATTCGTATTGGCCACCGGCATGGAGATAGGCGTGCGCCTCCCCACGCACAACCGCCATTGCCTTTGCGCCTGCCGAGCCCATCGGCACAAGTTCAGCGCTCAGGCGCTCGGCGACCTTCTGCGCCAGTTCGGGTACACGCGTACGGCTAACGAGAATTTTCAGTTGCCCTTGGGGTGCTGCGAGCAACTTTGCTGGCGTGCCGGTTGCGAACGTCCGCCCCAGAGCCGGAAGCGCGACTGCACATGCATCAGGCTTGCCTCCGACAGTCAGCGCAACATGGACCGCCCAATCGTCGCGTCCTTCGATGGACTCGCCATACTCGCGCGTGCCGTCGAGCGGATCGATGATCCACACACGATCACACTTGAGGCGTCTCGCGTCGGGCGCTGATTCCTCCGAGAGAAAGCCGTCGTCAGGTCGTACCTGGGCGAGCATTCGCACGATGAGCTCGTTCGCCGCAGCGTCGCCGACTGCACCCAGCGGCTTTCCGGCAAGTACCGCCGATGCGCGTATCGCGTTTAACGCCTCGCCGGCCGCTGTCGCGATCCGGGCAGCGAGACGATGGTCGTCATCCAGCGAGAACGCTTCGTCGAGTGGGTTCATAGCTCCACCCCATTGCGCGGCAATTGCTCCATTCCTGCGAGACCAGCAGGCGTATACCAGATGTGCTCGATATAGTGGCCCAGCGTGGCACGGTGGTCTGTGTAGAAGTAGCGGGCGGCTCCCGGCGACTGGCCGTCGATGACGATGGGTACACCTCTCGCAGCCATGTCGTCACGCTGCGTTTCGAAATCGGCTTCGCTTTCGATCAACTGGGCGAAGTGATGGTGGCGAATGGCGAAGCCGGTTTGAGGCAATGCGTCGCGGTAGATGCGATCGTCGCCCGAGAGCGGTTCGATCAACTCAAGTTGTGTCTCTCCGACGAACGCGAGTGCGATATTCAGTTTGCAGTGGCGCCCGCCCATGGATTCGATTTCGATACCCGGCAACCGCGCCCATGCCGGAACGTTGTGTTCAGCAGCGAAGCGAGCAATCGCCTCGTCCACATCTGTCGTTACATAGGCAATCTGGAGGAAGCCGGAAAAACTTGAAAGCGAAAGGGTTTTCATCTGTCGAGTCCATAGATGGTCATGTAGCGGGAAAAGCGCTCTCTGGTCGCTCCCGGTGCAAGACCGAATTCTTCCGGCGTGTAGTCGTGCGCGCCGTGAGCGCGCTCGGGATTCTGCTTGACGCGCTCGCGCATCGCGTCCTCAGTTTCCGCACTCAACCTGAAGCCGAAGTAGCCGTAGATCCGCCTCACCGTACCGATCGGATCGGCCTGAAAGTCCTTTTGTCGGATATCGAGGAACTGCTTCGTTGGCAAATGGGCGCGCGCCTCCATTGCCGCATCGGCGGCGCGCGCCCAGTTTTCCATTTCACGCAGGCCTATTTCCCCCTTGTCGACGCGCTCGCCCTCGGAGACCCGGCGCGCCATCGTCAATACACTCGCGAGCGAAGGTAGCGCCTGCACCGGATCACGGTGCGTCTGCACGACACAAGCACCGGGAAACACCTCGAAGAGCGCGGGCAACTGCATGATGTGGCCGGGATTCTTCAGCAGCCACGTCTTCTCGTTATCGCTCGCCCCGATCAAACCAATGGCCTTCGCAAAGTAGCGATATGCGGGCAATTCGCTTTGCTCGCGCCACCAGCCGTCGTATTGCGGTACGCGGAACGACGATCCCCAGAGATTGCTGCAGAAGCCTTGCTTGAGGATCTCAAGGCATTCGTCCACCTCATCAGCCACAATGTTGTGCGCCGCGCGCATTTCGGGCGCAACTTTGAAGAACGCTTCGAGACCCGCCGCGGTTGCCTGGAACTGTGCATGGCCGCCCCACGTCCCCCGCGGGGGGCGCGGCTGCGGAAAGACCGTCAGCCATTTCTCCAGTCCCTGGAACTGGGGATCCACTGAGAGCAGCTTATGCAAGGCCGTTGTGCCGGTCCTTGGTATTCCCGTAATGACGAGCGGGCGTCGCGGCATTTTCGGCATGGCGCCGGCATGTTTGCGCAACCCCTCTACTAGCACGAGTCGTGAGACCAGCGCGCCGACAAGGGCATTCCAGGCAAACTCGCGCCCCCCGGATACGAAGCGTGGACCGTCTTCGTCGAGGGCGATCAAAAACTGCGTGAGGCCCGGCATATACTCCGTCGCGGCCCCGAAATCGCTCAAGCCGGAAACCCCGCTAGCGGCAGCGTGCAGCGCATCCTCCGCGCCTGTGAACCGCTCAGGCAATGTCATGTCGCATCTCCTCGAATCTATTTGCCAGGTTTACCAACGCCGCCTCAACTGCGCACCGATGCGTCGTTCCCGAATACGTTTTTCGCGCTCCCTTTCATCGATGAAGGGGGTTTGAGCGGGGAGGTGGCCACGCACATCAGCCAATGGAACACGTTTGAGCGTCGGAACCGGCTCCGAACTGCACGCATACCATCTTCCGATCGCCGTCCCGCGATTCATGCCACAGGTATCGAGCCAGTTAGGCACGCCCGGGTCACGATGAGCGATCACTGCCCGAAAGCACCCGTCTTCGTCGACGTGCGCCTGATGTCCGTTGAGGCTGCTTTGATGGTCGATAAAGTCAAGCGTGTTGAAAAGCGCATCGTTTAACTGAACGTTCCAGTATCGGTGCGTCTGCGGCAGAGCAGTTTCAAGGATCAACGCCTCGTCGGGGCCAAAGTCGAAGATCGCCTGCCAATAGGCCTGCTTCGCGAGGCCACCGCCAAAAGCAAAGAACTCGAATTCGTTCACCTTGATACGCGCACGCAATTGCTGCATATGTGTGAGCCACCGACGCGACAACCGGCCCGCATAGTCCATCAGCTCGTCGGTTCGACGCGCGATTTCCTCGTACCCCATCAACGGCTTCGCGATTGGCGGATCGAGGCACTCGATGGCAATACGCGCGTCGCGTTCCATACCCCACGCATAGGAACGCTGGCGCAGCATCGCAAAGTCGGCTTCGCTGTGCAACGGCAGCCAGTTGCCCTCGTAACCGGCCGGTCGTTGTACGCTCAACAGCACCTCGAAGTGGCCGTCGCCGTCGATCGCCAGATCGTCGAGATCGAACTGTCCGAGCGGTGGATGGACTTCGTCGGTCGTGCCCATGATGCCGCGGCCGATATCGAGCGTCAGCAAATGTACGCTTCCGCGCTCCCCCACCAGCCGGTATCGCAGGTCGCCGCGCAGTGGGGCAATGAAGTACGTGTCGTCCGGATTTGGCTGGAGCATGAACACCGAGTTCAGGAAAGGCAACCAGTCGGGATGGAGCGGATCGGACTGGAAATAGATGAAGTACGCAAGCGCGAAATTCATCTGGAACTGACGATACAAATCGGCCCGCGTTTGAGGGTCGTCAGGCGCCTCGGTCAATTCGAGCAAATGCTCGGCCTCGGCGAGCCTCGCGAGGTATTTACTCCATGATTTCAGCTGAGCCATGGATTCACCATGACCTTGCATTGCGTCGAACGGCTGCGCAGCGCTTCGAAAGCGTCGGGCAGCGCGTCGAGCGAAATGCGATCCGTGATCATCATCTGCGGTTCAACGTGCCCCGCGTCGAACACATTCGCGACGTGCGTGAACTCCTGCATGCTGTACGTAACAGCGAACTGGATCGGTACTTCCTTCCACACCGCCGCAGCAGGAACAAATTGATCGGGGACCGTGCAGAAGCCGAGCACAACGACGTCACCCTGCGGCCTGACACAGTGAATCGCCTGCGCGATCAAGCCCTTCTGTCCCGCGCATTCGAATACGACATCCGGTGCGCCTCCAAGTGCATCGGCGGCCAGCGCCGCCAGATCCTGGCCGGTGTCAGGAACCACGAACGCATCAGCACCCATATGTCGTGCGAGTGCCTCGCGGCGCCATGAGGATGCCGTCGCAACGATGCGTCCCGCGCCGAGCCGCCGCGCCCAGAAAATCGCTGCAAGCCCAACGGGGCCGGCGCCGATTACCAGTACCTTCGCGCCCGGCGTCAGTTTCGCGAGCGCAACGCCGTGCAAACCTACCGCCATCGGTTCGATGAGCGCGCCGTCCTCCATGCTCAGCGTCTTTGGAAGCTTCGTCGCGACGCGCTCGGCAACGACCGCATACTGCGCAAAGCCAGCCGCAGCGCCCTTGAAATCCGCACAAAAATTGGGGCGACCCGAAAGACAGGTTCCACAATGGCCACATCCCGTGAACGGGAGCGCCGTAACAGGATCTCCGATTTTCAGTCTCTCTACGCCTTTTCCAACAGCAATCACTTCTCCGGCAAATTCATGACCCAGTGTCGAGTTTTCCGGAAGAGTAAAGTGCGGCGCGTGTCCGTCCGTCATGTGAAGATCCGATCCGCAAATCCCGCAGCGGTGAATTTTCAGCACAACTTCGCCAACGCCTGGAGTTGGATCTGAAAGACTCCTAATTTCCAGCGGCGAACCTACCCTCGTAAAATACGCGGCTTTCATCGATCGCATCTCCGTTTCGCATGAATGTCCTGCTCAGATCGAGCATCTGAATTTACTTTACTGGGAAAGTATATGGATTCCACCAGGTGTTTATACGGAGAGCGCGCGGGAAATCCGCTTCCGCGCGGAGTGCCGTCAGGCAGTTGCAACGCGCGAAGATGTACCGCGCATGCCGTCGATCACGGCCGCGCGAATCGCGGGCAAAGAAAGATGAGGGAAGCTGCTGGCGAAAGAATGCCGGCGTGAGACCTGCTTATGACCGTGGCCAGCGTAGCGAAGTGCCACGGAGCGTGACCCGGAATCCAGATACGGTAGACGATCGACGAAAAGGATCAGGCGCGTTCGTCGCTTCTGCGTGCGGCCTCCGCATCGGCATAAAGCTGAAGTTCGCGCAATAGAATCGAGAGCGCAGCACGCCGTTCGGGCGGCATATGGCTGGATGCCACCCAGTCGGTTCCGTATGCCCCTTCGCGGAGAATGTTTTCCAGGATTTTGCGCGCTCGCGGCTTCATTCGCACGAGAATCCCGCGTCCATCCGCGGGGTCCGGCGTTCGCTCCACCAACCCCATCTGCTCCAGACGGCTAACGCACTTCGTGATGCCGCCAAGCGTCATCGCCAGAGGCTTCTGAAGCTGTGTCGGCGACTGCGTATAGGGCGGCCCCGAAACCAGTAGCGCGTCCAGCAGCAGCAACTCGGCAGACAGAACGCCTTGGCTTGCAGCGGCCTCCTTGAGCGCCCGGTCGATGTGCGTCGACAGTCGAAGCAGTCGTTGCCCGATAAGATAGACGTTCGCGTCTTCGGTTGGCCACTCTCGCGCCCACGCAGCGGCCTGGGCGTCCAGGACGTCGCCTGCTTCAGGGCTTGCAGGTGTCTGCAACGCGACGCACTCCGCAAAGAATTGCGCTTCGGCGTGCGCGCGCTTCGAGTACAGCGCTTCGCCGCTGTCGTCATGAACGACGTCGACCCAGCCCGCCTCGTTCAGTGCACCTAGGTGACTGAGCACACTCGCGCGCGATATGTTCAATTCGCGCGCCAGCGCAGGCGCGCTTTGCGCACCCGCGCCAAGCAGCGCCAACAACTGTCGTCGGCATGCGTCCGCGAGAGCGGCAAAAAGCGAATCGGCGGTCTTGCGAGCACCCATACCATCATCGATCGGTCAAGACCCGCCTGCCACATCGCGAAAGCTCGTAAGAGCCATGGGCGCAATGATGTGGACGGTAACTCTACAGCTCACGTCAGCGCCATACAGGTGCCGGTTCCTGTAGCGGGGGTCATTTCGGCAACGCTAAGTTACCAGAAAAACCCGCCCGGAAAGCAACACATCAGAATGGCGCGCGCATGGCTCAGCGTATGGCTCCAACTATTGTCCCACCAGATCGTACGCTGCGAGGGCTGCGACCTCCGTTACGCCGCCGTCCACTGGCAAGCATGTGCCGGTGATGAACCGGGACTCATCGCTGGCGAGAAACAGCGCGGCAGACGCAACATCCCACGCGTCCCCTTCCAGTGGAAGCGGTGCAATCTTGCGGCGGCGCTCGCGCGCGTTTTCATTGAGCATGCTCTGCACCATGGGTGTAAAGATGTGCCCGGGCGCGATGGCGTTGGCGCGCACATTATCGCGGCCGTACATCACCGCTAACTCCCGCGTAAACGCAACCATACCTGCCTTCGATGAACCGTATGCGGCCGACCCGTGACTGCGTATGCCAGCAACCGAACTGATGTTGACGATTGCCCCGCCTCCGCGCGCCACGATGTGCGGCACCGCGCTCCGACTCATCAGAAACGCGCTCTTCAGGTTCACATCCATCACACGGTCCCACGACGCTTCGTCGATGTCCTGCAACCTTCCCGGAGCACCCGAAATTCCGACGTTGTTCACGAGTATGTCCAGACCGCCATATCGCTCAACGGTCTCTTCGACAATGCGCGCGCACAAGGCGGCGTCCGTGATGTCGCCGGTGCAGACAAACCCCTGCCCGCCGGATTCGGCAACTAATGCAAGCGTTTCAGCCGCCCTTTCGTACTGTTGATCGACAAGGCAAACGGAAGCGCCCTCCGCCGCAAAAAGGCACGCAATGGCTTTGCCCGTGCCGTAACCCTGGCCGAGCGACCCTGCGCCGGTGACGATCGCGATCTTGCCGCTCAAACGCTGATAAAAGACTTTTGGAGAAGGCATGCTGTAATCGAATGATGTATGTTGCTCGCCCCCGAAGCGGTTGCGCGGACTCAGGCGGCATTTCCAACCAAGCTTAGTCTCATGAGGCCGATAATGCAACCAATCGTTGCATTACCGGCCTGTCGCACAACCCGGGCCGACCCTGCCGTGACCCACCAATGCCGCACCAAAGCGCGCCGCGTAGGCCGTATTCACCGCCTCTGTCTGGAAGCTTGTCTCGTTGATGGCGAAGATGAAATAGCCGTATGCGAGATCGCGTCGATAGTCTTCCAAAGCTTCGTCGAACGCAGGCGCCTCGACACCGCCAGCCTTGAGTCGCGATAAATAGTGTTCTAGCAGCGGACGCTCCCACCTGCGGCGGTCTTCGATATCGAGCGAGCAGCCTATGTGATAGCCAACCTCTAGGCTCCACGGTGCCCGACTTACCTGAGCATCAAAAAAGCCTGGCGTGTCGTCGGGCTCAACGAACAGGTTGCCCAGATGCGTATCGCCGTGAATGAGACACGCGGGCTTGCCTTTGTGTTGGCAAGCAATATCTGCGAGGGCGGCCACCATCCAATCGCGGTCGTGCAAATACCGGCTCACAGCAGCCCCTCGTGGCAGCGAGATGTAGTGGGCCCACACATCAGGTTCGAGATAGCGATTCTGATATTCCAACGACCAGTCGGAAAAGCGCGCTCCCCGACCCAATCGAAGCGGCCGCCGGTCTTGAATTCCGAGCTGTTCCAGGTTTGTGCGTGATAGCACGCCATTGCACTCAAACGACGCTCCACCTCTTCATAGCTTTGCGGTCGCTGGGCCCTACAAAAGCGGGCCGCGCGCTGCTCAAGGTCTTCCATCACAACGACAGATTGCCAGTGATCGGGATCCGCGCCCGCATAGAAGCATTTCGGTGCGTTCATGTTTATGAATGGCAAAACGTCTCGATAGAACCGCATTTCGTTGCGGTACATATTCTTCATTGACTCGCTGTGATTCTGAAAGCCACCTTTCACGATCATGCGTGAGGGCAGCGCCATCTCCCTGCCCACCTCGTTGTACTCGAGCTCCACGCGCACTTTCGTCGACGTTCCGGGCAGCACAGCTACGTGGCTGCACGAAGTCACTTCCACGCCCGGGAAGCGGAACGCGAGTGCGGACGTGAGCCATTGTGCCGTCACATCTTCGACCGTGACCGGCAATGCCATGTCACAGATCACAGCGAATGCAGACAAGATTTCCCCCTGGCGATTGAGATGCGAAGACGCGTGCGCATCGTCGCGCAGAGCATCGTCCAACCGCAACATGGGGAAAACCACACCTCATCGAGCGTTGCATATTTTGAATGGCGTACATATAGTTGCATTCAATTGCAGATACTTTTTTGGCAGGCACCTGATGAACCTCGTTGACTCACCTGGTCTGGCCCATGACTTCGCCGGTGCAGAGCCAGCCAGAATGCTTGCCCCGGAGGAATACCGAACGGAAGAAAGCGTGGCCTTCAAGATGAATCAGGTTCACCTTCTGCTGGGGAGCGAAATCGACCGGAAGCTCGCCGCCAGCGGGCTTTCCGCTCTCCAGTGGGGCATTCTGAAAGCGCTCTACGACGAGCGCGCACGCACGCCCACCGCGCTTTGCCGCATCCTTCTCGCGGACAGTGGCGCGATGACCCGCAAGCTGGACTCTCTCGAGAAGCGCGGATTGATCGAGCGAATCCGAAGCATTTCCGATAGACGCAGCGTCGAACTCGGATTGACGGCAAATGGCTGTCAATTGCTCCGCAAGACCCTGCCGCACATCGTCGAAACGAGCAACCGTCAGCTTTTCGGCTTCACGATGGACGAAGTCGCAACCGTCAAACGTCTTCTCGAGCGAATGATCGTCAACCTGAGTTGAAACGGCGACGGCCATGGCCGAATTGGGCGGCGAACCGCCAAAGCTCAACGCTTACCTCAATTGAAAAAAGGAACTCTTCATGGAGCACACCGAAACAACCGCAAGGCCAAGCGAGACGCCGACGCAAGCGTCGGTTTCCGCGCCGCTGCCAGTTCCGCATGTGTATCGCGGCCGCATGATCACCGGAAACGCAACTAAGCACGTATCGCGAGATCTCGGTCAGGGTTTCTGCACGCCGAAGGTCGAACTGGATGACCTCGTCTGGCCGCGCGCCGAGTCAGGACCTGCGTTTGATGTGCCCGTCGAGCAAATCGTGGATTTCCTCGTCGAGCTCGGTCCTCGCCTGCATCTCGATGTCAATCCGCTCATGCAGGCCGCGCTTGAATCGATGATCCAGGTGAGTCCCCTCGGACGCCGGATTCTTGAGAACTGTTATCGGGACATTCCTAACCTGTTTTTGCGCGAGGTAATCGAGGACGAGTTGCGTGTGAGCCTTGGCGACGCGAGGCTCGTCGACGGCTGGGTGGAACGTACACTGCGCGGTCGCCCAAGCCGTCTGCGCGCATTCCCGCCAAGGCTCGTTCATATTCTGGCGGGCAACTCGCCGATGGTTGCGGCCATGACCGTCATGCGCGCCGCGCTGACGAAAGGCGTGCACTTGCTCAAGCTGCCGTCGAATGACCTGTTTACGGCCACCGCGATTCTGCGCACGATGGCCGAAATCGATCCGAACCATCCCGTCACGCAGTCCTTTTCCGCCGCTTACTGGCGCGGGGGCGACGAAAACGTCGAGTCCATTCTCTATCGCCCGCAGTACTTCGACAAGATCGTCGTTTGGGGCGGCGATAGCGCGGTACGTCATGTGATGCGCTACGCGGGACCGGGTCTGGAACTGGTTGCCTTCGACCCCAAGGTGTCCATATCACTGATAGGCCGCGAGGCCTTCAGCTCCGACGAGGTTCTGCGTGAGGTCGCGCGGGCGGGCGCCGCCGATGTGCTGTCGTTCAACCAGGACGCGTGCAACGCCAGCCGCTATCAGTTCATCGAGGGCGATGAAGACGAAGCCGACCGCTACTGCGAGCAACTCGCTCTCGCACTCGGCGAGGATTACCGCTATGGCGACGGACAGGGACCGCTGGTGCCGAATGACATTCGCGAGGCTGTGGACGTATTGCGCGAGATTGAGCCGCTTTACCGCGTGTTCGGTGGCTATGACGGCAAAGGGCTCGTCATTCGCTCGGACGAAATGGTTGACTTCCATCCGATCTGCAAGACCGTCAACGTCGTTCCGGTGGGCAGTTTGCGCGACGGGGCGCGCTACGCGACTGTCGCAACGCAAACCGTAGGGATTTATCCGCCGCATCGGGTAACCGAGGTGCGCGATGCCCTTGCATGCGCAGGCGTACAGCGCATGGTCGCATTGGGCGAGTCGATTTCAGATGGAGTCGGCGGCTACCCTCATGACGGCATGTTCCCGATTCACCGATTCATGAAATGGGTCTCGGAGGAATCGGGTCCGAACCAGGAGGAGACGCGATAATGAATGCCCTTTCTTCCCTTCTGCAACTTACGGATCATCAGGACCCCTTTCGCAACGCGCCTGATAACCTCCATGCCGTTCAACTGCAAGCCGTACGGGAGCGCTTCGCGCAGCGCCGTCAACAGATTCGCATTCTCGAAAAGCGGGCCGGCGAGGCCGGCGTAACGGAACTGGAAACGCTGGACGACGCAGTTCCGTTGCTATTCGCCGACGCCGTTTACAAGAGCTATCCCGATTCGTTCATCGAAAGTGGCAAATGGCGTCACCTCACGGCATGGCTTCAAACCCTTACGACGAATAAGATCGATGGGCTCGACTATAGCAAGATCCACGATCTCGACGGCTGGATCAACGAGCTGCGCCGCAACGGCCATTATGTGATGAGCTCGAGCGGCACCTCGGGCAAGCAGTCGTTCATCTACCAGAGTGAAACAGATCGTGAACTGGGCTGGCGTCTGCTCGACCAGGGCATTCGCTGGGCGGCGAGCGGCATGCGCGATCGGTCACGTCGCTATCCCGCTTACCTTTTGACGCCCTCTTCCGGTTCCTACACCGGCACGGAACGCATGGCTAAATTCGCCGACTCGATTGCCCTTCCCGGCGATATTCACTACATGTCGGATGTGCCGCAAAGCGCCGCCCAGACCACACGCATGGCCCGCATGCGGCGGGCGATCGCGGACGGCACCGCGCTGCCCAGCGAAATCGAAGCCTTCCAGAACGAGAATCGTGAACGCACCGAGCGCGTGCAAGCCGACTTCCGGCGCTTCATCGATGAGTTGCTCGAGCGGCGCCGCGAACCGATGTTCATCATGGGCATGATGGGCATGCTTTACCAGATCGTCGCTACGGCGCGCGAACGAGGCATTCCCGACGGCGATTTTCACCCCGAGACGATCATCAGCATCGGCGGCGGCAAGAAGGGCGCGAATTTACCGGAAGATTTCCAGCAGCAGTGCGCACGCTTCTTCAATTTCAACGCGACCAATTTCAACGATGGCTACGGCATGGGCGAAGTATCGGGGTTCTGCCCGTGGTTCCATGAAACGAAGGCGTGGACAGTGCCCCCGTGGCTCGTCCCGCTCGTGCTCGACTCCACCGGCGAGCGGCTGCTGAATCCGCGTGACGGAAAAGGTGTCGTCGAAGGACGGCTCGCGATGATCGACCTGCTTGCCGATGGCCGCTGGGGCGGTGTCATCAGCGGGGACAAGGTCACCGTGGAATTCGGCCACGGCATCGACGGCGTGCGAACGCCCATCATCCGGGACGTGGTGCGCTACAAGGATCTTCCGGGCGGCGACGACAAGCTGTCGTGCGCCGGAACGATCGATGCCTATGTTCGCGGAGAGATTGCGGATATGACCGAAGCTCGTACTGCCAAATGAGCCAATTCTTCCTAACACTATTCAGACCTATTCAACTATGACTGCGCAAACGACACATCCAGCCGTGTGGTTCATCACGGGCGTTTCGTCCGGCTTCGGCCGGTCCCTTGCGGAAACAGTCCTCGCCCGCGGCGACAAGGTAGTGGGCACCGTGCGTAACGACGCGCAGATAGCGCCGTTCGAAAGTCTCGCGCCCGGGCGCGCCTATGGCGTGTTGCTCGATGTCACCGACACCGCGTCGGTGCCCCGCGCTGTCGAGCAGGCCCTTAGCCGTGCGGGCGCAATCGACGTTCTCGTGAACAATGCCGGCTACGGCCTGTTCGGCGCACTCGAAGAGGTTTCCGACACGGAAGCACGCCAGCTATTCGATACCAACGTGTTTGGCACGGTCAGCGTGATCCGCGCCGTGCTGCCCTATTTTCGCGAGCGAAAGCGAGGACACATCGTGAACTTCTCCTCGGTAGCCGGCGTAATGGGTATAGCGGGTTGCAGCTTCTATTGCGCCTCGAAACATGCGATCGAAGGACTGTCTGAATCGCTGTCACGAGAACTGAAGCCGTTCGGGATTCACGTGACCATCGTTGAACCCGGCGGTTTCCGCACGAATTTCGCGGGCGGCTCACTGAAATGGAGCGAGGTCGAATCACCTGCCTATGCTGACACCGTGGGAAAGATGCGCCAGATGATGAGTGGCTATCACGGCACGCAGGCGGGAGATCCAGCCAAGGCCGCCGCAGCCGTCGTGCGTGCGGTGTCCGCAGAGAACCCGCCGTTGCGGTTGCCGCTCGGCCCGGATGCCGTCGACGTCGTCCGAAAGAAGCTCGCGTCCGTACAGGACAATCTTGAAGCGTGGCTCGACGTGTCGAGCTCCACTGACTTTGATCGCTAACGCCGCAGAAGATAGTTGCTCGGGAGACGACATGTCCGCACTGGACCCATTTTACGCAATGCTTCGCGGTGACGCCGATCCGTTTCGCACTCACCCTAAAGAACTTCGCGAGCTTCAGCTCGCCGCCATGAAAGAGCGTTTCGCCGAACGCCGTAACCAGATCAGGCTGCTGCGCCGCCGAGCGGACGATATGGGCGTTGAAACCATTAACCGCCACGCGGACATGGTTCCTCTCCTGTTCGCGCATCAGATCTACAAGAGCTATCCCGAGCAATTCATCGACAACGGTCGCTGGAAGCATCTGGCGGCCTGGCTGCAGACGCTTTCGAGCGCCCCAGTGAGCGACGTCGATATGACGGGAGTGGAGGACGTCGACGCATGGATGGGTCGGTTGCGCGAAGGGGGACACTACGTGTTTAGCTCGAGCGGCACATCCGGGAAATGCAGCTTCATCAACCAGACACGAGCCGATCTCGAGAACGTCACCGAGTCCTGTGTGAAACTTGGCATTCACGGTAACGAACTGATCCGCCGTGATTTCGGCAAGCGCCCGGTATTCCTGATGATGCCGCCTGCTGGCGCGCATCGTCATATCGAGCCTGTACTTGGGGCTGCAAAGCGACTCGGCGCCGAAAGCACGCTGATGTTCGACGAACCGGTGCTTGCTTCTGCAACGATCTCGATGGGCCGCATGCGTCGCGCAATCGCCGACGGTTCCGCCAAACCCAGCGAAGTCGCGGCTTTCCAGGAGCATGCGGTGGCGCGCCAGCGCCACACCGGCGCGATGATCGACAGTTTTCTCGACAAGCTGACGGCGCAGCGCGACGTTCCTGTTCTCGTGCAGGGAAACTGGTCGCTGCACTGGACACTCGTGGAGCGCGCGCGCCAGCGCGGTATCACCGATGGAATCTGCCACCCCGACACCGTAATCACGACCGGCGGTGGATTGAAGGGCACCTCGGCACCTGCCGATTATCGGGAGCAGATCATACGCTTCTATGGCATTCGCCCGGAAAACGTCCAGAACAGCTATGGCATGTCCGAAATGATCGGGACCGGTCCCTGGTCGGAAGTCGCGCAGGGCTACGCAATCTGCCCCTGGATCGTTCCATTCGTGCTCGACAAGACCGGAGAGCAACTACTGAATCCGTCCGATGGCCGCGGCCTTGTGGAGGGCCGCTTCGCGTTTTTCGATCTGCTTGCCGAGGGATACTGGGGCGGCTTCATTACCGGCGACAAAGTCACAGTGGACTTCTCACCGGCGGGGAACACCGACGGCCTCCAAGGACCGCTAGTCAGGCAAGTTGGCCGCTATGCCGACCTCGAGGAAGGTGAAGACAAGCTCTCTTGCGCGGGCACGATGGAGTCTTACGTACGTGGAATGATCAACGTTTGATTCCAGCCGCGAGCACTTCGAGCCCCAGGGGGCGCCATTATTGGCGCCCCCTGGGGCTCGTTAGTATACTGATGCCCTAATTCCGTCATCAAATGCTCAACGATGTCCAAACCTCTGGCAGTTCAGGCTCCCGACAGAGCCTCGCGGCTCGCTGCGGCGGGCAAACCTCGAACGGCCGGCCGGCCCACCCACGACGACGCGCTACAGTTGCGTGAGCGGTTGCTCGACGCCGCGAAATCGGTCTTCATGAGGGAAGGTTTTGGCGCCGCGAGGGTCGAAGAAATCGCATCGCTGGCCGGTGTCAGCAAAACGACCGTTTACCGCCAGTTCGGCACAAAGGAAGAACTTTTTCGCGCTATCGTCTGGCGCGGGATGGCGGACCTGCGAGGCAAGATCGCTCAGCACCTGGAACCCGGCCGCGACTTTTCGACGAACCTGGCATCCCTTATCGATGCACTCGTCGAACACATGGCAATACCGGACAGCATGCACACGTCACGCATGGTCATTGGCGAGGCAATACGGTTCCCAGACGTCGCGAGGCAGTTTCTGCAGTTCGTCGTGACGATGCTGGAGCCGCTCACGGGCGTTCTGGAAGCCGCAGCGGCGAATGGAATGATCGACATCGACGATCCCGCGACTGCGGCACGCGATCTCCTGACGCTGGTCACTGGCGCCCCGGAAGTGCACCTCGCGATCCAAACTACGCGCGTAGAACGTAAGCGTCGGGCCGAGCGGATTCACCGGATTCTGTTGACGGCGTGGAAGTATCGGGCGACGCTGGACAAAGCTCGAGTCAGGTCGATGCCGTAACGTTTGCCGCGCCCCCGTGCCTCGCCTGCATACTAGCTGCCGGTTTCCCCCATCACCTGGAACTGCCCGGATGCTTGTGCGATGCACCTCGCATTGGCCCAGATCTGGCAGTCCGAGAAAATCACCCGTTTTCCGGAACGCAGAACGTCGACATGGGCTTCCACCCAGTCACCCGGTTCTGCGTTGCCCATGAAATTGACCGTCAAGCCCGTCGTCAAGACCTTCACGGCGGGTTGACGCGAATACTTGCTTGCCCACGTAATGGCTGTATCCGCCAGCATGCAAACGGCGCCGCCGTGCATCATCTGGCCGAGGTTTCGATGCGCTTCGCGCACGTACATGCCGATGACGTGCCCGCGCTCGCTCTTGCGAAAGTACGTAGGACCGAACATCTGGTGAAAAGGGCCAAACTCCGGCATCAATGCAAAGCCCTCGGGAATGGGCTTTTCCCTTTCCTCTGCAAGTTCGTCTACCACCAGTGCGTGTGCTTGTTCCAACGCCATCCTCCTCTTGAGCGCCGCAGTTCACCGGCGCCAATAATTTCTTTTTCATCAGCAAGACATAGCGTATCATTATTCGCACACAAGTCAACTATCTGAATGCGCATGGATACCGGATCGCTCTTTACGCCCCTCGCTGTTCGAGGCGTCACGCTTGCAAACCGAATCGTCATGTCACCCATGACTCGCGGTTTTTCGCCCAACGGACTGCCCGGCAGTGACGTCGCGGCCTACTACAAGCGGCGCGCGCAGGGCGAGACAGGCCTCATCATCACGGAAGGTGTCGGTGTCGATCATCCGGCGGCGCTCGGCGAAGCCGGACTCGGCGAGAATTCGATTCCCGTACTCGCCGGAGAACAATCGGTTGCCGCGTGGCGGCGAGTGACGGACGAAGTTCATGCAAGTGGCGGAATCATCTTTCCTCAGCTGTGGCATATGGGGCCGATGAAAGAGGCGAATACTGGCCCCTTCCCCGCCGCCTCGCCACTGCGCCCATCGGGACTGTGGGGGCCATCTGGACGCACAACCTCGCTCAACGCTGGCTACATGGAACGGGTCATGCCACCAACCCGGCCAATGACCGACACTGAGATCGCGGATGTCATCGCTGCCTACGGTCGAAGCGCGCGCTTTGCGAAGGCCGCCGGATTCGACGGCATCGCCATTCACGGAGCCCACGGCTATCTGATCGATGCATTCCTTTGGGCCGAGACCAATCAACGCACGGACGGATGGGGTAAGAATCTCGCGGCACGCAGCCGCTTTGCCGTCGAAATCGTGCGCGCAATACGCGAAGCGATCGGCGATACGATGCCGATTACGTTCCGCTTTTCACAGTGGAAACAGCAGGATTTCCGCGCGCGCCTCGCCAACGATCCGCATGAACTCGAACAGATCCTCGCACCGCTCGCGGACGCCGGCATCGACATCTTCGAGGCGAGCACCCGTTATTTCAATCGCGCGGAATTTCCGGGCTCGGAGATGAATCTCGCAGGCTGGGTAAAGAAAGTGACCGGCCGGCTTTCTATGGCGGTGGGCGGAATCGGAATTAATAAGGGTTACTATGATTCAATGGCGGGAGTTGAAACATCTGCGCAGCCCGACCTTACACCGCTGCTGGATCGCTTCTCACGCAACGAGTTCGACCTTGTTGGCGTAGGACGTTCGCTTTTGCATGATCCGAACTGGGCTCGGCGTGCTCGCCTTGGCGAACCGTTTCTCGGTTTCAGCAACGATTCGCTCGCACGCCTCACCTGAAATGAATCTTGCAGTTGGCGCCTTTGCATCAGGCGTCAACTGCTGTTGGCGGCGCGCGAATTCTCAGTTGCGCCCGGTGACGGGAATCAACGCACCGGTTACCCCAGATGCGGCGTCTGACGCGAGAAAAAGAATTACGTTGGCGATTTCCTCGGGCCGTACCCAACGTGAAAAGTCTGCGTCGGGCATGTCCTTCCTGTTTTGCGGCGTATCGATAATACCCGGCAAGATCGCGTTGACGGTGATTGAACGATCCTTAAGCTCTTCGGCTAGCGCTTCTGTCAAACGCATCACCCCCGATTTCGACGCCGTGTACGCACCCATCCCCATCCCCGCCTTGAGTGCAGCGCCAGCGCCGATGTTGACGATGCGGCCGCCCCGCGCACCGTCAGCAAGATAGTCGAGTGCCGCTTTCGATGCCGTGGCCGCAGTGCGCACGTTCATCTGGTACATCAGATCCCAGGTGTCGAGGCTACCGTCGGCCAACGTCTCCCAGCGAAATCCCCCTGCTACATTGACGACTGCATCGAGCTTGCCAAGCTGCTCGACGGCCGCTGCCATCGCCGATTGCGCCGCGTCAAGATCGGCAAGTTCGACGCCGCCGCGCCACCACGCCGCGTTGAGTTGCGCCGCATTCGCATCATCTGGAGCAGGCGCCTTGTCGAGCAGCGCGACCTTCCAGCCATTTTCGGAAAATACTCGGCCCACCGCGCGTCCCAATGTGCCGAAGCCACCGGTTACCACCACTACCCGTTGCATGTCGGATCACTCCCTCGCAGCGCCCGGCGCTGGCATTCGCCCCGCGCCCGACGCGAAAAAAATCAACGTCCCTTGAAAACCGGCTCACGCTTCTCGCGAAACGCATTGACCGCTTCTTGATGGTCTTCCGTCAAATTCGACAGCGCCTCGTAGGCGATCGATGCATCGAGAATCGAATGCGCGAGTTGCTTGAGTCCGATGTTGATTGAAGCCTTCGTCCATTGAATCGCGCGCGCGGCTCCGTTCGCCAGCCGCCTCGCCATGGCATCGACAACGGCATCGAGCTCGTCGGCCGGCACGGCATGGTTGATAAGACCCAGGCGCGCCGCCTCTTCCGCGGTCACGAGGTCTCCCGTCAGGAGATATTCCTTCGCCTTCGCGTAGCCCACGAGCTGCGGCCAGATCACCGCGCCACCATCGCCCGCCACGAAACCGACTTTCACGTGCGGATCGCCAATCTTTGCGTGATTGGCCGCGTAGCTCAGATCCGAGAACAGCGCGATCGTCGCGCCAAGGCCAATTGCATGACCATTGATCTTCGCGATGACCGGCTTCGGGCAATCGAGCATCGAAAAGACGATTTTCTTTGCGCGCTGCATGCCCTCGAGAAACAACGCCGGGTTGTCGATGACCTGCTGCATATGCTCAATATCGCCGCCCGCGCTGAATGCGCGCCCGGCGCCCGTCAGCACCACGACGCGCGTCTCGGCGTCCTCCGCGACATCGAGAAAGAGCCGCGACATCTCGATATCCATCTGCTCGTCAAAAGCGTTCAACGTTTCGGGACGGTTGAGCGTGACGGTGAGAACGCCGCCATCGCGTTCGAGCAATAGCGCCTTATAGTCCGAAATATTCATGACCAACCTGTTCACAATGGAGAAATCGAGCGGGACGGCAAAACCGCCTGCCGTCTTCGCCGCCCGCTATATTCGCCCCGCCGCGGAAAATGCGGGGCGCAATTCCCGCCGTACCCGGCGTCCCGCGCGACTTCGATCACACGTGCAGTGGAATGAACCTGCGGCCGTTGTCGTACATGATCTTGCGCGTGTCTTCTTCAGTGAGCTCGGTGCACGCTTCCGACGCGAAGTCCTTCGGTTCCGGCACGCCTTCCGCGTGCGGATAGTCGGAGCCCATCAACAGGAAGTCCGACGAACCCGTTTGAGCGATGATCTGGCCAATGTCGTCTTCAGGATACGCGACCACAAACACGTTTTCCTTGAAGATCTGGCTCGGGCGCTTCTTCAGTTGACCGCACGGCCAGTAACCATTCTTCGCCATGCCCCGGCACTTGTCCATTTTCACGAGCAGCGAAGGCACCCATTCGGCACCGTTTTCCGCACTGCATAGCTTCACGCGCGGGAAACGCTCGAAGAAGTTGTAGAAGATGAACGACGACAGCGTTTCCATCACCGGCCGCTCGCCGTATCCGTGCATCCAGACAAATGCGGTTTGACGCTGGCGCGACTGCTGCACCGGCTCGCCCCACACCGCCATGTGATCCTTCATGTAGATCGCTTCCGACACGTGGAACGTGACACGCACGCCCGCTTCGTTGAGGATCGACCAGAACGGATCGAAGTACGGGTCCGCCGGCGAGCGGCCATTGAACGGCCCCATCGGCATCAGGATTACGCGGACACCGTTCGCCACCAGCCATTTGGCCTCGGCGACAGCCGCGTCGAGATCGTCGAGCGTCACGACCGGCGTCGTGTAGATGCGGTCCTTGTAATTGAAGCCCCAATCGTCGAGCATCCACTGGTTATACGCATGCAACACCGCATTTGCCGCGACGGGCTCATTGAGGTAGGAAATGCACGCGACCATTTCGCCGATGTACATCGTGCAGGCTTCCACGCCGAATTCGTCCATCTTCTTCAGGCGTGCGTCGCGATTGAACATGTCCGGTGTCGGGGGAACACGCATGTCGACGTTATCCTTGCCGTCCTTCATTGCGCGCAGCCATTCATGCAGCTTGCCCGGCGGCGGCACGTGCCCCTCGGCCGAGGTGTAGCCCTCGCTGATTTCCACCTTGCGGTCACCGACATACATGCAGCGGTTGCCGTCCGCCGTGACACGGCTGGTGAATGACCAGTCCTTCTTGAATTTCTCGGGCAAGTGACGGCTGTACGCGTCCTCGACTTCGTAGAAGTGCGTGTCGGCGTCGTAGATTTTCCCTTCATACGCTTGCATGAACTCTCTCCTGATTGTTGGGGGGAGCGCTGCTGAACGTGCGCCCTTGAGAGAAGTATCGGCTCAAGCCATCAGCCAAAAAACTCTCATATCGAAGCTAGAAACGTCGATATCGATTTGATATCGGTCGACGCCCTTGCCATTCCTGAAGTTCGCGTAATACTCTTCAGAAAAATCAAAAAGTTGAACATAGTTCGTATATAAGTATACTCGATACGATACTTGCAACTGGAGACGTTTATGCAAGCTGAAGTCCTCTCACAGCAGGCACACCGAGCGCAACCCGTAGCAGGGGCGCCCCGCGGGTTCACGATGGCGATCCTGCTGGCCGCAGTGGCAGCCTCGTCTGGCATCACTGTTATCTATACGGTGCTGGTCACGCTCTACAAAGCCTTCCCTGCCTCGAACTCTGTGAGCTGGACCGTTACCGCATACTGGCTCGGCTCGGCCATCTTTGCTGCTGTGAGCGGGCGGCTCGGTGACCTGCTGGGCTACCGTCGCATTCTGCTCTCGGTGATGTCGGTTGCTGCCGCCGGCGCGGTCGTCGCCGCGTGTGCAACGCACGTCGGCATGCTCGTCGCGGGGTGCGCGATGCAATCGATCGCGGCAGGCATTACGCCGCTCTCCATCGGACTGGTTCGCGAGAACCTGCCACCTGCCAGACTGCCTGCCGCGGTGGGACTGATCAGTGCTGCAGGCATGGTATCGGCGGGGCTGATCTACATTTGCGCGGGCGTCGTCGTGGACCACTATTCGTGGCAAGGCGGCTTCTGGTTCAAAGTCGCGCTTTGCGTCGTGGCAGTCGTTGCAGTACGCGCGTGGACGCCGCCGTCGCCTCAGCACCCCGGCGTACGGATCGACTACGTTCGGGGCCTTGCGTTCGCTCCAGCACTTTGCGCCATCCTCTTCGCGGTACAGCAGATCCGCACGTGGGGCCTTGGCGATCCGCGACTATGGGGCTTGCTCGTTGGCGGGATGGTCGTGCTCGGCCTCTGGGGACGCCATCAACTCAAGACGCGTCATCCGCTCATCAATGTGCGCCTCCTGAAAACACGAGAAGTCGCTTTGGCGAATGCGTGCATGGCATTTCTCGCGGCTGGCGCCATGCAACTGGGACAGGTTTTCTCGCTGCTTGCCCAGCAGCCTGCCGGCACGCATGCCGGATTCGGGCTGAGCGCAACAGCAGCTGGATTGCTGATGTTCAGCATCAACATCATCGCACTGGTCGCGAGCCCGTGGAGCGGCCGCGTTGCGACCCGCTACAAGGCACGTCGCGCTGCCTTGATCGGCATGATCATACTGGCGCTTGCCTGGGCCTCGCTGATCGTCCTTCATCGCAGCCTGCTGCTCTTCGTTCCAGGTGCGGTCTTGTGCTCGTTCGGGCTCGCCTTCGCGAGCACGGCGCTGTACAACCAGATCGTGGAAACAACGCCCGCGCATCAGACAGGCGAGGCAACGGGCATGCTCTACGTCTTCTTCTCGTGTTTCTTCGCGGTAGGCGCCCAAGCGGTATTCGCGCTGCTGCGCGGCGCGGCGGCGGGACATGATGGTGCGTCGTTTCCCGCCGACAGTGGCTATGTTTCGGTATTCGTCTACATCGCCTGCAGTTCGATTGTCGGACTGCTGATCGCTTCCATGCTGCCGAAGCGCCACACCTACTGATCGTCGTTGCGACCGATCCGTTTCACGTAGCTCTGACTCTGTTTCAACTAAACCACGACCGCCAGATATTGAAGCACATGCCTCAATATCTGGCAGGCTGCCAATCACTCCTCTTCGGCTTGACCTAATGCGGATGCGCGCTGGGCCACCCTGATCATATTCTGCTCGAGCCGCAGACGTTCGCGGTCGAACCGCTCGAGTGGCGCACCAATCGCCATCGCCGCAATCACGTTACCGTTCGGCCCGAAGATCGGAGATGACACACCTGCAGAGTCCGGCAGCAATTCGCCGCGGCTCACTGACAGGCCGCTTTCGAGGATGTGATCGAGCTCGTCACGCAGCGCCTTCTTCGACGCGATCGTCTGGGGCGTGCGGCGCTCGAATTTGACCGTCTTCATGTAGTCGGTAACGAAAGCGTCCGGTGCATGGGCCAGCAGCACGCGCCCTGCAGCCGTGCAATAGAGCGGGCGGCGCAAACCGATATGCATCGAATAGCGCACGGATTGCTCGCTCTCGATCACGTCGACATAGGTGATCTCTTTGTGCTCGACGTCGAGAACACCGATATACACCGTTTCATTGGTGCTCTTCGAGAGATCGGCCAGGAACGGGCGCAGCATCTTCGAGAAATTCCACGCGGCCATCACACCTGCGGACAACCGGAAGATCGACGGCCCCAGGCGATAGCGGCCTGCGTCGTGCATCAAAAACCCTTCCGCCACTAGAGGTCTCAGCAGATTGAGCAGGCTGCTCTTCGGCGACTCCAGGGCGACATTCAGTTCTGCCAGCGACATTCCTTCGGGAGACTTCGCCAGCACATCGAAAATTCCGAGGAGCCGGGTCAGCGAGCGCGGCCCGCTGACATCCCTGTCCGCCGGCGCTGAGGTCTCTTTCAACATGATTTTCCCCATGAATTGACTCTATAGATTATACGGGAACTATTCACATAGTTTTACAACGATCACAATCTGGCACACTTTCGCGCCACCTGAATTCGGGAATACGCCAGGGCGCCTCCTGATCCAGGTTGATATATAGTTGAACGATGTTCATAAAATTGGACGCTGGAGCAGCGCTTTCAGGATCATCGATGTGGCACGCTCCCGTGTCGAACAGCAACATCAACTTTCACTTCTGGATCACCCATGTACACGAAAAAGCTGGCAGAGAAGGTCGCCATCGTGACGGGAGGCGGGCAAGGCGTTGGACTCGGCATCGCCCGCGCGCTCGCCACCGAGGGCGCGAGTCTGGTGCTGACTGGCCGCACGGAAAGCAAACTCAAGCAGGCTGCGGAGCAATTGAGCGCCCTCAGGCCGCAAGTGCTCGTCGTGCCTGGTGATACGCGTAATCGTGCCGATGCCGTGCGCACGGTCGAACTTGCCGTCGAGCGATTCGGACGCGTGGACGCGCTTATCAACAACGCACAAAGCAGCAACCCCGGTGTGCCGCTCGAGTCCGTTACCGACGATGACTGGAGCAACACGCTCGAGTCGGGCTTGTACGGCACTCTGTATTTCATGCAGGCCGCATTGCCACAGATGAAGGCACAGGGCCGCGGCGCCATCGTCAACTTCGGCTCACGCACCGGCATTGAAGGTCTCAAGGGATTCGGCGCGTACGCCGCAACCAAGGAGGGCATTCGTGGGCTTTCACGTGTTGCTGCGCGCGAATGGGGCCTCTATGGCATTACTGTCAACGTCATTTGCCCAGCAGCGCTCACGCCAGCCGCTGAAGCCTACCTCGAAGCCAATCCCCAGGAACGCACTCGCTATCTCTCTGAAATTGCACTTGGCCGCTTCGGCGATCCTGAGCGCGATATTGGACGAACAGTTGCATTTCTGTGTAGTGACGACGCTAATTTCATAACAGGGCAGACTATCAGTGTGGATGGCGGACAGTCAATGCTTTAGTGCGTCTTTTTGAACACAGTGCAGTATATGAAACGAAAAGTTGCATTTTTCGACAATCGCGAAGAATTTAATTGAACTAATAGTTGCATTATAGGGAGCCTCGATCCGAGGGAGAGTTCGCACCAGGCGTGTACCGCGACGATCGAGGGTGATCGGGTATTTCTCCTCCGGCACACTTTGCGAGAGCGTGTGGAGTTTGGCCTTGGCTGCGGGACACCGAGCCAAGGCGTTTTTTTCGCCGTTATGTTTTGAATTTTCCGAGGAGCACCGACGCCCAGACTCGCGCGAGTCCGTAAAGCAATCAACGGATTTTGAGCGATGGCCGGGACGTTGCGCACCGCGATAGAGCGAATCGGCCATTCGGTTGCGAATCGCCAGAACTTCGAGTACGTGTACGTTGAGGTACACGCGCAGACCTGCCGAGCGGTCCCTCATGTGCAACGCCGGACCAGCGGCCCGGGGTTGCACTAGCGGTTCAAGCGGGTTGTGGAAATTGTGATCTGATCCTGCTTGTCAAGAAATCAATTAAAACCATTCCGATGTGAAGAACGGCAAGTGCACGTCCATCCAATCGAATCCGCTGGGGCAGACCGCCCATGCCCACTGAGGTGACTTTCCACCGCGGTGGGCAGCGTCCGATCGTTGAGGCAGACGTGAATTATTCGGATCATCCTTTCCCGCATCGACATACTCGACTTCTGCGTCGTTCGTACCTACGATACCGCTGTTGCTTTTCTCAGTCGTCATGATTCGCCCTTTAGCCGCCGCCTATTCCACCGTCTTCACCATGTCTTCGATCACCTTTTTCGCATCGCCGAAGACCATCATCGTCTTGTCCATGTAGAAGAGATCGTTGTCGAGACCGGCGTAACCCGCCGCCATCGAACGCTTGTTGACGATCACCGTGCGCGCCTTGTACGCCTCGATGATCGGCATGCCCGCGATCGGCGACTTCGGATCGTTCTTCGCGGCCGGGTTCACCACGTCGTTCGCGCCGAGCACCAGCACCACGTCGACCTGGCCGAACTCGCCGTTGATGTCCTCCATCTCGTG
>NZ_FNYE01000045.1 GCF_900108945.1 Paraburkholderia diazotrophica | reverse complement strand
TGCGACAGGCCGCCCGCCACGGGGTAGCCGTGAAAGAGACCCGCAGCGAGATTGGCCGCGCCTAATCCCAACAGTTCCTGACGAGGATCGATTTCATAACCGTTCTGTTGCGCAATGGCGCGCGCAGCCGACACACTTTCCACATACGACAGCAGCAGACAAGCAAACGCTAAAGGAACAATGCCATCTACGTCGCGGATGCGCAGCGCGGGAACATGAAAATCGGGCAAGCCCCGGGGCAATGCGCCAACGACCTTGAATCCCATCTCGCCCATCGGCGTCACCGAAAGCAGAATGATGGACAACACCACCACGAACAATGCGACCGGGCGACCCGGCAGAAATTTCTCGCCCAATAACAGCAGGCCAAGCGCACCAACTCCGAACGCGAGCACGACGATCTGTGTGTCGGGAAGCTGACCGGCCAGGATCACAATGCGCTCGAAGAACTGCTCGCCGCCGCCCTTGACTCCAAACAGCTTCGGCAATTGCGTCAGTGCGATGGTTAGCGCCGCGCCCGCCTTGAAACCGAGCAGTATCGTCTCGCTGATAAAGTTGACGAGGGAGCTTAGCCGGAAAATCCACGCCAGCAGGCACATGAGTGCGATCAGTATCGCGGTCAGGGCTGCAATGGAAATAAACCGCGCCGGGTCCCCGCCTGCCATTTCCGCGACGGTTACGCCGATGAGCATCGAGATTGCCGAAGTGGGCCCGATGGCCAGCTGACGCGACGAGCCGAACATCGCGTAGAACAAGCCACCAACCAGGTAGCAGTAGATACCGTACTGCGGCGGCAGCCCCGCAAGCGTCGCGTAGGCAAGCGACACAGGTATGCCATAGGCTGCCAGTGTCACGCCCGCCACAGCATCGGATGAAAGCCAACGCAGCTGATAGTTGGACAGCCATTGCACGGGTGGAAATATCGCGCGCCAGCCGGTGGCACGCACCACGCCTGGAGGATCGACGGTGGAAGCGTGTTCGTCAGCCATTTCATTCTCCTTTGGGAGGCGTGTACATGGCATGTCTCCGCGATTCTGCCCAGCATGCCCGCCCCGTTGGCCTGAATCAAGCACGGAAACTCATACCGCCGATGCGGCCGACGTCGGCTGCATTCGCGTTTCGCGAGTCGCGCTGCATCGAAGCTGAATATCCGCCGGGAGGACAAGCCGTTTCTCGACGTCGTGGGCGAGGCGCTCGGACTCCCGAAGCTGCGCGTCGTGGAGACGGGCGGCAACAGCTTCGAGGCCGGGCGCGAACAGTGGGACGACGGCAACAACCTCGTCTGCATCGAGCCCGGCGTGGTAGTCGGCTACGACCGCAACACCTGCACCAACACGCTGCTGCGCAAGGCGGGCATGGAGGTGATCACGATCACCGCGAGCGAACTGGGCCGAGGCCGGGGAGGCGGGCATTGCATGACGTGCCCTATTGCTCGTGATCCCATCGACTATTGATTCATGCGTCCACGGTCGGCAATGCATCGACGTTGAGTAACTCACACGCCTGCATTCTTCGATCCGCTAATCAGAACTTCAAACGTCTCGTTTAATCATTCAAAGAGTCCCAAAGCGCTGCGTCAACGACCCAATTGCCAACTCGCTCACAGTGCCAGCAGCGTGTCCGATCACACCCCATCCGGGGACGTTTGACTGGTCGGCAGTGGGCTGGCGCTCACGGGCGTGCTCCGCGGCGCGGCGCGCTCCTGCATCAGCTTTAGCCGGTTTTCGCGCGCGGCGATGAGTTCGTCCAGCTCGCGCTCAAGATCCGCGTCGGCGGCGCCAGGATTCCACTGTGCGGCGCCATGCTTTCTTCGAGTCAGGCGCGCTAACCCGAGCGCCCGTTTTGCCAGCTTCGCGCACTCGAATGCCACGTCATCACAAACGTCAGGGACAGGCGCGTATTCCCCCATCGAGCCGACATACTCACACGCGTAGTGAACTGTCGCCGGGAAGTCGCGCAGCACGGACGTGATCCTGTGCTTCAACCATTTCCATTCGACCGTGGGATATGTGAATCCGGGCACATGCACGCCATTCACCGACAGAACGCTGTTCGTGCTGACCGCGTCTTTCAATGCCCAGTCCGCCCTGTGCATCATCGCGCGACACGTGCGCGCGTATTTCTCCAGCGAGAGCGCGACCTCCAGTGCAGCGTCCCGCCGTTCGCGACGATGATCGCGCCCGTCCCTGCATGCGTTCCAGCCGATCGCCACGATCGAGCTGATAACACTTGAGGGAAGGGCGATCCTGAGCGCACCCTGCCAGTCGAACTGCCTCACCACGTCAAACCATACCGGTGTCATGTCCTTTACTCTCCGACGCGTGCGCCATCTGCCTGGTTCGCATCCGTTTTGCCGAAGGATTGTAAGAGAAGCGCGGCCGGCAAAGGTTGTGAAAAAGCCGCACATGCGCGCACAGGGCGCTTGCCGAAAAGGCTCACCGCGCCTTGTTCCCTTCCTATGACCGCAACAGACGGCAATTCGGTTATGCACCGCCGCAGCACCTCTCTCCGCGCTGATACAAACGTCGATCGCGTGCCGTCAATTCCCGGCGCGCCCCAGAGCAGCGATGGGTGTTGTGCCGCGTCACGATCACGCCTGTGCTGGCCCCAGATCGGATTCCACTTGTCACTACGGGCGGCGAACCTTGTGCGCGGCGATCAGGCTTCAAATGTAGGTCACCATCGCCCGGTCCTTCGGCATGATGTAACCATCGCTTCGATCACCCCGATCTACTCTTTGCAACCGCAACGAAGCACGACGCAAACGGATGCGTCTGACGTTCGCCGGTACGCCGCGCTGCGCGTGCAGCGCATTGGGACATGCGCGCCTGATCGAACCAAAGGTCAACGCAACGCACCACAGGCGGGCGTTGATTCGTGACGCCGCGCATGTCGCTCCAACAATCATTTGCAAGGAGGACAGGACCATGCGAGTTCGCAAGTTCGTCGGTATCGTGATGCTTTCGTTTGCTTCAGCCGCTTACGTGGGCGCTGCGCATGCTCAGGGATTGACGCGCGAACAGGTGCGGCAACAGTTGATCGAGGCGCAGCAGAACGGCTTGTCGTTCGTGACTGACGCGTCGTATCCGGACGTGAGCCCCGTCTATCAGCAGCAGGTCGACCAGATGCGCGCGAAACATGCACACGACAGCGGCATTGGCGCGCAGGCGAGCGGCAGCGCGGAATCCGGCGCTTCGAAACGTGCCCCGGAGACGCCGATGCAGACTCCTCCCGCGTCGCATGACGACTGTGTGGGACCCGTCAGCTTCTGCGACATCTACTTCGGCAGCTGACCACGATGGCCTCCCATCACGGCCTATCGACTATTGAGTTGTAACCGTTGTCGTGCGGCCAGCGAATTAACTTGAACCATCACTCTGCCGCGCGCTAATCCGCGAAATGTCCGTTCACTTTTCATGCACGATGTGCGGCCGATGCTGCCATGACCTGCGCCTGCCACTCGCCGTCGATGAGGCGCTCGCCTGGATTGCGCGCGGCGGCGACCTGCAGCTGTTTTGCGATGCGATCGCCTGGCCGCAAGAACCGCCCAAAAGCGACGCGCTCGCGCAGCACCGGCGCCACCGCTCCTTCGCGGCGCATAGCGGCGTGCTGCCCGTGCGCGTGGCGGTGACGCTGGTCGCGGCATTCGCGGGACCGTGTCCCCATCTGCGCGCGGACATGGCCTGCGGCGCGTACGATCAGCGTCCGCGGGTCTGCCGGATCTACCCTGCGGAAATCAATCCTTTCGTGCCGCTCGATCCCGCTGTGAAGGCCTGCCCTTCCGATGCGTGGTCCAGCACGCATCCGTTGTTGATGCGCGCGGGCCAGCTCGTCGATCCCGACACCGCTGCACTGATCGCGCAATCGCGTGAAGTGGATCGGCGCGACCGCGTCGCCAAGGCGTACCTGTGCATGCTGCTCGGCTACGACACGGCTGCCCTCGCCAACGAAGGCTTCGCTGTCTATGCACCGCGGCGCATGCGCCTGCAGGCTGCGTTGCGGGCGGCGCAACAGGCAAGCGCGCACGTCGACGATCCCGAGCCGCGTTCACCGCATCCGTGGCGCGTCGTCACGAATCGTTCGACGACGCTTGCCACGCTGCGCTCGATCGGCGCGACGGCCAGTACGGCCAACACGGCCGCCGAAGCGCCACACGCCGCGCACGCACCGACGTACCTCGGCTTCTTCGCCGACGACACCGCCAACGGCGACGGGCGCGAACCACCTGACGCGCCGGGAACGGATCATCTGTAACCCGAACGCGCCGGCAATCGAACTAACGATACTGTCGTCATCAGGAGTCAGCACATGTCCGCCCGTTTTCTCGCCGTCATCTGCACCGGGGCCGCAGCGCTGCTCGCATCGCATGCCTTCGCCGCCGAGCCGCGTCCCGTCGTCGTCGAACTGTTCACGTCGCAGGGCTGTTCATCGTGCCCGCCCGCCGACCGCTTTCTGTCTGAACTGAGCGACACGCGCACCGACGTGTTGCCGCTGGCATTTCACGTCACCTACTGGAACCAGCTCGGCTGGAAAGATCCGTTTTCGTTCGAAGCCGTCGATGCGCGCCAGGCGCAGTACGTCAAGCGGTTCCGCGACTTTGCGTACACGCCGGAAATGGTGATCGACGGCAAGGCCGAAGTGGTCGGCTCGAATCGCAGCGCAGCCAGCTCTGCCATCGACGATGCGAAGTCGACGGGCGTCACAGTCGCGACAGTCAGCGCTGCTCGCGAAGGCGGCGGCGTATCGGTGACGATCGGCCCTGGGCGAGGACGCGCACGCGTACTGCTGGTCGGCTACGACGCGCGCCACGTCACGCCGATCGGACTCGGCGAGAACGCGGGCCGGACGCTCACTGAGTCGAACATCGTGCGCAGCTTCGCGCCGATCGGCCAGTGGTCCGGCGCGCCGCTCACGCTGCATGCGAACGCCGTTACGGGTGAACACATGGCGGTACTGCTCGAAGCGTCCGATGGCGCGATCGTCGGCGCGGCGCGCGTCGTCGATGGACAGCGAGCGCCTGCGCGTTGAGCGATCGGGTTCGGTCAGATCGACCGATTCCATAACGATCGCTGGCGACTTTTCCTGATCGCGCATTTATCAGGCGATGCGTGTAACCACGGCGCGCGTTAGGCCGATCTATTTATTAATCGTCCTCGCGCGAGGCGCAGTCCGAATCATCTCGGGGCCGCGCGTCATCCGATTTCACCACGTCACTACCATGCGCCGTCCAGCTTCGCTTTTCATTACCGTCCATGCGCCATCCGCGACATCGCGCTTTCATGCACTGACGCTGTTTTCCGCCCGTGCACGGCTCGCGCGATGACGACGCTCGCGACAATGGCATCCCTCCCGGACGACAGCAGCCGAACCGCGCGCGGCCGCGAAAGCGCCGCCGTGTCGGACGCCGAGCGCCAATTCACCGTACTCCTCGAAGCGTCGATTGCCGGCGACAAGCGCGCGTACTGCCGCTTTCTCCGCGAATTGGCAAGGCACCTGCGCATCCGTCTGCGCAAACATCTTTGGCAGCAGGATGCCGACGTCGAGGATCTGGTGCAGGAAGTACTCATCGCCGTGCACAAGGGGCTCGACACCTTCCGACCCGATGTGCCGCTCACCGCATGGATCAGCGCAATCGTGCGCTACAAGCTGGCAGATCACTTTCGCGCGACCGCGCGCCGTGGCGAGCTGTTCGAGCCGCTCGACGACGATGTCGACGCAATCGGTGCATCGCCGATCGACTCGTTCGAAGCACGCCGCGACCTCACACGCATGCTGGCGACGTTGCCCGCAGGTCAGAGAGAACCGATCGAGCAGACGAAGATATGGGGACATTCCGTCGCCGAAACAGCGGCCACGACAGGACTCACCGAATCAGCCGTGAAGGTGGGCGTGCATCGCGGGCTGAAAGCGCTCGCTGCGAAAATCAGGGGAAAAACCGATGAAGACTGAGGAGCTCATCGTCATGCTTGCGGATGGGCCGCGCGCGCCGTCGAGATCGGCGGTGGCGTGCAGGCTCGGCGGCGGCGTCGCGTTCAGCGTCGTTGCGGCGCTGCTGATGCTCGCGTTCGTGGTGCCTGGCGGCATACCCGTTCAAGCGCTGATCGCACGTCTCGCGTTGACCACGTTCTGGCTGAAGGTCGCACTTCCGCTGTCGATCACCATCGCCGCCGTATGCGTGGCGTCACGGCTTTCGCAGCCCGGCGTGCGCGTGGGGCGCGCATGGCACGCGCTGCTCGCGCCGTTCGTCGTCGTATGGCTCGTCGCGCTGGCGACGCTGCTCGCCGCGTCCGCCGATTCGCGCAGCGCGCTGATCCTCGGGCATACATGGCGCACGTGCTCGCTGAACATCGCGCTGCTGTCCATTCCTGCGCTTTTCACGCTGCTGCGAGCGATGCGCAGACTGGCGCCGACACGCCCCGCGCTCGCCGGCGCAGCGACGGGATTGCTGGCCGGCGCGATCGGCGCTCTCACGTACTGCCTGCGTTGTCCGGAAATGGAGGCGCCGTTCTGGGCGACGTGGTATCTGCTCGGTATGGCGGCACCGACACTGGCTGGCGCGTTGCTCGGCCGTCGGCTGATGCGGTGGTGAGCGATTGCGAGCACGCGTGAATCCTTGATCGAGAATCCGGAACAGTCGATTACGCCGACGCCACTACATCCGTGATCACCTGGCAGGCGTGTGATCGGCCAGGCACTCGCATTCCGTCAGCGGCGCGATGTGCGTGCGTCAGCTCATCGAGTCTGCAGCTGCGCTTTCCGGCTTGGTGCGCCGTTCGTCGTCGTTCATGGAAACGTCTGTCCCGCTGTAACCGCATTCGATATCGCGTCGATCTATTGAGTGGGCGTCGGAGATCGACGCCCACCCTACGCACAACCCACAGCGAAGTGCGCCGCTTTCCCCACAGCTATCCACGTCTGCTCATGAACAGCCTCCGCTCCCTTCTCATCGTTTTCGATCCGTCATGGCTTGCCGCACGCTTGACCCGCTATTCGCCGCTACCGATCCGCTTCATCGTCGGTTATGGCTTCATGGCGCATGGATACGCGAAAATCATCAAGCATCCTGAGAACTTCGCCGCCATCCTGCATGCGCTCGGCGTGCCCGCGCCGCATTTGATGGCATGGGTGACTATCGTCGTCGAACTGCTCGGCGGCTTTGCGATCCTGATCGGCGCATTTGTGCCGCTCGTCGTGGTGCCGATGATCGTGGTGCTGCTCGTCGCCACCTTCACGGTGCATCTGCAATACGGATTCACGTCGATCAAACTGATGTCCGTCCTGAATGGAGTTCCGCAGTTCGGGCCACCCGGATACGAGACCGACGCGCTGTATGTCGCCGGGCTAATCGCCCTGCTCTTTAGCGGCGCGGGACCGCTTGCGGTCGATGCAATACTCGAGTCGCTGTACGCCCGGGTCGCGACGCGTTCGCTCTAACAACATAATGGAAGTGGTGCTCAAAGGATCGTGTGGCCAAGCCGGAGAAAGTCGCCACAGACAATGTGGCGCTACTTCCGCAACGAGCCGGGCGAGCGCGATGATCCAGTGACGAAGGATGGAAGGCCACGAAAGAAGGAGCTCGCCATGGAAGAAAAAAAGCTGACCGCGGATCGACTGATTGCATTTTCAGACGCAGTCTTCGCGGTGATCGTGACGATCATGGTCCTGGAACTCAAGGCACCGGAGCAGCCGGAATTCTCCGCACTCTTGCCGCTGTGGCCCTGGGCTATCAGCTATGTGTTGAGCTATCTGTTTATCGCCATTATCTGGATCAACCACCATCACCTTATGCGGTTCGTCGGTCGTGCGACGCTGCGACTGATATGGATCAACTTCATTCATCTGTTCATGGTTTCGCTGCTGCCCTTTGCAACCGAATGGATTGCGCGCACCAGGCTCGCGTCGATTCCCGTCGTGTTTTACGCGGGGCTGTTCGTGTGCATCGATATTGCCTATAACCTCTTTGAGCGCGAAGTATTGGCCCGCACGGATGCCGCACTGGTATCCGCCCGCATGCGACGCATGGCGAGGCGCCGGTCAGTCGCTGTCCTTGCGGGCTTCACGATTGCCATGCTGGTTGCGCTCGTCGCGCCGCGCGTCAGTTTCGCGCTGATATGCGCGGCCCTGATCCTTCATCTGCGGCCAGATATCTCCAACAGTCGATGACGTCCGCCATGGATGCAGCGAAGTTGTGCAGTGAAACCCGGATATCTTCGAGATGTCCATGCTTGAGAAGGACGCCCGACGAACGTTCACGAGCGATACGCGGCTGTCGCTGAACGTCGCGCCAACTGTCGCGAGTGTTGCCGCAACCGATCATCGATGACGCTCGCAATACCCGGCTGGAGGTGTGATGCTTGCTCTCGAAGTAGTTCAGCTGCCCGTCGCCGACGTCGACCGCGCGCTCGCCTTTTACACCGGGCAGGTCGGCTTCGCGCTGGACGTCGACTACCATCCCGCTGCGGGGTTCAGGATCGTTCAGCTTACCCCGCCCGGGTCGGCATGTTCGGTGCAACTGGTCATCGCTGGCACGCCTGACCGGGTGCGCAACCTGTATCTCGTTACGACCGATCTCGAGGCCGAGCGTGAGAGATTGATCGGCCGCGGGGTCGCCGTCGGAGATGTCCGGCACAAGGACCCCGTCGAAAGCTGGACTGGGGGATGGAGCGCGGGGCTCGATCCGCAACGTCGCGACTATGCGAGCTTTGCCGACTTCGCCGACCCGGACGGCAACTCCTGGACTCTGCAAGAACGCGGTCACCGCGCGTGATGATTGGACGCATCAAAACGACGGGAATTCGCCAGCCTTAGCCGGTGACGTGGAACGAACGGATACAGAAGCGGCTCTTTCCGTGCCACATGCCAGGCGGCGGGGCTCAGAAGCGGGCTCAGAAGCGGGCTCAGAAGCGGGGCTCAGAAGCGGGCTCAGATATCGATCACCACGTCATCCCGTGGCCGCGCGCAGCAGATCAGGAGATTTCCCTTTGCAGCCGGGTCGAGCGGATCAGGCTCGTAAGAAACGGACCCTGAGATCAATCCGCTCTCGCAGTTGTGACAGACGCCAGTGCGACACGACCAGCGCACGGGCACATCGCACGCTTCGGCCAGTTCGAGAATGCTCTGGTAGGCCGATGCGTTCCAGTGTGCGGCAATGCCACTGCGCGCGAACGACACGAGCGGGCCCGTGTCGGCCTCGTCTTTCGGCAAATGCGGAGCGCGCGTCGGTGCACCGACAATACCTGGATTCAACGACTCACCGCCGTTGAAGATTTCGACGTGAACCCGTTCTGGCGCTATGCCCAAGGTCGCAAGCGCCTGTTTCATCTCTGCCATGAAGCCGGTCGGCCCGCAAAGATAGACATCCGCCCCCGAAGGGATGGCCGCTTGCTCCATGACGGGATATGACAGATGACCGACGGCATCGAAATCCGCGCCCATCCGGTCGCGCGAACCCGGCCTGCTGTAGCAGACATAGCTGCGGCCGTGTGCAAGCGCGAGCACGAGTCGGCGGGCTTCGGCGGCGAATGGATGGTGCTGTCCGTCGCGCGCCGCGTGGAGCCACAACACCTGACGCATCGAGCGCGCCGCCGACAACTCATGCAGCATCGCCAGAACGGGCGTCACGCCGATGCCCGCGCTGAGCAGCACCACCGGCCCGTCCCCCTGTTGCAGAACGAAGCTTCCACGCGGCGAGCTGACATCGAGAACGTCGCCCACATGGACATGCTCACGCAGGTAATGTCCCGCCGCCCCGTTCGGCTCGATCTTCACACTGATCCGATAGCTTTCCGTCGAGACGGCACCCGAAAGCGAGTAGCTACGGAAAAGTGCAGAACCGCCGACCGTCGGCTGAAGCCGCAGCACCACGTACTGACCGGGCAGCGCCCGTTGCAGCGGCTGACCATCCGCGCTTCGCAGCGTCAGCGAGAGGACGTCAGCGGACTCGGGCTCGATCGCCGTCACCGTAAGCGGTTGAAATCCCGCAGCAGCGGGATATGCAGCCGCTGCGGGCGCGAGCCCCGCATTTCCGCTTGCCTCGCCAGCCCCATGGCTCTGCAATAGCGCTTCGAATGACCAGCGCCAACCGGGCGAAAGCGCCTCGATCCGCAACGCGCGCTCCAGCTGATCGCGCGGATGAGCGGACGAATACAGGAGCGAATTGATCTCCGCAACGGTCATTCGCTCGCTTGCCTCACCCACTTTGACGATCTCGTCTCCGGCGCCAACCTCGCCTTCCTGCAGGACGCGAAGATAGAAACCCGGTCGTCCGCTCGATGTCAGCAGAGCCGGCATACGAGGCTCGTTCGTGCGGATGCCGACGCGATAGCAGGTGACGCGAGGCTGCGTGACCTCGAACAGCGCGTCGCCGATCCGATAGCGGTCGCCAATGCACACGACAGCGTCGGGCAGTCCTTCGATCGTGAAGTTCTCGCCGAACTGTCCGTAGACAAAGTCGGTCCTTTTCAGCTGCTCCTGCCAGTAGCGATGTGATTCGATCTGATAGACGAAGACGGCGCGCTGTTCCCCGCCGTGCCCGGCCAGATCGCCTTGGCCGTCGCCGTCAAGATTCAATCGCCTGGCCCAACAGCGGCCGCGCACCGGGTTCTTCCAGATTCCCGTGTGCACGGTGCGTCCTTTCCACTCGACGTCGCGTGGAAGCCCTACGTTCACCGAAAGCAGTCTAGGCATGTTTGTTCTCCGCAACGGCGCGAACTCGCCGCCGGATGTCGGCTTATCACCGCTTGCGGTCCGGGAGTACTTCTTCGACGGTGAGTTCGCGGTCGGGGCCGTGAGGGATCACGGACTGGCCCGGTTCGAGACGGAGTTGGGTGCCGTCGAGATAGACAGAGACGATGTCCGGCTCGAACGACACCATGTTGGAGATTCGCTCGACCTCAGGATAGGTCTCGGGATAGAACCAGGCCGCCATACGTGCGTCACCAATGTCGTAATAGCTGCAAATCCCCTTGTAGGGACAGAAGGTCTGGTTCTTCGCAAGCGTGAGCGCGGATTCGTTGATGTCGTCGCGAGGAACGTACCAGCGCGGCGCAAAGCCTGATTCATAGAGAACGAGTGGCCGCGTGGTATCGGCGACGACGCGATCGCCGTGGCTCACGACAAGCTTGCGGGACGTTTGACGAATGTCGATGCGATGGTAGGGATCGGCGGCATGACCGATGATCCGCTCGTCTTCCTCGTAGAACGCGTCCATCGCGCGCCACGCGAACGCAACGCGCGCGTGCAACTCGCTCGCGTATGCGGGCAGGTCTGTATGCTGCCAGGCCCCTCGTTGCGCAGCCTGCTCGCCCGAGTGAACGACATACCACGATGTAGTCCCGAGATCGGCGTGCCGGGTGGTGTGTTCGATGCGTTCGAGCGTACCTGGCACGATATCGCTCTCGGGAAAGTAGGCGACGGGATAGCGGCCCGGTTCGAAGAGGAGGATGACGTGCTCGCTATCCGCGATCCAGGCGCCACCGAAACGCACGCGCATTCGCCGGCGCAGCGGCTCCGCATATAGCAGTCTGCCGGGTAGCGATTCGGGTACGAGAAAGCGGCCGATTGCTCCCGAGGAAAGCGGACCCTGTTGCCACGACAATCCCATTTCAGTTCTCCTTGCTTCAGCGTCGACAAGCGTGCCGCGCGTCATGAACCTGACGGTTCCTACAGGGTTCAGGCCGATACCTCTATCCGCGCGATGACAGGAACTGGTCTGAGTATTCGCGGAAGCTGTTTCCTCCGCGAATAGCTGGTTATGACGCTCGCACGCTTTACTAAGCTAATGCTAGTTCAAACCCCGGCCGCCAAAAAATGGACTGACTCGTGCTATGAGCTTCGATAGCTAATTCGCCGAAACCTTCTGGAATCGCGTACTTCGCGCTCGTGAACACGTATCGCGTGAACCAAATATTTCACGCATCGCTTCGTGGCCACACGGATCGACGCTAACGCATTGAACGCGTACCCGATCTACCGCGAAGCTATTTGCCGCATAACGGGCGTCCCCCGACGAGATAACCGCGAATCGGGTTCTTGAACCGCACGTAACGTACTCCTGCATCGTCAGCAGCCGGCCCCGTTCTGACTAACGCTGCGCAGGCCGCGGGTCGGCGGAAATGGTGCCGTCGGCACGGCCGAGAAAGTATCGGTAAATGTCGTCGATGTGCCCAGCGATCGACGGGTTGTCGCGATATGCGGGCATTCCGCGAGATGGCTCACCGTCAAGGACCATCCGGACAAACATCTCACGGCTCTGCGTTCGCGCGTACTCGACAATCGAGGGTGCCGCCAGCCCCTGATAGTCCTTGCCATGACAGCGAGCGCAGTCGACGGCGCGCAGGGTACGCCAGGTGCTGACGATGGCATCATCGGTCAGCCGGGAACCGGTACGCCCGGTGTCCGCATCAGCCCGGATCGGCATTGCAACGGCAATCACGCCTACGACGGCAACCGCGCAGCACCTTCGCACGATCGCCGACAATGCCGACGCTCTTCGACAGTGCCGCGCGGCGAGCGTACGTTCGGAATGCGTACGCATTCAATGGAAAGTCGTCGTAGACGACTGCAGCTTCGTCAACACGCCGCCTTTGAACCGGAACCAGCCCTGCGAGCCTTGCATCACGACTTCATCGCCTTGCCAGAACACGCGCTTGACCGTCATGCGCTTACCCGAGCGCTGCACAAGTGGCGGATGGCGGCGAAAGTCGTATAGCACGGGGCCGGAATCAGTCTGCACAAGCATGCGCGTGACGGTGTGATTTCCGTTACCGACTTCATCGAAATGCGTGAGCGCGTTTGCGCCGAAGCGATCGAAAATTGCCTTGTCGAGCATCCCGACGAAATCGCGGTCGATGCGCACGAATTGCAGTTCGCCCGAGGGCGTGACGAGCGGGCCGGGCGCGTTGCTTTGCGCGCGAACGCAAGTCACGAAACACGTAGCTGCGAGCGCAGCGAGGAACAGTCGTCTCATGTTTTCCTTTAAATTGAGCCGCGTCCCCGATAACGCCCGTTGTTCAATCGACGCTGCGGTTCAGTCGAGGCCGGCGAATGGCCCGTGCGAATCCATCCAGTCATAGTGTTCCGTTGTACCCGTCCACGCCCAGTTTGCACGCGAATGTGTCGGCGCACCATTGTTGCCCGCTTCATCGACACGCTGTTGCTCGCTGCGCTCCAGTTCAGTGTTGTCCATCTTTCCAGGTTCGTGGTTCATCGATATCTCCCATTAGTGATCTGATGTCCGTTGCTGCCAATGCATGCGAATGCCATGTCAGCAATTACCGGGCCACTTCAATGAGAGCCCTGCTAGATAACTGATCTAAAAGGCTTTTCTCTGAAGCCGCGCATTTCCAGTCGTTTCAGAATTGCATCCATGAATTTCAGTTTTGACCGATCGTTCGATTGCACTGACTTCCTTTTTTGAATCTTCATATCCATGTGCCAAATCATCCGGATTCCGATGCATTGCGGCGACTCGCGACGCGCTGATCGTGCGATGCATACTCGCCATAACGCATGTGAAATGGCCCCTAACGCAAAGAGAGACCGTCTCTTGCCGCCAAGACCAGGATGGCATGTTTTGTCACTACATCGGCAGCTTTGGACATTGGAAGAAAGCCTTCCGGCAGTACGATTTAGCCCTGAGATACAGGCCGAATCAGCGGTCGCTGCATGACCACGGCGTAACACGACTTTGAAGCGGCTGTACGCCAACCCAGCAAACGGAAGAACCATGAACGAGCTTAACGGATACGACTTCGAAGACCTGCAACCGGGCATGAGCGCGACCTTCGCCAAGACCATCACGGAAGCGGACATTCTGATGTTCGCTGGCGCATCGGGCGACATCAACGCAATGCACATCAACGAGCAGTTCGCACAAACGACGCCCTTCAAAGGGCGCATTGCGCACGGCATGCTGACGGCGAGCATCATCTCCGCGACGATTGCGGGCCGCCTGCCCGGACCAGGCACGATCTACCTGGGACAAAACCTGCGCTTCAAGGCGCCCGTTCGCCCCGGCGATACGGTTCAGGCCGAGGTGACCATCAAGGAACTGCTGCACGAAAAGCGCCGCGTCGTATTGTCCACGGTTTGCACGGTTGGCAGTAAAGTCGTGATCGAAGGCGACGCGATCGTCATGCCGACTTCGCGCGGCGATCGGGTCAAAGATAGCGCGGTTTCCGCTGCAATCAACGCATGACAGCAGGTCTGATATGAGAATGCCATTCAGCATGCCGGACGAGTTCGCGATGGGCTGGCTCAAGGCGGGATTCAATTTCTGGCAGTCATTGCCCGTCACCAACGTACATGACATGACGGTGCTCGACGCCAACGGCAAGGACATCTACCCCGTTTCATCCGGTGCGCGCAACATCGTGATGCAGGCGAGCGCCAACTACTGGCAACGGCAGACGGAGTTATGGGGCAGCGCGTTTGCGGGCGTGATCGGCGCGCGGCCGAAGTCAGTGGCCGAGCCCGAGCGCGGCGACCGGCGTTTTCACGCGGAAGACTGGTCGAGCAATGCCTGGTACAACCTTCTGAAACAGAGCTACCTGCTCAACGCCAGAATGCTCGAAGAGCTGGTCGAGGCAAGCACACTCGATGAAAAAGAAAAGCACAAGCTGCGTTTCTTCGCGCGTCAGTTCATCGACCTCACCAGCCCCGCGAACTTCGCGGCAACGAACCCCGAGGTCATCCGGCAAGCGGTCGAATCGAAGGGATCGAGTCTGCTTTCGGGCTTCACACATCTGCTCGAAGATCTGAAGCAAGGCACGATTTCGATCACCGATCAGAGCGCGTTCGAAGTGGGCCGCAGCGTTGCCGTATCGGAAGGATCGGTGGTCTATGAAAACGATCTGTTCCAGTTGATCCAGTACGCGCCGCTCACGCCGACAGTCGCGCAACGTCCGCTGCTGATCGTGCCGCCGTGCATCAACAAGTTCTACATCCTCGACCTTCAGCCGGAAAACTCGTTCGTGCGCTTTGCGTGCGAACAGGGCCTCACGGTTTTTCTCGTGTCCTGGCGCAATCCGCAACAGGACATGGCGCAGACGGAGTGGGACACGTATCTCGAACAGGGTGTGATGAAGGCGATCGACGTCGCGCGCACGATCAGCCGCGCCGACAAGGTCAATGCATTGGGATGGTGTGTCGGCGGCACGATGCTGTCGTCGGCGCTTGCCGTGATGCGCGCGAACGGCGACGAGTCGGTGGCGAGCGTCACGCTGTTGACGGCGTTGCTCGACTTCAGCGAGCCGGGCGATCTGGGCGTGTTCATCGACGAGATGGGCGTGTCGATGCGCGAGCAGACGATCGGACGCGGCGGCCTCTACCCCGGCCGCGAGCTCGGCTTTGTCTTCCAGACGCTGCGCGCCAACGATCTGATCTGGCCGTACGTCGTGAACAACTACCTGAAGGGCAAAACGCCGGCTGCATTCGATCTGCTGTACTGGAACGCGGACACGACCAATCTGCCCGGGCCGATGTATAGCTGGTATCTGCGCAACATGTATCTGGAGAACAATCTGCGCGTGCCGAAGAAGCTCACGATGTGCGGCACGCCTGTCGACCTTGGGCGCATCGACATGCCGAGCTATCTGCTCGCGACGGAAGAAGATCACATCGTTCCATGGCAATCCGCGTATCGCTCGACGCAACTGCTGGGCGGCGAAACGGAGTTCGTGCTTGGCGCAAGCGGTCATATTGCGGGCGTGATCAATCCGGCGTCGAAGAACAAGCGCAGCTATTGGACGAACGATGAGTCCGGCAGCAATGCCGACGAGTGGCTCGCATCGGCGAAAAAGCAGCCGGGCAGCTGGTGGAATCACTGGATCGAGTGGGTCAAGCGGCATGCCGGCGAGCAGGTGAAAGCGCGTACGACACCCGGCAACGCAAAGTACAAGCCGATCGAGGCCGCACCTGGCCGGTATGTGAAAGTACGTGCCGACTAATCGCTGATTGACGACTGCTTAACGGCATCAACGAAGAAGAACGACAAAGCGGCTAGTGCCGCTTTGTCGTTTTTTATTCTGCGATCATCACACGCCTTAAAAGCGGCGAATCCGATCAGACCGCGTGCAATCAAAAGCGATGTCTCAAGCCGACGGTCGCCTCAACCTGATTGGTCGTGGAAGACGGCGCGCTCACGCCGTTAATCCATGCCACGCCCAATGGCGAAGTGCCGCTTGGGCTCACCCGTTGCCACGCGCCCTGAAAATAGACATCGGTGCGCCGCGAGAAGCGGTAGTCGGCCATCGCACTCAGCTGATTCCAATGGGGAATACCGCCGCCTCCGTTTCCGCCGGCACGCGAATAGGTGTACGCGCCCGACAGTTCGACGGCCGGCGTCAGCGCATAGCGAAAGTTGCCCTCGAAGTTCTGAAAAGTTCCACTCAGCCCGGTCTGAAAGAATTGGGCGAGCTTGCTGTGCGAGTACACGAAGCCCGCCACAGCCGGGCCGAACGTGTAGTTCACGCCAAGGCCGAAGGTCTTCTGACTGCTGGCCAGCACGCCTAAAGGCACGCCTGTCGGCGCGAGCGCGCCCTGCAGGGAAGCGCCCGTCGTATCGGTGACTGCGCCATTCGTATTCAGTTGTCCCGGCGTCCGGGCGGAGCTGTTGAGCTGGAGATAACCAACACCGAAGTTCAGCGCCTCCCACACATACGACATACCGAAACTGTAGGCGCGATTGTTCGTGAATGCGCCTGCCTGATTGGAAAAGCCATATAACGCACCGAATTTAAACCCGGCGAAATTCGGGCTCGTATACTTCACGGAGTTATTGATCTGAAACGAATCGTTCAGGTTGTCGTTGTCTAACGGGTGCGCGAAATGCGTGCCGCCGAATTCAGTGCCCGTCAACGAAAGCGGCGCAACAAAGTCGACCATGCTGTCGCTTTGGCGGCCCAGCGTGAGCGCGCCGTAATCGCGGCTCGACAAGCCGACATAGGCCCGGCGATTGAAGATCCGGTTGCTCGACGAAAGTTGTCCGTTGTTCAGGTTGAAGCCGTTTTCCAGCGTGAAGATGGCGCTCAATCCTGCGCCCAGATCTTCAGCCCCGCGAAGACCCCAGCGGCTGTACTGGACGGCACCGCTCGTCATCTGCCAGTTGCTGTGTCCACTGCCCGTCCCGGTGATCTGATTGTTCGTGTAGGTCAGACCGGCGTCGATCAGCCCGTAAAGCGTGACGCTGCTTTGCGCATGCGCTGCGCCGGCCAGTGCGATCATCGTTGTCGCACCCGTCATAACCAGCTTGTTCATTTGTCTGCTCCAGCCAGTTCAGAGAGCGCGAGAGATTGCTGTGCCCGTCAGCATTAAGGATAGTAGGCTTGCCGGGACGCCGGTATTGGTCCAAAGACCAATAGATCGCGCGGCACATACATCGGGCGAAATAATGGACACAACGGCGGACATAGCGCGGCTGACGCGGCCTGTCATACCGCGACAGGTCTTGAACCGTTTTCATGCGCAACTATGCTTTAAGAGTCGAGGCCCGGTACTCAAGAAGAAACCGAAAAGAACAAACGGAAAAGAAACGCCTCCAAAGCTCAGACCATTACGCGCGGCGGCTGTCCGGAACAGCCCGGCGCGTCAGGATGAAACCGAAAAAGTACGGTGTCGGTATGTTGCGTTCCACCCGCGCATGGCTGGTGCCATGTCTGTTCGGCGTTTCGCTCTGGTTATCGAGTGCCCTTTGCGCGGCGGCTCAGCAGGCGTCCGCACCATCATCGGCGTCATTGCCGCCGGCGGCTTCTGCGCCCGTCCCTGCGAGTGCGCCGCGCCGGATCGATCTGACCAACAAGCCCTGGCGCGGCGATTTCGACGCGATGGTCGAGCGTCGCCTGATTCGGGTTCTCGCGCCCTATAGCCGCACGCTGTACTTCAATGACCGTGGACACGAGCGCGGGGTGACTGCGGACACCGTGCGCGACTTTGAACGATTCGTCAACAAGACCTACGCCGACCGTCTCGGCAGGCGTCCGATCACCGTCGTCATGATCCCGGTGACGCGCGACCGGTTACTGCCGGGCCTCGCGGAAGGCATTGGCGATATCGCAGCGGGCAACCTGACCGTGACCGAGGATCGCCTGAAGCAGGCTGACTTCGTTAGCGCGCACGCGCTCAAGCCGACTCGCGAACTCGTTGTGACGGGCCCGAAGTCACCCGCGTTGTCCACAGTCGATGATCTGAGTGGCAAGACAGTCGACGTCCGCCGCCATAGCAGCTATTACGAGAGCCTGAACGCATTGAACGGCCGCTTCAAGCAAGCCGGCAAGCCGACGATGCGGATCGTGCTGCTGCCGGACGCGCTCGAGGATGAAGATGCGATGGAGATGTTGAACGTCGGCCTGCTCCAGATCCTGATCGTCGATGACTGGAAGGCGCGCATGTGGGCGCAGATGCTGCCGCAGATCAAGGTGCACGACAACATCGCGGTGCGCGAGGGCGGTGTGATCGGTTGGGCTATTCGCAAGAACAGCCCCCAGTTGCAGGCGGTGATCAGCAACTTCTATGAGAAGTTCATCAGGAAACAGAGCGTAGCGGAGGTTCGCCTCAAGCAGTATGTGCAGGGCGTCAAGCAGCTTCACAACAACACGGAGAGCGCGGAACTCAAGCGATTCAGGCAGACCGTCGCGTTCTTCGAGAAGTATGGCCAGCAATATGATTTCGATCCGCTGATGCTCGCGGCCCAGGGGTTTCAGGAATCGCAGCTCAATCAGGATGCGAAGAGCCGGGTGGGCGCGGTCGGCATCATGCAGCTGATGCCGACCACAGGAAAGGAGCTCAACGTCGGGGACATCAAGGTCGCGCAGTCGAACATTCATGCCGGCGCAAAGTACCTCGATCAGCTGATGACCCGTTACTTTCAGGATGCCCATTTTTCCGAGGTAGATCGACCGCTATTCGCTTTCGCCAGCTATAACGCCGGCCCGGGGAACATCGCAAAGATGCGCAAGGAGGCCGCGGCCCGCGGACTCAACCCCGACGTCTGGTTCAACAACGTCGAGATCGTGGTGGCCGAGAAGATCGGCATCGAAACGACCACCTATGTACGAAACATCTACAAGTACTACGCCTCCTATCAGCTCCTCAAGGAAGCGCAAGCGCAGCGCAGCCGCACGGTTCAGCAGCTGAGCCGCTGAACCGGTTTTTCCGTACCGCGCGTAACAGTTGTTCGGGATTTGCCAGCCGCCCCGGATGTGCCGAGGGCCATTAAACATTGGTAAAGGTGGCGCCGGGTCCATGCCCTCCCTTGCGCCAACCTGCCCGACCGCAATAGCCGATGACAGCTTCGCGTGCGGCGCGAACCTGTTCGATTCCAGCGAGGTGAATCATGAAAATCTGCGTATCGAAGCCGTGCGTACTGGCTGCGGTGCTTGTGGTGGTCGCCCATGGCAACGCATTTGCGAAGACCGAAACCTGCCATTCCACATCGAAGAAACAGATCGCCGCACTTTTCGATCGCTGGAACGATTCACTGAAGACGGGTAATCCCGATAAGGTCGTCGCGAACTACGCGCCGCACTCCATTCTGCTGCCGACCGTCTCCAACAAGCCACGTTTGACCGTCGAGGAAAAGGTCGACTATTTCAGGCATTTTCTTGAGAACAAACCCGTCGGCACGATTAACTTCCGCGAAATCATGATCGAATGCAACACGGCGATCGACGCGGGTCTCTACTCGTTCAAGTTCGGGGACGGCACAGTTGTCAAAGCTCGCTATACGTTCACCTACGAGTGGAATGGGACCAAATGGCTGATTACGAGCCATCATTCGTCGAAGATGCCAGAAGGCGAATAAGCGACACCGTGCGCAGCCAGCACTCACGCTCGCAGCGCGCGGCGAATGAAAACGCGCACGGGTCGTTGCGACAAGATCTGCTTATTTGCGCAACGGCCTCAAACCCGCGCGCACTTCTTCGGCGAACAGTTGCGGCTCTTCCCACGCCGCGAAGTGTCCGCCCTTGTCGAGCCGGTTGTACCAGATCAGGTTGTGATACGCGCGCTCCGTCCAGCTTCGCGGCGCCTGATAGTTCTCGCGCGGAAACACGCTCACGGCGGCAGGAACGGACACATCGGCGGCAGCGAGGAAGTTGAAGTGCGACTCCCAATAGAAGCGCGCCGAGGAAACGCCCGTATTCGTCAGCCAGTAGAGCGTGATGTCGTCGAGGACGTCGTCGCGGGTCATCGCGCCTGACGATTCCCCATTCACCGTGCGTCCGAACACGGCCGAAGTCAGTGCCGCCGCCGGCTGCGTGTAGCCGTCGCCGTGATCGAGAAGCCAGCCTGCGAGGCCGATCGGCGAGTCCGACAGCCCGTAGAGCGTTTGCGGGCGCGTGCCCATCTCCAGCGCATAGGCGCGGCGCTTTTTGGCCGCGCTGCTGAGCTGCTCGTATGCGTGCTTTTCTTCATCGTTGAGTCCCGCGGGCGGCGGATCGCCAGCCTGTAGCGCCTTGGCGATATCGGCGGGAATGGTTGCCGGGAAGTTGACGTGAATGCCGAGCAACTCGGGAGGCGCCTGCTTGCCCATCACGTTTGCGACCACACCGCCCAGATCGCCGCCTTGCGCCGCGAACTTGTCGTATCCGAGGCGCTTCATCAGCGTGACCCACGCGCGCGCAGTGCGCTCCGGGCCCCAGCCGGTACCCGTCGGCTTGCCGGAAAGCCCATAACCCGGCAAGGACGGAATGACGAGATGGAATGCGTCCGATGCGCTCGCGCCATACGCGGTGGGATTCGTCAGCGGATCGATGATCTTGAACTGCTCGATGACAGAACCGGGCCATCCGTGCGTGACGACAAGCGGCATCGCGTTTTCATGTTTCGAGCGAACGTGGATGAAGTGGATATCCAGCCCGTCGATCTCCGTCATGAAGTTCGGCAGTGCGTTCAGTTTCGCCTCGCACTTGCGCCAGTCGTAGTCCGTGGACCAATGACGGGCGAGTTCCTGCATCATCGCGAGCGGCACCCCTTGCGAGTCGTCGGTGACCGTCTCCTTGTCAGGCCATCGCGTCGTCTTGATGCGTCGGCGCAGATCGGTAAGCTGCGCTTCGGGTACATGTACGCGAAGCGGACGAATTGCCGTCTTGTCGCCGCCCGCCGGTTTCGAAACTGAAAAAATCAACTGATTCGTTTCGGCGAACGCAAGCTGGCTCAGCGAGCCGGCCGCGATAGTCGCTGCGGCTACGCCGACAAAACGGCGGCGAGACGGCGATGGGGGGAAGATGTCGTCTGACATGAGAACTCCTGATTGCGGTGAAGCCCAGTTTGCGTTCGTTCGGAGCATGAGTTCACGAATAGTCGAAAGCGATACGCGCGGCAACGTCCGGTGTGTGATGCGATTGGAACGCATCGATGTATCTCGCGTGTTTCCGGAAGCGCCGCTTTTGTACGCATACGTAGCGACGCGCCGAACAGCTATAAACGCACGAACTCCGTTAGCTACGTGCTGCGGATGCCGGGGCAAGCGCGGAGTCCGGAACTTCCACGTCATGTTCGCCGTTTGGCGCGGCATTCGCAGCACGTTCATGAACGTGCGAAGCAGGGGTGCGGTCGATCAGCAGGCTCAACAGTTCGGGCCGGTTGTAGTGGCCAGCCGAATCCACCAGCATCTTGCGCCGATCGATGAGCGTGAAGTCGAGATCGGCGATGACTTCGCCCTCACCCGACCGGAGGGGTTCGCCGAGCAGCATGCCATCCGGCGCCACGATCGCGGTGAAGCAGCCGCCCGAGATTGGACCGATCTCGCAGCCTGTGTCCCTCATGATCTGCGCCTGCTGGTCGGCGTCCAGCCAGGCCGTTGCATTCACGACGAACGCGCCGGACTCCAGCGCGTGCTGACGAATGTTGATTTCCGTCCTTTGGGCAAACCCGTCTCCGAAAGCGGAGCCCGGATACATCGCCGAATGGATCTGCTCGCCGTCGGCCATCATCGCGTAGCGCGCGAGCGGGTTGTTGTGCTCGAAGCACGCAAGCTGACCGATGCGGCCGATCTTGCTGTCGACGGCGCGCAGGCCCGAGCCGTCGCCCTGTCCCCAGATCATGCGCTCGAAATGCGTGGGCGTGATCTTGCGGCGGCGCTGGATCAGCGTGCCGTCGGCATCGAAGAGCAGTTGCGCGTTGTACAGGGTCCCGCCGTCACGCTCGTTGACGCCGATGGACACGACCATGCCCGTCGCTCTCGCCGCTTCGCCGATTGCGTCGGTGGCCGGTGACGGCACCGTCACCGCCTGGTCGAGCAGCCGTAGATGCTCGGTGCCGGAGATCAGCTTCAGGGGCGTCTGGACAAAAGCAAAGTAAGGGTAATAGGGCACGACGGTTTCCGGGAAGGTCGCGAACTGCACGCCCTTCTCGCCCAGTTCGTGAATCTTTCGCACGATCTTTTCGACGGTTGCCTCACGGCTGTACAGCACCGGGCTGATCTGGACTGCGGCGGCTTTGACGACTTTCATTGCAAACTCCTCTGCGGATAAGAACAGGCACAACGCCCTTGCCGTATTGCATATGCAACATCGGCGACAACGAATCAGCTCACGCGGTCTGGCAACTCGCTCGCGATGCCCATCAGCGCGTTGGCGCCGGCCTCGCCGAGCCGCGCGCGGACTCTCGACTGCGCCCCCGCCCACGCGGACGCGGCGCCATGCAGCAGCTCCTTGCCGCGCTGTGTCAGCGTGAGCGGCCGGCTACGGCCGTCGTCGCCGGGCGGGCCTTCTGAGACCCAGCCTTGTGCGATCAGCGGTTGCAGGTTTCTCGTCAGTGTCGAGCGGTCTTGATGGTTCCTGCGCCCGAGAGCCGAGCGGCTGAGCGGCCCGAGCTCCATGATGAGCACAAGCAGCGAGAATTGAGGTGCGTTGACGCCGAACGGCCGCAACGCGTCGTCGTAGATCGTGGTCAATACCCGCGCAATCTGCCGCGTACGTGTCAGCAGGCAGCTGCGTGCGATCTCGCCGCTCATTGCTTTGACCGCCTCGTGTTGAATGTCCACATCCATTGCCGACCTCATGTTGCAGATGCAATATCGACGTCCCGCAAGCCGTCCGGCTTGCTATGGGCCTTTCGCCGATGGACGTATTGGAGCGTGCGGATGTATCCCGGACGTGTCGTAAAAGACGGGGTGTGTATGCGCGTGTATCGAGGCGTGTACCGAGGCGTGTCGCGGATACATTGCCGTACATGCAGCAGGAGACGTGTCGTCAGCCCGGCTGCGAAGCGTATTTGCGCGAGCGATGTCGATGTTCCGCGCCAGGCAGTCGAAGGCGCGGGTTATCGGCGAGGCAGATTCAGAAATGGGACGACGATCCGAAAACAGAAGATCGCGAGTATGGCAATGAGGCGCGCGCGGATTGGTACATCGAGCGATCCGCGCGCAAGAAGGCGCTAGCCGACGACAGCCGCTTACATGCCGCCGAACGGTTTCTTCACCGTCAGCTTGTTGGTCACGGAAGTCACGCCCGGCACGCCCCTCGCGATCTCCGCAACCTTGTCGATCTGCGAAGCGTCCTCGACCGTGCCGTTCAGCGTCACCGCGCCGCCTTTTGCGATCACACTGATGTTGCCAGCGTCGATCTCCTTGTGCGTCCCCATCGCGGCATAAATCTTCCGACGCAGCGCGCGATCCGCTTTCCTTCCGGTTGCGGGCGCCGCGGCACCGGACGCCGCCATCGCAGATGCGCCCGGCGCAGCGGCCGGTGCGCTGGCCGACTGGCCGGGCTGGGACCATGCACCGATCGACATTGCGACCAGCAATACGGCGACGGCCATTTCGAGTACCTGAATGCTTTTCATTGACTACTCCGTTTTATATGTGTGTGACGCAATCAGAAGATATGGCGAATGCCGACCATTGCCGCAGTCGTGGACTGGCCCGGCGCAACAGGAGCCCCATAGATGATCGTCTGGTTCATGGTTCCCTTGTTGCTGACATAGCCCACTTGCGCGTAGGTCTTGGTCCTCTGCGACAGGTTGTATTCCGCGCCTACTGCGACCTCGCTCGAATGGTTCGATGAATTGTTCTTGTCCTTCAGGTAGTAGTAGCCGGACGTGATCTTGAAGCGCGGATTGAACTGGTAGCCGAGGCCACCCGACGCCATTTCGAAGTCCGCGGTATTGGTGTGGGCCGGGTTCTTGCCGACACCGTACGAAGCCGAAATCGAAAATCCGCTGATCGTGTACATCGCTCCGAAATAGTAGAAGCGATTGTTGGCGAGGCCTGTCGCGGGAACAGCGGGAGCCGCCGGGTAGGTCAGCGGGAACGGATTGGTATCGTGCCCGTTGTAGTACACAGCAGAGAGATTCAAACCGTAGTTCGAATACTTGAGCACGGCCGACTCACGCGTGCCGCCCTGGAAGTGTCCCGCCACGCCGCCCGGTGCGTACTCCAGTGCAAGCGATGCACCATAGAACTTCGGCGAGTTATAGACCAGCGCATTGCTGTCATAGAGCGCGCCGATCGGCGCGTTCGTGCTCGTGCCGGGCCAGCCTGCCGCCTGATTCACGCCCAGCCACGCGGTCAGAATACTGCCGAAATACTGCGCGCCGCGCACATCCGTTTCAGCCATCGCGTAGATCATCGGAATGATCTGCCGGCCGGCGTCGAAGGTGCCGAACGGACCGGACAAGCCGATCGTCGCGAACTGGTTGAAGATCGCGGTCGTGCCCGGCGTATCGGACAGGCCGAACTTGCCGTTCGTGGAATTGAATACGCCCTGCAGCTTGAAGTTGACCTTGTAGCCGCCACCGATGTCTTCGCTTCCCTTGATGCCCCAGAAGCTCGCATAGATGCCGCCGTCCTTGAGCTGATAGACGTGGCCCAGGTTGGGCGCATGCGGCTGGAACGTCGCCGCCGAGGTGCGCTGGTACAGGAACCCGGTGTCGATCACGCCATAGAGCGTAACGGACGATTGCGCGTGAGCGGCCGTGGCGAAAATCGCCAATGCAGCAGCGCTGCTTAACTTCGTTTTCATTCAGTCTCCTCCAATCCTGGGAGGCCGGGCGAACCCGGCTGTTTTTTCATCGAATAGAACTGCGTTATCAAAAGCTCAATGCATCAGGCCGTCAGGTAGTAGTCTCCGAACTGGTCACGCAACACGTTCTTGAGCACCTTGCCGGTTGCACCGAGGGGCACGGTGTCGACGAACACCACCGCATCGGGCTTCCACCATTTCGCGACCCGGCCATCAAAGAAGCCCAGCAGCTCTTCCGCGGCGAGCGCGCTGCCCGGCTTCTTCACGATCAGCAGCAGTGGCCGCTCGTCCCACTTCGGATGCCGCGCGGCGATGCACACGGCCATCGTGACTTCGGGATGCAGGCACGCGACGTTCTCGATGTCGGTCGAACTGATCCATTCGCCGCCCGACTTGATGACGTCCTTGCTGCGATCCGTGATCTGCATGAAGCCGTCGGCGTCGATCTTCGCGATGTCGCCCGTCGGAAACCAGCCGTCGCGCAAATGCGACGCGTCGCTACTGCCGAAGTACTGCTGCACCACCCACGATCCGCGCACGAGCAGATCGCCGGCCGCCTGGCCGTCCCACGGCAGTTCCTCGCCGTCCGCGCCGACGATCTTCATGTCGATGCCGAACACCGAGCGGCCCTGCTTCGCCTGAACGGCATAGCGCTCGTCAGTGGGCAGGGAAAGGTGGTGAGCCTTGAAGGCGCACACCGTGCCGACGGGGCTCAGTTCCGTCATGCCCCATGCGTGCAGCACGTCGACCTGATAGCGCTCCTGGAACGCCGCCGTCATCGCGGTAGGACATGGCGCGCCGCCGATGATCGTGCGCCTCATCGACGAGAACGCACCCTCGATTGCGTCGACATGCGCAAGCAGTCCTTGCCACACGGTCGGCACACCCGCCGACAGCGTGACCTGTTCCGTTTCGATCAGCTCGTAGAGCGACTTGCCGTCGAGCGCCGGCCCCGGAAACACCAGCTTCGCGCCGACCATGCAGGCGATGTACGGCAGTCCCCATGCGTTCACATGGAACATCGGCACGACGGGCAGGATCGCGTCGCGCGCCGAGCAGTTCAGCGAATCCGGCAGCGCCGCCGCGTAGGTGTGCAGCACCGTCGAGCGGTGGCTGTACAGCACGCCCTTCGGATTGCCCGTGGTGCCCGACGTGTAGCACAGCGACGACGCGCTGTTCTCGTCGAAGATCGGCCAGTCGAACTCGTCGTCGTGAAGATCGATGAGATCCTCGTAGCACAGCAGCATCGTGGACAGGCCATGTTCTTGCGGCATGTGCGCACGGTCGGTCATCGCGACGAACACCTTTGGGCTCTTCACGCGCGGCGCCACGCTTTCGATCAGCGGCAAGAACGTGAGGTCGAAGAACACGACGCGATCTTCCGCGTGCTCGATGATGTAGGCGAGCTGATCGACGTGCAGACGCGGATTAAGCGTATGCAGCACGGACCCGGACCCCGACACGGCGAAATACAGCTCCATGTGCCGATAGCCGTTCCATGCCAGCGTCCCTACCCGATCGCCCGGCCTGACGCCGAGGCTCGTCAGCGCATTTGCCATGCGGCGCGCGCGCTGCGCGAGATCGCGATACGTATAGCGGTGAATGTCGCCTTCCACCCGGCGCGACACGATTTCCTGTTTGCCGTGATGGCGCTCGGCGTGCATGAGCAGCGAAGCGACCAGCAGCGGCTGCTGCATCATCAAACCTTGCATCCTTCCTTCTCCTGATTGGTGGTGGCGTCCGGCTCATCGAGACTGACGACCAGTTGCCCATCGACTGTCCGCACCGGGAAAGTCGTCAGGCTCAAACCGCCGGTGCCCGGCGTGCAGCCCGTGCGCAGATCGAAGCGCAGTCCGTGCGCGGGGCAACGCAGCACGCGCCCTTCCAGCTGTCCGCTCGCGAGCGAGGCGCCGTTGTGCGGACACGAGTTGTCGATTGCGTGAATCGCGCCGCCGACGTTGAAGAGGACGATGCTGCGTCCATCGACGAAGGCGAGCTTCCGCTGGCCAGGCGTGAGTTCATCGGCAAGGCCGACCACAATCTGACGTGACATCTCCACTTCCTTTCCTGATCCGCCGCGCAGCGCGGATCAAAGCAATTCGCGAATCAGCGTCTGCGCCATCGGCCATTCGCCAAAGCCCGCAGCCGGATTCAGATGGCCGACTTCGCCGAGATCGACGAGGCGGCTGCCCCAGTCTTGCGCCATTGCACGCACACGCTCGAACTGCGCGAGCGGATCGTTGCGGCTCGCGCCGACGATGCTCGGGAACGGCAACGGCTTGCGCGGAACCGGATGCCAGCCGTTCTGCGCGATCGCATCGATGGACGGATAGCCTGCGGGCAGCGGCATTTCGAGGTCCGCGGGCGCCGCGAGCAGCGCGCCGTGAATCTTGCGGTTGTGCTGCTGCGCCCAGTGCACGGTGATCATCACGCCCGCGCTGTGCGCGACCAGGATCACCGGGCCGTCGATTTTCGCGAGCGCTGCATCGAGCGCCGCGACGCGTGCCGCGCAACTCAGCTTGTCCTGTTCGAGCGGCGGTACAGAGGCGGCCTTCGGCAGCTTTTGCTGCAGCAGGGTCTGCCAATGTTCCGCGACGTGGTCGCGCAAGCCGGGCACGATCAGGATGGTCGGCGTCGTATCGAGAGTCATGAAGCGTTGTCCTGCGCGATCAGTACGGCTTGTCGCCGATAATGCCGGCGCGTTCCATCTTGCGATGGCACGGCGCGTAATCCATCACCGCGTAGTGCTGCGTGCTGCGGTTGTCCCAGATCGCGATGCTGTTCTTCTGCCAGCGCCAGCGCACCTGGTATTCGGGGATGTAGGCCTGGCTGATCAGATAGCGCAACAGATCGCCTGCGCCCGGATTCGCGTCCTGCCCGAAGCGCACGCGCGCCGGCGTGTGATAGTTGGTGATATGGGTGGTGAAGGCGCTCACGAACAGCACTTTCTCGCCCGTCTCGGGATGCGTGCGCACGACGGGATGCTCCGCGTCCGGAAACTGCTCTTTCAGCGCGAGGCGCTTTTCGATCGGCATCGCAGCACCGAAGCTCGCCTCGATGCTGTGGCGGGCGCGAAGCTCCGCGATCTGGCTCTTGATGTAATCCGGCAGCTTCTCGTAGGCGAGGACCATGTTCGCCCACATCGTGTCGCCGCCGACGGGTGGACATTCCACGCAGCGCAGAACCGCGCCGAACTGCGGCGCTTCGCGCCACGTCGCGTCCGCGTGCCATGCGTTTTCGTAACGGTCGTTCGGCTGATCCGGGTTCTTGTAGATGCGCACGAGGCCCGGATTCTCGGGATCGCTGCCCGCGACGGGATGATCTTCCAGCTCGCCGAAGCGGCGCGCAAACGCCACGTGCTCGGCGCGCGTGATGTCCTGATCGCGCAGGAACAGCACCCGATGCTTCAGCAGTGCTGCGCGGATCTCGGCGAACAGCGCATCGTCGTGAATGGCATCGGCGAGATTCACGCCGACCAGTTCCGCGCCGATCGCGCACGTCAGTTGTTCGATTCGCATGACCGTTTCCTCAGATGACGAAGACCGACGAGCCCGTCGTCTTGCGCGTTTCCAGGTCGCGATGGGCTTGCGCCGCATCTTCGAGCGCATAGCGCTGGTTCAACTCGATCCTGATGCGGCCCGCCGCGATGTGACCGAAGATTTCGCCGGCAAGATCGTTCTTCTCGGCGGGGTCGGCGATATAGTCGGCGAGCGCCGGGCGCGTCAGATAGAGCGAGCCCTTCATCGCCAGCATCTGCGGATTGAACGGCGGGATCGGACCGGACGCCGTGCCGACGCAGACCATCAGGCCGCGACGCTTGAGCGAATCGAGCGAGGCCTCGAAGGTGTCCTTGCCGACGCTGTCGAACACCACGTTCACGCCGACGCCACCCGTCAGTTCGCGCACGCGCTTCGCGACGTCTTCGCGGCTGTAGTAGACGATGTGGTCGCAGCCATGCGCGCGGGCCACTTCGCCCTTGGCTTCCGTCGAAACCGTGCCGATCACCGTGAGGCCGAGCAGCTTCGCCCATTGCGACACGATCAGGCCGACACCGCCGGCAGCCGCGTGCAACAGGATGGTGTCGCCCGCCTTGAAGTCGTAAATGCGGCGCATCAGATACGCCGAGGTCAGCCCGCGCATCGTCATGCCGGCGGCCGTTTCGCACGAAATAGCGTCGGGCAGCTTGATGAGGGGAGCGGCCGGAATCAGGCGTTCGGTGCTGTACGCGCCGAGCGTGTTGATAAAGCCGGTGTAGGTCACGCGATCGCCGACTGCGACGTTCGTCACATCGGGGCCGATGGCCTCGACCACGCCCGCAGCCTCGACGCCCATCCCCGCGGGCAGCGGAACCGGGTAAAGACCGCTGCGGAAGTAGGTATCGGCGAAATTGAGGCCCACTGCCTCATGGCGCAGGCGGACCTGTCCGGGGCCGGGATCGCCCACTTCGACGTCCTCGTAGCGCAAGACTTCGGGACCACCCGTTTCGTGGAAACGCACTGCTTTTGCCATGTTGAATCTCCTATCCATTACTCGAACCTCGAACTGTGAGGTCCATTTCGTTTCGTCTGTCGCGCAACTCAGGCTGCGTCGAAAGCGCGGCGCCGTTGCGCGTGTCGAGCGCTTTGGTTCAGCGCATCGCCTGCTCGCGCAGGGCGTTCAGGCGGTCCAGGTCGCCTGCGTAATTCCGTTTGCCGATAAAGAATGCGATGGCCGCGACAAGAGGCGCGAACGGAACGAGTTGCAATGCGCCGAGCAGCCCGATCCGGTCCGCGACCATTCCCGTCAGCACGGCAGCGGGTGCGAGACCCAGCAGGTTGTTCGCGAGCGTCAGCGTGGCAAACGCCGATGCGTGAATAGACGGCGGAGTGAGGTTCGCCACCATTGCGCCCGAAGGACCGCTCGCTCCTGCGCAGAAGAACATGCCGATGCCGATCACGACGAGTTGCAACGGGCCCGCAGGCATGTGGAAGCCGATCGCGAGCAGCGTGAAGCACGCGAGGCAGAACGCGATCGCGGCGACCCATTTTCTTTCGCGCACGTTCTTGCTGAGCCGGTCGGCGAGGTTGCCGCACACCACCATGCCCAGACCCGTCACCAGCACGAACAGCGCCGCGCTCATCGCCGCCTTGCCCGTCGGCATGCCGTAGTAGCGGTTCAGGAAGCTCGGCATCCACGCCCAGATAGCGGCGGGAACGAGCAGATGAATGCCGCTGCCGACATACGCGCACACGACGGACTTCGTCGAGAACAGCCCCTTCATCAGCGCGCGGAAGCTCATACGCACGCCGGGCCCTTCCGTCTGCCGGTTCGCGCTTGCAGGCTGCAGCGGCGCAAGACGCTTTTCGGTGACGACGAACCGGTAGCAGACGACCAGCACGATGCCCATGACCGCCATCGCGCCGAACGCCGCGCGCCAGCCGAGATGAGCCGCGACCGCGCCGCCGGCGGCCATGCCCAGCACCGAACCAAACGCGCCGCCCGCCATGAACGTGCCCGTGAGCGTGGAGCGCAGCCGCGCCGGAAAGATGCTCAGCACGACGGCGATTCCGACACTGCCGTACGCGGCTTCGCCGATGCCGACGAAGGCGCGCGCAATCAGCATCTCGCCGTAGTTCGTCGAGATCGCACAGCCCAGCGTCGCGAGACTCCACATCGCCGCCATCAGGACGATGCTTTTCACGCGGCCCCAGCGGTCGGCGAGCACCGACAGCGGAAACGTGAGCACGCCGACCATCAGCGCGACCACGCTGCTCAACGAGCCCAGCTGTGCGTCGGACAGGCTCCATGTTGTCTTGAGCAGCGGAAACACAGCATTCAACACCTGCCGCGACATGTAGTCGGAAAGCAGCAGTCCCACCGTCAACGCAAATACCACCCACGCATACGCGCGTACATCAGCTTTTGTTGTCGTAACGTCGCCCGTCGTGGGCTCGGCATGCTGCATCAGCATGATTTGTCTCCTTCCCGTCCGCCTCTTTGTCGGCCGTCCTTGCGTTCCTGTTAGCAGGGCAAAGCGGCCGACTATGGATATTTCCTCATGCTCCCCGGCGCGTGCCGGGGAGTCCTGCATTCGAAGCCCGGCATCGATCGATGTGCCGGCCGGGCTTCCATCTGTCACGCTGCGCGCAGCGGCAGGTTCCTCACGCCCGTCTGGCGATTCGGCGCCATGCCGTTGGCGGCGAGCGTCTCGTCGACGGTCTCGTACTGCACGCCGATGCGGTAAATCTCGCGCGCTTCCTTGCCGCTGGCAATCTCGCGCCCGAGTTCACGCGCGACGCGCACGCACTGCTCGATCTGCTGCACCGACGTAAAGCGCTTGCCGTGCTGATCGATGATCGTATCTTCGATGCCGCAGCGCGGATGCAGGCCCATCGACATCGCCATCATGTTGAACGGCAGCACGTTCTTGAGCAGCGACTCGGCCGTGAGCGTGCAGCCATCGGGCGCGCGATGCACGAAGTTGAAGAAGTTGAACGGGTTCGGGCCGTCGAAGCCGCCGCCGATGCCGATCCACGTCAGATTCAGCGGTCCCTTGTAGACGCCCTTGCGCACGAGGCGCTCGAGCGTTTCGAGCGCGTGAATGCCCGTGAGCTGGAAGTGCGGCTGGATGCCCGAGGCTTGCAGGCGGCGCAGATGCTCCTCGACCCATGCCGGGCCCGCCGGCACCGTCATTTCGCTATACGCGGACATGAACGCAGGATTGGACAGCGAGGTGCCTTCCAGATACTCCGGATAGAGCAGCTCCATGATGTTCATCTGCGTGGTGTTGATCGCGACCGTCACCTGATCCGGCGCCGGGTCGAGATCGGCGAGCATGTGACGGGTGTCGTCGGACAGCCACTTCGCGGCCTGGCCTTCGTCTTCCGGTGCGAACGAAATCGAGCCGCCGACCTGGATGATCATGTCAGGCACGGCTGCACGTACGCCGGCGATCAGCTCGTTGAACTTCGACAGGCGCTTCGAACCCTTGCCGTCCAGTTCGCGCACGTGCAGATGGAGTACCGTGGCGCCCGCGTTATAGCAGTCGACGGCCTTCTGGATCTGCTCGTCCATCGTCACGGGGATGTCTTCCGGAAAGTCTTCGGGCATCCATTCCGGGCCGTACGGAGCGGTGGTGATGACTACCTTGTCCTGATTCTCAGGGTGCAGCGAATCGTCGAGAAATTGCATGGTTTCCTCCAGAGATGAATGACGTGCCGATGCCGCGGGATCGCGTGAAAACGGAACATCTCGAATCGTCGTGCTCGCACAATACGGCATCCACGCGCTAGACTTTTATGATCAGGCGCCATCCTTTTAGCGAACGGTGCCACTGCGTGTTAACACTAGTATTGGCCGCAGTGAGCATCGCTGAAAGGCAAGGCGCAGCCCGTCTGGAGATTGCGGAGAAATAACGATGGAAACGATGCTCGGGTCGATCGCCATGAACGGCTATTTCGATGTGACGCGGCGGCTCGGACTGAACCCTGTAGAGCTTGCGCAGCAGTCCGGAATCGATCCCGCGGCCCTTGCGAATGCGAACGACCGCGTGCCCGCCGCCGCCTGCTGCCGGCTGCTGGAGCTCACGGCAAAAAAGGCGTCGTGCCCGACGTTCGCATTGCAGATGGCCGAAACCCGGCAGAAGTTCGGCACGGGTGTGATCAACATCCTGCTCGCGCACAAGCGCACGTTGCGCGAGGTGTTGCTGGCGGCAGCCGAATACCGGCATCTGCTCAACGAAGCGCTGGCCATCTACGTCGAAACAACGGGAGAAACGGTCACGATCCGCGAGGAGCTCGTCGTCGCGCCGGGCACGCCGACGACGCAGGCGATCGAACTCGCCCTCGGCGTCCTCGCGCGCCACGCGAGCGCGCTGCTCGGCCAGTTCTGGAAACCGCGCTCTGTCCATTTCACTCACCCTGCACCCTCGGACCTGACGTTTCATCGGCGATTCTTCGGCTGTCCGCTGGAGTTCGGCAGCGACTTCAACGGGTTCGTGTGCGCCACCGCCGATCTCGACTACCCCAATCCGTCGGCGGACCCCGAACTCGTGCGGTACGCCGAGAGCCTGGCCGCTCCCCTCAACGCGACAGGACCGGATTCGGCCGCGCTGGAAGCGCGCAAGGCGATCTATCTGCTGCTGCCCCTCGAACAGGCCACCGTCGATCTGGTCGCCCGCCATTTGGGCGTGAGCGTGCGCACGCTGCAACGTCAGCTGAAATCATCCGGTACGAGCTTCTCGGATCAGGTCGAGGAAGTGCGGCGCGAGCTTGCCGTGCGCTACATGAGCAACCCACGCTATCCGATCGGACGCGTCGCGTCACTTCTCGGTTACGCGCAGCAGGGATCGTTCACGAACTGGTTCGTCGCGAACTTCCGGATGACACCGCGCGACTGGCGTGCCAGCCAGGCCAAATGACGGTCGGCGCGCGGGTCGCACGAGTGCCAACGAACGCCGCCCGCCGCATTACGCAAGCGGATAGAACTCGATACCAGGCTTGCGCACGCTGATCCGCGTACCCGCTGTGCCTTGCGTGATCGCGACGATATCGCGAAGCGCGCCGATCACGGCATCTTTCCCCGTCTTGCGCGCGAACTCGATGGCGGCCTGCACTTTGGGCCCCATCGACCCCGACGCAAAGCCCAGCTTCTCGAGTTCGTCCGGATGCGCCTGGGCAATGCCTTTTTGCGTCGGCTTGCCCCAATCGACGTAGGCTGCATCGACATCCGTCGCGATGACGAGCACGTCCGCCTCGAGTTCCTGTGCGAGCAACGCGGAGCACAGATCCTTGTCGATCACGGCTTCCACGCCGCGCAGCTTGCGGTTTTCGTCGTAGCAGGTCGGGATGCCGCCGCCGCCCGCGCAGATGACGATGGTGCCCTTCTCCAGCAGCCATTTCACCGGACGGATTTCGAAGATGCGCTGCGGCCGCGGACTCGCGACCACACGGCGATACTTGTCGCCATCCTCCGCAATGCTCCAGCCTTTTTCCTCCGCCAGCGTCTGTGCCTCTTCCTTCGAGTACACGGGACCGATCGGCTTGCTCGGATGCTGGAACGCGGGGTCCGCGAGATCCACTTCGACCTGCGTCAGGATCGTCGCAAACGGAACTTCGAACGGCAGCAGATTGCCCAGTTCCTGTTCGATCAGATAGCCGATCATCCCCTCCGTCTGCGCACCGAGCACATCGAGCGGATACGGCGATACGTCCTTGTAGGCTGCGCTTTGCAGTGCAAGCAAGCCGACCTGCGGACCATTGCCATGCGCGATGACGAGTTCATTGCCCGTTGCCACGCTGGCGATCTGCGTGGCGGCAATCTTGACGTTCTCGCGCTGCTGGCTCTCCGTCATGGGCTGGCCGCGCTGCAACAGCGCATTGCCGCCCAGTGCGATGACGAGGCGCATGATGCGATCCTCCTGCGGAATGCCTGGCCGTGCGGCACGCTTGCGCCGCACGGCGACGAACATCGGGCGAAACGGATACGCTCAGATATCGGCCAGCGTCGAAACGAGGATGGCCTTGATCGTATGCATCCGGTTCTCTGCCTGCTCGAATGCGATGTTGTAATCCGACTCGAACACGTCGTCCGTCACTTCGATCCCGTTCGCCAGATCCGGATAGCGCTCCGCGATCTGCTGGCCGACCTTGGTCTCGCAGTTATGAAAGGCGGGCAGACAGTGCATGAAGCGGGTTCTCGGATTGCCTGTCGATTCGATCAGCGCGCGGTTCACCTGATACGGCAGCAGTGCCTTGATTCGCTCGTCCCAGGCTTCGACCGGCTCGCCCATCGACACCCACACATCGGTGTGAATGAAATCGACCATTTTCACCGCTTCTTTCGGATCTTCGGTGAGCGTCACGCGTGCGCCGCTTTCCTTTGCGAATTGCTGGCATGCAGCAACGTGCTCTTCATGCGGCCATAGAGACTTAGGCGCTGCCACGCGCACGTCCATGCCGAGCTTTGCGCCGACCAGCAACAGCGAATTGCCCATGTTGTTGCGCGCGTCGCCGAGATACGCATAGCTGATGTCATGCAGCGGCTTGTCGGAGTACTCGCGCATCGTCAGCACGTCGGCGAGCATTTGCGTCGGATGGTATTCGTCCGTCAGTCCGTTGAAGACGGGCACGGAAGCATAGCGCGCCAGTTCCTCGACGATTTCCTGGCTGAATCCCCGGTACTCGATCGCGTCGAACATGCGGCCGAGCACGCGCGCCGTATCCTTCATGCTTTCCTTGTGTCCAATTTGTGACGATGTCGGATCGATATACGTGACGTGCGCGCCCTGATCGTGCGCGGCCACTTCGAATGCACAGCGCGTTCGCGTGGATGTCTTTTCGAAGATCAATGCAATGTTCTTGCGCTGCAAATGCTGTTGTTCCGTGCCCGCGTATTTGGCGCGCTTGAGATCGCGCGACAGATCGAGCAGATAGCGCAGCTCGCGGCCGCTGTGGTGCATGAGGCTGAGAAGACTGCGGTTTCGCAGATTGAAAGCCATGAGTACTCTCCATCGATCGGGTGGCTGAGCGTCGGCTCGACGCGGGCAAACGCTTCAGTAATCAACGGGATCGCGCGCGATCGGGCACGTCATGCAATGCCCGCCGCCGCGGCCGCGCCCAAGCTCGCTGGCTGCGATCGTGATCACTTCGATGCCCGCCTTGCGCAGCAGCGTGTTCGTGAACGTATTGCGGTCGTAGCCGACGACGACGCCGGGCTCGATGCACACCATGTTGTTGCCGTCGTCCCATTGCTCGCGTTCCGCCGCGAACTGGTTGCCTCCCGTTTCGACGACGCGCAGTTCTTTAAGCCCCAACGCATCGCCCACCGCCTTGACGAAAGGCTTGTCTTCGCGCTGGATGCTCATGCCATAGGAGCTCTTGTCGTCGGGCCTGATCGTGAACGTGACGATCTTCTCGACCACTTCCGGGAATATCGTCACGAGATCGCGGTCGCAGAAACTGAACACCGTGTCGAGATGCATGGCTGCGCGTGACTTCGGCATGCCCGCGACCAGCACCTGTTCGGCCGCGCCCTTGTCGAATAACGCTCGCGCGACCTGGCCGATCGCCTGCCGCGATGTGCGTTCGCCCATGCCGATCAACACGGTGCCCTTGCCGACGGGCATGACATCGCCGCCTTCCAGCGTCGATGCGCCGTGGTCCTTGTCGGGATCGCCGTACCAGACCTCGAAGCCGGCGTTGGCGAACGTCGGATGAAACCGGTAGATCGCGGCTTCGAGCAGCGTCTCTTGCCGTCTCGCGGGCCAATACATCGGATTGAGCGTCACGCCGCCATAGATCCAGCAAGTCGTGTCGCGCGTAAAGACCATGTTCGGCAACGGCGCCAGCAGGAAGCTTGAGTAGTCCAGATACTCGCGAAACAGCTTGACGACGGGCGCATCGCTGCCGGGAATGTCGTCGAGCGACACGCCGCCGATCAGAAATTCGGCAAGCTTGCGCGACTCGAGTTCGTTCATCCACGCGCGCACTTCGCCGCTCAACCCTACGCCGACGCTGTCGTCGGAGACTCTTCGGTCGAGTATCCATTTACGCGCTTCGGGATTGTCCAGCGTCTGCGTCAGGAGGTTGTGCACGTCGAGAACTTCTACCCCGCGCTCGCGCATCTTCGTTACAAAGTCGAAGTGATCCCGCTTGGCCTGGCTCACCCAGATGACATCGTCGAACAACAGCTCGTCGCAATTGCTTGGCGTCAAGCGTTGATGAGCCAGTCCGGGCGCAGAAACCATGACCATGCGCAGCTTGCCAACCTCGGAGAAGGCTCCGAGCCTGGTGACCTCTGTATTCATCGCTGTCTCCTATATGCGCATCAGAGCGTCGCGGCTTGCCGATTGCAAACGGAAGCACGCCTATTGATTTGCTGTCTTCAGGCGAAAGACGGTCTGCGCGTGTTCATCGACAGAACGTCATCGCACTTCCAAGGGCACGACGCGGCTTCGATCTGCCGCTCTGCAACACGCGTGAAATGACGTGCCGCCAGGATTTTATTTACGCGGCTGCATCTCGATACACACGGACTCTTGTCAGGCAATGAACGGAAGCGAAGCGCGTCTGGGAAATGCTCTGTCTAATTGTTCTTGCCGCAAAACCGGCACGTCATCTGCAGATCATTCTGGTTGATAAAACCGCATTGTTCAAGATTCCACGTGAACCGCATACCGGCTATTGCAATCGTCGAATAGCGCGACAGTAATTGAAAATATGCGCGAGATATTTTCTAAAAAATGAATGACCAGGCATCCCTTGATGAAGCAGCGATATTCGACAAAACGCGAATACGAATTGGGTCCGCTTGATTCGCTATGCCAGGTTCTCGTTCGGACAAAAAAATTTGCAATAAGCGATAAGCTCGCCAACTATATACGTAGCACTTACGACGACTATATCGACGCGCCTCTGGCAGCCCGCTTTCGAGCTCCAGTAACAGCCGAGAGAGACCCGCAGCCACGTATCGCCATGCCGCGTTCTGCCCGATGACCACTGACATCCGGAAACCTCAGTAGTCCCCGGCTGTGCGTTCTGCCTTTCTGTTACTTGTCGACCTGAACGAAAAATTGCATTGCCGAGAGTTGACGGTACAGATTGCTGCGCCCGACTTCCGCTGACGTCCGGCGCGTAGGCGACAAATCAAGCTGATTCGCGAAGCCGGTTTGACGAAGGAGTGACCATGGTCCCTCGCCCCTTGAAGGCGCCCACCATCCCGATTCCCTTCCACAAGTTTCTGAAGGTAGTCGCGATCGTGGACCGAAATGACGCGCAAACCAGCGAGCTACTGGAGCAGATCACGGCGGAGCACTTCCGCGTCGAAGTGACGGATAGCTTCACACGCGACGTCAACGAAGACGCCGATGTCGGCGCTTACATCGCCCTGATCGACGGCGCCCGTCTGGAAGCGGCGCGAACACTCGTCGCTTCTGTGCGCTCGCTAGGCTTCCGGACGCCGCTGTGGGCACTCGCAAACTCGCACCATCTGTCGGATCTCGCGGTGACAGCGGGACTCGGCGAGGTCGACGGCTATATCTATCTCGGACAGCAAACGCCCGCCTTCTACGCGAAGCAGGTCATGGCGAGCCTCGTCAAATATGGCTTGAGCCTGCTGCCGCCATTCTTCGGCGGACTCGTTGCGTACGACGCAGAGGCCAATATCGCGTTCGATTGTCCGGGGCATCAGGGCGGACAGTTCTACCGAAAGTCGCCCGCCGGGCAGTTGTTCTTTAAGCATTTCGGCGAAAGCATCTTTCGCAATGATCTGTGCAATGCCGATGTCGATCTCGGCGATCTGCTGATACACGAAGGCGCGGCCGCAGAAGCGCAGCGTCACGCCGCCGAAGTGTTCGGCGCGGACCAGACGTACTTCGTTCTCAATGGAACCAGCACATCCAACAAGATCGTGACGGGCGCAGTGCTCAAGCGCGGCGATCTCGTTCTGTTCGACCGCAATAATCACAAGTCGCTGCATCAGGGCGCGCTCGTTCAGGCCGGCGCGATTCCCATCTTCCTGCCGACTTCGCGCAACGCATTCGGGATGATCGGCGCTGTCGACTGGCAGGCCTGGAACGAAGACTATCTGCGCGAGCAGATCCGTAACAGCCCACTGGTCAAGGACCCAGAACGCAGCCAGGCGGAACGCCCGTTCCGGCTCGCATGCATTCAGCTCGCGACTTACGACGGGACGATCTACAACGTGCGCAAAGTGCTGGAGAAGATCGGCCATCTGTGCGACTACGTGCTGTGGGACGAGGCGTGGATCGGCTACAACGCATTCCATCCGCTGTTCGACGATCACAGCCCAATGCGCGTGAAAGTTCTGACACCGGAAATGCCCGGCCTCTTTTCGACCCAGTCCGTTCATAAGCAGGGAGCCGGCTTTTCGCAGGCGTCGCAGGTTCACAAGCGAGACGAACACATTCGCGGGCAACAGCGCTACATCGAGCACAAGCGCTTCAACGAGTCGTTCCTCATTCACGCGAGCACGTCGCCTTTCTATCCGCTGTTCGCGTCGCTCGACGTCAACGCAAAAGTGCACGAAGGAAAAGCGGGCGAAGTGCTGTGGGACAGCTGTATCGAGCTTGGCATCGAAGTGCGCAAGAAATTCCGCCAGTTCGCCCGCCACTATCAGGAGACAGGCAAGAGCGCACAGGAGCAGTGGTTCTTCGATCCTTTCGTTCCCGACGTCGTCGATATCCGCAATTCGAATTTCATGGCGGACGCGTCGAATGTCGCGTGGGAAGACATCCCCACCGACGTCATCAAGCGCGAGCAGCAGTGCTGGGAATTCCGTCCGGAAGCGGCCTGGCACGGCTATACCGGCTACGCCGACGGCTACGTGATGGCCGATCCGAACAAGCTGAATCTGCTGACGCCCGGGATTGACCGGAGCACAGGCGAGTATCTGAGTTTCGGCGTGCCTGCGACGGTCGTGGCGAACTACCTGCGTGAAGAAGGGATCGTCCCCGAAAAGTGCGACCTGAACAGCATCCTCTTTCTGATGACGCCAGCAGAAGACGAAAGCAAGCTCAATACGCTGATAGCTCGTCTCGTCAAGTTCAAGAACCTGTGGGATCGCGATGCCTCGCTGGCTGAAGTACTGCCCACGCTATGCGCCGCGCACAGCGAACGCTACGAGGGCTACACGCTGCGGCACGTGTGCAACGAGATGCACAACTTCTATCGCGAGGCGAACGTCAAGAATCTGCAGCGGCTGTGCTTCCGCGCGTCGAGCTTTCCGGAACTCGCGATGTCGCCGGAAGAAGCGTATGAGGCGCTCGTCGCGAACCGGGTCGAGTACGTGCCGCTCGATCGTGTCAAAAACCGCGTCTCCGCGACTCTGGCGCTCATCTATCCGCCAGGAATCGGTGTCGTGCTCCCCGGCGAGCGTTGGGATGACCGTGCCCAACCGATGCTGGATTACTTCATGGCGTTCCAGGAATCCTTCAATCGGTTTCCCGGCTTCAATTACGAAGTTCAGGGCGTGTTCCAGGAACGCGAAGACGGTCGCATCCGTTTCTATACCTACGTGGTCAATGAATAACCGACAAGGAAAGCCACTAAGGAGTGTGCGCCATGGCTGCTGAACAGAAAAAGATGAGCGTCGTGCAACTGACGTTCATCGTTACCGTAAACATGATGGGCTCGGGCATCATCATGCTGCCCACCAATATGGCGAAGGTCGGCGCCATTTCGCTGCTGTCGTGGGTGGTGACGGCATTGGGCTCGATGGCGATCGCTTATGGCTTCGCGCAGGCGGGCATTCTCAACCAGCGCGCGGGCGGCATGGCGGCATACGCTGAAGACGCTTACGGAAAGCCCGGCTACTTTCAGGTGTTCTTCCTTTACTTCCTGTCGCTTGCGATTGCGAATGTCGCCGTCGCAAGTTCGGCGCTCGGCTATCTGGCCGCCTTCTTCCCGGCGCTGACATCGTCGCCCGCCGCGACGTGCGTCGGCGTGATCGCGCTGTTGTGGATCACCACGGTCGCGAACTTCGGCGGTCCGAAGCTGACGGGGCGTATCGGCGCCGTCACGGTCTGGGGCGTGATTCTGCCCGTCGGGTTCATGTCGATTGCCGGATGGTTCTGGTTTCACTCCAGCACCTTTGCAGCCGCCTGGAACCCGCAAGGAATGCGGCTCATTGAAGGCATGGGCTCCAGCATCTCGCTGACGCTGTGGGCATTTCTGGGCATGGAATCGGCGGTGCAAAACTCGTCGGCCGTCGAGAACCCGAAGCGCGATGTGCCGCTCGCCTGCATGTTCGGCACACTGGGCGCCGCCGTCATCTACGTCCTTTCGACGACGGCGATCCAGGGCATCGTCCCCAATGCGGACCTCGCGAAATCGACGGGCCCGTTCGGTCTCGCCTTCGCGCATATGTTCAGCCCGGCGATCGGTTCGATCGTGATGGCGCTCGCGGCCATGGCGTGCGTCGGGTCGCTGCTCGGCTGGCAGTTCACGCTGGCCCAGACGGCAAAGGACGCCGCCGACAGCAACATGTTCCCGTCGATCTTCAGCAAGGCCAGCCACAATGGCGCGCCGATCGCTGGCATGATCATCATGGGAATCGTGCAGTCGCTGATGGCGCTTTCGACCATTTCGCCCAACCTGTCCGAACAGTTCGCGGCGCTCGTCAATCTGGCCGTCGTGACGAACGTGGTGCCGTATATCGTGTCGCTGTCCGCGCTGTTCGTCATGATGCGCGACGCGGGGACCGAACCCGCCGTCTATAAACGCAATGCAGTGGTCGCGGTCGTCGCGATGGTGTACTCCGTCTACGCGCTCTATGCGTCCGGTAAGGACGCCGTGCTGGGCGGCATGCTGGTCATGGCGATCGGCTACATCATCTATGGCTTCATTGCGCCGCGGCTTTCGCTGCTGGGTGCCAAAGCGCGCAAGCCGGCGATCGCCGCCGCTAGCATCATCGCGTTCGCCGTGCTGTGCGCGCCGGCGCCGCGCCCCGCGCACGCAGCGGGAGCGAGCGCCGTCCTGTCGGGCGCACTCGCGCGGATCAAGCAGTCGGGGAAGGTCAACATCGGCTATGTCGACGTGGCGAGCCCGTTCGTGTACCGCGATAGCGAAGGCCGCGCCGTCGGCTTTCTCGCGGGGATGTGCCAGGGCGTCGCGGATCAGCTCAAAAGCGGACTGGGCCTTCCTGCGCTCACGGTGAACTGGACGCAGGTCTCTTCCGACGACCGCTACCGCGCACTGCAGGAACACCGGATCGACCTGCTGTGCGGCGACGCTGAAACACTGACGGGCCGCAAGTTCATCAGCTATTCGCTGCCCGTCTATCCAGGCGGTATTGCCGCGCTGATGCGCGCCGACGCATCGCCCGGACTCAAGGCCATTCTCAGCGGCGATACGCAGACAAACCGGCCGGTATGGCGCGCATCGCCGGCGGAGATTCTCAATGCGCAGACATTTTCGAGCATCAAGGACTCGCCCACGCAGCGCTGGCTGAACGACCGCATCAACGAATTCAAGCTGACAGCGCGCGTCGTCAACGTGTCGAGTTATGAAGAGGGCGTGCGGCTCGTGCTCGACCGCAAGATCAATGTTTTCTTCGCGGAGCGGCAAATCCTGCAGGATGCCGTCAAGCGGAGCACCGCGTCGGATAGCCTGTTCGTCCTTCAGCGCCGTTTCACCGTTGTGCCCGTATCGTTGGGCGTCGCGCGCGATGACGAGGACATGCGCCTTTCCGTCGACAGCGCGCTCAGCAAGATGTACGCATCGGGCAACTATCGCGGGCTTTTCGTGAAATGGTTCGGCGAGCCGGACGAGTACACGAAGAACTTCTATCGTCTTGCTATCTTGCCCGAGTAAGTACCCGAAGCCTCCGGCCTGGCGTGCGCCTGCATCGCGCGCCAGGCCGCTTGCCGTCAGTATGCGAACCAGGGGAATGCACATGTCCGCCTCGTCCGATTCCATCTATCGCCGCCTTGGCATGAAAGCGTTGCTGGTGCATCACGAAGTCGATGCCCGTACTGCGAGTGGCCGCGCCGCCCAGTCGCTTGCAGCCGAACTGGAAGAACGGCACGTGCGCGTCGTGATAGCGACCTCGGCCGACGACGCCGTGTCGGTCATCCGTTCCGATCCGCTGATTCAGTGTCTGCTGCTGGATTGGGAGCTCGAAAACGACGAAAGCCATCGACAGGCCCAGCGCGTGCTGGATGCGCAGCGAGTGCGCAGCGCGACCGTGCCGATCTTCCTGCTCGCGAGCCGCACGAGCGCATCGACTGTCCCCGTGGACGCGATGCAAAAGGCCGACGACTTCATCTGGATGCTGGAAGACACCACGGCGTTCATCGCCGGAAGAATCGTCGCGTCGATCGACCGCTATCGCGAAACCGTGCTGCCGCCGATGTTCGCCGCACTGGCGCGCTTCTCGAAGGTATTCGAATACTCGTGGCACACGCCCGGCCATACGGGCGGCACGGCCTTCATGAAATCGACGGTTGGACAGGCATTCTTCGAGTTCTTCGGCGAACAGCTGTTTCGCTCGGACCTGTCGATTTCGGTCGGGGAACTCGGCTCGCTGCTCGACCACAGCGGCCCCATTGGTGAAAGCGAACGTTATGCGGCGAGAGTCTTCGGTTCGCATCGCACGTATCACGTCACGAATGGCTCGTCGATGTCGAACCGCGTGATCCTGATGGCAAGCGTGACACGCAATCAGATCGCGCTATGCGATCGCAACTGTCACAAGTCATCCGAGCACGCGATGACGATGTCGGGCGCAATACCGACTTATCTCGTACCCTCGCGCAATCACTACGGCATCATCGGTCCGATCATGCCCGAGCGGCTCACGGCCGCCGCTATTCGCCTTCTGATCGAACAGAACCCGCTCGTCAGGAATCGCGATGGCGTCGACCCCACGCCCGTTCATGCGCTCGTGACGAATTCGACCTACGACGGACTTTGCTACAACGTGACGCGGCTGGAAGAACTGCTGGGCGAAAGCGTCGACCGGCTGCATTTCGACGAAGCCTGGTACGGGTATGCGCGCTTCAATCCGCTCTACAAGGACCGCTTTGCGATGCACGGCGACCCCGCCGATCATGACGCTTCGAAGCCGACCGTGTTCGCGACGCACTCGACGCACAAACTGCTCGCGGCGTTGTCGCAGGCGTCGTTCATACACATTCGCGACGGGCGCAATCCGATCGAGCACGCGCGCTTCAACGAAGCGTACATGATGCACGCATCGACCTCGCCGCAATACGCAATCATTGCATCGAACGATGTCAGCGCCGCGATGATGGACGGCCCCGGCGGCGAAGCGCTGACGGGCGATGCGATCCGCGAGGCAATCGCGTTTCGTCAGATGCTCCGCAGGCTTCACGCGCAATTCGACGAGCAAAGCGACTGGTTCTTCAACGGCTGGCAACCCGAAATCGTCGTCAATCGACAGACCGGCCGGCGCACGCCTTTCCATGAAGCCGACGAAGAACTGCTCGCGACCGATCCGTCGTGCTGGGTCATGCATCCCAACGATGCGTGGCACGGCTTCGGGACCATCGAAGACGGCTACTGCATGCTCGATCCGATCAAGGTGTCGATCCTGACGCCCGGCGTCACGCCGCAAGGCGGGCTGTTGCCCGTCGGCATTCCGGCCGGTGTCGTGACGGCTTACCTGGATCGCCATGGCATCGTTGTCGAGAAAACGACTGACTTCACGATTCTGCTGCTGTTCTCGATCGGCATCACGAAGGGCAAGTGGGGAACGCTCGTCAACACGCTGCTCGACTTCAAGAAAGACTATGACGCCAATCTCGCGCTCGATCAGGCATTGCCGAATCTGGTCGCACGTTATCCGGAGCGCTATAGCCGCCTCGGATTACGCGATCTCTGCGATCTCATGTTCCGTGCGATGGGCGATCTGAAGACGACGGAGATGATGTCGCGCGGCTTCTCGACGCTTCCCGATCCGGAATACAGTCCGCAGGAGGCATTCGAGCTGCTCGTGCACAACCAGGTGGAAACGCTCGATCTGTCGCAAATGGCAGGCCGCACGGTAGCGAACGCGGTCGTGCCCTATCCGCCGGGTATTCCGCTGCTGATGCCCGGCGAAAATGCAGGCCCCGACGATGGCCCGTTGCTCGGCTACCTGAAGGCGCTCGAACAGTTCGATCTGCGTTTTGCGGGCTTCACTCACGATACGCACGGCGTCGAAGTCGAGGATGGCGTCTATCGAATCGCGTGCATACGGAAATCGTAGGGGCTCGCCGCGCGCGCGTCAGTGACCCGTCGAAGTTCATGCTCCCGCTCCGCGACGGGCTACGGTTGGCACGTGCTACGGCGCATCGGCGCCGCCTGGCTGCGATGCTGCGCGCAAAGGCGCGGCGGTGCCCGGCGCGTCCGGTTGCCCGCGAGATGAAGCATCATATGCGCCGTTCGGCATGATGGTCCGAAGCAGAACGAAATCCCGTTCGGGGTCGGGCATCGCGATGATCGCGTGCAAGGTCACTCTCGTCGCCCAGCACGCGTCCGACGGCGTCGCCATCGACGGATTCGATGTGTACGACGCAAACCGCGCCAGGTTCGTCTGATCGCCGTGCAGTTCCGCGACGAGCATGCGCGTCAGTTGCCGCTCGGCAGCGGCGTACTGTTGCGGCGTCGGGTTGGGGACGGGCGCATTCGACGCATCGCTGAGCAGAACCTTGAAGAGAAGATTGAAGTACTGGTCGACATCGGCGTCCGTCATCTCGCGCAGCGAGACCCGGTTCATCACCGCGCGCATGTTGGAAAGACCAAAGCAGTTGACTGGGACAAGCTCGTCGAGGAACTTCGTCACAAGCTGCACGTACTTCAGGCGATCCGATGGCGCGAGACGGACGAGTCCTTGCGACATCAGGTTCTCGCGTGCTGAAGGATCGAGAAAGATCTGTCCGACGCTCTGCGCTCCACCCGCGATGCCCGTCGCGATGACGGGGTCGTCGCGGATCTTCTCCACCCACGCGACGATGATGCGAGCCTTGTTCGAATCCGGGTCGATGCCGTGCCTGAAAAACAGGGCCTCCAGATCCGCCTGTCCCGGGTCGGCGCTTGTCGCCGCCGCGGGATCGACGGGCGGCGGACGGACGTCCGGATAGCTGCGTATCGCGGCACTGGCCAATGCCGTTGCCGCCAGCGCGATGATCAGCGTAGCGGCGTGAGAGGCGAAACGTCTCATGTTGCCTCGCGGTACTGAAGCGCTATACGCGTCTGTTTGCCCGTGAAGGTCGACACCGGGGCTGGGACGTCAGGGCTGCACCTTCGTCCAGCCGGGTCCGGGATCGAACGACGACATGGCCTTCGCTCTCGCCGCGCCATCCGGGCCGAGGTCGCTTTCATAGACCTGCCCGGCGTGACTGATCATGAAGCTCTTGATTCCCGTCTCTCCGTACCGGACGGGCCATGCAATGACGGCAAAGCCGCCGAACAGCTTGCCATGCGCGACATAGTCATACGCACCGCCCGGCGCATGCGGGCCTTGCGACGTCAGCAGCCTGTAGTGGTAGCCGTGATAGCCGGCGTCCTCGGCGTTACGCGCGCTCGCCTGAACGAAGGCCGGCCCGAGCGGGCTGGGTGGCGCGTCCGGTGGCGTCGGCCAGTACAGACCGTCGTGCTTGCCCGGTGAGCTCGACATCTTCGACGCGTACGTCAGCAGGCCCACGCCGTCGTGATCGGTGAGCGCGTACTCGCGCTGCGCGTCGTAGACCGCGAGCATCGTCTGGATAACGGCCAGCTCGTCTCGGCCGATGCGGCGCAAGCGCATTTCCTCCGCACCCGCGCGCATATCGAAGTGCCATCCGCTCTCGCCTTTCACGAGCGGAATCGGGAAAGTCCAGCCGTCGCCGCCCACTGCAATATGCGCATGGCCGTTATCGGTCTGCTCGATCTGATGCGACTTGTTCCATTCGTCGAGGAAGCGGCTGCGTATTTCAGCGCCGACAGGCGGAATCAGATCGCGAAAGTTGCGTCCGAAAATCGACTGCAACGTGGCCTCCTCGTTATTGCCGATGGCTTCGCCGAGCGCGCTCATCGCGGCATCGGGAGTACTAAAGTCCTTCTCGGCATGCGCGAATGGCACGACGCCCAAACACAGCGCGCCCATCACGGCGACCGCCCGCAGCCCTTCCGCCAGCAAGCCCAGCCGAAATCGTGACGATGCTTTCATGCTCGCGTCTCCCTAGCGTCTTCCGCCACGTGCGCCGCCGCCCGCCCGCATGCCGCCACCGCCGCCGCTCGGTCGATTGAAGCCCGAGCCCTGCATGCTGGAGCGTCCCCGGTCATAACTGCGCTGCGTCGCGCCGCCCGCGCCTACGCCCTGAAAGGCGTTGTCGCGACCGCCGCTGAAACCGCCGCCACCACCGCTGCCCACGCGATCGCTCGCACGCGAGACGTCGCCGGCGCCCCCGCGGTTCGAGCCGCCGCCGAAATCGCCGCCCGCCGATCTGTCCGCAACGCCCGCACCGCCGCCTGCGCCACCCGGGCCGCCACCTGTACGATTGCCGGCATTCGACCTGTCCGCCGCCGATGCGCGATTCCCCGTGTTGGACCTGTCCGCGGTCGCGGCACGGTTGCCTGCGTTGGCCCTGTCCGCCGTCCCGGCGCGATTGCCTGCGCCCGCCCGGTCGGCTGTATTGACTCGCCCGCCTGCGCCCGAATCGCGGCCGCGGAAATCGTTGCGTCCTTCGGCGCCGCCGACGTTGCGCGCGTACTTGTCGCGGGTCGCATTGTCACGGTAGGCCACGCCCTGACGATGGCTCCCGTCGTGCTGCCAGCGTCCGCCCTCGACCTTGGTTCGGTCGAAATTGCGGTTGATGTTTGCGGCCTTGTTGACGTTGATGTTGACGTCGCCGCCGCCCCAGTTGCAGTTGCTGAAAATCGCGCCGGCGGCAGCGAGCCCGATTCCCCATGCGAACCCTGTCGCCAGCGCCGCGCCCGGATAGTACGCCGGGTACGGCGGCCAGTAGGTCGGCGGATAGGCGGGGTAACTCCACGATCCATACACGACGGTCGGGTTATAGGCCGGCACGTAGATCACTTGCGGATTCGCCGGCTCGATCTTCACGATCGTTTGCCCGCCGCCTGCGGGAGGCTGTTCGACGACCACGTTCTGCTGCTCGTTCGACTTGAGGTTGCCCGAGTCTTTCGCGCGGGCGCGCAAGCGCTGAACAGCGGCGAACAGGTCTTTTTGCTGCGCGAGAAATGCGTCGCCGAGCTTCTGGGTCCAGTCGAGCTTGTCGTTCATCGGCTCGAGAATTTGCGGGAACGCGACCAGTGATTTCACACTGGTATCCCACGTCTCGTTTTCGACGGCCTTGACGGCGGCGTCTCCCTTGAGCTTCGGATTGGCCTTCACCCAGCGCGCCGCATGTACGATTTCGAGCGGATACGTCGATGCCATCAGTACCTGCGCGAGCACGGAATCCGGATAGAGCGCAATCGGCGCGACGAGCGCTTCGAGTTCTTCAGGCTTGAATGACGCGGGCTGTGCCGATTCCGGTTGCGGTTGCTGTTGGGGCTGCGATTGCGGCTGGGGTTGCGGTTGCGGTTGCGGTTGCGTTTGGGCGCGCGCGGCGCCCGCTTCCGACGTCAGTGCGACAAAGAGAAGCCACAGGCACGAGAACTTGGCTCGTCGCTGGTTCCACAGGGACATAGCCGCTCCTTCAGACGTTATGACAGGGGCGCGAGTAATCGGTCCTGTCTGGACTGATGGCAATTGCAAAATGGGTTTGCAGCGGATTGCGGCGTCGACTCAATTTGATGTTAGAACATTCGTCGCGTTATGGATGCAAATACTCAGCGTACCGATACAACGAATAATGGTCGTGATTGTTGCGTTTGATAAAGCAGAACTTGCCGTCTAATGAACGGCGAATATCGGCCTAAAAGCTCACGGCAAAACCAAACGACACGCCATGTACATTGTGGCCGAAGACATAGCGGACCAGCGCGTGCGCGCGTGATCACGATCGGGTATTTGCTGCTGTCGAGTTCCAGCCCGACGCCGAGCGACGTGTCGGAGGCATGCACAACTCCGGGTTCGATTTAAGCGTAACTATGTGGAGACCTTGCGTCGAGTATCCGGGTTGCGTTTATGCTAAACCTGTTAAACGGAGCACTTGATTACTTGCGAACGTCGTGCGTCAATCGATCGAGAACCTTACGCCTCTGTCGTCGCCATTTGATGCAGTGTCGATGGCGATGGCATGGCGGCATCTATTGAGCTAATCTTTGCGCGGGACTTTGAAGAGCATTATTTCTGACGATTGAATCGCATCATCGTCAGTCTGACTACCCGGCTCTCTCAACTACCCGGCTCTCAACCAGGGGGACCTTTTGAAGGGATCTCCATGAACGCGTTCATGCGGCGCGAAGCCAGCCATGCTCTCGTCGCCGCCGACTAGTCTCGCGCTTCTCTCTGCCGGCTCGCGTACCCCGACGGTGCCGACCGTGCGCCTTGTCGCACGACGCGCGATGCGCTACGCTCACGCGTGGCTGGTCGCGACAGGCATCGTCTTGCTGTTTGCGACATCGATCGTCCCTGCGGCCGCCGGACCTTTGCCCGCCGGCTTGCAGACCATTGTCAACACTGCGACAGGCGCATCGGCACAGTCGGCGTCGGCGGCGCAAACGGCATCCGCGCCCACGCCCGCCAGCCAGGCGGAGATGACGCGCTCGCTCAACATCCTGATTGGCACGCTCGACAACGATACGCAGCGCAAAGCGCTCGTCGACCAGTTAAAGGGACTTCGGGACGCCACACAAGGAGTCGCGCCCGCGCCACGCGCGCAGACCAATAGCGATCTGCTCGGCGCGATTGCGTCGGGCATCGCGTCGGTCGAAACGAATCTGAATGGCGGCCAGACACCGCTTCATTTCTGGGCGGCCCGATTCAGCGGGGCAGCCAATGATCTGCGAATGATTTTCGCAGGGTCAAGGGGCGAATCGTTCGGCGAGGTTCTGGTTGGCATGGTCTCGACGCTTGCGGGATGGGGCGCGTGTGCCGGCTTGCTGATCTACCTGCAGCGGCGCGTCCTCGCGCGCTATGGTCAAGACCTCGCGCTGGAGTCGAATCCGACGTCGATCGACCTGCTGATCTTTGCGTTGCGGCAGTCAGGGCCGTGGATCGTCGCCTTCGTTGCGGTACTGGTGTTCGTGCGCGGAATGCCTGATGCGCTCGGCCGCACGCTAGGGCTCGTGATTGCCTATGCGATCGTCGCGGGTTCGATTTTTTCGGTGATATGCCTGATCGTTTTCTCGGTGTTCAACACGGCGCATCGGCGTGTCGCCGTGCATCGGCTGCTCGCGCGCAGCCTCTGGCCGCTCTTCGCAATAGGCGCGTGTGCCGCACTCGGCGACGCAGCAGCCAACACCGATGTCACGCATCTTCTCGGCGCGAACTTCGCGGGGCTCATATCCAGCCTCGCAAATCTGGCGGCGGCCGTTCTGTGCGGATTCTTCGCGATTGCCTACCGGCGGCCCGTCACGCATCTGATCCGCAACCGCCCTTATTCGCGAAGGCGCGACCACAAGCTCGCCACTGAATCGCTCGATATCCTCGCATCGCTGTGGCACATCCCGATTCTGCTGATCGCGATCGCGTCCGTCGTCGCGATCATCGACGGGCGCGGCGAAGAAGGGAACGTGTTGAGGCCGTCGCTGCTCAGTGCGCTGTTGCTGGTTCTCACGCTGTTCGTGTCGGCGCTGCTGCTGCATTTGACGCGTCGACGGGAGACCCGCGCACAGCGCCGGGCACCTCATCTGATGCGGCTCTTGCGCTTTGCGAGCACGCTGCTCGTCCTCCTGATGTGGCTCGCGTACATTCGATTCGAAATGGAGTTGTGGAGCGGACCGATTGCACGGCTGATCAAGCACAGCGCAATGACGCCCGGTTTCAGGCATGCGCTCATTGCAGTCGTTGCGACGGTTTTCGGCGCCTGGTTCATGTGGATTCTGATCGACACCGTGATTCTCGAAGCACTGGGTCCGAGCAGTTCACGCAACAAGGCGCTCGATCCTGGCGTGCGCGCGCGCACGATGTTGCCGCTCGTGCGCAACGCAATCTTCGTAACGGTTGCAAGCCTGGCTGCCATCATTGCCGCCGCGAGCCTCGGCATCAATCTGACGCCGCTGCTAGCGGGCGCAGGCGTGATCGGGCTTGCGGTCGGCTTCGGCGCGAAATCGCTCGTCACCGATCTGATCACGGGGCTCTTCATCATCATCGAGGAAACGATCTCGGTGGGCGACTGGATCGACGTCGACGGCGGTCACGCGGGTACTGTGATGGATCTGACGATCCGCACTGTACGGCTGCGCGACGGACAAGGCGCGGTTCATACTATCCCGTTTTCGCAGATCAAGATCGTGAAGAACCTGTCGCGCGATTTCGCCAACGCGATATTCGAAGTGCGGGTTCCCTTCTCCGCCGACATCGATGAAGTGACACGCATGATCGCGGAAGTCGGCGCCGATCTGATCGACGATTTCCGCTTTCGCAATGAAATACTCGGACCGGTGGAAGTGTGGGGACTCGACCGCTTCGACACCAACTGCATCGTCGTGAAAGGACAGATCAAGACGCGGCCTCTGCAGCAATGGAGCGTGGCGCGTGCTTTCAACGCGCGGCTCAAGCTCAAGATGGACGCAGCCGGCATCGAGATTCCTCTGCCGCAAATGCAGCTGCACACATCGCCGAACGAGCGCAACGTGTCGCCGCAGACCGACGATCTCGCCCATCGCGAGAACCGGCAAACAATGGATACGGGCAGTGTGGCCCGACGCAGTCCGGATATCGCCGTACCGCAAGAGCTTCGTGTGCTGCAGGAGCCGACGCTCGCGGAATCGCCCGTCGGCCAGACGGCTTCTACGTCGCAAGCCGGCTCTGCTGGCGACGATAGCGTCCGCAAGCGCGGTGAATGATGGTTTCTGTGCACGCGTGTCGGCGCGCGTCCCGACTACCAACGCGCGCCCAGTCAATGCACCGGTTAGTGTGCCGGCCTTGCGTGTCCGTGATCGTCCATCGCGCGCCCTTCGTCATATTCGCGCGAGATGTCCTTGTTCGTGTAATCGCCCATTCGCCACGAGGCGACAAGACTGAACAGCGCGCACACGAGGATATAGCCCGCGATCGCGTAGCCCGAGTGGTAGTACGCGAAAAGCGCGGTCGCGATCAATGGCGCCGGACCGCCCGCAATGACGGAAGCCAGCTGATAACCCAGCGACGCCCCGCTATACCGCAGACGTCCCGTGAAGGACTCCGCGATCAACGCCGCCTGCGGACCGTACATCATCGAATGCGGCACCAGCGAGAGCACGATGGCCACGAAGATCCACACCGGGTCCTTCGTATCGACCATGGCGAAGTAGACGAAGCCGAATATGCCGGCTGCTGCGGCGCCGATCATATACATCCGCCGCCGTCCGATGAGATCCGAGATGTGGCCGAAGAACGGAATAGTGAAGAACTCCAGAACGGAAGCCGCAAGCACAGCCGTAAGCAGCATGTCACGCGTCGCCCCGAGCGTCCTGACGCCATAGGTGAAAACGAAGGCCGTGAAGATGTAGAAAGGCGCCTGTTCGGCCATCCGTGCAAAAGCGGAAAGAAAAATATCTTTAGGCTGTCTGCGCAGCACTTCGAGCATCGGCGCTTTCTCGATCTTCTGCTCGGAGAGAAGCTTTGCGAAGATCGGTGTTTCGAGAATGTTCAAGCGGATGTACAGGCCGATCGCGACCAGCACGATGCTGAGGAAGAACGGCACTCGCCAGCCCCAGGTGAGGAACGCGTTGCCCGACATCTGGCTCAACGCCAGCACGGCGAGGTTGGCAATGAACAGTCCCGCCGGCACGCCGAATTGCGGCCACGATGCGACAAAGCCGCGATGCGAATTGGTACGCGCCCACTCCATCGACATCAGGACCGAGCCACCCCATTCGCCGCCGACGCCCACGCCCTGAATGAAGCGCAGCACCGTCAGAATGACGGCGCCCCAGATGCCGATCGTCGCGTAGGTGGGGACGAATGCAACGGCAAATGTGGCGAGTCCCATCAGCAAGAGCGTGACGATCAGCGTGGCCTTGCGTCCGATGCGATCGCCGTAGTGGCCGAAAATGGCCGCACCGACCGGCCTCGCGAGAAAGCCGACGGCGTAGATGAGAAACGCTTGTAGCGTACCGACGATCGGGTCTGATTCCGGAAAATACAGCTTTGCGAAAACCAGGCCAGTGACGATGCTATAGAGGAAGAAGTCGTACCATTCGATCGTCGTGCCGATCGTGCTGGCAATGACGGCACGGCGTAGCTGACGCCGATAGTCTTCGGCGGAAAGGGGCACGGCCCCTGGTTGCGTGGCAGCCATTTCGATCCCCTAAAAAGGGCAACATCCAATATGGACATTAAGCCTTTTGAGAGGTTCCTAAATGGATCACAACATGAGTGATTCCGATCTGCTCCGAATACCTTAATGGTTACTACCAGGCAACGTAATTCCGCCTCAAATCAGGCGTTTTTCGACGCATTGGATATGCGAGCCTGAAAGGCGAACGATCCGATGAATCGGCAAGCGTTCTTCAGCTTTGCCGTTCCCGCAGATCCTGAAGAATGGCGACGGCCGCGTTCGCTGCGACCTGGCACCCGAGCACGATATGTTCCTCGGCCGTATCTTCGACGAAGTCGTGACTGACTCCGCCGATGCTGGGCACGAATAGCATGCACGCCGGCAAATGATGTGCGAGCACCTTAGCATCGTGAGAAGCGCCGCTCGGCATGTGCTCCCATTGCCCCGGCGCGAGCACGTCGGCAGCACGCGCGAGATGCTGCTGAAGCGCGCTATCCATGACGACGGGCTCTTCCGGCTGTTCGCACGCGATGATTTCGATCGTCACCTTGTGCGCCGCGTTGAATTCGCTAACGAGCGTCGCAAGCGCAGACTCCATCGCATTGAGCCGCTGCGCGTTTGCATCGCGGAACTGCAGATACATGTCGGCCTGGCCCGGCACGACGCTAAACGAGCCGGGGTCGAGTTCGATTCGCCCGACCGTCCATACGGTGTCAGCGTCGGCGAGCCTGGTGAACGCTTCGTCCATCTGCGCGATGAACGAGACGAGCGCCGCACCGGCATCGCGGCGAATCGACATCGGCGTAGTACCCGCGTGATTGCGCTGTCCCTTGAAGCGCAGCCTCAACTCGCGTATGCCGACGATGGTGGTAACGACGCCAATCGACTTGCCTGCGGCTTCAAGGCGCCCGCCCTGTTCGATGTGCGGCTCCATATAGGCTTTGTGCCGGCTCCCGTCGAGGCGCACGCGCGGTGTCCCGTCGAGTCCGGCGTTCGCCAGTGCGTCGCGCAGCAATAGCCCTTCGCGATCCTTTGCGTTGAGAATCGACTCGTCGACCGGCTCTCCGACAAAGCTGCGGCTGCCGAGAAAGGACAAGAACGTGCCTTCTTCATCCATCCACGACGCGACATCGACGGCCAGATGACGGGTCGCATCGCTCTCAGCGAGCGCGCGAGCGATCTCGATGCCGTAGATCACGCCCAACGCCCCGTCGAGCCAGCCGCCCGTTGGCTGAGTGTCGGTGTGCGAGCCGACCAGCAGCGCCGGTCCGCTCTTCGAAGAACGGCCGAATACGGTCCCGACGCCATCGATGACGGCATTCAGGCCCGCGTCCGTCATCCGCCCGGCGAGCCAGCGGCGCGACTGCATATCGACGGGCGACAGCGCGAGACGCACGACTCCGGGCCCTGTTGCGCCGAAACTGCGAAGCTGCTTGAGGTCGTTCAACAAACGCTCTGCGTTGATCTTCAACTTTGCGATTCCTCTTCCCTGCACATTCGATGAAGCTACATCGTAACCCGCGCGTGCGCTGTCGCTCTACACGTTACGCAGTGACAGCGCTCGCCCAGGGCGAGCGGATATCCGACAGGAAACGCTGCGCGCGCGGATGCTCGGGCCGCTGGAAAAAGCGGTCGGGCTCCGCGCGCTCGAGTACTTTGCCCTGGTCCATGAAGAGCACGCGGTCGGCCACCTCGCGCGCAAAACCCATTTCGTGCGTAACGCAGACCATCGTCATGCCGTCGCGCGCGAGGTCTTTCATTACCAGCAGCACCTCGTTCACCATTTCGGGGTCGAGTGCCGACGTCGGTTCGTCGAACAGCATCACGGGCGGCTTCATCGCGAGCGCGCGAGCAATCGCGACGCGTTGCTGCTGTCCGCCTGAGAGCTGGCCCGGATACGTGTTCGCCTTATGCGGCAAACCCACGCGCTCCAGCAGGTTCATCGCGAACTCGCGCGCATCCTTCTGCGACATGCGCTTCAGACGCACAGGCGCGAGCACGCAATTCTGCAATACCGTCAGATGCGGGAAGAGGTTGAATTGCTGGAACACGAAGCCGATCCCTGAACGCAGCGTATTCACGTCGATTCCGCGCGCGTGCACATCCTGGCCGTTCACGACGATGCGGCCTTTCTGAATCGGTTCGAGCCGGTTCAGCGTGCGAATCAGCGTGGACTTGCCGGAGCCCGATGGCCCGCACACCACTACAACCTCGCCTTTAGCAACGGTCTCGCTAACGTCCACGAGCGCCTGATATTCGCCATACCACTTGTTGACGTTTTCGATCTCGATCATGTTCACACCTTTGCCGGCAAGCGCGACGCAAGCCGCCTTTCGAGCAGATACGCGCAACGGGTCAGCCCGAAGCACATCACGAAGTAGCTGAATGCGAGCAGCAGATAGATCTGTGCCGATTGCGTCAGCGCCTGAGTACTGATTTGCCCGGCGACGAAAGAGACTTCCGGCAGACTGATGATGTAGCCAAGCGATGTCTCCTTGATCGTCGACACCAGCTGGTTCACGAGCGACGGCAACATGTTGCGCAACGCCTGCGGCAGGATGACGAACGCCATCGCTTGCATATACGACAGGCCAAGCGAGCGTGAGCTTTCCATCTGCCCTTTGGGCAAAGCCTGAATGCCCGCCCGCACGATTTCGGCGAGATACGCGCCGTCGAAAACGACCAGTGCCGTGAGCATTGTGCTGAACTGATTCGTGCGATGACCGGTGAGCGTCGGCAGCAGAAAATACGCCCAGAAAATGACCATCAGCAGCGGCGTGCCGCGCACGCCATAGACGAGCGCGGTGGCGGGCCAGCGCAGCACGCGAAACGGGCTGATGCGGCACAGTCCGAAGACGATGCCCACAGGCAGCGCGAGAACGAGGCCCGCGGAAGCAAGCATCAGCGTGAGTACGAGTCCCCCGAGCGGCCCATTCGGATACTGGCCGACCAGGTAGTACATGCCGTAAGTCTGGAGTATGTCGATCATCGCTACATGCTCCGGACGGGATACCGTTGCTGATACCACGCAGAGAACAGCGTGATGGCGATCGACACCGTCAGATACGCGGCCGTCGCCACGCCAAACGATTCGAAGCCGCGAAAGGTCGCGCTTTCGACCTGCTGCGCCTGGTACATCAATTCAGCTACGCCGATCACCATCGCGATGCTCGAGTTCTTCCACAAATTGAGCGTCTGGTTGACGAGTGGTGGAACCGTCACTCGCAACGATTGCGGCAACACCACGAGCCGCATTGCCTGCAGGAAGCCGAAACCGAGCGCACGGCTTGCCTCGAGTTGCTCCTTCGGAATCGAGCGAATTCCGCTGCGAATGTCCTCGGCCATATAGGCGGACGTGTAGAGAACCAGTGCGATCAATGCGCTAGCCGCCTCGTAATTCTTGTTATAGAGCCATGTCTTGATGACGAGCGGCAGCAGCTCCGGCGCGCCGAAGTACCAGAACAGCATGTGCGCAAGCAACGGAACGTTTCTGATCGCTTCGACGTACGCCTGACCGAGCCCGCGAATGAACGCGATGGGAGCGAGGCGTGTCAACGCGACGACGATGCCGAGCGGAAGCGAGAATGCAAAGGCAAGCACGGACAGCTTGATCGACATCAGGAAGCCGCTGACGAGCCATTGGCCATATTGCCCCGAAAGCAGCGCCGACAGATTGAGTGTAGGCATGAAGTATCTGGCCGCCCGTCGTCGGAGCGGGCGGCGGCCATAGTTGGAGTTAGTCGATCTTGTCGGTTGCGATCTTGAACGTACGCGGCGGGAAATTCATCTTCGTGCCGGGACCGAACCACTTGTTGAACTCTTGCTGCGCCTGGCCATCTCCTTCCATCCCGAGCAGCACCTTGTTCACCTGCTCGCGGAATGCCGGCTCGTTCTTGCGGATACCCAACGCGATGTGTTCCGTCGAGATGTTCTGCGTCACCAGCACGTAGTCTTTCCCCGCGGGGCCAAGCTTCGCGAGGTTGCCAATCAGCGTCGTCTCGTCGTTTACATAGGCCACACCCTTGCCCTGCTGGAGCGCGAGCAAGGCTTGAGGGCTAGTGTCGAACGATACGACGTCAGCGTTCTTGATCGTCTTCGCGATGTTGGTTTCCATCGTCGAGCCTTTGACCGTCAACACCTTCTTGCCATCGAGTTGAGCGAGGGTCGTAATGCCGCTGTCCTTCCTGACCATCGCCTTTTGGCCCGTGATGAAGGTCGATACCGAGAAGTCGATTTGCGCTTCGCGCTCCTTGTTGTGCGTGAGCGAAGCGGCGAGCAGATCGACGCGGCCCTGTTGCAGTTCGGGAATACGCGCGGCAACAGCCAACTGCTTGAGAACGGGCTTGACGCCAATGCTCTTTGCCACGGCGTTGCACATGTCCACGTCATAGCCGACGATCTCGCGGCTCATCGGGTCTTTCATGAAGCTGAACGGCTCGTCCGTACCCAGTACGCCGCATACGAGTTCGCCGCGCTGTTTGATGTCCGCAAGCTGATCGGCCTTCGCAGCGAGCGTCGTGATCGACAGCACCGACAACGCGGCAACCTGTGCAACGACGCGAAGTGTGTTGATGCGTTTCATGGAATCTCCTCTTTTTGGTTGTACAACTAATCAGTTTTATTTGATGTCGCGATTCGAAGCATACGCATTCTCATCCCACAGCCCGAGCGGCTGCCGGTTCGAATTGCGTGAGGGGGTACTGCGGTGAACTGCTTACGTGTGAACCTTTGCGACAACGGAATCGCCGCCGCCGTCAGCCGGACGCATGAAAAAAGAAAAGTTCGGAAAGGGCACTGGCCTTTGAAAAGAACAGCCCCTCTGTTGGTGTGCTGAGTGCTTCGAAAACGCGGGCCAATGTATTCATATCGGGCAATCTTGACTCTGCTTGTAGTGTTGCTTACCGCGCCTGTGTTGTTCCGCTTGTGTCCGCTTGTGCGTCCCGCTTTCTTGTTCCCATCCACAACTATGTTACGGAGCCGATATGGGAATTTGTTTCTAAAGAACCTGGGGATTCTTTGGAAAAATAGACTGTGGTTTTTGATTTTAGCCGATCCGAAAATATTTATTTCAAGCTCAGGGTAATCCCTGACGGTCTCAGCATCACGTTCACAGGTGTCGTTTTCCGCCGTTTTCTGGACGCGTGAGCGAAGGCCTCGCCGCTGGCGCGACAGCACACTCTCCCTGACATATGAACTTGCCGGGTGTCGCTCAGGCTTGCATCGTTGTCCGCGGCTTTCGACACGGCTGCACGCCAACGGCCGCTTGCGCCATCGACATGCCACCAGGCCTCGCGCCCAATCAGAATCCGTCCGATCGGACACCTCTTCCGTCCGGCGGGTTTGCAGCGCCATTCCAGGAGTGCGTCAATTGAGACCTTCGCAAGAGAGCATCGCGGGAATCCATTCGGCAGCCTTGCCGCTCACCCTCGACGACATCACGGTCGTCGACAACACCCTTCTCAAGCGTGCCGTCGGCGCGATGGCGCTCGGCAACGCGATGGAATGGTTCGACTTCGGCGTGTACAGCTACATCGCCGTCACGTTGGGCAAAGTGTTCTTCCCGTCGAGCAGTCCGTCCGCGCAGCTGATCGCCACGTTCGGCACGTTTGCCGCCGCGTTTCTCGTGCGCCCGATCGGCGGCATGGTGTTCGGCCCGCTTGGCGACCGCATCGGCCGCCAGCGCGTGCTGGCAATGACGATGATCATGATGGCCCTCGGCACCTTCGCGATCGGCCTGATTCCGGGCTACGGCTCGATCGGCATTCTCGCGCCCGTGCTGCTGCTCGTCGCGCGCCTCGTGCAGGGCTTCTCGACGGGCGGCGAATATGGTGGCGCGGCCACCTTCATCGCCGAGTTCTCGACCGACCGCCGTCGCGGCTTCGCGGGCAGCTTTCTCGAATTCGGCACGCTGGTCGGCTATATCCTCGGCGCGGGCACGGTGGCCGTGCTGACGTCCTCGCTGTCGCAGGACGCGCTGCTGTCGTGGGGCTGGCGCGTGCCGTTCTTTATCGCCGGGCCGCTGGGTCTCGTGGGCCTGTACATCCGGATGAAGCTCGAAGAAACGCCCGCGTTCAAGAAGGA
>NZ_FNYE01000046.1 GCF_900108945.1 Paraburkholderia diazotrophica | reverse complement strand
GTGGCCGCCAAGCAGGACATCGGCACCGTCATGCAGTCGCTCAAGCTGTACCGGCTCGACAATGGCCGCTATCCGACCCAGGAGCAGGGCCTGCGCGCGCTGATCGAAAAACCGACCACGGACCCGATCCCGAACAACTGGAAGGACGGCGGCTATCTCGAGCGTCTGCCGAACGATCCGTGGGGCAACACGTATCAGTACCTGAATCCGGGCGTGCATGGCGAGATCGACGTGTTCAGCTACGGCGCGGACGGCAAGCCGGGCGGCGAAGGCAACGATGCCGACGTCGGTTCGTGGCAGTAGGCGTCGTTTGTTTCTTTTGCTCACAGGGCAACGTGCGCGACTGCGCACACGGGGCACGACGCCACGGCTCGTGGTCACGCGTTGCCGGATCGCCAACGGACGCATCATCCGTCATGCGTCGCCGCGCCTGTCAAATATCGGCGCTTGCGCGTCGCGTTGCCCCGGATCGTTATCGCACTGATCGCGAATTTGTCCGCGTATCTGGCTGATTCGCCGGCTCAGCGCGACAGATCCTCCAGACGTCGATTGCGCGTGCGCGGCCCGAACGCGCCTACCGCGACGATCATCACGAGCATCGCCGCGCCGATGAACATCGCGACGCCGAGCGTTCCGCCCTCATGCAGGAAGATTCGGCGTGGTGATAGCGGTGCGCGCGTCAATCGAAGACGATCTGACGAGCGGAAAGCTCATCGCGCCATTCGACCTGCAAGTGACCACGCCCGGCGCCTACTACCTCGCATGCCCCACTCGTCAGTTCAAGGTCGCCACAACTGATGGCGTTCGAAGCGTGGCTGATGGAAGAAGCCGACGCGTACGAGCGAGGCCTGGCTGCACCGAATCGCGGTATATGAACGGTCCATCGGCCGCCTCTACCGCACGAGTCTTTGCCCGTTGTGGCCGCACGTCACGCATGGCGTAAATGACCCCGAAGTTGTCATTTGCGACGATATCGTTTTCCGGACCCGAAAGCTAGAGTGATCACCGTTGCGCATCGCAACGGAACATTGAAAGGAGATCACTGTGAAAGTTTTTGCTGCCGGAACGATCACCACCCCGCCCACTCCGGAACAACAGCCGCAGCTCATGGCGAAGGAAGTCCCCCATACGCTTCAGCTCTATCTCGACGGAAAGATCGAGCAGTTCTGGTTTCGCCAGGACCGCCCCGGCGTGTTCTTTCTGATGGACATCGAGTCGATCGATGAAGCGAAGGCGACAGTGAACGAACTGCCGCTGACGGAAGGCGGCTTCATGACGTTCGAATTGACGCCTGTCGGACCCCTCGCGCCGTTGGGCCGCCTGATTCAGAAGAACTAAGTGCTTGGGGCAGCGTCGACGTTATCAAACGCCTGGAAGAGCGACGGGAAGATCAACCAGAAGCGCTGCCCCACACCTCGATGGAGAAAGCGATGTCTGAAGCCGAAGCAAAAAGGAAAGCGAGCGGAATCCATCCTCTCGACGATGTGGTCTGGAACGCGCTCGTCGCGACGCATAAACGCTTTGCACTCGGCGATGGCGGGGCGATCCGCTATCCGTCCGACGTCGCGCCCTATGCCGCGACGGCCGACTCCAGTGCGGAATCGTTTGCGGCTTTGCGTTCTCTCGTTGAGGCGCAAGGCCCCGTCACTTTGGTCACGACGGACGACATCGTTCCTCCGCCCGGCTTCTCCGTCATAAGGCGGGCCGTCTTGCTGCAGATGATCTGGCAAGGCAGGCTCGATCGACAGGATGAATTTCAGCACGTGAGACTGGCCGTTGCCGATGTTCCCGAGATGCTCGCGCTGACCGCCGCGACCAGGCCCGGCCCGTTTGGTCCGCGCACCATCGAACTCGGATCTTATTTTGGCGTTCGCACGCAGGACGAACTGGTCGCGATGGCGGGCGAGCGCATGACGCTCGACGGGTTCACGGAGATCAGCGCTGTCTGCGTGGACGAGGCGTTTCGCGGGCGTGGCCATGCTGCCGGCCTGATGAAACTGCTGATCTCAACCATCACCGCGCGCGGCGAGACGCCCTTTCTGCACGTCTTCACATCGAACCGGACCGCGATTTCGCTCTATCGCACGCTGGGCTTTGTCGACAGGCGTGAGATGCATCTCACCGGGCTCGATCGCGCGCAAAGCTAGCGGAGCGGACCTTTGCAATCCGCTCAGCGTTTCGATGAATGCGCTGCGAGCATCGCGTGATGGCGCGCTTCTGTTGCATCGTCGACAGGGAACATGCATTCGAGGCGCAGCTCCTGCGCGGCAACGTTTTGCGGTGCGCCAACGCTTGTGATCATCGAGAAATATCGAAGCACGATGCCGTCTTTGACGAAGCCGAGCGGAATCATGGGCATCGCAGGCGCAGTGGCGGGCGCGTGCCAGCTCTTCCAGTCGCGCGGTACGTCGGGATAGGCGAGCAGTTCATCGAGCAGACGCGCGGTATCGTCGTCGATCACCCGACCCACCGATTCCCGGTACACCCGCTGCAACAGGCTGCGCGAAACGGTGTCCCAGTCGGCCAGGAACGGACGCATCCCCTGCCGATCGAACATCAGATGCAACATGTTGCGCGGACCTTCGCGCGAAGCCATATCGATGAAGCAGTTGAAAAAGCGTGGCGCCGCATCGTTGGTCATCAGGACGTTCCAGTGCCCGTCCATCGCGATCGCGGGAAACGGTTCGTGCTGGCGAACGACCCGCTCGAGCGCGCGGATGACGCTGCGCATCTCCTGCGCGTTCCACGGCGCCTCCGAATACAGGGGTGCATAGCCAGCCGCGAGCAGCAGTGCATTGCGCTCGCGCAGCGGCACATCGAGCGTTTGCGCGAGCGTCAGCAAGGTCTCCCGGCCTGGCACGCTGCGCCCGCTTTCAATGAAGCTGATCTGCCGCTGCGAGACACCCGCATCGAGCGACAGATCGAGCTGACTCACGCCACGTACATCGCGCCAATAGCGCAACAAGCTGCCAAGTTCGCCGGGCGGCGCTTTCCGGTCGCGACTGGTGACATTCATTCGATTTCCCCGATCAACGCGGACGACTATAGCGAACTCACGCGACGGGCGCACGCCAGGCGAACGCCTCGAACGATGCTTCGAGTGCCGGCCGGGTCACGCTCGCGACGTAGTTCGTGATCGTCGATGCGGCAACCACCGCGATGACTTCAAGCAGTTGCTCGGCGCTGAACCCGGCTTCGAAGAAACGCCGCTGGTCCGCATCGGCAAGGCGGCCACGCTTTTCGATCAACGTACGCGCGAGCATCGACAGCGCGGCGAGTCGGGCGTCATCAGGCAGCTCGCGTTGCCGGATCGCATCGACATCGGCGGGGCGTACGCCCTGTTTCAATGCGAGTGCGGTGTGAAACGCGACGGGCCACTCGCTGACGTTCGTGACCGCGTTGGTCAGCAGCAACGTCTGGATTTGCGGCTCCGTCAAACTGCTTGCATGCACGCGCTCGAACAGGCCGATGAACCCGTTGACCAATACCGGCGATGTGGCCATTGCGGCCGCAATATTCGGGATCAGACCAAAAGCCTCTTGCAGTTGCCGGAGCACGGGTTTCGATTGTGCAGGCGCCGATTCCATCGTATGAACGGGATAGCGGGTGGACATGGTATCTCCTTGACGGTGAGCGCCACCAGATTCGTAGCGCGACAGCCAAAGAGTAGAGAACGTTGCGCGGCACACCAATTACATCGGATGTAATCGCCGCACGGCATTTGCAAAGAAGCGAACGCGCAATAGAGCCACCGCACGCGTCGCACGACATGCGCAGCAATGCTTCAAGCCGTATATGCAACTGATGATTCATTGGTTAGCAGGCGGCTCTCCACGCGCTAACCTGCTTCCATCTCCAACTGAACAGAAATCTTCCATGAACATTAAACGTTTCGTCCAGGCTATCGCTGCAAACGCAGTGCTGGCAACATGGCTCATCCACGGCACTGCGGCACGCGCAGACACCGTCAATATCGCCTATCAGTACGGCGCCGATCCTGCGAAGCTCGCCCAGGCCAGCGCAGCGTATGAGAAAGCAACGGGCTGGACGATCAACTGGCGGCGCTTCGATACGGGCGCGGACATCGTAGCCGCACTCGCTTCCGGCGATATCCAGATCGGCGATGTCGGCTCAAGTCCCTTCTCGGCCGCCGTGAGCCGCGGCGTGCCGATTGAAGCGGTCGTGCTGAATGCGTTGACGGGCGGCTCGGAAGCACTCGTCGCGCGCAATGGCGCGCATATCGACAAGCCGCAGGATCTCATCGGCAAAACAATCGCAACGCCCTTTGTATCGACCAGCCATTACAGCCTGCTCGCGGCGTTGAAGCACTGGGGCATCAAGCCCGATCAGGTGCGCATCGTCAATCTCGGACCCACCGAAATCATCGCGGCGTGGGCGCGTGCCGACATCGACGCGGCCTATACGTGGGATCCTGCGCTCGGCAAGGCCAAGGAATCGGGCCACGTCCTCGTCGATTCGACGGAAGTCGGAAAGTGGGGCGCACCGACGTTCGATCTTTGGGCCGTGCGCAAGGACTTTGCGCAGGCACATCCGGGATTCGTCGCGAAGTTTGTGTCCGTAACGTTGAACGCCATTTCGGACTATCGGGCAAACGGCAAGACATGGACTTCGGGCTCGACGCAGGTCGTAGCCATTTCAAAGCTCAGCGGCGCAAATACATCGGACGTACCGCAACTGCTCGCAGGCAATGTCTATCCGACTGCATCCGAACAGGCAGCGCCGACGCTGCTTGGCGGAGGCACGGCAAAAGCCGTGGCAGCAACGGCGCGCTTTCTTCAGGAGCAAAAGAAAATCGACCAGATACTGCCTGACTACAGTGCAGCCGTCACGACGCGCTTCGTGACAACGGCTGCTACGTCGAAGTAACGGTATCGCAATGCCCGAACTCTTTGACAAGATAGAACAGCACGCAAACCATGGCTGAACTGAGCGCACATGACGCCACCGTCGTCTATGAAACGGCGCGCGGCCCGCTGACCGCGTTGCAGGACGCATCCCTGTCGGTGCGCAGCGGAGAAATCGTCGTCGCGCTCGGCGCATCCGGTTGCGGCAAGAGCACACTGCTGTCGTTGCTCGCCGGCTTTCAGGCGCCGACATCCGGCAGCGTCACGAGCGACGGCAAGCCCGTGCACGGACCCGACGCGAATCGCGGCGTCGTGTTCCAGGACGATGCATTGATGCCGTGGCTGAATGTGCTGGACAACGTCGGCTTTGGACTGCGCATGCGCGGCGTCGGCCGCACAGCGCGTAATGCGCGCGCTGCAGAAGTTTTGCGGCTCGTGAAGCTCGATGGGTTCGAGCATCACAGGATCAACGAGATCTCAGGCGGCATGCGTCAACGCGTGGGACTGGCACGCGCGCTCGCCGCCGATCCGTCGTTCCTGCTGATGGACGAGCCACTCGGCGCACTCGATGCGTTGACGCGCGAACACATGCAGACACTGCTGCTCGACGTATGGCAAGCAACGGGCAAGGGCGTGTTTCTGATCACTCACAGCATCGAGGAGGCCGTGTTGCTCGCCACCGAACTGCTGATTCTCTCGCCTCGTCCTGGACGGGTCGTGCAGCGGCATCGGCTCGATTTCGCGCGGCGTTACGCAGCTGGCGAGCCGATCCGTTCCATTCGCATGGACCCGCAGTTCACGGCGATCCACATGCAACTGCTCGATCAGCTCGTGCGCGAGACGCAGGAGGCTTGACATGTCATCGCTCAAGAACACTCACGCAGGTCCACCGTCGAACATTGCCGATCAGGCCGCGCTCACGTCCACACGTGCACGAATCCGCATCGGCCGCATCGATCGCGGACATGCTGCAACGTTGATTACCGTGCTGGCGCTTCTCTCGGTGTGGTGGCTCGCGAGCCACCTCCAATGGTTTCCTCCTGTACTGCTGCCGACGCCCGAAGCAATCGTCCGCAAGCTGGGCCAGCTATGGACCGATGGCTTCGATGACGCGACGCTCACGCAGCATCTGGCGGCCAGCCTCTCCCGTATCGCGCTGGCGTTCGTGCTCGCGCTGGTCACGGCCATCCCCGCCGGACTTGCAATCGCGACCAGCAAGATAGCGCGCGGCGCGCTCGACCCGGTGATCGAGTTCTATCGCCCCGTTCCGCCGCTCGCGTATCTGCCGTTGATGGTGATCTGGTTTGGTATCGGCGAGCTGTCGAAGGTACTGCTCATCTATCTGACCATCTTCGCGCCGCTGACGATCGCGACGGCGTCAGGCGCCAGCCGCGTCGCAAAGAGCCGCTTGCTCGCCGCTGCATCGCTCGGCGCAACGCGCTTCAAGCTGCTCGTCCACGTGGTGTTGCCAAGCGCGATGCCCGAAATACTGACGGGCTTGCGAATCGCGCTCGGCGCCGGATGGTCGACGCTCGTCGCCGCCGAACTGATTGCCGCAACGCGCGGGCTCGGCTTCATGGTCTATTCCGCCTCCCGCTTTCTCGTCACGGATGTCGTGATTGCCGGGATTCTGGTGATCGGCGCTATTGCTTTGGTCCTGGAACTGGGACTGCGGTGGCTGCAACGCAAGCTCACTCCGTGGCACGCGGAGAACTGAGAAGATGGTTATCGAGGGGCGTGGGGACCGCGCTTATTCAAACGAGCTTTGACTGTCCTCAATGCTCACCCAACAGCCCGACTGGGCCGAACGGAAAACGGCATCGATCACTCGCATATTCGAGCGCGCGTCTTCGAGCGGAATAGCCTGTGGACCTCCGGTCAATATTGCTTCTGCGAACACTGCGGCTGCCACGCCATATTGATCGCACACCGGTAGTTCCAGCCAGCGTTGCGTATCGACGCCTGTACTTGAGCGCTCGCTCAATAACAGACGCGTCGGCCGGTCATTCGGTGCGTTGAACGGAATCTCGACCTCCATCCGGCCCGTGGTTCCGTGAAACTGCATGCGCTGGTAATTGTGGATCTGCGTGGCGTAAAAGAAACTTGCCTGCACACCGTCGAAATCCATCAATACAGAGCCGAGCCGGTCCACCTCGAATATCGGATCGCGCTCCATCAGCGCGACCACCTGCTTTGGCTCACGCCCAATGATGAAACGTGAAGTCGTGATCGGATAACAGCCGATATCCAGAAGACCGCCGCCGCCAAACTCGCTCTGATTGCGGATATTGCCCGGGTCGGTGTTGTAATAGGTAAAGCCTCCCGTTACTGCCCGCAATTCGCCTATCGCGCCCTCTTCGATCAAGGTTCGCACTTTCAGCCATTGCGGATGCGTGCGAACCATAAATGCTTCCTGCACGTATCGGCCGCTCTTGTCGCGCGCAGCGATCAGACGCTCAGCCTGTCGGACATCCAGCCCGATCGGCTTTTCACACAGCACGTGCTTGCCCGCCTCCACGGACCTGATCGTCCATTCCATGTGAATGTGATTAGGCAATGGGATATACACCGCGTCGATTTCCGGGTCTGCCAGCAGTGCCTCGTAACTGTCATACGCGACAGCCAGGCCATATTTCGCCGCGGCTTCCCGAGCCTTCTGCGGATCTCGCGACGCAATGCCCTTTACGCGACATTTCGGCGCGTTATGCATGGGCACAACAACCTTGTCGTTGATTTTTGCCGTGCCCAAAATTCCCCAAACAACTGCATCCTTTGCCATGACGTGTCCTTTCGAATTCTGTACGTGAGAACTGGAATAAACGCGCACCTGCAACCTCTATTTGCACCAGTGTACGCCCGGCGCTTACTTGAGGCGCACGTGCCGGCCCCCAAAACCACGGGAGTCGCGCCGTGCAGTGGCAGATGGCTCTGCATCAAACGACGGGCAACGCCACAGCGCCAGCAACGGACCTGTCCCTGACAGACAACTTACTAACACGGTGACGTTATTAACTTCTAAGCCCTCTTTGTCTAAACTTTGGCCCGGCAACGACAACCTGCGCGCGTCGAACACCGGCCGGCAGTCAGATCGACACCTTCTGAGAGAGGACAAGAATGGAGGTCTGCAACGCGTGCCACTTCCTGAACGGAAGGCCCTCCAGCACACCGCCGCATCCGCTTTTGCGTCTTGCGGGCTCCGGCGTTTTTGGAACGCCAGCGCGACCCGTTACGCGCTATCTGCAATGCCGATGCGATGATTGCGGCGCATGGCTTCATCAGAACACTGATGCGGGCACGCCGGCTGAAAGGTGGTCGGTGCGAGACGCAGACGCGCGACTTCGCAACGGTGATCGCTTGGCTGCACGCAAAACGGAATGGCCGTTTGCGGCGCGCGTCTCTCTAATCACAGGCCTAAAGTCTTAACACGGCGATTGCTTCTGAGTACCAGAGGATAAACGCGCTTCTTGACGAATTGCACCGCGCAACTCAAAACGCGGGGATGATCCATTGTGTGCCTAAGGGCTGCCGCGAAGCGCCTTTGACGAATCGCCTCGGTGACATCGAGCCAGCGCAGCGAGGTTTCGAGTGAACGGTGCCGGTGCGCACATGCGTCGGCTAATCTTCCGGACAGCGCGTGCGATGCGCGAAAGCGTGCATTTGCTTCGAGCATGCCCAGGAGCGCTGGTCGGTCCGCGGACTTGTCAGTGGAGAGCGAACCGTCGCGTCGCCGATAGTGATAACCCATGGCCGGATAAACAACCATACGCGCATCGTGTTTCACCAGCACGCGCAATAGAAGATCGAAGTCTTCCGCAGAGCGGACCCGCGCGTCATAACGAAGATCGCCTAAAAGCTCGGCCTTGATCATGGGCTGGAGATAGCCGAGGTGCGGCGCGTTGACAAGCGCGACCGCATCGAAAGTCGTGGCGGTTTTAAGGTCGAGTAGCGAGTGTCCCGTGAGCGAGCCGCTCTCGTTCATGATCAGCAAGTCGTCCGCTGCTATCCCTTCGCCGTCTGCCTCCGCCCTCGCAAGCAGCGACGCGAGGCGTCCTTCCGCGAACGCGTCGTCACTGTCGAGGATTGTGATCCAGCGTCCCCGCGCGCAGGTCAGCGCGCGATTGCGCGCAACCGACGGCCCCGCGTTGGACGATGAGGTCAGCAGAACGATACGTGGGTCGTTATCGGCAGCGGCGCGTACGATCTCCACGCTTGCGTCAGTCGATGCATCGTCCACAACGATGAGCTCCCAGTCTGCAAGACTCTGTCTCTGGACCGACTCGATGGCTTCTCCGATCCAGTTCTCTCCATTGAAGTTGGCCATGATGACAGAGACAGCAGGAAGAGGCACCGGCGCAGGAATGATCGAGCGATCCGTGCCGCGCTCTTCGATGCGGTCGAATTCGCGTGGAGGGCTCCTTGAAGTCGTGTGTTCACCCGTTAAGCTCATGGTCTCGGTCCTGAAGCAGGGTTCAAAGATGTGGCGGCAGCGTAAAGCGGCGCAACGTTAGCGGCCGCCTTGCGGGAGCAAGCCCGCTGCGAATGCCAGATCGGTAAAGGAACGTTCAGCGAGCGAAATGGCGATGACGAGCCAGATACGTCCGCTCGACTGCCTCCGATGCGGTGCGTCTACCGGACCGAGGTAGTACAGGACATGTCATATGTCCCTTCCGTGACGGCGCAAAACAAACCGCCCACGAAGCGCATAGGCCGATCGGAAACGCGTGAGTCATAGCTAATTAAGATTAGCATCTGGCCTTACGACGGGCTATCGAGAACCTCAACGTTTTGCGACTTCCTGTCAGACATTTGCGCCTGTTTTCAGGCGGCGCTGAAGTGAGTGCCCCTATACCGGTGACATTGCATGATGTCGAGAAGAGCGACACCGTGCGCGCGGTGCTCGAACATCGTGCGGTGCAGTTCGCATCGGAATGCATTCCGTCGCATGGCGTTTTTTTCGTGCGGGACTGTCGCTTGCTCCGCTGTGGCAGAGACTTTTTCGCACTGCGTCAAGCGCGCCATAACGCACCATAGCGCACCGTAGCGCGCCGCGAACTGTCATGAAACTAGCGCACGGTTGTCAGCGGAACATCGGCGCGTATGACGCTCAGAAAAGCCGCAATATCGAACCCATACGACTCGAGCAGCCGGTATAGCGTGACGCGCGAGATATCGAGCTCGCGCGCGGCGTCCGCGACTCTTCCGCGATGACGCATCAGAGCCCTTTCGACTGCGTGCTGTTCGGCACGCCGCCGCACCTGATCGAGCGATACGGTACGCGTGCCGACATAATGCGCGAGACCCAGGTCGCTTGCCGTAATCACCGGATTGTCGAACAGCACGACAGCGCGCCACACGCGATTGCGCAGTTCGCGGACATTGCCGGGCCAATCATGCGTGCGCATCGCGCGGATCGCATCGTCGGAGAAGCCGCGAATCCGGCGGCACGAATCTGCGCGCAGCTGATCGAGCAAATGCCGCGCCAATAGCTCGACGTCGGTGCCGCGCGCGCGCAGCGGCGGCTCGTCGATCTGCAGCACGCTCAGCCGATGATAGAGGTCTTCGCGGAATCGGCCCTCCAACGTCGCCTGCTTCAGGTCCACATGGGTCGCGCAGACGATTCTCACGTCGACATCGATCGAGCCGTTACAGCCCAACCGCTCGATGCTGTGTTCCTGCAAGAACCGAAGCAGGCTCGCCTGGCTCTTCATCGGCAGATCGGCGATCTCGTCGAGAAGGACGGTGCCGCCGCTCGCCGCTTCGATGCGTCCCGTCTTACGCTCGTTCGCGCCAGTGAATGCGCCACGCTCATAGCCGAACAGTTCGGACATGACGAGATGCTCAGGTATTGCGCCGCAGTTGATCGCGACAAACGGCGCATGCCGCCGCGCGGAGTAGCGGTGAATCGATAGCGCCGTCAGTTCCTTGCCCGTTCCCGACTCGCCCTGGATGAGCACGGGTGCGTTGCATATCGCGACCTTGCGGATCGTGCGAAAGAGCTGGAGCATCGCGTCCGACGAACCAATCATCTCGCCGTCCATCACCGTCCACGGATGCGCGGCTATCGGCTCCGCCAGCGAGCACATGCCGCGCGCGTGCCCTACTGCATGTCCGAGCTCGTCCACTGTCGTGGGCAGCGTGACGTAGCTCATGCAGCGGCCGCGCACAAGCGAGCGGATCGACTTGTCTTCGAGCTGCTCGGGCCGCAACGCCGCGACCCAGCCTACATCGCGTGAAGCGATCACGTCGGTGAGCGCTTCCATGTCACGCGGAAATTTCATCGACGCGAGATCGATCAGTCCGCCCGCGCCTGCTGCAAGCCGTGTCCGATGCCTCGTTCGCGCGCCGACGTCGATCCTGTCGATATTCCATCCGTTGTGCGGCAGCACCGCGTCCGGCAGCGCGCGCTTGCCACGGCAAACGTGATAGAGCTTTCTCGTCACCGCGTCCATATGAAGCCTCTCCGGCCGGCCCGAACTAGAAAGGAAAACTGATCGCTTCGATAAGAAAGAGAAAATGCGCTGTAAAGGAAGTGTCGGCTAACGAAGCTGAAGAACGCCTTAAGATCTTTTTCTTATTCCGTGAAAGAAGGCGTTCTCGCGTCTAAATCGATCGAGAAATGTGCGGTAGACCGCATAACAAAGCGCTCCTGTGCGCACAATGAGAAGCCGGAATGGAATCCGGACTTCCATTCTACGACGCTCGAATGCTTAAAGCCGTATTTCAATGAGCTTGATGCCGATCACCAGTTCGACGTGCCCATGCTGCGCGGCGTGAAACGCGTCAGGCCGTCGTTCATCGGATCGAATGGTGCGTCCAGCGAGCCTGGTCTCGGCTTCCTTGAATGCGTATCGAGGTTGGAGTTGGAGCGTGGCATCGGTGGCATATAGAAGAATTGCCAGCCTGTATAGGCTTGCTGCCCTTCGAAGTCTTCGAACTGCCGGGGAAAACGCGAGCGCTTGATCGGCGCGTCCGTCGAACTGCTGTGCAGGCCGGCTATTCTGCCCGCCTCGTACAGATAGACCCAATCGTTCTGTCCGCTGACGGGATCGGCATACGCGCGCCGCAGATGATGCAGCGGCTGCGGAAAGCGCGTGTCGTTGAGCAGATCGTCGACGGATGCGGGCAGTGCGCGTCCTGCGCGGTAGTAGCGCAATATCGCGAGACGGTACTGGTTGCCGACGAACAGCAACTGCTGTTCGGTTTCCCGTTTGCGTTGAAACGACCATACGTCGAGTGCGCCCATCAGCGCGATGGAAAGCAGCATCAACGCGATCAGCAGCGTCAGCATCACGAGGCCGCGTTCGCGCGCGACTTGCGCACCCGGCGAACGTGCGTTACGGCCGTGCGTGGCAATGAAGCTCATTGACCCGCTCCCGCTGCATCCGACGCTGCGCCCTGCGGACCGCTTGCGGGCAAGATATCGTAGACGCCCGTTTTGTTGTCGTCCGGCGAAGCGACGACCGCCCACTTGTCGTCGCCATTCACGGGGTCGACGGGAATCGCGCGCAAATAGTGGCGCGTCACGAGTTCGTCGAGCGTGTCGGGATACGCGCCGTTATCGCCGTAGTACTTGTCGATTGCATCGCGCATGACCGCGAGATTCTGCGCGCGCACCTGCTCTTTGCCGCGATCGATGCTATGCATGTAGCGCGGCAGCGCGATGGTCAGCAAGAGGCCGATGATCGCCATCACGACGACGAGTTCTATCAGCGTGAAGCCGGCGCAAAGCCGGCGCATAGCGTTGCCTTTCATGATCGCACTCACCACTGTCCGCTCACCACTGTCGATAAGGAATGCCGTTGATGCCGACGCGATCCGATTTCGACGTGACATCGAACACGTCCTTGCCTGCCGTGCTGGTCGCGGACGGGTCGGTGTCATCGGTATGCGCAGGCGCCTCGCCGAAAGCACGCACGTTCCAGGTGTCTTGGGGTGGCGTATCCGGTTCGCCCGTAAAAAAAGGATCGCGTGGCACGCGGCGCAGAAACATCAGCAGCCCGCCTTTGGGATCTTTGACGTTCTTCACGCCATCGACTAACACGATCAGCGACGGCGGATAGCCCGACGCATCCGCTTCGCGTTCGATAAGACCCGTGTCGCTCGCTTCCTTATACGCGTCGAGCGCAGTGCGGATCTCGCGCAATGCCGCGCTCAACTGCTGTTCCTTTTCGCGCTGCACGATCAGTTGAGAAAACGGCACGATGGCAAGCGCAAGAACGCCGACAAGCGCGAGCGTCACCACGAGTTCGATCAGCGTGAAGCCGCACTGCGCCGCTCGACGCGCGCGGCGTACATGGCCGGGACGCGTGACGCGAAACATTGTCTAGTACCCGCCGTTCTGGATCGAGCGCAGCGGGTTGTCGCTGGGCATGTCGCCAGGCGGCATCACGAGCATCGGCGGCGGCGCGGGCGCGGCAGGCGCGGGCGGAGGCGGAGGCGCGCCCTGCACAGCGGGCGCGGCGTAAGCATTCGATGGTGCTGCGTATGCGCTCGATGGCGCGGCGTAAGCGTTGGATGGCGCACCGCCGTTGTTCTCGCTGCCCGCCGGCGCCTCGCCCGCGCCCTGCTCGGCAGGCGCCGCGGCTCCGTTGGCGGGCGGCGCGGCACCGCCCGCCGGCGGCGGGGGCGGCGGGGGCAAGGTCGAATAGCGCCCGCCGTAAGGCTGCGGTGGCGGCGTCGTACGCGGCTGCACGGGCGCTTGGCCAAACGCGCTGGCGGGCGGCGAAGTCCCCGGCCGGTTCTGCGTGCTGCTGTGCGGCGTGGCGGCCGCACCTCCTGTCGTGCCTCCACCCACGCTGCCCGGCTTGCGGATCACGGGACTCGGCGCGGGCGGCTCCAGTTCCGCGACGACGGGATCGAGCCGCAACTGGTCCGCGTGCACGTTGACGTCGGTGCCCGACCACACTTCCTGCGTATCCGCATCGGCGGCTGTCTGCGGACGCACGATATGCGGCGTGATCTGCAGCACGATCTCGGTTTTGATGTGATCGGCGTTGTGATTGGAGAACAACCGCCCGAGCACGGGCAACTGGCCGAGGCCGGGCACCTTGTCGGCCGTCTCGCGGTCCTGATCGGAAATCAGCCCGCCGAGAATCTGCGTTTCGCCGTCGCGCAGGCGCAGGCTCGTCGACGCATTGCGCGTGCCGATCTGATACGCGAGCGTCGTCAGCCCGGCCTGCGAGCTGTCGCTCTGAATGACCTTCGTGATGTTGCTCACTTCGAGGTTCAGCTTGATGCCGACATCGCCGTCCCGATAGACCTGCGGCTCGACTTCGAGCTTGATGCCGACATCGAGGTACTGGACCATCTGCGTGTACGACGGTCCGCTCGTGCTCGGCGTGCTCGAACTGGAGATCACGGGCACCTTGTCGCCGATCAGGATGCGCGCCTTTTCCTTGTTGCGCGCGCGGATGCGCGGACTGGCGAGCAGGTTCGCGTCGGTATCGCTGAGCTTGAAGTTGGCCGTCGCCGACAGCCCGCTCACGTTCAGCGCGTTGATGGGCAAATGATGCAGCTCGCCCCATGTGTTAGCCGTCGCCGGCGTCGCCATCGTGAACGTATTCGGCCATTCAATGCCGAGGTCGGTCATGCGGTCGTGCGAGACTTCGAGCACCTGCACTTCCATCATTACCTCTGGCTCGGGGATGTCCTGCGCGGCGATCATCTCCTCGGCCACGCGTATCGTATCGGGCGTGCCGCGTATCGTGACGGTGTTCGCGCGTTCGTCGACGACGACTTCCTTGAGCTTGAGCAGACTCTTGAGCAAGCCCTGAATCTGCTTGGCATCGACGTTCGACAGCTGGAACGTGCGCACCTTCAGCTCCTGATATTCGAGTTCTTTCGCGGGTGTCGCCGGATAGATGAAGAGCGTATTCGCGTTCAACTGTTTCTTGTCGAGCTGGCTCTGCATCAGGATCATGTCGACGGTGTCCTGCAGCGTCGCGTTGGTCACGAAGATCGTCGTCTTCAGGTCGGCGCGCACGTCGCGATCGAAAATCACATTGAGGCCCGTCGTTTTCGACAGCGCTTCGAACACCATGCGCACGTTCGCATCGCGGAACTGCAGCGTGACGGGCGTACGCATGATCGACGACGCGGCGATCTTCTCCTCCTTCAACGCGCGCTGCTGGTTGCGCTTGTCCTGAATCTCCTTGAGCATCTGCTGCGCCATCGGATTGGTCGGATTCTGCGCGAGCACGCGATGCACGCGCTGTTCCGCGAGCGCGTACGAGCCGCGCTGCATCATCCGGTCGGCTTCCTGCAACGCGGTGAGATCGCGCCGGTCGCGGTCGACGGCGGCGCCGATCTTGCGGCCGCGTTCGCTCGTCGGATCGATCTGATAAGCCTGGCCGAGCTTCTGTGCAGCGAGGTCGTACTGATAGCTCGCGCGGTACGCTTCCGCGTCGTCGAGCAGCGCATTCACACGCCCGTCGCGGTCGTGCAGATAGTCGATCTGCAATTGCGCGTTGGTGGGATCGTTCTGGCGCGTCGCGGGCGGCGTCACGCAGCCACCGAGCGCCAGCACGGCCAGCGCGATGCACGCGGCCTGCCGCTTCACGTGAGGCACGCCTCGCGAACGGCGCGCAGGGGACGCTGGGTCGGGCGGATAGCGCGTCGGCGAGCCGCTGTCCCCGTTGCGGCTCTCATCGCGGCTGCGTGCGGCTGTCATTGTTTTCCTTCCCCTGGTATGGAGATCACCTGCTTCTGATTCAGCGGCAGATAGGTCAGCACGATATCGCCGTCGGAAATCGACTCGACGCGATACTGTCCATCGACGATTTCGCCCTGCGACACGATCAGCAACTGGTCGCCGCTGCTCAGGAATACGCGCGGCTTGAGCGTCGATCCATCCAGCTTGCCGAGGTATACAAAAGGCACGGGCGGTGCAGTCGGCGGCGGAGGAGGCTCGGGCGGCGCCTGCACCACGCGTGGCGGCGGCGGCAGCCACGACGATGCGGCAAACGGGTTGTTGCGCGATTCGAGCGACATGGGCTTGCGCAATGCCGCGAGTTTTTCGCTCGACGTATCCGCTGCATGCGATGCGGATGGCGCGACCGTGCTTGCAGCGTTCGTCGTTTTCCCCGGCGCTTTCGTCCAGCGCTCTTTCGCCGCATCTCGCGCAGACGCAGGCGGCAGCGTTGCTCGATGACGCGCGGGATTCACGGCCGCCATCGCCGCCGAACCCTGCGACGCCCGCCACTCCTTCACCGAAAGCGCGATCGTTGCGATCAGGCACAGTCCGAGCACGCCGCGGCGAACGAAGTTCGGGTTCATGGCCGCGCCGTCCCGTAGACGAGTTCGAACCGGACGCGCGCATCGAGCACACTGCCGTCGACAGCGGGCCGCTCGACGTGTATCTCGCGCAAGGCCGCGTTCGGCAGGTTGTTCAGCACCGATGCGAGAAAACGCCGGATCGCGCCGTACTGATCCTTGACGGGCAGCAGCATCTGATAGCGGACATACCGTCCGCCCGAGTCGGCGACGACGAGATATTCGGCGGAACCGACGGTCAGATTGTTTTCGCCGGCACGCGCGAGTATCGCGGCAATGTCGTCCGCGCTATGGGCGAAGCGCGGAAAGAGCTCGGGCAAGGTCTCCAGCATCGCTGCATCGGCGGACGCGCGCGCATCGCCGGCAACGTCGGCTTTCTTCGCGGCTCGCGCCGGGCTCACTTCGTTCGACAGATCGCGCGTGCCCGCTTGCATGCGCATCGCGCCATTCGCGACGATGGCCGCCGCGCACAGCAACACGACGCCCGCGAGTCCCGGCACGCCGAAGCGGCGCACCAGCTCGAAGCGCAACGTAAGAAGGCGCTCGCGCACGGAGTCGGCGTTCATGAGCGGCTCGTTCATGATCGACTCCATACGGCAGTGATCTGAAACCGGACCGGCGTGCCCGGAACGTTGGCTTCGATCTCGTGATCGTTGAGGACGGCCTCGCGCAGCAGCTTGCTCGATTGCAGGTAGCGCAGGTACGCGATCATCGCGTCGAAGTTTTTCGCTTCCGCCGTGATGCGTATCTGGCTTTGCACGGGATTGTGGTCGATGCCGATCAGCGCGACGTCGTGGTCCGGATAGTCTTCGAGGATCGACAGCAGGTCCTGCCACGGTACGGTCAGTTCGCGCAACACGGCGAGGCTCTGCTTTTCCGCATGCATCGCGGCGGCGGTGGGCTGCGCCCTCACGGGATGCGTCTTCGCGAACAGCCGGTGCCGCGCTTCTTCGAAACGCTCCTGGACGCGATCGTTATCGTCGTAAGCCCGCCACAGCAGCACGCCGCTCACGAGCAGCAGCACGACGGCTGCGCCCAGCACGACGAGCCCTGCTGGCGCGAGGCGCGGCCGATTGCGAGCGAAGTCGATGTGAAGCGGCTCGCTCATTGCGCGTACTCCAGCAGACGGCACGCGAAGCTTGGGCGTGTCCTGTCGCCTGCTTCGTTGCCCGTCTCATTGCCTGTATCGGCGGCGCATGACGCAAGCATGGTCACGCTCGCAAAGCCTGCTTGAAGCGACGCGTGATCGACATCGAAGCCGTACAGGCCGAGCGCGCAATCCTGGCGTTTCGTCTTCGAACCTTCCGCGCAGCGCTCGAACGCCTGCACAGCGAGCGCGGCGATCCGCTCGGAATCATCTGCGTCGCCATCGAAGAGACGCTGCACGTCGTAGCCGACCCAATGTCCCGCTTCGATCAGCACGGCCTGCATCAGCGCGTCGGCTGCGAAGACGAGCATCGCGTTCGCTTGAGGGACGCAGTTCAGCGTGCGATTGAGCATTTCCGGCAGGCACAGTTTCAGCGCCTCGATATCGACGCCCGCCGCCGTACCCGTCTCGCGGATGCCGTCGACCAGCGTACGCGGCAACGCGCTCGCGAACAGCGCGCGGCCGCCGCGCTGCACGCAGGCGCGCACGACGATCGCTTCGGCATCCACGCCATACGTATCGACGAAATGCGCGCGCGCGATCTCGTCGATCTCGCGCGTACGCAGCGTGCGGAAGTCGCCGCGCAATATCGCGTGATTGCCCCAGAAATCGTCGAGTACGATGTGCGCGCGACGGTTTCGCGAAGGCGCCTGCTTTGCGGGCGGCGCGCCATCATCGGATATCGGCGCGAGTGCGGCGCGCAACGCGTCGAATACGCCGCTCTCGGTGTAGCGCTGTGCGTCGGACATCAGCACGCTGCGCGGTGAACTCGTTAGCGCCGTCTTGTGAAAGCGTCCCCAACGCAACGAACGCGACGCGCGCGGACTCACGGCAATCTCGCGCGTGCCGATGCCGACGTTGACGCTGCCGCCGCGCGAATCATTCGACCATCGTGACACGGTTGATCTCCTCGAGCGTCGTCTCGCCTTTCTGCACGAGCTTCACGGCCGCGCCCCGCAGCGTCTTCATGCCCTGGCGAAATGCGGCTGCCTTGATCTGCGTGAGCGGCGCGCGCTCCGAGAGCAGCTGGCGAAGTTCGTCGTCCATGCGCAGCGCCTCCGCGACGGCACGGCGTCCGCGATAGCCGCTGCCACGGCACGCGGCGCATCCCGCGCCGCGCCGGAACAGATAGCCGCCCGCCGAATCGGGATCGATGCCCGAACGCGCGAGCGTGTCGGCATCGACGGTATCCTCGGTCACGCAATCGGGACAGCACTGCCGCAACAGCCGCTGCGCGATCACACCGTTGAGCGCAGACACGAAGCTATACGGATCGACGTCCATGTTCGTGAAGCGACCGATCACGTCGAACACGTTGTTCGCGTGCACGGTCGTGAAGACCTGGTGGCCCGTCAACGCCGCCTGCACGGCGATCTGCGCGGTCTCGGGATCGCGGATTTCACCGACCATGATCTTGTCGGGGTCGTGCCGCAGAATCGAGCGAAGGCCGCGCGCAAAGGTCAGCCCTTTCGCCTCGTTGACGGGAATCTGCAGGATGTCGCCCAACTGGTATTCGACGGGGTCTTCGATGGTCACGATTTTTTCGAGGCCGTCGTTGATCTCCGTGAGGATCGCGTAGAGCGTCGTGGTCTTGCCGCTGCCCGTCGGTCCCGTCACGAGCAGCATGCCGTAAGGCATCGCGGCGACGGTGCGCATGAAGCGCGTGTCGTCCTGCTGAAATCCCAGTGCTTCGAGCGTGAGCCCACCCGATGCCTGCGAAAGCTGATAGCGGTCCAGAATGCGCAGCACCGCGTCCTCGCCGAACTGGTTCGGCATGATCGACACGCGGAAGTCGATTTCGCGGCCTGCGTAGACGGCCTTGAAGCGCCCGTCCTGCGGCACGCGCCGCTCGGCGATATCGAGTTCGGAGATGACCTTCACGCGCGACAGCACCTGATCCGCGACGTCTCTCCCTTCGACGCGCCCGACCACCGTCAGCACGCCATCGACGCGGCACTTGATCATCAGCCCGTTGGCGCGGCATTCGAGGTGAATGTCGCTCGCCATCATCTTCAGCGCGTCGTAGATCGTCGAGTTGAGCAGGCGCACGACGGCGCTGTCGTCGCTGCTGATGCCTTGCAGCGTCAGCGCGAGCGACGCGGGATCGGCGGCATGCGGGCTCGCCTGGTCGAGCGCGAGCGAGTCCATCGCGCGCACGTCTTTCTCGCGCACCGCGAGCCACGCGGTGATATCGCCGACGCTTGCGAGCGCCCATCGATAAGGCACCGTGGGCCGCGCGCGCATGCGCTGCTCGATGCTGCCGCGCGTGCGCCGGTCGAGCGGATCGGCGATCACGAACAGCAGGCCCCGCGCTGTTTCCGAATCGCCTGCTTCGCAATCGCGAAAGCAGATGCAAAGACGCGTCGTCGCCTCGACGAACGGCATGATGTCGAAGTCCGGCTGCATGCCGTTCAGCGTTTGCATCGCGATGGGCTGCATGTGACATTGCGCGGCGAGTCGCGCGAGCACTTCGTCCGGGCTCGCCGATGTTTGCGACAGCAGGTCTTCGAGCGCGCGCAGTCCGGAGCCATGCCGTTCGGCGAGCACGCGCAGCGCGTCGCGCAGATCGACGCTGCCTGTGCCGTCGATGCCGTTCGCGATGCTCGCCGTGTCCATGACGCCCTCGCCTGCTATTGAACGCTCGACGCGATTTCGAAGATCGGCATGTACATCAGCACGACGATGCCGCCGATCACGACGCCGATGAAGATCATCATCGCGGGCTCGATCAGCCGCGAGATCAGATCGATTGCACGCGCAACCTGTGCTTCCTGAAACGCGGCGATGCGGTCGAGCACGGGACCGAGGCCGCCCGTTTTCTCCGCGACGGTCAGCAGCCGATACGTGATCGCGTCGGCCAGCGACGCCTGCTGGAACGCGTCGGAAATCTTCGCGCCGTTGCGCACCTGGTCGAGCGCGCGGCCGAGCGCCGCCTGATCGGAACGGCCGACCAGTCCTCTCGCCAGATCGAAAGCACGCACGGCGGGAATGCCGCCGTCGACGAGCATCGCCGTCGTACGAAAGAACTGCGACTGGCGAAACACGCGGAAGTACTGGCCGATGCCCGGCAACGCGAGCATGCGATCGGCGATCCAGTCGCGCGTGGACGGACGGCGCAGGATGATGCCGCCCGCGATCGTCAGTACGGCGAGCGCGATCGCAAGCGTCTTGTCATGCGCGTGAACCAGGCTGCCCCACGCGATCAGCAGCTGCGAAAGAAGCGGTAGCTCGCGTCCGCTATGTTCGAGCAGCGTCGCGAAGCGCGGGACGACGAAGCCCAGCAGAAAGAGCACGACGACGGCGCCCACCACCAGCAGCACCGTCGGATAGATCGCCGCCGATACCACGCGCGCGCGCAGCTCGTGCAGCATCGCGCTGTTGCGCGAATAACGCGTGAGACTGTCCGCGAGACCGCCCGTCTGTTCGCTCGCCTTCACGCACGCGACGAGCACGGCGGGAAACACGTCGCTCGCCTGTTCGAGCGCCGCCGACAACGACTGCCCTTCTTCGAGACGCCGCAGCAATCCGCGATACACGCCCGCTGAGCTTTCGCGCCGCTCGTTGCTCGCGAGCGTGCGCAACGCATCGACGACACCCACGCCCGCCGACAGCAGCGCCGCGAGTTCGCGCGCGAAGAGTTCGACGTTGAACTTGCCGCGCACGAGCGCCGGCGCACGCACGCGCAGCTGCACTCCGCTGCGCTCGCCGCACACCGACACGACTCTCAATCCTCGTGCGCGCGCGAGCGCTGCCGCAGCCGCCGTCGAATCGCTTTCGACGCGCACTGTCTGCACCGTCCCGCTCGTATCGAAGACCCGCAGCACGTACTTCACGTCGCTTCTCCTCGCATCGCGTTGCTCAAGCGTGCTCAAGCGCCCTTCACCAGGAAATCACGTCCGAGTTCTCACCCGCGCCTCCCGGCTGGCCGTCCTTGCCATACGAATACAGGTCGTAGTCGCCGTGCTCGCCGGGCGCGCGGTACTGGTAGGGACGGTCCCACGGGTCGGGCGGCACGGCCTTCTGCAGATAGGGGCCGCTCCAGTGCGGCGCGTCCTGCGGTTTAGCCATCAGCGCCTGCAAGCCTTCTTCCGTGGTCGGATAGGCGCCGACGTCGAGCCGGTATTGATCGAGCGCCTTGCCGAGCGATTCGATCTGCGCGCGCGCGATCTTCGTGTTCGACTTGCCGACCTGCTCGAAATAACGCGGCGCGACGAGGCCCGCCAGAAGACCGATGATGACCATGACCACGAGAAGTTCGAGCAGCGTGAAGCCGGCCTCGCGCCCGGCCTGTGGGGCCGGTGCGGCCTGTGCGGCTCGTGTCGCGTTTCGTGCATGCGCAGCGCCAGCTTTGCCGCATGGGGACATGAACCGGATGTCGCTCACGTTGTTGTCCTCCCTATGACTGCCGCGCTTCGCGCGGCCAGGACGCCTGAATGCATTCTTGTTCACGTCCGCACGCACGCTAAGTAGGGAGACTCGTGCAAACGGATGGGTAAAGACCCTCCAGTTCCGGGCTGCTCAGATGAAGTAGTTCAACCCATTGCCCGCTTCCTCGGGCAGCGCGAGCACGCCGAGTTCGAACGCCACGCGCACGAGTCCCGTCGCATTCGATACGCCGAGCTTGCGCATCAGACTCGCGCGATGTTTCTCGATGGTCTTGGGGCTCAGGCGCAGCTGCTCGCCCACTTCGCGATTGGTGCAGCCCTCCGCGACGAGGCGCAGCACGGTGCGCTCGCGAGACGTCAGCGCGCTCCAGGTCTGCGCGTGCTGCACGTTCGACGCGAGGCCGCGCGGCTCGCCGTGCCGCGCGCCGTATTCGTCCAGGGTCGCGTTGGGCAGGCCGAGCATGACGACGCGCATCGCCTCGACGAGCTCGTCGAACGATGTGTCCTTGAGTACGTAGCCGTCGACGCCCGCTGCCAGCGCTTCGCGCACGTGCATGTCGCTCGCGTGAATGGTCAGCGCGATGATCCGTATCTGCGGCGCCTTCCCCTTGATCTGCGCGATCGCTTCGACGCCGCTCCTGCTGGGCATCGACAGATCCATCAGGATCAGATCGGGGAGCAGCGACAGCGCGAGACTGCACGCCTCGACGCCGTCCCTCGCCTCGCCTGCGACGCTGTATTGCGGCAGCGCGCGAACCATCGAGCACAGTCCGCCGCGCAGCAGCGGCTGGTCTTCGGCAATCAGCACACGGTGGATCTTCTCCACGTTGCACCTCCGCACGGCGGGTTCACGATCCGTTGCTGCCAATCACCTCGTGATATGCGCTCAACAGCTCGTCGGGTGTCGCAAGGCCGTCGAGCCGCAGCCACGGCTTGCCCGGCGCGGCGCGGAAAAATGCAACGGCCGTGTGGTTCATCTTGTCGCCGCGATAGACGTTGAATGCGCGCTGCGCCGCGATGCTCGCTTCGACCGTGCCCGTGTAGTACTGCCATTGCGGACCCGCGCCGAAGCGCTCCGCGTACGCCTTCAGCCGCGCGGGCGTGTCCTCTTCGGGATCGATGGAGATCGACACGATATGGACCTTGTCGCGCTCGCTGCCCAGTTCTTCCTGCAATTGCTCGAGGGTCTGGCTGATCATCGGGCAGATCGTCGTGCATGACGTGTAGATGAAAGTCAGCACGACGGGGCGGCCGTCGTTCAGTTCGTCGACGAGCGACACGGCCTTGCCGTCGTCGCGTACGAGCGTGACGGGCGGCAACGTGTAGTCGGCCGTCGTGCGCGTCGTGCCCGGCGCCATGTCGTGATGATGCGCGTGCATCTCGTGGCCGCCCGTCATCGAATGAAGCTTGTCATTCGACTGTTCGTCGTGCATGGGCATCGCGTCGGCGGGTGCCGTCGTGTCGTGCGCGGCGGGCATCGGCATGTCGTCCATCGGCATGTCGGCGGGCATCGCGTGCGCGTGAGGGGCCGCGGCTTCTTCCATCGTCGTGTCCTGCGCTTTCATGCCCGCCGACGCGGCCTCCTTCATCACCCGCTCTTTTGCCGTCATGCCTTCCATCGCGGCATTCTTCGATGCACTGTCCTGCATCGTGTCAGCGTGCGTGTTCGCGACGGCATCGGTAATCGCATCATCGGCTTTGGCCTCGTCCATGTTCATCGAGGCGTCGTGATGTTGTGCCTCCATCTGCGCATCGGCGGCGGGCGTCTGTTGCGCGTCGGCGCTCACCGCGGCCTGCGCGGCCAGTCCCGCGCCCGTCAGCACGAGCGCACCGATTACGAGCTTGTGGGTGTTCATCGCAACCTCCTCTTCATCAGGCAACGGGCTGCGAACCAGGGCCCGGCGCGCAATTCGCCCTTGCTGGTTCAGTCTCGTCAATCGGGTTGGGAGCGTCATTGGATGAAGCTACCCAAAGTGCGGTAGGAGACTTCCACCTACGGGATGACCCGCCGTATGAGGCACGGTATTCCCCGTACGTATCGCAGCACGTGACCCGTTGCGGCGCGTGCGGCTCGCAGCCTACAATCCCCGAGCGGCTTGAAAGTTTTTCGGGTCAACCAGCCGGGAGCGCCCATGCATGCCACTACGCCGCCTGAACCGCCCGTAAGGCTGCGCGATCTGATCGACGCGATGCGCAAGCTGGGCAAAGCCATGCGCGACACGGAGCCGAAAGCGGCCCACGTCAGCGACGCGCGCGGTGCGGCGCTCGCCGTGACGACATCGGGCGGCGCCATCGTCAGCATGAATCGCAGCGCCGCGGCGCTGCTCGGCTACACGGGCGCCGAACTCGCCGGCAAGCGCCTCGCCGATATCGCGCACGAAGACGACCGCGCGGACGTCGAACGGCAGCTATACGCCTTCGATGCAAACGAGCCCTGCCGCTCGTCCCGCACATTCCGCTCGTTCGACGTGACGCTCGCGGGCCGAACCGGCCATCGAATGCCCTTGCATGTGTATCAGCAGACGTTTGCCTCGGGCGATGCGGACGCGCCTCTGCGTCTCCTGCTGTTCGTCGAGCCGCTGCCCGCGTATGGCGAAACGACGCCGCCTGAAGCGGCACAGAAAGACGCATACAGCCGGTCGATCTGGCTCACGCGAGGCCAGCAGCGCGAACGCGAACGCCTTGCCGCCGAGCTTCACGACGGCATGGGCCAGGCGCTGACGCTGATCAAGCTGATGGTCGAAGATGCGCGCATGCGTCTGCGACGCGGCCAGGCCGACGATGCCGCGCAACTACTCGATGCAGCCGTGCTGCAGATACGCGACACGATCGGCGAAATGCGGCAGATATGCGGGGAATTGCGGCCGCTCGCGCTGGAGCGCCTGGGGCTGCCCGCAGCGCTGAGCACACTTTGCCGGCGCGTCGAGCAAAGCGTCGAGACATTGCGCGTCGTGCTGTCGTGCGGCGTCGAGGATAGTGAAATCCCCGAGCATCTGAAGGCAGACATCTTTCGCATCGTCCAGGAAGCGCTCAATAACATCGTCAAGCATGCCGCCGCTTCGGAGATCCGCATCGAATTGCAGCGCGACGCCGCGCATCTGCTTCTGTCGATACGTGACGACGGCGCCGGCTACCACACACATCCGCTTCGCCCCGACGACGCAAGTTCGAACGGGCTTGGCCTGATCGGCATGCAGCATCGCGTGGAAGCGCAAGGCGGCGCATTCACAATGAGCGCAGGCGATGACGGCGGCACCGAAGTGTCCGCGCGCTGGCGTCTTTAGCGTTACGTTTTCAGTTGCTTCTGCAAGCGTTGCCCGCGGCGTTGCCCGACGCGCAGCAGCGCCGGCAGCGCTAGCCCGTCGCCGTGCCGCTCATGCGCGGCATCTCGCCGTTTTGCGCATCGTCCGGTTCCGGCTCGGCCTGCGCGCCGGCAACGGGCAGTCGATACAGTTTGTCGTCCGTTTCCGGCTCCGCACATTTCGATGCGAGCGACGTCAGCAGTCCCATGCTGATCGCCGCGAGCACCAGTTCCGTGACGTTTTCGATGCCGAGCTTATGCATCACGCTCGCGCGATACTTCTCGATCGTCTTCGGACTCAGATTCAAATACTGGCCCACCTGCCGGTTGGTCCGTCCTTCCGCAATCAGCTTCAACACGCTGCGCTCGCGTGCCGTCAGCAGGTCCCACGCTTTCTTCGGCGACGCAATCTCACGCCCCGTCACGAACGAGTCGACCATGAAGCCATAGACGTCGGCGCTCAAATGCTTCTTGCCGTGCATCACGGTACGCATCGCGAAGAGCAATTCATCGAACGACACGTCCTTCAGCACATATCCGTCGACACCCGCGCGCAACGCTTCGCGCACGTACTCCTCGCTCTGATGCACCGTCAACGCGATGATGCGCACGAGCGGCGAACGCCGTTTGATGGCCGCCGTCGCATCGATGCCGTTCATGCCGCGCATCGACAGATCCATCAGGATCAGGTCGGGCGCAAGCGTCATGGCAAGCTGACACGCTTCCTTCCCGTCGCGCGCTTCGCCGATCACTTCGTATTCTCCCTGCGCCGATAGCATCGAACGCAGGCCGTTGCGCAGCAGGTCGTGATCCTCTGCGATGATTACCCGATGTTTGATATTCACGTTCGGCTCCTCGTTTCCGAAGTGTGCGGGCTATGAGCAGCGAGCACAAAATTCTTCTTCTCTCTATTGTTACTTTCGTGAGCATTACGCATATATTTCGCTTTACTAACAACGCACCCCGCAAACCCGGTCCAGCGCGCATCTGGCCCAGAAACGCAAGCTTCTTGCCAGCCTCGCGCGGCCTGTCCCGGTGTCAGGGTTGTTTAAGAAGCGTCAAATACCGGTAAAAATTGCATTCAAAAACGTTTCACTTCCGATTCGTTCCTTCCCGATTCACCGCTCCGTAATAATCGGCTAAAAGAGAGAATCGACGCTAAAACGCATGCGATTTGGCAGATTCCGCCCAAGCCGGTTCGAGTCGTCTGATTTGCTTTCCACGCTCGCCTCCACTCGCGATACGCGGGCAAGGCACGCCCTCAGCCAAATACGGCCCACCTGTAACGTTTCTGTACAGTGGGTGAAAGCCCTCCGCTTGCGCGTCCGAAAAAGGGGGACTCGCCCCATTGCTGCCCGCTGGACCGCACAACACAATCAGAGCACCAGCGGAGAACGATCATGCGCGGGCATGCAGCGACACGACCAGCTCACCCGGCGTCCGCGCCATCCGTCGTACTCGGGGTTGTGTTCTTCGCGCTCGCGCAGCCTGCGCACGCCGACATCTTCGGCAAGGTCGACAAAACGGGCGCCGTCGTGCTGACGGATACGCCGGGCAACGCGGGTATGTCGCTGATCGTCGCCACGCCTGCACCTGCGCGCCGCGCGAAAGAGCCAGGCGGCACTGCATCCGCTCGCGTCGACGGCGCACAGTTCGAAACCGTGATCGCTGAGGCCAGCGAGACCTTCCACGTACAGCCGGAGCTCTTGCGCGCCGTGATAGACGTGGAATCGCGCTACAACCCGCGCGCCGTTTCCGACAAAGGCGCGCTAGGCCTCATGCAGCTGATGCCCGATACCGCGCGCCGCTTCTCCGATGGCGACATGTTCAACCCGCGCGATAACGTGCTCGCGGGCGCACGTTATCTGCGCTTCCTGCTCGATCTGTTCAAGGACGACATGGAGCTGGCGCTCGCCGCGTACAACGCCGGAGAGAACGCGGTGATACGCGCCGGTTATCGGATTCCGTTGATTCCCGAAACACGCGCGTACGTACCGCGCGTGCTCGAAAAATACCGGCGGATGCTGCCCGCCAGCAGTTGAGCGCAATCCGTAACGGCGGCATGCAACGCGAGAAAGCTACGGCACGATCCAGTCGCTATCCGCGACGACGCGCAGCGGGTCGGCTTGCGCGAAGCGCACGATATACCCGCCCTTCGACGCGAAGCGCTGGCCCGGCGCGAGCGTCAGACGCGGATAGTAGCCGGTGAGAATGCGATGCTCGAGCATGTCGTCGATGCGTTCGACCAGGTAGTCCCGCACGAACGCATCGACCATATGGCTCAACGTTTCCGCGAGCAGCCCGCAGGCGAGATAGGTATCGGCCTGCACGCGTTCATCGACGATGGGAATGTGCCGTATCGCGAACCAGCCGAATGCATAGTCGACGCGCACACGCCGGCCTTGCGGCAGATCGACGGGATACGCGACACGCACGCGGTCTCGCCAGTGCGAAGGTAACGGCGCGCGGTCCAGCCCGCCCATCAGCCCGGACAGATACACGGCCGTCGAAGCAGGCGGCGCATCGCGGAGCGCAGCGATGTCGGGTGGCCTGAGCCATAGCACGAGCACGTCCGCGTGTGCCGCTCCGTGCAGCGCCGTCGTGACGCGCGCATTGGCAGGCAGCGGGCGATTCTCGACAGCAACGCCCTGTTTCCTGAGATCCGCCGCGAGTGCCTCGGCTGCTGCCTCGCCGCTGTCGCCCGCCCGATAGACCTGGACCACCGTCTTGACAGGGCGCCCGGATGCGGAGCCCGTCGGTTCGCGTATCCGCTTCGCGATCAGTTCTGCTTCGAGCAGCACGCCACGCGAGAAATACGTCGAATAGAAATCGTGCTCGGTTTCGACGGGCACTTCGACATTCGGAAACAGGCACGGCACCTGTTCGCGCTCGCAGAAGTCGTGAACGGGCCCCCAGTTTCTGCCGCCCAGACCCGACAGCACGGCGAACACCGGCTGCCGCACGAGATCCTCGTGCAACTGCGCCTGCCATGTGTCCGGCGGGCCATGCAGTTCCCACACATGCAGTTCCCAGCGTCGGTTGACCATGAACATCATCTTGCGCGACGAGCGCAATGCGGGTGTCGCGCCCAGCGGCGCCGCGTTCTTGTCGGCGAAATAGTGTTCGAGGACATCGAGCATTCCGCGCCGCTTCACAGGGTCGGCGTCGGGCGCGATGATCGTCGCGAAGTGCAGCACGGTATCCGTCACGCCGGGCGCTCTGCGCCTGTCGAGCGTCTTCAGGTAATCGATCAGCGCATGCATGTCCGCGTCGTTGAGCGCGAATTGCGGCATCAGATAACCGAGCGGCTTGCCTTCGGAATCGATGCCTTCGCGGATCGCGCGCGCGAGCGTCGCTTCCGTATAGGGCTCGCGGCTGGTGCGCATGCCGTCGATGAACGGTATCGTCAGTTCGTCCGGGCTCTGCGCGCGCGGATGAAACAGATACTGCGCGGCGATGGGCGGGATCGTCGTGTTGCCTTCCTTCGAGCCGAGCCCGCTGCGCCGATGGCAGTTCACGCACGCCGCCATCGCGCCTCGCATCGCGACTTGCCCCTGATGCGTCGCCTCGACGGGTTGGCCATCGCCTGCGACGCCGTCGCGAAAGATCGCCTCGCCGACGTCGATGGGTGGCGCGCTTCGGGCGTGATGCGCGCACATCAGCAAGCCCGCGGCGAGCGCGCCCGATAGCAGCAAACGCAGCACGCGTAGCGGCAACGCATCCGCCCTCGCGATGAGACCGCGCGCCATGGCTAAGGCACGGGACGCAGCGCCGGCATGCCGCTCACGCCCACGGCAACCGATGCGCGCCGCCCCGGCAACGCGGGTTTGATGAACATCGCGTCCTCGAGCGGCGGATTCACCGAGACTCGCTCTAGCACGAGCCTGTCCTTTTTTGCCGCGCCCGTCACGCCGCTTTCGATCACGAACGGCACCTGCAAACCATCCACTTCGCGAAAGTCGCGATACGTCACTTCGATCGTGACGGGCGTGCGCGACAGGGTCGGTGCTTCTCGATCGTATTTGATGTCGAGAAACGATGCGGCATCGACCCACACATGCCGATGCGCGCCCGAAGGCAAGGTCACGGCCAGCCGGTAAGCGTTCTTCCCTTCGACGGCATCCATGCCGTCGAGCGCCACGGCAATGCCCTTCGCCGTGTGATCGAGCAACGGCCCGTCGATGACCTGTTCGTCGCGCGCATAGCGGATTTCCGCTGGCGTATAAGGCTGCACATCCGGCGCGCCGCCCGACGACGGCCGTATCTTCCAGCCTTCCTTGCCGTCGAATATGCGCACGATCCGCTGGTTCATCGCCGTGATTTCAAAGCGTGTGCTGCTCGGCCGCCGCAACGCCAGCATGAACGGCGCGTTCGGATTCGGCGCATTGGCGCTTTCGACATGTCCCATCCAGATCATCGTGCGGACGTTGCGCCAGGCTTCGTCGCCGCCGCGCGCGGCCGCGTTCTTCGCGATGATCTCGTCGACCGTGAGCAACGGCTCGGCGGCGGGCATCTGCGCCCATGCGAGCGCGGACACACAGCCCGCCAGCAGCCATGACGTGAAGCGTTTCATGATCGTGCCCCCTCGAACGCGCGACGTCATCTGCCTGCTACCTTGGCAGGCGCCGACTGCGGCTGCGCGGGCAACTGCGGCTTCGCGAAGAGCGCGTCGTCGGCGGGCTGGTTCACGGTGACACGCTCGATCGTCATCTGATGCTTCTGCTTCACGCCCGTCACCTGCGTCTCCATCAGATGCGGCACCATCAGTCCGTTCTCGCGACGGTAGTCGCGGTAGTAGACGGCAACGGCATGCATGCGCCCATCGAGCTTGCGCGGATCGCCTTCGATCTTCAGTTCGAGATAGCTCGACGCGTCGATCCACACGTGCCGTTGCGCGTGATCTTTCGTCGTCAGCAGTAGCTTGTATGCACGGTGTCCTTCGATCGTGTCCATGCCTTGCAACGCAACCTGGCTGCCCTTCGCCGCATAGTCGATCAACGGGCCGTCGAGGTCAGCCGTCTCCGCCGCCGATTTCGCTTCGGCAGACGTATAAGGCTCGGCGACATTGCGGCCGAGGAACGGCCGCACCTTCCACCCCTGCGTGCCGTCGTAGACCTGAAACGCGATCTGGTTATCGAAGTTCAGCTCGAAGCGGCTCTTGTGAGGCCGCTTCATCGTCATGACGAACGGCAGCTTGACCGGCTTCTTGCCGCCGACGTCGATCTGTCCGCTCATCGTCATCGTGCTGACGGCGCGCCACGCCTGCAATCCGCCGCGCGCGGCCACGTTGCGCTCGACGACCTGCGCCGCGCTCATGCCGCCGCCACCCGCCGCCAGCGCAACGTGCGAGACGGCGCTCGCCGCTATCGCGCCCGTCGTGCAAACCGCCATCAGAATGCCCCGAATCATGTCGATCTCCTCAATGTCGTGCCGCGCACGCGCCGTGCACTATTCGACGACCAGCCCGTCGATATGGAACGAGCCGATCAGCACGTGGACGCGGTCCCCCGCTTTCACCAGATTGCCCTTGTTCGAAAACACCATCCAGTATTCCTGGCCGATCCTTAGCGTGCCCGTCTGCCGCAACTGGCCGATGTTGTCCATCACGGGCACTTCGAGCAGCACATGATTGGCCTCGCCGTAGAGATAAGGCGTCGTACCCTTGTCGCCGAGCAGCTTTGCGAGCGCCGGGTCCGTCACGCGATAGCTGAAGCGCAACAGATTGCCCGACGCCGTGCGCCGCACGCTCATGTTGTCGATTCCGCGCACCGATTGGTAGAAAGCGCGCGCGTGACCCGGCAGCTTCATCGGCACATAGTGCGACGCGTGCGAAGCATGCTGGCCACTGCCGTGCATCGCCACCTGCTGCACGCGCTGCGCCGCTTGTACCGGCGGCGTCTGCTGCGCCGCTGCCGGCATCGCCGGCAATGCGGCACAGCAGAGCCACGCAGCCGTCGTCGTCGCGCGTCTCATTGCACCACTCCCGTGGTCGCATTCGCCTGCGGACCACCCGTTCCCGTCGCGGTGCCCAGGACCTGGTTGAGCAGGTCGAGCAGCGCGCCCGGCGCGAACGGCAGGTTGCCGCCTGCGAAGAGCCCGGTGCGCGGCAACTCCACTGCGCCGATGTCGTAGGCGCCGCTCTGCGGACGCAGCGTGCCGAAGAAGTCGTGATTCGGCGCGCCGACGTTCGTGCCCGCATTGACGGCAGGCGACCCCGTCTTGATCGAGTAGTTGCCGAGCGGCACGCCATAGCCCGTGCTACCCGAACCCAACGTCATGTTGAACAGCGACAGCGGCCCGTACGACATGTTGATCCACTGGTTGCCTTCATCCGGCGTCGCCGACGGCAGCAGGCCGAACAGCGGATTGGGCAGCACGGTGTCGGCAATGCCGGGCGGCACTGCGAAGCCGTTGCCTCCGCCTTCGGGCGGCACGCGCGCGCCGTTGCAGTACATGCTCACGACGTTCGGGTCCGCTCCGCTGTTGTGCGCGTTCGGATAGTCGCCTGCGTCCGTGAGGATCGAATACTGCGGCGTGAGCGTCATGCCCGACGAGTGATCCGACGGCTTCGTATCGCCATAGGTCCCGATATCCCAGTACACGGCATTCGGATCGCAGTAGCCCGTCTGATGTCCCGCCTGGTTCAGCGTCGGGTTCAGCGTGACCGTGTTCTGCAAGCCCGGGATGTTCGGATTCAGCCCGCCCACGGTGATATAGAACGTGCGGTTCCTCCAGAACACGTCGTTGTTCAGCACAGGGAACGAGAAGTGGCTGCAGTCCTGCCCGGTCGGACAGCCCGCGTTGCCCGCCGAGAACGCCGTCAGGAAGTTCTGCGTGTGCTTCGCGGTCTCGAGGCCGGACGGCTGCATCGTCGACGTCGTGATCGGGCTGCACGTCGTTTCCGAGCCGACCGTCGTGCAGTTCGGCGGAGGGATGTTGGCCTGCGCGGCCAGCGCCGTGTTGAACAGCACGCCAGCGGAAGCCGTCGAGTCGTTCGACATCACCGTGTTGTTGATGAAGTTCACCCGCACGGCATCCTGCACCGACACGCCGCCGCCCGACCAGCCCGCCACGTTGTTCGCGATGATGTTGTTGATCACGTTCACCTCGTACCAGCGGTTGCGGTTGCGCGGGCTGCGCTGCACGTCCGTGCCGTTGATGCTCTGCAGACGCAGGCCGCCGCCCTTGCCGCTTTCGGCCGTGTTGCCGACGATCAGGTTGCCGTCGATCACGAGCCCCGGCCCGACGCCATCCGAGAGCTGCGGCGCGCAGTCGATATCGACGGGGTTGTTCTCGCAGAACGTGCCGTCGGGCGGCACGCCCTGGGCGATCACGCCACCGCCGTACGTCGGCAGAGTCGGGTTGTTGCTCTGGTTGAACAGAACCCAGTTGTGCGACAGGTCGCCGTTGTAGCTGAAGCCGAAGTGCGCGACACCGCCGCCATCGCCGCTGCTCATGTTGCCGCAGACCCAGTTATAGTTGAAGTGATAGTTGTCCGCGCCCGAGCAGAACGTGACACCGGCAGCCGACGAAGGCGTCGTCGAGTTGATCTCGTCGCCGTACGACGCATTCGACGTCACCGAGTTGTGGTGCACGTTGACATGCGTGTTGTACGCGAACGGCTCCTGCGTGAAGCCATCGGCGGCGATCGTGCCGTCGGGCACTTCGACCTGGCCCACCGTGATGCCGCCCGTCAGCGTGCCCGCATTGCTGAAGACGCGGTTGTTCGATACCTCCGTATAGTGGTTCCAGCCGTGCAGGAAGATGCCGCCGCCGCCCTGCGAGCTGTTCGTGAACGTGATGCCGTCCACACGCGACGGATTGCACAGGAAGTTGCTCGAATACGTGGTGCAATCCGCGGTGCTGGCCGTGAGCGGCACGCAGACGCCGTTCGCCGTGCAGTTCGGATCGGGCTGCAACTGGCCGCCCACGCGCACGTCGCGCACGCCCTTCGCAAGCACGGTGATGCCCGCGCCTTCGTACGCGCCCATCAGCGTCGGCTCCATCAGCAGCTCGCCGAGATTGCCGTTGAGCGTGTTGTCCCAGCCGACCGTCGGTTCGAGCGGAATCGCATCCACCTTGCGTTGCATCGCAGTCGAGCATGTGTACGTTCCCGAGGGATCGTACGGATTGCTCGACGTGATCGGGCTGCCGTTGAGCGCGACGCCGAACAGGCAGTCGACCTGTCTGCGCCACGGATCGACTTTGCCCGACGGATGCGTGTTCGCGTTCACGACCACGCTGGGCGCGCCGACGCCTTGCAGGCGCACGGGCTTCCACATCAGCAGCATCTCGTTGTAGTTGCCCGGACCGACGATGATGAGATCGCCCGGCGTCGCCTTGTCGATGGCCGTCTGGATCGCGTTGTTCGTCCCGTTCTCGCCGGCGACAAAGGTCGGCGCCTTGCCGCCAATCGTGACCGTCACCGTATCGATCGACTTCTTGCCGTTGCCCGACGTGATGACGAGTTCGCCGCAGCGCGTCGGCGTGATGACGCTGCGCTGCTGGATCGTGCAGTTCGACTGGGTGGCCGACAGCAACGGCACCCTGACGACGATCTGCGTATCCGACCACGAAGTCACGGGCGCATTCACGCCGCCGATCGTCACCGACCCGGTGCCCTGCTGCGCGCCGAAGCCATAGTGCCGCGTGACGAACTTCTGGTTGTACGGCGCCGTGGTCGCCGCGGGACCGCCATACGCGTGGTTCGACACCTGCTGGTCGCCGAGCGCCTTGATCGTCAGCGTATGGTTGGCCGCGCTCACCCACGGACCCGCGCCGCCGTTGCTCGTGTCACCCGTCACCGACGAGATCGCGGGCGTCGCATCCGGATACGCGCAATCAGGCGGGTTGTAGCCGTCCGCGAACGCGGACACGGGCACGACAGGCGTATCCATGTATTGCGTCTGACCTGGCATGAACGGTATCTCGTAGCAGAACTGGCTGTACGCGGGATTGAACAGCGGATCGCGGATCGTCTGCCCCGGATGCGCGGGGTCCGGCATGTCGGGATCGTTCATGCAGGCGACCATCATCGTCGGCGCGTAGCCCGTCGGGTTCGGCGGATTCACTTCCCACGTCGAATAGTTCATCCCGTTGAAGATGCCCCACTGGTCCGAATACACGCGGCTCACTTCGTTGCCCGCGAAGTCCTTCAGCGAGACGGGCACGTTCGGCACCGCGAACTTCTCGCCGAACTGCGGCGAGTACGGATCGAACTCCGACGAGAAGTCGTCGAGCATGAAGCCCGTGAAGTGCGCGGCCACATGCGTCGAGCTGAACACCCAGAACTTCGCAAGCACCGACATCTGGTTCGTCAGCACGACTTCCTTGCGGTCGCACAGGTGCCGCGATGCGCCCGCGAACGGCGCGACTTCCTGCGAGCCGGGGAACAGGCTGATGTAATCCGGCACGACACGCAGTGCGCCGACGCACGGCCAGAACGTCTCGACGCTGCCCGTGTCGCCTTCGTGACGCGGCTGCGAGCCGAGATCGGTCGTCGGGTTCTGCGCGTTGTTGCGGTTGTACGTGGAGTTCACGGCCGCCTGGTCGGGCAGGATGAAGATGTTGCCCAGCCCGCCGAACTGCTGCGTGACGGGCGCGATGTAGTTGTCGCCGATCAGGATGTTCTTGTCTTCCTCCTTCACGAGCTCATAGCCCGGCGGGACGATGATCTCGACCACATACTTGCCGGGAGGCAGCATGAACGAGCCATCGGCCTGCTTGCTGCAGATCGTGCAGTTCGAGCCCGTCGGCGTGCCTTTCGACACGTCGCGTCCCGTCACGCTCGGGAACTGGTACATCCCGTCGTACGGAGCGGGCTGCAACTGGTTGAACGCGTGCATGCCGTCGTAGCACTTGAACTGCGAGTTATAAGGCAGCGCGCGCCTTTGCGGATCGAGCCATTGCGGGCTGTTCTTCAGCGTGAAGAAGAACGGATCGGTGGTCTCCTGGCCGGGGCAGTTCATGTTCGGCCTGCCGTCCGAACGGAAGCCCTGGGCCCAGTCGTCCCAGCTGCTCGTCTTCGTCGTATCGACCAGCGTCAGGCTTTGCGTGCCGTCCGGCGCGGTACCCTCCGCGTACAGATTGACAGTCACGTTCGGCACGTTCGGCGTCCAGCTCGTATGCAGCAGCAGGGCAGGATCGTCGAACGGACGCGTCGACGCATAGATCACTTCGCCATGAATGCCGCCGTTCTCGTTGGCACCGAACGGCGCCTTGCCGAACTCGATGAACGAGTTCTGGCCCGAGAAGCCCTGCCAGCCCATCGTCGTGACCCACGGCGGATCGATGCGGCCCGTCGACGGGCTCGTGCCCGAGCGGTCATTGCAGTCCGCGTCGTTGCAGTAGATCGCGCCTGGCACGCGCAGGTCGGACGGCAGATGCGACGTCGACGATTCCTGTGTGTTCGCGAAGTTCGCCGCAATCGACGAGCTGCCGCCGCCAGGCGTGCCGTCGGGCGGTCCGCCCGAGTCGTAGACGACGTGCACGCCCGTCTGCTTGTAGCGTGTCGTGTCGGCCTCGGCGACGTACCAGTTGAAGAGCGGGAACACTTCGTTGAACGACGCATAGCCGTTCAGGTCCGTGTTGTTGAAGTTCGAATAGCTGCCGTCGCGGAAGCGGATATTGGTCGGCACGAGCGCGAGACCGGGTTCGCTATCCTGCGAAACGCCATCGCCGTTCGTATCGATGAAGGTGCGCGTATAGAGGTTCGTATGCCATTGCAGCACGGGCAGATCGCCGACGTTTTGCACGTGTCCGCCCTTCAGTTGCACGGCCGTCGCGAGGCCGTCGACGATCTGGTCGTTCCACTGGTCGAACACCGTGATGCGGAACAGGCCATCCGGCAGGCCATTGATGCTGAACGTGCCGTCCGCGTTGCACTTCGTGAACGCGACGTCTTCGAGATCGGGATCGCCGACGCTCACGTAGCACTGCGTGAAGCCCAGCGAATCGCGCGAGCCGCTGCTGTAGAGGTTTTCGTTGGGCGGACGGCTGTAGTGCAGATTCGTGATCTTGCCCGTGATGCCGTTATTGCACGCCACGCCGTTGCAGATACCCGGCAGCCGCGCGTTGATGATCTTCGGATTGGCAAAGCCGATCGTCACGTGAAAGCCCGCCGGACCGAACTCCTGGAAGTACGCGGGGCCGCCCACCTTGATGAACGCGTCGTGAGCCTTCTGGCCATCGAGCGTATTGGTCTGCAGCCACTCCTCGCCCTTCGCGATGCGATCGGCAGCCGGCGTCGCGACGACGCCGTAGCGTCCCGGCATCAGGTTCGCGATGATCGCCTGGCCCACGAGCGGCGACATCGTCTTGCCATCCGATTCGAACTTCGGGCAGGTCGGGATCATGCCGACGAGGCCATCGCTCGCGGCCTTCGTGATCGGACAGGCGTCGAGGCCCGTGCTCGGATCGATCGTGCCTTGCAGCGAATTCGACAGCGGCATGTTGAACATGTCGTAGGTCATCTGGCCCGTCGAATCGCCCGTGCCGCCCGCGTCGTCGAAGAGCTTGATTTCGAAGCCGCCGAGGCCCGGCTCGCGCGCGGAGCCGAATGCATCGGTGCCGCCGCTCACGTCGACTTCACCATTCACGGGCGCATCGTCTTCGAAGACGAACACGGAGATCTTCGCGGTCTGCAACGGCGTCTGCTGCAACAGCACGTTGACGGCGTGCTGCGCGGGCGCAATCTGCGCGCCGCCCATCGCGTGTCCGCAGGTGCCCGTGCCGGGCGCGAAGTCCGCGCCGCCCGGACCCGACGGGCAATCCTTGGCGATATCGAACTGCCGCTGCGCGCCGTCGGGATTCTTCGGGTCCACGGGCTGCGGCGCACCCGCGCCTGCTGTGAACGTGTTGCCGGCGTCGCCCGGCAGGATCGACAGATAGTAGTGTTTCGTCGGATCGAGCGCGACCTGCGATGGATCGACAGGCGTCTGCTGGACGGCATCCGTGCGGCACACGCCGTTGCCGACGTCGCATACGGCAGGCACGTGCTGGTTCGTCTGCGGATCGAGCACGGTCTGTCCCGACTCGCACGACACCGCGCCGACGCATCCCGCCGCGACGACGGGCATATAGCTCGTGTGGAAGCTCGTGCCGAGGCTCGGCACAGGCAGCGGCGGGCATGACGCGGGACGCGTCGGCGAGTTCACCTGGCAGGCGGGATCGATCTGGAACGTGCGGTCTTCCTCGATGATCCAGCGGTAGTCGTTGATGGGTGTGCCTACCTTCGCGTCCTTGACCGCGACGACAAGACCGCTGCCGCCCTTGAAGGTCACGGTGACGTTCGCCACGGCGCTCGGCGTGTTCTGCGAATTGACGGCCTTGTACTGGAACGTCACTGTCGCCGTCGCATTGCCGACGGGCGGGGCCGCGGGCGCGACGTTGAACGAGCCGTCCTTGTTCAGCGTCACGGTGCCGCCCGACGCGCTGCCGGCAATCGTCGCCGTGAGCGGCAGACCTGCCGGGTCGCGGTCATTGCTCAGCACGCCCGGCGCGCCGACATGCAATTGCGACGCGATATTGCTGCTGAACGCATCGTCCGATGCGGTGGGCGGTCCCGACTGGCAGCTCTGGCTCCCCGAGCACGCGTTGAGCATCACGGTGGCCGTCAATGCGGGGTTGCCGTTGGCCTGATAGACGAAGCTGTCCGATGTCGTGTTCGTGTTCGGCACATAGGTGAACGTGCCATTGGGATTCAGCGTCAGCGTGCCGCCCGCCGGCTGCGTCTTGATCTGCACGCCATAGACGCCCACGTCGTTCGCGATCAGGCCCTTGCCGGGGTCGGAGACGGTCAGCGTATTGCCCGCGACGAGATAGTACGAATCCGGGTTCGCCTTCGCGTTCGCATTGCCCGCCGCCGAGGTCGGCACTGCGCCGCCGTTCACGCTGATATAGGCCTGCATGCCGCCGTCTCGCTGGTTGTTGGTCGACAGGCTCAGTTGCCGGTCGAATACAGGCAACGCCAGCGCGCCCGTCGCGGGCGAGTTCATCATGATGTCGTAGGTCTTGCCGGCGGGCATGAATACGGCGCTCTGCACGCGCGCGTTGCCAGGCAGCAGGTTGCCGTCTTCCGCGATGAGCGAGAAGCCGGACGCGGCCGGCGTGCCCGTTTGTGCGCCGACGACGGACGGCACGTGCATGCGCAAGCCGGCGTTCACGAAGCGCAGCAGGATCTGGCCGGTCGTCGTGCTGGTCGATGCGGGTGCCGTGACCGGGAACGCGGAGCCATTCGCATTCGAGCGGTCGAACGCGACGCCGTTGATCAGGTAGTAGCGCGGATCGTAGTTCACGGCAGGCGGATAGCAGGTGCCGTAAGTCGCCGACGTGGGATCGCCGCAGCCGCCCGACAGCCCGGACCACACACGCGTCTCGCTGAAGCCAGCCGTAGAGACGGCTGTCGCCACGGCCTGGTTCTGCACGGGGTCGATTTCGCTCAGCACGAGCGGCAGGTCCGCATCGTATTTGACGTTCGGATAGGCCGTCCCTTGCGGCGAGCCCGACGCGGGCGGCGTCGTGACGACGAGCACGCCATAGAGACCCATCGGTCCCTGGATCGACGGGTGTGTGCCCGATTCGATCAGATAGGTACCCGGGCGCAGATTGTTCCAGGTGAGCGCCGTCGTGTTGCCCGTCGTCACTTCCGTCGAGAACGACTGTACGCGCGGTCCTTGCGCGGGCGGCGTGAAGCTCGCTCCGCTGCCCGTGCCGGCAATGGGCCAGGTCGTCGCCGTCTGCGTCGGGTGAACGGGGCTCGTGGTCGAGGTGGCCGTGGTGCCGAGACCGCCGCCCAGCTGGCCGACGATCACAAGCGAGGTCGGCACCTGGGCGGGCAGGCTGTTCGTGAGGTTGATCGTGAGCGAGCCGGGCGGCGTCGTGATCACGACGGGCGACCAGTTTGCGCCGGCGCCGGGATTGGTCGCCGCGCAGGTTGCGGGCGCAACGGCTGCCGCCGAGCAGGTGTAGCCCCACATCGGCACGACCTGTCCATCGGGAAGTGCAATCGTCTGGGACTTTGCAGTGAGGGTCACGCTTTGCGCGCAGACCATCGCACTCGCCGTCATCAGCACTGCCGCCGCGGCACACTTCACGAGGCCGGCAAGCGTTCTGTTGAAATCGCTGGATCTCATCGCGATTCTCCCCGTCTCTCTAATTGCCTTCGTTGATCGTGAACGCCTGCGGATCGACGAGCATCATCATCATCATTCCGCCAGGGAAGATGTTGTTCGTGGTGATCTCGCGCTCATTGTGCGAATGCCACATGTAGGCGAATCCTGCTTCGGAGGTCGGCGGATTCGCGATCGTGCCGCTCGGCGGCGTCGTGCCCGTGAACGATGTCGCGCGGATCGTCGCGTCGGGGCCGAGATACGGACTGCCGCCGTACCACGGGCCGTTCGTCAGCACGCGCGCATCGGGCAACGTCACGGGGCCGCCGCTGCCGACATTGCCGAACGGATGTGCTTCGAGCGGCTTGTTGTGATCGGCGCACCACTCGTAGTAGTTCGGCGCATTGGGCGGCGCGGGGGGATTGCTGTTGACGGTGTAATAGCCGTTCGCATCGGGAACGCAGACGCTGCCGTCGCCCGCCGTATGGCCGTAGACGTCCCAGTTCAGCCCCTTGCCCGTCCAGTAGAAGATGCCATCCAATGCGAGGCCGGGCGTCGTGGTCGTCGTAAAGAGCAGCGGTCCCGCGAGCTTCGTCGTATCCGTCTTGCTGAGCAGCAGATTGCCGTCGCGCGCGAGCACACGCACGTGATTGCCGTGCTCGTGGAACGGATGCTGCCAGCGGCCCGAGCCGATCACGCGCAACAGCACGAGTTCGCCCGGATGCATGTGCGGGTTGCCGTTATATGGCTGATGCGGATACTGCTGCGCGTAGTTCGGGTCCATGTCGTCGGGCATCGAGCGGCCGTTGATCATGAAATACGCGGGGTGATACGGCTCGGTCTCGACGGACATGCAGCCCGTGGGCTGCGAGCACGACTTGCTCGCTTCCTGCTCGGCCTGCGTATGGATGCGCAGGTCCATCTCCGAGAACTGGAACAGGTACTCGCGGTCGTAACACGTCGACGGATGGTTGTACGCGGCAGCGGCATTGCGGAAGTCGGGCTGGCCGTCGGGCAGCGTCCCCTGCACGGCGCGGCAGCCGGCGGGCACGGCGAGCGCACCGGGCGCCGAAGTCGGCAGCACGATGATCGCGCCCGACAGGCCCATCTCCACCTGCAGATCGCCCTGCGTGCCGCTGTAATACGCATGCGTGCCCGGCGTCGACGCGACGAAGCTGTACGTCACGCTGTTGCCGTGCGTCGCCTCGCGCGTGAGCAGGCCCGGCACGCCCGTGAGCGTCGTCGGACAGGTGCCGTCCGTGTTGAGCGCGGCGGCGCAGACCTGGAAGCCGGGAAACAGGATCGACGTGTTGCCCGCCGCTTCCGGCAGGTTGTTCGTCAGCGTGACGGTGACGACGTCGCCCTGCTTGACGATCAGCGTCGGCCCCGGCACCTGCATGCTCGGGCAGTTCGCGCCGGGAATGCCAGCGGGGGAAAAGCCCGACGGCGCAGTGCGGCAGCCGTAGCCCCACGCGTACACGCTCGTTCCGTCAGGCTGGCTGATGCGGTTGGCTTCGGCGCTGAGATCGAAGCTCGTTCCCGTGATGCCCGGCGCGGCCGCGTGCGCATTCAGGCAGTACAGCAGCATGACGAGAGCCGCGCAGAAGAGCGCGTGGGCGAGCGTAAAACGCAGCGCCGGTCCGCGGCGCGCGTGTCTTGCGCGCCAGAAGTTGTCGATGATGTTGCCCACGGCTCATCTCCTAGGTGCAGGACTTCGTGGTCGGGTCCACCGAATGACAGATGTGGACCTCGGTCATCAATCCGCCGAAATTCTCGGCATCGTTCGACAGGTGATCGAGGTTCGGCGTGTACAGATAGAAGACGGAGCCCGCCGCGTAGCGCGTCGTATCGCTCGCGTCGAGAATCACGTCGATCGACTCGCCGCCGCCGAGCGTGATCGAGTTGGTCATATAGGTCATGTCGTTGCCCGCCAGGTCGCGCAAAAGTCGCGCGTTGATACCGATCACGTGCATCGGAATTCCCAGCGAGGCGAGCGTCTGGAATTCGCTCGTGTCGAGGTCCGAGATCCGCAAGAGCGCCTTGCCGCCGGCCGGAATGTTGATGAGCGCGGGCAGCGGCTGCGAGAAGTGCTGCGAGCCGTCGGCGACGGGCGTCTGGATCGGACCTTGCGTGACGGTGTCGGGATAGCTGCGGCCGTTGAGCAGGAAGTACTTGTCCTTCTCGTCGGTGAACGGCTCCGGATTGAACGTCATGCCCACGAAGTGGAAGTTCGGATCGAAGCCATGAATCTGCAGCGGGTACTCGACGTCATAGGCCGTCGTACCGTCGCCGTCGTTGTACGCGTAGAGCGTCGGCGTGCCGTTCCTGTTATTCGCATGCATGTATCCGTTCGGCGGCGGCAGCGGCGTCGAGCAGAGAATGTCGTTGCCGCACGCGGTGCGCGGATCTTTTTGTTGCTGCAGCAGCGCATCGTAGAGCTTGGCGCCGCCCGCCACGCGGTTCTGGCGCGGCCTCACGAAAATCTGCCCGACCATGCCCATCTGCAAATGCTCAGGCGGCGTGATGTGGCAGTGCCAGAAGTAGGTGCCGGCGTCGGGCGCGAGGTAGTAGTACGTGAAGCTCGCGCCGATATTGATCGCGACCGACGCGTCCGGCACGCCGTCGAAGAACGACGACGCATTCGGATAGCCGTGGAAGTGCACCGTATGCTGCTCGAACAGGTCGGGCCGCATGATCATGCCGACGTTGGTCAGCGTGAGGAAGAACTCGTCGTCCTCGTCGATGGCCATCGTCGGCGCGGGCATGTTGCCGTTCATCACGCCCACGTCCATGATCTGCCGCGGATCGACGTGGCCCGTCAGCTGCCCCGGCGGCGTCGAGTCCGGATCGGGCACGAGGCCGATCGCGCCGTTGTAGTTGGGATCGGCGGCCGTGCCGACCACGTTGAACACCGACGCGAACTCGGTGCCCGGCAGTCCCTTCTTGATGTCGGCGAGACCCGACAACGGGCCGAATGCGAACAGATAGGTCTGCGTGCCGTCGGCCATCGTCGCATAGCCGTCGCCGCCCGAGATCTGCTGGCATTTGATCGCGCCGTTCACGACGTTCGTCGGCTGAGAGGTCGATCCCGTGAAGGACGGGCCCGTGTAGGCAGGTTCGCCTGCGCCAACCGGCAATGCATTCGGATGCAGCGTAGTGGTGAGCGGACATTGCACGCGGAACGACTGCGCGAAGGACGGCAACGCGAACAACAGCAGCAACAGCGCCGCCACGCCGTTGCGATATGCGAGGGTACTGAACATAGGACCTCCGCTGAGGAGTCAGTCAGCGCGGGGGCGCGCTGCTGTCGGGCTCTGCGATCACGGGACCAGATGCATCGTCACACCTTCCCGTATCTGGATTCTGCAGATGGGCAACGAACGGCGGGATGGGGCACCTCCCTACACTTGCGGTAGGGTTGACCCAACAGGATCGGGGAATAAGCGGCAACGCACGCGCATCCAATGGGCGCGGGTGACGTGCGTGACGCGCGTGACGCGCGCGACGGGAGTCTTTGCGCCGGGCGGGTGTGATAGCGTCCGTCGTATAAATGCGGCAAGCAGAACGAGGGACGCGTGAGCACGAGACCGAAGCAATTCGCCGATGCCGTCGAGGCGGCATTCCGGCCGCTCGCAAATCCTGAACAGGCGGCGAAGATGGAGCGGTACATGTTGAACCGCTATGTATTTCTTGGGCTACCTGCGCCGGTTCGGCGCGGTGCGGTCAGGATGCTGATCGCACAACCCTGGCAGTCGTCGCATGCGCTGCTCGACGCGGCTCAAGTACTGTGGAACAAGGCAGAGCGCGAATACTGCTACACGGCCATCGACCTGCTCATGCGACACCATCGTTTGCTATCGACCGACGATATTTCGACACTGCGCCAACTGCTCGAACAGGAATCGTGGTGGGAAACCGTTGACGGATTGACCTCGGTCATCGGTGCCGTGCTACTCGCGAGCGATCGTGCGTCGGGCAAGGGCCAGGCGTCGATGGACGAATGGGTATGGGACGCAAACTTCTGGGTTCGCCGCGCAGCCATGCTGCATCAGCGTGGATGGCGACTGAACACCGATACGCAACGCCTGTTCTGCTACGCGGAGCAATTGGCTGGCGAAAAGGAATTTTTCATTCGCAAGGCCATCGGCTGGGCGTTGCGCGACTACGCCAGATGGGATGACGCGTCCGTGCGTAAGTTCGTGCGCGTCAACATGCATACGCTGTCTCCGCTGACCGTGCGAGAAGCGCTAAAACGGCTTTGATAGCGGTTGGGTGAGGGCGTTGAAGTGGAACAGCGATACGCGATTGCTGCATCGGTACTTGCGCGCAAAACCGGAACCGGCGCAGCCAATTCAGTTTGCCACGCCAGCGCGCGCAGTCGTTGCGGGCCAGATGGCGGTGCAGCGAATGCGAATCGAGTTTGCCAGTACATCAGAGCCGCGACGACTCGCGATCCCGCAGCGTTACGCAAACTGGCTGGTTGTCGGCCATGTAGTCATCGATGATCTTCAACAGCCCCAGGAAGTACTTCTTGATATTGGCTAGCTCTTCACTATCGAGCGTCCCATCAAGGTCGGCCAGGTTGCGGTTGACAGGTTCGAACCACGCATTGATCGTTGCGCGGCTGCCCGGAATGAAACGCAACAGAATGCGCCGCCCATCGGTCGGGTCGGGCTCGCGTCTTATCAGACCGGCATTTTCGAGGTTCTTCAGGGAAGTCGTGATACTGCCTGGCGATAGCCCCATCAGTTTCGACAGCCGGCCCGGGGTAACGGGTTGCACTTCGTCGTAATAGGCGACTTCGAGGCATTCCAGGTCGGTAACGCTCAATCCCAGCTGCCTCGCCACAAACTGGTTGAAAGCCGCCAGTTTGACACCCAGCAGAAACCGGAGCCTGACAACATCGACGCGTTCTTCAGTGGCACGTTTCATGGTTCAACTGCGACCGTCATCGCCAGTGTCAGTTGCTTCATTGTTTTTGCACGCTGCCTGGGACTTGATCAGCATTGCCTCGTGGGTCAGTAAGCCATCACCCGCCGGCGCCGGTTGCAATTACAACGACATGTCGCGATAACGCATTTAGTAGAGTCCCGGCAGGACGCGATATCGAACATTGCTTCTGTACGCACGATAAAGCGCGTCATCATTCAGGAGCCGTTCCTCCCGTGCGATTCTGCACGCTTGCAAGCCAAACTGAATCACAAATACCAACACGTTCTGTATGCCGAAGTTTGACAGCAGAAAGCCGACGTCTTCGATGAAATATCCGAGGTACATCGGATGTCTTACGAAACGATACGCACCCGTCGAAACGACCCCGCGATTCGCGGGCAATATCCCGAACGAGCGACGCAGCGAAGCCTTCGCAAAAATCTGCCAGCAGATACCGGCAACCTGAAGCGCCGCACCCACCGCCTCGGGCACAACCTGAAAACCAGGTCTGAGTTGAACGGCGAGAAAGTAGTATGTAGCGCCCATCGAGCAGATGTACGCGAACGGTGTCCAGTCGCGTCGGACAGGGACACGTGAGAACAGAGACAGGCCCACTGTGAAGCATTGCGCTAAGACCAGTAACAATAACGTGACGCGCCCAGGATCGGCAAGCCAGTGGAGAATCGCCGCATAGCTGAAAATCCCCAGCATCACTGCCGCGCATGCCCGTGTTGTCACTTCGAACAGCGCATCCACGGCTCTTGGTGAAGCCGGCGGGGCAACGGGTTCCGAGCATGCCGCGCATTGCGCTGCCGAGTTACTGCCCTCATCGACGATCGTACCCATACCCTTGCCCCGTTGTGTTTGGTGTGCAGTTAGACTCTGCCGACAGTCCGAATAAGTACTTATTACGCTTTTCAGTTCGTCGCTACCTGTGCGCCGTCAAAGATATTCATCTCGCGATTGATCGGTTCGAAACAGACATTAACCGCCGCACGCCTGTCTGGAATAAAACGCAGCAGGACACAATCTCATGATCGCAATCTCACACAAACCCGCTGGTTGTCGGCCATGTAATCGTCAATGATCTTCAGCAGTCCGGAGAAGTACTTTCTTACGCTTTCCAGTTCCTCACTATCGAGCGTTCCATCAAGGTCGGCGAGGTTACGGTTGACCGGCTCGAAACAGGCATTGATCGTTGCACGACTACCTGGAATAAAACGCAAAAGAATGCGCCGTCCATCGGTTGGATCGGGTTCGCGGCTTAGCAGTCCGGCTTTTTCCAGGTTCTTCACGGATGTCGTGATACTGCCTGGAGACAGCCCCATCAGTTTCGACAGCCGGCCTGGAGTGACGGGTTGCACTTCGTCGTAATAGGCAGCTTCGAGGCATTCCAGGTCGGTAACGCTTAGCCCCAGTTGCGCGGCCACGAACTGGTTGAAGGCGGCCAATTTGACGCCAAGTATGAACCTGAGCCTGATGATATTTACGCGTTCGTTAGGAATACGTGTCATGGTCTCTCCCGCCATCACTGAAACGGCGTTGCGCCGCCTGCATGGCCAGCCATCGTCGGCAAGAGCACGCGAAGAACCTGAATGAATGCTGGCCCCAGCAATACCAGCATCAGCGTCGGAAATATGCAGAATATCAGCGGAAACAGCAGCTTGACCGCAATCTTCCCGGCAGCCTCTTCCGCCTTAAGCCGCCGCTTAAGCCGAAGGTTATCAGAATGTACGCGCAACGAATCACCCATGCTTGTGCCGAAGCGTTCGGCCTGAATCAGCATCGCGACCAGCACATCGATTTCCTCGACACCTGTTCGTCGTGCAAGGTTCTTGAGCGCAGTTTCCTTGCTCATCCCCGCTCTGAGCTCCAAAAGAAGAAGTTGCAACTCATCACTCAGTGTCCTGCTCTTGACGTGCATTTCATCAGCTACTTTCATCAGCGCCGCATCCAGCCCGAGGCCCGCTTCCACGCAAACCGTAAGCAGGTCCAGCGCGTCAGGAAAGTCCTCGAAAATAGTTTGCTGGCGCTGACGCACCCGGCGCGAAAGCGTGATATTTGGCAGGTAATAGCCCAGGCTCGCCAGCACGAGCAGCAACAAGAGAAGCAGATGATTCTTTTGGTTCGACAGATACGGGCCAGCCACCGCGAGGCAGACAAGGGGCAGCGCGATCACCAAGGCCGTCTTGGCTGCAAAGAAAACCCCGGGAGCAGACGCGCTGCGCCAGCCGGCGTGCATGAATTTTGTGCGCAGCGCCGAATGTTCCCAGCCCTCTTTGGGGATCGAAAGCTTTGCGATCGGCTTCGAGGCTTCCGCAATCTTCTTTACCCATTGTGCCTCTTCGCCGTCAGCCACCTGCGGCAAGGACTGCTCGTCGATGGTGAGCTTGCTGAGGCGGCGGTGTATCGAATTTGGCATCAGCAATGCCATCAGGCCGAATGAAGCAAGGGCGACAATCGCGAATACGGCGGCCAGTAATATGAGTTGTTCAGTTTTCATGGCGTGTATGGGATCGCCCCATCCTCAAAGAATGAAAATGACACGCTTCTTTTTAAACATGGATACGGATGATTTTTCGCATCCAGATCACACCCCACGCCATCATCACGAGCGCCCCGCCGACCATCTTGATACCAGCCGAATCGGTCCACAACACCCGAAGGAAGCCTGGATTCAGAATCGAGATCAGCAATGCCATCGCGAATGGCAGGACTCCCAGAATCCAGGCCGATAGCTTGCCTTCAGACGCCAGGACCTTGACCTTGCCGAGCAGCGCCAGCCGTGCCCGGATCATCTGGCTGATGTTGTCGAGAATTTCAGCCAGGTTACCGCCGCTCTCGCGCTGAATCAGCACTGCGATCACGAAGTAGCGCAGGTCACTGATCGGTATGCGGTTGGCGAGTCCGCCCAGTGCGTCATTGAGCGACACGCCGAAATTGATCTGATCGAATGTCGTGCGAAACTCGTTGCCGATCGGCTCGGGCATTTCATCCCCCACCATGCCGAGCGCCGTCGAGAACGAATGTCCGGCCCGCAGTGACCGGCCGATCATGTCGGTAGCCTCGGGCAACTGTGCCTCGATCTGCCTCATCCGCTTCGTCTTCGCGCGATTGACCCTGAATGGCGCGATCATGCTGGCGATCAGGATCGCAGCAAGAAGCGGCAGCAGCGGCACATAGACCACGCTGCCGGCGATCCAGACCACGAGTGGCGCAAATGCGGTGTAGGCGAGAAGTTTGCCCACCGACCAGTCCAACCCGGACTGAACCAGCCAGCGGTCTACCGTCCGGATGCGCGGCACCAACAGCAGCACCTTTGTCAAAAGTGGCGATGTGCTCAGTTCGCGCTGCTTGAGAATCGACACCGCGCTCTCATCGCCATGTCCGCTGGCGGACATCATGCGGATACGGCTTTCGACGCGTTTTGCCTCGCTGCTGTGCTTGCTTTTCCACCAGAGATAAGCGGCCTCGATCAACAGGATGATCGAAAAGAACACCAGAATGACAAATGCATAGAATGCGAAGTTCATGAGGATGCCCCTCTCCATTGAGCAGCGGTCTTTCCGCGCCACTCCGTTCCCGCATGGCCGTTGCCGTTACACCGGATAGTGCCGGCTCGGGTCGTACAGCGTATCAGGCACCGCGACACCGAACGCCTGGAGCCTCTCGGAGAACTTTGGCCGCACGCCCGTCGCGCAAAAATGCCCGCACACCTTCCCGTCTTTGTCGACTCCCGAGCGCTTGAACGCGAAGATCTCCTGCAGGTTGATAACGTCGCCCTCCATCCCCGTAATTTCCGAGATGCTGGTGATTTTCCGGCGCCCATCCGTCAGGCGGGCTGCCTGGATGATGACACCGATTGCCGAGCTGATCTGGTGGCGTGCGGACTTCGGCGGCAGATTCAATCCCGCCATGCCAATCATGTTTTCGAGTCGCGTCAGCGCATCGCGCGGCGTGTTGGCGTGTATTGTTGCAAGCGATCCTTCGTGCCCGGTATTCATCGCCTGCAGCATGTCCAGCGCCTCCGCGCCGCGCACTTCGCCAAGGATGATCCGGTCTGGCCGCATCCGCAGTGCATTGCGTACCAGCGAGCGCTGCGTGATCTCGCCCTTGCCCTCGATGTTGGGCGGACGCGTCTCGAGCCGCAGCACGTGCGCCTGGCGCAATTGGAGCTCGGCCGCATCTTCAATCGTCACGATCCGCTCATCGGATGGAATGAAACCCGACAGCAAGTTGAGCAGCGTCGTCTTACCGCTGCCCGTGCCGCCCGAAACCAGCACGTTCACCTTAGCGGCGGACAGCGCTTCGAGCACCTGCATCATCGGCGGCGTGACGCTTTGATACTCAATCAGATCTTTCACACCCAACGGGTTGACTGCGAACCGGCGAATGGACATCAGAGGTCCGTCAATGGCCGATGGCGGAATGATCGCATTCACGCGCGATCCGTCGGGCAGACGTGCATCGACCATCGGGTTCGATTCATCGACGCGGCGGCCCACACGAGATACGATCTTCTCGATCACTTTCATCAGATGCGCATCGTCGTAGAACGTCACGTCGGTCAGTTCCAGCTTGCCGCGCCGTTCGACATAGATCTGCTTGTATGTATTTACAAGAATGTCGGAGACGGTCGGGTCGGCCAGTAACGGTTCGAGCGGGCCGAAGCCGAGCATTTCGTCGCGCACGTCGCGCACGAGATGCCGCCGCTCGACCTCGTTGATCGGCACGTTGTCTTCTTCGACGATGCGCTCGACCAGTTGCGCCAATTCATGCTGAATCTGCTCGGTCGAAAGACGCTGAAGCTTCTCCAGCTCGACACGGTCGATGATGGCCTGGTGAACGTTCCTCTTAAGCTCCTGATACGCGCGCTTGGCCATCCGGTTGCGGTTGAGGTTCTCATCCTGAGCGGATGCGCCGCCCAGGTCGGAGAATTGTTCGCGTAGCGTCAATACGTTATCCATTTTTTCTCTCCTCTATCTCACGCCCGGCTCAGCGCCGGCCTGCCGAAGAATTTCTGCAGGATGCCGCCCCGTTCGGTCTGGGGTTGCGGCGGCGACAGCGAGCGCACCAGTTCACAGAGACCTTTGGCCACGCCGCTCGATCGGGCGAGCCGCAGGATCGGCACGCCCTGATTGATCGACGCCGACACCGAAGCGCCATCTTCCGGAATCACGCTCGCCACCCGCAGGCCCAATGCCTTTTCCAGCTCCGGCAACCCCACCGGCCCTTTCTTCTCATAGCGATTGACCAGCACGCGCACCTTTTCACCGCGATAGCCGAGCGAGCGGAAGATATCGAGCAGACGCCGGCCGCCGCGCAGATACGGCAGGCTCAGTTGCAGCACCGGGAAAATGCAGTCGCTCTGGTCGAGCGCCGCGATAGACACATTGCTGATGCTTTGACCGATATCGAAGATGACGAGATCGTACTGATGTCTCACCAGATTCAGGATGCGCTGCAAATGGTCTGGCTTGATTTCTTTCGCTTTGGCCGGATCGGGCGCACCCGCCAGCACATCGAAACCGTCGCTGACATGGGTCAGGCAAGCATCGAGAAACGCGGGATCGAGCCGCTCGATCTGTGCACTCACATCGGCCAGCGTTGCGGGCGGTGTAACTTCCGAGACGAGAAAAGCCGCTTCGCCAAATTGCTGGTTGAGATCGATCAGCAACGCGCGCTTGCCCGCTGTCGACGCCGCAAACGCCACATTTGCCGCAAGGAACGATGTGCCGCTTCCGCCCTTGCAGGAAATGAATGAGATTACCCTGCCGTCGCGTCGTGCTCCGTTCGACCTCGTGGCGATGCGTTCGATGGCATGCCGCAAATCCTGATGATCGGCCGGCCACGGCTGGACGTCCCGCACCCCCGCGCGCATTGCGCGAATGAGCAGGTCGGCTGACGGCGACGGCGTCAGCAGCATGCAGGTCAAATCGGCATGCTTCGTCGCAATAGCCGACAGCGCATCGAAGTCCTGTTGTGCCAGTTGTGCGCCGTCAAACATCAGCAGGTCAACGCCATCGAGCGCTTCTTTGTTCGCGCAGAGATCCGACAATTCTGCCATCGAAGTTTTGACCCGATGGTGAGAGTCTCCCGCCTCGACAATCCGCGCAATCGCGCCGGCATGTGCTGGATCGGGTGAGATTATGAGGATGTCGATCATTTCATTCTTCCTGTCACGGGCGATGGCTTAGCTACAGGTGGGATTGGTCCCGCCCACGCTGTTCAGGCTTTCTCTCGGCAATCTCGTCGAGAATGGCGGCATGGTCAGGTTGAATGGCACGAAGGGCACGACGGTATTGACCGCAACGTTGGCGATGGCAACCGTGACCGAAGTGCATGATGTGGCGTCACAGCCCGCTGGCGCGTATGTCACGGTTACGTTGGAAGGCTGCAGAATCGGCAATAGGCGCTGCATATCCCTGATCACTGGATTGCTTGCTGACTGGCTGCTGTTGATGTCGCACACCACGGCCACTCGCGCGCCCATCCGCGTGGCCTCCCCTGCCGTGTTCCAGTAGAACAGCACGCGTCCCATCTCCATGATGCCGATCAGCAGCGTGAAGAACACCGTAGATATCAAGGCGAACTCGAGCGCTGCGACGCCACGCTGGCGACGGGCGCAGGGTAGACGATGGATGTTGAGCCTGTTCATAGCACCTGCCTCATGACGCAACTGATGTCCCCGAAGACAAGGCCCCCAAGATTGAAGAACCCGGTGATCTGCGAGTACGGATAGCCGGTGACCTTGACCTGCACAAGATTGATCGTCTCGGCGGCCGGATTGGTTGGCACGTTCTTGAACTGTCCTGTGCACCCAGCAGTGTTGACCTGGTCACACACCACGACCATGTTCGTTTTCAGACCATCGACAAGAGGCGATCCTGAACAGTCTGTCGTGCCATAGACAGCAAGACACTGCGCTTGTGCAAGCGGATAGCCTGCGGCGTCGGTCGGGTCATACGCCGACAGCAGACGCGTCGCATCCCGCACTGACTTCGCGACCGTGTTGTACTGATAGAACGCATGCCCAAATTCAGCGATGCCAAGCAGCAGCGTGATCAGCGGCACTGCCACAAGCGCGAACTCGACAGCCACCGCGCCTCGCATTCTGCGCATCGATTTTCTTTGCGAGTGCATGACAGTCCCCTATTGAACCAGTACCGGCACCATCGGCCCGATGCCAGCAGAAGTGCTTCCCGGGATACCCTGTGTTGCGCAGGGCGTGGAGGGATCGGTCGCGTCACCGCGGTACTCCAGGTAGATCGTGCCATCAAGCCCGCTCTTGCTGCCGCCTTTCTCCATCGGGTGCAGCATCAGCACGCAGGCCCATGAGTCGATCGCCGATTTCTGGCTGCCAGCTTGTAACGCAGCACAGTCGGTCACCGGCACAAGCGCCAGCCGCCGGTCGGCGCCGCTTGAGTAGTAGGTGCTCGACTGGGTCGTGCCCTGAACCTCAAGGAGATTCGTCGTCTTGTCGTGGCCCTGATAAGGCGTGTGGTTCGGCCGCTGGTTGTCGCGGAAATCCGGGAAGACATTCCTCGTCGGATACGACCCGTTGAGCTGCGTAACGGGCGAATAGGCAAAGCCCGTAAAATCGGATATCCCGGTGGGATCCGGCGGCGGATTGTATGAGCCATGGTAGATACCGAAACGGGTGTTCCAGGCGTCGTCCATACTCTGGATGTTGCCGGTATGGCCGACCTGTGTACCGAGCGTCGGCAACGTGCACTGTCCCGAACCCGTGAGAAGCGTTTTCATGTCCGGCACGTTCTGACCAGGGTACGCGACCCACATGAAGTTGCCAGTCAACTGATTGTCCGAACCTACCTTGCTGGACACCCAGTCCCCCACGTTGTAGGAGCTACCGGCGGCCGGCTTGCAGATGGCAACGGGCAGCGCGCAGGTCGTCTGCGATTGCGTGGTCGACGCCACAGCAGTCGCGGCAACGGCCGACGTGCCGAGCGTGGCGTCGAGCACCTGCATGAACCAGTTCGCAATGCCCGTGCGGCTCACCGTACAGCGCACGTAGCCAATACTCGGCACGTCCGCCGCCGTGAACTGGTCCTTGGTCAGATAGGGACCGGCAAACTGTTTGCTGAACGTGACGTTGCCGTTGGTGCTCAGCGAGACGTTCTCGCTCTGCAGCACCACACGGTTGATCGATCCAACCGTCATGCCCGCGGCTTCGGGTGCCGCAAGAGAGACCGCTTTCGTCAGGTCGCGCGCTGCTGCCAGAGCGCACGCATCCGCAGCGTTGGACAGTTCGGTTTTCGCGACATACAGCTTGCCCAGATCGATCGCGAGACCGGCGAAGGCGACAAGCACCGCAAGCGTGAGTGCTACGATGATCGCCACAACGCCGCGCTCGCGCCGATGCGCAGCACCATATGCATCAGAACGGTTGACGCGACGCATGACGATCTCCTCGAAACTGTTGTTATCAGGTTGCCGTTGTTATTGGCCCACGCTGCCGCTGCCTACGCCGATCACGAAGGCATTCGGCGTCGGCACGACTTCCTTGAACGACTTGTCGTAGTTGGCCATTGCGGATGCTGCGGACTTGCCATCCACGCCCTGCGTGGACGGCGCGTGCTCTCCCGCATGCGGGTCGATAATCTGAGCCTGGGTGACCGTCTTCAACGCTTCACCCACATGTGCATCCCAGATCGGCGTGCTGGACATGCATCCACCCAGCGCGCCGCAGACCGACACCGCCAGCGCTGCCCAGCGCGCGAAAACAACATGTGCGAGTTTCATGAGATTCCCCTTGGCGTGAATTCAGTGGTTCAGCGCATGGCGTGAAGCATCGGTGTTCGCGACATCCTGCCGTCCCTCGCGTGCAGCGATCCGGCGAGCGGCGCTCTCGATGCGGGCAATCCGTGCTGCCTGTTCGTCCGTCACCGGATTGAGCACAACGGGTTGAGCCGACGGCTCGACCTTCTGTGGCGGCGCTGCATTGCCGGACGCGGCCGGTTGCGCGGGCGCGCTCGAGGTGCTCGGCGTGTCATGCGGCGGCAGTGCATTCGACACGGGTGCGGCAGGCGCCTGAGGTGCGGGAGCGGGCACAGGTGCCGACGCTGGCGCATTACCAGGCTCGGTCCCAGCGGGCGCAGCGGAATACTTGCCATGACGGCCTTCCATGTTGCCCGTCGCGTACACATCCACTTCGTTCGTTTGTGAGAAGGAGTCCGTCGGCAGCGGCAGGTTCGCGGTTTGCAGCGGCTTCACCAGATGCGGCGTAACGATGAACACGAGTTCCGTCAGGTCCTGCTGGAACGATGTGCTACGCATCAACGCGCCGAGCACGGGCACTTCGCCAAGACCGGGAATGGCTTTCAGCGCGCCCGACACGTTGTTGCTCAGCAGTCCGCCGATCGCAAACGACTCGCCGTCGTGCATCTGCACGACCGTCGACGCGCGACGCGTGTTGATGAGCGGCAGAATGGAAACACCCGTCAAGCCCGAAGCCGAGACCGCCACACCTGTGGGTGACAGTTCGGACACTTCAGGCGCCACCTTCAGGCTGATCCGCCCTCCAGACAGCACGGTCGGCGTGAACTTGAGCCCGACGCCGAACTCTTCTTCCTGCAGCGTGATGCTCGATACGCCGTTGCCGCTGCTTTGGGGAATGGGAATGAAGATCTTGCCGCCCGAGAGGAACGTGGCTTCCTGACCGCTGATCGTCACGAGGTTCGGTTCGGCGAGGATCTTGATCAGGTTGTCGGTCTTCTGCGCATCGACGGCGAGATTGAACGGGCGGTTGTTGGCCTTGCTGACGGCCAGTGCGCTCGTGACGCCCGCGAGCAGATTGCTCACGAGCGCCCCCGTCCACGAGCCGAAGCCGCCCTGAATATTGAGGGCCGATCCTAGCTGGTTCATCAGCGTCTTCGACACTTCCGCTACCTTGACTTCCAGCATCACCTGCTGTGGCGTGTCGACGGCCATCATGTTGATCACGGTGGCCGCCTTGCTGGTGCTCGAACTCTGCTGGCTCGTGCTCGACGTGCCGTTGCCGGACGTTGCCGAGGCTGCCTGCTGTTGCTGCGTGGGTTGCGAGTCTGCGAAGGCCTGCGCGATCTGCATTGCCTGTTGCGCGGCGGGTGCGCTCGACACGTGACCACCGAGCACGAGGTTGCCGGCCGCCGTCGATACGCGGATGCCCCGCTCTTCGGGCATCAGCTGTCCGAGTGCCTGCTGCAACCCGTTGGCGTCGATATTGACGATGACATTGATCATCTGGCAGCCGCCGCTCTTGCCCTGCACGATCATGTTGGTCGTGCCGACCGTCATGCCGACGACATAGAGCGTACGCGGCGACACCAACGCGGCCTGTGCGACCGTCGGATTGCCGAGTGTGCGGTTGCGCGCAGGCTCCATAAGGGGCACGAGAACCGATTTCCCGACGGACACGTTGACCGTCGTTTCATCGCGGATTTCGCCCGTGCAGCTTGGCCCGCGCAAAGGCAGAGGTCCGTTTGCCACACCTGCGGCGCCTGCAACGCCAGCAGGCCCGCCCATCGCGAGCGTCATCGGCGTCGCGCCGCGGCCTGCCGGCAACGGCGGTGTCGCGCCGCGCTTCGCCATCATCGGAAATTCGAACACCTCTTGTGCCTGGACAGTCTGCGCACCGACCAGTCCAAAGCAAACCATCGCGGCGATCGCCTTGCTGCCCAGCGAGCAGCGTTGCTTGATGATGCAGGATGAGAATCCTGGTTTCGTTTTCATTTCGTCATGCCCCCGATATCTGCAAGTCGAGACTCGCGTTCCTGCCTTGTTGTTACCAGCCACGGCGACCCGGTCAGAACGGCCGCAACCGGTCTAGAAACATTCGACACTGCCCAGCACGCCCGACAGCACACCGATGCAGTCACGCGGCGTAGCCGGGCGTGCCGCATAGTGCGCCCGGACGGGGCGCACGGGCGCCGCCGCAGGCGCCGAGGCTGCCACGGGGGCTTGCGTGCCGAGCAGTGTGAATTTAGTCGCGCCCGTCGTCGGCAGCGTTGCCGTGTCGATCTGGTTGCGCAACACGAGCGACAACGTCCCGACACTGCGCGCCAGATCGAGCTTCTCTGCCTGTTCAGGCGTGACTTCGAGCGTGACGGCGTTGACCACTTTCGGCTTGGTCTCGTCGCGGCCGACTTCCTGGGCAACGGCCAGCACGAGAATCTTCTCCAGCACAATCTTCGAAATGCTCTCGTCCTTGTTCGAGCCCTTGTCAGTGCCCTTGTCCTGCTGCGTGCTGACGATGATGTCGACGTAGTTGCCCGGCAGCGCGAAACCCGCGACGCCAATCACGTCGTTCACACGCACGGTGATGGCGCGGCGCCCTTCCCCGATTACAGCCGAGAGTCCGCCCTGCGTGCCGACGGGCGTGAGCTTGCCTTCGAGAATCGGCTCGCCCCGCAGCACGCTGTTTTTCATCACGCGCCCATCGAGCGTCTGGCCATCGGTGAACGCGCCGGGCGGCACGCTGCCCGATGGCCAGTCCACCATCTTGATGAATTCGTTATTCAGCCGTTGTCCGAGGTTGATGTCGACCGCTGCGACAGCAACCTTGGCCGTCATGCCCGACGACCTGTCTATCAGCCAGCGCGATGCCATTGCTACTGCACCGAGCCCGGCCACTGCGGCAACCAGCAACATCACCAACGCACGCATGTTTTTCATGACAACTCTCCCTGATGCCTGACCTGTGTTCTGACTAGGGTTTCCGGCCGTTTAACCGGTCCATTAACCGGCCGCTGATTTTTTTGCACTTCGCTCAGCGGCGCCTTGCTGTTGCGGCGGTGGCGTGTCATGCTCACCGACCACTGCGAAATAGGCGTTCCAGGCGCGCAGAAGATTCAGCGCGTCAGCGATGGCCGGCTGTTCCAGGTACTTCGCATTGGCGAGCACGATGCGCAGAAGGTCGCCCGGATAACAGGCGAGCAAAGGTCGGCCAGACGTCATGTGCAAGTGATGCACGAGGTATTCGAAGGCATCGTCGTCCGATATCACGCGCAGTTCTTCGCAACGGCGCTCGTACACGGTCCGGTACTCGGCAACGTCGAGCGCCCCGACATACAGCTTGCAGCCGAGGCGCCGGAAAAAGGCCTCATCGCCCAGATCGGCCGGCGAGAAGTTGCTCGAAAATGCCACCCAGACGTCGAACGGAAGCGAAAAGCGCAAGCCCGTATGCAAGGTGAACATGTCGCGGCCTCGGTCAAACGGCACGATCCAGCGGTTGAGCAGTTCAGCCGGCTCGACACGCTGACGTCCCAGGTCGTCGACCACATAAAGACCACCATTGGCCTTCACATGCGGCGGCGCCTGATAGAAGCCGCTGGATGCGTCGTAGCGCAGCTCGAGCATCTCGAGCGTGAGCTCTCCGCCCGACAGCACCGTGGGCCGTCGGCAGATCTGCCAGCGCGCATCGGCGGGCGCACTCACCGCACCGTCGCGCGAAGCAACCGTGACAGGCTCGTGAATCAGCGGGTCGAAAATCTGGATCACTTCGTTCTCGACGGCAACGGCATACGGCACCGCGACGCGCCCCGGCAGCAGATTGCCCAATCGTTCGGCAAGCGAAGTTTTTCCGCTGCCTGGCGGCCCGAAGAAGATCACCGGCTTGCCGCTATTGACCGCTCCGCCAATGTCGTCGAGCAGCGAGGTCCGGACCGTCAGCCCTGCGAAGGCTGCGCGCACCTGCGCGTGCGTCACGTGCATGTGCCGCACGGATTGCAGTTTCAGCGCCGCTTCATAGGCGGCGAGCGACACGGGCGCCGGGCCGACGTAACGGCAACGGTTCATGAATTCGGACGCACGCTGACGTCCGCCGTCCGTTAGCTGCAGTTCGACATCGAGGTCGCTGGCGCCGCGCCGCACGATTTCCAGAATTCGTTCCCGCACGCCGAACGACACGACGCTGTCTAGCACGCTGGCGCCGAGCTTGAGCCGCTGCACCAGTTGCGAGAGTGACACCTTGCCCATCACGAAAGCGGACTTGGCGACAAGTTCGAGAAGGAAGGTCTGATCGAGGCCCGTTTCAGCGATGGTCCGCGGCGCGCGCGCCAGCAGGCTCGTTCCTGCCAAGTCCGCGTCTGACCGTGCGCGGCTTGCGTCGTAGAGACGCGTAACGTCGGCCGACGCTTGCGGCGCCGTCGGTTGTTCGTCTTTCACGTTGTACCCCCCGAATTGGTCCCGCGCATTGCGCGAAATCTTCTCTGTCTGCTACCTGTTCTGCTGTCTTTTCTTTCTCTTGCCTCTCGACGTGGGCTCTCTTTCTGAATCCGGTTGCGCATTAACCGAGGCTATGCCCCGAATGCAGGACCATGATGCTAAGCGTGCCCAAGGCAATAGCGACGCCATATGGCAGCGACCCGACAGAAGGCAATGCGGCGTACTTTCCTGTTTCAGACAGCCTCCCGCTCAGCCCTTTCTCCGAAAGCATGATGGCCAGCATGTTGGTTCCCGTCGACTTCAATGCGTTCTTGAAGATCACCACCGTCAGCGCCCAGATGCCGCCGACGACGCAGGTCATCAGCACGGTCTCGAACGCCAGTTCTGGCCCGACGAACGCACCGACCATCGCCATCAGTTTCACGTCGCCTGCGCCCATGCCCCGCAACGCATAGAGCGGAAGAAACAGGCCTCCGCCCGTCAGTACACCGAGCCCCCAAGACGCGTACCCTTGAGCTGCACCGTGCTGCCACCACTGCACCGCAAGCGCCAGCGTCAGCCCCGCCAACACCAGCCAATTTGGAATGCGGCGCGAATGCAGATCCATACCTGCTGCCGTCGCCAGCAGGACGAGCAGACAGATGCCGACCGGAAATTCGAAAGCGTTCATGGGTTCGCCGTTCCTATTTGCGATTGATTGGTAAGGAGCGGCCTAAGGTGAAAAGGCCGCTCCTTGATCAATCCGTTTACGCCGGGGTCACAAGTTTGCCTTGGACGTAATTGAACACACCGTCGAGCTGGGTGCCGACAAGCGTGACCGAACCGATGATGACCACCGAAATCAACGCGGCCAGCAGACCATACTCAATCGCCGTTGCACCATCTTCATCACGCGCAAAGGCACGGATCAGGTCGAGAGTTTTTTGCATTTGAAGCTCCTTTGAAAAAGAAGTTGTTTTACTCAGGTACACTAAACATGCCCGCCTGCGGTAACGGCAAGATGCGTGTCACGGACGCGTAAACCACCACAGGCACAGTATGGACACCGAAGACGGGAGATGTCCGTGGCTACGCTCGAACATATCCACTTTGTTCCGCACCGCTGCGAGGTTGTCGACGGCGCAGTGGCTTACGCGCCGCGGCGTTACGGTCGCGAGACAGGGGCCCTGCCCCAGATATTCTGGGCTGATGGCGCGCCGTGGGCGGAGGCCAATCTTTGGGCCGTCGAGCGCATCAGTCGCGAGGCCGTGGCCATTGAGACCATCGAGTCGAACCTGCGTAGCCTGGCGGATTACGCAACGTTCCTGGAATCTCAGGGTTTGAAGTGGTACGCCTTTCCCATGCGCAAGGACGAACGGTGTCTGGTTCGCTATCGCGGTGCACTCGTCGAGGCGCGTAATGCCGGCCTGATCAGCCCGTCGACCGCTACCATGCGGATGCGCCAGGTTGTTCATTTCTATCGTTGGGTTCAGGCCCGCGGTCTGTTTTCTCCTGCATCGCCTCTCTGGTGCGACAGGATTGTCTACATCAGGTATTTCGACGCCGTTGGTTTTGAACGAACGCTTG
>NZ_FNYE01000097.1 GCF_900108945.1 Paraburkholderia diazotrophica | reverse complement strand
TCGAATGAAGATCTGCAGCCGCTGGCCGTTGCCAAGCTGCTGAAGGCGCTGGTCGACAAGGAGCAGCCGCAGCTGGTGATTCTCGGCAAGCAGGCCATCGACGACGACTCCAATCAGACGGGCCAGATGCTCGCCGCGCTGGCGAATCTGCCGCAGGCGACGTTTGCGTCGAAGGTTGTCGTGGCTGATGGCAAGGCGACGGTGTCGCGTGAAGTCGATGGCGGCGCGGAGACGTTGTCGCTGAAATTGCCCGCCGTGGTGACGACCGATCTGCGCCTGAACGAGCCGCGTTACGTGACGCTGCCCAACATCATGAAGGCGAAGAAGAAGCCGCTCGAAACCGTGAAGCCCGAAGACCTGGGCGTCGACGTCACGCCGCGTCTGAAGACGCTGAAGGTCAGCGAGCCGCCGAAGCGCTCCGCCGGCGTCAAGGTGCCGGACGTGAAGACGCTGGTCGAGAAGCTCAAGACGGAAGCCAAGGTGCTTTGATCAACGCGAATTTGCGGAAAGCGGAGACGAATGAAATGACGATTCTGGTAATTGCTGAACACGACAACGCGTCGATCAAAGCCGCGACGCTGAACACTGTCGCCGCTGCGCAGAAAATCGGCGGCGACATTCACGTGCTGGTTGCGGGCCACAACGCACATGCTGCTGCGGACGCGGCTGCGAAGATTGCAGGCGCCGCAAAGGTGCTGCTCGCCGATGCGCCTCAACTGGCGGAAGGCCTGGCGGAAAACGTCGAGGCAACGGTGCTGACGCTTGTGCAAGACCCGGCGAAGAACTACTCGCACATCCTTGCGCCCGCGACGGCCTACGGCAAGAACATCGCGCCGCGCATCGCCGCAAAGCTGGACGTCGCGCAGATCAGTGACATCACGGCGGTCGATAGCGCCGACACGTTCGAGCGTCCGATCTATGCGGGCAACGCGATCGCGATCGTGCAATCGGCTGACCCCGTCAAGGTCGTCACGGTGCGCGCAACGGGTTTCGATCCGGTTGCAGCGGAAGGCGGCAGTGTGTCGGTCGAGCAGATCGAAGCCGCAGCCGATGCAGGCATCTCGCAGTTCGTGAGCCGCGAAGTGACGGAGCTGGACCGTCCGGAACTGACGTCGGCGAACATCATCGTGTCGGGCGGCCGGGGGCTGGGCAGCGGCGAGAACTACACGAAGATTCTCGAGCCGCTCGCCGACAAGCTGGGCGCAGCCATGGGCGCCTCGCGTGCAGCCGTCGATGCGGGCTATGTGCCGAACGACTATCAGGTCGGCCAGACGGGCAAGATCGTTGCGCCGCAGCTGTACATTGCCGTGGGCATCTCGGGCGCGATCCAGCACCTCGCGGGCATGAAGGACTCGAAGGTGATCGTCGCGATCAACAAGGACGAGGAAGCGCCGATTTTCAGCGTTGCCGACTATGGCCTTGTTGGCGATCTTTTTGAATCAGTCCCCGCGATGGTTGCAGAACTGAAATAGCCGTTCCCACTCGTCTTCCACCGTTAATTCCCATCGCATAGAGATTCCAGCATGATTTCTACTACTGACCCGCACGTGAATCGCAAGCCCCGAAATATTTCCCAACCCGAGTGGGACACGCGCGTCCAGCTTGCTGCAGCCTATCGGCTGGCGGCCAGGTTCGACCTGACAGATCTGATCTACACGCATATCTCGGCACGGGTGCCGGGGACCACTGATCAGTTCCTGATTAATCCGCATGGCTGGTTTTTTGACGAGATCACGGCTTCATCTCTCGTGAAGATCGACGTAAACGGCAATCCGATAGGCGATGAGCGGTTTGAGGTCAACGCGGCCGGATTCACGATCCACAGCGCATTGCATCAGGCGCGTCATGACGTCGAATGCGTCGTACACCTTCACACGACCTACGGGATGGCTGTCGCCGCGATGGAATGTGGCCTCCTTCCGTTGAATCAGATCAGCATGCAGTTCTATAACCGCGTGGCGTATCACGAATATGAAGGGATCTCGCTGGTGCTGGACGAGCGCGAACGCATCGTCAAGTCGATCGGCAGGAAGGACTTTCTCATACTGCGTAACCATGGTTTGCTCACGACGGGACGTTCGGTTGCGGAAGCGTTTACACGCATGTTTTACCTGAACAAGGCGTGCGAGATTCAGGTCGCGACGCTCTCCGCCGGGCAGAAGGTGACCATTCCTTCGCCCGAAGTTTGTGAGCACGCAGCGAAGCAGCACGACGACTATGCCTATCTGGACACGGTCCATCTCGACCGCGAATGGACGGCGCTATTGCGCCTCCTGGACCGCGACGGGGGCGGCTACCGCTCGTGACGCGAACTAGGACGATGTGCCGCATCACTTAAGGCAACGCTGAACAAGCCGTTGTTTTCATCCATTCGGGCGCAAACAGAGGCAGATTGATCGTGAGAGAAGCTTTCCGCTTGTTTTTTCCTG
>NZ_FNYE01000099.1 GCF_900108945.1 Paraburkholderia diazotrophica | reverse complement strand
CGGGCAGCGACTTGATGTTGGACTTCACCCCACAGTCGGGCTTGCCCTGTTCAAAGGAACCCAGATGCTTGGCGCGGCGCTTGGCCATCTTTTCGGGGTAGGCCTGCAGCACTTCGTCGATCAGGGCCTTGTTGGCGGCCTTGCGTTCTTCAACCGTCGCGGTCATTGCATATCCCATAAGTGGAGAATGTCATCGCCGGATCCGGCCGCCGCACGGCGACCTTCGCCCGGCATTCGTCAGGCGGTCAGTTCGGCCGCCGTTTTGCCGACCTGCGACTCGTCGACCTGCACCATGATGCCTTTCTCCATCAGCAGGTCTTCGAGCTGGTCCATCGTGATCGGCGTCGGAACCACACCATTGCCGCCGTTGTGGTGAATCTTCTCGGCAAGCGCGCGATACTGGCCCGCCTGTGAGCTGTCCGGCGCGTACTCGATCACGGTCATTCGCCGCAGTTCCGCGTGCTGGACGATGTTGTCGCGCGGCACGAAGTGGATCAGCCTCGTGCCAAGCATCGTCGCGAGCGATTCGGCAAGCTCCAGTTCCTTGTCGGTCTTGCGCTCGTTGCAGATGAGCCCGCCCAGGCGCACGCCGCCACTGTTCGCGTATTTCAGGATGCCCTTCGAGATGTTGTTCGCCGCGTACATCGCCATCATCTCGCCTGACATGACAATGTAGATTTCCTGCGCCTTGTTCTCGCGAATGGGCATGGCGAAGCCACCGCACACCACGTCGCCGAGCACGTCGTACGACACATAGTCCACGCCGTCATACGCGCCGTTCTCCTCGAGGAAATTGATCGACGTGATGACGCCACGGCCCGCGCAGCCGACGCCCGGCTCAGGCCCCCCCGACTCGACGCAGCGGATGTCCTTGTAGCCGATCTTCATCACGTCATCGAGTTCCAGGTCCTCGACTGAACCCGCTTCCGCCGCAAGCGAGAGAATTGTGTCCTGCGCCTTCGCGTGCAGTATCAGGCGCGTCGAGTCAGCCTTTGGATCACACCCTACGATGAGGATCTTCTGCCCGAGGTCGCTCAGCGCCGCAAGCGTATTTTGCGACGTGGTGGACTTGCCGATGCCGCCTTTGCCGTAGAAGGCGATTTGCCGAAGTTGAGACATTGTCGTACTCCATTGACATGGAAGGTGAAACCAGGGTTGCGAATCAGATCTGCAAAGCCGCGACCATGTCCTCAGCCTGCGGTGTCCGTATGGTCTTCTTCTGTCGAGTCACGCATCGGCCGGATTGTGTCCGCGCGGCCCCGTTGACGCAGCTTTTATGCCATGAGTGCGCAGATCGTCGAAACCCTGGCCAGGCCGGGTTTCCGCCGGGTTCCCCCGAATGGCCGCCTGCGACGTTCGCGACGTCGCCTTCCCGACAAATCGCGCACCTTTTGTCGCAAACGACATGGGCAGCACCGGGCAGCCTGCCCGTATAGCCTGCCTGGCGTTGGCCCTGGCATTGGTACGGATGTTGCAAAGTTCCCGGCACATCCCGCCGAGGATGTGCGAAGCAGCGCCCGGTCCGCGCGCATGCAAGATCCATCAAAGAGGAATGCTAATGACTGACACGATCAGCCACCATGAACTCGATGAAACCCCGTTGGCCAGTCTGCAACACCAGGGCCGACTCCTCAACGCGGTCTTCAGGGGGCATACGAACGCGCCTCGCCGGATCGGTTTTCGCGGCGAGCTCGCGCTACGCTTCGGACCGCGGCTCGCCGACGAGGCGCGCCCGCCCGAGCTTTCCTGCGAACAGGTCATGGCCGTAGCGGACGTCAGCGACCCGCACCTGTCGTTCTTTGCCGGTTGGCTACTGAGCTTCGAATACCTGAGAGACGTCGCGGAAGTGCTCGGCAATGCCCTCTCGGCCCGCGGAAAGTATTTCCTGTTCTGCGACAACGTCGATCTGTCCAGACGCTACCAGGTGCCGTACAACGGAGCGGTGTTCTACGTGCTGCCGATTGTGGAATCGACCGTCTACAACGAGATGCTTGAGCTCCTGCATCTGGAGAAGAGCGAGCTGAAAAGGAAAGACACGGCCGGCAAGCTCGACGCGGTCGCCGACGCCGCGATCCTCTTCGACCTGTCGTTTGACACGATCAGCTACGCGGAAGGACTCGAAGCGATGGGGCCGGTTCGCGATCCAAACGAAAACAGGCCAGTCTGACCTATCATTTCGGGCGCGTGTGACGGCGACGCCTATCCAATGAGCCGGAGTGTCATCATGTCACTGCTCACCGACACTGTCCCATACGAAAGCGCAAGCCGCCGCGATGTCACGTGGGCAACGCTCGGAACATGGCTCTCGATCCACGACTTCCCGGACATTCACTCGCGCAGCATT
>NZ_FNYE01000102.1 GCF_900108945.1 Paraburkholderia diazotrophica | reverse complement strand
CTCATAGGGCCTCGACTCAGGACAGGTAACGCGACGACCTTGCGCCCGCTGCCGACGTGGACTGCCGGCATGCTACGCTACCCTTCAGTTTATGCGGCACATCTCAAGTTCAGTATTGGACTTTGGTCGCGTATCCTCGAAGCGCTCACCCCATGCGCATCGGTGCGAGCAACTTCGGGAACTCGATGAAGACTGCTACTTACTGGTTTGTTCCTGACCCATATCGCGCTGCGGCGATCGCGGCATCCCGTTCCTTCTTCGCTTCCGCCTTCTTGTGGTCATAAGTCTTTTTCGCCGCGGCCACCTTCTTTTCATAGACGCGATTTGCAGCCGCTTCCTCCTGGCGCATCTTCACGATTGCATCGTTGCTCCCCACTTGAGTTTCATGAGCGGTCGGCGTCGTCGTGGATTCGTTCTGTGCCCAAGCCGTCGACGCGCACGCCACAACCGCGCCAGTCAAGATGAGTGTCATGAGCTTCATGGTTTTCTCCTGGATCTGAACTCATATCGCGCGTCCGCCGTCATGAAAATTAAACGCATCAACGGGACATGAAGATGTTTGTGTAAAAGCACTCAGCAAAGCTGAGAATCGTAACAAGGTGGTCGCCACAGAACCTAAGGTCCGTTCGCCGTGATACGCGACGGATCCCGCCAGCCCACGCCCTTGTGTCCGGATTTCAGACGGGCGCGAGTCTGGTCGACTGCAACACCAAAGGTCGGCAGTGAAGTCGAATCGGCTCCTGGCACATTCAGAATACCGGGGGGCGCACTCTGTCAATTGATCTGAATCAACGCCGATTTCGCCGTTATCAGACCATTCAACGCGGCGGTACAGTCATCTCGTGGAGCGCAGTGACGCCCCGCATCCGACGAAGATGCCGGCACCTTGTGCGTATTTTGACGTCCGCTTGATACATCGAAATTTCCGTCGAACTACAGTCTAAAAAAGTGCAATTGTGGGGATGCAGTTCAATTCCAGGCAGGCGGAATTAGCGCAAAGGAACTCTGTCACGCGAGATACGAATCGCCGTGGCTTCCACGAAATCGACACGTACACTGTCGCCGACTTTGAGCCCTTGCAACAGACCATCGGATGACGCTTCCAACGTGACCGTCCGGGTCGCGCCGCGCAGGGTTAACTGGTGCCGGTCGCGATCGATGTGTTCGACGGTCGTTATCGCCTGGACCCGGTGCATTGACAACGACGAGTCCACCGATTGAGCAGTGGTAAATCCGCTATCGACACGTTCCCGTATTCCATTCGACGACACCTGGTCCGCGCGAAGCAGAAGCGCGCGGCTATACGTGATGGACACGGAGTCACCCGCCTTGAACGTGCTGACATCGCCAACAGATCGGTCAACCACGACATCAATGGGTTCGCCATTCTCTTGCAGAAGCGTGACGCTGTTACGCTCTGCATCAATTTCGAAGATGATCGCTTTCATCTGCGTGATGCTCTTGCCCGAGAACTGTCTCGTCTGCTCGTGCTTCGGCGCGGCCTCTTCACTGACAGCGTCGACCGTCGCCGTTGTGCCTGTCAATAGCACGGCAACGGCCCACACCGACGACGAGACATAACCGATCACGCTGTATCTTCGGTTCCATGCCATGCCAATCTCCCGTGGCAGATGCAAGAATTCGGCAACCCGAGCGCCCATCTGCGTCGCCATACGACGGATTCACGCTTGCTCGCCTGCGCTAGCCGGAGTCCCGGTCGCTGTGCCGTCCGAAGTCGCGACCTTCGTGTCGGCCTCGTGCAGGAACGCTTCCACGACATCATCCACCGACACGCGCCGCCCGAAATCGCCGATCTGCTGTTCAAGACCTTCTGCGCGCAGGATGTCGCGTGCGTCGGCGTGGGCCGCGACAATCCGCAGACGCATCCCGCTCTTGACAAGATCCGCATGCAACGCGGTGAGCATCCGCGCGCCCGCGATGTCCACCGCAGGAGAGCTGGACAGGTCGCATATCACCAGCTCGATGGGGCTCGTGCTCGAC
>NZ_FNYE01000104.1 GCF_900108945.1 Paraburkholderia diazotrophica | reverse complement strand
AGGGGCATGGGTACATGCGCGCAAACCTTGGCTGTCCGCGTTCCACCGTGGACGAAGCAATTCGCCGTCTGACCACCGCGCTCGCTGAACTCTGAGCAGCAATTGGCGAGAGAGAGCTGGCGTCCCGCTCGACGACAGTGCGCAAAGAGGATCGATGCGTGGTCGCATCCGCCAACATGCGATGTCCTGAGCCCATGCTAACGCCGGAAGCGGCCGTGGCACTGGACTACGGTGCACGGGCGCGCCACCTTTAGACGACGTACATCGGACTGCGCGATTGGTTTGATCATCGACGCTGCGAGAAGCGATGTGTGCTGGAACCTGAGACAGCAAATTGTGTAATTAGGATAACGATAAGAATAAAGAGCCTGCTCAGATAAAGAAACTGACTATGGCTCAAAAGGAGCGATGCATTGCGGTGCATTGCGGTGTTCGCGCCAGGCTTTCCACGGCCACAGCGTGCGATCAAACCCTCTTTCCAACCTAAAAAGCAACATTCGATTAACTTCCTTGGAGGCGACATGAGCAACAACATCGAAGCACAGGCATACGAGCGGGAGGATCTGAAAAGAGATCTTAAGAACCGCCATATCCAGATGATTGCCATCGGCGGCGCAATTGGCACAGGACTGTTCTACGGATCTTCCTGGGCAATCAGAACAGCTGGTCCGGCCATTCTGCTGGTCTTTCTGCTTGCCGCTATCGCCATCTATTTCGTCATGCGGGCACTCGGTGAAATGGCCGTGGAAGAGCCGGTGTCCGGCTCCTACGTGTCGTATTCGAACCGCTACATTCACCGCTTCGCAGGCTTTCTGAACGGCTGGAACGCATTCATCTTTCTGCTCGCCACCAGTGCGGCCGACCTGAATGCGTTGGGCAGTTACGTTCATTTCTGGTTCCCGCACATTCCGATCTGGGTGACGGCCGGCGCCGCGGTATCGCTGATGTTTGTTGTCAATATCATCGGCGTCAAGATATACGGTGAGGCGGAGTTCTGGTTCTCGCTCGTCAAGGTGATCGCGATCGTCGCCATGATCATCTTTGGCGTCGGCATGATCGTGTTTGGCATTGGCAACAACGGCGTGCCCGTCGGTTATCACAACCTGGTCGACCACGGCGGATTCTTTGCCAAGGGGGCGAGCGGCACATTCCTCGCGGTCGTGATGGTCGCGTTCTCGTTCGGCGGTGTCGAAAATCTCGGTCTCGCGGCCGGCGAAGCGAAGGATGTCAAAACGACGATGCCGAAGGCCGTCAATGCCACGTTCTGGCGACTGCTGATTTTCTACGTCGGTGCGATCGCGGTCCTGTTGATGGTATTCCCGTGGACGGCGTTGACGACGAAGGGTAGCCCGTTCGTCGAGGTCTTCACGAAGATCGGCATTCCGGCCGCAGCGAGCATCATGAACCTGGTCGTGATCATGGCGGTGCTGTCGGCGGTCAATGCGAGCGTGTTCACCAATAGCCGCACGTTCTACAACCTGTCGCTGCAGAAGAACGCACCGGCCTTTCTCGGCGTCACCAATTCACGCAAGGTGCCGCACCGCGCAATCCTGATGGTGTTTGCCGCGATGTTCGCGGGCGTGCTGCTGAACTACATCATGCCTGAGCAGGCGTTCGAACTGTTTTCTTCGGTGACGGTGTTCGCGCTGGTCTGTGCGTGGGGCTCCATCGTCAT
>NZ_FNYE01000106.1 GCF_900108945.1 Paraburkholderia diazotrophica | reverse complement strand
AGGGGCATGGGTACATGCGCGCAAACCTTGGCTGTCCGCGTTCCACCGTGGACGAAGCAATTCGCCGTCTGACCACCGCGCTCGCTGAACTCTGAAACAGCAATTGGCGAGAGCGAACGAGCGTCCCGTTCAACGACGGCGCGACGAAAATCCATGCGTGGTCGCATCCGTGCAACACCCGATGCGCTGAGCCGATGCTAACGCCGGAAGCGGCGTGGCACAGGACTACGATGCACGGGGCACCCCTTTAGACGACGTACATCGGACTGCGCGATTGGTTTGATCATCGACGCTACGAGAAGGGATGTGTGCCGGAACCTGAGAAAGCAAATTGTGTAATTAGGATAACGACAAAAATAAAGAGCCCGCTCAGACAAAGAAACTGACTATGGCTCAAAGACAGCGATGCATAACGGTGTTCGCGCCAGGCTTTCCACGGCCACAACGTGCGATCAAACCCTCTTTCCAATCTAAAAAACAACATTCGATTAACTTCCTTGGAGGCGACATGAGCAACAACGTCGAAGCACAGGCATACGAGCGGGAAGATCTGAAAAGAGATCTTAAGAACCGCCAGATGATTGCCATCGGCGGCGCAATCGGCACGGGACTGTTCTACGGATCTTCCTGGGCAATCAGAACGGCTGGCCCGGCCATTCTGCTGGTTTTTCTGCTTGCCGCTATCGCCATCTATTTCGTCATGCGGGCGCTCGGTGAAATGGCCGTGGAAGAACCGGTGTCCGGCTCCTACGTGTCGTATTCGAACCGCTACATTCACCGCTTCGCAGGCTTTCTGAACGGTTGGAACGCATTCATCTTTCTGCTCGCGACCAGTGCGGCCGACCTGAATGCATTGGGGAATTACGTTCACTTCTGGTTCCCGCACATTCCGATCTGGGTGACGGCCGGCGCCGCGGTATCGCTGATGTTTGTCGTCAATATCATCGGCGTCAAGATATACGGTGAAGCCGAGTTCTGGTTCTCGCTCGTCAAGGTGATCGCGATCGTCGCCATGATCATCTTTGGCGTCGGCATGATCGTGTTTGGCATCGGCAACAACGGCGTGCCCGTCGGTTATCACAACCTCGTCGACCACGGCGGATTCTTTGCCAAGGGAGCGAGCGGCACATTCCTCGCGGTCGTGATGGTCGCGTTCTCATTCGGCGGTGTCGAAAATCTCGGTCTCGCGGCCGGCGAAGCGAAGGATGTCAAAACGACGATGCCGAAGGCCGTCAATGCCACGTTCTGGCGATTGCTGATTTTCTACGTCGGTGCGATCGCAGTTCTGCTGATGGTTTTCCCGTGGACGTCGTTGACGACGAAGGGTAGCCCGTTCGTCGAGGTCTTCACGAAGTTCGGCATTCCGGCCGCAGCGAGCATCATGAATCTGGTCGTGATCATGGCGGTGCTGTCAGCAGTCAACGCGAGCGTGTTCACCAATAGCCGCACGTTTTACAACCTGTCGCTGCAGAAGAACGCGCCGGCATTTCTCGGCGTCACCAATTCACGCAAGGTGCCGCACCGTGCGATTCTGATGGTGTTTGCCGCGATGTTCGCGGGTGTGCTGCTGAACTACATCATGCCTGAGCAGGCGTTCGAACT
>NZ_FNYE01000108.1 GCF_900108945.1 Paraburkholderia diazotrophica | reverse complement strand
TATAGCTGCACGGGGACACCAAAGCGCTGCTGATAGCGTTTGAAGAACTCGGGTCCTTGCGGCATTTTTGCAGGCGGGACACCCGCCAGCGTGCAATAGGTATCGTTGTTCATCGAGGAACCGGCTAGCTTGATGAACTGCGGAGTGCACGCTTCGTCGCCGGCAATAAACTTGACCTTCAACCCAAGCTTTTGCGCCTGTTGCACAAATGCCGCGGCTTGCGTGTCGCCACCCGTGAAAGCGATACCTTCTGGTTGACGGCTCTTGATGGTCGTCAGAATTGCCATCCAGTTCGTCGTCTTGTCAGTGCCAAATTCACGGGCGACCACATTGCCTCCGGCAGCCTTGACTGACTTTTCGATCTCATCGGCAAGACCTTGACCGTACGCCGTACGGTCGTCGACGATCGCGACCTTACGCGCACCGAGATCGTGGACCAGATAGGCGCCGATCACCGAGCCCTGCCTCACATCATTCGCGACCATACGGAACACGTTCGTGAATCCTTGCTGCGTGAGCTTCGGATTGGTTGCCGATTCGGTGATCATTGGCACGCCGGCATCCGAGTAGATTATGGAAGCAGGTATCGATGTCCCGGAGTTCGCATGTCCAACAACACCCGCCACACCGTCGTCCACCAGCTTCTGCGCGACGGTTACTGCCGTCTTGGGATCGGCCGCATCGTCCTGCGAGTCGAGCACAAACGTAACGTTTTGCCCGCCAATGCGAATCTTTTTGGTGTTCAGATCTTCGATCGCAAGCCGCACACCGTTTTCATCATCCTTTCCGATGTGGGAGAGCTCGCCAGTCAGAGGGGAAACCTGCCCGATCTTTACCGTCAGATCTGCGTGAGCCATGAGAGGTTGCAGGAAAAGCATCGGAGACGCGAGGCACATCGTTGGTCGAAATAATTGCATGGTCGTACTCACGATAGGTTGGCTTGGAATCGGATCGACAGAACCCGCGACCCGTTGGGCTCGACAACACTGCGCTCGCCCTGTAACCATCGTAATGACGCGGCAGAGTAGCCAAAATCAGCCGCGAGGACCTTTCTGCAAATTTCGATCGGGATGCGGACACTTTTCGATAATTTTTCTCGATGCCTCCTCTCCGGGCAGCCTGATCCTTAGTCCCGAATACGGCGAAGTCGTTGAGCGACTGCACGCGGGCCTTTTCTTCCGGGTAGTAACACTCGAGCACGAGAGCCGATGCGCCCACAAACCCGAAGTTCCAGCCGATGCCGAGCAGG
>NZ_FNYE01000110.1 GCF_900108945.1 Paraburkholderia diazotrophica | reverse complement strand
AACTTCAGGCCGAGCGTTGTGAGCGGCTGGCGCAAATCATGGCTTATCGCAGCGATAAGTTGGTTCTTCTCCGCCCTTGCCGCTTCGGCCCGCGATCGCGCCTCTTCGAGAATAACCTCTTTTACACATGCGTGCTTCTGATCGTAACAAAGAAACCATGCGATGAGACAATAGCCAATTAGTTGAGCCGTAAGCGACTCAAACAAAGTTGGTCGATTAATTAACAGAACTCCTCCCACGCTAAATCCCAATGGGATAGTGCCGAGCACGAGTGAACCTAAAGTTGCACGAAGACTAGGTGCGAGCAGCAGCACAGTAAATACATGACACATCAGCGTCATCTTTAGGAAGAAAGTCCTGTGAAAAATAATATGAGTATCACCGTGGTAGGCCCAGAAAATGGGCGGCTCTATCCCAAAGCTACCGGCTGCCCACCACAATGACGTCAGTATGACCAATGCAGCCCACGCCCAGTGCATCTGCTCGACCGCGTTGACGCCAGCTTGCTTTGGAAGCGCCATGGTCTTTTTCAGTAAATATATTGCCATGGGAGCGGCCATCCCCCACAGTCCGAAGATCCAGGCGACACGGAACAAACGATAAATATCCGACGTCTTGATCCAATTTCCAAGTACGAACACGAACAGGCTTACGAACAACACCAACGCCATCCAATACACCGCCCGACGCGACAGTGATTCCAATAAATCGCGTTCGACAAAGAGATTTTGCTCGGCATTGAGTGCCGCAACCGGTCCCCGAACAAGATTCACAAATTCACCGAATCTGCGGCGACCGACTTTGTGAGCTGTTTCACTTGCACTCAGTGATATCCTGGCCCCGGGCTTTTCGTCCACGTCAGAATCACATCGTGTTTGAGTACTGGACGCCATAGAAGGCCTCCTCGGAGGGGCACGTTCAGCATACGCCCCTTTGTGCTAGTTACGTTCTACCGCCATCATCTTCACCTGCCTTCGGTGGAAGTTTTTGGCTTATGTTTTGCCAGCAAGGTCAATAAGGTCTGTTCAGAAACCGGTTTCGACAGAAGCTTCATGCCACTCGCAGCTACTTTTTTGAGC
>NZ_FNYE01000111.1 GCF_900108945.1 Paraburkholderia diazotrophica | reverse complement strand
ACGGCAAGCGCAGCGGGATGCGGATTCCCCGGTCTGCTGCCAGGAGGCGACGAACGGTCGCGTGCCAGTTCGAGTGACTTGAGATGACGGAAACTTGCAAGCGACCAGACGTGGTCCTCGCTATCGACGTCGCGATGGTGAACGCAAAACAGGCAGCCCGCCGGACTGGCGCAGTCGGGCCGCGTCGCCTGGGGCGGGACGCCCGGCAGCCCCGCCGGCATTGGCGAAACGCATCGTCCCGGTCCAGGCATTGCGATGTCCGGATCAGCGAGCCGGTGGAACCGCGAAATCTCCAGCATCGCGACTTGCGGATTGGGCTCGACGTAGTCACGTAGCAAGGTCCCGGGCGCGTGCTGTGCCATCTCCGCTGCCAGCTCAGGGTCCTGCAACTCACGCAGCAGCCAGTTGATCCTGACCTTGCGCAGGCTGCCAGGCGGCACGAAGGTGATGCCGAGCTTGCGGCATACCGCGTGCACCCTGGTGAATCGCGGAGGTGCGTCTTCCGCGCGGCCATGTCTCACGAATGGAAACAGCAGGCCGTCCGGGTCATCCGGAAACATTGCGGATCGCCACGTCAGGTAGCGCTCGAACAGGGCACGATACTCCCGGTAGATCTCGAACTCGACCTCGCCCTGCCTGCGGTGCTTGTATCGCCGTACCTGATAGCCGTCCAGGTGACTCGTGTAGTGGAACTGACCAATTCTGGCCGGGTAAGCCTGTGCCCTGTTCAGGCCCGTCTGGGCGATGAACAGCAGCAGCTCTGCTTCGATCCGGAGATTGATGAGCGGATATCGTGGCTGCCCTGCATCGGCCCGCGACCGGACCGACCATTCTTCCAGGATCTTCCCGTTACGCAATGGAATTCGTACTGGCAGTGCACCGCGTATCGATCCGACAGTCAACGCATCGCAGATATCGATCAGTGCGTGCCCGAAAGCAAACGACTGCGCCAGGCTTGGCCGGCTTGCCCTGGTGTCTCGAACCAGCCGGTTATCCCGAGGCTTGCGAATGCGCGTATCGGCCAGGACGCTCACGCGCCGTTCCAGCGCCCTG